>PLJC01000036.1 GCA_003139545.1 Actinomycetota bacterium
TGCCGAGCGTGATCGCGTCGAATGGGCACGCGAGCTCGCAGTAGCCGCAGAAGATGCAGCGGCTCATGTTGATCTCGTAGATGCGCGCGTAGCGCTCGCCTGCGGAGACGCGGTTCTCGGGCGTGTTCTCCGCTGCGACGACGCGGATGCAGTCGGCCGGGCAGGCGGCCGCGCACAGCGAGCAGCCGACGCACTTCTCCAACCCGTTCGCGTGCGTCCACAGCCGGTGCCGGCCGCGGAAGCGCGGATAGAGCGGCCGCCGCTCCTCCGGATACTGCGTCGTGATCGGCTTCTTGAGAATCTGCCGGAACGTGACGGCGAAGCCCTTGAGCGTCGATATGGGCTGCGGGCTCACGTCGCCGCCACGATGATCGCGGTCACGAGGGCGTTGAGCGTCGCCACCGGCAGGAGAACCTTCCAGCCGAAGCGCATGAGCTGGTCGTAGCGCAGGCGCGGGAGGGTCGCCCGCAGCCAGATGAAGGCGAAGAGCACGCCGAGCAGCTTCAGCACGAACCAGATCGGGCCGAGGTTCCACGGGCCGTGCCAGCCGGAGAAGAAGAGCGTCACCATCAGCCCGGAGAGTGTGATCAGGTTGATGTACTCGGCCGTCTGGAAGAGGCCCCAGCGCATGCCGGAGTACTCGGTGTGGTAGCCGGCGACGAGCTCTTGCTCCGCCTCCGGAAGGTCGAACGGCGCGCGGCTCGTCTCGGCGATGCCGGCGAAGAAGAACACGAGCAGGCCGAAGAACTGCGGAATGACGAACGGCAGCGTCACGCCCTGCCGGTGGACGATGTCGACGAGCGAGAGCGAGCGGCCGAGGATGACGACGCCGAGCACGCTCAGTGCGAGCGACACCTCGTACGAGACGAGCTGCGCGCACGTGCGCATCGAGCCGAGCAGCGAGAACTTCGACTCCGACGCCCAGCCGCCGATGATGAAGCCGTAGATGCCGATCGACCCGAGGGCGAAGATCAGGAGCAGCGAGATCGGGACGTTGACGACCTCACCGGTCACCTGCCAGTGGTAGATCTTCCAGCCCGATCCCCACGGGATGACCGAGAACGCGGCGAGCGCGGTGAACATGGAGATGACGGGCGCGAGGATGTACGGGATCTCGATCGCGCTCGACGGAGAGAAGGCCTCCTTGCGGACGAGCTTCACGAGGTCGGCGATCGGCTGCAGCAGCCCGAACGGGCCGGCGCGATTCGGGCCGTAACGGTTCTGCAGACGGCCGAGGCCTTTGCGCTCGAGCCACGTCAGGTACGCGAACGCGACCATGACGAGGTTCACGATGATCGCCGCCTTGATGAGCGAGATCCACCACGGCTCCACTACGCGCTCACCTCGACCGTGCCGCGTAGGTCGCCTGCGTGCTCGCGCGCGATGCGCACGATGCCCTTACGGAGATCCTTCGCGATGCGCGCGCGCAGTTGCATCGACGTGCCGTTGTGCGACACGGTCACCGTCGCGCCGTTCGCGATGCCGCGCGCCTGCGCGTCGGCGCGTGCGAGCTCGACCTCGGCGGGCGGCCGCTGGAACTGGAGCTCATCGACGCGCTCGACCGCCGGCCCCGAGAAGAGCGGCTTGTAACAGACGAGTTGCAGCCCTTCGGTGGCGGCCTCGGGCTCCGGCAGCGGCGGGGCCTCGACGTGCGCGGGCGCGCCGAGGTAGCCGCGGAGCGGCGCTCGCTCGCCGACTTCGCCGAACGCGAGCCCGCCGTAGATGCGCTCCGACAGCTCGGCGAAGACCATCGGCGCGTGCGGCGCGAGCTCGACGCCGAAGCGCGACGCGAGCTGCGACAGCCAGGCGAGCTCGTCCGGCGCAGGCGGCATGGCCGAACGCCGGAGGCGCTGTAGCCGTCCTTCGAGGTTCACGTACGTGCCGTCGCGCTCGAGGTAGCTCGTTCCCGGCAGGACGAGGTCGGCCCACCCGGCGGCGAGGCCGTGGAACATCGAGATCGCGATCACGGACTCCGCCTTCTCGGCGAGCGCGCGCACATTCGGGTCGTTCGCGGCCTCGTCCCCGGACACGATCAGCAGGCCCACCGATTCGGTCTCCGCAGGCTCCTCGTCAGAAGCGGCAGCCCACGCGTCGGCGGCGCCGCGGCCGTTCGGCGTCTCGGGGAGGTAGAACGCGCCGCAGCCCTCCTTGCCGGCGAGACCGAGCCGCTCCGCGTGCGCCGCCACCGTCGCGCCGCCGCGGCCGCCCGGGCCGGACCAGATGAGCACCGCGCGGTCGGCGCCGCGCACGGCGTGATCGTCCAACTCCGTGAGGACGCGTGCACCGTTTCGGCGCGCCGCCTTGATCCAGAGGTCGACGATCGGCGCGCGCTCCGCGACGGAGACGTCGCCGAGCACGACGACGACCTGCGCGTCGCGGATGGCCGACAGCGGCAGCCCGTACGCGTCGAGGCTGTGGGTGACTTCCTCGGGGAGCATCGCCTCGTGCGATCCGGTGCCGACGCGGACGAGCTTCGCCATTGCATACGCCTGCTCGACCGTCTCCGATCCGGAGAGCGCGACGACGACGCGGCCTTGGGCCGCGCGGAGCAGCCGCTCCGCTTCGTCCAGCGCGTCGTCCCACGACACCGGCTCGAACCCGTGCATCCGCACGCGCTTGATCGGGTCGACGATGCGGTCGGCGGCACGCGTATGGGAGAACGCGAAGCGGCCCTTGTCGCAGATCCAGCCCTCGTCGATCTCGGGATGGTTCCGCGAGAGGATCCGCTTCACCTTGCCCTCGCGCACCGTCGCGTTGACGTTGCAGCCGACGGAGCACATGCCGCACACCGTCGGCACGTTCTGGATCTCCCAGGGGCGCGCCTCGAACCGGTACTGCGTCGGCAGGAGCGCGCCGACGGGGCAGAGCTCGGTGACGTTGCCCGTGAAGGGGCCGCTGTACGGCTCGTCCTCGAACGTCGTGATCACCGACATCGCGCCGCGGTTGCGTGCGACGAGCTGTCCGTCCTCGCTCACGTCCTCGCTGAAGCGCGTGCAGCGGTAGCAGAGGATGCAGCGCTCGCGGTCGAGCGAGATCGCAGGCGAGATCGGGATCGGCTTCTCGAAGGTGAGCTTCTCGAAGGTCATGCGCGTGTTCCCCGGCCCGTAGCGGAACGTCAGGTCCTGGAGCGGGCACTCGCCGCCCTTGTCGCACACCGGGCAGTCGAGCGGGTGGTTGACGAGGATGAACTCGAGCGTCGCGTTCTGGCCGACCGACGCCTTCTTAGAGGTGCGCGCCGTCTTGACGACCATGCCGTCCGTCGCGGTCGTCGTGCACGCGGTCTGGAGCTTCGGGATCCCCTCGATCTCGACGATGCACATGCGGCATGCGCCGATGCCCTCGCCGAGCCGCGGCTCGTAGCAGAAGACGGGGATCTCGATCCCGGCGGCGAGCGCCGTCTCGACGATGCCCGTCCCCTTGGGAACGTGCACCTCGCGCTCGTCGACGGTGACGCGGACGAGATCGGTCATACGACCACCTCGTGGGCGGCGTGCTGATCAGACGGCGCGAAGAGCCCGTCGAGCGACGAGTCGTGGCCGAAGGGGCAGCCACCGTGCTCGAGGTGCGCGTGGAACTCGTCGCGGAACTTCGTCACGCAGCTCGCGACGATCATCGCGTCGGAGTCGCCGAGAACGCAGAGGCACTTGCCGATGATCCGGTCGCACACGTCGAGTGCGAGGTCGAAGTCGCTCTCGGATGCGGTGCCGTTCTCGACCGCGCGCAACATCTGCACGAGCCAGCGCGTCCCGACGCGGCACGGCGTGCACTTGCCGCACGACTCGTGCATGTAGAACTGGCCGACCCGCAGCGCGAACTGCACCATGCACGTGCGGTCGTCGAGGACGCAGACGACGCCCGACCCGATGAAGTAGCCCTTCTGGCCGAGCGAGTTCGCGTCGAGCTTCGTGTCGAGGTCGTCCGGCGTCATCACCGGGAAGGACGAGCCGCCCATCATCACGGCTTTCAGCGACCGGCCGTCCGGAACTCCTCCGCCAATGTCCTCGATGAGGTGGCGCGTGGTGAGGCCGTGCGGCAGCTCGTACACGCCCGGTCGCGCGACATTGCCGGAGAGGCAGAAGAGACGCGTGCCGGTCGAGTCGGGCGGCGCGCCGATCTGCGCGTACTCGGCAGGACCGACCTCGAGCACGACCGGGATGGTCGTGATCGTCTCGACGTTGTTGATGAGCGTCGGCGCGGCGTAGAGGCCCTCGATCGCCGGGAACGGCGGCTTCGAGCGCGGCTGCCCGCGCTCTCCCTCGAGCGACGAGAGGAGCGCCGTCTCCTCGCCGCAGATGTACGCGCCGGCACCACGGTGCACAAGGATCTTGACCGCGCCGAGCAGACCGGCCGCGTTCGCTTCGTCCACGGCGGACTGCAGGACGTCGTACTCGGTCGAGTACTCGCCACGGATGTAGATGAAGACGAAGTTCGACTGGATCGCGTGCGCGGCGATGAGGCAGCCCTCGACGAGCCGGTGCGGGACGCGCAGCATGATCTCGCGGTCCTTGAACGTCCCGGGCTCGGACTCGTCGGCGTTGACCGTGATGTAGATCGGCTTCGCGACCTTTTCCGGCGACGGGATGAAGCTCGCCTTGCGCCCGGTCGGGAAGAACGCGCCGCCGCGGCCGCGCAGGTTCGACTCGATGAGCAGCGCGATCACTTCCTGCGGTGGCATCGCGCGCGCCTTCAAGAGCTGGGCGTAGCCACCGACGGCGCGGTACGACGCGAGGTCGCGCAGCGGCGTCTCCTCCGCTCCTCCGAGGACGAGCGCCTCAGACATTGCGCAACTCCTCGAGGATGGCGGGGACGTCTTCCGGCGTGACCGACTGGCGGTAGCGCTGGTCGATCGCGACGATCGTCGGCGTCGAGCAGCCGCCGAGGCATTCGACCGCGCGCAGCGTGATCTCGCCGTCGGCGGTCGTCTCGCCGGGCGCGATGTCGAGCTCGCGCTCGAACGATTCGAGCACGGCCTGCGCGTTCACGAGCCCGCAGCAGACGTTCGTGCACACCTCGATCGTGTGCCGGCCGATCGGCTCGAAGTTGAACAGGTCGTAGAAGCTCGCGACCGACATGCAGTAGGCCGGCGTCAGGTCGAGCGCCTCGCCCACCTCCTCGATCGCCTCGCGGGAGAGCCAGCCGTACTCCTCCTGCGCAAGCCGGAGCGCGGGCAGGATCGCGGACTTGCTTTCCGGGTACCGCCTCGCGACCTTCTGGATCTCGTCGGCCAGGCTCATCGGTCCGTGTCCCCCATGACTGCGTCGAGCGAGCCGACGATCGCGATCAGATCGGCGATGAGCGATCCCTGCGCGCACGTCGCGGTGGCCTGAAGCGCCGCGAACGACGGGGCGCGGAAGTGCACGCGCCACGGCCTCGGGCCGCCATCGCTGACGACGTAGCAGCCGGACTCGCCGCGCGGCGACTCGATCGCGACGTAGATCTCGCCGGCGGGGACGCGATATCCCTCGGTGACGATCTTGAAGTGGTGGATGAGCGACTCCATCGAGGTGTGCAGCTCCTCGCGGGGCGGGAGCACGACCTTGCGGTCGTCCGCGATCCACGGCTCGCCCTCCATGCGCTCGAGCCGGTCGATGCACTGGCGCACGATCTGCGTCGACTCGGCCATCTCGTCCATGCGGACGCGATAGCGGTCGTAGACGTCGCCGCCGTTGTAGACCGGCACGCGGAAGTCGACCTGGTCGTAGGCGAGGTACGGATCGTCACGCCGGAGGTCCCAGTCGACGCCGGACGCGCGCAATACAGGGCCGGACTGTCCGAGCGCGATCGCGTCGTCGGCCGAGAGGAGCCCGACGCCCTGCGTGCGCTCGAGCCAGATCTTGTTGCGGTCGAGCAGCGTCAGGTAGTCGTCGAGCGCGTGCGGCATCCGCTCGACGAAGCTGCGCGCCTCGGGGTAGAAGCCGGCGGGGATGTCCTCCGCGAGCCCCCCGGCCTGGAAGTAGCGCGTGTGCATGCGCTGACCGGCGACGAGCTCGAACAGATCGAGAATCGTCTCGCGCTCGCGGAAGCAGTACCAGAACATCGAGATCGCTCCCAGCTCGAGCGCGGACGTTCCGAGGAACACGAGATGCGAATGGATGCGGTTGAGCTCGCACATGAGCATCCGCATCCACGTGGCCTTCTCTGGCACTTCCAGCTCGAGCAGCTTCTCGATCGCGAGGACGAAGACGAGCTCGTTGTTCTGGTAGCCGACGTAGTCGATGCGCTCCGGGTACGTGATCGCCTTCCACCACGTCTTCTGCTCCATGTTCTTCTCGAAGCCGGTGTGGAGGTAGCCGATCACCGCCGAGAGGCCGACGACCTTCTCGCCGTCGAGGTCGACGATGAGGCGCAGCACGCCGTGCGTGGACGGGTGGTTCGGGCCGAAGTTGACCTGCAGCACGTCGTCGGTCTCGCGGAGCGCCGCGGGCACGTCGACGATTGTCGGAACGCGCTTCGGGATGCGCGAGCCTTCGTAGATCGGATCGCCGACCATGGGCCAGCGGCGCGCGCGGCCGACGTGTGGGAGCGTCGCGGTCATTCTGCTGATGAGAAGCGGACGGGCTCGCCGCCGAGCGGGTAGTCCTTGCGCAGCGGATGGCCTTCCCAGTCGTCGTCCATCAGGAGACGCGCGAGGTTCGGGTGGCCGTCGAAGCGGATGCCCATGAGGTCGAACTGCTCACGCTCGAGCCAGTCGGCGGCGGGCCAGACGGAGACGACGCTGTCGACCGTGTCGCCGTCCTCGAGCCAGCACTGGAGGCGTAGCCGCGGTGCGCCCTGACGTAGTGCGAGCAGGTGGTAGCTGAGCGAGAACCGCGCGGGCTTCGCTTCCGGCAGCGCCTGCAGCCCCTGCGTCATCGGCATGTTGAGATCGCGACCGGCGGTGGTGCCGATGTACCCCGAGACGCCCTTGCCTGCCCAGTCGAGATAGTCGGTGGCGACGAGGTCGCTGAGCATCGCGAAGCCGAGCTCGTCGCGTGCGAACGTGCACGCCTCGCGGATGCGCCCGCGCTCGACGACGACGGTCGTCTCGCCGTACGCCTCCGTTGTCGAAACGTATCCCGGGACTTTCGCGAAGTCGTTCACGTCGCGACCTCTTTGCGCTCGTACGCCGGCGGGATGCCTGCGAGGTGCGCTTCGTGCAGCCGGATGATCCCCTCCATCAGCGCCTCGGGGCGCGGCGGGCAGAACGGGATGTAGATGTCGACGGGAACGATGCGGTCGACGCCCTGGAGGATGGCGTAGTTGTTGAACATGCCGCCGGAGCTCGCGCACGCGCCCATCGCGATCACCCACTTCGGCTCGAGCATCTGGTCGTAGATCTGCCGCAGCGGCGCCGCCATCTTGTGCGCGACGCGGCCGGAGACGATGAGCAGGTCGGCCTGGCGCGGCGACGAGCGGAACGCCTCCATGCCGAAGCGGGCAAGGTCGTACCGCGAGCCGACGATCGACATCATCTCGATCGCGCAGCACGCGAGCCCGAAGGTGTCCGGCCACATCGACTTCGTCTGCGCCCAGCGCACGGCCTTGTCCAGCGTCGTGATGCCGAGCGCCCGCTCGAGCTCCTCGACGCCGAGCTCCTCCTCGAACTTGGAGGGCCCCTTCGTCGGCCAGAGCAGCCGCTCCGACTGGAGCCCGTAGTCGCGGAGCCGCGTGGGCCCGTCGTCAGCCATCTACCACTCGAGGGCGCCCTTGCGCCAGATGTAGACGTACGCGACCGCGAGGATCACGAGGAAGAAGGCGAACTCGACGAATCCGAACCAGCCGAGCGCGTGCAGCTGGATCGCGAGCGGATACAGGAACACGATCTCGATGTCGAAGACGATGAAGAGCATCGCCGTCAGGTAGAAGCTGACCGTGAAGCGCTGGGGCTTCATCTGGCCCTGCGAGACGCCGGACTCGAACGGGATGACGCGGGCGCGCGTCCGCCGCGTCGGGCGGGTCGCCAGCGCAAACGAGGCATAGATCATCGATGCCGGGATTGCGAGCGCGAAGAGCCCGTAGATCAAGAAGGGCAGCCAGTTGCTCAGCATCGGCGGGGCGACGTTACCAAGTCCGCACTTGTTCACGCTCGACACCAGGAGCCGTGAGCGAGACGGGTGTTACAAAGTCGTGCGCCGGCGACCCTCGCTGGTACGATGTGAGCCGATGGAGCTTCAGGAGCGCACCGAGAGCATCGTCTCGCTGACCCCGGCGGCCGCGGAGAAGATCCGCGCCCTCATGGAGACTGAGACCGACGTCTCCGTCCTCCGGGTCGCGATCGAGGGCGGCGGCTGCTCCGGGTTCCAGTACGGCCTCGGCTTCGACCGCGGCGCCCAGGAGGGCGACCACGAGTTCGAGATCGAAGGGGTCAGGGTCGTCGTCGACCCGTTCAGCGCGCCCTATCTGAAGGGTGCGACGGTCGACTACCTCGAGACCATCCAGGAGTCCGGGTTCAAGATCGACAACCCTCAAGCCGTCTCCTCGTGCGGCTGCGGGCACTCCTTCCAGGTCGCCGAGGGCGAGGCTCCCGAAGATACGGGCGCCCACGGCTGCGGCTCCGGCTGCTCCCACTAGTGCGCTCCGTCCACCGCGTCCTCCTCTCCGTCTTCACCCTCGGGGTGATCGTCGAGTTCTTCCTCGCCGGCCTCGGCGTCTTCCGCGTCCAGCACGGGGCATCCGACGCGAGGTTCGACCACGTCTTCGAGCCGCACCGGGTGCTCGGGAACGTTCTCCTGATCATCGCGGTGCTCGTGCTGGTGGCGGCACTCGTCGGGCGGCTCGGCCGAGGCCAGGCGCTGCTCGCCCTCGTGCTGACGCTGCTCGTCTTCCTCCAGTCGATCCTTGCGAACAGCGGGCCTTCCTGGGTGCGCGCGCTGCATCCCGTGGTCGCGGTCCTGATCCTCGCGCTCGCCGGCTCCTTCACGGGCCGGTTGTGGCGTCAGCACCGCGCCGCTTCCTGATGTCCCCGCTTCGCGTCGCCGTCGTCGGCTCTGGCCCGGCCGGCTTCTACGCAGCGGGCGCACTCCTCTCCGCCGACGTCCCCGTCCAGGTGGACATGTTCGAGCGGCTGCCGACGCCGTGGGGCCTCGTCCGGCTGGGCGTGGCGCCAGACCATCCGAAGCTGAAGACGGTCTCGAAGGCGTTCGAGCGCATCGCCGACCGTCCCGGCTTCCGCTTGCTCGGCAACGTCGAGGTCGGCCGGGACATCACGCCGGAGGATCTCGCTCGCCTGTACGACGCTGTCGTCTACGCCGTGGGAGCGCAGACCGACCGCCGGCTCGGGATCCCCGGGGAAGACCTGCCCGGCTCGTGGCCGGCCACCGAGTTCGTCGCCTGGTACAACGGCCATCCCGACTACCAGGACCTCGTCTTCGACCTGAACGTCGAGCGGGCGATCGTGATCGGAGTCGGCAACGTCGCGCTCGACGTGGCGCGCATGCTCGCGCTGACGCCCGAGGAGCTGGCGCCGACGGACACCTGCGACGCGGCCATCGCCGCCATCGGCGGAGCCTCGATCAAGGAGATCGTCGTCGTCGGCCGCCGCGGCCCGGCGCAGGCGGCGTTCACGACGCCCGAGCTGGCGGAGCTCGGTGACCTGGCTGGGGCGGACGTGATCGTCGACGCGGCCGACCTCGAGGGCGCGGAGTCGACGGACACGAACTCGGAGCGCAACCTCGAGGTCCTGCGCGAGTTCGCCGCACGCGAGCCGTCCGGGAAGCCGAAGCGGCTCGTGCTGAAGTTCTTCCACTCCCCCGTCGCGATCCTCGGAGAGCGTCGCGTCGAGAGCATCGAGCTGGTCAGAAACGTGCTGGACGAAAACAACCGCGCCGTACCGACGGAAGACCGCTCGATGCTCTCGTGCGGCCTCGTGTTCCGCAGCGTCGGCTATCGCGGCGTCGCCCTCCCCGGCGTCCCGTTCGACGAGCGCGCGGGCGTGATCGCGAACGAGGGTGGACGCGTCGGCCCCGGTCTCTACGTCGCGGGTTGGATCAAGCGCGGGCCGACCGGCGTCATCGGCACCAACAAGAAGGACGCGACCGAGACGGTTGAGCTGCTGCTCGAGGACCTGCGCGACGCGCCTCGCAAGGGCGTGACGGCAGACGACGTCGACGCCCTTCTCGACGAGCGCGACGTGCGCCGCGTCGTCTACGCCGGCTGGCTCGCGATCGACGAGGCCGAGCGCAGCGCCGGCGAGCCGCTTGGCCGCCCGCGCGTCAAGCTCTGCACCTGGGACGCGCTGCTCGCCGCGGCCGAAGGCCTACACTCATCGGCGTGAAAACCGAAGAGACACGCGAGCTGTGGGGCGCCGAGACCACGAAGGCGATTGCCAACTTTCCCGTGTCGGGCGAGCCCATCCCCGCGCCGGTGGCGCGGTGGCTCGGCCGGATCAAGGGCGCGGCGGCACGCGCGAACGCCGACCTCGGGCTGCTCGACCGCGACAAGGCCGAGCGCATCGCCGCCGCCGCGGAGCGCATTGCGCGCGGCGAGCTCGACGACCAGTTTCCGATCGACGTCTTCCAGACCGGCTCCGGCACCTCGTCGAACATGAACGCGAACGAGGTCCTCGCCAAGCTCGCCGGCGACGACGTCCACGCGAACGACGACGTCAACATGGGGCAGTCGTCGAACGACGTCTTCCCCTCCGCCGTCCATCTCGCTGCGCTCGACGAGATCGTCAACAACCTTCTCCCTGCGCTGGAGCAGCTCGCGAACTCGCTCGAGGCGAAGGCCGTCGAGTTCGACGACGTCGTCAAGTCCGGCCGGACGCACTGGATGGACGCGGTGCCGGTCACCCTCGGCCAGGAATTCGCCGGCTACGCCGCGCAGGTGCGGCAGGGCTACGAGCGCGTCGGCTCGACCCTCACCCGGCTCGGCCAGATCCCGCTCGGCGGCACCGCCGTCGGCACCGGGCTGAACACGCACCCGGAGTTCGCTGCACGCGTGCGCGCGCTGCTCGCCGCCGAGACCGGTCTCGAGATCTCCGCGCCCGCAGATCCGTTCGAGGCGCAGGCTGCGCGCGACGGCATCGTCGAGGCCTCCGGCGCGCTGAAGACGGTCGCCGTGTCGCTGACGAAGATCGCGAACGACATCCGCTACCTCGGCTCCGGGCCGCGCGCCGGCCTGGGCGAGATCGCGTTGCCCGAGCTGCAGAAGGGCAGCTCGATCATGCCCGGCAAGGTGAATCCGGTCATGCCGGAGGTCGTCACGCAGGTGGCGGCGCAGGTGATCGGCAACGACACCGCCATCACCGTCGGCGGCATGCAGGGCCACTTCGAGCTGAACGTGTTCGTGCCGCTGCTCGCGCGCAACATCCTCGACTCGGTGAAGCTGCTCGCGAGCGCCAGCCGGCTGTTCGCGGAGAAGTGCGTCGACGGGATCGTCGCGAACCGCGAAACGGCCGAGCACTACGCGGAGCTGACGCTCTCCGCGGCGACGGCATTGAACCCGTACATCGGCTATGACCGGGCGACCGAGATCGTCAAGGAAGCTGCGGCGTCCGGCCGGTCGCTGCGCGAGGTCGCGCGAGAGAAGGGCGTCGACGAGGCGACGCTCGACGAGGCGCTCGACTACCGCAAGATGGCAAAGCCGCACGGCTAGCGGCCTCTGGAAACTGCCGGAACCTCCACTTGGCAAAACCGCTCCAGGTCGTGCAGGATCGTCTGTACACAGGGGGCGTCCGCAGCGCCCCGATTAGATGGAGAGGGGACACTCGATGATGCACCGACGCAGGTGGTGGGTAACCCTGGTGGCAGTCGCCGCAGTCGCCGCGGTTGCCGCCTCGGCCTCGCCCGGCTCCGCGAAAGCGGCGAAATACATGAGCGTGGCCCAGGGAGCGGGCGCCGCCGCGCTCGCCGGGTACACGCCGTTCGACCCGACCGCTCCGAGCACGAGCGAGACGGTCACCTTCGTGCTCCGGGCTCGGAACGAGAGCCAGCTCGAGTCCCAGGTCGAGGCCGGAATGCCCGGCGGCTTCCTGTCGACGAGCAGATTCGCCAACACGTACGGACAGTCGAAGCTGGTCGTCCTGGGGATTCAGGCGTACCTGGCCCTGTTCGGCATCCACTCGCACGCGATGGCGGACAACCTCGACATCCAGACGACGGGGACGGCGGGTCAGTACAACAACGCCTTCCAGATCGTCCAGCAGAACTACATGGTCCCCTCGCACGGCGCGCATGGGCGCGGCCACGGCACGATCACCGTGCACGGCTCGCCGCAGAATCCGAACGTGCCGTCGGAGTGGGGGCCGTACATCCTGGCGATCCTCGGGCTCTCGAACTATCCGACGGACCAGAGTGACATGGTCGGCACCGCCGACGGCGTCAGCACGCAGGGCCTGAACAACACGGCTCTCCTGCCGTCCGACTTCGCCGCGCGGTACCACCTCACCGCAGTTCAGCACGCCGGCGGGACAGGGCACGGCCGTACGATCGGCATCGTCACGCTCGCAGCCGACCGGCCCGACGTCGTCAGTGAGTTCTGGAACGCCATCGGCTTGACTGCGTCGCAGTCGTCCGCCGGCCGAATCACGACGGTCAACGTCGACGGTGGACCGGGCGCACCGAACGCCGCCGCAGGGTCCGACGAGACCGCGCTCGACATGGAGCAGTCCGGCGCGCTCGCACCGGACGCGAAGCTGAGCGTCTACCAGGCGCCGAACACCGACGCCGGCTTCGTCGATGCGTTCTACCAGGCCACGGCCGACAACACCGCTGACACCGTGTCGGCGAGCTGGGGCGAGTCGGAGACGATCATCCGCGCGTTCACGAACATCGGTCTCGAGGACACGAACTACGCCAACGCGTTCAGCCAGGCCTTCCTGGAGATGGGCGCACAGGGGCAGAGCATGTTCCTCTCCTCCGGTGACTCGGGCGCGTATCCGGCCTCGCGTGACCTCGGCTCGACCGACCGCACCGCCGGCAACCCCGACGACAGCCCGTGGGCGACGTCGTCCGGCGGCACGACGCTGCCGGGCCCGTTCTCGACGTCCTCCGGTCTGACGTTCAACTTCCCGCAGGAGCGCACGTGGGGCTGGGACTACCTGTGGGCATCCGCCCGCCCGGCCCAGCTGGGTGAGACCGAGGAGCAGTACGCCGAGTCGCATGTCGTCGGCGGTGGCGGTGGTTACAGCGGCTACTTCGCGATGCCTGCCTATCAGCAGGGTGTGAAGGGGACGTCGAACTTCCGAGCCGTCGAGTACCTGAAGCCGACCGGTTTCTCGACGACGAACCCGTACTTCGGGATCGACTTCGGTCTGAGCCTGCCGTACGACTGGACGTTCAACGCGACTCCGCCGACCACGGGAGGCGAGGGCAGCGGGCGGGCGACGCCCGACCTGTCGGCCGACGCCGACCCGGAGACGGGCTATCTCGTGGAGTACACGTTCGACGACAACCCCGACCCGACCACTGCAACGTTCGAGCAGTTCGGCGGCACGAGCTTCGTCGCGCCGCAGCTGAACGGCTCGACGGCGGCGATCGACTCGCTGCTCGGTCGGCGCGTCGGCTTCTGGAACCCGGCGATCTACAAGTTCGCCACGTCCGGGAACTCGCCGTTCACGCCGCTCGATGCGTCGGGCACGTCGAACGACAACCTGTACTACACGGGTACGAAGGGCAACATCTACAACGTCGGCTCGGGGCTCGGCACGCCGAACCTCGCCAAGCTCGCCGGCGACTTCGGCTCGCTCGGTTACTAGCGGCCGAGACGATAGCTGCGAGAAGGGCCGCCCTCGGGCGGCCCTTCTCGTGTATCAGGCGGAGATCGCGACCTTCGCGGTGAACGCGAGTTTGTTGCGACGGATGTGGATCGCGTACGTCCCGGCCGCGCGGGGGTTGCCGAGACCGGCGTCGTGCGTGAGCAAGAGTGTCAGCGTGCCCGGGCCGACGACGAGGCAGGTGACGCCTCTGTGCACGGGCATCGACACCGTCACCTTGTGGCCGTTGACCTCGACGGCGGGCGCGGACTTGCCGTTGACGAGCACGGCGGAGGCTGGAATCGAGTCCGGCACTGTCGCGGCGGCGGGGATCGTGATGACGGCCGTCCCGAACCCGGGCTGCCCGCAGACCATCTCGTAGTGCACGCGGATCGTCAGCGCGACCGGCTTTGCGCCCGCCTTCCGGTCAGAGAGGGTCGCCGTCGCCGCCGGGATGTTCGGGCCGCCGGGGTTGATCGGGATCGGCTGGACGGGCGGTGTGGCAGCCGAAGCCACCGTGGCTGCCGTGGCCGCCACGATGGCGGAACAGATCCCGGCGACGCGAATGGTCACGTCGCCGGGATGGTAGCGCGAATCAGGCTCCCGGCTCCGCGGTGTGCGGATGCTTCTGGTGCCACCGGTCGGGCTTGCCCTGGCGGCCGCCCGTTCCGGGATTCGGCAAGCCGGGGTTGGAATACGGCCCCACGCTGACGAGATCGGACACGAGATTGGCGACGTTCGGCGTGCCGAGGCCCGTCGCGTCGTCGAAGCCGGGGCCGGCGAAGAAGCCCTGCGTCGGGTCGGCGCTCGGGTCGTTCCCGCTGCCGAGGACGTTGTTCCCGGACGTGACGTCGTGGAAGTCCTGCTGGTACGCATGCGGATTCTTCGCGATCGCATAGAGGGCCGGGGCGACGAGGCCGAGACCGCGCTGACCGCGCATGCCGCGGGCCTCGTTCGCGATCGCGACGATCGCGGCCCACTGCGGTGAGCCTGCGCTCGTGCCGCCGACGAGCGAGAAGAACGGGTCGGTCGGGTCGCAGCCGTCCGGGACGTCCGGCGTGTAGCACGACGTGACGACCACGACACCGCCGAGGATGGCAGCGTTGTAGGAGACGTCCGGCACGATACGGCCCTTGTTGTTCGTGAAGCCGTTCTGCCACGGCGGCCGCGGGAAGATGCCGCTCGGCGCGCCGCCGGTCGCTACCGGTACGGCGCAGCACTCGGTCTCGTTCCAGACCTGCTCCGCGCCGTAGTGGTTGTTCTCCAGCAGTCCGGCGCCGAGCATGACTCCGCCGTTGAAGGCTTCCTCGTACGGTGAGCCCTCGGTGCCGCCGACCGCGAGCACGAGCGGGTCGGACGCCGGGAACGACGCCACGGGGATCGGCGGCTCGTCGCCGTCGGTCGCTCCGAAGTCGCCGGTGGACGCGAGGATCGAGTCGCCCATGAGGGTCGCCCCGGCGTAGATCAGATGCGACACCAGGTTCGCCTTGGCCGTACCGGGTGCGTTCTCGTCCTCGCCGAAGCTCTGCGAGACGATTGCGCCGGGATAACGCGGGAGGACCTGCGCCTCGGCCGAGTTGATGTCGTCGTTGTCGTCCGACGCGGCGACGTCGAGCACGATCTTCGCGCCGGGCGCCATCGCGTGCGCGTACTCGACATCGAGGGTCGTCTCGCCCTGCCAGTCGGAGAGCGCGCCGGAGCCGTCGGTCGCGCCCGTGCCGCGCGCATTGATGATGGTGAAGGACGGCGGGTCGGGGAGGTTGAAGACCTGGTCGAAGTTCGCGAGATCCTGCTGGATGTCAGGGCTGCCGTAGGCGTCGACGATGACGATCGTCTGCCCCTTGCCGTCGAGGTTGCGCGGGAAGTTGTACGCCTGGCCGAGCTCGAGCGGCCCATAGCAGGCGATGAACAAACCGCCGCCGGCGTCGAGCGGGCACGGTGCCGCCGCAGGGCTCGAGTGCTTCAACGTCGCGACCCGCGGGCCGAAGATGTGCGGAGGCGTTCCCACCGCCGTGAGCGGTGGCGTCGGGGACGACGAAGCGGCGCCGGCGACGACGAGCGCAACGAGAGAGGCCGCGAGCGTTGCGGACGCCGTCCGACCGAGAATCCTGCGTGTCACTGGCCTGCCCTCCCGCATTAGAGGTGCCCGCCGTTCGCGGCCACTGTGGTGGTGATCCAGTTGAGCGCCGCCGGCGTGTCCACACGATAGGAGTACGTGTTTCCGGCGCAGACGTTGTTGTTCAGGAACGAGTTCTCGGCGAGGACGACGTTCGTTCCCCCGAGCAGATCGGGGCCGCCGGAGTCGCCGAAGCAGACCCCGCTGTGCAGCTTGAGGAACTCGTCGCCGAGGGCGCCGTTGCTCTTGAACGCCGTCGTCTGCCCGACGAACCGCTGGAAGAGGGCCACCGGCTGCGGCTGGCCGCCGCCGCGGACGAAGCCGACCACGCCGTAGCCGACGAGGTCGACCGGCGTGTTGTTGCTTAGTGTGTCGACGAGCCCGACGGTGGGAAGCGCCCCGTACGTCCCGCTGGTGACCGAGGCGGGAATCGGGGTACTGAAGATGACCACCGCGACGTCGTGGGTGTCGGCTTGCGGGATGCCGTTGCCGAGACCCGCGAACTGGGGGTCGAGGTAGTAGGTGCCGGTGTAGAACCCGGCGCCGGGAGTCGGCGCCTGGGCGAAGTACGCACGCACCGTTGCGCCCTGGCCGTCGGCGGCGAAGCAGTGGGCCGCGGTCAGCAGCACCGTCGGAGAGAGGAGGGTGCCCGAGCATACGGTGGGTCCGTCCGACACGAGCGCGACGTAGGGATGGTTCGCGTCCGGCTGTCCGCCCAGGACTGCGGCAGCAGAGCCCGGGAGCAAAGCGAAGATGCACGTGGCAAGTCCGGCGAGTACGAGCCTGGCTCGCATTGTCTCTCCTTTCCGCGGGTGCACATAGCGCCTGCGGCCGCAGTCGATTGGACGCACCTTGTGTGGGCTTTCGGGCGACCGTATCCCCCGAAAGCGGGCTTTTTCGATGTCAGGCACACTCGAACGAGTGACTGTGCTCGTTGCAACCCTGGTTCTGCTCACGGGCAACCTGCACGGCGTCGTCATGCGCGGGCCGATCGCGCCCGTGTGCCGGGTCGGGATGCCCTGCAACGGGCCGGCCCGCGGAGCGGTGCTCGTCTTCTCGCGCGGAGGCCGGGTGGCGGCGCGCGTGACGGTCGGCCTGCACGGCCGCTACACGGTTCGGCTGGAGGCGGGGACCTATCTGGTGCGGCGGCCGGTCCCGCCGAGGATCGGCTTCGGCATCCGCCCGGATCGCGTGCGCGTCGTCGGAGGCGCGTCCACGCGCGCCGACTTCTTCATCGATACGGGAATCCGCTAGTACGCGACGGCGCCGCGGCCGGTGGCAGCGGCGTGGCGCTGCTCGTCTGCGCGGTAGCTCGAGCGCACCAGCGGTCCCGAGAAGACGGAACCGAAGCCGAGCGCCTCGCCCTGCTCGCGGAACCAGCGGAACTCGTCCGGGTGCACCCAGCGGTCGATGCGCGTGTGCTTCGCGCTCGGCTGGAGGTACTGGCCGATGGTGACGACGTCGACGCCGTTGGCGCGCAGGTCGCGCATCGTCTCGACCACCTCGTCGTTCGTCTCGCCGAGCCCCACGATGATCCCGGACTTCGTGAGGACGTCGTAGTCGGCGACCTCCTTGGCCCGCCGCAGGAGCCACAGCGCGGTGTCGTAGCTCGCCTTCGCGCCGCGCATGTTCGGATGGATCCGGCGCACGGTCTCGATGTTGTGGTTGAAGACGTCCGGTCGTGCCGCAAGCACCGTCTGCAACGCCTCTTCCTCGACGCCGAGGAAATCGGGCGTCAGCACCTCGACCGAGGCCTCCGGGAGCTTCGCCTTCAGCGCGCGGATCGTCGCTGCGAAGTGGGCTGCGCCGCGGTCGGGGACGTCGTCGCGGTCGACCGACGTGACGACCACGTGCTTGAGCTCCATCTGCGCCGCCGCCTGCGCGACGCGCAGCGGCTCGAGCGCATCCGGCGGCGAGTCGGGCCGGCCGGAGTGGACGTAGCAATAGCGGCAGGCGCGCGTGCACGTGTCGCCGAGGATCTGGAACGTCGCGGTGCCGCGCCCCCAGCACTCGGAGATGTTCGGGCAGCGCGCCTCCTCGCAGATCGTGTTCAGCGAGAGGCCGTGCACGAGCTTCTGGACGTCGAAGTAGCGGCCGTCGCGCGAGGGCGCGCGCACCTTCATCCACTCGGGCCTACGAGGCCGCTCGGCGACGGGGAGCGATGACTCCATGGGCGTTGTCCAGTCTAAGTCGCGAACCGCATCCCACAGCCGGTACTCTGAAACGGACTGAGCCGTCCGGTTACAGATTGGAGAACGTTTCGCATGAGCCAGCGCACCTCGACGAATCCCTGGGTCGTCCTCGTCCTGATCTGCATCGCGCAGTTCATGGTCGTCCTCGACGCGACCATCGTGAACGTCGCGCTCCCGTCCATCCAGAAGGATCTCGGGCTGAGCGAGGCCAACCTCCAGTGGATCATCAACGCCTACACGCTCGTCTTCGGCGGCTTCCTGCTGCTCGGCGGGCGCGCCGGCGACCTGCTCGGGCGTAAGCGGCTCTTCCTCATCGGGCTCGTCATCTTCACGTCGGCATCGCTCTTGAACGGGCTCTCGTCGAGCTCCGGCCAGCTCATCGGCTTCCGCGCGCTCCAGGGCCTCGGCGCCGCGCTTGTGTCGCCGGCGGCGCTCTCGATCATCTCGACGACGTTCGCCGAGGGCAAAGAGCGCGCGAAGGCGCTCGGCGTCTGGGCCGCGATCGCCATCGGCGGCTCGGCGTTCGGTCTCGTGCTCGGCGGCTGGCTGACGCAGTCGTTCTCGTGGCCGTGGATCTTCTTCGTCAACGTGCCGGTCGGCGTGTTCGCGTTCTTCGCGGCGCTCCGTCTCGTGCCGGAGTCGAAGGACGAGCACGCGCACAAGGGCTACGACCTGGGCGGCGCCGTAACCGTCACCGGCGGTCTGATGACGCTCGTCTACGCGATCGTCAAGGCCGAGACCAAGGGCTGGGGCTCGACCACGACGATCGGTCTCTTCGTTCTCGCGGTGGCGTTGCTCGGTGCATTCGTCCTGCTCGAGCTCCGCTCCGCGTCGCCGCTCGTTCGACTCTCGATCTTCCGCGTGCGCTCGCTCCTGACCGCAAACCTGACGATGTTCCTCGTTATGTCGGGGATGTTTGCGATGTTCTTCTTCAACACGCTGTACGTGCAGCGCGTTCTCGGCTATCACCCGTTGAAGGCCGGCATAGCGTTCCTGCCGTTCACCGCCGGGATCATGCTTTCGGCCGGGCTCGCGTCGACCCTCGCGCCGCGCATCGGCGTGCGGCCCGTGGCAGCCGTCGGGATGCTCCTGACGGCGATCGGGATGCTGCTCTTCGCACGCATGCCGGTGCACGGCTCCTACGCCACCGACATCCTCCCCGGGATGATCGTCGCCTCCCTCGGCATGGGCGCCGTGTTCATGCCGCTGACGCTCGTTGCGACGACGGGGCTGCGCGACGAGGACCAGGGCCTTGCGTCCGGTCTGTTCAACACGTCGCAACAGATCGGCGGCGCGCTCGGGCTCGCGATCCTGACGACGCTCGCCGCGAGCCAGACGCACGGCGGCTCGCACGCGCAGCTCGTGCATGGCTTCCACTATGCCTTTGCCGGGGCCGCGTGCTTGGTGCTCGTCGCGCTCGTTGTGATGCTTTCGCTGCTGCGCAAGCGCGACGTCGCGCGGATCGAGTCCGAGGTGAGGGACGGGGCAATCGCCGTCGGCGCATGAGGGCCGACGCGCAACGCAATCTCGACCGCGTCATCGGCGCGGCGTGCGAATGCTTCGCCGAGGGCGGCGTCGACGTCAGCGTGGACGATGTCGCCCGCCGCGCCGGGGTCGGTCACGGGACGGTCTTCCGCCGCTTCCCGACGAAGGAGGCGTTGCTCGACGCAGTGCTCGGCAAGGAGCTCGACCGCATGGTGCTGCTCGCGCAAGGGGCGCTCGTCGAGGAGGACCCGTGGGACGGGTTTGCGGGCTTCTTTCGCGCTGCTGCCGACGGCTATGCGCGCAACCGCGCGCTCGTCGAGTCGAAGGAGCGCTGCCAGGAGCTGCCGCAGATGCTCGTGGTGCAAGAGTCGGCGCACGAGCTCGTTCGCCGCGCGCAGAAGGCGCACGTGCTTCGGCGCGACCTCACCGCCGACGAGATCTTCGAGCTCGTTCCCGCGGCGAGCCGGTTCCCCGACGTGATCCTCGACGGGCTACGCGGATAACCCGGCGTGCGTCGGCTGCGGCCAAAGGCCCGCGCCGCCGTCCGCCGGTAGATCGTCGAACTCGAGGTCGAAGACCTCCGCGAGTGCCGCGATCGCGTGCGGCCGCACCTCGTCGACGGTGACGTCGCGACCGGCCTCGCGCGAGATGGTCGTGAACGCGGCGTCCTCGAGACCGCACGCCGTGATCCACTCCGTGAACGGCGCCGGGTCGAGGTTGACGTTCAGCGCATAGCCGTGCGTCGTCACCCAACGGGAGACGTGCACGCCGATGGAGGCGATCTTCCGCGGCGGCGGCGTGAGCCAGACGCCGGTGAGCTCGTCGATGCGCTCGCCCTCGAGCGCGAACGGCACCAGCGTCCGGATGAGCGCCTCCTCGAGGTTCCGGACGTACTGCTTGACGTCACGGCCGTGCCGCTTCAGGTCGATGACCGGATAGCAGACGAGCTGGCCCGGCCCGTGATACGTCGACTTGCCGCCGCGGTCGGTCTCGACGATCTCGACCTCCGTGCTCTCCGGCAGGTGCAGTTCCGCGCTCTCGTCCGTCCGGCGGCCGAGCGTGATCACCGGGGGATGCTCGAGGAGGATGACGGTGTCGGGGATCGCCCCCTGCGACACCGCGCCCGCGAGCGAGCGCTGCAGATCCCAGGCCTCGCGATAGGGAACCTGCCCGAGCTGCAGCAGGTAGGAGCCTTTAGGTGCCGTCGCCTTCCCAGTTCTCGAGGCGCTCGCGCAGATCGCGGAGGAAGCGGCCGGCATACGCGCCGTCGACGAGTCGGTGGTCGTACGTGAGCGTGATGTTCATGATCGGCTTGATCGCGATCGCGTCGTTGCCGTCCTCGTCGGTGACGACCCACGGGCGCTTCACGAGCGCGTACGTGCCGAGGATCGCCGACTGCGGCTGGTTGATCACCGGCGTCCCGTGGAACGTCCCGTATCCGCCCGGGTTCGTGATCGTGAACGTGCCGCCCTGGACGTCGTCCGGCAGAAGCTTCTTGTCGCGCGCGCGCGAGGCGAGGTCCGCGATCCCGCGAGCGACGCCGAGCAGGTTGAGGCCTTCGGCGTTCCGGATCACCGGGACGATGAGGCCCTTGCCGTCCGCGAGCTCGACGGCGATGCCGAGGTTCACGTAGTTGCGCGTCACGATCGAGTCGCCGCGCAGCTCGCCGTTCACGTACGGGTAGTCCTTGAGCGTGTCGGTCGCCGCGCGCGCGACGAACGCGAGGTACGTCGGGTTCACGCCGTACGCGGACTGGAACTCCTTCTTCAGCGCAGCGCGGGCGGCGACGATCTTCGACATGTCGACCTCGATCGCGCTCGTGACGTGCGCGGCCGTGTCGAGCGAGCGGCGCATGTGCTCGGCGATGCCACGCCGCATCGCGGAGACCGGCTCGACCTGCTCTCCGGTCTGCGGCGCCGGGGCGGGCGCGGTAGGCGCGGGTGGCGCCTTGGGCGCTTCGGCGGCGGCCGGAGCCTGCGGCGCGGCCGGAGCAGGGCCGGACTCGACGAAGGCGAGGATGTCCTGCTTCGTCACGCGGCCTCCGCGGCCGGTGCCGGGAATCTGGTTCGGGTCGATGCCGTGCTCGGATGCGATGCGCGCCACCACGGGCGAGACGAACTTGCCGTTGCCCGAGGGCTCGGCGACGGGCTCGGGGGCTGCCGCGGGTGCGGGAGCGGGAGCTTCGGCGACGGGCGTAGGCGTCGGCGCAGCCTCTGGTTCCGGTGCGGGAGCCGGTGCGGGCGCCGTGCCGGCGGAGCCGCCGATCTGGGCGAGCTTCGTGCCGACGTCGACGGTCTCGCCCTCCTGGACGAGGATCTGCACGACTGTGCCAGAGGCCGGGCTCGGCACCTCGGTGTCGACCTTGTCCGTCGAGATCTCGAGCAGCGGCTCGTCGGCCTCGATCTGCTCGCCCTCGCGCTTCAGCCACTTCGTGACCGTCCCCTCCGAGACGGACACACCCATCTGCGGCATGACGACGTCGACTGCGGTCTCGGTGGCCACGATCAATACCCCGCCAGGTCGCGCAGGCCGGCGACGACGTCTTCGACCTGCGGGATGAACGCCTTCTCGAGCGGCGGGGAGAACGGCACCGGCGTGTCGGGCGCGGCGACGCGCTTCACCGGCGCGTCGAGCTCCTCGAATGCCTCCTCGGCGATCGTCGCCGCGATCTCTGCGCCGAAGCCGCCGGTGCGCGTGTCCTCGTGCAGGACGAGCACCTTCGACGTCTTGCGCACCGAGTCGAGCACTGCGGCCTTGTCCCACGGCATGACGCTGCGCAGATCGATCACCTCGACGGAGACGCCGTCGTTCTCGAGCTGCTGCGCGGCTTCGTCGGCGGTGTACACCATCGCGCCCCACGTGATGACGGAGATGTCCTTGCCGAGCCGGTGCGTGCGCGCCTTGCCGATCGGCACCGTGTAGCGCTCCTCGGGCACTTCGCCCTTGATGCGGCGGTACAGGTGCTTGTGCTCGAAATAGAGGACGGGGCTCGGATCCTCGATGGCGCTGATCAAGAGCCCCTTCGCGTCCTCGGGCGTCGCCGGGCAGACGCACTTCAGTCCCGGGACGTGCGCGAACGAGGACTCCGGGTTCTGCGAGTGGAACGGGCCGCCGGAGAAGCCGCCGCCGGACGGGAGCCGGACGACGATCGGCACGGGCGTGCCGACGCGCCAGCGTTGCTTCGCCGCGACGGTGACGAGCTGGTCCCACGCGCACGACACGAAGTCGGCGAACTGCATCTCGGCGACGGGGCGCAGCCCCATCATCGAAGCGCCGGTGCACGCGCCGATGATCGCGGTCTCGGCGAGCGGCGCGTCGATGACGCGCCACGGCCCGAACTCCTCCTGGAACCCGAGCGACACCTTGAACGCGCCGCCGTACACGCCGACGTCCTCGCCGATGAGGAAGACGCGCTTGTCGCGTCGCATCTCGGTGCGGAGCGCGTCGGAGATCGCTTGAAGGTAGGTGAGCTCGGCCATTAGTGCTGACTCCGGTGACGTTTTCGCGGCTCTGAGCCGCGAGACGCAAGCGAGGCAAGGACGCAGGGAGCGCCGATAGCAGAGGCTATCGGCGTGACTGAGGACGCAGCATCGCGCCGCGGATCGCGGTTCAGAGCTGCACTAAATGTCGCCGGGGTCAGCACTATTTGTGGTGGGGAGTGTCGAGGTCTTCCGCCGACGCGTAGACGCCGTGCAGGAGGTCGGCGGGATCCGGCATCGGCGACTGCTCCGCGCGCTGGAGCGCGTCGTTCAAGAGCTTCTTCACGCCGGTGGTGATCTCGTCCTCCTCCTCGTCCGTCATGTCGACGTTCGCGCGCAGCCAGGTGCGGAAGCGCTCGATCGGATCGGACTCGGCCCACTTCTCGAACATCACCTTGGGCACGTAGAACGCGTCGTCGTGCACTGCGTGCCCTTCCATGCGGAGCGTGAGGCACTCGAGCAGCGTCGGCCCACCGCCGGCGCGCGCCTTCTCGATCGCGCGCTTCGCCTCGCGGTAGACCGCGAGGACGTCGGTGCCGTCGACGACGACGCCTTCGAAGCCGTACGCCTGTGCGCGGTCGGCGACATGCTCGGTCGCGTACTCGAGGTGCGTCGGGGTCGAGTACGCCCACTGGTTGTTGTCGCAGACGAAGACGACCGGCAGCTCGCGCGTGCCGGCGAACGTCATTCCCTCGTGCGTGTCGCCGCGCGCGGATGCGCCTTCGCCGAACCAGGCGAGTGCAACGCGCGCTTCCTCGCGAATCCTGAAGGCGAGACCCGCACCGATGGCAACCGGGAGCATCGCCGGAAGATGGCTGACCATTGCGATCAGCCCGAGCGACGACTCCGCCATGTGCACGTTGCCGTCGCGGCCGTGCGTCGGGCCGTCCTGCCGGCCCATGTACTGCGCGAAGATGTGCCAGGGCTGGACGCCGCGCGTGATGTGCACGCCCATGTCGCGATGCAGCGGCGCGCCCACGTCGTCCGGGCCCATCGCCGTCGCGACGCCGACGGCCGCGGCCTCGTTGCCGCGACCGGTGTAGAACGAGCCGGGGATCTTCCCCTGCCGGTAGAGGATGTGCCCGCGCTCCTCTACGCCGCGCGTGATGACCATGTTGCGGTAGACGCCGAGGAGGTCCTCGCGGTCGAGGCCTGCCTCACGCACCTCATGGAGCGAGCCGACTGGCTCCGCTTCTCTCGCGACGGCCATCGGGGCTGAACTCTAACGCCAGGCGTACTCGGCGCCGACGGCCTGGAGCCGCGCCCGTGTTTCCTCGTCGCAGAGGGCGCCTGCGACGCCTGCGTCATAGAAGGAGCGCGGCGAGAGCCCGAACGACTCGGCCGCCTCGTAATCACGGGTGAGGTCGGTGTCGAACATCGCCGGGTCGTCGGTCGAGATCGAGCAGCGGACGCCGGCGGCGACGAGCCGCGGCAGCGGGTGGTCGGCGAGGGTCGCGACCGCTCCGGTACGGAGGTTCGAGAGCGGGCAGACGTCGAGCACCGTCCCGCGGCCTGCGAGCTCGCGGACGAGCCCCGAGTCGTCGACGGCACGGATGCCGTGACGGATACGGTCGGCGCCGAGGCCGTCGAGCGCGCTCCGCACCGAGTCGGCGCCCGCGAGCTCGCCGGCGTGCGGGACCGAGCCGATGCCGCCTTCTCTTGCGAACGCGAACGCGCGCGCGTACGGCTCCGTCGGGTACTCGAGGCCGCCGACGCCGAGTCCGACGACGCCTCGTTCGCGGTAGGCGACGGCGAACCGGGCGACCGTCTCGGCCTCCTCCGCCGAGTAGACGCTGGGGATGTCGGGCGTGAGCCGCACCTCCACGCCGTGCAGCTCGCGTGCCTCTCGCGCGCCGTCGCAGTACCCGCTGAAGACCTCGTCGGTGTCGAGGCCGCGCCAGAAGCCGGGGACGAAGATCGCCTCGAGGTAGACGGCGCCGTGCGCCGACGCCTCGGCGGCGTAGTCGACGACGATCTGGCGGAAGTCCTCGTAGCGCTGCAGCGCGCCGGCGGTCAGCTCGAACGTCTCGATGAAGTGGCGGAAGTCCCGGTATGCGTACAGCGACTCGAGGTCGTCCGGGAGCGCGTAGTCGTTCCGCTTCGCGATCTGCTTCAGCGCCGCAGCTCGCACCGTGCCTTCGAGGTGCACGTGCAGCTCGATCTTGGGGTAGGGCGTCATCTGTTTGCTTCGTTGTCGAGCCACCGGCCGACGACGAGCGACCAGAACTCCGGCTGCTCCCGGTAGCCGAGCGAGCGGTAAAGCGCCTGCGCGTCGTCCGTTTGGAGGCCGATGTGTTGGCCTGGGACTGCATCGGCGAGCATGCGCATGAGCGTCGCCGCGATTCCCTGCCGCCGGTATGCGGAGTGCGTCCAGACGTCGACGACGTACGCGTTGCAGACGCCGTCGGAGAGCATGCGGGCCATGCCGACGACGCGATCTCCGTCGCGCGCGAAGGCGACGTGCTGCGACTGCTCGAACGACAGCCGCAGCGCGTCTGCGGTGCGGCCGTTGTCGAAGTCGTCGGCGGCGAGGTCGGCCTTCGCCTGCGCCCAGTCGATGCCGTCGAGCGTGCTGTCGAAGGTCACGGACATCGGGGCGAGGCTACAGTCGGTGCGTGGGCAAGGCCTCGGACTGGCTGCGCGAGGAGCGACGCAAGGTGCTCGGCGACTGGGTCGCCGTGTGCCTCAAGTGCGGTGCGGGCCGCCGCTGGTTCGAGGAGTTCGAAGCGGAGGTACCGGACGAGTGCCCGCAGTGCGGCGGAAAGCTTCTGCGCCGCTGCCCGAGTTGCAACGCGGCGTTCTCATCCATCGCCGCGGTCGACTGCGAGGAGTGCGGCAAGCCGATCCGTCCCGACGAGCTCTTCGGCTCGCCCATCAAGCGCCGCCGCTAGAACAGCTCGTTGTCGAAGCCGGGCACGACAGGCCCACTGAGGATCTGCGAGAAGCGGATCACGGTGACGACCTCGTCCGCCTCGACCTCACGGTTGTACAGCTGGCCGAGAAACATCGCCATCTCGTCCGTGCGGCGGATCTCCGGGTTGTCGTGCTCGATCTCGCGCGGCGACAGCTCGCCGAGGGTCTTTACCTCGACCTTGTCGATGACCGCGTCGAAGACGAACTCGCGCGCGCTGTAGCGGTTGCCGCACAGCACCTTGACGACCATCCCCTTCTTGTACTTCCCGGACTTGTCGCCCAGGCGGATGGTGGCCGACTTGCGCCCGGTGCGCAGCTGGTCGGCGACCATGGGGGAGTAGAAGTTGAGTGCGTACATAGGCTCGCGGCGCCCGCTCAAGCGAGAAGATCATAAGGGAGCGTCGGCTCCACATGGCTGCGCGCGACCTGATCGGGCGCCGTGCAGCCGAGGAGCCCGAGACCGAGCTCGATCTCGTCCCGGAGGATCGAGAGCACCGACGCGACACCGGCCTCGCCGCCGACCGCGAGGCCGCCTGCGAAGGGCCGCGCAGCGAACGCCGCGCGCGCGCCGAGCGCGAGCGCCTTGAGCACGTCGGTCCCGCGCCTGATGCCTCCGTCGACATAGACCTCGCACCGTCCCGCGACGGCGTCGACCACCTCCGGCAGCGCGTCGAGGCCGGCGGCGACGCCGTCGAGCTGCCGACCGCCGTGGTTCGAGACCCAGATCGCGTCGGCGCCGTGCTCGACTGCGAGCGTCGCGTCCTCGCGCGTGAGGATCCCTTTGACCACGAGCGGGAGCGGCATCTCGGCGCGGATCCATTCGAGGTCGCGCCAGGTCAGCGCCGGTGAGTTCTCGAACAGGTTCGCGTACGGCAGATGCAGGTTCGGCGGCGGGTTCTGGAACCCGAGCCGCAGGTCGCGCTCACGCCTGCCGACGTAGGGCAGGTCGACGGTGAGGACGACCGCGGAGTAGCCGGCCTCGCGCGCCTCCGTGATGTGGGCGATGGTTCGCGCCCGGTCGTTGAGGACGTAGAGCTGGAGCCAGCGCGGCCCGTCGCCGGCCTTGGCGATCTCCGCGTGCGTGCTCGTCGTCAGCGTCGAGACGCACATGAGGACACCCGCGGCGCCCGCAGCGCGTGCGGTCGCGACCTCGCCTTCCGGGTCGATCAGCCGCTGCATCGCGAACGGCGCCACGCCGAGCGGTGACGCGACGGGAGTCCCGAGCAGCGTCGTCGCGGTGCTCACCTCGCTGACGTCGACCAGCATGCGCGGCCGGAAGCGCCAGCGTCCGTACGCGGCGACGTTCGCCCGCAGGGTCACCTCGTCGCCGGCGCCGCCCTCGAAGTAACACCAGACGCCCGCGTCGACCTTGGCTGCGGCCGCTTCGAGGTAGTCGGCGACGTTGATCATCCGGCGCCGAGCCTATCTCGCGCTTTCGCCGCCATCTCGCGCTCCCCGCCGTAGGCGAGCAGGCGCGGCGCCTCGTCGAGCGGGAGCCAGCGGGCCTCGGCCACCTCGACGCGCATCTCCTCCTCGATCGCGCCGATCCGCCCGCGCCCGGCCCGGAGGAGGAAGAAGCTCACGACTTTGAAGATCCGCTCTCCGTCCCAGGTGTAGACGTACTTGACGTCGCCGAGCTTCTCGACGAGCCGGCCGTCGAGCCCGGTCTCCTCGCGCACCTCCCGGACGGCGGTCTCCGCCGGGGTCTCGCCTGGGTCGATGTTCCCCTTCGGGAGCAACCAGGTCCCGGCCGGCTTCCCCTGCGGCCGGATGGCTGCCACATGCAGGCGCCCGGCTAGCGTCCGGACGAGCACGCCGCCGGCCGAGAATTCGCGCTTCATGCCCGTGTTCTAGCGGCTTGCGGGACCTGCGGTCCATCACTACACTACCTCAGCACTCTCGGGGTGAGAGTGCCAGACAGTGTCACAAGGTCGCAGTCAGGAGGCAGTTGTATGAACCTGAAGCCGCTTGGTGACCGCCTGATCGTCGAAGTCCTCGATGAAGAGGACGTCACGTTCAGCGGCATCGTGCTGCCGGATACCGCGAAGGAGAAGCCGCAGCGCGGCCGTGTCCTCGCAGTCGGCCCGGGCAGCCGGGACGACAACGGCAAATTCGTCCCCATGGACCTGGATGAGGGCGACGAGATCGTCTTCTCCAAGTACGGCGGGACCGAGATCAAGGTTGGCGTGGACGAGTACCTGATCCTGCGCGAGAGCGACGTTCTCGCGAAGGTCGTCGGGACGCGCGAGCTGGCCGGCGCAAAGTCGAAGTAGGAGGACTGAACCAGACATGGCTCACAAAGAGCTGAAGTTCAACGAGGATGCACGGCGCGCTCTCGAGCGCGGCGTGAACACCCTCGCCGACGCGGTCAAGGTCACCCTTGGCCCGAAGGGCCGGTACGTCGTGCTGGACAAGAAGTTCGGCGCGCCGACCATCACGAACGACGGCGTCACCATCGCTCGCGAGATCGAGGTCGAGGACGTCTTCGAGAACCAGGGCGCACAGCTCGTGCGCGAGGTCGCAACGGCGACGAACGACGTCGCCGGCGACGGAACCACCACCGCGACCGTGCTCGCCCAGGCGATCGTTCGCGAGGGCCTGAAGAACGTTGCCGCCGGCGCGAACCCCATGGGGCTCAAGCGCGGCATCGAGAAGGCCGTCGACGCAGTCGTCGAGAACCTCAAGTCGCAGTCGAAGAGCGTCTCCGGCAAGGAGGACATCGCCCGCGTGGCGACCGTCTCCTCGCGCGAGCGCGAGATCGGCGACGTGATTGCGGACTCGATCGAGAAGGTCGGCAAGGACGGCGTCGTGAACGTCGAGGAGGGCCAGACCCTTGGCCTCGAGCTCGAGTTCACCGAGGGCATGCAGTTCGACAAGGGCTACCTCTCGCCGTACATGATCACCGACGCTGAGCGCATGGAGGCGGTGCTGGACGAACCGTTCGTCCTCGTCGCCAACCAGAAGATCGGCGCGGTCAAGGATCTCCTGCCCGTGCTCGAGCAGGTCATCCAGGCCGGCCGGCCGCTGCTGATCGTGGCGGAGGACGTCGAGGGCGAGTCGCTCGCGACGATCGTCGTCAACAAGCTGCGCGGCACCTTCCAGGCCGTCGCCGTCAAGGCGCCGGGCTTCGGTGACCGCCGCAAGCGGATGCTCGAGGACATCGCCATCCTCACGGGTGCCGAAGTCATCACCGAGGAGATGGGCCTCAAGCTCGAGAACACGAAGATCTCGCAGCTCGGCAAGGCCCGTCGTGTCGTCGTCGACAAGGACTCGACCACCATCATCGATGGTGCCGGCGAGTCCGACGCGATCAAGGGCCGGATCAAGCAGCTGAAGGCCGAGATCGAGAACACCGATTCCGACTTCGATCGCGAGAAGCTCCAGGAGCGCCTCGCGAAGCTGTCCGGCGGCGTCGCCGTCGTCAAGGTCGGCGCTTCGACCGAGACGGAGATGAAGGAGAAGAAGCACCGCGTCGAGGACGCTCTCCAGGCCGCTCGCGCGGCACTCGAGGAGGGTCAGGTTCCCGGCGGCGGCGTCGCGCTCATCAACGCGGCGGACGCTGTCAAGGAACAGCTTCTCGCGGAGCTCGAGGGCGATGAGCAGACGGGCGCGAAGATCATCATCCGCGCGCTCGAGGAGCCTCTTCGCCAGCTCGCGGCCAACGCGGGCCTCGAGGGCTCGATCGCGGTCGAGCACGTCCGCCAGGCCCAGAAGGGCTGGGGCCTGAACATCGACACGGGTGAAGTCGAGGACCTGCTCAAGGCAGGCATCGGCGATCCCACGATGGTCACGCGCTCCGCGCTGCAGAACGCAGCATCGATCGCGAAGAACATCCTCACCACCGAGGCGATCGTCGCCGAGGCACCGGACAAGTCCGGCGCCGGCATGGGCGGCGGCATGCCCGACATGGGCGGGATGATGTAACGAGCCTTCGGGCTACTGCTGGAAGCGAAGGGCGGTCGCGAGGCCGCCCTTCGTCGTACTAGAACCCGTACCGCTCTTCCTTCCAGTAGTCCGCGTCGTTGTTGTAGCCGTAGCGCTCCCAGAAGCCCGGTTTGTCGGCGGCGGTGAGCTCGATGCCGCGCAGCCACTTCGCGCTCTTCCAGAAGTACTTCGTCGGGACGAAGAGTCTGACCGGCCAGCCGTGGTCCGGGGTGAGCGGTCCGCCGTCGGCTTCGTACACGATCAACGCGTTCTCGTCCTCGATCGCGGCGAGCGGCGAGTTCGCGGTGAAGCCTGCCTCGGCATGCGCGATGGCGAAGTGCGCGCTCGACTTCGGCTGCACGAGCTTCGCGATCTCACGCCAGTGCACGCCCTTGAAGTGCGCGTCGAAGCGGCTCCAGCGCGTGACGCAATGGATGTCGCTCGTCACCTCGGTCGCCGGCAGCGCTGTGAGCTCCTCGAAGGTCAGCGTGATCTCGTTCTCGACCTCGCCCCACACGCGCAGGTCCCACGTCGCGAGATCCACCTTCGGCACGTCCCCCGCGTGCAGCACCGGCCACTTCTCGGTTAGGTACTGGCCGGGCGGGAGCCTGGCGGGGTCGTAGCCCGCCGCGCGCACCTTGTCCTCGGCCTTCGAGCGGAAGAGCGGCATCGCGTTCGTACACTAATCCCATGGACGTGGCACAGCGCCCGCGCGCCTTCGTCCGGGTTGCCGGAGCGGACGCGCGCGACTATCTCCAGCGCATGGTCTCGAACGACGTCGACGCGCTCGCTGTCGGCGACTCCTGTCCTGCGCTCCTGCTGACGGCAAAAGCGCGGCTGATCGCGCCACTCGTCGTCTGGCGTCGCGGCGAGGACGACTACCTGCTCCTCACCGAGCCGGAGCTCGGTGAGCCCGTGCTGGCGCACTTGACGCGCATGCGCCTCCGGGCCAGCTGCGAGATCGCGCCGGAGGCGCATGAGACAGTGCTCGCGTTCGGCGGCGACGGCATCGCCACCGACTTTCCGGGCGCCGTCGAAGTGCTCGACGCAGGCCTCGAGCCGACGCTCTCCGCGGACGAGCTCGAGCTACGCCGCATCGAAGCCGGTGTCCCACGCTGGGGACACGAGCTCGACGATCGCGTCCTCCCCGCCGAGGCGGGCCTCGACGAGACGCACATCAGCTTCAGCAAGGGCTGTTACCCCGGGCAGGAGCCGATCGCCCGCCTGCACTACCGCGGCCACGTCAACCGCAAGCTGCAGGTGGTCGAGCTCGACGACGAGACGTCCGTCGAGCGCGTCACGAGCTCGGCGCGTCGTCCTGACGGCTCCGTCGTCGCGCTCGCGTACGTGCGCACCAAGGGTGCCTAGGCTCGAGCCCGCCGCGTGGTGGTCGGTGCGCGCTGCGCACAACCTCAAGCCGGCGACGTATCGCTGCCCGCTCTGCGGCTACCGCCTGCATGCGATGGCACCGCACGTCCTCATCGCGCCGGAGGGAGACACGAGCCGCCGGCGACACGCGCACACCGAGTGCGTCCAGGCCGCGCGCGAGCAGGGCCGCATGGCGAGTTACGACGAGTGGCGGAAAACGCAGCCGCGCAAGCGCATGCGGCTACACTGGCCGTTCCCGAAGCGCCCGTAGCTCAGGGGATAGAGCGCTGCCCTGCGGAGGCAGAGGTCGCATGTTCGAATCATGCCGGGCGCATGGCTCAACCAAGCGGTGTTTGGAGGAGCAATGCAGCAGGTTGTACATCAATTCGTACCTCGTACTTTGCCTTCGGCTCAGTCGAAGAGAACGAGTCGAACTCAGCGCGAGCGCGAGGCAAAGGCGTACTGGGATTCGCTGACGCCTGAACGAGAGGCGTGGGCGCTGCGGAAGATGGGCTTTCACAAGCTCGGCACGTAGACAGCCCGCTGCTGATCTTCTAGAACACGAGGGTGGCGCAAACCGTCGTAGTTGCATGCCCCAAATGCCAGGCGCAGCGCGAGATTCCCGGCAGCACCAGCGGGTTTGGATGCCTGAGTTGCGGCGCGTACTTCATCCACCTCCTCTGTCCCGGATGCCAGAAGGTCGCGAAGGTTGATGTCGAGTGGAAGAGGTGGAAGTGCCTCTCGTGCGGGAAGCAGACCAAGAATGGTTTGTCACGGCTTGCTTGGGCCGTTCCGACGCTCGCGCGAGGTGAACTCATCTTCGCTTCTGCGATTGGCATGACAGCCGTTCGCAGGCTGGGCAACGAGCAGAAGAATTACTGCGTTGTGGCGGCTACCGACAAACGATTGATCATCGTGACTCGGAAGATCGGAGGGCGCGAGGTCTTGGACTACGCGTATCCCATGCTCACGTCGATCGACTACAAGCGCGGGATGGCGCTCGGTTCCATTGTCGTCGCGGCTGCTGGTCGGGCGACCGAGATCACGATGGTGCCTGCAGCAATGGCTGAAGCCTTCACTCAGCGCGTCCGTACGCGCCTCGATGAGATGCGGGCACCCGAAACGACACGGGCTCCAGCAACAGCGCCGCGATCTGATCCAGTTGAGGAGATTCGGAAGTACGCGGCGCTTCGCGAAGAGGGCCTGATCACGGCGGACGAATTCGATGCGAAGAAGAAGCAGCTTCTCGGTTTGTAGGTGCGAAGCGCAAAACGTCCTAGCCCCGTTGGACGTCGAAGCAGGAAGCCCGGGCGTTGCAGAAGATGGGTTCGACCGCTTTGCGGGCTGCACTAGCTCTGTCTTGTCCGATTAGCGACTGGGATCGAAGTGGCGCGCCGCAAACCAACGGCCATCATCCCAAGAGAGCGCGTGCTCTCGGTCTACACCGACGGATCCTCGGTCGCGCGCGGTCGCCACGGTGGGATTGGGATCCGTTTTGTCTACTGCGACCGCGACGGGAACGAGGAAGCATGGGATCAAGTTGAAGACGGCTTCCAAACGGCGACCAACAACGAGATGGAACTCGTTGCCGTGATCTCAGCCCTGCAGGCGGTACAGCGGAAGACATTCCGGCACGACCTGCTCGACCAGGCGAGCAAGATCGAGGTCTTCACAGATTCGGATTACGTCGCAAGCAACGTGGGACGCGCCATCTACGGCTGGCGCAAGAGCGGATGGACAACACGGGACGGCAACCCAGTGGCCAATGCAGACCTGTGGATGGATCTTGTTCGCAATCTCCAGAAGGCGCGAGCGATCAAGCCTGTCGAGATCAAGTGGGGCAAAGGCCATTCCAGCGGCAACCCGCACAACCAGGTAGTGGACAAGCTCGCGAAGCAGTCGGCTCGTAGGGCTGTTAGACCTCCGGTCTCTGTCAGCACCGTCAGACGGAAGATGAGCACGAAGCCCCTCGAACGCGGGAGTGTCGAGATGCTCGGGCAACGCTTGACGGTCAGGATCATCGCGGCGAAGCACCTCAGGAAGCAGAAGACATCGCAGTACACGTACGAGGTCGTTTCACCTGGAAGTCGCTATTTCGGAAACGTTGATGTCGCGTTTTCCGGAGATCCACAGATGCGGCCAGGCCACCGCTACGTCGTCTCGATGAATCGCGACACAGCCGCACCTCGAATCGTGCGCTGTCACCGAGAGGTAGCGTCGGAGGAACCTCAGCCGCCGCAATGACTCCCGGTTTCGCCCTCCGCGCGTGAGCTAGTACTCTCGCCACCCGCTTGAGGGCGATGCTTTGGCAGTGCATGCGCTAGTGGTCGTACGGGCCGAGCTCGGCGACGAGTAGCTGAGGCAGCTGAAGGATTGCTTTTGCGAGGGGGTTAGAGGCCGGGCCGAGTAGGTGCGCCTTTCCTTCTCGTGCAATCTCGTCGAGGATGTGCAGCTGCTGGAGCTTTGCGAGTTCGTCTCGGGTCTGCTTGGTGGTACGCCCTAGCTCGGCGGCCAGAGGAACGGCATAGGTCGGCTTCTTAGAGCGGGCAATCTCAGCCAGCACCTCGTAGAGGGTGTCTCCTCCAAAGAGTCGCCCGTGCAGTGAGGTAGGGGGCCGTCCGCCTGCCATAAGCAAAGATAGTAAAACTAATCTTCAGTGAAGCCGAGAAATGTCATCCGGAAAGATAGTTAGACTCTTTTTCCGTCAAACTGAAAAGAATAGTAAGACTACCTTTTCGCTCGTCAGGCGGGCAACCGCCAAACTGCGGGCCAGGAGGTTGACATGATCCACGCCGGACAGAGAAGGTGTGACGCGGGTGGGGCAACGACTCGGGGAGGAGGCGAGCTATGGCGACGCGGATGACAGCTGACGACTTCTTCACTGGCCTCCTTGCTGCTCTTGCATACAAGGGGCGCAAGGTCATCTCGATCCGCGGTGATCGCTTTGATGCCATCCTCGCTGACGTGTTCAACGATTTGAAAGAACACGCTCCGGAGCACGATCTCGACCTTCGCTTCCGCATCAAGCCTCACTTCATCCACGGAGATTCGGTGACCGTTCGCGATGCAATTGCTGCTGCGACGCTCGCTGACCTCATCAGCTTGGATAACCCGGAGTATCAAGACGTGCGCTTCAAGATCGGCCGCGACGATGCCGAGTTCTTCCTCAACACCCTGCCCGCAGGGAAGCAGCTCTATCTGGATCTAGCAGACCGCTTTCTGGAGCGATACGAGGATCCAGACTCGGTTCGCAACGCGGCGTAGTTCAGCGATGGCCGACGCTCGCTTGTTCGGGGAGCGAGACGAGTTCGAGGCGAAGATCAGCACGTGGGCGCAACGCTTGCTCGCCCCATACATCGAGGGGCTTAAGCAGCGAGCCAAAGATGCTCTGCCGCCGGACCGGCACGGCAAGGAGTTCAACGATGCCATCTGGGGCACGATTGTTTTGCGACCTCTAGAGGTTGTCGTTCTCGATAGTCCGCTTCTGCAGAGACTTCGTCGCATCAGGCAGCTCGGTGTCGTTCATCTCGTTTACCCATCGGCGGAGCACACACGCTTTGAGCATTCAATCGGAGCTGTCGCGCAGATCGCGCGAATCGTGAGCGCTCTAAACGAGCGAGGGCAGGACCACCCAGTCATAGACGAGGGGTGGACAAATCTCTTGAGGCTCACCGCGCTTTGCCATGACGTGGGCCACGGCGTGATGTCGCATGTATCGGAGAAGGCGCTTACGGAGAACTTCGCTGAGGTAGAGACCATCGAGTTTGAGTTCGCAGACGCAGTGAACGAGGCAGAGAAGCCTCGACTCAGTGAGATCGCGGCCTACTACATCATCGGCTCACCGACCTTCGCAGAGTTGGTCGATCTTGCTCAGACGGTTACTCACGATCACACGCTTCCGCAGAAGCCGACAACTCTCATGCAGCGAGCAGTGGTTGGCGCGACGATCAGAGACGACATCCCGCTGCTGCAGGAGACGATTTCGGGACCCTTCGATGCCGACAAGCTCGACTACATGACGAGAGACGCGCACATGACGGGTGTTCCGATTGTCACTGACATCAATCGTCTCGTACGGAAAGTCCGCGCGATTACGCTTCCTGCGGAGCGACTTCCAGAGGAAGTGGGCCGAGCAGTCGAGGCCGGTCATGCGTACTACGTGTTGACCGGAATCTCGCTCTCCGGCGGACGCACTCTTGACGAGCTCATGATCGGTCGTGCGCTCCTATACGACAAGCTCTACCGTCATCAAAAGGTGCGCGCTGCCGAGGTCATGGTCGCTGCGATCTTTCAGCAGCTCGCACCCCACGCCCCTGACGGGCCTGCGATGGTCGCGTATGCGCTTGACGACGCCGATCTGTTTGATCTCGACGACGGCGCACTGGCGCGGCTCGGCATCAACGATCCGGCTGCACTCGGCCCTGCGCTTGAGATTGCGCGCGACTTGGCATCGCGACTGCGCGACCGGCGACTGTTCGTCCGTGCATATGCGTTCGCTCAGAACATGCCACTCGATCCGTATCGCTCTGAGGTGCAGCACTGGCGTGGGCTTGAGCAGCTTCGGAGGGCGGCTCGATCATCCTCCGAGCGCGGTCAGCTGATCGACCGAATCGCTACTGAACTCGGAATCGTACTCGCGGGGCTCGGCATGGACGCTCTAATTGACGAGCTACCGGGGAACGACGTAAGGCCGTTCCTATGGATCGATCCACCTCACGCTCCGGAGCAAGGAAGCGACATCCCCCGCGCTTATCTGATCGGGGATGACGGCGAGTGGATCCGCTTCCGTGATGACTACGCCGAGACCCTTGGCTGGTCAACTGCGTACCCGCTAACACGAGATCTCGGCTTCCTGTTCACCACTCCTGAGCTTGCGCCCTACGCGTTCATTGCAACTGAGAAGGTTCTGCGGCACGACTTTCAGGTCAAGACGCCCAAGTCAATGCTTCCGTATGCGCGAAGGACGGACGGCGAGGTTCGACCCTTGAAACACGTGCTCGCTGCGGGAGGCTATTACGACAGCTCCGCTTATGATCTGAGGCCACTGCCCGAACGGCTGCGTCGAGCGGACGTCGGCAAGAGATTGCGTGACATTGTTGACGCGTTGCGCGGCTACGAAGGTCCCGTGCGGGAGGGCCACGCTGGGAAGCAGGCATCTCTCATCAACGAGGATCGCGCCATGAACTGGTTGCGACAGTTCGAGAGTGATGAGCTCACCGATGCCGCTTTGCAGGTACTTGCCAACGTGCGCATGGTCGGTCGGCGGAGCATTGCGTCTACGCTGCGCAATTTCCTGCAACACCACGAAGATCTGCATGGGGGCGCTCTTTGTCCTCTTGGAGAGCCGAAGGACAGCTCCGCGATTCTTACGTACTACTCCGAGGACGTGGCACCCGAGTTTGGTTTGGTGGTGCAGTCACTACGTGAAGCGCTGACTACCGATAAGCCCGTGATACTGGTGGACGACTTCATTGGTAGCGGCCGTCAGTCGATCTCGCTGTTCGAGCATCTCCTAGGGGTGGAACGGACGGTCGAGCTCAACGAAGTGCGAGAGCAGGCATTGCCTGAGAACCTCCAGGAGGCGCTTCGAACCAGATCTGTCGCAGTTGTTTTCGCGGCGGGCACTACTGAAGGCGCACAGCGCCTTCAGGTGCGTCTTGCCGAACTTGGAGTGAACGCCGAGGTTCATGTTGGCCTGCTAGAGCTCCCTACGGTCCGCGACGAACGCATCTTTGCGTCGCCGCGGCAGCAGGCCGCGTTCCTTGAACGTTGTGCCTACGTCGGCAAGCAGCTCTTGATCAATGAGGAAGTAGGCCATAGCGCTAAGTGGGCTGAAGACAAGGGCCTCGGCTATGGAGATTCAGGCTACCTTGTGATCTTCCCGTATAACACGCCGACGCAGACGCTGACGGCGTTGTGGGCGGGTGGGGACGTGGATGGTGTCCCATGGGAACCGCTGTTTCCACGGCGACCAAAACGCTGAAGCGAAGCCTGAACGACCGCGACCGTTCCTTCGGAAGAGACGAGGAGCCTGCGGGGCTTCTGAGTTCGACTTTGGATCGCGCGTACGGGTCATGAGGGGAAGGTTCGCGGCTCACGCCTCGAACGCAGCGCGTGATCACCGAATGGGAGGCACGAGCGTCGGCCTGACGCGGCGCAAGAGTTTCTTGAGCACCTCGTAGCTTTCGCCGCCACCACCGCGGAGAGCACCGAGCGCCGCAAGCGCGAGTTCCGACTCCGGCAGAGTGAGACCGACCGACTCCAGCTCGAACCTGCCGTGCCAGCGCACGGCCGCGGGCTCGAAGCGCTCAGGTCGAACGTCCGCGGTTAGCGCGACGAAGTCGAGCCCGTCCAGCAGCGACAGGCCGCCCATTTCCCGTGCCGCTAGCTGCGCGCCGTCGAGGTTGCGCGCCATCAACGCTCGCGAGAAGCGGCCATGCGGTGATCCTTCAGAGCTCGTCGGTCCTCCTTCGGGTCACACGATCCGAGGGGCCGGACGGCGACACCGACACTACAACGTCGTTCCGACGAGGGAGTAGCCGGAGCGGCGGGTTCCGAACTCGGGCCGCGGCGCCGTGCTGACCCGCCATTCGCTCCGGCATGACCGACCGTACGCGCTCTTCGCCAGTCCGCCAAGATGGCTCGGTTGGCCGTGTCCGTGACGGACGCGCTCGGTGCCTGGCATCGGGCTCCCTCTTGACTTTCGTTGGCAGCGTCGGATGATCGTGGAGCTGGTCCGTCGTATCCGCATGGCAGGAGGCTCGGCATGAGGCAGGCGTTCGCACTGGTGGCCGTGTTCGTGTCGGCGCTGTTTGTCACGCCGACGTTGGTCGGTGCGACGCGTGATCCCGGGCTCGCTCCGCTGCACGCGACGTGCAGCTCCGGCTACGTGGACGGGATCATTGGAGGGGAGCACAAGTGCCTTCGCGCGGGCGAGTTCTGCTCCCCTTCGCACGAATCTGACTACGAGCGGTACGGGTTCAGTTGCGTCGGAGGTCATCTCCAGAGCGGCGTGTCCGCACCAACTCCGACGCCTACGACAACGGCGGTTGCAACGACAACGGCCACGACCACAACGCGCGCCGCGACGACTACGAGCAGCGCGGCTCCCGTCACGACGCCCGTCTCGACGCGTGCGAGCTCGACACCGATCAACCTCGGTACGACGGTGCTTCTGAAGGCGAAGACCAAGAGCTCGGGCTGCACACTCGGGCCGCTGCCCGACCGGCGCTGCTCGCCCGGCGCGTACTACAGCGGCCTGACGAAGGTGGTGATCTGCTCGTCCACCTTCCGCACCGGTGCGATCCGGAACGTGTCGGATGCGGAGAAGCACGGGGTGGAGAATGAGTATGGCCTTGCTGCGAAGGGCTACGGCTCGACGCTGGAAATCGATCACATCGTCAGCCTGGAGCTCGGCGGTTCGAACGACATCTCGAACTTGTTCCCGGAGAAGTCGTCGTTCGCTGGACGCCTGCCGGGCTTCCACGTAAAGGACAAGCTTGAGAACGCGGCGCACAAAGCAGTGTGTGCCGGGACGATCAGCCTGCGCTCGGCGCAGCAGCAGATCGCGAGCAACTGGGAGCTGCTCTATAAGAAGCTGTACGGCGTGGCACCGACCGGCTCATGAGCGTCACGACTGCGGCCGCCGACGTAGGCAAGCGTTCTGAGGAGCGTGTCGCGCGCATCGACAAGCGCTTCGAAGTGCCGATCTTCATCGCCGCCCTGCTTGTGATCCCGGTGATCGTGATCGAGCAGGCGCACGTGAGCCATGGCATCAAGACGTTCGGCGCCACGCTGAACTGGGTGATCTGGGCTGCGTTCGCGACCGAGCTCGTCGTGATGCTCGCAGTCGTTCCAGATCGCATGCGCTGGGTACGGTCGCATCCGCTTGAAGTCGCGATCGTCGTGCTGACGCCGCCGTTGCTCCCGGCGAGCTTGCAGGCGCTCCGGATGTTCCGACTGCTTCGCGTTCTCCGTCTGACCGTCCTTGTGAAGCAGTACCGGCGCCTGTTCACCCTCGAAGGTGTGCGCGGTGCGGCTGTTCTCGCCGCGATCGCTGCCTTCGGTGGCGGGGCGATCTTCTCCCAGGTCGAGAAGGGCTACAGCGTTTGGGACGGGGTCTGGTTCGCGGTCACGACGATGACGACCGTCGGCTACGGCGACCTGTCGCCGCACACGACCGGGGGCCGACTCCTCGCCATCGCGCTGATGCTCGTCGGGATCGGCTTCGTCGCTCTCTTGACCGGGGCGATCGCTCAGCGGTTCCTCAGTCCGCAGATCCGCAGCAGCGTTGAAGCCGCAGAGGCTGACGTCGCTGCCGACGTCGGCGACATCCGAGCAGAACTCGCCCGGGAACTCCGTGGGATCAGCACCCGGCTACAGGAGCTTGAGCAGATGGTTCAGCGGATCGGAGAACCGACGGGATCATGAGCAGCCTTCAACGGCCACCGACAGTCGTGCACCGGTCGCTTGTCGTGGGGGCGGCCGCAGCGCTCGTTCTCGCGGGATGCGGAGGTTCTGGGAAAGCGCCAACGAGCTCATCGAGCACGAGCGTGAAGGCATCAGCGCCGCGTTCCTTCTCGGACGTCGTCTCGACTGTCGAGAGCGGCGTAATTCGCATCGAGACCAGCACGTGCGCAGGCGGGGAGATCGGGACAGGCATCTTGCTTGGGCCGAGGCTTGTCGCGACGGTCGAGCACGTTGTCGACGGCGCACAAACGATCACTCTCAAGCGCGACGGCAGGGTCGTTGGCCACGGCACGGTCATCGGGTCAGACAGCGCGCGCGACGTCGCCCTCGTCCGCAGCGACCGTCCGATCACGGGACACCGCTTTAAGCTCGCGGCTCGTGCACCGCGGCTCGGCGAGGACGTCGCCGCAATCGGGTTCCCACTCGGGCTGCCCCTGACCGTCACCCGCGGGTCGGTCTCCGGGCTCGGACGCACGATCCCGATCAACGGGATCAATCGCACGCGCCTCGTCCAGACCGACGCAGCCGTGAACCCCGGCAACAGCGGCGGCCCGCTCATGACCGACTCCGGCCTCGTCGTCGGCCTCGTCGATCTCGGAACTACACAGGCGAACGGGCTTGCGTTCGCGGTCGGAGCGCAGACGGCAGGCCCGCTCCTTCGCGCCTGGGCCGGTGCCCCTCAGACTGTCGCCGCGGCCTCGTGCAGCGGCGGAAGTAGCCAGCAGGCGGCGCCCGCGCAGACCCAGACGTCGAGCTCGGCTGCGTCATGGACGAGCTACACCGGCGTCTACTTCGACATCAACTACCCGAACACGTGGACGATCCAGGCAGCGGAGCAGTCGAGGGGCAGCTATCTCGACACGACAATCGTTAGCCCCGGCGACCCGAGCATCCTCATCCGTGTCGACGTCAGCCCGGGCGTCAACTCGCCCGACCCGGAGACCGCGGCGGCGCCGGTGATCGCCGCTCTACGACGCCAGCCCGGCTATCGCGAGCTCGACTACAGCCTGTTCAACTTCCAGGGCTACCAGGCGCTCCACTGGGAGTTCCTCGTATCTGAGAGCGGCGTGCTGCTGCACAAGGAAGAGGTCGTCTTCACAAGCAGCAATGGGGACGACTTCGGCGTGCTCGTGCAGGCGCCCGCAAACGAGTACAGCGCGTTCTCGTCGTTCTTCACCGACGTGTTCAACTCGCTGACGGTCAACTAGGCGGACGCCGCTCAAATCGCCGTGCCGACCTACTCGCCCGATCTCGACAGCGACGCTCTCGCCAACTGGGGCGAGGTGTTGCATAACGACCTCCGCTGGAAGGCGCTTCTGCTTGGGAACGGGGCAAGCATCGCGGTCTGGCCGTTATTCAACTACCCATCCCTGTATGAGCATGCTCGGTCGAATCAGATCGAGAACCCGCTGACCGACCGGGACGTCGCGCTATTCGAGTGCTTCGGGACCCAGAACTTCGAGTTGGTCCTCGGCTCTTTGAAGACGGCTGCGCATGTGGCGAACGCTCTCGGGGAGCCTGATGTGCAGGTGCGTGAGCGCTACGAGCACATCCAGCGCGCCCTTTTTCAGGCTGTGGGGGGTCTGCACGTTCCCTGGGATCGAGTTGCAGGCGAGCGTCTGCGAGCGATCAGGACAGCCCTTCGTGCGTATCCGGCGGTCTACTCGACGAACTACGACCTCCTCGCGTACTGGTCAGTCATGCACGGAGGTGCGGCACCGGGCGACTTCAAGGACTTCTTCTGGAGTGGCCCAGATCAGCACGAGTTCGACGGAGCCAACACCCAGGTCTCCGGCAACGCGACACTCATGTACTACCTGCACGGCGGTATCCACCTGCTCACGTCGACAAGCGGTGGGACGCGGAAGCGAGTCCCGGTGGATGCTTCGCTGCTCGACGATTTTGAGATCGCCTTCGACAATGCGGAGCTGCCTCTCCTCGTGTCGGAAGGTACGGCGACGGACAAGCTCGCAGCCATACGGCGTTCTGACTACCTCTCGTTTGCGTACGCGTCGTTCGCCGCGCACGAGGGAGGGCTGGTGATCTTCGGCCAGTCGCTTCAAGAAACGGATCGCCATCTCATCGACGTGCTCAACGGGTGGCAGAAGCCGTGGCGCGAACCTCTCCTCGCGATCTCCGTTCGGCGCCTAGCAGAAGGTGGTCGGGTGAGACAGCGGAAACTTGCCCTCGCCACGCTTCTCCCGCACGCGGACATCGTGTTCTTCGACCCGGAGACGCATCCCCTTGGAGACCCCGCGCTCGCTGCGTGACCGCTAGACCTTGTACTTGCGGATGCCGCCACGCTTCGCGACGCGTGCGCGGAACGGCTTGCTTTCCGTCCAATCTTTTTCGATCTTCCGGCACAGGTCGTCGTAGCGGCACACGAGGATGCGCAGGTGATCGCGCATGCGCATCCGAGGATCGAGGAAGAGTGCGCTCGCTCCGCTCGTTCGTAGCATCTTCAGGATCTCGGGGCTCTTCCGGCCGTGGTCGAGGGTGACGAGGACTGCGCCGTTCTTCGCACACCAGGGAACGATCTCTGCGTCGCTGCTGCCGAGCGTCGGTGCGCCTTCATCGCCGACGCCGATGAACGGGTAGTCGAAGTCGCTCAGAAGGGCTGCCGCACGCCGTGGGAGGTTCTCGTCGAGCAGGAAGCGGGGGCCGGTCACGTCTTTGCCGCCTCAAGCAGACGCCGCTCGAATCTGATGGCGGCCTGCACGTCTTCGAGCGGCTTCTCGTATAGGCGGCTGAGCTTCTGCGGGGATTCACCGGCGTTATTGAGGGCGAAGAGCTGGGCGGTCGGCAGTCGCGTCTCGGGGATGCACGGCTCACCGAACTGGATGTCCGGGTGAAGTCGGACAGTCGGCTCGATGTCCCACCACGCCGCGACGTCGTCCATGTAGCGAACCCCGCGGAGTGTCTCGGGAAGGGTCTTCTCCAAAACCTCCGGCCCTACCCGGTTGGCCGCAGTCCTCTGGTGCTCGATGGCCGGGTTCGCGCGGTACAGGACATCGACTCCGTCCGTATAGAGCATGCGGGTCGCGAAGGGACGGGAGATGTGCTCTGTCTTACGCAGATGTTCCTCGGCGGTTCGGATCGCCGCGAGCTTCACACCTGCGGCGCGGAGGCGGGAGACGACGAGCAGGCTGACGAGGTCGTAGAAGGAATACGTCGCGTGTCCTTCTTGATGACCTGAGGCGACAAGGCCGTCTTTGACCCACCGCAGAACGGTCGGCACCGAGGTCGGGTCAGTGCGATAGCTGATCAGGCGGGTGAGCTCAACCAGCGAGTAGAAGCCGCCGCTCAGCTCCTGCCGAGTAGCCCCCACAGCTCTTGATACGTCGCGGATCGTCTGCCTCCTGTTAGCAGGGCGGCGAGCGGTGGGGCCGACTCCTCCACATTACTGCGCACCACGGAGGCCGCTGGCTTGCTGGCGACTCGATGTTGCGACGGTGGCTCGACCGCTACGACACGCTCCGGGCGACTATCGATCTGAACGTCGGCCCTTGAGATGGTCTTGCGGTTAGACGGCGTCTCCTATCGCAACGTACGGCCGAATGGAACCAGACCGCAGTCGGACGAGATCGGCATGCAGAAGTTGATTTCGTGCAGAAGCGCGACCATACGGAGATCGCGATCCAGTCACGTTTCCGCGCAGAGACCATGACGCCCAGCTATGCGATCACGGAAAGGATGAAGAGCGTGACTCGACGTCTGTTTGAGTCGAGCGGCTCAACCTCTCCGTTATCGGTCAAGTCATCCCGGCACGCGACGACGCTCGTCGCCTCGCGCGCCTAAGGCCATGCGCAGAAGCCCGGCTTAAGCTCAGCGCTGCTCAACGGTGCTTGCCCGACAAGTACGAGGTGCGTATAGACGTGTACTCCGCCGCACGTGCCAGGTGCGCTAAGAGTCACCGTGAGTGCCGTGCTGGAGGTGGAATCGTGCCAGTGAGCAGCACCCAGGCCGACCGCCTTTGGTGAGCCCCAACCACTCCAGTGAATGATGTGGACGCTGCCGTTGTCGATGCTAAATGTGCTTGGAGCCGTAGCGTAACAATCCGTGAAGGTGAATCCCGCGCTCGTGCACTTGCCGTTTTCAGTTATTGGCATATACAGCGCGGAGCCACGCGGCTCGGTCGTAGTAGTAGGCCAAACTTGTTTCTTGGCCGGATGCGCCTCCGGGACGTCCACGTTTCCGGTCGGCCCCGTGTAGGGGGCGCCGAATGCCTGTGTCTCGAAAATGCACGCCGCCCCTGGCCCGCCACTGCCGTCAGCTTTGGTGAGGAAGCATGTGGCGTCGTTCGCCTCGTTTCCGGCGCCAGTGGTGACTCCGAGCATCATCTTCTCGCTACCCATGGCAGTGCATTGTCCGTAGTACGGATCGCACACGACGCGTTTGTAGCGGATGCCCGCCGCCTTAAACTGAGCGGACGCCCATGCTGTCTCCGCCGAGAGTGGGCTGCTGCCACCACAGCCCGCCAGGGCGAACGTTGGCACCGTGAATAAAGCGACTATCAGCACTACTCGCCTCGTCACGTAACAGGGCAACTTACCACTTTGGTTCTGGCCTGATTGGCTCAGGCCCCGGACTATCTCCGGGTGCCGCTAGAGCTTCAGCGCTTCGGTCAGAACGTCCGCGCCGCGAGACAAGCCCGGGGGTGGACACAAGAGGAGCTTGCTCATCGCACCGGCCTTGCGTCCGTTCAAGTGAGCCGGATTGAGCGCGGGAAGCGCGAAGTCAGGCTCACGACCCTACTCAGACTCCTGCGGGCGTTCGATGCTCCACCAATCGAACTACTCGACGGACTGGTGTAGACGCTCTTCACGTTCGCACACACGATTCTCAATCGCTTCAAGGGGTTCCGTTCCAGGCCTTGCGTTGTCTATTCGGTTGCTTTATCGATGGTTCTCGCCCAGCACTCGCTGACGTGCGCTTCGAGCCGCCTGGCGTCTGCAAGCGCTCCCTCCCATACGGCACCGACGCCTGGCGCCGAGTCCATCAGGCCCCGCTCTTCGATGAACTTCATGCGGAAGTGGGAGTACACGCTGTACAGAGCCTCGGGGATCCGGTCGCGCTGGCTTTGCAACGCGCAAAGGCCAACGTCCAGTGCCTCCGCTTCGAGTTGATCGCGCTGTGCGCTTCCGATCTCGGGAAGCATCGTCGGCTCTACTCCTCAATCACGTTGTTGGAGTCCAATCGCGTCGCCGAGCGAACTCGACAGCGTCACTTGCGCCCAGGCGGCTGAGGTAGATCGAGGTCGTCGCTGCGGAGGAGTGTCCGAGCAGGTCGCGGACGGTCAGAAGGTTGGCTCCCTCCTGTACGAGATCGACAGCGAATCTGTGCCGTGCCGCGTGCGGGTGGACTCGCCGCTCGATGCCTGCCTTTCGCGCAAGCCGCTTGCACAGGTGCCGCAGATAGCTCGTGTCCACCTGCCCGCCATGGAGCGTGCAGAACAGAGGTGCGGCGGCGGGGACGTTCAGTTTGCGGCGTGCGACGAGCCACCGCTCGACCAGTGCGGCCGTTCCAGCATCGATTCCGACAATCCGTCTGCGGTCGTTCTTGCCGTGCTGAACGGTCAGCCGACCCTCGGCGAGATCGATGTCCTTCGGGCGTAGGGCAACGAGTTCACTTGCGCGTAGACCGCATCGCCACGCGACCGCGAGCAGGGCCGCGTTCCGTTGCCCTGTGGGGGCACGGCGGGAGCACGTCTTGATCAGGCGTTCGAACTCATCCCGGCTAGGCAGATCTGCGTCGAGTTTTGCCATACGACTTGTCTCCTCACGTTGCTCGATTCCACGAGCCGCATCATCAGTCAGCACCTTGCGTGAGTTGCAGGTTGCCGGGCCCTAAGGCCGCTCTTGATGCCTTATCGCACCCTAGACGTTCTAAGCGTTTTTTTCAACCTAATTGGGAATCGACATGTAACGAGTTGACATTTCCATATGGTGGCTTTAGGAAGCCTCCCATGAGCTCACAGATGCCTTCCGCGCGGGGATCGAGAAGGCGATTTAGGAAACGTGAGAGTAGGTATGGGTTCTTGCCAGCAACTCATCCAGTGTTTCTCTGGGGCGCGAGTCCGTCCGTGTCGGCGGTGGCGGGTCGTCTGGGGCGAAGAATCCCATCGTCCACGCCGAGATCATGTGTCTCGGTACCCACTTCCCGGTGTTCTCGTCTAGCTCCGTGGGGCGGCACGCACAGACGGGCCAGAGTTCGGGTGGCAGCCAGCCCTCTGTGTTGGAGATGTGCTTGATGCTTAGGCAACACGGGCAGTACGCGATCAACCCGAGCCGAAATCCGCGAACGAACCAGTTGTCCCTGTCTGTCGGGGCGAGGTTCAAGGCCTCCATGACGGCGAACCACGGAGGTTTCAGCTTAGGTAGATCGCGCGAGCGAACGAGGTCAATGTACTTGGGGAATCTCCCCCGGCCGCGAACGCTGTCCAGATAGCCGGGAGTGACTCGATACGCCTTGGGGGCACCGCGCCCAGGCAGAACCTCAACGCTGAGTGCGCCGTGCTCCACGGCCCTGGGAAGCTCGGACTCGACCGTCCGGAGGCCCACCGCGAAGTGCTCGGCAACAGCGCGGCGGAACGAGGCTCCAGGTTCACCGACGTAGTCATCCACGAACCTCGCCAGAGAAGGCAGACGAATCTCTCGACTCCTCAAGATGACTCCTCTCCAACGGTGAGTACCCGGCGACCGCGTTCATCAGAAGAGAGCCGAGGAAGAGAACTGTCCGCCGTAACGACACAGACGTTGAGCCGGGAAGAAGCCTTGAGGGACGATTTCCCGCAACTACCCCACTCCTTAGTACTAGACATATCTTTGTTCTTTCTCTAATAGATCTACATTTGATGTAGATAGATAGTTGCGGGAAACCGACGAAGACACCCTGGCAATGTCTTCGCTGTATTGGAGCGGCCTCTCGACCTTGGCAGAGAGCGGTTGCGCTTTCTTCAGGCTGTCGGGCCAATTGACGGTTGCCATTTCCGCAGCATAGAAATGGCCCTCAGCGGAACCCCTTTCGCGCGTACGTGAGGGGACGACGCGGAGGGAGCGAAAAATCGCAGTTGTCGATGCCCTTTGCGGGTCAAACCCCGCCAGGCTTGGGGCGATTCGGTAGTTCGCGATTCACTCGCGTGTCGCGGACAAGGTCAGCGCGTTCGCGGCCGGAAGTTACCGCTGAGCTTGCCCCGTACTATCTGGACTGTCGATCAAAAAACAGCCATCACGGTCGTGCGTCCGGAGAGATCCGCGATGACGCGGAGACGGGTGTATCCAAGGAGGCCACCCGTGCCACACGTGATGTTCGCAAACGCCAAAGACTTGCGCCCGCTACAAGGCCAGCCCCATGTCTAGGGGGCCTGTGTCCTACGTCATCGATGTCGTCGAGGAGTTCCTACGAACGAAGGCAGCCCGCGAAAAGAAGACAAGGGCGAGCTACTCAGGGATCCTCCTAGGCTCAGACCGTGGAACGAAGAAGCCTCTGGGCCAACCATTCGCCGTCTACTTCCACAACCGCAAGTTCGCGAGTCTCACGCACGACGAAGTCGCCACGTGGTTCGCTCTCCGCGTCGAGGCCGGACGGCAAAACACAAAGCACCGAATCTCGAAGGAAGCACGTCACTTCCTAACGTGGGCGCACAAGCGTGATCACACCTCGCTTGACCTCGCTTCTGCGATTGAGCCTTTTCGCTCCGGTGAAAGCCGTCTCGATTGGCTGTCATGGAGCGATGTAGATCGAGTCCTTGCGGCGCTACCAGAGTTCCGACTCAAGTTCGCAGCAGCGTGGTTGTTCTACACCGGCTGTCGCATCGGAGAGGCGCTCGCGGCGGTGCAAGCCGACATTCGCTGGCGCGAAGACTTCGGCATGTACGAGTGGACGATCTCGGACTCGAAGACCCATCGAGCACGGACGGTGTGGCTGCCCTCGCGGCTCGGCGAACTCCTTGACGAGAGCCGCCGACTCAACAAGCCGCAGCCGACCTGGCCCATCCTCTGGGATTGCGAAGGGCGCGGCTTCGGCCGCGTCGAGAACCCAGCAGCGCGCATCAGCGAGCGGACGGTCAACAACGCGCTAGCACGAGCGCGCGACACGGTGAGCCTCACGACGCCGCTCACCGCGCACGTATGCCGTCACACCTACTGCACGAACTACGTCAAGGAGTACGGACACAACGAGTACGCGATGGAGAAGCTGTCGCGGCTTGTGGGCACGTCAGTCGGTGTTCTCCGCAACACGTACGTGCATCTCGACCTCACCGCAAGTGACTGGGATGACCTCCGCAGCTTCGGTCGTTCTTCGAAGGCACAAGTAGGCTAAGTACGCATGTTCGAATCATGCCGGGCGCATTTCTCGTGACCATCGGCGTCCTGCATCCCGGCGAGATGGGTGCGGCGATCGGATCTGCAGTCCGGTCCGCCGGGCACACGGTGCTCTGGGCGTCCACGGGACGCAGCGCGGACACCGAGCGGCGCGCCGGCGAAGCCGGCCTTGAAGACGCGGGCACGCTTGCCGAGCTGTCACGGCGTTGCGACGTCCTGATCTCGGTGTGCCCGTCACATGCGGCCGTCGACGTGGCACGCGACTTCACCGCGTTCGACGGCATCTACGTGGACGCGAACGCCGTGTCGCCGGCGACCGCGCGCACGATCGCGGGCATCGTCCCGCGCTACGTCGACGGCGGCATCATCGGGACGCCGGGGGCGCTGCGCATCTATCTCTCCGGAGCCGACGCGAACACTGTCGCCGGGCTCTTCGACGCCACCATTGTGTCCAACGCATCCGCGCTGAAGATGGCGTATGCCGCATGGACGAAGGGAACGGCGGCGCTCATCCTGGCCATCCGCGACCTCGCCGAGGCCGAGGGGGTCGGCGATGCGCTCCGCGACGAGTGGCTGCTCTCGCAGCCGCAGCTGTTCGACCGCCTCGCCTCGGCGGAACGCTCCGCCCGCACGAAGGGCTGGCGCTGGGTCGGCGAGATGGAGGAGATCGCCGACACGTTCGCGGCCGACGGGCTCCCCGACGGGTTCCACCGCGCCGCCGCGGAGATGTTCCGCCGCGAGCCTTAGCCGAGCGCGGCGACGGCGTCTTCGAGTCGCTCGTGCACGCTCGCGGCGACGTACACCGTCCATGGATGCGCCCGCGCTTCGCCGGTCCACGCAACGACCGGCTTGCCGACGGAGTGCGCGTACCACGCCTCCATCGCCGTCCCCTCGTCCGGCTCCGTGAACGCCGCGAGCACGGCATCGCAGGAATCGATGTCGGCGAGGTCGCCCTCGACGATCTCGCGCTCGTTGCCCACGGTGCGGCCGCGGAAGTCGCGGCGCATCGGGTCGACCGCTTCCCACCCGATCTCGCGCGCGAGCTCCGTTGCGCGGCGCCGGTACTCGTCTGGGTGCGGCGGCCCGGCGAGGTAGACGCGCTTCACGCGTACAGTGTCGCGCATGGAGTTCGTCGCGCTCGGACACGCGGGGAGCGAGCACTACGCCGGCCTCGAAACGTTCCCCAACCCCGGCGTGCGCGAGGTCGAGATGACGAGCGACGAGCTCACGGCCGTCTGCCCGATCACGGCGCAGCCCGACTTCTACGTTGCGCGCATCGTCTACCGACCTGACTCGCTCTGCCTCGAGTCGAAGTCGCTGAAGCTCTATCTCGCGCGCTTCCGGAACGAGGGCGCGTTCGGCGAGGCCCTCGCGGTGCAGATCAGGGACGACGTCGCGGCCGCGCTGGAGCTCCAGCCTGCCGCGGTGACCGTGACGCTCACGCAGAAGGCGCGTGGAGGCATCACGATCACCGCGACGGCGTAACAGCCCTAGCCGGCGAGCGGCGCGCCGGTCTCGAGCAGCGTCTTGAGGCCGCTGAGCACGTACGGCCAACCGCCGGCGACGCTCGTCGCCGTCTTCGGCGCGCCCTCGAGCCGGTCGTGCACGACCGTCAGCTTCGAGTAGCCGCCGTCCTGCGCCTCGATCTCCCACGTCACGCGGCTTTCGTCTTCGGCCGCGGTCTCCGGGTCGTACAGGGCGCGCCAGCCGTGGACAAGCCGCGTCGGCGGGTCGTGCTCGAAGACCGTCCCCTTGACGAGGTCGTGACCCTCTCCGTCGACGCTGAGGTACGACTCGCGCGTCACCTTCGCGCGCGATCCGTAGAAGTACTTCTCGGTGAACTCGGGCTTCGTGATCGCGTCCCAGATCTGTTCGGGCGTCGCCTTGATGAACACCTGGTACATCTGCGTCGCTTGTGCGGTCATCGTGGTCATGCAGTCTCCTCCAGTTCGTGCTTGAGATTCGCGAGCGCCGCCACGCGGTGCTCCGTGTACTTGTCGATCCAGCGGTCGTGGACGAGGCGGATCGGCACCGGGTTGAGGTAGTGGAGCTTCTCCCGGCCTTCCCGTCGCGTGATCACGAGCCCGGCGTCCTCGAGCACGCGCAGGTGCTTCATGACCCCGAAGCGCGTCATCTCCAGCTCCGACTCGAGCTCGGTGAGCGTGCGGCCGTCGCGCTCGAAGAGCCGGTCGAGGAGATGCCTGCGCGTGGGATCCGCCAGAGCCTTGAAGATGCGGTCGTCATCCACGAACAGGAGAATAGGTGACCGAACGGTCACATGTCAAGCCGCTCTACCTAAGCGAGGACCAGGTGGCCGAGCTGCTCTCGCCGGCCGCCGCGGTCGAGGCAATCGAGGCGTGCTTCGGCCGCATGGCGCGCGGCACGGTCGAGAACAGGCCCCGCTACCGCCTGCCGCTCGAGCACGGCGCGCTCGCCGTGATGGCGGCGTCCGATCTCGAGCTCGGGTACGCCGGCGCGAAGGTGTACTCCGGGATGCGCGAGGGTGCCCGCTTCGTCGTCCTCCTCTTTCGCACCGACCGACCGGAGCTCGTCGCGGTCATCGACGCGGACAAGCTCGGCCAGCTCAGGACGGGAGCGGCGAGCGCGGTCGCTGCGAAGTACCTCGCGCGCTCGGGGGCGACGAGCCTCGGCGTGATCGGCTGCGGCTGGCAGGCGCAGTCGCAGGTGGCGTGCATCCGCGCCGCAGTCCCCGGCATCGAGCGCGTCGTCGCGTACTGCCGCACCGAGGAATCGCTGCGCGTGTTCTGCAAGGAGAACGACGCCGAGCCGGGAGAGAGCGCGCGCGATGCCGCCGAGTGCGATGTCGTGGTCACCGTGACGGGCTCGCCCGACCCGGTGCTGCGCGGCGAGTGGCTTCAGCCCGGCGCGCTCGTCTGCGCGGTCGGCGCGAACGACGGGCGGAGGCGCGAGCTCGACAACGTCGTCCTCGAGCGCGCGACGTTCGTGTGCTGCGACTCGCTTGACGATGCGCGGCTCGAGTCCGGCGATCTGATCGAGCCCGTGTCGAGGGGCGTGCTCGACTGGCTCGAGGTGCACGAGCTCCAGGAGGTCGTCGCGGGCGCAATTCCCGGCCGGCAGTCGGACGACGACATCGTCGTCTTCAAGTCGAACGGGCTCGCGGCCTGGGACGTCGCCGTCGCGGCCGCAGTGTTCGTCAGTGCTGCTCGCCGAGAGCGTGGATGACGTCCGCCCGCGAGAGCATTCGCTTTTGCTGCTCGGTGCTCAGCCGGTTCTTGACGTAAGGATCCTCGAGGATCTCGTCGACGCGGCGCCCCGCGCCGTGCTCGCGCAGGAGATAGGCGACGACGTTCTCCTCCGCGGACGTTCTCGAGAACAGGAACGAGAACGGATTCCGCCAAAAACGGGCCCGCCTCGGCACGCAGGCGATTGTATAGTCGGGCCTGTGCAGGTCTCGACCGACCGCGGCAGGTTCGCGGAGCGGGTGCTCCACGGGGTGGACGACGCCGGAAACGACGAACGCGTCGTCGTCTGGATCGAGCGCAAAGCGGGCGCGATCTGGGCAGTCGGCCGCGCGGTCAACGCGCAGCACCGCAACGATCACGCGCCGCGGCCCGACGACTACATCTTCGAGGGGTACGAGCTCGAGGACGCGCTCGAGCAGGCGAACACCGCGTTGGAGGACGACCTCACCGTGTCGGAGGCCGACGGCCGGGCCGAGCACCTGCGGCCGTTCACGCGCGACGAGCTGCTGAAGCCGCTCGAAGCGTGGTTCTTCGGGCGCACGGCATAGCGCATCGTCGATAGTTCGCACCCATGTTGGTACGCGTGGGCTTCAGCGCCGATCCGGACGATGCCTTCATGTTCTGGGGGCTCGCCTCGGGAACCGTCGATCGCCGCGGCTTCGAGTTCGAGCCCGTGATCGCCGACATCCAGAGCCTCAACGAATGGTCGCTCGAAGGCCGGCTCGAAGTGACGGCGATGTCGGCCGCGACGTACCCGCTCGTGCACGAGCGCTACGCGCTGCTTCCACACGGAGCGAGCTTCGGGTCGGGCTACGGGCCGATCGTCGTCGCGCGCGAGAAGCTGTCGCTCGACGAGCTCCGCAACGAGGAGATCGTCGTCCCCGGCAAGCTCACCACAGCGTTCCTCGTCCTCCAGCTGGCGCTCGGCGGCGAGTTCACCTGCCGCGTCATGCCGTTCGACCAGATCCTCGACGAGGTCGCGTCCGGACGCTCGCGTGTCGGCCTCATCATCCACGAGGGGCAGCTGACGTACGCCGACTCCGGCGTCGCGAAGTGCCTCGACCTCGGCGAGTGGTGGCTGCTCGAGACCGGACTGCCACTCCCGCTCGGCGTCAACACCATCCGCCGCGATCTCGGCGCCGATGGGATGCGCGAGGTCTCCGCGATCCTGCGCGAGTCGATCGACGCTGCGCTCGCGCACCGCGAGGAGGCGCTTGAGTACGCGCTCGGGTTCGGCCGCGGGCTCGACGACGTGCGCGGCGACCGTTTCATCGAGATGTACGTGAACGACCTGACGCTCGACTATGGCGACGAAGGGCGGCAGGCGGTGCGCGAGCTCATGGAGCGGGCGCACGCGGGCATTCAGGTTGAATGGGTTCAGTGAGCCGCGCAGTCATCTTGTCCGGCGTGCGTACGCCGATCGGGCGGTACGGCGGCGCGCTCTCGGGTGAGCGCCCCGACGATCTCGCCGGGCTCGTGATCGCCGAGGCGGTTGCGCGCTCGGGCGTGGACGCGAACGAGATCGAGGACGTCTACTTCGGGTGCGCGAACCAGGCGGGTGAGGACAATCGCAACGTCGCGCGCATGGGCGCCCTGCTCGCGGGGTTGCCGCAGTCGGTCGCGGGCGTCACCGTGAACCGGTTGTGCGCCTCCGGTCTCACCGCGGTCGTGGCTGCCTGCCACGCGGTGATGGCCGGCGACGGCGACCTGTTCGTCGCAGGCGGCGTCGAGTCGATGTCGCGTGCGCCGTACGCGTTCGCGAAGCCGGACAAGGCGTTCCCGCGCGGGAACGTCACCGTCTACGACACGCACCTCGGCTGGCGGTTTCCGAACCCGAAGATGGAGGCGATGTTCCCGCTCGAGTCGATGGGCGAGACGGGGGAGAACGTCGCCGAGCGCTACGGCGTCTCGCGTGAGGATCAGGATGCGTTCGCACTTGCTTCGCAGCAGCGCTGGGCGGCCGCGGCGGAGGCGGGCCGCTTCGACGAAGAGCTCATGCCCGTGGGCGACGTCGTGCGCGACGAGCATCCGCGTCCCGACACGACACTCGAGAAGCTCGCGGCGCTGAAGCCCGCGTTCCGCGCGGGCGGAACGGTCACCGCCGGCAACTCGTCCGGCATCAACGACGGCGCGGCCGCGCTCGTCATCGCATCCGAAGAGCGCGCGCGGGCGCTCGGCGTCGAGCCGCTCGGGACGTTCGTCGGGAGCGCGGTCGCCGGCGTCGACCCGCGCGTCATGGGCATCGGCCCTGTCCCTGCGGTGCGCAAGCTGCTCGGTCGCGCAGGCGTCGACGCAGCGACGCTCGACCTCGTCGAGCTGAACGAGGCGTTCGCATCGCAGAGCCTCGCCGTGATTCGCGAGCTCGGGCTCGACCAGGCGAAGGTGAACGTCAACGGCGGCGCGATCGCNNCGGCCAGGGCCAAGCAGCGCTGTTCGAGCGCGTCTAGCCGACAGGCGGTCTGATGTAAATGACGTCTTCGTGCTTGATGGGCACGAAGAACGCGCCGATGTTCATGATCAGCTCCTCGACCGTGGAGAAGACCTCGCCGTCGCCGTCCTGGTTCGGGACGACGATGCCGACCTCGTTCTCCGGTTCGGCGGCGATCCCGTGGTCGCGGAGGAGCGCCAGGAGCTGGTCGCGGTCGGGGATCCGTGCAGCTTCCACTTGAATTGTGCCCATTGGATCCAATACCTGGCCTTTCATCGACTCCGGCAAACCTTCAGGCCCTTCTCGGATCCAAGTGTGGCGACTCCGGCGGACGAGGTCAACCGCTATTTTCCTCATTGATGGCCGTCGCAACGGGCAACGATCACGGGCTCTTCATCGGCGGCGAGACGGCCGAGGCCGCCTCCGGCGAGCTTCGGGACCTGGTCGAGCCCGCCACGGGCCACCCGCTCGGCCGGGCCGCGATGGCCGGCGAGGCCGACGTCGACCGTGCGGTCGAGGCCGCCCGCGCCGCGCTCGATG
>PLJC01000034.1 GCA_003139545.1 Actinomycetota bacterium
TGCAGGATCTTGATCGTCAGGTACTCGCGCTTCTGACCGAGCACCTCGCGGGACTCCTTCTTGACGACCGTCCCGGCACCGTGGTGCGGATACACCACCTTGTCGCCGACCTTGTACAACGCCGACCTCCCCTTCTCGATGCGTGTTTCGCCAAAAGAGCCGGCGCGATGTGGGCGCCGGCCCGATGAACCCAAGGTTAGCAGAAATGGCTGGAAAAGGCACATTTCCGGCCTTTCCTGGGGTTTTTACAGCTGCAGGTAGCGGTCCACCAGGTTGTGTTCCTGGAGCCGCCGGAGCCCGGCCCTAATCTCTCGTGCCCGCACGGCGCCGACCCCCTCCACGCCCTCGAGGTCGCGCTGGGAGGCCCGGACGACGGTGTCCAGCGAGCCGAAGTCGTCGACGATCCGGTGGACGATCGCGTCGGGCAGCCGCGGGATGTGCGAGAGCACCCGGTAACCCCGCGAGGCGACGCTGAAGTCGAGCGGATTGACCGTCCGGTCATAGCCGAGCAGGTCGACGAGGCGGTCGAACTCGAGCAGCTCGCGATACGAGAAGCCGCGCAGCCGCTCGAGCGCCCCGGTCGCTTCCGGCGCGGAGCCGCCCGAGTGGTAGTCGCGGACGATCGCGTCGCGCTCCGCCGGGACGTCCCCGACGAGCTCGTCCAGCTGCAGCCGGATCAGGCGGCCTTCCGCGCCGAGCTCGACGCAGTCGCGGCTGATGCGATCGGCGATGCGTGCGGTCATCTCCGCGCGCTGGAGGACGACGAGCACGTCATCGAGCACGACCGCGTTCTGGAACTCGAGCGAGGTCAGCCGGGTCAGCACCTGCTCCAGGCGCGCCTTGTACGTCTCGAGCGTGGCCAGCGCCTGGTTCGTCTTCGCGAGGACGTCCGCGACCGGGTTGAGCTGGTATCGCGCGGGGCCGACGAAGATCGTCACCGTCTCGCGCTGCTGCGACACCGAGATGACGAGCGCGCCCGTCTGCTTCGCGACGCGCTCGGCGGTTCGATGGCGCGTCCCGGTCTCGTCGGACGGGATGGTGGGGTCGGGCATGAGCTGGACGTTCGCCCACGCGAGGCGCTTGATCGCGGTATCGACGATGATCGCGCCGTCCATCTTCGCCAGCTCGTACAGCAGTTGAGGCCGGAAGGGCGCGTCGAGCCGGATCCCGCCCGAGTAGAGGAAGGCAAGCTCGCTCGGATCGCCGATGACGATGAGGGCGCCCTCGTGCGAGCGGATGACGTCGTCGACCGCCTGCCGGAACGGCGTCCCCGGCGCGATCTTCTCGATCGCAGCCAGCAGCGCCGCGTCGCGGCGCGGATCGTCCTCTGAGGGCGTGCGCGTGAACCCGAGCTCGCCCAGCCGCTCGGCCCTACGCTCGCTCGTCTCCTTCGTCGGCTCTGTGGTCATCGAGTCCCGCCCGGATCGCCTGACGCAGCGTCTCGGCCTGCGCCACCTGGAGTGTGCCATGGGCGGGCGTGCCCGCCGGGACGACGACGAGCCGGAGGCCCAGCTTCGCGCATTCCTCCAGCCTGCGCTCGGCCTGCGCCGCCGGCCGGAGACGGCCGGTGAGGCCGATCTCGCCGAACGTCGCCAGGGCGGCGCGCACCGGTGTGCGCTTGGCGGCGGAGGCGATTGCGAGCGCGACGGCGAGGTCCGCGCCGGGCTCGTCCACCCGAACGCCGCCGGCGACGTTGACGAAAACGTCGGCCTGCCCGAGCCCTATGCCGGCGTGGCGCGCGAGCACGGCGACGATCATCGCGAGCCGCTTCGGGTCGATGCCCGTCGCCACGCGGCGCGGCATCGCCAGCTCGCTTTGCGAGACGAGCGCCTGGATCTCGAGCAGGATCGGCCTCGTCCCCTCCAGTGCGCACGCGACTGCGGCGCCCGGCTCGCCCTCGACGGTGTGCCCGAAGAGCGCCGACGCGTCGGGGACGCCGACGAGGCCGGCGCCGGTCATCTCGAAGACCCCGAGCTCGTTCGTCGAGCCGAACCGGTTCTTCGCCGCGCGCAGGATGCGATGGGCGTGGTAGCGGTCGCCCTCGAACTGGAGGACGCAGTCGACCAGGTGCTCGAGCACGCGCGGGCCTGCGACCGTCCCGTCCTTCGTCACATGGCCGACGAGGATGGTGGCGACGCCGGCTTCCTTCGCGACACGCAACAGGCGGGCGGCGGCCTCGCGCACCTGCGCCACCGATCCGGGCGCCGACGCGAGCTCCGACGAGTACAGGGTCTGGATCGAGTCGATCACGCACACGTCGGGGCGCTCGGCCTGCAGCGTCTCGCAGACCACGTCGAGGTCGGTCTCGGCCAGGACCTCGACGTTCGCCGCCCCGCCCAGCCGCTCCGCCCGGAGCTTCACCTGCGCGATCGACTCCTCGCCGGTGATGAGGAGCGTCCGATGCGTGGCGCTCATTGCCTGGAGGGCAGTGAGGAGCAGGGTCGACTTGCCGACCCCGGGCTCGCCGCCGACGAGGACGAGCGACGCAGGCACGAGCCCGCCGCCGAGGACGCGGTCGAGCTCCGGCACGCCGGTGGAGATCCGCTCGGCCTCCTCGGCCGAGACGTCCACCAGCCTGAGGAGCGGTTTCGGAGGCGCCTTCGCCCCTGTGACCTGCCCTACGACCTCCTCGACGAGCGTGCCGAACGTCGCGCAGCCGGGGCACTTCCCGAACCAGCGCCCGGAGGCGTAGCCGCACTCCGTGCACGCGTACTGAACCGCAGGCTTCGCCATCTGGCTCCAGCCTACGGAGGCAAGCGGACGAGTTCGTCACGGCTTCCGCGCAAAGAAAAAGCGGCCCCCGCCGCAGGGAGCCGCTTTCGTATCGCCCGAGGAGAGCCGAGCCCCCGCCGCATCGGGGCCCCGTTCCTGTTGACGTGATCCTCCGCTCGCGGGGGCGCTTGACTCTTCCCCCTATGGGTGGTTCAGCGGGCTGCTTCACCCGCAGAGGCGATGGGGGAAAGCCGCAGCGAGGTTCCGCGTCGACCCTGCTGGCGGCGGGAGGTGCGCCGAGCACGATGACCTCAGTACTCATTGAAGCCAGATCGGAGGAGAAGTCATGAAGCGGATTCTCGAGCTCGGTGGAGTCGCCGCCGGAATCATCCTGATTGCATTCGGGATCGCAGCGATCGCCCTCGGGAGCAACGGCAAAAGCACCGTCAGCTCCGAGCTGAAGCAGCAGCAGATCGTCGGCACGTCCGACATGACCCCGGCCGGGATCAAGGCCGAGGCGGCGGCTGCCGGCCTGAAGAACATCAGCGTGCCGACGTGCAGCGTCGCCGGCCAGTCCGTCAACTCCGGTAGCCGCGCGCGCTGCTTCGCCGAGTACATGAATATTCATGCGCTCGAGGCGACCGGCGGCTTCGTCTACGCCCAGATGGGCCAGTACGTGGCCAAGCCCGGCACGCCGAAGGCTCAGCTGACCCCGGACGGCGCGACGAGCAACAAGGCCTTCGCGGTCATCGACCCGCAGACCAAGCAGCCCGTGGCCAACGGCGCCCGCAACGTGTGGGTGACCGAGACCGCGCTGACGACCGCGCTGAACACGTCCTTCATGGCGGAGCAGCTCGGCACCTTCGGGATCGTCGTCGGAATCGCGCTGCTGCTCAGCGGCATCGGATTCCTCGTCCTCACCGCCGGCGGAGCACTCCGCACCGGCACCAGGTTCTTCGGGCTGCGGGCAGCAGCACCGAAGGCGACGCCGGTCATCGCGGCGTAGCGAGCACTGAACGAATCGCGAAAGACCCCGGCATGCCGGGGCCTTTCGTCGTTATTCGTCGGTGTCTTCGGCGTCCGCTGCGGGCTCGTCCGGCGGGACGGTGACCTTCTCCGGCGTCATCTCGCCGGGGATGACGGTGATGTCCACCTCGTCCGCGTCCCCACTCTCGACGCCGGCCTTGCGACTGACGAGGATGGTCGAGCCGGGCTCGAGCTGCCGCCCGAGCACGTAGTCAGCGAGCGGATCCTCGATGTAGCGCTGGATCGCGCGGCGCAGCGGCCGGGCGCCCATCGCCGCGTCGTAGCCCTTGTCGACGAGCAGGTCCTTCGCCTCGTCGGTCAGCTCGACCGTGACCTCGTGCGTCGCCATCTGCTCGCGCAGGCGCTTCAACAGCAGGTCGACGATCGTCTTGATCTCTTCCTTGTCCAGCTTGTGGAAGACGATGATCTCGTCGATGCGGTTGAGCAGCTCGGGGCGGAAGACCTTCTTCAGCTCGCCCATCACGCGGGACTTCATCTCGTCGTACGAGAGGCCGCTCTCGTCGCCGACCGAGAAGCCGAACGACTGGTTCTTCGAGATCGAAGCGGCGCCGATGTTCGACGTCATGATCACGATCGTGTTCCGGAAGTCGACGCGGCGCCCCTGGGCGTCCGTCAGCTTTCCCTCCTCCAGGATCTGGAGCAGGATGTTGAACACGTCCGGATGCGCCTTCTCGATCTCGTCCATGAGGACGACCGAGTACGGCTTGCGGCGCACGGCCTCGGTGAGCTGGCCGCCTTCGTCGTATCCGATGTAGCCCGGGGGCGAGCCGACGAGCCGCGACACGGAGTGCTTCTCCATGTACTCCGACATGTCGACCTGGATGAGCGCGTCCTCGTCACCGAAGAGGAACTCGGCGAGCGTGCGCGCGAGCTCGGTCTTGCCGACGCCGGACGGGCCGAGGAAGATGAACGAGCCGGTCGGCCGCTTGGGATCCTTGATGCCGGCGCGGGCGCGGCGGATCGACTTGGAGACGGCGACGATCGCCTCTTCCTGGCCGACGACGCGCTTGTGCAGCTCCTCCTCCATGCGGATGAGCCGCTGCGACTCCGCCTCGGTGAGCTTGAAGACCGGGATGCCCGTCCACATGGAGACGATGTCGGCGATCTCCTCCTCGCCCACCTCGGGCTGCTCCTCGAGATTCTCGGCGCTCCGCCACTGCTCCTCGAGCTCACGCTTCTTCTGCGTCAGCTTGCGCTCCTTGTCGCGCAGGGAGGCGGCCTTCTCGAACTCCTGGGCCTCGATCGAGGCCTCCTTCTCCTTGCGGACGCGGTCGATCTCCTCTTCCAGCTCGCGGTAGCGCGGGGGCGCGCTCATGGAGCGGATGCGGATGCGCGAAGCGGCCTCGTCGATGAGGTCGATCGCCTTGTCGGGGAGATGCCGGTCCTGGATGTAGCGGTCGGCGAGCTCCGCGGACGCATGCAGGGCCTCGTCGGTGATCTTGACGCGGTGGTGCGCCTCGTAGCGGTCTCGCAGGCCGCGCAGGATCTGGACGGTGTCGTCCACCGTCGGCTCCTCGACGCGCACCTGCTGGAAGCGGCGCTCGAGGGCGGCGTCGCGCTCGAGGTACTTGCGGTACTCGTCGAGCGTCGTCGCGCCGATCGTCTGCAGCTCACCGCGGGCAAGCGCAGGCTTGAGGATCGAGGCCGCGTCGATCGCGCCTTCGGCAGCACCGGCGCCGACGAGATTGTGCAGCTCGTCGATGAAGAGAATGATGTCGCCCCGCTGCATGATCTCCTTCATGACCTTCTTCAGGCGCTCCTCGAACTCGCCGCGGTACTTCGAGCCGGCGACGAGCGCAGCGAGGTCGAGCGTGTAGATCTGCTTGTTCTTCAGCAGCTCCGGCACCTGGTTGGTGGCGATGCGCGCGGCGAGGCCCTCGACGACGGCGGTCTTGCCGACGCCGGGCNNCCGGGCTCGCCGATCAGCACGGGGTTGTTCTTCGTGCGGCGCGACAGGATCTGCATGAGCCGCTCGATCTCCGTCTGGCGCCCGACCACCGGGTCGAGCTTGCCCTCGGCCGACTGCTTCGTCAGGTTGCGGCCGAACTGGTCGAGCAGCTTCGAGCTCTTCGACTTCTCGCCCGCCGGGCCGGCCGCGCCCGGGCCCTGGCGGCGTCCGGGGCCTGAGAGCATGCGGATGATCTCGTTGCGAATCTTCTCCGCGTCGGCGTCGAAGTCGAGCAGGATGCGCGCGGCGACGCCTTCGTTCTCGCGCACTAGGCCGAGCAGGATGTGCTCGGTGCCGATGTAGTTGTGGCCGAGGGACAGCGCCTCGCGCAGCGCGAGCTCCAGCACCTTCTTCGCGCGCGGCGTGAACGGAATCTGGCCGGTCGTGACCTCGTCGCCCTGGCCGACGATGCGCGCGACCTGCGCGCGTACTTCCTCGACGGTGATGTCGAGCGACTCCAGCACGCGCGCGGCAAGGCCTTCCTCTTCGCGGAGGAGGCCGAGCAGGATGTGCTCGGTGCCGATGTAGTTGTGCTTGAGCGCGCGCGCCTCGTCTTGGGCGAGGACGACAACCTGACGAGCCCGTTCAGTGAAGCGTTCGAACACTCTGTGCAACCCCTTTCCCTAAGAGCAGCCATCGTAGCCGACCCCCATGACTCGACCGAGCCGCCCAAACCCTTTCCATACGCGTCGGATGTCCCCTCAAACGAGGTCTCCGAACGTCTCTTGGATGAGTGAGTCGAAGCTCGCCGGAAGGCTCCCGTCCGGCGCCGCGTACGCCCGCAGCGAATAGAGGTAGGACGTCCATTCCTCCACACGGTCGGGGAACTCGCGGCCGCGCTGCTCGACGAGCCGGTCGAGGGCAAGGACGTTCCAGCGGCCCGGCGCGTCGGCCGCGATCGCGGCAGGCGGTTCCGGTTCCGAAGACGGCTCTGGCTCGGGCGGAGGCGGCACTGGTTCGGGCGGAGGCAGCGGCGCGGGCTCCGGCTCCGGCTCGGGAGCGGGCGGAAACGTCGGCAGCGTGACCGGCGCGGGAACCGGCGGCGGCTCCGGCGGCAAAGGGGCCGGCTGGCGTTCGCGCACGGCCATCTCGGCGGCACGGCGGGCGAGCTCCAGCTCGCGCTGCGCGATGCCGGCGAGCCGGGCGGAGACCGCGCGTTCGCGCTCGTCCAGCTCGGCGGTCGCGCGCGGATCCACGGACGGGGGCGGTGGCGGCGGTGGCGGTGGCGGTGGCGGTGGCGGCGCAGCCTGGCGCTCACGCGCGCTCGCGGCCTCGCGCGAGGCGAGGTCGGCCGCCTGCTTCGCGATCTCGAGCTCGCGCGCGCTGTACGCCTCCTGGCGGGCTGCCTCGCGGTCGACGATGGCCGCCTCGCGCGCAGCGAGTGTCTGCTCCCATTCGGTGAGACGCGCGATCCGGTCTTCGGCGGTGCGCTCGAACTCGCTTTCGCCCGCGGCCAGCGACGCCTGTCGCTCGTCGAGGCGTCGTTCCTCCGCCCTGAGCCGTTCGAAGGTGGGGCTGAGCTGCTGTTCGACGTCCACGGCGGCGACGCCGCCGCCGGCTTTCTTCTCCTTCTTCTTCTTGCGCACCTTCGGTTCCTTCGGCTCCTTCGGCGCTCCGCCGCCGTCCGCCCTCTTTCCTCTCCGGAGCAGGAGCAGCAGCAGAAGCAACAGAAGGAGGAGGATCACCACAGCCGCGATCGGGATCACGTGGTGGCGCTCGTTCACCCAGTGCGGCGTCGCGAATACAAGAGTCTCGGCCGTCATGCCCCCATTATCGCCGCCCGGGTGGCTACCATCGCCCTGCCTTGGGCAGCGCACTCATTACAGGCGGCGCCGGCTTCATCGGCTCGCACCTCGCCGAGCTGCTGCTGGCCGACGATTGGGAGGTCTGGGCGCTCGACGATCTCTCGACCGGCGAAAACCAGAACGTGACCGGCCTGCGCGATCATCCGCGCTTCCATCTCGTCGTCGACTCGATCCTGTCGCAGTCGGTCGTCAGCGAGCTCGTCCACCGCGTCGACGTCGTCTACCACCTGGCCGCCGCCGTCGGCGTGCGCCTCATCGTCGAGCAGCCGGTGCACACGATGGTGACGAACGTGCAGGGCACGGAGAACGTGCTGCAGTACTGCGCGAAGTTCGGCAAGCGCGTCCTCATTGCGTCGAGCTCGGAGGTCTATGGCGACCACCGCGAGGAGAGGCCGCTGCACGAAAACGACCGGCGCGTGTACGGGCCGGTCACCGAGCGGCGCTGGCTGTACGCCGACTCGAAGGCCATGGACGAGTTCCTCGCGCTCGGCTTCCACGACGAGCGCGACCTCGACTGCGTCATCGCCCGCTTCTTCAACACGGTCGGCCCCCGGCAGCAGGGCCAATACGGCATGGTCATCCCGCGCTTCGTCGGTCGCGCGCTTGCCGACGAGCCGCTCGAGGTGCACGGCGACGGCCTGCAAACGCGCTCCTTCTGCCACGTGCAGGACACAATCCGTGCGGTTTACGGGCTCATGAGCGCCGCGCACATCTCCGGCGAGATCTTCAACGTCGGATCCGCCGAGCGCGTGCGCATCATCGACCTCGCACAGCGCGTACTCGACCTCACTGAGTCGCGGTCCGACCTCACGTTCATTCCGCATGACCAGGTCTACGGCCTGGGAATCGAGGACGTCCTCCACAGGGAGCCGTCCATCGAGAAGATCAACAGCGCCATCGGCTGGCAACCCACGCGCACGCTCGACGAAATCCTCCGCGACGTCGTCGAGCACACGCGCGCCGCTGTCGTCGCCTAGTCCTTCTCGCGCAGCGCCGGGAAGAGGATGACGTCCCGGATGCTGTCCTTGCCGAGCAGCACCATCGCGAGCCGGTCGATGCCGATGCCGATGCCGCTGTTCGGCGCCATGCCATACGACATCGCCTCGACGTAGTCCGGGTCGCCGGGCTCGGCCTCGGCGTCGCCCGCCTCCCGCTCGTCGGCCTGCGCCGCGAAACGCTGCGCCTGCTCTTCGCTGTCGTTCAGCTCGCTGAACGCGTTCGCAAACTCCATGCCGCCCACGACGACCTCGAAGCGCTCGACGATCGACTCGTCGGCATCCGTCGTGCGTGCGAACGGCGACAGCTCGATCGGCCAGTCGTAGACAATCGTCGGCTGGATCAGCTCCGGCTCGACGAAGTGCGCGTACGCGTGGTCGACGAGCTGTGACCATGTCTTGTCGCGCGCGACGTCGACGCCGGCCGCGGTGAGCTTCGCCCGCAGCTCGGCCTCGTCGCGCGTCCAGACTCCGTGCGCGTCGAGCGCGTCCACGAACTTCACGCGCGCCCACGGCTTGGCGAGCTCGAGGTCGTGCCCGCGGAAGGTCGTCTTCGTGCCGCCGACGATCGCGCGCGCCGCCTGCTCGACGAGCGTCTCGCAACGCTCCATCGTGTCGGTGTAGTCCGCGTACGCCTCGTACCACTCAACCTGCGTGAACTCCGGCGAGTGCTTGTACGAGTAGCTCTCGTTGCGGAAGTCCTTGGACAGCTCGTAGACCTTCTCCAGGCCGCCGACGATGAGCCGCTTGAGATACAGCTCGTCGGCGATGCGCAAGTAGAGATCCTGGTCGAGCAGGTTCGAGTGCGTGACGAACGGCTCGGCGAACCCGCCGCCGTAGCGCGGTTGCAGAATCGGGGTCTCCACCTCGATGAAACCCTCCGCGTCGAGGTATGCGCGGATCGCGGTGACCATGCGTGCGCGGAGGATGGCGTCGCGCCGCGAGTCCTCGTTCATCAGCAGGTCGAGGTAGCGGCGCCGGTACCGCGCCTCGACGTCCGTGACGCCGTGGAACGTGTCGGGCAGCGGCGTGCGGATGCGGGCGAGGATCTCGAGCGAGTCGACATCGAGAGACGGCTCGCCGCGTTTGGACTTCGACGGCGAGCCGATGACGCCGACGATGTCGCCCAGGTGGACGTCGATGTCGCCCGTGCGTTCGACGTGGCAGAGGAGCTGGATGCGGCCGGAGCGGTCGACGAGGTCGAGGAAGACGAGCTTCCCCATGTCGCGCCGCGCGAGCACGCGGCCGGCGAGCCGCCGCTTCGTCGCCGCAGCAGCGCCGTTCTCGAGTGGCTCCGCTTCCGCGCGAACGGCCGCGATCTCGTCCCGGTCGCGGAAGTGCTTGGGCGCGGTCATCCGCGCGAGTCTAGAGCCGCGACCGCTCTAGGCCGCTTTGATGTCCATGATCTTGAACTTCATCTTGCCGCGCGGCGCAGCGACCTCGACGATCTCGCCCTTCTTGCGGCCCATGATCGCCTTGCCGACCGGCGACTCGTTCGAGAGCTTGTTCGCGGACGGATCGGCCTCGGCGGAACCGACGATGTGGTACTCGACCGTCTTGTTCGCCTTCACGTCGCGGAGGCGGACCTTGGTCCCGATCGAGACCTCGCCCGACTTGATCTCCTTCTTCGTGACGACGCGCGCGTTCTTCAGGCGCTCCTCGAGCATCGCAATGCGCGCTTCGAGGTGGGCCTGCTCGTTCTTGGCCGCGTCGTACTCGGCGTTCTCGGCGATGTCGCCGAACTCGCGGGCAGTGCGGATCCGGTCCGCGATGTCGCGGCGCCTGTCGTTCGACAGGTACTCGATCTCGGCCTTGAGCTTCTCGAAGCCCTCGGGCGTGAGAATGACTTCCTTCAACTGTTCCTCCTGAAAAAAGACCCCGCGACAGCTGCAAAAGGGCCGGTGACTGGGCCTCCGGCGGGGGCGGATGGTACCTCCGGTCGACAGGGCCGTCAACGGGGGTCGGGCTACCATCCCCGCGTGGCCCTGAAACTGCGCGAATCCTGGCGAATCGGCCCGGTCGAGATGGAGACCCGGGTCGTCCTCGCCCCCATGGCCGGCGTCAGCGTCCAGGCGTTCCGCCGGCAGGGGCGGCGCTACGGCGCCGGGCTCGTCTGCTCGGAGATGGTCTCGTGCGCCGGGATCGAGCACCGGAACGAGCGCACGCTCGACTATCTCCGCGTCGGCGCCGACGAGCACCCGCTCGCGATCCAGATCTTCGGCTCCGAGCCCCCGGCGATGGCCGAGGCGGCCCGGATGGTGGAGGCGGCCGGCGCCGACATCGTGGACATGAATTTCGGCTGCCCCGTCCGCAAGGTGACGAAGACGGGGGCGGGCGCCTGTTTGCTCGAGGACGCGGAGCTCGCCTGCCGGATCACGGAGGCGGTCTCGTCCGCGGTCTCGGTGCCGGTGACGGTGAAGATGCGGCGAGGCGTCGAGGACGGCTCGCGCGCGTGCCTCGAGCTCGGCCCGCGACTCGTCGACGCCGGCGCAGCGGCCCTGACGCTCCATCCCCGCTCGGCGAAGCAGATGTACACCGGCTACGCAGATCACACGCTGACCGCCGAGCTCGTCGAGCTCGTCGACGTGCCCGTGATCGCCTCCGGCGACATCGTCTCGCACGCGAAGGCGCAGGCGGTGCTCGCGTCCACCGGCGCGGCCGCGGTCATGGTCGGCCGAGGCGCTCAGGGCAATCCGTGGGCGATCCGCGAGATCGTGCTGGGCGACGGCGTCGAACCGACGCGCGAGGAAGTGGCCGCAGAGCTGATCCTGTTCGTCCACGAAACGGTGCGCGAACTGGGTGAGCGGCGCGCATCCGGCTTCCTGAAGAAGTTCTACGGCTGGTACCTCGGCCACGGGCGCTTCCCGAAGCCGTTCAAGAACGAGCTCGTGCAGCTCTCGTCGACGGAGGAGGTCGTCACGCGTCTGCTCGCGGCAGCGCCCGGCGCGGCCGAGATCGTCGAGCGCCTCGAGGCCGAGCTCCCTGACCCGGAGGACGAGATCCTCCTGGAGGGCATGCCGATCTCGATCTACGGCGGCGGTTAAGCTGCGGGAGGATCTCGCGCAGATCGAGCCTTCGCGCGATTTTGCCGGCGCCCTCGAGTATCGGCCCTGCCGAGTCACGCTCGTCGGAGGCGAGGAACGCGACTTCATCGTGTTCGCGCCCGCGCTTTCATACCTGACGTACTGGCGCATAGAGCCTGAGCAGGAGCTTGCGATCGAAGCCGTCGCGGCCGTCCGTGAGAGCCTCTACCGCTTGCCCGCCGCGCTCGCGAACAAGCTCTACGAAAGCGGCGAGACCGGCATGGGCTACTACGTCTTCACCGTCGTCTTGCGCGACGGTCGGCGGCTCCCGTACACAACGGGAGGCCTAGTCGACTTCCCGGCACTACCGAGCGGAGTGACTACGGCCGACATCGTCGACGTAGACCCCAACGTCGTTGACAGCCGCTTCCATGATCGAGCGCCTCTTCCTGAAGAGTCACCGCGCACCGTCACGTGGTGCTTATACGCGGACTAGCGGTTCCGGTCCCAGACGATCCGCAGCCCCTCGAGCGTGAGGAACGGATCGACCTTCGAGATCGTGCGCGAGTGCGGCGCGATCAGCTCGGCCAGCCCGCCGGTCGCGATCACCGACGCGTCCGCGCCGAGCTCGCCGCGGATTGCGTCGACGATGCCGTCCACCTGGCCGGCGAAGCCGTACACGAGCCCCGAGCGCAGCGCGCTCTCGGTCGTCTTGCCGATCACCGACGGCGGCTCCACGTAGTCCACTTTCACGAGGCGCGCAGCGCGCGCGAAGAGCGCGTCCATGGAGATCTCGATGCCGGGCGCGAGCACGCCGCCGACATAGTCGCCGGCCGCGGAGACGACGTCGAAGTTCGTCGACGTGCCGAAGTCGACGACGATCGCCGGCGCGCCGTAGCGCTCCTTCGCCGCGACCGCGTTCATGATCCGGTCCGGCCCGACCTCGCGCGGGTCGTCGTAATGGATCTGGATTCCCGTCTTGACCCCGGGGCCGATGACGAGCAGCGGCGTATGCGCCCAGCGCTCGGCGACGTGCTCGTACTCGCGGATGAGCCGCGGCACGGTGCACGACAGACAGATGCCTTCGAGGTCGCTCAGCTGGAGGAAGTCGCCGAGGAGCGCGCCGAGCTCGTCCCCCGTGCGATGCGCCTCGGTGGCGATGCGCCAGCGCTCGCCGACGACGTCTCCGTCATAGAGCCCGAAGACGGTCTGCGTGTTTCCGACGTCGACCGCGAGCAGCATGGCGGCGATCTTACGCGGCGAACTTAAGGTTCACCCGTACCAGGTACCGGACGTTCGCGCGATGGAAGCAAGGGGCGAAAGACTGGTACCTGGTACGGGCGTAATTAAAAATCCTCCTCGTGCGGCTGCGTCTCGCCGATGCGCTCGGCGAGCGCCTCGGGAGTCAGCGTCGGCTCGTCGCCCTCGCCGCGCAACTCCTCGATCGTCACGTCCCCGGACGTGAAGATCTCGGTGCGCGGGATGATCCGCGTCGGCCGGTTCTTGTCCCAGACCCAGACGTCCTCGAGCTTCAGGTGGAAGAACGGGTACGTCTGCTGCGGCACGTAGGTGCGATCGAGCTTGTTGCACAGGTACGTCGCGTCCTGCGTGAGCACGCAATAGCGGAAGAGGCTGAAGACGGCCTGGTACTCCCGCTTCAGCTGGAGCTCGAGATCCGCCTCGTACTCGTCGAGATCGTCCAGATGCGACATCCCGAGGTCAGTGTAGCCGTGCCAGAAGAGTCTGGACCCGGCCCTTTCCAGGGACTTCCAGGTCGGGAGCGAGCTCTGCGAGCGGGCCGAGGACGAACGCGCGCTCGTGCAGGCGCGGGTGCGGAACACGCAGGCCGGGCTCGTCGATCTCTGCGTCACCGTAGAGCAGGAGGTCGAGGTCGAGCGTCCTCGGCCCCTGCGGAACGGAGGCGTCGCGTCGACGTCCGAACCGCTGCTCCACGTTCAGCAGAACGGCGAGCAGGTCGCGCGCCGAGAGCTCGCTGTCGAGCGCGGCGACTCCGTTGAGGAAGCGCGGCTGGTCGACGACTCCGACCGGCTCCGTGTCGATCAGCGCCGAGACGGCGGCCACAGTGATGCCCGGCTCGGCGCCGAGAGCCTCGACCGCGGCCTGGATGGTGGCCTCACGGTCGCCGAGATTCGATCCGAGGCCGATGTAGGCGAGCGGCACGCGCGGGAAGGTAGCGCTACGCTCAGGCAGCGTGCACCGCCGGCTGTCGATCGTCGTCGTCGCGGCGCTATGCGCCCTGGCGATGGCCGCGGCCGCAGCGGGCGACACGCCGCCCGAGTGGTGGCTGCACTCGATCGGCGCCGACCAGGTGACGGCACCCGGGCCCGGCGTCCCAATCGTCGTCATCGACGGCGCCGTCGACGCGACGCAGCCCGCGTTCACCGGACGGGCGAACACGACGTACCTCGACAGCCCCTCCCTCGCGGGACCGGACGACTACCACGCGACCGCGGTCGCCTCGCTCGCGGCGGCGCCCGACTCGGGCGGCTTCACCGGCGTGTACCCGCAGGCGGTGCTCGAGCTCTGGGACGCGGGACGCGGAGAGGACGGGATCGACGCCGGCTCCGCCGCGCAGGGCATCGTCACGGCGTCGAAGCATTGCCCAGCGGTGATCAACCTCAGCTTCGGGGGGACCGAGCCGAATCCGGAGGTGCAGAGTGCGATCCTCCACGCCGTGCGCGCGGGCTGCCTCATCGTCGCGGCCGCGGGCAACAGCGGCCTGGACGGAGATCCGCCGACGTACCCGGCCTCGTACGCGCACGTCCTCGCCGTCGGGGCAACCGACGAGCAGAACGCTCCGGCGCCGTTCTCGAGCTCGGGCGACTGGGTCGACCTCGCGGCGCCCGGGACGGACATGAGCGCCGACGTCCCGCTCTCGCACGACGCGAGCGGCGTCTCGACCGGCCTCGCAGGAACGAGCTTCGCCGCACCGCTCGTCAGCGCGGCGGCCGCGTGGATCTGGACGGTTCGCCCCAACCTCAGCGCGAGCCAGGTGGCGGCGCTCCTCCGCGAGAGTGCGCAGCCGGTCGGATCGCAGCGCTTCGACCCGAAGACGGGCTACGGCGTCATCGACATCGCCGCGGCGCTCGCACTACCGACGCCGGTCAACGATCCGAGCGAGCCGAACGACGACATCCCCCAGGTGAAGCCCGGCCTGTTCTTCTCCAACGGACAACCGCCAATCACGACCGCCGCCCGGCCGTCCATCCGAATCTCGGGGACGTTGCAGGAGGCGGAGGACCCGCTCGACCTCTACCGCATCTGGGTGCCTGCGCACAAGACCGTGCGGGTGTCCCTCCACTCCAACGGCTCCGCCGTTGCTCACATCTGGGGGCCGCGGACGTACTCCGTCGATGAGTCGCTCGTGTTGCGGAAGCGCGACTTCAACGGCTCGTCGATCATCGGCGGAGCGGTCGGCGCGTACGCCTACGCCGAGGTCGCGCTCACGGGGCGGTCAGGGAGCCTCACCTACGTGTTGGCGGTCAAGGCCTCGACGCGGTGACCGACGCCGCGCCCTCGAGGCCGGCCGGTTTCACCGAAGGCTTCGTGACACGCACGGTCGCGCGGTCGACGCCGAAGCGTGCGCGCAGCTCGTCCGCCACCGCGATCGCCAGCGCCTCGAGCAGCGAGAACGTGTGCGCATCCGAGATCTCGCGCACCGTGTGCGCCACCGCGCTGTAGTCGACGGCGTCCTCGATGCGGTCGGAGGAGCCGCGCTCCCCCACCTCGAGCTCGACGTCGAAGAGGAAGTCCTGGCCGCGCTCGCGCTCCTCCTCGTAGACGCCGTGGTGACCGAACACGCGGAGGGCGCGCAGCTCCACCGTGATCATGCGAACGCCTTGGCGACGTTGAGCGCGTCGACGTGCGCAGCGACGTCGTGCGCGCGAATGATCGTGGCTCCTCGCTCGTACGCGGCAACCGCCGCGCCGACGCTTGCGCTCACCAGGTCGCTCGCGCCGAGACGGGCGAGCGTGCTCTTGCGGGAGATGCCGATCACGATGGGGCGGCCGAGCGCGAGCAGCACGTCGAGGCGGCGGATCAGCTCGAGGTTGTGCTCGACCGTCTTGCCGAAGCCGATGCCCGGGTCGAGGCAGATCGCTTCCTCCGCGATACCCTGCGCGACCGCGCAGGCCATCCGCTCCTCGAGGAACGCGGCCACCTCGGAGGCGACGTCGTCGTAGCGAGGGTCGACCTGCATCGTGCGCGGCTCGCCCTGCATGTGCATGAGGCAGAGATAGACGCCGGTGTCGGCGACGACGCCCGCGAGCTCGGGGTCAGCGCGCAGCGCGGTGACGTCGTTGACCATCTGCGCGCCGAGCTCGATCGCGCATCGCGCGACCTCGGCCTTCGCCGTGTCGATGGAGATCGGGACGTCGCGGTTGAGGCGCTCGAGGACGGGAACGACGCGGCGGAGTTCTTCGTCGGTCGAGACGCCGTCGGAGCCGGGGCGCGTCGACTCGCCGCCGATGTCGACGATCGCGGCGCCCTCCTCGATCATGCGGCGCGCGGCCGCAGCCGCGACGTCGGAGTCGAGGTGCACGCCGCCATCGGAGAACGAGTCCGGCGTGACGTTNNACCGCCAGAATCCCCTTGTAGACCCAGGTGAAACTTCGCGGCTCGATACCCGCAGCCCACTTGCCCCTCACGCGACTACCTCCTCGACGGGACGGGCGAGCAGCTCACGGAGCTGAACGGCGGCCGTGGCGTCGTGTACTCGTACCATACTGACACCTTGCAAGAGCGCCCACGCCTCGGTGGCGATCGAACCCTCCAATCGCTGGTCCGCGTCGAGCGAATCACCTCGAAAGTCACCGAGGAAGCGCTTGCGACTGGTGCCAATCAGTACCCCGGCGTGATACCGGCTCGCGAGGTCCACGAAGTGCGACACGTGGGCCAGCAGCGAGATGTTGTGCTCCGTCGTCTTGCCGAATCCAATGCCCGGATCGAGCCAGAGTGATTTCACGCCAGCCATTCGTGCTCGCTCGGCCATGCCAGCCAGAAACTCGCCGATCTCAGCGACCACGTCGTCGTAGGTCGGCTTCAGTTGCATCGTCGTCGAATCGCCCTGTCGGTGCACGGCCACGTAGCCCACCGCCAGTTCACCGGCTACGTCGACCAGGGTGCTCGACACGTCGTTGAGGACGTTCGCGCCGGCGGCGATGGCCGCGCGCGCCACCGACTCCTTTTGCGTATCGACCGAGACCGGTCCGTGAGCGCACAGCTGCTCGATCACCGGCACCACGCGGGCGATCTCTTCGTCGGCCGCGACCGGCGTCGCGCCCGGTCGCGTCGACTCCCCGCCAACGTCGACGATGTCACAGCCGGCGTCGAAGTGCGCCCGTCCCCGCGCCACGGCGTCGGCCGTTAAGAGCGTGCGCGATTCGGCAAAGAACGAGTCCGGCGTGACGTTGACCACGCCCATCACGGACGGCCGAGTGAAGCGCTCTTCGATCGGAATCACGTGTGGATGGTTGCACGAACTCGGCACACCTCAGGCACACGCGCCCAGTCACGGTTCGCGCGTGAAGCGCATCCCCGAGGTAGCTCAAGCGGTGGAGCGCCCGGTCGTCACCCGGGAAGATGCCGGTTCGAATCCGGCCCTCGGGGCGCCCTCCATGGCATACTCGGAGCCCGGGTGACGACCGAGCTCTGCAGTTGAGTTGCCCAGAAGGCCTGCTCCGGCGGGCCTTCTCTTTTGCATCGAGTGACGACACACTGGCGCGGTCCACCGCCCTGGCAACCGGACGGGGTGATCAATCGTGGATGACGATCCCTTCTTCGTCGGAGATCGATGCCGGCGGTGAGACCTGCGTCTGGTCGCTGACCGACACGCTCTCGGCGTCGGTGATCGATACTGGCGGTGAGACCTGCGTCTGGTCGCTGACCGACACGCTCTCGGCGTCGGTGATCGATACCGGCGGTTCGGCCTGTTCTGCGTCGGACGCGCTGATCTGCTCGGCAACCGCGATCGTTACGACGGGGAGTGCGGGGGTGATCGCGATCGAGGACGAGGCGAAGGAACCGAAGGTGCCGCTCGCGTTGTTTACGACGAGCAGGAATGCGGGCCCGGGTGGCCGTGCAGATGGGATGGTGACGGACTCCTCCTGCGTGTAGGAGGAGTCCGCGTCCAGGCTGGTGGAGTGGGTGACGCTTCCGAGCTTGGTTGCGTCGCTGAAGTCCACGTCCGAACTCGAGAGGTACACGGTGTCGGACCACCCGGGCTCCTCGGTCGAGTCTCCTTGGTTTTGCACGGTCCACGACACGTGGATGGACTCGCCCACCTCCGCCGACGCTGGTCCGCTCACCGCCGTGACCACGAGATCAGCGGGCGGCTCGGTGTAGGTGAACTGGTCGGCGCTGCTCGTCGGCGAGTCGCCGGCCGCATTGGTGACGGTGACGTCGACGGTTCCAGAGCCGGCCGCGGAGGTGGCTTCGATCTCCGAGTCCGAGGTCACCGAGAACGACGACGCCGCGGTCGCACCGAAGGAGACGCCCGTCGCGCCCGTGAAGCCGGTGCCGTCGATCGCCACCGATGTGGCACCCGCCGCCGGCCCGGAAGCCGGGCTGACGCTGATCACGCACGGAAGACCCGGCGCGCCGGTGTAGCTGAAAACGTCGCTCCCGTTCAGCGCCGAAGTTCCGGCCGCAGTGGTGACGGTCACATCGACAATCGAGTCGCCAGGGGGCGACACCGCGCTGATCTCGCCGTCCGAGAGGACACTGAACGTTGCAGCCGGCGTCACCGGCCCGAAGTCGACCGCGGTCGCCCCGGTGAACCCTGTACCCGTGATCGACACCGCCGTCCCCCCACACACCGTCCCCGCGCCGGGGCTCACCCCGCTCACCACCGGCGCGTCCTCCGCCAGCGCCGGCGGCACCGAAACGGCGAGCGCAAACGCGATCAGCGCCAGCACGGCGGGGCCGGCCAGATGGCGGCGACTCGCTCCCACAGCTACTGCCCTCGCTCCTTTGACCTAGACCCGCTGCCTACGAGAAGCTGATCGTCACCGTCACCGCGATCGACTGCCCCGCGCCAGTCACCGAGATCGCCGGCGAGAGAGCCTTCGCCGTGAATGCCAATGAGGTGCTCGGACTGCACGGCGTCGACGGAGCGACAGTATTTACACAACCAAAATTGACGGTCTCCACAGACACGATCGTCCCTTTCTCCGTCGCTTGCACGGTGCCGGTCAACACAAGATCGTTTTTGATGAACGCGGGAGGCCCGGTCACGGTCAAGGTGCCCGCGTCGCCGGTGCCGCTCTCACCAATCAGACAACGGCCACTCACATTGCCCGTCCCACACGCCGTCCCTATTAGCCTAACTTCCCAGAGGCCGACCGACTCCTGGCGGTCGAGGAAGCTCGCCAGGGTGCCACCACCGTCGTAGCTGTTCTCAAACGTACGCCGACTAACAACCGTGCCGTTCTGCCTCCGCACAGTGATCACCCAACGGCCGTGAACGACAATCGAACCAGCCGCCGGCGACTTGGAATCATGCGGCTTCTTCACCGCGATCGCTCCAACGGCGACCGGCACCATCCCGAGAGCGGCCAAGGAGACGACCACGAGCGACCAAAGGCGAAACCGCGAACCCATCACCGCACTACCTCCTGAGGAGCCGGGACCCAGCGCTACCGTCGAAAAAGCAGACAGCACGAACTTGTAACGGATACAGCAGGTCTTTACAAGCTCACGCGCTGGCGACAGTGAGGCGCACGCCCCACACAGAAACGTGATCGATTCAGGCGACGCCCCCGAATGCTGGTGCGGCCGAGCGGCTCTCCTAGAGTCGAGGGACTAGGCGCCTAACGCGACATCGCCGCTCGGGTGACATTCCCGCACACTGGCGCAGCCCAGTGGCCTCATCTTCCCGTTGCTGATCCTTGCTGCCGAACCGGCAGTGGATCGAGAGCCCGTACGTGATTTCTCGCGACCTGGAAGCGGACGATCTTTCCGCCACCGCTCGCACAGCACGCTCCGTCCTCAGGCCTGTAGAGCACGTACATGAACGCGATGGTGTCTGAGTCCCGCCACAGACCAAGGATCCTTCTCGACGGGTAGGGAGAGTCTTCCCCTATGAAGTGGCTTCCGACGAAGAACCAGACATGCTGGTCGTAACCAAAGCGGCAGTTGCCGTACAGCGCGTTGAAGCGGATCCCGGAGATCCATAGGTCAGTCCGGATGTCCTCGTTGTGGAACACCTCGTTGTTTTGCCTCAGGACGCATTGCCTATCGACGAACATCTCGGCCTTACGGAGATTCGAGTCACCGGCCGCGTAACCGGCCTGACAGAACAGAAGCCCCACACCGAGCGCGACACCAAGAGAGAACCTCGACACCGCTGCCACGATATCGCTTGATTAACGCCACGCCCGACGCCTGCGAGGGCAGTCGGGATGGCGCTCATCAGGCGACATTCCCGCGCACTTGGCGCACGGGAGGGCTGGCTTCACCAGCGGCAACGCTGCAGGGCGGGATTCGGGGTCTAAGGTTCAGCCGGTGAAAATCGCGCCTCGCATGGTTGCATCAATTTTGGTTGGCTTGGTCGCGCTCAGCGCCGCAGCCGCGCTCTTCTTCATCCTGCGAGCTTCCCCTCCAGGCCTCTCGATCGTCTCCGTGACGAGCCCGCCCGTGACGCATCCGCCAGCACGCCCTGGGCCTCTCAGCACACGAGTGCTGAACCCGATCGAGGTCGCGCCGGATACCTCGCTGCGCGTCGCGCTTCGCAGTCAGCGGGCACGGCAGCGGGTCATCGTGATAATCGCGGTCGCGCCTTGGGGTCCGGGCGGACGACTCGTCGCCAGAGGCACAGAAATCTCCTTGCCGGCCAACGCAGTCAGATTCGTGACGCTGGCGCACCTCGGCCGTCTCCTGCCTGCCGGTGCTTGGGGCGTCATGGAACTTGTCACCGTCACCGTGAGAGACCTCGACCGCAATCAAGGTCAGACGCGCACGTACCCAGTCCTGTTCGGTCTGGCGTAGCGTGCTGCGAACGCTGGCCTAGCCGAAAGATACGGGACTAGCCCCAGCCGGAATGAAGGTAAAGGCGAAGTGTTCCGCTGCGCCAGCCAGCTGGGTAACGGATGCGAACTAGGAGGGTTAGTCGCTTGGGCGGTGCACCGGCCCACGACGCGGGCAGTCCCATCTGCCGCAGCGGAAGGCGAACGAACCCCACCCAGAAGGCCCCGACCGCGTTGGGTGGAGTCAGCCGAACGTGCACACCCGCAAGCGTCGCGTCAACACGTATCGCGTGACGACGAGCGAGCCAGACGGCGATCCCCTCGCGGCCGCATGTCGTGCTGTTTGGCTGATGGCAAGCAACTCCGACGTAGGGATCGCGAGCCAGACCTAATCCGAGGGAAAAGGCACTCAGGATCGCCGCGAACCCAGCCATCAGAGGAACATACGTTCACGGGCTAGGACGAAGTCCGCTCGGGGGACATTCCCGCACACTGGCGCAGTCCAGGCTCCTCCCCCCGCGAGGGTTCTACGAGTCTCAGGTCGGCGCGCCACCCACCTCGGCGACCGCGAGCGCGACTGCGTCCTGCGGCGTGAGCGCCAACCCCCTCGTCCACGCCTCCGCGAACGCCTCCTCACCGAGGGCGGCGCGAACCGCTTGGAGTGCCGGCTCCATCGCGCTCCGCGCGACCTCACTGTTTTCCGCGCCGCTCTCCTCCCGAACGGCCTCGATGCAACCAAGCACGCACGTCGCGACCTCCGCCCGGCCCGCATCGACGAGGAGCCGTGCGAGCCGGACGAGCGTGGGCACCACCCGCATCCGCAAGCCCCGTGCCTCGACGATCCGGAAGGCCTCGCCCACCAACGCAGCACCCTCGGCGAAGCGACCGCGACCGGCCGCGAGCCTCGACAGCGCGATGAGCGCCGACGACTCCGACTGGCCGTCGCCCGCCGCGCGCGCACCCTCGAGAAGCTCCTCGGCGATCGCCTGCGCGCGGTCGAGGTCGCCGATGGCCTCGCAGCAGTCGGCGGCGAAGACGAGCGCCTGCAGCGCATGGTGCTCGTCGCCGAGCTTCCAGAGCTGTCGGGCGTTCTCCTCGAACAGCGGCAGAGCCGCGGCGGCGTCGCCCTGAACCAACCGAACGAGAGCGACTTCCTGCTCCGCGTACGCGATGCCGCGTGGATCGCCGACGAGCCGGTGGAGCTCGAGCGCCGCCGCAGCGAGCGTCCGACGGTCGAGACCGGGCCGCACCGCGTGTCGCAGAAGGTGCGCGACTCCGGTCAGTGCCTTCGCCCGTGCGAGCGTCGGCCGCTCGTCCAGCGCGAGCAACCGCTCGAAGCGGCGCGCGCCCTCGTCCGCGTGGACGTGCAGGCACCAGAACTCCCAGATCGCGCTCGCCAGCCGCAGCGCGTCCTCGACGCGGCCGACCTGCTCGAGCCAGTCGAGCGCAGCTCGGACGTTGTCGTGCTCCTGCTCCAGCCGCTCGAGCGCCGGCGTGGGCGCCACGCTCAGGACCGTCTCCTCCTCCGCCTCGGCAAGCGCGATGTAGTGCTCGGCATGCCGGCCCCGCACAGCCTCGGCTTCACCCGACGCCTCGAGCCGTTCGAGCGCGAACTCGCGAATCGTCTCGAGCATCCAGAAGCGATCGCCGGCGCGCTCCCGCACGAGGCTCTTGTCGACGAGCGATTGCAGCACGTCGAGGTCGGCAGCGCAGGCATCCTCGGCCGACTCGAGGGTGCAGCCTCCGCAGAAGACGGCGAGCCGCGCGAAGAGCCGCTGCTCCTCGGCGTCGAGGAGATCGTGGCTCCACTCGATCGTCGCCCGCAGGGTCTGCTGGCGCGGGTCGGCCGCGCGTCCCGCCTTCAGCAGATCGAGTCGCTGCGAGAGCCGGTCGACGAGCTGCGACGTCGAGAGGACGCGTACGCGCGCGGCGGCGAGCTCGAGCGCGAGCGGCAGCTGGTCGAGCCGCGCGCACAGTTCGTCCACCGCGCCGTCGGGCGCGAAGTGCGGATCGGCTGCCCAGGCCCGCGCCAAAAACAGCTGCGTCCCGTCAGCCGGTGCGAGCGGCGGCACCGGATACGCCTGCTCGCCGGAAAGACGCAGGAGCTCGCGGCTCGTCACCAGCAGACGGAGGTTCGGGCACTCGGCGAGCAGATCCGCGAGGTCGACGGATGCATCCATCAAGTGCTCGTAGTTGTCGAGCAGGAGCAGCATCGAGCCGTCGCGGATATGGGCCGCCGGCCCGCGCTGTGCCCCGACGGCCCGTCCGACCGTCTCGAGCACCAGCGCCGGGTCGGCGAGCGACGCCAGCGGCACCCAGAAGACGCCGTCGGGATGCCGGTCGGATGCCTCGGCGGCGAGCTGGAGCGCGAGACGCGTCTTCCCGGTGCCACCGGGGCCGGTCAAGGTCAGAAGGCGCGTCCGCCCCAGCAGCTCGCCCGCCTCCACGAGCTCGCGTACGCGCCCGACAAACGGCGTCGCCGGCACCGGCAGATTGGACCGGCCGAGGCTCTTCAGCGGCGCGAACCCTTCGTCGCTCAGCTGGTAGATCCGTTCCGGCGCGGCGAGATCCTTCAGCCGATGCTCCCCGAGATCGCGCAGCTCCACGCCGACCAGGGCCGCCGTCGACGACGACACGAGGACCTGGCCCCCGTGCCCGGCCGCGGCAATCCGCGCAGCGCGATGCACGTCGACGCCGATATAGCCCTCCGTCGTCAGGCGCGGCGTTCCGGTGTGCAGGCCCATCCGCACCCGGATCCGCCCGTCCGCAAGCCCACGCTGGGCCTCGGCGGCCGCGGCAAGCGCTCCCGGCGCGGTCGGAAACGCGACGAAGAACGCGTCCCCCTGCGTGTCGATCTCCACCCCGCCGTAGGACGCAAAAGCCGCCCGCAGCAACCCACGATGCTCATCCAGCGCTGCGCCGTACCGCTCCTCGCCCAGGTCGTACAGCAGTCGAGTCGACCCCTCGATATCCGTGAACAGGAAGGTCACCGTCCCCGACGGCAAATCGCCACGCACATCGGAGATTCTCAGCGACGCGACCCCATCATGCCAAGCCGGCGTGGCCCGCAGCACGCCCTTTGAGCTGAAGCCCGGAGACGAGATCTGGGTGAAGCGACGAGAGAGCTGGATACGGCCGGTCGAGGGCGCAGCGCAGCACGACGAGAACTAGCAGCCAACCTGCTCGGCGCAGCAGTGCCGTGGCGGTATCAATCTCAGGGGACATACCCGGACACTCGCCCATCTCGCGTTGTTCGACCCCGACGACCCTTCTCGGACTAGAGATCGAGCGGTGAATTGTGCTTCGGCTCGTAGAGGAGCAGCTCGACGCCGCCGGGGAGGAGCATCGTCGTCACGATCCCAAAGCCCTCATCCCGCGGCTCGCCGCGGAACTCAATCCCTTTCTCGCCCAGCTCGGCCATCGTCGAGTTGAGGTCGTCGCACATGAGCGTGAATTCGTGCCGCGGCGTGTCGCCGGGATGGACGCCGAGTTCGGCGGGCGGCAGCTTAAAGATCAGCCAGCCGTCAGGCGGGTCGTGGGCCTCGACAGAGTCCCAGCCGAGCACGTCGCGCAGTGTCTCGCGCAGCCGCTCAGCCTCGCACGTATAGAGGAGCACGTGCGCGCCGATGATCGCCACGCCGTGATGCTACGCCCTCCACCTGGCATCTCGCCGCGTGTTCAGGGCAGCCGCCGACACGGAGCGGGTCGTCATCGTTCGGAGCCGGCTTCTCCTCGAGGGACATTCCCGCACACACTCGCGCAGGCGAGGATCTACGCTCCGCGCATGACGAGATTCGTCGTCGACGCGAGCGCCGTCATCCATCTTGCGAGCACGGAGGCCGAGGTCTCCGCCAAGCACAAGCTGCTCGCGCCGACGCTGCTTCGCTCTCAGACCTTGTCGCTGCTCCACGAGGCCGTCCAGCGCGGCGAGATCCCCGCTGAGGCTGCGCGCGAGCGCCTCAAGCGCACATCGGGCAGATGCCGATCAGGCTCCTCGGTGACGCCGTGCTCCGCCGCCGCGCACGGGACATCGTAGAGCAGCTCGGCTGGGCGTCGACCTACGACGCCGAGTACGTCGCGCTCACCCAGCTGCAGGCGGACGCACTCGTGACGCTGGACGCGAAGCTGGCGCGCAGCGTCAAGGGCATCGTCGAGACGGCGTCGATCGACGCGCTCCTCTAGGCCGCGTCAACGCGGCGGCCGCACAGCTCGCATACGACCGCGTAGCGCTTGATGCCGGCCGCCGTCACCGCGATCTGACGCCGCACGAGCCGGTGCTTGCACGCATGGATCTCCGGCAGGCGCTGCGGCAGCGGCGGCAGGTCGGGAATGTGCCGCACTGCGCCGCCGACCGCGGGGCATCCGGCCACGTGCTCCGCCCACACGTGATGGGCCGGCTGGTTCGTGAGGGCGAGCCAGCCGCACGCCTCACACGAGATCTCGATCAAGAGGCGCTACGACTTCGCTGGGTCCGGCGGCGGCTGCATGGTCGCTCCCGGGATCGGGAACGGCCGCGGCCGCGGCTTGCGCTCGCGCTTCGGCTCCTCCTGCGGCTGCGGAGCCTCGGCCGGCGCAGCCTCCTCGGGGAACACTGTCCCCTCGTCCTCACCCGCCAGCAGGCGCTCGAACTGATCCCGGTCGATCGTCTCGCGCTCGATGAGGATCTGCGAGACGAGGTGCAGCGTTTCCATGTGCTCACGCAGCACGGAGAGAGCGAGCTCGTGCGACTCCTCGATAACGCGGCGGATCTCGTCGTCGATCTCGCGCGCGATCTCTTCGGAGTAGTCGGCCTCGGCGCCGTAGTCGCGGCCGAGGAACGGCATGTCGTGGCTGCGGCCGAGCACGCGCGGGCCGAGCTTCTCGCTCATGCCGAAGCGCATGATCATCGACTTCGCCGTCGACGTGACCTTCTCGAGGTCGTTCGCGGCACCGGTCGTCACCTCGTGGAAGACGATCTCCTCCGCGGCGCGGCCGCCGAGCATCATGCCCATCTGGTGCATGAGCGCGGTGCGCGTCGTCAGGTAGCGATCCTCGGTCGGCAGCGAGATGGTGAGGCCGAGCGCCTGGCCGCGCGACACGATCGTGATCTTGTGGATCGGATCGGTGTGCTCGAGGTAGTGCCCGACGAGCGCGTGGCCCATCTCGTGGTACGCGGTGATCTTGCGCTCGTGCTCGGAGAGGAGGCGGGCCTTCTTCTCGGGGCCGGCTATGACGCGCATGATTCCCTCCTCGAGCTCGTCCTGCTCGATGATCTTCTTGCCGCGGCGCGCTGCGAGCAGCGCGGCCTCGTTCACGAGGTTCGCCAGGTCGGCACCGGTGAAGCCCGGCGTCCCGGACGCGAGCGTGTCGAGATCGATCTCGGGCGCCAGCGGCTTGCCCTTCGTGTGCACCTCGAGGATCTTGCGGCGGCCGATGCGATCGGGCCGGTCGACGACGATCTGCCGGTCGAAGCGGCCCGGGCGCAGCAGCGCCGGGTCGAGGATGTCGGGGCGGTTCGTGGCCGCGATGAGGATGATGTTGTCCTTCATCTCGAAGCCGTCCATCTCGACGAGCAGCTGGATCAGCGTCTGCTCGCGCTCGTCATGGCCGCCGCCGAGACCCGCGCCA
>PLJC01000002.1 GCA_003139545.1 Actinomycetota bacterium
AAGCAGGGAGCACTGGCAGGGTCCGAACATCGGCACCTTGCCGCTCTCGCCGCTCCCGGGCGCACCGGAGGTCCCGCCGCCCGAGCTGCCGCCGTAGGGGTAGCCGCTGCTCGGTCCTGCGCCGGGAGGTGCGCTGCCGTACGTCCCGTCCGGAGCGCCGCACGCTTGTATGGCGAGAGAGACCGCGCCCGCGAGCGCCCAGCGCGCGACGACGCCGATCCATCGTGCGGGCCTCGTGGCGGGGGAACATCGCAGGGCTCTCGTCATACGAGGATGCTCGAAGCAGGCGACGTGCCACGTGAGTGCGAAGTGCCGTGTTCGCGATCACGTCCGTCGGCGGACGGCCGGCTCCGGAATTTCTCCCGAAGGCACGGAAGGAATTCCGTTCGTAGGTGTTCCTTGCCCGCTGCAACTGCTCGGCGCTCCAGTGCGGAGGTGCGCCGGCTCACGTGCGTACGGCGCGTGCATAGGTCGCAGGCATGGCGGGAGGACTGCGCAGGCAAGGGGCAAGGACGGCGGCGCTAATGGTCGTCGCGTTTGCCCTGGCATCGACGACGGAGCGCCCCGCGCGCGCGGCGACGACGGAGGTCGTCGTCCTGAAGGACGGTTCGTTGCTCCGCGGAGCGCTCGTCGAGCTCGACGACGGCGACCACGTCACGGTTCGCCTGCCGACAGGCGAGACGAAGCGGGTCGAGTGGAGCGACATCGCTTCCTCGTCGCAGATTCCGGGCGACGACCTCGGCCTCGGCGCCGCCAGCCTGCCGGCGCCTCCTCCTCCGCGATCCACCATGGTCGCCGCGCCTCCGGCTCCGCGACCCACCCTGATAGTCGCGCCTCCGGCGCCGTCCGCAGGCCGCGGAGTCGTGATGCTGAAGGACGGCACGTTGCTGCGCGGAGACGTCCTCGAGTGGTTCCAAGGTGACCACGTCACCCTCCGCCTGTCAGACGGCGAAGTGAAGCGTTTCGGGTGGAGCCGCGTCGCGCTCGTGGCGAGCAGCGCCTTCCGCGGCGGCGTCCGCACCGACTCCGTCACCACCACGACGGCCATCACGAGCTCGCGGTCGGCTCCGAGCGCCGACTCCTCGCCCTCGACGCCCGCCGCCCCGGCGACCGACGCCGACGACGTTGTGAAGACCACCTGGCCCGAGCCCGATCGCACGGCGCCACCCATCATGACGTCGCGGCTCGCGCTTGGGCTGGACACGGGGTACCGCGCGCCGCTCGGCCGCTTTGGCCTCGACGCCGGCTGGTATCCGCTGCGGTGGATCGGCTTCGCCTTCGGGTACGGCTTGCCCGTCGACGGGCCGTCCACCACGGCGGAGAACCTGTTCGTCACGTGGCCGATAGCCGGCCCCGTCGAGATGGGTATCGGCGCTGGGCTCGCGCAGAGCTTCGTCGGCGGCTCGAACGGCGGGCACTCCGGCGTCGTGAGCAACCTGGACCTCGAGGCCCTCCACCTCACCTTCTTCGGGACGCGCAGCCTCTCCGTCCGGGCGAGCCTCGGCTACGCGCTGAACCTGAGTGGCGGCGACTACTGCGACGCGCATCCGACTCTCTGTCCAGGAACCCACACGCTCTATTCGACGGCGGGCATCGCCTGGAATTTCGATCTCGGCGCGGGGCAGAAGTGATGAAAGGACCCGCGATCCTCGCGCTCGTCGCCGCGCTCTCGACGGCGTGCACCTTCGCAGACGGCCGGATCCGCGGCGAGCAAGGCCCGGTGCCAGACTGGTCGCTCCGGCCGAATCGCTGCACGGCCGTGAGCGGCGCCGCGGATCTATTCTACCGCGGGCCGGACGCCGCCGACACCGAGGTCGTCGTGAGGGCTCGGCCCGACTTCGCTGCGGTCACGCCGCGGCTCTCTCCCGACGCCATGCGACGGGCGTTGCTCCCGAGCGTGCTCGTTCGCCTCCCGGACCGCCACGAGATGGTGACTCTCCAGAAGACCGACTGCACCGTCTTCGACATCGCGTTCGATAGCTGGCTGATGGGCCACGCGAGCCTCGACTGCCGGAGCCCGGAGATCGGGCACGTGACTGGAACTCTGTTGGAGTTTGCATGCAATTCGACCAATTGAAGAGATGTCCACGCGGCGTCGCGGCGCTCTGCGTCGCGTGCGCGGCCTCGGGTTGCGCGGCGCCCGGGGATGGGCTCATCGACGGAACGGGGTGCGGCGGTTGCAACGTGCTGGCGGCCGCCCAGAATGCTCCGACCGCGATTGTCGCCGATGAGGCCGGCGTCTACTGGATCGACCGCGGGGTGGCGACCGGGACCGGCGGCGATTCGTACGTGGGCGGCGCGATCGTCGCGGCGTCCGGCGCAGGGCAGGCGTCAATCCTCGTCGAGCAGATCGATGCGCAGATGCTTGCGGTCAGCGCGGCGGGNNGGGTCGCGAGCGCCGCCGCAGGCCCCACGACGGGCTCGCAGGCGGCGCTCTTCAAGGCTGCGCCGGACGGCACGAACGTCGTGACGCTCGCGACGCTGTCATCGCCCACGGCGCTCGCGGTGGACGACGCAGGCCTCTACCTCGTCGACGGCTCGAGCCTGGAGGAGATGAACAAGGACGGGACCGGAGTCACGACGCTGGTGACGCTCTCGTCACTCCAGGGCATGACCCGGCTCACGGTCGACGCGACGTCCGTCTACTGGAGCGCGACGGTCTCGAATACGATCGTCGCGGCCGACAAGC
>PLJC01000011.1 GCA_003139545.1 Actinomycetota bacterium
ACCTGACGATCAAGATCCTGCATAACGACATGACCGTGCAGGTCCCGTGCGAAAACGCCGACCAGGTCGGTCTCAGGCGCGTCATCGGCGAGAAAGAGGTCGGGGTCGTCATCAAGGCCCTCACCGGCGGCTCGACCGAGATGCCGAAGAACTGGAACCGTCGCTTCAAGCACAACCGGGACAAGATGAAGACCGGCGACATCCTCGAGCTCGCCGAGGTCGTCCGCAACCTCTCGCTGCGCGACAACGAGAAGGGCCTCTCCACCGGCGAGAAGCAGATGTTCGTGAAGGCGAAGAAGATCCTCGCCTCCGAGCTGATGTACGCCAAGGGCATGGACGAAGAGGAGTGCGCCGAGTGGCTCGAAGGCGTGCTCACCGGCGTCGAAGGCAACGGCGGCAAGAAGAAGGCGACGGCGAAGAAGAAGCCCGTCGCCGCCGCCGTCTAGCCGGCGTCACGCGCATGTCCGTCTGGGCGATCCTCGTGGCTGCGGGCCGCGGGGAGCGACTCGGCTCGGACCAGCCCAAGGCCTTCGTGAAGCTGGGCGAGCTGCCGCTGCTGGCGGAGCCGCTGCGCCGTCTCGACGACAGCGAGTGGGTGGACGCGATCGTCGTCGTCGCTCCGCCGGGATGGGAGGAGCCGGCGATCCTGCTGGCCGAGGAGCTCGGCTGCGCCAAGGTGCGCGCGTGCGTCGCCGGCGGGGAGACGCGGGCGGACTCGGTGCGCGCCGGACTCGCCGAGGTGCCGGACGACGCCGCTGCCGTGCTCGTGCACGACGCGGCGCGGCCGCTGCTCACGGACGAGGTGATCGGCCGCGTGCTCGCGCCGCTTGCCGACGGCTGGGAGGGCGTCGTCCCCGGGCTTCCGGTGTCCGACACCGTGAAGCGCGTCGGCTCGGACGGTGGCGTTGAGGAGACGGTGGCGCGAGACGGGCTCTGGACCGTGCAGACGCCGCAGGCGTTTCCGGTGGACGCGCTGCGCCGCGCCGTCTCCGGCGGCGCGGACGCGACCGACTGCGCCGGCCTGGTCGAGGCGGCCGGGGGCCGCGTGAAGGTCGTTCCCGGCGATCCGCTGCTCCTGAAGGTGACGACCGCCGAGGACCTCGCCCGGGTGGCTTCGTTGCTGTGATCGTCGACTACCACATGCACCTGCGGAACGAGCGCTGCGGGATCGACCACACGGTGGGCGCTGTGGAGCCGTTCGTCGAGCGCGCGCGCGAGCGCGGGGTGGACGAGATCGGCTTCACCGAGCACGTCTACTACTTCGAGCAGACGCGGTCGTTCTGGCCTTGGCCGTACTACATCGAGCGCTGCCATTTCGATCTCGACACGTATGTCGACGCCGTGGTCGAAGCGAAGCGCCGAGGTATGCCGGTGAAGCTCGGCCTCGAGGTCGACTGGGCCGGCGAGCGCGCGGATGAGCTCGCGGAGGTTCTCGCCCCGTACCCGTGGGACTTCCTCCTCGGCTCGGTGCACATGGTCGACGACCACGCCATCGACAACGGGCCCGGCCTCTGGGCCGAGCTGCCGGAGGACGAGGTGTGGCAGCGGTACGTCGAGACGCTCTCGGCCGCAGCCCGCAGCGGACACTTCGACGTGCTTTCGCACCCGGATCTCGCCAAGATCTACGGTGTGCGCGGGAGCGACGAGCAGTACCGGGAACTGGCGGACGCTGTCGACGAGTCCGGCGTCGCCCTCGAGATCTCGACCGCAGGTCTGCGCAAGCCGGTGGCCGAGCTCTATCCCGATGCGCGTCTTCTCCAACTGTCGTCCGCACCGGTGACGTTCGCGTCCGACGCCCACGAGCCCGTGCTCGTCGGCGAAGACTTCGAGGGCGCGGTTGCGTTCGCGCGTGCGAATGGCCGCGACACGGTGAGCGTCTTCGACGGGCGCGTGCGGAGACAGGAGCCGCTCGGGTGAGCGAGTATCGCGTCGGCACCGGCTTCGACGCACACGCGCTCGAGGACGGCGTGCCGCTCGTCCTCGGCGGGGTCGCGATCGACCATCCTCGCGGGCTCGCCGGCCACTCCGACGGCGACGTGCTCGCGCACGCGCTCACGGACGCGATCCTCGGCGCCGCAGGCCTCGAGGACATCGGCGCGCTCTTCCCGTCCGGCGATCCGGCGCACGCCGGGGCGGACTCGGTCGAGCTCCTGCGCGAGGCGTGGCGGCAGGTGCAGGCCGCCGGCTGGGAGCTCGTCAACGCCGACGTCGTGCTCATCGGCGAAGAGCCGCGGCTTGCACCTCACCGGGACGCGATGCGCGGGCGGCTGGCAGGCGCGCTCGGCGTCGAGCCGGAACGGGTGGCCGTGCGGGCGACGACGACCGACGGTCTCGGCTTCACCGGCCGCGGCGAAGGGCTTGCCGCGCAGGCCGTCGCGCTGCTGCGCCGATGAGACTGCGCATCGTCACGCACGTGGAGCATCCCGAGCTCCGCGGGAAGCTTCCCGACCTGTGGCCGGAGTTCATGCACCACGACGAGGTGGTCTCGTCCTTCTGGCCGCAGCTGTACGAGGTCTATCCCGACTTCCAGCTGTGGGTGCTCGACGGCAGGCGGCTCGTCGGCTACGCGTGCACGCTGCCGGTCGTGTGGGACGGCGTCCCGCAGCCGAACGGCGTCGACTGGGCAGTGACCGAGGGGCCGGGCGGGATGCCGACGACGCTGTGCGCGATCGTCGCGGGGCTCGTCCCGCAGTACCGCGGCCACGGCATCAGCGCGGTCGTGCTCGGGCGCATGACGAAGCTCGCCGCCGCGCACGGGCTCGATTCGATGATCGCGCCTGTGCGTCCGCTTTGGAAGGAGCGCTATCCGCTCACGCCGATCGAGCGCTACGTCGACTGGCGGCGGGAAGACGAGCTGCTGTACGACCCCTGGCTACGGACGCACGAGCGGCTCGGCGCCGAGCTGCTCGCGGCGGCCCCGTCCTCGATGACCGTCACCGGGACGCGTGAGCAGTGGGAGGAGTGGACGTCGCTCCAGTTTCCCGAAGACGGCGAGTACGTCGTTCCCGGCGCGCTCGCGCCTGTGCGCTTCGAGGGCGGCACCGGGACGTACGTCGAGCCGAACGTCTGGATGCGGCACCCGATCGAGGAACCGCAGCCGTTCTAGTTAACGGCCGCGGCGCTGTGCGTCGCGGCGCTGCTTGTCGAGGCGCCGGCGCATCTGCCGGTTCGTCGCCTCCTCGGCCACTCCGCCGCCCTGCTGGTCCTGCATCTCGATCAGCGCCCGTCGCTCGTCGCGCGTCAGCCTCGACATCGCCTTCTGCGCCTGCTGCGGGTCGTGCATCTGCTTCGCGTGCGGCTGCAGCTTGCGCATCGCGCTCGCGAGCTCCGGATTGGAGCGCTCGAGCGCGGCGGTGGACGCCTTCTCCAGCCAACGCTTGAACAGCGGCACCTTCGCGATCAGGGTGATGACCGGGCGCAGGTAGCGGCCGTTCTGGATGCGGCCGAGCAGCGCCAGGACGCCCATGAGGACCAGGAGCCCGAGCAGGATCCAGAGCGGGATCAGAAGCGTGACGATCGATGCGATCACGGCGCGGATGGTAGCGAGACAAGGCCGTCACGCACATGCACGAGACCGTCCCGGGCGAGCGCCGTGACCGCTTCCTCGTCCGACGGCTGCTCGCCAGCCACGACCGCACGGAGTGCCTGCGCCCGCCGCTGCCGGAAGGAGCCCTCGAGCGGGCCTTGCTTGCGCAGCGGCTCGTACCGGCGGCCGCGGGACGGGCATCCCTCCGCGAGCGGGCAGATGCCGCAGCGCGGGATGCGCGCGAGGCATACGGTGGCGCCGAGGTCCATCAGCGCCTGCGCCGCGGCCGGTGAGAACGTCGCGCCGGTGCGATCGGTCACGCGGCGGACGTTCACGTCCTCGGGCAGGACGTCGCGGCCGAACGCGAAGCACGCGACCGCGTCCGCGGTGTACCGCCCGACGCCGGGCAGCTCGGTGAGGTCGTCGGGCCACCCATGGGCTGCGATGTGTTGCGCGGCGCGGTGGAGGTTGAGTGCGCGGCGGTTGTAACCGAGGCCCTGCCACTCCGTGATGACCTCTCCGGGTGACGCCGCCGCGAGCGCGTCGGCGGTCGGCCAGCGCTCGAGCCATCGTTCCCACCGCGGCACGACGCGCTCGACCTGCGTCTGCTGCGCCATCACCTCGCTGACGAGGATCGCGTACGGGTCGCGCGTCGTCCGCCACGGAAGATCTCTTCCATGGCGGCCGTACCAGACCGAGAGCAGGGCTTCCATTGTCACGGGTGCCTTAGGCTGGGTTCCCTTCCGCGAGGCGCATGAGTACCTCGAAGAGTGCCGCGATGTCGCGATGCTCATAGCCGAGGGCTCGTCCCAGAGTGAGCATCTGATCGGCCGTCGCTGCGGAGGGGAGCGGAACGCGGAGCCGGCGTCCGGTTTCGAGTGCGAGCGCTACGTCCTTCTGCATCAGTTGCAGGTCGAACCAGGCGTCGTCGGGCAGGTCGAGGACGAGCTGGGCACGCGCCTTCAACATCGGCGAGCCGATCGGGCTCTGCGTCATCACGTCGACCGCGAGCTTGCGGTCGATGCCGGCTCGCTCGGCGAGGGTGAGGCCCTCGGCGAAGGCGAGCATCTGCACTGCGAGGCTGATGTTGATCGCGAGCTTGAGCACGAGCCCTTCCCCGTTCTCGCCGATGTGCGTCGCCGTGCCGAGCTCGCGCAGGATCGGCTCGACCTGTGCGTACGCTTGCTCGCTCCCGCCGACCATGATGGTCAGCGTTCCCGACTCGACTTGGGGGACGCTTCCGGACACCGGCGCGTCGAGCATGGCGGCCCCGGCGCCGCTCGCCCGCTCCGCGATCTCGCGGCTCACGTCGGGGCTGACCGTGCTCATGTCGACCCAGACCTTCCCGTCGGTCAGGCCGGCGAGGATCCCGTCGGGGCCGGAGGCGACGCTCTCGAGCACGCTGTCGTCGGGAACGGAGGTGAAGACGACATCCGCAGCCTCTGCGACCTCGCGCGGCGTGTCGCGCCATTGCAGGCCTTCGCGGACGAGATCGTCGACCTCTCGACGCTGGCGCGATTCGCCGTAGACGGTGTAGCCGGCGGCGAGGAAGCGGGCCGCCATGTTCCCACCCATGTGTCCCAGACCTACGAAGCCGAGCGTAGTCATGCGTTTCTCCTTTCGATGTCGGCGCGTCGTCGTCTTCGTAGGATGACTCTTGCACCATCGAGGCGGACTACGCTTGGCCCGTGATCGACCTCCGCTCCGACACGCTGACGAAGCCCACCGCCGGCATGCGCGCGGCGATGGCGGCCGCCGAGGTCGGCGACGAGCAGTACCTCGAGGATCCGACCACGAACGAGCTGCAGCGCCGGATGGCGGAGCTCCTCGGCCACGAGGCCGCGCTCTTCCTGCCGACGGCGACGATGGCGAACCAGGCGGCGCTGCGCGCGCAGACGAAGCCCGGGGCGGTACTGCTTGCGGAGGAGCGGACGCACATCCTCGTGTACGAGTGGGGCGGCCCGGCGATCCACTCCGGACTGATCATGCGCGGCGTGCGCGCGCAGGCGGGCCGCGTGACGCCGGAGCACGTCGCCGCCGTCCTCGACCCGGATCTCGGGCCCGGCGGGATCGTCGTGCTCGAGAACACGCACCGCAGCTCGGGTGGGCGCGTGTGGCCGCTGGACGAGTTCGAGGCGACCGCCGCCGCCGCCCGTGAGCGGGGCGCGGCCGTGCACCTCGACGGCGCGCGCCTGTTCAACGCGTCGGTTGCCGCAGGCCGCGCCCCGTCGAACTGGGCGCGCATCGCCGACTCGGTGACCATCTGCTTTTCGAAGGGGCTCGGCTGTCCGACCGGCGCGATCCTCGCCGGCTCGTCCGCGCTCGTCGAGCGCGCGTGGGAGAGCAAGTACCTGTTAGGTGGCGCGCTGCGCCAGTCGGGCATCCTCGCTGCGGCGGCGCTGTACGCGCTCGACCATCACGTCGACCGTCTCGCGGACGATCACGCGCGGGCCCGTCGTCTCGCGGAAGGGATCGGGATCGATCCCGCCGAGGTGGAGACGAACTTCGTCGCCATGCCGGATCCATACGGTGACGGCATCGCTCGTGCGGCCGACGCCGGCGTCGCGCTCGGCGAGCTTCGCCCCGGTTGGCTGCGTGCCGTCACGCATCTCGACGTGTCGGACGACGACGTCGACGCGGCGATCGGCGCACTCGGCTCGCGCGTTGTCAACACCGTTTGAGGCACCCTTCCTGAGGGATCGGGTCGTGCGCGCCGCGCGCCGATGACCTCTGCATCGCGACTTCGCATTTGCGGGCGGGGTCGATGGCAATGGCAAGGATGGCTCTGCGGCTCATGGCTGACATTCACGTCGGTGACGACGTCATTTACCGCGGACGCGTGTTCCGCGTCTGCGGTATCTCGCCGATGAGCGCGAGCCCGCGCCGCTTCCTGCTCGAGGATCCGGACACGGGCGAGAGCGTCGAAGCGCTGCAGGACGACGTCGAGCTGGTCGGGGACGGCGACTCAGCCGCTTAGGGCGGTCAGTGTCGACTTCATGTCGGCGGCGGTGAACGGCCAGAGGTACAGCGCGCGCTCGTAGCCCTGCGCGTCGACGACGTACGCGGCTTCCGTGTGAACGATGTTGTGCACGGTGACGCCGGCGATCGTCTTCGCCTGGTCGAGCACGCCGATGTCGTAGCGCTTCCAGACGGAGGCGAGCTGTGAGGGCGTTCCGACCGCCCAGCGAAACTCGCTCCCCACCTTCCACTTCTGAATGTCCTGCAGCAAGTAGCGGCGCGCGTTTCCGAACACATTGACGCTGATCGAGACGATCGCGGGTCGAGCTGCCGGCGGGAGGCTGCGGACGACGTCGCCCAGTCGCGCCGCCTCGATCGGGCAGTAGTTCCGGCACAGCGGATCGAGGAACGTGACGACGACGGTTCGGCCGTCGTACGCCGCGAGCGAGACCGGCCTCCCGTTCTGATCTTTGAGCGAGAACTTCGGCGCCCGCTTCGCGCCGGAAGCCCATTTCGTCGCCGGGCCACCGATGATCGCGCCGCCAGACTGCATCGCCGGCGAGCTCCCGCAGCCGGCGAGAAGGAGAACGGCAACCCCCAAGATCGCCCCGCGCATGCGCACGAGCGCCACCGGCCGAGGATACTCGCTCGTCACGCCCAGCGTCCTCTCAGGAACGTCTCAGGGGTTCTCAAGCGGTGCGGCTGATGATGCAGGCATGACACTCACAACCACAATCATCGCCAACGCGATCCTCATGGCCGGCATCGTCGCCGCGCTCGCCCGCTTCATCCACCTTCCCTTCCGGATCGAGCGGCACGTGCCGAAGCTCGAGCACGCCGTGTACGTTCCGGGCGAGGAGGAGCACGAGCTCTCGCGCGCTGCCTGACCGTTACGGGGCGAGGCCGAGCGCGAGCCGTTCCACGGCGACCGGCTCGGCCTCGACCTCTGCTCCGACCGGCAGGGCGAGCGAGAAGACGGTCTGCCCGTCGCGGCGCTCGACCGTGCAGCGGCCGCCGTGGGCTCTCGCGATCGCGGAGACGATCGCGAGCCCGAGGCCCACGCCACCCTGTGCCCGCGTGCGCGCGTCGTCGGCGCGCGCGAAGCGGTCGAAGATGCTCCCGATCGCGTCCTCCGGGACGCCCATTCCCTCGTCGGCCACCTCGAGGACGATCTCGCCCCCGACCGCGTGCCCCCGCAGGGTGATTCCCGCGCGAGGCTCCGTGTACTTGACCGCGTTCTCGAGCAGCGCGTCGAGTGCGCTTCGCAACGCCTCGGGATCGACCCGCGCGACCCCGGCGAGATCGAGGTCGAGCCGCCACGAGCGCGGCGCCACCTCCGACCAGCGCATGAACACGTCCTCGAGGAAGCGGTCGATCTCGACGTCGCGCAGGACGACGAAGTCCGGCTGTTCGGCCTTCGCCAGGAGCAGGAGCCGGTCGACGATCCGCTCCATCCGCTCGAGCTCGTCGAGCGCGACCGTCAGCTCGGGCGAGTCCGGCGTCTCGCGGCACAGCAGTTCGAGATGGCCGCGCGCGATGGTGACGGGCGTGCGCAGCTCGTGCGACGCGTCGTGGAGGAACCGCTCCTGCCGTTCGAGCAGCGACGCGCGCATGTCGGCCACCGCTTCGACCTCGCGCATCGCCGACTGCCGTCTGCGCGCGTGCCACACCATGGCCAGGAACATCGCCGACATGAGCGGCACCTCGAACAGCTCGCCCCAGAGCTGGATGCCGGCGAACGCGTCCGAGAGAATGCTCGCGCCCGTCGCGAGGATGACCGTCGAGAGGATGAGGCCGGTCACGCCCGGCGACCACACGCGGAACCCGTAGACGATCGTCAGGCTGATCCAGACGAAGTGGAACGGGACCGTCTCCCAGGCCGGCCACGCGATCATGGCCAGCCAGTTCGCGACCGCGAAGAGGCCCCAGAGGACCTCGATCGCGTTACGCTGCAGCCAGCCTGTAGCCCGCATGGCGAATCGTTTCGATGTGCGCGTCGGGACCGAGCTTCTGCCGCAGGCGGCGCACGCAGACGTCGACGACGTTCGAGCCCGGGTCGAAGTCGTATCCCCAGACGTCGGCGAGCAGGCGCTCCCGGCTGATCACTTCGCCCACGTGCAGGAGCAGGTGGTGCAGCAGGCGGAACTCGCGGTCGGAGAGATCGGTGACGAGGTCGCCGACGCGCGCCTGGCGGCGCGCCAGGTCGAGCAGCACCGGCCCGGCGTGGAGCACGTGCTCGTCGTCGCCGGGCGGAACGGTGCGGCGCAGCTGCACGCGGATGCGGGCGAGCAGCTCGTCGAGCGCGAACGGCTTCGACACGTAGTCGGTGGCGCCGAGCTCGAAGCCCTTCAGCTTCGTGCGCAGGTCGCCGCGCGCGGAGAGGACGACGACCGGCAGGTGCGGCCGCTCTCGGTGGAGCTCTTGCAGGACCCGAAGGCCGTTCATCCCCGGCAAGAGGAGGTCGAGGACGACGAGGTCCCACTCGCCCGCCCGCGCGAGCGAGAGGCCGCCGGGGCCGTCGTCGGCGGTGACGACGCCGTAGCCCTCCGCTTCGAGACCGCGCCGAACGAACGACTGAATGCGCGCCTCGTCCTCGATCAGCAGGATCCGCATCGTTCCCCTCCCGACTCTAACCCGGTTGCAGATGACGTGTACATGACGCTGTGGTGACAACTTTGTCATTTTCAGGCCCCGTTAATCGTGGTCCGGTAGACAACCGGCCGTAGATGCGCGCCACGGGCTTCAAGGTGCTCGGAGTTGCCGTTGGACTGGCCGCCGCAGCCGTCCTGATCGGCCTCTACGTCTCCAAGCTCACCACCGACAACGGCTCGAAGGCGTACACCGTCCCGGTTCAGACCCAGGGTGGGCACAAGGTCGTCGACCTCCAGATCGAGACGGTCGCCGCCGTCGGCCCGCAGTTCAGCCCGGCACACCCGGACTACGTCTCGTACCTCGTCCGCGATGCGCAGGGGAAGTGGCTGCGCCGCACGGTCTGGCGCCTGCCGGCGAACGCGACCGTGCACATGACCATCTACAACTTCGACGGCGCCAGCGGCCTGCGCAACCCGCTCTACGCGCGCCCGCAGGGCATCGACGGCAACTCCTTCATGCTCGACGGGAAGGCGACGGACTTCATCAACCCGGACGACACCTCGCACACGTTCGCGGTTCCGGCGTACGGGCTGGTCGTGCCGCTCACCGGCGTCGCGGACAACGCGAAGAACCAGTGCGGCTACGCGCCGTGCGCGTTGTCGATGGCCCATCACACGATCACGTTCACCTTCCACACCGGCAAGGTTGGGCACTACCGCTGGCAGTGCTTCGTTCCCTGCGCGGCCGGCTGGATCGACGGTTTCGGCGGCCCGATGCAGACGATCGGGTACATGGACGGCTTCTTGGACGTCATCTGATGGCGACGCCTGCACCAAAGCGCGCCGAGCACGGCAAGCGCGTCATCGTCGGCGGAATCGTGCTGAGCGTCGTCGCGACGGTGCTCGTGGCGGTCTTCGGCGGCCGCTTCCTGCCGCCCGGGAACGGCAGCGTGCAGGCGAGCGGGCAGGTGCTCGACAACACGGTGATGCTCGCGATCGTCACGCCGGTCATCGCAGGGCTCCTCGTCTTCTTCATCTACGTGCTCTCCCAGTTCCGGCATCGCGGAGGCGCGCTCGTCGACGGGCCGCCGCTGCGCGACGACAGCCGCGTTCGCGTCTGGTGGATCGTGGTCACCTCCGTGACCGTGCTCTTCCTCGCCGGATTCGGAACGTTCGAACTGCTGCAGAACGGCTCCGGTGGAGGACAGGGACCGGACCCGATCGCCGTGCCCGCAGGCACGAAGCTGCCGGTGCAGGTGATCGCGCAGCAATGGCAGTTCACGTACCGCTATCCGACCTACGGCGGTCTCGAGACGCCGCAGCTCGTCCTGCCGGCCAACACGTACATCGAGCTGCACGTCACCTCGCTCGACGCGATTCATTCCTTCTGGGCGATCGAGCTCGGCGTCAAGGCGGATGCGAACCCGGGCGTCGACAACGTCGCCTTCGTGAAGACGAAAGGCCCGCGCACGTTCCACGTCCGCTGCGCCGAGCTGTGCGGGCTCTGGCACGGCTACATGTTCAACAACGGCCGCGTCGTGCCGGAGGCGCAGTTCACGGCGTGGGTCAAGTCGCAGCAGAGTGACTTCGCGCCGATCGCGAAGTACCTGCCCAAGTACTCGACGACCTACTACCCCGACCCGCAGAGGAGAGCCGGATGAGCGTCGCCCGCCGCCTCGTCGGCTTCAACCTCTTCACCGCGTGCGTGCTCGGCGTCGGCGGCTGGTACGCCGGCTGGTTCTCTGCGCATGCGGTCGTCGGCCCGAGCCTCGACTACTTCGCCGACGTCGACTTCAACGAGCTCTCGCTCGTGCTCGGCTACATCGGAGGCGTCCTGGGCTTCCTCATCGGCCTCGGCTTTTTCAACTATCCGCTCGCTCGCCTGCGCGGCTATCCGCCGTCGTTGCGCGAGAAGGAGCAGGGCGGGATCGGCCGCTACTTCTCCCTGTGCACCGACCACAAGGTGGTCGGGATCCAGTACCTCGTCGGGATCGGGCTCTTCTTTTTCATCGGCGGCCTGAACGCGATGCTCATCCGCACGGAGCTCCTACGGCCCGATCACCAGGTCTGGCCGGCGGGCACCTACCTGACGATCGTCGGGATCCACGGCACGATGATGATGGGGATGATGACGAGCGGGATCCTCGGCCCGTTCGCCAACTACCTCATCCCGATCCTGATCGGCGCGCGACGCATGGCGTTCCCGCGCATCGAGGCGCTGACGTTCTGGCTCCTGATGGCCGCGGGCGTGATCCTCGAGACGACGATCTTCTTCGGCGGCTTCCCCACCGGCTGGACCGGCTACCAGCCGCTCGGCACCGAGGCCAATCCGGGGATCGACTGCTACTACCTCTTCTTCGCGCTCGTCGGCATCTCGATGACGCTGCTCGGCCTGAACATGATCGCGACCATCGTGACGATGCGCGCGCCGGGGCTGACGTGGTCGCGGCTGCCAATCTTCGTCTGGGGCGTGCTCTCAACGGCAGCGCTGATGGTGCTGGCGGCCCCGGTGCTGATCGCGACGTTGTCGATGGCGCTCATGGATCGCGTCGTGCAGACGAACTTCTTCGTGGCGGCGCAAGGGGGTAGTGCGTACCTGTACGAGAACCTCTTCTGGGTCTTCGGGCATCCGGAGGTGTACGTCCTCGCACTGCCCGGCTTCGCGATCGTTCTCGAGATCCTGCCCGTGTTTGCCCGCAAGCCGTTGTGGGGCTACCGCCTCGCGGTCGGGGGCCTACTCGGTGTGACGCTGCTCTCGTTCTTCGTGTGGCAGCACCACCTGTTCTTCAGCGGCATCAACGCCGACCTGCGACCGTTCTTCATGCTCAGCACCGAGCTGATCTCTATCCCGACCGGGCTGACGTTCCTTTGCGGGATGATGACTCTCTGGCGGGGACAGATCCGGTACTCGGTGCCGATGCTCTTCTGCCTCGCGTGGTTCTTCAACTTCCTCATCGGCGGTCTGTCGGGCGTGTTCCTCTCCGACACTCCGAGCGACACGACCACGCACGGCAGCTTCTTCTCGATGGCGCACTTCCACTACACGATCATGGGCGGCCTCGTCTTCACGTTCTTCGCCGGCATCTACTATTGGGTGCCGAAGATGACGGGCTTCCAGCTGAACGAACGCCTGGGGAAGATCCACTTCTGGACGATGTTCGTGTTCTTCAACCTGACGTTCTTCCCGCTCTTCATCGCCGGGTTCCAGGGCGGGATGCCGCGCCGCGTGGTGACGTATCCGCACGGCCTCCAGTTCCTGAACGACTGGGTCTCCGTCTCCGCCTTCCTGCTCGGCGGCTCGATGCTCCTGTTCCTCTACAACTTCGTGAAGTCGCTCGTGTTCGACCGGATTCCGTCGCCGGCCGATCCGTGGGGCTCGAAGTCGATCGAGTGGCAGCTGCCGTCGCCGGTGCCCGTGCAGAACTTCGACCGCATCCCGGTCTTCTCCAGCGATCCGTACGGCTACGGTGAGGGCGGCCGCCCCGTCGTCGTTCCGGCAGGCGCTCCGGCGGGGATGAACTGATGACCGAGCTCGCGCAGCCCGGCGCCGACTACTCGATCGTCGAGACCGAGGAGCCCGAGGTCCTCAGCCGGAATCTCTTCGCTGCGGGCCAGCTGCTCGCCGGCGCGACGGCGTTCTTCTTCCTGTCCTTCCTCTTCGCCTACTTCTATCTCCGCTCGTTGAACAACGCCGGGCTGTGGAAGCCGAAGCACGTCGACGCGTCGGTGACGTGGGGGACGATCGTCATGGCCTGCATCGTCGCCAGCGCGATGCTCCTCCGCTTCGGCAGGATCGATCACGCGGCCGGCCGGCGGGAGGCGTTCCGCCTCAAGGCGCTCGTGGCGCTCCTACTCGGGCTCGCAGCGCTCGTGCTGCAAGTGCTCGCCTGGCACGAGGCGAGCTTCGGCCCCACCGACGGCGGCTTCGCGAGCGTCTACTTCGGCTGGACGGCGTTCCTGTTCCTGTTCGTCTTCTGCACGTTGTTCTGGCTCGAGACCGTCCTGGCGACGTCGTGGCGGTACCGCAACGATCCGATGGGCGCAGCCGTCGTCGCGCCCGGCCATGCGTCGGGCGATCCGAGCCGGACCGCGCACGACATCCGCAACCCCGTCGAGCTCAACCGCGCCTCGCTCGGCGCGCTCAGCTTCTACTGGACGTTCCTCGCCGGCATCGCCGTGCTGACCTGGATCGTCCTCTACCTCATCTAGATGGATTACCTGCCCCTCGTCGTGTGCGGCGCGGCGGCGCTGCTGTACGCGCTCGGGCGGCGGGGGAAGGTGCGCGTCTGGCGCGAGGTGTCCTTCTACAGCGGGGTTGCAGCAGCGTTCGTCGTGCTCGAGCCGCCGTTCGACGGCTGGGCGGATCATTGGCTCGCGGCGCACATGTCGCAGCATGTCGTCCTCATGACCGTCGTCCCGCCGCTCGTCGTGCTCGGGCGCCCGTGGCCCCGGTTGTGGCTCCCGTTCCCGCTCTCGGCCCGGCGCGCCGTCGCCGGTGCGCTGTCCCGCTCGGCGGTGTTCCGTCGCGGCGGCAGCTTCCTGATGCGTCCGCCGGTCGCGCTCGCCGTTCAGTCGGCCGCGATCGCGGTCTGGCACATCCCCGTGCTGTACGACGCGGCCGTCCACAGCCAGTCGGTGCACGTCCTAGAGCACGTGTGCTTTGTCGCGCCGGCGCTCGTCTTCTGGGGTGCCCTGCTCGACGCTCCGCCCGTGCGCGCGCGCATCGACCATCTCCGGCGGGCGATCTGGTTCGCGGCCGCGATGGTGCCGGGCTGGATCCTCGCCATCGTGCTCGCCTTCGCATCGGCGCCCGTGTACGCCGCCTACCCGTCGATGACCGATCAGCAGCTCGCCGCCGGCGTCATGTGGGTGCCGGGTTCGATCATGTATTTCATCTTCGCCTTCGCCGCCTTCTACCGCTGGCTCGAGCCTTCGACTGGCGTTGAGCCCCGACAAGAGGAGCTCTCATGGACATGATCGCGTCGTTCCTCGCAGGCTCGATTCTCACTCTGGTGCTGCCGGTCGGCCTGCTGATCGCGGTGGCCGTCTGGTGGGGGACGATCCTGCGGCGGCGGTCCGGCGGCGACGCATGAGAGCAGCGGTCGCGGCTCTGGCCGCTGCCGCTGCGCTCGGCGCGGTCGGCGCGACCGTCGCACACGCGGTTCTCGCACGGAGCGCGCCGCCGGCGTTGCCTCAGCTGCACGGGCAGGTGAGCTGGGCTCCGGGCACCCGTCTGGCGCCGACGACCGTGCCGCGGGGACGAACCGCGCTGCTCGCCTTTGTCACTCCCGGCTGCACGGGATGTCTCGCTGAGCTGCGCTTTGCCGTCGACCGGCTGCCTGCGTCGATTCGTCCGACGGTGATCCGTCGCGTCGTGAAGCGGGACTCGCTCGTCCTGCTCGTCGATCGCAGCGGTGACGTGCGTACCGGATACACGTTTCCCTTCGCGCCCGCGTTCGTCGAGGGTGACCTGAGGACGCTCGCACGATGAGAACCTCGGAGGCACCCGGAGCGTTTCTGCGCGCGTGCGCCCTCGCTGTGGCCGGGGCGACGGCGCTCGCGGTCGCCACGGGCGGCTCCGGATCGGTGCATCGCGTCCTCGCGGCGCTCGCCGGGCCGCCGCTCGCGGCGCTGCTCGTCGCCGCCGTCGTCGCGCATCGGCGTCTGCTCGTGCCGACCGTCGTCACCGCCGTGCTGCTCCTTGCGACCGCTGCAGCCCCGGGCGCGGCCCATCTGGCGCTTGCCATTCCGGCGTTCGCCGCCGCCGTCGTCCTCGCCGTGCTCGCGTGGCGTGGCGAGCCTGTCGCCGCCGGAGCGTGGCGCGATTACGTCACGCTGACGAAGCCGCGGATCATGACGCTACTGCTCCTCACGGGCCTGTGCGGCGCCGCCGTCGGCGCGCACGGCCGCCCCTCTCTGACGTTGCTCGCGACCACGTTCTTCGGCCTCGGCCTCGCGTGCGGCGGCGCGGCCGCGCTCAACCACGTGCTCGACCGCGACATCGACAAGCTCATGGGGCCGCGGACGGCGGCGCGCCCCGTCGCGTCCGGCCGGATCACCGCGCCGCGCGCGCTCGAGTTCGGCCTTGCCCTGTCGGCGGCCTCGTTCACGCTGCTTGCGTCGGAGGCGAACCTGCTGACGGCGGTGCTCGCCCTCGTCGGCAACCTCTTCTACGTCGTCGTCTACACCGGCTATCTGAAGCGGCGCGGGCCGGAGAACATCGTCCTCGGCGGGGTCGCAGGCGCCGTGCCGCCGCTCGTCGGCTACGCCGCGGCGACGGGCAGCGTCGCCGTGCCGGCTCTATGGCTCTTTGCGATCGTGTGCCTCTGGACGCCGCCGCACTTCTGGGCGCTGGCGATCCTTCTCCGGGAGCACTACGCGCGCGCGCAGGTGCCGATGCTCCCGGTCGTGCGCGGCGAGTCGGTGACGCTTCGGCGGATCGTCGTCTACACGGTCGTGCTCGTCGCCGCGACCATCGTGCCGGTCGCGACGGGAACCTTCGGCGCGCTCTACCTCGTCGCGGCCCTGCTGCTCGGCGGGCTCTTCCTCGCACTCAGCGTGCGCCTGCTCCGGGCGCCCAGCCGCAAGGGAGCGGCGGGGCTCTTCCACTACTCGCTGCTGTATCTCGCGCTGCTCTTCGTCGCAGCGGCCCTGGATCCCTTGCTCTAGGGACCGGGTCGTGCGGTGATCGCCGGCTTGCCGCCGCGCGTCACCTCGAACACGTCCCACATGCGCGCTTCCTCGTGTCCGGGGACGAGGCACGCGAACCGGTACGAGCCCACCCGTGACGCGACGAATGAGAACTTCGTGGTCGATCCGGGCGGGAGAATCGGCGTGGCGGCACCGCGGAACGACGGCGTGACGGTCATCGGGCCGGGCACGACCGCGCAGGAGTGCGTCAGCGCGCCGCGGTTCGTGCACGTCACGCGCACACGCCAGCCGCGCGGGACGGTGACCGTCAGCTCGCCGCGGCCGTAGCCGTCGAAGTTGAAGCCGTTGTTCTCGCCGTTGTAGCCCGCTATCAGCGTGACGATGGCTGTTCGCTGCTTCGCATCGACGTGCAGGAACTGGCCCGGCGGCGGATGGGCGAGGAACACCCCCACATGATGCCCTGCCGCGAGCTCAGCGGCCGGCGACGTCGAGGCCGCTGGCGGCGACCTCTCCGAGCGCCGTGTCCGGCAGGCGGCCGGAGCTGTCGATGGCGGCGAGGACGTGGCGCTTGCCGTGCTTGTCGGTGACGCACCGCCACGCCTGGTTCGGCGACCAGTACACCTTGTTCCGGCCCATCTGCAGCGTCTTCTGGGCGTTGCCCCATGCGCGGCAGTCCGCCGACGTGGCCAGCGGCCGCACCTGCCAGGCCAACGTCTTGTTTGTCCACTTCCAGACGCCGGCGCGGATGCGCACGCGGTCGCGGAAGACGACCGTGAGGATGCCTGAGCGGACCGCCGCGCTCGACCGGTAGCGGTAGAAGAGCGGCGTTCGAGCCGGCAGATACAGCGTGCCGCCCGACTCGTGCGCGAGCGTCGCCCGCAACGGAGCGGGGACGTAGCTCCACGCGGGCGTGAACGTGACCGCTGCCGCGGCGACGAGAGGAATGAAGGCGCGCACCGCGACCTACGGTAGCGGCGGCGCGCTCCAGGGAAAGTCGATCCAGCGGTCCGTTCGGCGCCAGACGTACTCGCAGTTGACGATCGACCGCGGCTTCTCGTACAAGACGGCGACGCGCGCCTCGCGCACTTTGCCGGCGATGAAGTCCTTCACGAGCGCGAGCGTCTGTCCGGTGTCGGCGACGTCGTCGGCGATCAGCACGCGCTGGTCGTGGAGGTCGACCGGGTCGGGAACCGGCGGGAGGAGCATGGGCACCGGCAGGCGCTCGTCGATGCCCGTGTAGAACTCGACGTTGATCGTGAACGTGTTCTTGATCTCGAGCGCGTACGACAGCGCTCCGGCGGTCAGGAGGCCGCCGCGGGCGATGCCGAGGATGAGGTCCGGCTCCCAGCCGTCCGCGACGACCTGCGCCGCCAGCTCGCGGGCGCCGTCGCCGAGATCGGGCCATGTCATTCGCTCGCGCTCGGTGGCGACGCTCATCGGCGCGATTGTCCCACACTAGACTCGCGCCGTGGTCCGCGTTCGCTTCGCTCCGAGCCCGACCGGCTCGCTCCACCTCGGGAACGCGCTCAGCGCGGTCGCGAACCGCCGCTTCGCCGACGAGCACGGCGGCACGCTGCTGCTGCGGATCGACGACACCGACCAGGCGCGCAACGTCGAGGGCGGTGCACCGGAGATCGCGGCCGACCTGGAGTGGCTCGGCGTGCGCTGGGACGAGGGGCCCGTCCACCAGAGCAGCCGCTTCATCCGGCATCGGGAGGCGGCGCACCAGATCGGCCAGCCTGACGACGAGGGCGCGCTGCGCTTCGGGCGCACGACGTTGCTGCGCCCCGACGGGACGCCCACGTATCAGCTGGCGAGCGCCGTCGACGACGTCGACTTCGAGATCACGCACGTCATTCGCGGCAGCGACCACCGCGCGAACGCCGAGCTGCAGGCCGAGCTGATTCGCGCCCTCGGCGCGGAGCCGCCCGAGTTCATCCATCACGGACTGCTGTTGGGCGAGGACGGGACGAAGCTCTCCAAGCGGCACGGTGCGGCGACCGTCGCCGACCTCCGCGCCGCGGGCATTCCTGCCGAGGCGGTGCGCGCCTATCTCGACGAGCTCGGCCTGCCGAAGCACGACGTGCATCTCGATCTCAAGCGTTTGCGCCGTCTCTCGGTCGACGCCCTGGCGGCGCTGTCGGACGAAGAGCTGGCCGCGCGCGTTGGGGTGGACGTTTCGCTCGCGCCCGTCCTGCGCGGCGCACGCGATCTTGCGGAGGCGCGGGAATACGCGCAGATCGTCCTCGAGCCGGACCACGTCGACGTCGACGCCGCCGAGACGATGGCACGCTTCCGCGAGCTCGTCGAGGCCGGCGTCGAGCCGCGCGCGATCGTGCGGGAGCTGAAGGCGGTCGGCGGCGATCTGAAGTCGCTCCGGCTCGCGCTCACCGGCCGCGACCGCGGGCCCGAGCTGGCGGCGGTGATCGCCGCGCTGCCCCGGGACGAGCTCCTGCGCAGGTCCGTAGGCTAGGAGCGTGCGGCTGTACAACACGCTGACGCGGCGGCTGGAGGAGCTGCCGCCGCCGCCCGGGCCGATCCGGATGTACTTCTGCGGCCCGACCGTGTACCAGCGCGCGCACATCGGCAATGCGCGCCCGTTCGTCCTCGGCATGTGGCTGCGCGCATGGCTGCGCGAGCGCGGGTACGAGGCGATCCTCGTCCACAACATCACGGACGTGAACGACAAGATCTACGAGGCGGCGCCGAACGAGAGCGCCGCGCTCGCGGAGCGTGCGACCGCCTGGTACGTCGAGGACACCGGCGACCTCGGCCTCGGGATGCCCGACGCGATGCCGAAGGCGACCGAGTCGATCCCGTCCATCGTCCGCTTCATCGAGGATCTCATCGAGGGCGAGTTCGCATACGCAGTCCAGGGCGACGTCTACTTCCGCGTCGCACGCGACCCCGGGTACGGCCGCCTGTCGGGGCAGCGTCCCGACCAGGTCGAGGAGCAGGAGCCGAACCCGCTCAAGGAGGACCCGCGCGACTTCGCGCTCTGGAAGGCGAACAAACCGGGTGAGGACACGTCGTGGGACGCGCCCTGGGGCCGCGGCCGGCCGGGCTGGCACATCGAATGCTCGGCGATGGCCGAGGACGCGTTCGGCCCGGCGTTCGAGATCCACGGCGGCGGGCTCGACCTGGTGTTCCCCCACCACGAGAACGAGCTGGCGCAGTCGAATGCGCTCGGGCACGAGTTCGCGCGCATCTGGACGCAGAACGGGATGCTTCAGTTCGGCGGCGAGAAGATGTCGAAGTCGCTCGGCAACGACGTCTCGATCCGCAACGTCCTCGACACGTGGGGGCGCGAGGTCGTCCTGCTCTTCTTCATGACCGCGCACTGGCGCAAGCCGATCGACTTCACGGACGACACGCTCGCGCAGACCAAGGCGCAGGTCGAAGGCTTCCGCAACGTCTTCCGTTCGCCGAGCGAGCCCGGCGGTGACTGGGCGGCGTTCGAGGCCGCGCTCGACGACGACTTCAACACGCCGGAGGCGCTCGCGCTCCTGCACGGCTGGCGCGACCACGAGTTGCTGCGCCGCGGCCTCGAGCTCTTCGGGCTCGGCTCGCTGGCGGAACAGAAGAAGGCTTCCTCTGCGCTATATGACCTCGCGCAGAAGCGGGAGGACGCGCGCCGAGGGGGCAATTTCGCAGAAGCGGACCGTCTCCGCGACGAAATTGATCGCGCAGGTTGGGTGGTTCGCGACACTCCAGGCGGCTGGTCGCTCGTCGAGAAGCCATGAGTCGCGAGCAGGTCTATGGGCGTCGCCCGGTCCGTGAGGCGCTGCGCGGGCAGCGCGAGGTGCTGGAGCTGTGGGCGACCGAGCGTGCGGTGAAGTCCGAGTCGTGGCTGCGCGAGCTCGAGCGGCCCCGCGTCCAGACGAAGCTCGACCGGGACATCTCAGAAGAGGCTGGGACGCGCGACCACCAGGGCGTGCTCGCCTGGTGCGAGCCGTACAAGTACGCGGACGCCTACGAGCTCGCCGAACGCGAGCGGCCCCTGCTCGCCTGTCTCGACCAGGTCAGCGACCCGCGCAACCTCGGCGCCGTCTGCCGCAGTGCGGAAGGCGCGGGGGCCACCGGCGTCGTCGTGCCGGCCCACGGGTCGGCGCGCGTGACCGCGGCGGTGTGCCGGGCGTCCGCGGGCGCGGTCGAGCACCTGCCGATCGCTGTGGTCACCAACCTCGCGCGCTACCTCGCAGAGATCAAGAGCGGTGACCTCTGGGTCGCAGGCGCGGCCGGCGAGTCGGGAACGCCGATGTGGCAGGCGGACCTCTCCGGCTCGCTCGCCTTCGTCTTCGGGGCGGAGGGGAAGGGCCTGCGGCCGCTCGTGCGGCGGACATGCGACCTCGAGGTCTCGATCCCGCAGCTCGGACAGGTCGAGTCCCTGAACGTCAGCGTCGCGGCGGCTGTCCTCCTGTACGAAGCGCGCAGGCAGCGCGGTGGCTGAGCCGACGCTCTACCTCTTCGACGGCTTCAACCTCCTGCATGCGGGCGAGTTCCGTTCGCCGGAGGAGCTGCGCGACCTGCTCGCCAGCTGGGTCGCCTCAAAAGGGGCCCGCGGCGTGCTCGTGTTCGACGGGCACGGGCCTGACGAGCGCCACGGCCAGCTCGAGGTGCGCTGGGCCGAGGATGCGGACACGCTCATCGAGCGGCTCGCCGCCGAGCGGCGGGGCGGGGAGCAGGTGGCCGTCGTCTCGTCCGACGAGGCCGTGCGCGGCACGTCGGGCGCGCAGGTGCGCAAGCTCTCGTCCCAGACGTTCCTCGCGGAACTCGTGACGCCGGTGCATGCCGACCGCATGCGCGGCGACCTGCGCGACAAGCTCGACGCGGCGACGCTCGCCGCGCTCGAGCGCCTGCGCCGCGGTCAGTGAGCGCCGTCATCCTCGTCGAGGGGGCGAGCGACAAGGTTGCGATCGAGACGCTCGCCCGGCGCCGCGGGCGCGACCTCGCAGCCGACGGCGTCGAGATCTTCGCCATCGGCGGGGCGCAGGCGGTCGGCCGCGTCCTCGCGGGCCTCGGCGGGCAGCGCGTCGCCGGCCTCTGCGACGTGCGCGAGGAGGCAGGCTTCCGGCGCGCGTTCGAGCGTGCGGGCATCGCGCCCGAGGTCCACGTTTGCGACCCGGATCTCGAGGGCGAGCTCATACGCGCGCTCGGAGCGGGGGCGGTCGAGGAGGTGCTTGGGGCGAACGGCGACCTCAGTTCCTTCCGGACGATGCAGAAGCAGCCGGTGTGGCGCGACCGCCCGGTGCAGGACCAGCTGCGGCGCTTCATGGGTAGCGGCGCCCGGCGGAAGATCCGCTACGCAGCCCTGCTCGTCGACGCGCTTGACCTCGAAGCTGTCCCGGCGCCGCTCGACGGTGTCCTCGCCGCGGTCTGAGCGACCGAACACACGTTCGTATCATATTGGGTCCATCGCAAATGGACTTGTAAGAATTTGGACCCCTTGCTATGTTCTTCCTCAAGTTAAGGGTGAGAGTTTGCCCTGTCCTCGAACCGGGAGATGCCCGTGGCCGCTCGCAGCACTGCACGCGCGTACTCGCCACAGAAGGCTCAACGCGAACTGGAGGATCTCCAGATCGTGCTCCGTGCCCGCAACGGGGACAGCGTGGCGATGGACGCCCTCATCCGGCGCTACACCGGTTTCGTCCGGCTGAAGGCGAGCTCGTACTTCCTCGCCGGCGGCGACTCGGATGACCTCATCCAGGAGGGCCTGATCGGCCTGTACAAGGCGGTCCGGGACTTCCGCACCGACAAGGAGACGTCGTTCCGGAGCTTCGCCGAGCTCTGCGTCACCCGCCAGATCATCACGGCCATCAAGACGGCCACCCGCTTCAAGCACGCGCCGCTGAACACGTACGTCTCGTTCAGCCACACGCCGGCCGGCCAGGAGGGCGACGGCGAGTGCACGCTCGGCGACGCGCTGCCCGGGCCTGGCGTCCGCGAGCCGTCGGTGATGGTCATCTCGACCGAGGAGCTGCAGAGCCTCGTCTTCACGCTCGGCTCCGGCCTGTCGTCGCTCGAGGCCGACGCGTTGCGTCTCTACCTCGAAGGCGCCTCGTACGAGGACATGGCGGAGAGGCTCGAGTGCGACACGAAGACGATCGACAACGCACTCCAGCGCGTGAAGCGCAAGATCGTCACGCACCAGAAGACACGCGAAGTCCTTCTATAGCGACGCGGCCGACCTCGTAGTCGGCCGCGAAGCGGATGCGGTCGATCTGGTTGTTCTTCGGCGGGTCGACGCGTAATGACCCTCTGCGCTGGACCGGCAGATGCATGATCGGTACGAGGTAGACGGCTGTCGTCTCAGGGCAGTAGACGGCGAAGAGATCGATCTCGCCGTGATAACTCCGTTTCTCGACGACAGGGCTGCGATGATGCGTAGGAACTGCAGACGTTGAACACCACCGCTCCCTTGCGAAGGCGTCCGGTCTTGCACTGGACACGATCGACAAAACCGTCGCGTTCGAGCATGAGATCGCAACGGGTGTTCTCCCCGTAGGGGATGTAGAGGCCATATCCGAGCGAGCGGAGCACTAATGTGATTGCGAGTGTCGAGACGTCGCCGATGTCCTTCGGATGCTCCACGTTGCCACCGTTGCATACGAATCGGCTGGGCCGTGTCCGTTTCGGACAGCCTGGAAGTCGCTTACGATGAAGGCGTGCCGGAGTAGCTCAACTGGCGGAGCAGCGCATTTGTAATGCGAAGGCTGTGGGTTCGAGTCCCTCCTCCGGCTCTATTTGCGGGGCCCGCCTCGACGCCACCTCGCCGTCCCGCGTCCGGGTCCTGATCCAATCCAGGAGGTGACGATGCGCTCCTACCGCTATCTCGTCGTCGGCGGCGGCATGACCGGCGACGCCGTCTGCAACGGCATCCACGACGCCGACCCCGAAGGGTCGATCGGGCTCGTCGGCGAGGAGGCATTTCCGCCGTACAAGCGGCCGCCGCTGACCAAGGGCCTCTGGAAGGACGGGGACGAGTCCAAGATCTGGCGCAACGTCGAGGAGCACGGCGCCGAGATCCTCCTGGGCCGCCGCATCGTCTCGATCGACCCGGCGACGCATACCGCCCTCGACGACGCCGGCGACGAGTACGCCTACGAACGGCTCGTGCTCGCGACCGGCGGCACGCCGCGACGCCTCGACGGGGCAGGCGACGACGTCATCTACTTCCGCACGCTCGCCGACTACAGGCGCGTCCGCGCGCTGAGCGACGAAGGCGCGCGCTTCCTCGTCGTCGGCGGAGGGTTCATCGGCTCCGAGATCGCCGCTGCGCTCCGCTCGCAGGGGCGCGACGTGACCATGGTGTTCCCGGACGAGGGGCTCGGGTGGCGCACGTTCCCGCCGGCGCTCGCACGCTTCGTCGCCGACTACTACCGCGAGCGCGGAGTGGAGCTCCGGCCTGGTACCAAGTTCGAGTCCGCCGAGGGCTTCGACGCGGTCGTCGCGGGGCTCGGCATCGTCCCGCGCACCGAGCTCGCCGAGGCCGCGGGCCTTCCGGTGGACGACGGCATCGTCGTCGACGCGTACGGCCACGTCGAAGGGCAGGAGGACATCTTCGCCGCCGGCGACGTCGCGCGCTTCCCGATGCGGGCACTCGGAAAGAGCGGCCGCGTCGAGCACGAGGATCACGCCAACACGCACGGGCGGCTCGTCGGCGCGAACGCCGGCGGCGCGAACGAGCGCTACGACCACCTCCCGTTCTTCTACTCCGATCTCTTCGACCTCGGCTACGAGGCCGTCGGCGACCTCGACTCACGGCAGGACGCCGTCGAGCTGTGGCTCGAGCCGAACAAGAAAGGCGTCGTCGCCTACGTCGATAGCGACGCCCGCCCGCGCGGCTTCCTGCTCTGGAACGTGTGGGGCAAGGTCGACGCCGCGCGCGACCTCATCCGCGCAGCCGACCCGATCGACGAGGGGACGCTACGTGGGCTCGCAGGCTGAGGTGCCCGCCGCCATGTCGCGGTCGAGCTCCGTGATGCCGCCGGCCGAGTGCGTCGTCCAACGGAGGAGCACGCGCTTGTACCGGATGTCGATGTCGGGATGGTGGTTCTCGCGTTCCCCGAGCTCGGCGACGCAGGACACGAACGCGATCGCGGCCGGGAAGCTCTCCAGCTCGTACTCGCGGACGAGTGCGCCGTCCTCCTCGCGCCAGCCTTCCGGCGTGCTCATGAAGCTGACTATGCCGGACCGGAAGCAGCGCGCGGGCTTCGACCTCGTCTGCGAGCTCGTGTTCCGTCCGCCGGCCCACCTGGTCGCCCGCGCGCTCGCGCCGCTGCGCGTCCCACCGCCCGCCGTCGTGCTCGTGGGCGCCGCGACCGGTTTCGCCGCTGCCGTGGAAGTGGGCCGGCACGCGTTCCTCGCCGGTGCGCTGCTCTTGCAGCTGAAGACGCTGCTCGACAACGCCGATGGCCAGCTCGCGCGCCGGACGGGGCAGATCACGAGCTTCGGCCGCTACCTCGACTCCGAGTCGGACATGCTCGTCGACGCGGCGGTCTTCGCCGGCCTCGGCGTCTGGATCGGCCCGTGGCTCGCGCTCGCGGGATTCGTCCTGCTGACGACGGTGCTCTCGCTCAACTTCAACCTCGAGCGCATCTACCGCGGCAGGTCTGCCGGCGCCGGCGACGGCTCTCTCCTCGCGCGCGTCTATGACGCTGTCTACGGGCCGCAGGATCGCTTCGCCGAGGCGGTCATCCGCCGGCCGAGCCGCGCCACGGTGTCCGTCGCCTCGAACTTCGGGCTCTCGCCCCAACTCCTCGTGCTCGGCGTGTGCCTCGCCTTCGGGCATCCGCGTGCCTACCTCGTCGTTCTTATCGGATGCGCGGCGGCACTCGCCGCACTCATCTCCATCGACCGTGGGAGACAACCATCGTGAACAACGAACCTGCCGTCGTTCTGCCGTGGCACGGACGCGAGACGTCCGAGCGCCGCATCGCCGACGCCGACTGGGAGCGGCTCGAGCGCCATGCGGCGGAGATCCTCGCCGCGTTCGGCATGGACCTCGACACGCCCGGCACGCGCGACACGCCGGCCCGTTTCCTGCGCGCGCTCTACGACGCGACCGCGGGCTACGACGGCGACCCGAAGCTGCTGACCTCGTTCCCCGCCGAGCATTCAGGCACACAGTCGGGGCTCATCCTCGAAGGTCCGATCTCGTTTCACGCCCTCTGCGAGCACCACGCGCTTCCGTTCCACGGCGCTGCACATGTTGCGTACGTCGCCGACGAGGAGATCATCGGGATCTCGAAGCTGACGCGCATCGTGCGGCTCTACGCGCGCCGCTTCACCGTCCAGGAGCGGATGGGGGAGCAGATCGCGGACGCGCTCGTCGACCTCGTCCGGCCCCGCGGCGTCGCCGTGCACCTCGAGGCGGCGCATCTGTGCACGCAGATGCGCGGCGTGGCCGAGGACGGGTCGAGAACCGTGACGACGTTCTGGCGCGGGCTGTTCAACGAGGACGCCGACCTGCGCCGCGAGTTCCTGCTGCAGATCAAGCCCTAGTGGAGCCGCTCGAGCTCCTGTACGAGCCCGCGGGGCTGCCCGCGTTCCCGCTCGCGCAGGAGCTCGCCGCGCTCTACCCGGGGACACTCGGTTTCCCCGCCGACTGCGTGTACGCGAACTTCGTGGAGACGATCGACGGCGTCGTCGCGCTTCCTGGGATTCCGCGCTCGAACCGGGTGATCGCCGACGCAAGCGACGCCGACCTGTTTGTCATGGCGCTCCTGCGCGCATGCGCCGACGCGGTGATCGTCGGATCGCACACGCTGCTCGCGTCGCCGAAGAACGTCTGGACGGCCGAAGCTGCCTTTCCACCGGCCGCAGCGGAGCTCGCGGAGCTGCGCCGCCGGCTGGAGCTGCCCGAGCGTCCCGACGTCGTCGTCCTCTCACGCCGGCGCGAGATCGAATCGGCCGCGCTGGGAGACCGGCTCCATGTGCGATCCGACGTCGTCGACGCGGTCGCCGAGCTGCGCGACCGCGGCTGCCGGCGAATCCTGTGCGAGGGAGGCCCGACGCTCTTCGGATCCGTGCTCGAAGCAGGCCTCGTGGACGAGCTCTTCCTGACCGTCTCGCCGCTCTTCGCGGGCCGTGGGCTCCCGCTCGTCGAGGGCGTCGAGCTCCTTCCGGACCGACGGATCGCCGCGAGCCTCGCCGGCGTCCGCCGCCACGGCGAGCACCTCTTCCTGCGTTACGCCCTCGAGCGCTGACGCACCACGAGCGCGGCCGCGACCGCGAGCAGCTCGTCCTCGAGCCGCGCCTTGCGCACGTAATCGGCGGCGCCGGCGGCGCGGATCTCGAGCACGCGCTCCTCGTAGTCGTGACCGCTGATCGCGAGCACCGGCAGCTCCGGCATGCGCGCGTGCAAGATGCGCGTCGCCTCGACACCGTCGAGGATCGGCATCTCCACGTCCATCACCACCAGGTCGGGCTGGAGCTTCTCGGCCAGCTCGACCGCTTCGACCCCGTTGCGAGCGCGGCCGACGACCGCGAAGTCGCCGTGGGCGTGCAGGGCGGTCTCGAGTGCGTCGAGAAATGCCTCGTCGTCCTCGGCGACGAGGATCCGATACGGGTGCCCAGGCCCCAAGAGCGCCGCCAGGCTAGCCGAGGATCTCGGCTGTTGCCGGACGGCCGTTCCCGGTTGGCTATGCGTTGTCGAGCGCCTGGGCGAGGTCGGCCCAGATCGCATCCGCGTCTTCGAGCCCGACGCTGAGCCGGAGGAGGCCGCCGGGGACGCGGTCGCCCTCCCAGCGATGGCGGCTCTCCATGAGGCTGCGGACGCTGCCGAGCGACGTGGCGTTGGTCACGAGGCGGGTCGAGGTCTCGACGCGCCGGGCGGCGTCGGCGTCGGCGACGTCGAACGAGATGAGGCCTCCGAGCCCGGGATAGCGGACGAGGACCACCTTCGGGTGGCCGGCGAGCCGCTCCGCGATCACGGCCGCGGTCTCGGCCTGGCGGCGGACGCGCACCTCGAGCGTCCCGAGGCTGCGGAGCAGGAGCCGGGCCGGCTCGGACGCCGGCGAGATCCCGGTCAGCCCGCGGAAGCGGCGCAACGCCTCGGCAGCGGCCGGGTCTCGGCAGACGACCACGCCGAGGAGGACGTCGTCGTGGCCGCCGAGCGCCTTCGTCGCGCTGTGGAGCGCGTAGTCGGCGCCGTGCTCGAGCGGGCGCAGGCCGACGGGCGTCGCCACGGTCGAGTCGACGACGACGGGCGCCGGATGGGCGGCCGCAGCCTCGAGGTCGGGCATCGTCAACATCGGGTTCGCGGGCGCTTCGAGCCAGAGGAGCTGGACGTCGTCCGGTGCCGGCCCCGTCTGGTCGAACTCGACGTAGCGCAGGCCCCACGGCTCGAGCGTCTCGAACAGGCGGCCGGTGCCGAAGTACGCGCCTGCCGCGAGCGCGATCGTGTCGCCGGTGTGCAGCAGCGACAGCGCGACCGCGGTTGCGGCGCCGGTCCCCGAAGGGAAAAGGACGGCGGTGCCGCCGTCGAGCTCGCCGAGCGCAGCCTCGGCCTCGGCGACCGCTGGGTGCCCGTAGCGCGCGTAGAAGAACTCCCCGACCTCTCCGTTCTCGTACGGCCAGAGGATCTCCACGCGCCAGACCTTACGCCGGTTGCAGTTCCTCCAACGGACCCATGTGGGCGAGCTCGGGGAAGAGGCGCGTCCACGAGGCGGCGATGCCGATCATCACGGCGCCGCCGGCGACGACGGCCGCGACCGTGCCGATGAGCGAGGCGACGACACCCGACTCGAAGGCGCCGAGCTCGTTCGACGCGCCGATGAAGACCCACTCGACCGCGTTGACGCGGCCCTGGAGCTCCCTCGGCGTGACCACCGCGAGCGTCGTCGCGCGGATGTTCACGCTGATCATGTCGACGAACCCGGCGACGGCGAGCGCCGCGAGCGACAGCGGTAGCCACTTCGACAACCCGAAGACGATCATCGCCGCGCCGAACGTCGCGATCACCGCGAGCAGCGCCGGGCCCGCTCGCCGGCGGAGCGGGCGGCGCGCGAGCATGATCCCGGCCGCGAGCGCGCCCAGGGCAGGCGCGGTACGAAGGGCGCCGAGGCCGATCGGCCCGATGTGGAGGATGCTGCGTGCGAAGACGGGCGCGAGCGCGATCGAGTCGCCGAGCAGCACGGCGATCAGGTCGAGCGAGATCGCCCCGAGGAGCATGCGCGTGCTGAGGATGAACCGGACGCCCGCGACGAGGCTCTCCCAGTCCGGCGGCGGCTGATCGGCGAGCGGCGCCGCGCGGTAGGGCAACGCCACGATCGCCGCCAGGGCGACGGCGATCAGCGCCGCCGCCACCGCGTAGACCGAGACGGGGTCGACGGCGAAGATGACGCCGCCGAGCGCCGGGCCTGCAACGATGCCGATCTGCGACGCGACGCTCCGGAGCGCGATCGCTCCCGTGAGCAGCTCGGCGGGGACGATCTCCGGCGTGAGCGCGCGCGTCGCCGGGCTTCCGACGGCGGAGGCCACGCCGGCGATCACGCCGACGCTCAGGAAAGGCCACAGCGCATGCACGTCGGTGACGGTGATCGCGAGCAGCACTCCGACCGTCGCAAGCGAGAGCGCGAGCGAGATCGCGGCGATCGTCCGGCGCGAGACGCGGTCTGCGATCTGTCCCGCCGGCAGCGCGAGGATCGGAAGCGGCACGAACTCCGCGAGACCGACGAGGCCGAGGTCGAGCGGGTTGCGGTGGATGGCGTAGACCTGCCACCCGATCGCGACCGCGATCATCTGCGAGGCGAGGCCGTTCGCGAGCGACGACGTCCACAGGAACGCGAAGGCGCGGTCCTGGAGCGCTGGTGGAAGCCGTCGGCGCACGTGGCCAGGTTAGGCTCCTCGCGTGGCGGACCACGAGACAACGGAAGCGAAGCTCGCGTGGCTCGAGGAGCTCCGCGCCGAGGCGCTCCACGCCGGCAGCGAGAAGGCGGTGCAGCGGCGACGCGACGAGGGCCGCCTCCTCGCGCGCGAGCGGGCGGAGAAGCTGTGCGATCCCGGCTCGTTCGTCGAGCTCGACCGTTACGTGCGCCACCGCGAGTCGAACTTCGGGATGATGGAGCGGCGGCCGTACGGCGACGCGGTCGTCACCGGCCACGGGACCGTCTTCGGCCGCAAGGTCTTCGTCTTCTCGCAGGACTTCACCGTCTTCGGCGGCGCGCTCGGGGAGGTCTTCGCCGAGAAGATCCATAAAGTGATGGATCTGGCCGCCTCCACCGGAGTGCCCATGATCGGCCTGAACGACGGCGCCG
>PLJC01000024.1 GCA_003139545.1 Actinomycetota bacterium
GGTGGCTGAAGCTCTTGATGGTTCGCGTCGTCTTCTCGTATCGGTCGATGGCGGCGTAGACGTCGCGCAGGGATTGAGTGTCGGTCGCGCGGTAGAACTTCCCGCCCGTTAGCTCAGCGACCTGCTTCATGGCGGGCTCGTCGACGTCGACGCGCGCGGCCACGAGCTGCTGGTGGCCGTGGTCGTCCGTGACCGGCACGAGTGCTTCGCCCGTCGAGCCGATACCGATGGCGTAGACCTTCACCCCGAGCGCTTTCGCGGCTTCCGCGGCGACGCTCGGCTGGATCTTGCCTGCGTTGTTCTGGCCGTCCGTGAGGACGATGAGGATCTTCGACTTGGCGCCCTGGGCGTCGAGTCGGCGAACCCCTGCGGCGATCGCCGAGCCAATTGCCGTACCGTCTCCCAGCTGATACGGGCCGAGCCGAGCGAGGTTCTGAAGGACCAAGTCGTGGTCCAGCGTGAGCGGGCTGGCGAGGTAGGGTTCTCCTGCGAAGGCGACGAGTCCGATGCGGTCGTTCGGGCGCGCCTGCACGAACTGGCTGACGACCTCCTTGGCCGCATCGAGGCGGCTCACCGGCTCGGAGCCGGCGGCGTCTCCGGCCATGTCGCGCGCTTGCATCGAGCCGCTGACGTCCATGGCGAGCATGATGTCGCCGCCGGAGGCCTGCACCTGGACGTTGTGGTGTTCGATGACCGGCCGGGCGACCGCGACGACCACAAGCCCGGCCCCGAGCCAGCGGAGGGCGGGGAGGAATCGCCCCCAGCGGGTTCGACGCGAGGTCGCGACTACGCGAACGAGGTCGGTGCTCGAGTAGGCGACTGCGCTGGCGCGACCTCGGCGTGCGAGCCAGAGACCCAGGAGCGCGATCGGTACGAGCAGCANNGGAGGAAGTGGATCGGGAGGTGAGCAAGGGAGATCATACGGTCACCGTCTGCGGCTGCGCCGCGGCGTTCGGGGAGTGTCGTGCCGGCGGCGCGAAGAGTCGCCCGACGAGCTCGCAGGCGGTCGCCGTCGACGTGACGAGCGTGGCTGTATCGAGCTTGGCCTTCGCGAACCGCGCGAGGTCACAGGTCTCCAAGAGCTCGAGGATGCGAGGGGCTGCGAGCTCGTCGGCGAGCGGGGGCTGGGCCCACGACGCTTTCGAGAGCTCGGCGGTCGTCTGGGGGAGTACGGCGGTTCCGAGCCGAGTCGCGAGCGCTCCGCGCAGGGTCTCGGCGACGATATCCGCCCATTCGTGTGAGCGTCCGCTGCGCGCATGCGCTTCGGCTGCCGCCAGTGCATGGAGGGCGCGTTCGAGCGGGGAGAGCGCACGCGCCGATCGAGCCCGCCACCAGCGGACGACGAGGATGACGGCCAGCGCCGCGAGAGCGGCGACGGCGATCGCGAGCGGCCAGTGCCACCACGGCGGGATCGCGACAGGGCCTCGGATGTCGCGAATGTCGTCCGAGGGCGCCGCGAACGCGAGCGACGACGTCACGGCCACCACGACGAAACCGAGGAGGGCCGACGCTCCGCGCCGCAACGCTGCTGCAGCGCTCACGACCGCACCCCACGCGACTTGAAGAACCCGATGAGCGCCCCGAGGTACGGTTGCAACGTGTCGACCTCGAGGAAGTCCGCCCCGGCACACCGGACGAGCGCTCGAATGCGTTCGTCCGTCTCGCGGATGGCCTTCACGAGCGCCGCGCGCTGACGCGCGCTTCCCGTGTCGAGCTCCACGACTTCCCCCGTCTCGGCGTCCTCGAGCGAGAGAAGCCCGACGGAAGGGAGCTCCCGATCGTGCTGATCCCCGGTGCGAATGCAGACGACGTCGTGCTTCCGCGCGAGGCCCGCGAGCTCGAGGCGAGTATCCGCCGCATCCTGGGAGCTCACGAGGAAGTCCGAAAGGACGACTATGACTGCGCGCCTGTGGAGCCACTTGCGGAGCGTTCGCAGCGCCGCACCGAGCCGCGTACCGCTTCCCTTCGGCTCGAAAGCGACGAGATCGTGCACCATGCGCCGCGTGTGCGCTCGCCCACGCGCCGGCGGAATGAACTTCTCCACGGCATCGGTGTAGAGCAAGAGCCCGACCCGGTGGTCGCTGCGGAGCGCCGCGAGCGCGAGAACTCCAGCGATCTCGATGGCCTGCTCCCGCTTCGTCGCCTCACACGCGCCGAGCGCCCCCGACGCGCTCATGTCGACGACGAACACGACCGTGAGCTGGCGCTCTTGGCGGTACTTCTTGACGAACGTGCGACCGGTGCGCGCCGACGCGTTCCAGTCGATGGCGCGAACGGCGTCTCCGGGTTCGTATTCGCGGAGCTCGTCGAAGTCCATCCCGCGGCCGCGAAAGCGCGATTGCACGCCGCCTTGAAAGCAGTCGTTGCTGAGGCGCCGCGTGCGGATCTCGATGCGGCGGACGTTCTGGGAGATGCGCTCCTCGACGGAGCCCGTCGGCTGGGCGTTCATGGCGACACCACAGTGCCGAGAACCCGACGGACGATCTCGTCCCCGTCGATGCCCTGGGCTTCGGCGTCGAAGCTGAGGGTGATGCGATGACGAAGGACGTCGGGGGCGAGGGCCTTGACGTCTTCGGGCACGACGTATCCGCGCCCCTGCAGAAACGCCCAGCCGCGGGCGGCGAGCGTCAGTGCGATGGT
>PLJC01000030.1 GCA_003139545.1 Actinomycetota bacterium
ACATCTCGACGAAGTCGGAGCCGGAGATGGAGAAGAACGGCACGCCCGCCTCGCCCGCGACCGCGCGCGCGAGCAGCGTCTTACCGGTGCCGGGAGGCCCGTACAGCAGCACGCCCTTGGGAATGCGCGCGCCGAGCGCCTGGAACTTCTTCGGGTTCTCGAGGAACTCCTTGATCTCCTGCAGCTCCTCGACGGCCTCGTCGACGCCGGCGACGTCCTTGAAGCCGATCTTCGGCGCGTCGGGCGTCATCCGCTTCGCGCGCGACTTGCCGAAGCTCATCACCTTCGAGCCGCCGCCCTGCATCTGATTCATGAGGAAGATCCAGAAGCCGATCAGGAGCGCGAACGGGAGCAGGCTGGTGAGGATCGACCACCACGGCGACCCGCCGACGCCCTTCGAGTTGAACTTCACACCGTGCGCGAGCATGGTCTGCTCGAACTGCGCCTCGGACTGCGGCGTGGCGTAGTGGACGCTGTACTTCTGGCCGCTCGTCGTGGTCAGCGTCAGCGACTGCTTGTTCGGGTCGATCGTCACCGGGCCGGAGATGTCTCCCGGGTGCGTTCGAACGAGGTTGTAGACCGTGTAGGTGGTCGCCTGAGTCGTCTTCGTCCCGTGGCTGCCCAGCGTCTGCAAGGCCAGCCAGACGAGCGCTGCGATGATGATCAGCGGGAAAAGAGCGCTGCGGAAGAAGCGATTCAAGGGAGAGGCCTCCCGGTCAGGGTACCAGCGTGTAGGTGGTTATCGGCGTTTCGCGCTGGAGGGTTACGGCCCTGCTGGGAGCTGTGCGGGATCGAGGACGCCGACGTACGGGAGGTTGCGGTACCGCTCGGCGAAATCGAGCCCGTAGCCGATGACGAACCGGTTCGGGATCTCGAAGCCGACGTAGCGCACGGGCACGTCGATCTCCCGCCGCTCCGGCTTCGTCATGAGCGCGCAGATCTCGAGGCTCGCCGGCTCGCGCGCCTCGAGGTTCCGGATGAGATATGAGAGCGTGAGGCCCGAGTCGATGATGTCCTCGACGACGAGCACGTGGCGGCCCTCGATGTTGATGTCGAGGTCCTTCAGGATCCGCACGACGCCGGACGAGTCGGTCGAGTCGCCGTAGCTCGAGATCGCCATGAAGTCGATCTCGCACGGGATGGTCAGGTGGCGCATGAGGTCGGCCATGAAGAAGACCGCGCCTTTGAGGACGCCGACGAGCAGGAGATCGCGGCCGGCGTAGTCGCCGGAGATCTCCTCGCCGAGCTCGGCGACCCGGTGCTGCAGCGCCTCCGGCTCGATCAGCACCTCCGTGACGGCCCGTTCCAGCTCAGTCGCGCTCATATTCCACATCCGGGTGATCGACGATGCCGGGAACGGCGACGACCTCGTCCCCGCGCACGACCAGTGGCCAGGCCTCGCGCTCTGAGCGGGGAATCTTGGCGTCCACGAATACGTCTTGAATCTTCTTGCTGCGGCCCGCGAGCCGGTCGCCGGCCCGCCAGCCTCGTACTTTAAGGCCTTCCGTGCGCGAGCGGATACGCCACGCGCCCCAGCGCACCTCGCCCTTGAGCTCGACGGGGCCAGGCTCGAGCCAGAGCCGGTCGTACTCGCGCACCGCCATCAGCCCGCCGCCGAGGTCGACGCGGCGCGAGCCGGCCGGCGAGGTGAGCAGCTCCGCGAGCGGCGGCGGAAGCGTCTCGCGCAGATCGAGTGCGCGCAAGATGTTCGCGTCCGCTTGTGGATGCAACCGGCGGAGGAGCGGAAGGATCTCGTCGCGGATGAGCCCGCGCTTCGTATCGGCATTCGACGAGTCGACGCGAAACGGGAGCCCCTCGGCTTCGCAGTACGCCTTCGTCTCCTTGCGCCACACGTCGAGAAGCGGATGCACGACTCCGTCCGGCCGCGACGGCGCGATGCCCGTTGCCGACCCCCGGGACACGAGCCGGTACAAGATCGTCTCCACCTGATCCGACGCGGTATGGCCTGTTGCGCGCAACTGGTCTCGCGCAACCGAGTACCGCTGCTCGCGCAGCTCCGCCTCGGTGAGCCCCCGGCCGTCGAGCTCCACCACCTCGGCGCCGAGGATGTCCGCGCAGAAGCGCGCGTCCACATCCGACTCCACGCCGCGCAGCTTGTGGTTCACGTGCAGCGCGCTCACGCGATAGCCGAGCGCGCCGAGTGCGTGCCAGAGGCAGGTCGAGTCCGCGCCGCCGGAGACGAGGCAGCAGACCTCGCCGCCGGAGTCGATCAAGTCGTGCGCGCGAATGAACGTTTCGATTCGCTCGAGCATCAGAAGATGAGCGAACGGTACGAGATCGTCCGCCGCATCCCAACTCGCTCGTATACGTGGATGGCGACGTCGTTCTCCGGCCGGACGAAGAGGCAGACGGACGGAACGCGCTCGAGCAGGAGCCGGCACAGATCACGCATCCCGCGCTGCGCGTAGCCCCGGTTCCGCGCCTGCGGGTCGACCCAGACCTGCTGCAGCTGCACCGCGGCCGGCGTCCACGCCGACGCCTCGGCCTTGAAGCGGATGACGCCGTCCTCGAGCCAGAGCCACGAGCGCCCGTCCTCGATCTGCATGCGCGTTCGCCAGCGGAAGCCGTCCGGGTCGCGGCGCATGGGGTCGATCCCGATCTCCTCTCGGTGCGCGGCCGCGCACGCGGGAACGAGCACGTCGAGGTCGGCGAGCGTCGCCTTGCGCAGTTCCGAGTCTCCCGGCGACGGCGGCTCGTCGAGGACGTACACCGGCTGGCCGGGGCGGTCGTCGCGCGGCCGGGGCATGCCCGGCTCGGCTTCCGACCAGAGCGCGTCCACCGCGCCCTCCTCCCCGATGATCATGCGCGGCTGTCCGCGCACGACAGCGGGCGCGAACGCACTGCACCCTGCGCCCGTCGGGACGACGTTCGCGCCGACATGGCAGAGCGCCGTCAACCGGCCGCCGGCGGCGAGCGCCGAGAACCGTCCGAGCCCGCGACGCGCGATGTCCTCGAGGAAGACGCGCTCGATCGGTTCTTCCGCGCAGAAGGCGAGGATCTCGTCGAGCGTCGGGTCGACCGCAACCACGACCCCGATCATTCCACTCCTGGTGACGGGTTAGGGTTGGCGTCATGCCAATTCACCTTCGTGCCGAGCCCGGCGACTACGCCGAGGCGGTTCTCGTCCCCGGCGACCCGCTGCGCGCCAAGTACATCGCGGAGACGTACTTCGACGACGTCGTTCAGGTCAACTCAGAGCGCGGGATGCTCGGCTTTCGCGGAACATGGGAGGGCAAGCCGGTCTCGGTGCAGGCCACCGGCATGGGCTGCCCCTCTGCCGCGATCGTGATCGAGGAGCTCGTCATGCTCGGGGTCAAGAAGATCGTGCGCGTCGGCACGTGCGGCGGTTTGCAGCCGCACCACGCACTCGGCGACATGATCGTCGCGCTCACCGCGGTGCCGCAGGACGGGACGACGCACACGTACGTCCACGAGCCGCATTGCCCGACGGCGAGCTTCGAGCTCGTGCACGCTGCCGTTCACGCGGCGAAGGAGCTCGGCCAGCCGATCCACGTCGGGCCGGTGGTCTCGAGCGACGTCTTCTACAACCCCGACGCCGGCCAGTACCAGCGCTGGTCCGACCGCGGCATCCTCGGCGTGGAGATGGAGGCGGCGATCATCTTCACGCTCGGTGCGCTGCGCCGCGTGCAGGCCGGCTGCCTGCTCACCGTGAGCGACATCGTCGTCGAGGGCGAGTTCACGCGCATCAGCGACGACGACCTGCGGGCCGCTGTCGACCGAATGACGCGCGTCGGGCTCGCGACGGTCACCGCTGACTAGCACCGTTTTTCTCGTCAACCCGGCGTCGGACAACGGCGTCACGGGCAGGCGCTGGCCGGAGCTCGCGCACCGCGCGGCGGCGCTGGGCCTGAAGGGCGAGACGCTCCTGTCGGAACGCCCCGGCCACCTGATCGAGCTCGCCGAGCGCGCTGCCCGGGACGGCGCCGAGCTCGTCGTCGCGGTCGGCGGCGACGGCACGCTGAACGAGACGGTCAACGGGCTCATGCGCGGCGGAGGCGGGCCCGAGCTCGCGACGATCCCGCTCGGCACCGGCATGGACTTCGTCCGCACCTACGAGATTCCCCACCGCTTCGAGGACGCCGTGCGGACCGCCGTCGAGGGACGCAGCCGCACGATCGACGTCGGTCGCGTCACATACCGGACCTGGGCGGGAGACGAGGCGGAGCGCTATGTCGCCAACGTCGGCAGCGTGGGCATGAGCGCGGCGGTCGCGCAGCGCGCGAACGGCATGTCCAAGGCGCTGGGCGGCAAGGCGACGTTCTTCTACGCGCTCGTGCGCGTCTTCCTCGCGTGGCAGAACACCGTCGTCGACGTCACCCTGGACGGGGAGCGGCGTTCCGGCCGAATGCACGACGTGATCGTCGCGAACGGTCAGTACCACGGCGGGGCGATGTGGCTCGCGCCGGAAGCACGCCCGGACGACGGGCTCTTCGACGTGCTCCTGATCGGCGACATCAACAAGCTCGACTTCGCGACCACCGCGCCGAAGCTCTACAAGGGGAAGCACCTCTCCCACCCCAAGGTCGACCTCGTCCGCGCGCGCATCGTCGAGGTGGATGCGACGGAGACGCTGCCGATCGAGCTCGACGGAGAGCAGGTCGGAACGACGCCCGCGCGCTTCGAGATCGTGCCCGGCGCGCTGCGGGTGCGTGTCCCGGCCTAGAGCCGCGGCCGCGGCGGTCGCGGCCGGCGCGTTCGCCGTTCTCGCCGCGCTCGTCGCCCACGGCGACCTGACATCGATCGACCAGTGGGCCGTCGGCCACGCGATGCCCGGAGCCGATTTCAGCGGCACGTCCACCCTGGCGAGCGCGCTCATCCCGCTGTGGGACGTGCACTGGCACGGCGCGTTGCACGTCGTCGCCGAGCTCGTCACGGTGCCCGCGTCGTTCACGCCCGCAACGGTGATCGTCACGGCCGCCTGCCTTCGGCTGCGCGGCCGCGCAGCCATGACGCTCGCAGCGGCCTATGCCGCCGGGAACGCGATCGAGCTGCTCGTGAAGGCGACCCTCACGCGGCCACCGCTCTATGCCCACGGCGTCCACCTCGTCAGCTTCGACTCGTCGTATCCGAGTGGCCACACGATCCGCACCGTGCTCGTCGCGTTCGCCGTCGCGTGGGCCTGGCCGCGCCTCGCGCGCTGGGCGATCGCGTGGGCCGTCTGCTCCCTGGTGCTGATCGAGCTCGGCGGCCAGCATGTCCCGTCCGACATCGTCGGCGGGCTCCTGGTCGCAGCCGCGCTCCTTCTTACGACTTGGTCTTCGTGCTCCCGGCGTCCTTCGACAGCTTCTCGACCTTCCGCTCGAGCGCGGTGAGGCGCGCCTCGAGCTCGTCGATCCCGCGGACGCGCCGCTGAAGCTCGTCGAGCCGGTCCTTCATCGCGTTCATCGTGCTGACGACGCGATCGCCGCCCGGCGCATCCTGCAGCCGGTGGATCGCCTCTTCGCTCAGTTCGGCGAGCTTGCCGAGCAGGTCGGTGCGCTTCTCCTCGGCCACGGCGCACAGTCTACGAGAGCACGGGCGGTTACGCTGCCAGCTCGATGCGCCGGCTGCTGATCGGGCTCGTGCTCGTGTTCGTCGCGCCGGCCGCGGCGGCAACGATTCACGCGCCGAAGCACGGCGGAACCATCCTCGGCACGGCGGCGCCCGACCACCTGGTCGGCGGCCCGGGCAACGACTTCGTGCAGGCGGCCTGGGGCGGCATCGACCGCGTCGATTGCGGAGGCGGCTTCAACGTCGTTGCCGCCGATCTCGGCGACAAGGTGGCCGCGAACTGCCAGGTCGTCTCCCGCCGCCTCTCGGTCGACACGTCGACCAACCCGGCCGGGCAGCACGAGACAGCGGTCGAGCCCGCCGACTTCGCCTGGGGAACGACGGTCGTCGCGGCGTACCAGGTGGGGAGGTTCGCCAACGGCGGCGCCTCGAACATCGGGTTCGCGGTCTCGAACGACTCCGGCCGGACCTGGACGCGCGGGCTGCTCCCCGCCGTCACCCTCGAGTCGACCCCCGCCGGTCCCGAGAGTGCGGCGTCGGATCCAAGCGTCGCGTACGACGCCGCCCATGCGGTCTGGCTCATCTCGACGCTGACGATCGAGCAGGGCGGAACGCGCGTCGTGGTCGCGCACTCGAGCGACGGCCTGCACTGGTCGGCGCCCGTCACCGCGGCGACCGGCCCGGCGCTCGACAAGGACTGGATCGCGTGCGACAACGGCGCATCGAGCCCGTTCCGCGGACGGTGCTACGCCCTCTACACCGACGACGACAAGAACATCACCGTCAGCCAGTCGAGCGACGACGGAGGCGTGACATGGTCGACGCCGGTTCGCGCGACCGGCGTTCTTGTCGGCACGCAGCCTGCCGTCCTCGCAGACGGCACGCTCGTCACGATCGCGGGGAACTACGCGGGCGAGCAGGCGCTGACGGGGACGATCGAGAGCCTCCGTTCGACCGACGGCGGCGCGACGTTCACGCGTACGACGCTCGCGACGCTGAACTCGGCGAACAACGACCCCATGCGCGCGATCTCACTTCCGTCCCTTGCGATCGACGCCGCGGGCACCCTGTTCGCGTCGTGGGCGGACTGCCGCTTCCGCGCGTCGTGCAACGCGAACGACATCGTCATCTCGAGCTCGACGGACGGTGTGACGTGGAGCGCGCCGTCGCGCGTGCCCCTCGCTCCCACGTCGTCGACGCTCGACGCGATGATCCCCGGGCTCGGCGCCGATCCTTCTCGGCCCGGGCATCTCGGGCTCGTCTACGCGTATTACACCCCCGGCTCATGCGCGAAGGGCGCATGTGCGCTCGGCGTGGCCTTCGTGCAGTCCCCCGACGGCGGCGCGAGCTGGACGAAGCCGCTCCGGCTCGACGCCGAGCCGATGCAGATGCCGTGGCTGGCCGAAGCGGAGGGCCGCATGGTCGGCGACTACTTCGCGGCGGCGTTCGCGGGCGACCGCGTCGTGCCGGTGTTCGCCCTCGCGATCGCCCCGACCGGCCGCCGCTTGCACGAGGCGATCTTCGCGGCCTCACTGCAGTCGGTCGGCTAGCGCCTCGGCGAGGGCCGCGAGGGTCTCGCCCGCGCCGGCATCGATGCAGACGGCTGCATCGACGTCGAACTGGGTCTCGCCGCGGTTGACGATCGCGAGCTTGCCGCCGCCCGCCAGGGTCTCTAGGGGCAGGCCGGCGACCGGATACACCTCGAGCGACGAGCCGACGACGAGTAGAAGGCCGGCCTCGGACGCGAGACGGACGGCACGGTCCATCGCCGCCTGCGGAAGCAGCTCGCCGAACATGACGACATCCGGCTTGAGGACGCGCCCGCACGTCGGGCAGGTCGGGACGGGCAGGCGAGCCAGCGCGTCGGCGAACGGCACGGTGGTGCCGCATTCGAGGCAACTGGACGTCCGAATCGATCCGTGCACCTCGACGACCGTCCGCGAGCCGGCGCGCGCGTGCAACCCGTCGACGTTCTGCGTGACGATCGCGTCGACCCAGCCCCGCTGCTCCAGCTGGGCGAGCGCGCGATGGCCGTCGTTCGGCTCGACCTCCGCGAGCGAAGCAAGCCGCTTCCCGTAGAAGTCCCACACCTTCTCCGGGTCGGCGAGGAAGGCGTCGATGGTCGCGTACTCCATCGGGTCGTACCTCCGCCAGATGCCCGTCGGCGACCGAAAGTCCGGGATGCCCGACTCCGTGCTGATGCCTGCGCCGGTGAGCACGACACACGGCTGGTGCGCACGCATCAGCTCCGCGAGATACTCGACCGACATGCGCTCATCGTAGAGTTGCTCCGTGGAAGGGTTCTCGTTCTCGACGCGGGTCCGCGTGCGCTTCGCGGACACCGACGCGCAGGGGATTGCGCACAACGCCGCGTACCCGGTGTGGTTCGAGGTCGCACGCGTCGAATACCTGCGTGCATACGCCGGCGGATACCAGACGCTGCGAGATCACGGGATCGAGGCGCTCGTGCTCGAGTCGTACTGCCGCTACCGCGTCCCGGCGCGTTTCGATGACGAGCTGGACGTGTACACGCGCTGCGTCGGCCTGCGCGGAGCGCGGTTCCGCTACGACTACGAAATCGTCCGCGCCGACGGCATGCCAATGGCGGACGGCTGGACCGCGCACGCCTGCGTGGACGCGAAGACGTTCCGCCCCACGCGCATCCCCGACTGGCTGGCCGAGGCTATCCGGACGGCGGAGGCGTAGCCGGCGTCGAGGGCTTCGCCTTCTTCTTTTTCGGGCCGACGCGCAGAAGCTCGGGCGCGGCGCGGTACGACGAGTACCAGACGTCGTGGTAGAGGAGCTTTCCGTTGGCGGCGTAGACGTCGCGCGTCACGCTCGTCGTCAGCGCCGGCTCGCCCGGGTCGTCGATCACCTGTTCACCCGGCTTCAACGCGGGATCGACGGTCTTCTTCACCTTGACCTTGCCGTGCGCGACGAGCGGAGTGGTCGTGCTCTCCACCTTCCGGCCGGTCGGGGTGCCGTACAGGCTCACCGTCAGCGACGACGGACCGACGAAGGTGCGAAGCAGGAGCCAGTGGCCCGTGTCGTTCACGAAGCGCAGGTCGACGTCGGGATAGTTGACCGTCGCGTCCCGTCCCTGCGGATAGTGGCTGATGTAGAGCGCGTGATTCGTCCGCTCCGTGATCTTCACGCCCGCTTCGAAGGCGGCGTTGAAGACGGTGGTCGAAACCTGGCACACTCCGCCGCCGAGGCCGGTCGTGACCTCGCCGTTCACGATCACCGGTGCGACGAGGAACCCCTTGGCCGCAGTGCGCTCGCCGGTGGTCTTGTTGAACGAGAACTCCGCGCCCGGGGCGATCAGCTTGTCGTCCACGAGCCGCGCGACGAGCTGCACGTTGTGGATGCGGTTGGGCACGCCCCCGTACTCCGTCGTGTACGTGGAGACGAGGCCGTCGATCCCCATCGCTCGCGCGGCCGCCGTGGTCAGCTTCGCCGGAGCGGTCTCGACGGGGAGCTGCGCGACGCGACGCTCGGGCGTGCGCCGTAGGGCCGCGGCGAGGACGGCGTCCGCCGCCCGCACCGCGTCGAGGCGGACGCCGGGCCGGTCGGGGACGAGGCTGACCTTCGGCCCGTCCACGGCGAAGGTCGCATCCACCGGCTTCTTCTGGATGCGCGCGCCGAGCTTTCGCAGCCACGCGTCCGCAGCGGGACCGCCGATCCGCAGGCCGGACGTTCCGCCGGACGGAAGCGCGAGGAGCGGAGCGAGCTGCACGGGCGTCAGGAGGAACTGTCTTGGCCCGACGGCGAGTCTCACCGGCGCCGAGAGCGCGATGCGCGCCTGCCGGGCAGCGCGGCGGAGCGCGACTGCGCGCACGTGCGGCTGCGTCATGCGCATCGGGAGCGAAACCGGCCCCGACGTGCGGTCGAGAGCGGCGAGCTCGCGAACGAGCTCGGTCGCGGCGGCTGACCGGTCGAGCGTCAGTCCCATCCGCGCCGGGACGACGGCGACGCGTGCTCCGTGCAGGGCGAGCGACGCGTCACGCGGCGGCCGGTTCACGACGTTCGCGATGTGATCGAGCTCGTACTCGAGCGCCCCGTCGAGAACGCTCGTCGGCGGGGTGACGTCGGCGCCGAAGACGTCCACGCCGAGACGCTTGAAGCCGCGCAGAGGGGCGAAGCCGGAGCCCTGACGCTGCGCGTCGTCGACGGCTGCGCGCCAGTCCGACTGGACGCCGAGCTCGACCGGCCGGATGCCGAACTGCCGTCCGCCGGCCGTGAAGACGACGCGCTGGGAGGCGAGCGCGGCGGCTTTCCCCTCGAGGAGCTCGCGCGCCTGCGTGGCGCTGAGGCCGCCCACGTCCACACCGTCGACGTGGACGCCGTCGGCAATCGTGGTCGGCGAGCCCGCGAAGACCAGGCCGAGCACGACCCCCGCCGCCGCGACGATCAGCACGAGAAGAGCGACCCTCCGGCGCACCCGGCGATGGTAGCCCCCTCCGGGACAGTTGGAAGTGCTCCGCACTTCCAACTGATGAGGTTCCCGCTTCGCGGGAGCGGACGCGGGCAAAGCCC
>PLJC01000033.1 GCA_003139545.1 Actinomycetota bacterium
GACGAGGGGCGGCGGCTCGTCGCGATGCTGGACGACGAGCGTCAGCGGGTCGTCGGACTCGAACGGCAGCCTGCCGGTCAGCATCCGGAACAGGAGGACGCCGAACGAGTAGACGTCGCTCGCGGCGGTGGCCGGTAGCCCCGACGCCTGCTCCGGAGAGATGTACGCGGCGGTGCCGAGCACGGTCCCCGCTTCGGTGAGCGTCCCGTCGCCGGCGGTCATGCGCGCGATGCCGAAGTCCGAGNNTCAAATCGCGGTGGATCACTCCACGCGCGTGCGCGTGCGCGAGCCCGGCGGCGATCTCCGACGCGATGCGATGCGTGTCGCCGTCGGGGAGCGCGCCGTTGGCCCGCAGCAGGTCCTCGAGCGATCCACCGCTGAGGTACTCAAGCACCATGAACGGCCTGCCGTCCGACTCGCCGTAGTCGTACACCTGGGTCACGTTCGGGTCCGCGAGCGCGGCGACGGCGCGGGCCTCGCGCTCGAACCGTGCGTTGTCCTCGTTCGGCGCGAGCAGCTTGACCGCGACGCGCCGCCCGAGCTCGAGATCGGTTGCGGCCCAGACTTCGGACATCCCGCCGCGTCCGACGAGATCGTCGAGGCGGTAGCGGCCCGCAATGAGCGTTTCCGGCATCGCGCTAGGTTATTGGCCGATCGTGCGGGCTTTACTCACTGTCGAGGACGCGCAGGCGCAGATCCTGGCTCACTGCGCGTCGCTCGAGTCCGAGACGGTGGCGCTGGAGGCGGCCGCCGGCCGTGTGACCGCCGAGGCCGCGCTCGCGGTGGTCGACCTGCCCCCGTTCCCGAGCTCCGCGATGGACGGGTTCGCACTGCGTTCGGCGGACGTCCCCGGGACGCTCTCCGTGGTCGGGAGCATCGCCGCCGGAACTCCGGCCGCCGGCCGCCTCGACGCCGGGCAGGCGATGGGCATCTCCACCGGTGGTGTCGTTCCCGACGGCGCCGACACCGTCGCGCCGATCGAAGTGGTTGTCGAGAAGGACAACAGCATCGAGGTACCGGAACCGATCGAGGCCGGCACGCACATCCGTCCGCGCGGCGGTGACGTTTGCGCCGGCGACACCGTCGTCCAGGCGGGCGTCCGCTTGAGTGCGGCGCAGCTCGGTGCACTCGCCGCCGCCGGTGTTGCGGAGGTCATCTGTGCACGGCGGCCGCGCGTCGCGGTGCTCGCGACGGGAAGCGAGCTCGTCGCGCCGGGGACGCCGCTCGCGCCCGGACAGGTGTATGAGGCGAACGCGCTCATGCTCGCCGTGGCGCTCGCCGACGTCGGCGCCGACGTCGAGCGCCTGCCTGCGGTGGCCGACGACGAGGCTGCGCATCGCGATGCACTCGAGCGTGGCCTGGCCGCCGACGTGCTCGTCACGTCCGGCGGCGTGTCCGTCGGTCCGCACGACCTCGTTCGCCGTATCGAAGCGGAGCTCGGTGTCGAGGAGGTCTTCTGGCAGGTCGCGGTCAAGCCGGGCAAGCCGGTCGCATTCGGTATTCGTGGCCGCACTCTCGTGTTCGGACTGCCGGGCAATCCGGTGTCGTCCCTCGTCGGCTGCGAGCTGTTCGTCAAGCCTGCGATTCTCGCCTTGCAGGGGCTCGCCGAGCCACTCCCCCGGTTCGAGCACGGACGGCTCGCGTCGCCGCTGCGGCGCAACGCGAGCCGCGACGAGCTCGTGCGCGCACGCGCACGCAGCGATGCCGGTGAAGTCGTCCTCGAGCCGCTCGCCGGACAGGAGTCGCACATGATCGTGCGCGCTGCGGCGGCGAACGCGCTCGTCCACGTCGCGCGCGGCGAAGGCGTGCTCGACGCGGGCGCAGTCGTTCCGTACCTGCCGATCTAGCGCGGCGTCATCGCCACGAGCTTCGCGTAGACGATGTAGCGATGCGTCGCGAAGAAGCGCGGGTGGCACGCCTGCAGCTCGAGCAGCTCGTGCCGAGGCGACACGAGCACCGACATGTCGTCGGCCGGAACGATGCGATGCGTCGTCATGCGGTACGTGAACGTCGCGTACGGCATCTCCAGGCGGATGTAGTCGCCGACACGGATGTCGTTGATGTGCGAGAACGGCGCGAGATACGTCGTGCGATGTCCGGCGATGTACACGAGCCGGTTCTGTCCCGGCATGTATGAGCGGAGGTCGCGGCTGGGCCCCTTCCGCAGCGACGCCTCGTCTGTGCCGTCGACGAGGACCATGTCGAGCCCGATGCGTCCGATGACGATGCGTCCGATCGCCTCGCCCGAGTGCGTGCTGCGCCGGAAGCGTGCCGCTTCTGCGGCGACCGCGTCCCGTCTCGTCGCGAGCTCGAGACCGCGCGTGGCCGCAGACGGCCGGTACGCGGCGAACTCGCGGTCGAGCGCGTGACTGAGCTTCTCCTGCTGCCAGTGCGTGTATAGCGCGGTGAACGGGTCCTGCCAGCGCCAGACGACGATCGCCCAGACGAGCAGGAGGACGCCCGCTCCGATGAGGACGCGGGAGGCGATCCGGGTCGCGCGAGGCATTAGCCGTGTAACGCGCGGCGGGCAGCCTCGGATCCGTGCCGCCGCCGCGCGAGCACGAGCTGTCTGATCGTCTCCCGGATCGGGCCGCGCGGAGGCCGCTCCGCCGCCGTCGGGTACGGCGCGTAGCGGCCGGCCGAGAGGGCGACGAGCTGGGCCGCCGCCGCCGCCCACGCGAGGCCGACGAGGAATCCGGGAGCCGCTGCGTAGCGGAGCGAGTAGAGCCAGGCGACATACCACGGCGCCTCGAGCCCGAGCCCGTAGCGCGCGGCGAATGACCAGATGAGGAGCGCCGGCCCGGCGAAGCCGAACACGAGGACTGCAGCACGGAGCGCGAACGCGCGGCCGCGCACCTGCGGCAGCCACAGCCACAGGTGGAGCGACGGCAGCAGGAAGATGAGCGCGAACGGGTTCGTGGCCACGACGAGCAGGGCGACGACGCCGAGGGCGAGAAGCGCGCCCGCATGCCCGGCCAGGATCTCCTCCGGCGCGACCGGCCGGCGGGGGTACAGGCGGTCGCGGGCGACGAGCCAGCCCACGGCGGCCAGGATGGCCAGGCCTGCGAGGGCGGTGGCCGGCCAGTGGACTTCTGTCAGCAGCGGTGGCCTGGCTGTGCCACCGGGCCAGGCGCCGGCGAGGGCGAAGAGGGCGAAGAGCCCGCCGCACCACGCCCAGAAGCCGAGGCGACTGCGGTAGCTGCGCAGGGCCGGGGAGATCCGGATCCGCCGCCGGCGGCAGCGGGCGAAGAGGTCGACCGCGGCGACGAGGAACGGGAGGAGGGCGGCGACGAGCACGATCTCGATCGCCCAGCCGCGGACGATGCGGCTGCCGAGGTAGACGTAGCTGGACGGTCCGGCCGGCAGCGCGATCCCCTGCTCGAGGGCGTCGACGACGTTCTGGGTCGCCCGTCCGATCTGGCCGAGGCGTGCGCCGTCCAGTCCGCCCGGACCGTCTCCGACGCCGCTCGGCGGCCGGTCGGGAGACGTCGTGATCGTGACCGCCGGGATGCCGCGCGCGACGAACGGCGCCTGCTCGTACGCGCTGAACGGGAACCCGAAGTCGACGAGCTGCCGGAGGGCGCTCGCGCGCTGGGGGTCGGTGCCGGTCTGCGCGGCGATCTGGGCACGGACCGTCTCGACGAGGCCGGACGCGGGCGAGCGTGCGGTGTCGCCGGCCAGCTCGAGCCGGGCCTGCCCCGTACCGGCGATGGCGTCGAGGTCGATCACGGCGATGACGTCCTGGCGCTGGGGCGAGTGGGCTGCGAACGCGGCTGCGCCGAGCCCGCCGTATGCGCCGCCGTCGGTGGAGAGGAAGAGCAGCGAGTACGGCAGGCGGAGCTGGGCCGCGCCCCCGGTGGGCGCATAGGCGCGCGCGAGCTCGATGAGCGCGGCAGTGCCGGAGGCGTTGTCGTTCGCGCCCGGACCGACCCCGGCGTCGTCGCGGTGGGCGAGCACGACGATCGTCTTGTGCGACAGGCCCCGCTTCTCGACGACGAGGTTGAGGAGGTGCACCCGGCCCTGGCCGGGGATCGTGGCGGAGAACGGCTCCGACTCGATGGCGTAGCCGTACGGCGTCAGCTGCTGGGCGAACCAGCGGGCGGCAGCGCCGGCCGCAGGCGTTCCGGGCACGCGGCCCGGGTAGCGGAGCGCGAGATCGGCGGCGAGGGCGCGGGCGTCCGTGCGGTCGAAGGCGGGCGGCAAGTTCGGCGGCTGCAGCGCCGCAGGACGCGCGACGCTGAAGGCGAGAACGAGCAGCGGCAAGCCCACAAGGAGCCAGGTGCCGCGGTACAAACGTCCGTTGACGGGGCGGTCGAGGGAGCCGGGTCGCGGCCGGCGCAATGACTGCGGCGCAGGCGGGACGGCTGCCACGGCGCTCTATAGTAGGACGCGGATCCGGCAGGCTCCGAGTTCCACGTGAAAACGCCGACGCCAGACGCCGCGACCATCCTCCTTGTCGACGACGAGGACGCCGTGCAGAAGCTCCTCACCTATCCGCTCGAGCGGGACGGCTTCCGCGTCATGCAGGCGCGGGACGGCGAGGAGGCGCTCCAGCGGTTCGGAACGGAGCGGGTCGACCTCGTCGTCCTCGACCTCATGCTCCCGAAGCTCGACGGGCTCGAGGTGTGCCGGCGGCTGCGCGCCCAGAGCACCGTGCCGATCATCATGCTCACGGCCCGAGACGACGAGCTGGACAAGGTGGTCGGCCTCGAGCTGGGGGCGGACGACTACATCACGAAGCCCTTCTCCATTCGTGAGTTCCGGAGCCGCGTCCGGGCGCTCCTCCGCCGGGCAGCGCTGGGCGGCCAGGCGGACGGCCGGGACGTGATCCGCGCCGACGGCGTCGTCCTCGACCTCGCCCGCCGGGCGGTGGAGGTGCGCGGCGCGTCGGTGGAGTTGACGTACGTCGAGTTCGAGCTGCTGCGCACGCTGGCCACGCGCCCAGGACGGGTCTTCAGCAGGCAGGCGCTGCTGGAGGCGTTGTGGGGCGATTACGCCTACCGGGAGCCGCGGACGATCGACGTCCACGTNNGCGGTCGTCTGGGTGGCGCTCGTCCCGACGCTCGAGCACCGGCTCGTGAACGGCCGCCTCGCTCTGCTCGCGCAGTCCGCGCGCGAGATCGAGCGTTCCGAGGCCGCCGCCCCCGACCAGGACTTCATCGACGACGCCGCGCGGACCGCGGACGCGAACCGCGCCGTCCTCTTCACCCCGGACAGCTCGGGGGGCACGACGACGCTGCTCGTGGCGGCCGACTCCCGGCGGACGGGCTTCTCCCAGGACGTCACCAAGGACCCCGTTGCGCTCAGCGCGGCCGCGACCCTGACCCTCCAGCGCGCGACCGTGACGCGGAGCGGCGAGCCCTTCGCCGAGGTGGCCATTCCCGACCGCTACGGCGACGTGATCCTGTACGCGGCCTCGCTGCGCGCCACGCTCGAGAACGTCGACCTCGTCCGGTCGCGACTGATCTGGGCGGGCCTCATCGCACTCGGGCTGGCCGTGCTCGTCGGCTGGGGCGCGGCATCGGCGTTCGCCCGGCGCATCCGGCGGCTCGAACGCGCGGCCGACCGGATCGCCGCCGGCAACTTCGAGGAACCGGTCGTCGACCTCGGGCGGGACGAGCTGGGCGAGCTCGCGCTCGCGTTCGACCGCATGCGCAGCCAGCTTGCCCAGCTCGACGACGCCCGCCGCGCCTTCATCGCGAACGCCTCACACGAGCTGCGCACGCCGATCTTCTCGGTCGGCGGCTTCCTCGAGCTTCTCCAGGAGGACGACCTCGACGCCGAGACGCGGGCCGAGTTCGTCGACGCGATGGCGGAACAGATGGCTCGCCTGTCGAAGCTGGCCCTGGATCTCCTCGACCTCTCCCGGCTGGACGCCGGCGGCATGCGGATGGATCTCGAGCCGGTCTCGCTCGCCGACGTGGCGAACGACCTCGGGGAGGAGCTGGACGCGCTCGCCGCCCGGCGCGAGCACGGCCTCGACGTCATCATCGAGGAGGCGGGCACGGTGCTCGGCGATCGGGAGCGCGTCCTCCAGGTCGGGCGTGCCCTCGTGGACAACGCCCTTCTCCATACGCCGCCCAACACCCACGTGCGCGTCGTCTCCGCCGGCTCGACCCTCCGCGTGGAGGACGACGGCCCGGGGATTCCCGTGGAGCATCGCGACCAGGTTTTTGCACGCTTCACCCGGCTGGACGGCTCCCGGGCGTCGGGCAGCGGTCTCGGCCTGGCCATCGCGCGCGAACTGGCCGAGCGCATGGGCGGCGAGCTCCGTCTCGAGGTCGACCCCGACCGGACGGCGTTCATCCTCGAGCTGCCGCTCGTTTCCACGGGAAATCGCTCCCAACTTCGTGACAATCGCCACGAAGATCCTGTGGGTTAGGCCGCTCTTCGGGCGGGCATGAGCCCTTCCAGACGAGCAAGCGGCGCGATGGTGTAGAAATCGGCGGGTTTAGACCTCCGAATCTTGGGAAAACGATCAGAGGCAGCGGAATGGAGCTCCTCCAAGACATGACCGGAGTCGAGAGCACCGAGGGTGTGAGGGCGGTGCGCTTACGCATTCCTGCGAAGCCGGAGTACATCGCGCTCGGCCGGCTCGCCCTGACGGGCCTCGCGCAGGCGCGCGCGCTCGACTCCGACACGCTCGCCGACCTCAAGCTCGCGCTCACCGAGGCGGTGTCGAACTCCGTGCGCCACGCGTACGGGACGCAGGGCGAAGGCCAGGTCGACATTCGCTACGAGCTGGGCCTGGACCGCATCTGCATCGACGTCGTCGACGACGGCGCCGGCTTCGATCCCGACGAGGCGCCGTCCTTTAACGGCGACGAGCTCTCCGAGGGCGGGCTCGGCATCGCGATCATCCGCACGATCGCGGACGAGGTCGAGATCGAGTCTCGTCCGGGCGTTCGCGGCTCGCGGTTGCGCTTCGTCAAGAAGCTCACCTGAGTCGACGCAAGCTCATCGTCGTCTCGAATCGCGGCCCCGTGTCGTACGGACGCGACGCGCGCGGAGAGCGAACCGTCAGTCGCGGCGGCGGAGGGCTTGCTACCGCCCTGCGCGGGCTCGTCGAGCAGCACGACGTGACGTGGATTGCGAACGCGATGACAGACGAGGACCGAGTGGTGGCGGGCGAGGAGCAGCGCGGCACGATCCTGCTCGCACAGGACCCGCACGCGTACGACCGCTTTTACAACGTCGCTGCGAATCCGATGCTGTGGTTCGTCCAGCACATGCTCTGGAACCTCGCACTCACGCCGGACTTCGACCACGACGCGTGGACGAGCTACGCCGCCGTCAACGCGAAGATGGCACGTGCGGTGATCGACGAGCTCGACCGCAATCCTGACGCGCTCGTCTTCTTCCAGGACTACCACCTGTATCTCGCGCCGGAGCTTGTGCGGCGCGAACGCCCCGACGTGCTCATGTCGCACTTCGTGCACATCCCGTGGCCGGAGTCGGGCGCGTGGTCGGTGCTACCGCCTGAGGTTCTTCGCGACGTCTTCGCAGGGCTGCTCGCGAACGACGTCGTCGGGTTCCACACGGATCGCTGGCGGCGCAACTTCGTGCGCGGCTGTGTGGACGTGCTCGGCGCGAGCGTCGAGGGCGACGTCGTCGAGCATGCTGGGCGACGCACACTCGTCACCGCGCATCCGATCGGTATCGACACCGCCGAGTTCGATGCGCTCGCGGAGGACGAGGACGTCCTGGAGCGCGAGCGCGAGCTGGTCGCGTCCCGGCCGGAGATGCTCGTACTCCGCGTCGACCGCACGGATCCGTCCAAGAACATCGTGCGCGGATTCCGCGCCTTTGGCCTGATGCTCGAACGCCACCCGGAGCTGCGTGGACGCGTGCGCATGCTCGCGCTGCTCGATCCGTCGCGACAGGACATCCCGGAGTACGTCGAGTACCTCGCCGCGGTCGAGCGCGAGGCGCGCGCGCTCGGCGATGCCGTCGATCTCCGCATCGGCGACGACTTCAAGCGTTCCGTCGCCGCCTACAAGCAGTTCGACGTGCTGTTCGTGAACCCGGTGTTCGACGGGCTCAACCTCGTGTCGAAGGAGGCGCCGTACGTGAACACGCGGGACGGCATGCTTGTCCTCTCCGAGAACGCCGGCTCGCACGAGGAGCTGAGCGCGTGGGCGCTGAGCGTGAACCCGTTCGACGTCTCGGGCCAGGCGGACGCGCTCCATGCCGCGCTGACGATGGATCCCGGGGAGAAGCAGCGCCGGCAGGCTGCGATCCGGTCGCATGTGCGCGAGCACGACGTCGCCGAATGGGGCGCTGCGCAGCTGGCCGATCTCGACCGCGTACGATCACGGTCGTGAACGAGCTGTCGCACGTGGACGAGAGCGGCGACGTCCGGATGGTGGACGTGGGCGGCAAGCCGCTCTCGCGCCGTCGCGCCGTCGCGCGCGCGGAGGTGCGGATGGCACCCGCAACGGCTCGGCGCCTGCGCGAGCTGCCGAAGGGCGACGCGCTGACGACGGCGCAGCTGGCCGGAATCATGGCCGCGAAGCGGACGAGCGAGCTCATCCCGCTCTGTCATCCGCTTCCGCTCACGCATGTCGAGGTGACGCTCGAGGTCGGCGAGGCTTCCGTCGAGATCGTCGCGTCGGCCGAGACGACCGCGCAGACGGGGGTGGAGATGGAGGCGCTCACCGCGGCGACCGTTGCGGCGCTCACCGTCTACGACATGGCGAAGGCGATCGACAAGGAGATGGTCGTCAGCGAGATTCGCCTCGTCGAGAAGACGAAGGAGGACGTCTGAAGGCTGCGGTGCTCACCGTCTCCGATCGCGTCTCGCGCGGGGAGGCGGAGGACGCGAGCGGCGCCGCACTCGAGGAGCTGCTGCGCGGCGACGGCTACGACGTCGAGCGGCGCGTCGTCCCGGACGAGCGCGAGGAGATCGCCGCCGCTTTGCGGACGCTTGCAGGGTCGGTCGCGCTCGTGCTGACGACGGGCGGCACCGGTCTCGCCCCGCGCGACGTAACGCCGGAGGCGACACGCGACGTGCTCGACCGCGACGCCCCGGGAATCGCCGAGGCGCTCCGCGCGGACTCGCGCGCGAAGACACCGCACGGCCTGCTCTCGCGCGGCGTCGCCGGCGTCGTCGGACGCACGCTCGTCGTGAATCTTCCGGGGTCGCCCGGCGGCTGCCGCGACGGCTTCGCCGTGCTCCGCCCCGCGCTCGAACATGCACTTCGCTTGCTCGCCGACGAGGCCACGGTGCACCGCCAGACGTGACGGTCGCGACGCCTCTCCCTGCGCGCTTCGCGCGCCTCGTAAAGATCGAGCACACGATCTTCGCGCTTCCGTTCGCGTACGTCGGTGCGTTCCTCGCCGTGCGCGGCACGCCGTCTGCGCACGACCTCGTCTGGATCACACTCGCGATGGTCGGCGCCCGGTCGCTCGCGATGGCACTCAACCGCTTGATCGATGCGGGCATCGATGCCCGCAATCCCCGCACCGCCGGCCGCGAGCTGCCGAGCGGCCAGCTCTCGGTCGTGCAGGTCGTCCTCTTCTGCGCCGCGTCGCTCGCGCTCTTCCTCGTCGCGGTGTGGCAGCTCGCGCCGAAGACGCACTATCTCTGGCCGATCCCGGTCGCCGGCTTCGTGATCTATCCGTATTTGAAGCGCGTGACGTGGCTCTGCCACTTCTGGCTCGGCGCTGTCGATGGGCTCGCGCCGGTGGGGGCGTGGGTCGCGATCACGAACCATCTGCCGTGGCAGGCCTGGATGCTCGGCGCGGCCGTCGCACTGTGGGTGGCCGGCTTCGACTGTTTCTACGCGCTCTTCGACGTGGACGTCGATCGCGAGCAGCGCCTGCGCTCGATCGCGACGCGGTTCGGCGTGCGCGGCGCATTCGCCGGAGCGCGGATCTCGCACGTTGCGACCATCGCGTGCCTCGTCGCAGCCGGCCTCGGGCTGCCGGTCGGGGCGCTCTACTGGATCGGCGTCACGGCGGTGGTGGCGCTGCTCGTGTACGAGCACTTGCTCGTTCGGCCCGGCGACCTACGCAGGCTCGACGCCGCGTTCTTCACCATGAACGGCGTCATCAGCGTCGTCTTCGCAGCGTTCGTGATTCTCGACGCGGCTACGTGATGTCGATCTGCGGCGGCTGCTGCAGTGTCCGCAGCACGACGCAGTAGCGCAGCGTCTTCTCGATCAGCTCGTCCCGACGGTCGCCTGCGCCCTCGACGTCGAAGTGGAGCTCGATGCGGTCGAACCCGACGGGGACTTCGTGGTCGATCCCGAGTGTGCCGCGCAGGTCGAGCTCGCCCGTCGCTGTCACCTCGATCTTCGTCGTCGCGATGCCCGAGGACGCCGCCACCATCTGGCATGTCACCTGTGCGCACGCGGCGAGCGCGCCGAGCAGCAGGTCGCCCGAGCAGGGCGCGGTGCCCTCGCCGCCGACGCCGGCGTGCGCCTGGGCGGCGTACGCGGCGCGGCCGATGTCGACGGAGCATGCGGCAGCGCCTGCCGTCTCGCTCCCGCGCGCGGTGAGCGTGATACGGGCCTCGCCCGGCTCGGCGCGGTAGCGCTCCTTCAGTGGCCGCTGAGCTTCGCGCAGATCCACGCGCCTACACTAGCCCGAGTGATCAGGGCACGGAAGGTCGGCAAGCGCTTCGGCGACAAGCGGGTCCTGCGCGGCGTCGACCTCGACGTCGCCCGCGGCGCGTTCGCCGTCGTCACGGGCCCGAACGGCTCCGGCAAGACCACGCTGCTCCGCCTGTGCGCGGGGCTCGCTGTTCCGAGCGAGGGCGAGCTCGAGGTCGACGCTCCCCGTGCCGCGGTCGGCTACCTCGCGCATGAGCCGCTCGTCTACCGCGAGCTGACCGCGCTCGAGAACCTCGACCTGTACGGGCGGCTCTACCGTGTGCCGGAACGGCGGGAGCGAATCGGGATGCTGCTCGAGCGCTTCTGCCTCTGGGACGTGCGTCACGATCGCGTCGTCTCCTACTCGCGTGGGATGACGCAGCGCCTCGCGCTCTGTCGTGTGCTGCTGCACGAGCCGGAGTTGCTCGTGCTCGACGAGCCGTACACCGCGCTCGACACGGCCGGCGCCGAGCTCCTGGACGCGCAGCTCGCGGAGCTGCACGGCGAGCGCACCGTGCTCGTCTCCACCCACGATCCGGACCGCGTCGCGCAACTGGCGACGCAGCAATTGGCGCTCGCGTGACGTACTTCGCCGACGTCGGCGCGCTGGCGCGCAAGGATCTGCTGCTCGAGCTCCGCGCGCGCGACACCTTGCCGGCGATGCTGCTCTTCGTCGTCGCGACGTTCGTCGTCTTTCACTTCTCCCTGCCGGCGCACTCGTCGCAACTGGCGGCGAGCGGCCTGCTCTGGGTGGCGATTCTTTTCACCGCTCTGCTCGGTCTCGGACGCGCATTCGTTCCCGAACGTGAGCAGCGCGTGCTCGACGGGCTCGTGCTCGCGCCGTGCGACCGGAGCGCCATCTGGCTCGCGAAGAGCATCGCCACGCTCGCGTTCCTCGGTGCTGCGGAGCTCGTCGCTCTGCCCGTGTTCGCGCTCTTCTTCCACGGCATCGGCGCGGCGACGGTGGCCGGGGTCGTGCTGGCCGACATCGGCATCTGCGCCGTGGGGACGTTCCTCGGCGCGATGGCGGTGGCAACCCGTGCACGCGATCTGCTTCTCCCGCTCCTGTTCCTCCCGCTCGCCATCCCGATCGTCGTCGGCGGCGTGGGCGCGAGCGTCGCCGGCTCACCGGGGCGCTACCTCGCGTTCCTCGCGCTCTACGACGTGCTCTTCGGTTTGCTCTGCTGGGCCACCTTCGAATACGTGGTAACGGAATAATGCGGGTGGTGTCCCGGTTGTCCCGCGTCCCGCTGCCCGCTCTGGCGGTCGCGTCCCTCGTGCTCATGACTGTCGCGCTCACGCTGGTGTTCTACGTCGCGCCGAACGACGCGGACCAGGGTTTCTCGCAGCGCATCTTCTACTTCCACGTGTCCATCGCCTTCACCGCGTACGCGTGCTTCGCTGCAGGGGCGTGGAAGGCGCTCCGGCATCTCTGGAAGCGCGACCCGGGCGCAGACCTCGAGAGCTACGTCGCCGTGCACCAGGGCGTGATCTTCGGGACGCTCGTGCTGCTGACCGGCTCCATCTGGGCGAAGATCTCCTGGGGTCACTGGTGGCTCTGGGGGGAAGACGAGCTCGTGCTCTTCCTCGTCCTCTTTCTCTTCTACTGCGCGTACTTCATGCTGCGCTTCTCGGTCGACCCGGGACCCCAGCGCGCGAACTTCTCCGCCGTCTACGCGCTCTTCGGCGTCGTGCTCATCCCCGTCAGCTTCCTCGCCATCCGCATTGCGAAGAGCTTCGTCCATCCGGAGGTGTTCACGTTGCACGGGCCGAACTTCGGCGGCTGGATCCTCGTCACCTACTGCGTCGCGCAGGCGGCGCTGCTTCTGCTCGCATACACGCTGTACCGGGTCGAGCTCACGGGCAAGCGACTCGACGCGCGGATTCGCGAGCTGAGGTTCGCATGACGACTGCGGAGAAATACGTCACCGCCGCGTACTGCGTCGTCTTCGCAGGGGTGCTCGTGTACGTCGTGCTCATCGCGCTGAAGCTGCAGCGTCTCGAGCGCGAAGTCGGCGAGCTCGAGCGCGCGGCGCACAAGGCAGCGGAGGACGAGCGGGAGACGGTTGAAGTTGGCTGAGCTGCTCTTCTGGCCCGCGCTGCTGCTGTACGGCGAGGCCGCCGTCGGCTATTTCGGCGACGCACGCCGCCCCGGGCTCGCGGGCCGGGCGGCCACGTGGGGCGTGCGGCTCGGCTGGCTCGTGCAGACGGCGCTGCTCGGCGTGCAGGCCTCGCGCGACGACGGCTTCCCCTGGGGCACGTGGGCGGCATCGCTCAATCTCTTCGTCTGGTTCGTCGTCGGCGCGTACCTCATCTGGGGCTGCCGCCGGCCCTACCGGCTGCTCGGCCTCGTGGTCATGCCGCTCGCGGCGGTGCTGCTCGTCGTGGCACGCGCCGGCGGCGGAACGGGCGTCGGTGGCCGGAGCCATTACTCGAACCTCTTCCTCGTCCTCCACGTCGGCCTCGTGCTCGCCGCATTCGCCGGCTTCACCCTCGCGGCGGCGCTGTCGGGGCTCTATCTCTGGCAGGAGCGGCGGCTGAAACGGCGCGAGACCACCATTCTGCGCCGACCGGCGCCCTCGCTCGCCGTGCTCGACCGGCTCGCAGGCCGCACCGTCCTCGTGTCCGTCCCGGCGCTGACGCTCGGGATCGGCGTCGGCATCGTCCGGCTCGTCAGCCGCGGCGACCGCATCGATGCTCTCGTCATCGCGACGCTCGTCACGTGGGTCGTCTGGACCGGGTATCTCGGCGCGCGCGCCGCCGGTTGGTCCGGTCGGCGTGCCGCGTACATCGCGCTTGCCGGCTTCGCGCTCGTGATCGTCGTCCGGCTTGCCCTTCCAGCGACCCACTTCGGATGACGCATCTCGTCCTCGTCGGAACGTCGCACCATCACGCTCCGGTCGAGCTGCGCGAGCGAGTCGCGTTCGACTCCGAGCAGGCGCATGCGCTGGCTGAGCGCCTCGGTCGGGCGGTGTGCCTCTCGACGTGCAACCGCACCGAGCTGTACGTGGAGGCCGCGGACGCCGACGAGGCCGAACGCAGGGCGGTCGAGATCCTGTCGGAGCTCGAGCCGGCGCTGTACCGCCTGCGCGACCACGCCGCCGCGCTTCATCTGTTCCGCGTCGCTGCCGGGCTCGACTCGCTCGTCCCGGGCGAGGGCGAGATTCTCGGACAGGTGCGCACGGCCCACGACGCCGGCACGTCGGGGCCGCTCCTCGACCGTGTGTTCCGGCACGCGCTGCACGCGGGACGCAAGGTGCGGGCACAGACCGCCATCGGGGAAAGCCCGGCGTCGGTCTCCTCGGCGGCAGCCGCCCTCGCGGAGCAGGTGTTCGGCAAGCTCGACGACTGCGACGTTCTGCTCATCGGCGCAGGCAAGGTCAGCGAGCTGGCAGCGCGCAACCTTCGCACCCGCGGGGCGCACATCGCGTTCGTCGCCAACAGCAAGACCGATCGGGGGCAGCTCGAGGAGGAGCTCGCCCGCGCCGACGTGGTGGTCTCGTCGACGACCGCGTCCGGCTTCGTCCTCGACGCGGAGACCGTCGAGCGTGTACGCCGCGGTCGGCAGTTGCTGCTCATCGACCTCGCCGTCCCGCGCGATCTCGACCCGGCCATCCACGATCTGAGCGGGTGCTACCTGTACGACATCGACGACCTGCAGGCGATCGTCGCCGAGACGCTCGCCGGCCGCCGCAGCGAGGCGGAGCGGGCAGAGTCGATCGTGGCCGCGGAGGCGGAGAAGTTCCACGAGTGGCAGGCATCCCTCGACGTCGTTCCGGCGATCGCTTCCCTGCGCGCCCGCGCGGAGCAGATCCGCGAACAGGAGCTCGCGAAGGCGGAGGGCGTGCTCGGCCGGCTGGACGAGAGCCAGCGCCGTGCGGTCGAAACGGTGACGTCTCGAATCGTCGACAAACTCCTGCATCTCCCGACGGTGCGCCTGAAACAGGCAGCCGCGGCAGCCGATGGGGTGATCTATGCTGACGCTGTGCGGCATCTATTCGGTCTCGGCGAGGACGACCGCTGAAGCCACTTCCGCTGCAGCTGACCGGCCGGCCGCTGCCCTTGCAGGTGCCGACTGCGTTCGTGCGCGTGCGACCTCGGGGCGCGTCGCTCTGCGGACACCCCGTTCGGCGTCGAGCGCGCTGTGCTGATCCGCGTCGGCAGCCGCGGCAGTAGGCTCGCACTGACCCAGGCCGAGCTCGCGTCCGCGCGGCTTCGTGCGCCCGGGATCGAGATCGCGCTCGTTCCGATCACGACCGCCGGCGACCGCGACCGCACGAAGCCGTTCGGCGAGATCGGCGCGCGCGGCGTGTTCGTGAAGGAGCTCGAGGAAGCGCTGCTCGATCACCGCATCGACATCGCCGTGCACTCGGCGAAGGACATGACGTCGACCGACACCGAAGGGCTCCGCGTCGGCGCGTACCTCGCTCGCGAGGATCCGCGCGACGCGCTGTGCGGCGCCGAAGCGATCCTGCCGGGCATGCGCGTCGGCACGGCGTCGGCTCGCCGAACCGCGCAGCTGCTCGCGCTCGAGCCGTCGTTGTCGATCGAACCGTTGCGCGGAAACGTCGAAACGCGCCTGCGCAAGCGCGGCGAGCGCGGTCTCGACGCGGTCGTCCTCGCCGCGTGCGGCCTCGACAGGCTCGGCCTCGCGCGCGAGATCGGCCACCGGTTCGACCCGGAGGAGCTGCTCCCGGAGGCGGGGCAAGGCGCGCTCGCGCTCCAGGTGCGCGAGGGTGACGCGCATCTCGTCGCCGCGGCGGATCACGAGGAGACGCGGATGCGCGTCGAGGCGGAGCGCGCGGTCGTCGCTGCGGTCGGCGGGGGCTGCCTGGCGCCGCTGGGGGCGTACCACGACGGCATCACGCTGACGGGCCTCATCGCCGCCGAGGATGGCTCGTGGATCGAGCGGTTGACCGGTGACGATCCGACGGCGCTCGGCATGGAGCTGGCAGATGCGAGTCGTCGTCACACGTGAGGACGTCGCCGCGCGGGTCGAGGCGCTCGGCCACGAGCCGGTGCTCTGTCCGTTGATCCGCGTCGAGCCTCTCGGAGACGATCCGATCGACGCGTCGGCGTACGACTGGCTCGTCGTCACGAGCGCGAACGGCGCGCACGAGCTTGCACGTCGCGGCGTGACCGCGAATCGGATCGCGGCGATCGGCCCGGCGACTGCCGACGCCCTCCGTGCCGGCGGGCTGCGCGTCGACCTCGTGCCGCGCACGAACACGCAAGAGGGGCTGCGAGAGGAGCTACCGGCGGGACGGCTTCTGCTCGCCGCCGCCGAAGGCGCACGCCGCGACGTTCTCGACGCCGACTTCCTGCCGCTCTACCGGACGGTCGAGCTGCGGGCGGAGGCGCCGGAAGCCGACGTCGCGCTCCTCATGTCGGGATCGGCTGCGCGCGCACTGGCGGCCACCGGTGCGCGCATGCCGGTCGTCGCGATCGGCCCACAGACGGCAGTTGAGGCACGGAGTGTGGGCCTCGAAGTCGTCGCCATCGCCGCGGACCACGACGTCGACGGTCTCGTCGACGCATTACGTTCTTTTCTGGGTTGACCGGAACCAGGTTCGTGCGCTCGGCGAGATCGTGCCGAAGGGTGAAAGACTCGAACCTGGTACCGGTATGAGCGGGACTTTCATCACCTTCCTCAGTGACTTCGGGCTCCAGGACGACTTCGTCGGCACGTGCCACGGCGTGATGAAGCGCATTGCGCCGGACGCGCAGATCATCGACATCACCCATGGGATCCGGCCGGGACGCATTCTGCAGGGCGCGCTCGTGCTCTCGAACACGCTCGCGTACATGCCCGCCGGCGTGCACCTCGCGGTGGTCGATCCCGGTGTCGGCGGCTCCCGCCGGCCGCTCGTGCTCCAGGACGGCGAAGGCCGGCTGTACGTCGGCCCCGACAACGGCTTGTTGCTGCCCGCGGCCGACCGTTTCGGCGGCGTCGCGGCCGCGCACGAGCTCGCGAATCCGGCCTATGCGCTCGAGCGGGTCTCACGGACGTTCCACGGCCGCGATCTCTTCTCGCCCGCCGCGGCGCACCTCGCCGCCGGCGTGCCGATCGCCGAGCTCGGCCCGCCGATCGATCCCGCCGAGCTCGTCCGTCTCGACGTGCCCGAGCCCGAGATCGACGCCGCGCGGATCCGGGCCACCGTGCTCGCCGTCGACCGCTTCGGCAATGTCTCCCTCAACCTCACGCGCGAGCAGCTCGAGGGTGCAGCTGTCGTCCCCGGCACGCGCGTCGAGCTGGGGCGCGACGACAACCGCTGGTTCGCCGTCGCCGCGCGCACGTTCGGGGACGCGCGTGCGGGAGAGCTGATCCTGTACGAGGACAGCTATCGCAACGTCGCGGTGGCCGTCGCGCGCGGAAGCGCCGCCGACCTGCTCGGCGTCGACAAGGGCAGCGCTCTCACCATCACGCCGCAGTGATCGACGAGCGGCGGATCGCTCGCTGGATCACGGACGCGGTCGTCCGCCGTCCCGTGCTGTGGCGCCTCCTGCGCGGCCGGATGCGCGACATGTTCGAGCGCATCGCGCCGACGTGGGAGACGCGCATCGGGCCGCATCATCTCGGCGCGCTCCGGCTCGCACTCGACGACATCGCGCCGCCGGCGCGCGTCCTCGACGTCGGCACCGGCACGGGTGTGGCTGCACTGGCCCTCGCGGACTTGTTCCCGTCCGCCGAGGTGACGGGCGTCGACCTTTCCCCCGCCATGCTCGCGGAGGCGGAGCGCAAGGGCGGCCGCGTCCGGTACGAGGTGGCCGACGCCGCTGACCTCCCGTTCGGCGACGGGTCGTTCGATCTCGTCGTGCTCATGAACGCTGTCCCGTTCTTCGACGAGCTCGCCCGCGTGACGGCACCGGGTGGGACGGTCGCCTTCTCGTTCTCGCGCGGCGCCGAGACACCGATCTACGTCGGGGACGAGCGCCTGCGGGCGGAGCTTGGCCGCCGCGGCTTCACGGATTTCGCGGCCTTCGCCGCCGATCCGGCGACGGCATTTCGCGCCCGGAAGCGTTAGTCTCCCGCCAACGGACGTTCGCGACACGGTTGCACCGGTCCGGACGCCCTGAGGCCCCCGAGATCGCTCACGCGCGCTCGGGGGCTCGTTTCGTGTAGAGAACGTTCGTGCGCCTGCTGGAGCGGATCGAGGAGGTCTACGCGATCGGCGATCGCGTCGGCTACTCGCCGGAGGAAGACCGCGCGCACGAGCTCGCCGCCGGCTGGATGCGCGAGGCGGGCCTCGACGTCGAGGTCGACGCCGCCGGCAACCTCATCGGCACGCGCGGCGACGCGCGCGTGTGGACCGGCTCGCACCTCGACTCCGTTCCGAACGGCGGCCGGTACGACGGTGTGCTCGGCGTGCTCGCCGGAATCGAAGCGGCGGAACGAATCGACGCGCCCATCGGCGTCGTGGCGTTCCGCGACGAAGAGCGCGGCTTCGGCGGCAGCCTCGGGCTCGTGCGCAAGCCCGACGTCTACGTCGAGGTGCACATCGAGCAAGGCCCGGTGCTTCTGCGCCGTGAGGAGCCGCTCGGCGTCGTCAGCGCGATCGTCGGCCTCGCGCGCGGCGAGGTCGTGCTCGACGGTGTGGCCGGGCACGCCGGGACGACGCCGATGGAGGGGCGGCGCGACGCGCTCGTCGATGCCGCCGAGCTCGTGCTCCGCGCGCGAGACGCGGCGCTCTCCATTCCCGGCACGGTTGCGACCGTGGGGGAGATCGTGGTGGCGCCCGGCGCGGTCAACGTCATTCCCGAGCGCGCCACGGTCAGCGTCGACGTGCGCGCGCCCGACCGCGAGCGGCTCGACGCGCTCGTCGCTGCGATCGGCTTCGAGCCGCAGATGGTGACCGAGCCGGTCGCGATGGACGAAGAAGTGCGCGCCGTGTTACGCGAGGAACTCGAGCGCCGCGACCTGCCGGCACCAGAGCTCGTGTCGGGCGCGGGTCACGATGCGGGTGTGCTCACGGCGGCCGGCGTACGCTGCGGGATGTTGTTCGTGCGGAGCGGCGCGGGCGGGGTCAGCCATTCGCCCGACGAGCACAGCGACCCGGAGGACATTGCGCTCGCGGTCGACGTGCTTGCCGCGGCGCTCTCACGCCTCGCGGAATGAGATCTTCTGTGCGCCTTCCCAGAGGCATTTGACTCCGAGCGGACGGAGATTCTCGTTGCCCTCGACGATGGTCGCGAAGTGGTTGCCCGCGAGCGCGCCCGCCTTGCTCGCGAACGCGACATAGCCGTACGCGATCAGCAGCTCCGTCTCGCTGATGCCGCCGGGGAAGAAGATGATTTCGCCCGGGCTGGGGTAGCGCGTCGCGTTCTCGGGCCCGATGCCGAGGTCGAGATCGCCCATGGGGATCCAGCAGCCTTCGCCGCTCCAGCGGACGTGGATGATGTTCGAGTCGTACGGGAGGGTCTTGCGGAAGGCGGCGACGGTGTACGGCGCGTCGTCCTCGAGTCTCGCGACGAACTCGAACCCGCCTGCGGAGATGTGCAGCATCATTTGATCTTCGCACCTTGCGCGATCCACGCGCCGAGCAACCGTCGTTCGGCATCGGTCATGTTCGTCTTGTTGTTCAGCGGCATGAGCTTCGACTGCACCGCCACCGTCTCGATCAAGGACGCCTGGCTCGCGATCTCCTGCGGTGTGTCGAAGCGGATCCCCTGCGGCGCCGTCGTGTAGGTCGTGCTCTTCGGATTCATCGAGTGGCAGTACGCGCAGCGCTGCTGGACGATGGACTTGACCTGCGAGAAGGGCACGGGCGCGCCCGAGGCAGGCACGGAGGCGGGCCGGATCCAGATCGCGATTCCGGCGATGCCGAGCGCCGCCGCCACCGGGATCCACCAGAGCGTGCGGCCCGCGTGGCGGTTGTTGAAGTAGACGCGGATGAGCGCGCCGATCGCCATCAGGCAGACGAGGATCGCCCAGCTGTGCGCATGCCCGTACGTGAACGGGAAGTGGCCGGCGAGCATGGTGAAGAGAACGGGCAGCGTGAAGTAGTTGTTGTGCACAGAGCGTTGCTTGCCGCGCACGTTCGCCGCCGGATCGGGCGCGCGCCCCGCCTTCTTCGCGCGGATCAGCTCCCGGTGCGCGGGGATGATCACGAAGAAGACGTTCGCCACCATGATCGTCCCGAGCATCGCGCCGACCTGGAGATATGCCGCGCGTGCGGCGAAGAGATGCGTGACCCCATACGCCGTCCCGACCACGAGCGCGAAGATGCAGGCGGCGAGCGCCTTCTCGCTGCGTTGTCCGATGGTTCGGCAGAGCGCGTCGTACACGAGCCAGGCCGCGATCAGCAGCCCGATGCTCGCGCCGACGGCCTCCAACGTCGAGAGGTTCGCGACCGTCGGATCGATGAGCGTCTCGTGCGCCTGGAAGTAGTAGAGGACGACGAAGAGCGTGAAGCCGGAGATCCACGTCCAGTACGCCTCCCACTTGAACCAGTGCAGCGGCTCCGGCAGGCGCTGCGGCGCAACGCGGTACTTCTCGATGCGGTAGAAGCCGCCGCCGTGGATCTCCCACGTGTCGCCGGCGAGGTCGTCCCGCCCCTCCACCGGCTCGAGATGGTTGTCGAGTGCGACGAAGTAGAACGACGTCCCGATCCAGACGATCCCGGCGATCACGTGGAACCACCGGAACACGAGATCGAGCCAGTCCGTCGCGTACGGGCTCAGGACGGACGCCATCGGTCCTCCGCGATCGAGACGAGCGCTTCGAGCCCGTTGTCGAGCTCCTGAGCTCTCGTGTTCTGCAGCCGTTCGCGCAGCTCGGGGACGATCTCCGCGCGCGAGCGGCCGTGCACGAAGACGACGAAGCGGAAGCTGAAGCGCTCCTCGTACTCGCGGTTCAGCTCGGCGAGCTCTGCGAGCACGGCGGGATCGTCGCCGTGCTGCTCGGGCGAGCGCTCGCCGATGCGCGGATGCGCCGCGAGCGCCTCGGCCTTCTCGTCGTCGGTCAGCCCGTGCGCGACGTCGCGCGCCTGTCCGAGCGGATCCTCCTCGCGCGCGAGCTTCTCGACGAAGCGCGTGCGCCCGCTGAACAGCTCCACGAGCTCGTCGACGGTCAACTGCCGCGATACGTCGCGCACGAATAGGGAGAGACGAGCAGCGGCACGTGATGATCGCCGTCGCCGAGCTCGAGCTGCAGCTCGACGCGCGTGAAGAACGGCGACGGCGGATGGAAGACGAGGCGGTACGTGCCCGCCGCGACGTCGGCGAGCTCGCGGATGCGCCCGTCGGCGTCGGTCTCGGCGGATGCGACGAGGTCGTCGCCTCGGAAGAGCTCGACGCGCACGCCTGCCGCGGGCCTGCCGTTCGCCGTGTCGAGGACGTGGGTGGAGAGCATCAGGCGAATCTTCTCGCTTGCGCCCGCTGTTGGCGCGCGATCTCGTCCTCGTCCGCCCGGACGAGGTGCCCGTCGCGGACGACCTCCTCGCCGCCCATGTACAGCCGGTCGACCCGGTGCGGCGCCGAGAGAACGAGGCCGGCAACGGGATCGGCGGCTCCGGCGAGCTCCAGGCCGTCGGTCCGCCAGACCGCGAGATCGGCCCGCTTGCCCGGCTCGAGGGAGCCGATGTCTGTCCGGCCGAGCACGGTCGCGCCGCCGCGCGTCCCGATCCGGAGGGCGTCGCGCACGGTCATCGCCCTCGGGCCGCCGCGGCCTCGGGCGACGAGGAGCGCCTGCTTCACCTCGAGCAGCAGATCGCCGCGCTCGTTCGAGGCCGACCCGTCGACGCCGAGGCCGACGCGCACGCCGGCGTCGAGCATGTCGCGCACCGGTGCGACCCCTGCACCGAGGCGCAGGTTGGACGTCGGACAATGGGCGACGCCCGTTCCCGTCTGCGCAAACTGCGCGACCTCGCCGGCGGAGAGATGAACGCAGTGCGCGCACCACACGTCTCCGGCGAGCCAGCCGAGCGACTCGAGGTACTCGACCGGCGTGCACCCGTACAGCTCGTGGCAGTACGCGCCCTCCTCGCTCGTCTCCGCGAGGTGCGTGTGCAATTGCAGATCCACGCGACGTGCAAGCGCGGCCGACGCCTGCATCAGCTCCTTCGTCACCGAGAACGGCGAGCACGGCGCTGCGACGATCTTCCCCGGGTAGGCGGACGCAAGCCGCTCCGTCTCGGCGAGGATCGTGTCGATGTCTTCGACGAGCGAGTCGGGCGGCAGGCCGCCTTGCGACTCGCCGAGATCCATCGAGCCGCGCGACGCGATCAGCGTGACGCCGAGCTCGTCCGCGGCGCGCAGCTCCGCCTCGATCAGCCCGCTCGTCCCACGCGGGAAGACGTAATGGTGGTCGAACACCGTCGTGCAGCCGGAGAGCGCGAGCTCCGCGAGCCCCGTGCGCGCCGCCGAGTACACCGACTCCTCGTCGATCCCGGCCCAGACGGGATAGAGCGCGCGCAGCCATTCGAAGAGATTCGACTCCTGCGCACGCGCGCGCGTGAGCGTCTGGTACAGGTGGTGATGCGTGTTGACGAGGCCCGGCGTGACGACGGCGCCGCCGAGGTCGACGTGCTCGCCGGCGGGCGGAGGGCCGCCGCCGACCGCAGCGATCACTCCGTCTTCGACGCGGACCCAGCCGTCGGCGTGCTCCGTGCCGGCGTCGTCCATCGTGACGACGTGCGCGCCGGTCAGCAGCACAGCGGCACGAGCTCGAAGCGCTCGACGTCGACGAGGCCCCGGTCGGTGATCTTCAGCGCGGGGATGACGGAGAGCGCGAGGAACGACAGCGTGAGGAACGGCGTGGCGCCGCTCCAGCCCATCGTTGTCGCGGCCTCGTTGCAGGCGCGGCTCTGCGCGATCACGTCCGCGAGCGTTGCGACCGAGAAGAGGCCGGCCACCGGCAGCGGGCACTCGGCGACCACGCGCCCGTTCTCGACGGCGACGATGCCGCCCGCGAGCTCGACCACCCGCTGCACCGCGGCGAGCATGTCCTCGTCCGATTTCCCGACGACCACGATGTTGTGCGCGTCGTGCGCAACCGTCGACGCGAGCGCGCCGCGTTGCAGGCCGGAGCCGTGCACGAAGCCGACGCCGATGCGTCCAGTGGCAAGGTGGCGCTCGACGACGGCGATCTTGGCGAGATCCCCTGTGCCGGCGTCGACGACGAGCGACTCGGTCACGACCTGATCGGGAATGAGGCCGATCGCGCGCACGCGGTCGCAGTTCGGCACGTCGAACGCGTCGCGACCGATCGGCGCGATGCGCACGGACTGCTGCACCCAGTCCGGAACCTCCGGGCGTGTGAAGTCCCCGATACGCCTGCCGCCCTTGAGCACGAGCTCGGGACGGAAGCTCTTCAGGTCGGGGAGGACGACGACGTCCGCGTGGTAGCCGGGCGCAAGCGCGCCGAGATCGCGCAGTCCGTGCCAGCGCGCGGGATTGAGCGTCGCGCAGACGAGCGCGTCCTCCGGCGGGACGCCCGCCGCCACGGCCTTGCGCACCATCCCGTTGATGTGGCCGTCGTCGACGATGTCGTCGGGATCGCGATCGTCCGTGCAGAACGCGATCTGCGCCGGCCCGAGCTCGGTGATGAGCGGGACGAGCGCCTCGAGGTTGCGCGCCATCGAGGCCTCGCGGATCAGGAGCCAGATGCCTGCGCGCAGGCGCTCGCGTCCCTCCTCGAGCGTGAGCGCCTCGTGGTCGGAGCGGATGCCCGCCGACGCGTACGCGTTCAGCTCCTTGCCCATGAGCCCCGGCGCGTGCCCGTCTGCGTGCTCGGCGCCGTTCAGTCCGAGCTTCGACAGCTCGCGCGGATCGCCGGCGACGACGCCGGGGAAGTTCATCATCTCGGCGAGGCCGAGTACGCGGCGGCGGCGCAACAGGGACTCGAGCTCCTCGTCCCCGAGCGCGCGCCGAGGCGACTCGAACGGCGACGCGGGCACGCACGACGATGCCATGAAATACACGTCGAGCGGCAGCTCCGAGCAGAACTCGATCAGCCAGTGGACGCCGTCGGTGCCGAGGACGTTCGCGATCTCGTGCGGATCGGCGACGACGGCCGTCGTTCCGAGCGGCAGGACGAGGCGCGCGAACTCGTCCGGCAGGAGCTTCGTCGACTCGAGGTGCATGTGCGCATCGATGAAGCCGGGAACGACGTACCGGCCGGTGACGTCGATCGTCTGTTGGCCCTCGTAGTCGCCGAGACCGGCGATCCATCCGTCCACGATCGCGACGTCGACTTCGAGCCATTCGCGTGTGAAGACCGAGAGCACCCGGCCTCCGGTGAGGACGAGATCGGCGGGCTCGGCGCCGCGGGCGACGGCGATCCGGCGGGCGAGATCGGCCATCAAGCCACCTTAGAGGTTCTAGTGTTGCGGGATGGACGTGCTCAGCCCGCGCACGCTCGACGAGGCGTTGCGCCTGCGGGCAGAGCGTCCCGGAGCCGTGCCGATCGAGGGCGGGACCGACCTCATGGTCGACCTGAACTTCGACCGGCGACGGCCTGAGGCGATGCTCAACCTGAACGAAGTGCCCGAGCTGCGCGGCTGGTCGCGCGAGAACGGCTCGCTGCGGCTCGGCGCCGGCCTGACGTTCACGGAGATCGAGCACTCCGAGCTCGCGTCGCTGCTGCCCGCGCTTGCGGAGGCGTCACGCACCGTCGGCTCGCCGCAGATCCGCAACCGCGGAACGATCGGCGGCAACCTCGGCACCGCGTCGCCCGCCGGCGACGCGCTTCCGCCGCTCCTGATCGAGGGCGCCGACATCGAGGTCGCGAGCCTGCGCGGCGTGCGCCGCCTTCCGCTCACCGAGTTCCTCGTCGGGCCGAAGCGCAACGCGCTCGCCGAGGACGAGCTCATCGTCGCGGTGCACATCGAGCCCAGCGGTGCGGCGCAGACGTTCATGAAGATCGGTCCGCGGAACGCGATGGTGATCGCGGTCTGCTCGCTCGCGCTGAGCGTCGACCGGGAGCGCAATGAGGCCCGCGCCGCATTCGGGTCGGCAGGCCCGGTCGCGACGCTCGTCACCGGTGAGCTGGACGGATTCGCCGATCGAGTCGTCGCAGCGTCGAGCCCGATCGACGACGTGCGCGGCACGGCCGCGTACCGGCGACACGCGCTGCGCGTGCTCGCGGGGCGCGCACTCGAGAGATGCATGGTCGCGTGAAGATCTCGCTGACGATCAACGGTGAGCGCCGGGAGGCCGACGTGTGGGAGGGCGAGAGCCTCCTCTTCGCACTGCGCGAACGCCTCGGGTTGCCGGGCTCGAAGAACGCATGCGAGCAGGGCGAATGCGGGTCGTGCTCGGTCATCCTCGACGGCGAGCTCGTGTGCGCGTGCCTCGTGCTCGCCGCGCAGGCGGACGGCCACGAGGTCGTCACGGTCGAAGGGCCTGGCTTCGAGCACGTGCAGCAGGCGTTCGTCGAGGCGGGCGCCGTGCAGTGCGGCTTCTGCACGCCCGGGCTCGTCGTAGCCACGGCCGCTTTGCTGAAGCAGACCCCCGACCCGAACGAGGACGAGATCCGCGAGGCCCTCTCCGGCAACCTGTGCCGCTGCACGGGCTACGCGAAGATCTTCGACGCCGTGCGGCTCGCCGCGGAGCGCGCGTGAGCGCATCCCCGAAGACCGTCCTGGGCTGGATCGGCGAGAGCGTCCGCCGGGCGGACGGGACGCCGAAGACGACCGGCGAGTTCGCGTACGCGAGCGACCTGCAGGCGGCCGGGATGCTCTGGGGCCACACGTTGCGCGCGCCGCACGCGCATGCGCGCGTCCGCGGGATCGATCTCTCCGCCGCGTTGACGATGCCCGGCGTGCACGCGGTGCTCACGCACGAAGACGTGCCCGGGCGGAAGACGTACGGGCTCGAGTTCCACGACCAGCCCGTCCTCGCGATCGACCGTGTCCGCTACTTCGGCGAGCCGGTCGCCGTCGTCGCCGCCGAGCATCCGGAGCAGGCCCGCCGAGCCGCGGAGCGCATCGTCGTCGACTACGAGCCGCTCCCGCCGATCGCGGACCCCGAGCGCGCTACGGAGTCGGAGCCGCTGCATCCCGCGCGCGAAACGTACGAGACCGGCCACTACCTCGACGACCCGCGCCCGAACGTCGTCCGTTCGATGCGGGTCGTCCACGGTGACCCGGACGCGCGCGGCGACGTCGTCGTCGAGGGGACGTACGAGATCGGCACGCAGGATCAGGCGTTCCTCGGGCCGGAGTCGGGGCTCGCCGTCCCTGACGGCGAGGGCGGCGTCGACATCTACGTCGCAACGCAGTGGCTGCACGTCGACCGCGAGCAGGTCGCGCCGTGCCTGGCGCTCCCGGAGGAGCAAGTGCGAATCCATCTTGCGGGCGTCGGCGGCGCCTTCGGAGGACGGGAGGATCTCTCCATCCAGATCCATGCGGCGCTGCTCGCGCTGCACACGAGCCGGCCGGTGAAGATGGTCTACAACCGGCAGGAGTCGTTCACCGGACACGTGCACCGCCATCCGGCACGCATCCACGCGCAGCATCACGCGACGCGCGACGGTCGGCTCGTCTGCGTGAAGATGCAGATCCTGCTCGACGGGGGCGCGTACGCGTCGAGCTCGACCGCCGTCACCGCGAACGCGACCTCGTTCGCGTGCGGCCCGTACGCCGTTCCGAATGCGCACATCGAGACGACGTGCGTGTTCACGAACAACCCTCCCTGCGGCGCGATGCGCGGCTTCGGCGCGGTGCAGACGTGCTTCGCCGCCGAGGCGCAGATGGACAAGCTCGCGCGCGCGCTCGAGCTCGACCCGATCGAGTTGCGCCTGCTGAACGCGCTCGCGCCCGGCGACACGCTGCCGACGGGTCAGCGCATCGACGGCTCGCTGCCGGTCGCCGAGGTCATCCGGCGCTGCGCTGCGCTCCCCGAGCCGGCACCGGAGGAGCTGCCGCGTCCGGCGATCCGCCTGCCTGGCGGGGCCGGCAACACGACGCGTGGCGAAGGCGTGAGACGCGGCACCGGTTTCGCGGTCGGGTTCAAGAACATCGCCTACTCGGAGGGCTTCGACGACTCCTGCGCGGCCCGCGTCCGGCTGTTCGCGGATGGCTCGGCCGAGGTGCACTGCGCCGCCGCCGAGGTCGGGCAGGGGGTGACGAACGTCATCCTCCAGGTCGCGCGCACCGAGCTCGAGACCGAGGACGTCCGGCTGGCGCCGGGCACGACCGCGGCCGTCGGCTCGGCCGGGTCTTCGTCCGCGTCGCGCATGACCTGGATGGCCGCGGGCGCGGTTCGCGACGCCTGCCGTGCCGCTCTTGCGGAGCGCGAGTCGCGCGGCGGAGGAGAGGTGGACGTCGAGCGTGTCTACCGGCACCGGCCGACGGCGCCGCTCGATCCCGAGACCGGCCAGGTCGGCGACCTACCCGCGCACGTCGCGTTCGCCTGCGCCGCGATGAAGGTCGTGGCCGAGGTCGACGTCGATCTCGGCCTGACGCGGATCGTCTGGATCGGCACTGCGCAGGACGTCGGCAAGGCGATCAACCCGCAGGCGGTCGAAGGTCAGATCGAGGGCGGCACCGCGCAGGGGATCGGCCTCGCCCTGATGGAGGAGATCCAGACGCGCGACGGGGTGATCACGAACGCGAGCTTCACCGACTACCTCATCCCGACGGCGCTCGACGTGCCGCCGATCGTCTCGGAGCTGGTGGAGGATCCCGAGCCGGACGCCCCCTACGGCGTCAAGGGCGTCGGCGAGCCGCCGACCGTCGTGTCCACGGCCGCCGTCGTCGCCGCCCTCCGCGACGCGACCGGCCGAGAGCTTTCGCGTGTGCCCGTGCGGCCGGACGACATCGTCGGTCTCACCTAGGAATCGGCGGAAGCGCTCCTTATGATCGAGGCTCGGGTGAGGCCTGCGATCGAGAGGGGAATCATGAGGAAGAGGAAGCACGCGCTCGCCGCCCTGGTGGTGGCGATCGCAGCGACTGGGGTGGTACTCGCTGCGGGTGTCGGCGCCGGCTCGGCGAAGTCGAACTCCGCCTTCAAGGTGGCCTGGATCTATGTCGGCCCGCACAACGACGGTGGCTGGTCCCAGGCGCACGATGCCGGCAGGCTGTACGTGCAGAAGATGCTCGGCAGCAAGGTGCAGACGACGTACAAGGAGAACATCGCGGTCGGCGCGCAGCTCCAGCAGACCGTCGCGAGCCTCGTCAACCAGGGCTACAAGATGATCTTCGGCACGTCGTACGGCTACTTCTCCAAGGCGTTTGCGGCGAAGTACCCGAGCGTCCTGTTCGAGCAGGCGACGGGCACCGATGTCGCGAAGAACCTGTCGGAGTACTTCGGCGCCGCCGAGGACTCGGTCTTCCTCTCCGGGATGGCCGCGGGCGCTGCGTCGAAGACCGGTGACATCGGCTACGTCGTCGCGTTTCCGATCCCCGAGGTCATCCGGCACGCGAACGCGTTCACGCTCGGCGCTCAGGTGACGCATCCGGGTGCGAAGGTCCACCTCGTCTGGACGAACAACTGGTTCGACCCGGCGAAGGAGAAGAAGGCGGCCCAGAGCCTCGTCGCAGCAGGCGCCGACGTGCTCGGGCAGAACGTCGACTCTCCGGCGACCGGCCAGTTCGCCGAGTCGAAGGGGATCCCGTGGGTCGGTTACGACTCCGACTCGTCGAAGTTCGCACCGAAGTCGTGGCAAACGGCGTCGGTGTACAACTGGGGCCCGTATTACCTGTCGCGCGTCAAGGCGGCGATGAACGGGACCTGGAAGTCGGGCTTCTACTACGGCTCGATGAAGTCGGGCTTCACCGGCATTGCGGCGTTCGGCCCCAGCGTGTCTGCGGCGACAAAGGCGAAGATCGCCGCGAAGATGAAGGCGATCGAGAACGGCTCGTTCTACGAGTTCACGGGCCCGCTCTACGACCAGAGCGGCAAGCTGCGCGTGAAGTCAGGCGTGCGGATGCAGGTGCTCAAGGGCGGCACGAACAGCCTGTACGGCATGAGCTGGCTCGTGAAGGGCGTGGTCGGTAGCCCGAAGGGCTAGTGACGGTTCAGTCGGAGAAGGACCGGAGGGGCGCCGACGGCGCCCCTCCGCCTCCCGCGGTCGAAATGCGCGGGATCGTCAAGCGCTTCCCCGGGGTGCTCGCGAACGACCGCGTCGATTTCGAGGCCGCCGCGGGCGAGGTGCACGCGCTGCTCGGCGAGAACGGCGCCGGCAAAAGCACCCTCTCGAACATCCTCACCGGCCTCTACCGGCCTGACGCGGGCGAGATCTTCATCGACGGCGAGCCGGTGCAGTTCCACTCGCCGCGTGACGCGCTCGACGCGCGGATCTTCATGGTGCATCAGCACTTCCGGCTCGTCGAGCCGTTCACCGTCGCGGAGAACGTCGTGCTCGGCGACCATCGCGGCGAGGGCCGCACGTTCCGGCTCAGGCATCGCGCGATCGAACAGCGCGTCGCCGAGCTCTCGAAGCGCTACGGCCTCGCCGTCGACCCGCGCGCCCGCGTGTGGCAGCTCTCGCTCGGAGAGCAGCAGCGCGTCGAGATCCTGAAGGCGCTCTACCGCGAGGCGCGGATCCTCATCCTCGACGAGCCGACGGCGGTGCTGACACCGCAGGAAGCCGACGTCCTGTTCGAGACGCTGCGCGAGATGGCCGCCGAGGGGAGGACCGTCGTCTTCATCTCGCACAAGCTGCACGAGGTGAAGGCGGTCGCCGACCGTGTCACCGTCCTGCGCGGCGGCCGCTCGGTCGCGACGGTGTCGGCGGCCGACGCGACGCTGCGCTCGCTCGCGTCCCTCATGGTCGGCCGCGAGCTGGACAGCGGGCAGCCGGCACGGGCGAGAACCCCGGGCGAGCCGGTGCTCGAGCTCACGGACGTCTGGTCGGACGCCGACCGAGGCGACTCTGCGGTGCGGGGCGCGTCGCTTGTCGTGCGCGGCGGCGAGATCGTGGCCGTCGCCGGCGTCGCAGGCAACGGGCAGCGGGAGCTGGCGGAGACCGTGGCCGGCATGCGCCGGGCGACGCGCGGGAAAATCCTCGTGTGTGGCAAGGCGATCCGCGCCGGCGATCCGCGGTCGGCGATCGCAGCTGGAGTTGCCTACGTGCCGGAGGACCGTCTCGGAACCGGGGTCGCTCCGAGCCTGAGCATCGCCTCGAACCTCGCGCTGAAGGGCTACCGCGAGCGGAGCTCGTCGCACGGGCCGCTGCTTCGGATCGGGCGCATTCGCGAACACGCTGTCGAGCTGATCCAGCGCTACAGCATCGCCGCGCCTGGGCCCGGTGCGCCGGCGCGGCTCCTGTCGGGCGGCAACTTGCAGAAGGTCGTCCTCGCGCGCGAGTTCTCCGGCAAGCCGCGGCTGCTCATCGCCGCGTCGCCGACCCGCGGGCTCGACGTCGGCGCGATCGAGACAGTGCACGCGTACCTGCGCGAGGCCGCCGCAGACGGCGTCGGCGTGCTCCTCATCAGCGAGGACCTCGACGAGATCCTCCTGCTCGCCGACCGCGTCGCGGTGATGTACGAGGGCGCGATCGTGGGCGAGACGTCGCGCGAGGAGGCGGACGTCGAGGAGATCGGCCTGCTCATGGCCGGCGGACAGGATCCTCGTGCGGATTGAGCGCAGGCTGCGGCAGCCCCGGTGGCTGATCGTCGCCGTCCCGGCCGGCTCGCTCGTCTTCGCGTTCTTCGCGGCAGGCCTTGTCCTCTACGCGACGGGTCACAACGCGCTGTCGAGCTATCGCCAGATCGTCGACGCCGCCTTCCTGAACAGCGGAGCCATCGGCCAGACGCTGACGCAGGCGACGCCGCTCGCGTTCACCGGCCTCGCGGCTGCGGCCGCATTCCGGATGCGCCTGTTCAACATCGGCGCGGAGGGCCAGCTCTTCATGGGCGCGATCACCGCCGACGCCGCCGGGCTCTACCTCGGCGGCCACGGTTGGCCGACGGCGCTCGTCATCTTCGCGATGGTCATTGCCGGTTGCGCGGGAGGTGCGGCCTGGGCGCTCATCCCCGGCGCGTTGCGCGCGTTCTTCAAGACGAACGAGATCATCACGTCGTTGATGCTCAACTACGTCGCCGCGTACGTGCTGACGTATCTCGTGTTCAACACCGAGTCGTACTGGCGGCAGACGAAGGGCTTCAACGCGAGCGTGTTCCCGACCTCGAAGACGCTGCCGAACGACGCGCTGTGGCCGAGCGCGATGATCCACGCGCGCGGCGGCATCGCGCTGCCGCTCGGCGCAGGGATCGCCGTCCTCGTGGCGTTCCTGCTCTGGTTCCTGTTCACGCGCACGCGCTTCGGCTTCGAGGCGCAGGTGCTCGGCGACTCGCCGCGCGCCGCGCAGTACGCCGGCATGCGGACACGGCGCAAGATCCTCGCGGTGATGGGCATCTCGGGCGCCGTCGCCGGGCTCGGCGGCGCGAGCCAGGTAGGCGACTTCGCCCACATGCTCGATGCCGACCCGAACGGCCTGCAGAAGCAGTACTACGGGTACACGGGGATCGTCGTCGCCGCGCTCGCGCGCTACAACCCGCTCGCGGTCGTCGTCGTTGCGTTCCTCATCGGCGCGTTGCAGAACGCCGGCAACACGTTGCAGGGCGCCGACTTCCCGTCCGGCCTCGTCGGCGTGATGCAGGGGATCATCCTGTTCTCGGCGCTCGGCGGTGAGCTGCTCGTGCGCTACCGCGTTCGCGTCGGCCGGACGATGCCCGCGACGGAGGCCGCGTGAACAACTCGCTGCTCGTCGTCGTGCTCGCGTCGGGCGTCGCCTACGGGACGCCGCTTCTCTACGGCGCGCTCGGCGAGCTGCTGGCGGAGCGCTCGGGCGTGCTCAACCTCGGCGTCGAGGGGATGATGCTCGTCGGCGCGGTGATGGGCTTCTGGACGGTGCAGCGCCTGCACGCCGACACCGCGCTCTCGCTCGCGGCCGCCGTCGGCGTCGCCGCGCTCGCCGGCATGGCGATGGCGGCCATCCACGCCTTCCTCGTCATCACGCTGCGCGCGAGCCAGATCGTCTCCGGTCTGGCGTTGACGATCTTCGCCGGCGCCGCCGGGCTCTCCTCGTACCTCGGGAACGACCTCAATCTCGCCGACAACCCCGCGCGCCACGCCTTCAACGCCGCCGTCTTCCCGTCGTCGATGCAGGGCTGGCCGATCGTCGGCCCGATCATCTTCGGGCAGAACGTGCTCGTGTACGCGTCGTGGGTCTGCGTCGTCGGCGTCTCGCTCTATCTGTCGCGGACGCGGCTGGGGCTCAACGTGCGCGCGGTCGGCGAGGCGCCGGCTTCGGCAGATGCGATGGGGATCAACGTGACCGCGTACCGCTACGCGCACACGCTCGCAGGCGGGGCGTTCGCGGGTGTCGCGGGCGCGACGTTCACGCTCGCCATCACGCCGCAGTGGGTGAGCGGGATCACCGGCGGCGCCGGCTGGATCGCGATCGCGCTCGTGATCTTCGCCTTCTGGCGCCCGGCGCTCTGCCTCGTCGGCGCGTACTTCTTCGGTGCGCTGCAGGCGCTGTCGCCGCAGCTCCAGGCGCGCGGCATCAACCTCGGGCCGACGGAGCTGTGGGCGAACTCGCTGCCGTACGTGATGACCGTCGTCGTGCTCGTCTTCGTGTCCGCGAGCGGGGCCCGCCGCAGACTGGGCGCACCCGCGAGCCTCGGCCTGCCGTACGTGCGCGAAGAACGCTGACGTGCGCAGGCGAATGGCGAGGGCCGGACTCGAACCGGCGACACCCCGGTTTTCAGCCGAGTGCTCTACCAGCTGAGCTACCTCGCCGCGGGCGTGAGTCTAGCGGGCTTCTTGCGCCGCGCGTACGGAGCGCAGGCGCTGGACGAGGCTGTCGACGAGGTCGCCCTTCATGAGGACCGCGTCGGCGCCCGCCTCGGTCACGGCATCGTGCAGCTCCGGGGCTGGATCGCCGGTGAGCGCGATCAGGCACAGGTTGGGATGGTCCTTCCGCAGCCGCGCGACGGCGGTGACGCCGTCGACGATCGGCATGTGCAGGTCGATCACGACCGCGTCGGGCTCGAGCTCGTCCGCGAGCTCGATCGCATCGAGGCCGTTGCCCGCGGTCCCGGCCACCGTCAGCACGGGCTGGTGCTCGATCAGGGGCAGGAGCGACTCGAGGAACTCACGGTCGTCGTCCACGAGGAGGACGCGCACCGGTACCGCGACCGTCCCGTCGGGCTGGTCCACGGGCTGACGTTAGCCTTGCCGGCGTGACCGTGCAACCGACTGGTCGTGAGATCGCGTTGATCGGTGCTCCGCTCGACCTCGGTGCGGGACGGCGCGGCGTCGACATGGGCCCGTCGGCAATCCGGTACGCCGGGCTCGAGCAGCATCTGCGCGAGGCGCTCGGCATCCGCACCGTCGACCTCGGCAACGTGATCGCGCCCGTCGCGGAGTCGACCGAGGCGGGAGACGAGCGCGCGCGGTTCCTCCGGCAGATCCTCTCGCTCTGCGACGAGGTGGCGGAGCTCGTCGCAGGCGCACGCCGCAATGGGCAGACGCCGCTCGTGCTCGGCGGCGACCACTCGATCGCGCTGGGCACTCTCGTCGGCATGGCGGCGGCGCACGGCCCGGGCGGCGTGCTCTGGATCGACGCGCACGGCGACCTGAACACACCGGAATCGTCTCCGAGCGGGAACGTGCACGGCATGGTCCTCGCCGCAGCGCTCGGCCTCGGCGGCCGCGCATTCGACCACGAGGGCTGGACGCTGCCCGCGGTCGAGGCCGGCCGCCTCTCGCTCTTCGGCGTGCGCTCGCTCGATCAGGGCGAGCGCGAGCTCCTGAAGAAGCTGGACGCGAAGGTCTACACGATGGCCGACATCGACCGGATCGGCGTCGAGCACTGCATGCGCGATGCGATCGCGCACGCCTCGGGCGCGGCATTCCTCCACGTCAGCCTCGACCTCGACGTCGTCGATCCGGAGACTGCGCCCGGCGTCGGCACACCGGTGCGCGGCGGGCTCTCCTACCGCGAGGCGCACCTCGCGATGGAGGTCATCGCCGAATCGGCGAAGGCCGACTCCTTCGACGTCGTCGAAGTGAACCCGGTGCTCGACCGCGAAAACGCGACCGGAAAGCTCGCGGTCGAGTTGATCGCCTCTGCTCTAGGGGCGCGGATCTTGTAGGAACCGCTCGACGGCGTCCGCGGTCTCGTCGAACGCCGACCACATGACCATGTGCAGGCCGGGCACGGTGACGACGTCGACGCGACCGGCGTACGCCTGCAGATGCTCCTCGCGCACGAGGCCGTACTCGGGCGCATAGAGGAGGAGGGTCGGCACGGTCAGCGTGTCGGGTACAGGCGAAGGTGTCGCGAGCTCGCGGTAGATCGAGATCACGGCATCCTGCAACGTGCGCCGCTTGATGCGTCCGTCCGGGAGGACGTCGTGGTAGAGCGGAATGTCTGCGAGCGCGCGCGCGACGTCAATCTCGCCGGCATCGTGACGGCTCTCGACGTACGCGGCCGCGGAGTCGAACACCTGCTCGTGCGACTCGACGTAGGCCATGAACTCGGCCACGTCGGGGAGGATGTCGATCGCGGGATCGAGCAGCACGGCGCGCCGGATCCGCTCCGGATGGCGCGCGGCGAGCTCGAGGACGAGCCGACCGCCGAACGAGTGGCCGACCCAGTCCGGCCGCTCGAGGCCGAGATCGTCGATCGTCTCGATCAGATCGGCGACGTGCGTGCCGAAGTCCCACGGCGGCTCCCAGCCGGAACGCCCGTGGCCACGGAGGTCCGGCGCGATGACGCGGAAGTGCGCCGCCCACCGCTCCTCCGCGAGCTGCATGAAGCGCTCGCCGTGCGCGGTGACGCCGTGCAGGCACACCACCGGCGGTGCGTCCGGGTCGCCCCATTCGTAGACGTGCAGCTGCATCAGTCCGGTCTGTAGTACTTCTTGCCCTTGAGTTCGTCCGGAAGGTAGTCGACCTCGAATCCCTGCGGGTCGTCGTGCGGGTAAACGTAGCCCTTGCCGTGGCCGAGCTGCCGGCCGTACCAGCTTGCGTCGCGCAGTGACTTCGGCGGTTTCGCGGTTCCGTGCTCCCGAACGTCCGCGGCCGCTTCGTTGATCGCGACATAGCTCGCGTTCGACTTGGGCGCGAGCGCGAGGTAGATCGCGGCCTGTGCGAGATTCAGCCGCGCCTCCGGCAGGCCGACATGCTCGACCGCCTGTGCCGCAGCGACCGCGACGACGAGCGCCTGCGGATCCGCGTTGCCGATGTCCTCGGAGGCGAGCACGATCATGCGTCGCGCGATGAAGCGCGCGTCTTCTCCACCTTCGAGCATCGCGGCGAGGTAGTACACCGCGGCATCCGGGTCGGACCCGCGCATCGACTTGATGAACGCCGACGTGAAGTTGTAGTGCGCGTCGGACGTCTTGTCGTAAACGACGGGCCGCTTGCGTGCCGCATCCTCGACGTTCTCCACCGTGATCGCGCCGCGCGCGGTCTCCGATGCGAGCTCGACGATGTTGAGCGCGTTGCGCGCGTCGCCGCCCGCGCGGCGCACGATCAAGTCGACGACCTCGTCGGCCGCGTCGCCGCCGATCTCCGCCAGCCCGCGGCGGACGACGACGGCCATCTCCTCCTCCGAGAGCGTCTCGAGCTCGTAGACCTGCACGCGGGACAGCAGCGCCGAGTTCACCTCGTAGTACGGGTTCTCGGTCGTCGCGCCGATCAGCGTGAGGAGGCCGTCCTCCACTGCCGGCAGCAGTGCATCCTGCTGCGCCTTGTTGAAGCGGTGGATCTCGTCGAGGAAGAGGATCGTCCGCCGGCCGCTCGTTCCCAACCGTTCACGCGCGCGCGCAAGCACCTCCCGCACGTCCTTCACCGTGGCGGACACGGCCGAGAGCTCCTCGAACGCTGCCCCCGTCGACGCGGCCACGATGCGCGCCAGCGTCGTCTTGCCGGAGCCCGGCGGCCCGTAGAAGATCGACGACCGGACGCGGTCCTCCGCGATCGCCAGCCGCAGTGCCGAGGTCTCGCCGAGGACGTGCGCTTGTCCGACGAACTCGTCCAGCGACCGGGGCCGCAGCCGCTGCGCGAGCGGCGCGATCTCCGCCGCCCGCTGGGACGCCGCCTCCGAGAAGAGATCGGACATGCGAGAAGTATGCTCGGCCCGTGTCCGAGGTCACGGATCTCCTCAGCCGGCTGATCCAGGTCGACACGACCAATCCGCCCGGCAACGAGACCGCCGCCGCCGAGCTGCTGCGCGACTATCTCGAGGCGAACGGTGTGGAGTGCGAGCTGTACGCCCGCGTGCCGGAGCGCGCGAACCTCGTCGCGCGCGTCCGGGGCACGGGCGATGGCCCGTCGCTGCTGCTACTCGGCCACACGGACGTCGTCCTCGCCGATCCGGCCGAGTGGTCGGTGCCGCCCTTCTCCGGCGAGGTGTGGGACGGCGAGGTCTGGGGCCGCGGCGCGCTCGACATGAAGAGCCAGGTCGCCGCCGAGGCGGTCGCGCTCGCGTCGCTCGTCCGCGAGGGCTTCCGGCCGGCCGGGGACCTGATCCTCGCCTCCACCGCCGACGAGGAGGTCGGCGACGGCTTCGGCCTCCAGTGGCTGTGCGAGGCGCACCCGGACGCCGTTCGCTGCGACTTCGCGATCAACGAGGGCGGCGGCGACCGCATCGAGCTCGGCGGAGCGACCTTCTACCAGTGCACGACGGCGGAAAAGCTCACGGCACCGTTCAGGATCCTCGTCAAGGGCCGCTCCGGGCACGCGTCGATGCCGTCCATCGCCGACAACGCGCTCGTCAAGGCGGCGACGCTGATCGAGCGCATCGCTGCATACCGGCCCGAGCAGCAGGTCCAGCAGGAGGTCGAGGCGTTCACGCGCACCGTCCTCGGCGAGCTTCCGCCGACCGCCGACATCATCGACCGCCTGCGTGCGCTGGACGAGATCACCGGGGAGGTCGTGCGTGCACTGCTCGCGCCGACGTTCTCGCCGACGATGATCACCGCTTCGCACAAACGCAACGTCATTCCCGCGCTCGTCGACCTCGAAGTGGACTGCCGCCTGCTTCCGGGCCAGACGCCCGCGCAGATCGAGCCGGTCGTGCGGGCGATGCTCGGCGACGACATCGAGTACGACCTCGTCTTCGGCGAGGCGCAGGGAGGCACGCGCTCGTCGCTCGACACGCCGCTCTGGCGCGCGATCGAGTCGTTCGTCGCCGAGACCGAGCCCGGCGCTCGGGCGGTGCCGCTCGCTTGCCCGGGCTTCACCGACAGCCACTGGCTGCGTGAGGCGTTCGGCACGGTCGCGTACGGCTTCTTCCCCATGCGGTCGATGCCCGCGGACGTCTCCGCGACGCTCATCCACTCCGCCGACGAGCGCATCCCCGTCGACGATCTCGAGCTCAACGTGAACTGGTTCCGCTTCGCCGCACACGCGATGCTCGCGTGACGATCGAGCTCGCGTCCCTGGCAGAGCTGGAGCCCGCGCTCGCCGCCGAGGAGTTCGACGTCGCGCGCGTGTTCGTCGCGTATGGCGCGTCCGCACCGTCGGCGCCGGAGCCGTGCGAGCTGCCGAAGGTTGCGTACTCGCTCGAGGCGCCGCCGGCAGCACACGGATCGTTCTCGGTCGGCGAGTGGGAGACGACGTGGAGCCCGGAGGAGTACGCCGCCGCGGTCGAGACCGTGCGCGCGGCCATCTACGAGGGCGACGTCTACCAGGTGAGCCTCGTCCAGCACCTGCGCGCGGATTTCGACGGCGACCCGGTTGCAGTCGCTGCCGCGCTCGCGTCACTCCGGCCGCTCGAGCCCGCGCCGCTCGTCGGCGACGGGTGGGCCATTGTCTCCGCCTCGCCCGAGCTGCTCCTGCAGAAGCGCGGGAACGTCGTGCGCACGTCGCCGATCAAGGGCACGCGCCCGGCGGGCGTCCCCATCGAGTCCGCGAAGGATGCGGCCGAGCACGTGATGATCGTCGACCTCGAGCGCAACGACCTCTCGCGCGTGTGCGTCCCCGGCAGCGTGCGCTGGCCCGAGCTGCTCGCGGAGCGGCAGCTGGCCGGTGTCTCGCACCTCGTCGCCACCGTCGAGGGCGAGCTCCGGCCCGGCGTGACGCTGACCGAGCTGCTCGAGGCCGTCCTCCCGGGCGGCTCCGTCACCGGCTGTCCGAAGTCGAGCGCGCTCGAGCTGATCCACGCGCTCGAGCCGGTCGGCCGCGGCGCGTCGATGGGCGCGCTCGGCCGCGTGTACGCGAACGGCGACCTCGACCTCGCACTCACCATCCGCACGTTCGCGATCGTCGACGGCTCGATCCACCTGTGGGTGGGCGGCGGCATCGTGTGGGACTCCGAGCCGGCCGCCGAGATCGAGGAGTCGTGGGTGAAGGCCCGCCCGCTCCTGGCGGCGGTGTGAACCTCCTCGCCGTCGCGGTCGCAGGTCGCGGTCTCGTCGATCCGCACGCGCCCGTGTTCACGGCGGACGACGAGGCGCTGCTGCGCGGGCGCGCCGTCTTCGAGACCGCGCGCGTGTACGACGGCGCGCCGTTCCGCATGGACGCGCACATCGACCGGCTCGGCCGGTCGGCCGCGCGCGTACGGCTGCCCGCTCCGGATGCGGATGAGTGCGTGCGGCTCGCCGACGGCGTCGTCAAGGCCGCAGGTGTCTCCGATCTCGCGCTGCGCTTCTACTGGACGGGGACGACGCTCGTCGCCACCGCCGCCGCGGTCGACCCGGCGCTCGAGGAGCAGCGTGCGCGCGGGCTGCGCCTCGCCGTCGTCCGCTGGTCGACGGGCGCGCTCGCTGCGGCGAAGTCGACGAGCTACGCAGAGAACATGGCTGCGCAGGACGCGGCGGCGGAGCTCGGAGCAGACGATGCGCTCCTCGTCGCCCACGACGGCACGGTGCTGGAGGCGCCGACCGCGAACGTGTGGTGGCGCGAAGGAGAGCGCCTGCTGACCCCGTCGCTCGAGCTGCCCATCCTCGCGGGCGTCACGCGCGCCGTCGTCCTCGAGCTCGCGCCCACGCTGGGATACGAGGTGGAGGAGGGATCGTTTCCCCTCCTGCGCCTCGCTACCGCGGACGAGGTGTTCCTGACGTCGTCGATCCGCGAGGTGATGCCCGTCTCCGCCGTCGACGGGGCGCCGATTCCGCTCGGCGAGGGCGCGATCGCCCTGCAGCACGCGCTGCGATCGGCCGCCGGAGTACCCTCAACGACATGAGCGAAGAGAATATCCGCCTCGGCGGGATGGCGCTGGCGAACGGAGTGCTCGTGCACGGCCCGACCTCCTGGGCGTGCGCGATCCGCCACTCCGACGGCCGCATCGAGGTTGCCTCCGCGCGCAAGCGCTTCGTCGCCTCCGGCGTCAAGACGCCGCTGCTGCGCGGGCCGGCGAGGCTCGTCGAGTCGCTCGCCGTGCTCCCTGAGATCAAGCGGCGGCTGCCGGCGGCGCAGCTGCCGATGCAGGACCGGCGCACGCTCGCCTCCATTCTCGGGACGGCTGTCGTGGTCAAGGGCCTGCGCGAGTCGAGCCGGATGCGGCCCGCGGCGCAGGAGCTGCTTTCCGGCCTGCTCTCGCTTGCGCCCGCTGCGCTGTCGCTCCGCAGCGGCGAGCTCGCCTCGTACCACGGCGCTGAGCACATCTCCATCGGCACGTACGAGCACGGCCCCGGCGCGCAGAAGGAGCACGAGCGGTGCGGCGGTCATCTCATCGGGCCGCTGCTCCTCACCACCGCCGCCGGCAACGTGCTCGCCTCGCTCGCCCCCGAGCGGATGCGCAACCACGCGCGCACGGCCGCGCAGCTCGGCGCGCTCGGCGCGTCCACCGAGATCTTCGGCTGGATGACGCGGCACCCGAAGAACGTCGTCGCGCAGGCGCTGTCGAAGCCGGGTCACGAGCTTCAGCACCGGCTCACCACGGCTGATCCCACGCCCGCGCAGCTCGAGGTCGCCGAGGCGGCGCTCAGCGCCTGCCTGGAGCTCGAACGTGGCGACGACGCGCACAACACGTAATCGCCTCGATCCCGAGGTCTTCGACCTGCCCGTCGAGAAGATGCGGGCCGGTTACTACACCGACGCGTACTTCAACTATTCGCGCGCGACGCTCCTCGCGGACGGACGCCGTCCCCGCGTGGTCATGCAGGTCTTCCAGAAGAACCACGCGTACCTCGGCGGGATGGACGAGGCGCTCGCGATCCTCAAGCTCTGCAGCGACGACTGGGACGCGCTCACCGTGCACGCGCTCTACGACGGAGACCCGATGGAGCCGTACGAGACCGTGCTGACGATCGAGGGCGACTACACGCTCTTCGCACATCTCGAGACGCTCTATCTCGGCGTGCTCGCGCGGCGGACGCTGATCACGTCGAACGTTGTCCGCATCGTCGAGGCTGCGAACCGCAAGCCGATCATCTTCATGCCCGCGCGGCACGATCATCACCGCGTGCAGACCGGCGACGGCTACGCCGCGTACGTGGCGGGGCTCATCACGGGAGCCGAGATCGGCGTCACCACAGACGAGCAGGCGTCGTGGTGGGGCGGGCGCGGCATCGGCACCGTGCCGCACGCGCTCATCGCGTCGTACGGCGGCAACACCGTGCTCGCCGCGTCGAAGTTCGCGGATTGGGCGCCGGCGGAGACGCGCGTCACGGTGCTCGTCGACTTCGAGAACAACTCGGTCGCGACCGCGCTCGACGTCGCGCGAGCCCTCGGCGACCGGCTGTGGGGCGTGCGGCTCGACACCTCGGAGAGCCTCGTCGACTTCTCGCTCGTGGACGAGATGGGCGACTTCAAGCCCACCGGCGTGAACGCGCGGCTCGTGCAGCGCGTCCGCGAGGCGCTCGACCGCGACGGCTTCGAGCGCGTGAAGATCGTCGTCTCGGGCGGCTTCACCGTCGAGAAGATCCGCGAGTTCGAGCAGCTCGGCGTTCCCGTGGACGCATACGGCGTCGGCTCGTGGCTCATCCGTGGAGCGAACGACTTCACCGGCGACGTCGTCCTCACGGACGGACGGCCGTCGGGCAAGTTCGGCCGGCGGTACCGCGAGAACGCGCGGCTCGAGCGCGTGCTCTAGGAGGGCTCGGCGGGATGGTGCTCGTCGCAGGGATGCGCTGGGCGGATGCGATGCAAGGACGCAGGTCGCGTTCGTAGCCTTGCGCTACGGACGCGGCCGAGGACGCAGCAGCGCGCCGATCCAGCGCACCATCTGCGACACAGTCACTATTCCGCCGAGCCCTCCTCAGCGTCGACGATCTCGATCGCGACCGAGGCGTCCTCGCCGCGGCTTGCGAGCTCGAGCAGTCGCATCTGCCAGCCGTACTTCTTGCGGATGAGCGCTTTCACGTCGAGGCCCTCGACAATGCGTGCACGGCCCTCGACCCGCTCGCCACGCTCACGTCCGCGCATGGTCGACGGCGCGACGAGCACGCGCGGATCGCGCCGGATGCGCTTCGCCTTCCACGTCTGCCCGCCCGTCCAGACCAGCAGCCGTGCGCCGTCGTCGCTCACGACCCACACCGGCGTCGCGGCCTCGCTTCCGTCCTTCCGGAAGGTCGTCAAGTTGATGTAACGCTTGCCCGCGAGGTTGCCGATCACCCGCAGAAGGGTAGTCAGCGTCACCCATTTGAGGGACGGGGTTCTGTCGTACGATGGAGGAACGAATGGTGGGGCACTGGTTCCATTGGCTTTCCAACTTCGCCACCACCTGGCTCCCACTCGCGTTCTTCGGGATCCTCATCCTCACTGCGTGGCTGCTGTTCAAGACGGTCGGGATGATGCCGCGCGTCCGCCCGTCGGCGATCGCCAGCCGCTCTCGTTCACAGGTGACCTGGAGCGACGTCGCCGGCGTCGAGGAGGTGCGCGCGGAGCTGATGGAGGTCGTCGACTTCCTGCGCGATCCGAAGCGCTTCCAGCGCCTCGGCGCGAAGGTGCCGAAGGGGCTTCTGCTGTACGGGCCACCGGGGACCGGGAAGACGCTGCTCGCGAAGGCGGTCGCGCACGAGTCGGGCGCGAACTTCTACTCCGCGAGCGCGTCGTCGTTCGTCGAGATGTTCGCCGGCCTCGGCGCCGCGCGCATCCGCAAGCTCTTCGCCGAGGCGCGCAAGCACGCGCCCGCGATCGTGTTCATCGACGAGCTCGACGCCGTCGGCGCGCAGCGCAGCGGCCACGGCTTCAACCGCGAGCAGGACCAGACGCTCAACCAGCTCCTCGTCGAGCTGGACGGCTTCGAAGGCGCGGAGCAGGTCGTCGTGATGGGCGCGTCCAACCGCATCCAGGATCTCGACCCGGCGCTGCTGCGCCCGGGCCGCTTCGATCGGCAGATGCTCGTCCCGCCGCCGGATCTCAACGGCCGCGAGGCGATCCTCGGCGTGCACACGCGCAGCAAGCCGCTCGGGCCCGACGTCGATCTCAACCAGGTGGCGCGGCAGACGAGCGGCCTCACCGGCGCAGAGCTCGCCAACATCTGCAACGAGGCCGCGATCTTCGCCGGCCGCCGCAGCGACGCCTACGTGACGCAGCGCGACTTCGACAACGCCATCGAGCGCGTCGTCGCCGGGCTGCAGCAGAAGAAGGTCCTCACCGAGAAGGAGCGGCGCATCCTCGCCTTCCACGAAGGCGGGCACGCGCTCATGGCGCACCTGATGGGCTCGGCAATGGAGCTGCAGAAGGTGACGATCGTCTCCCGCGGCGAGGCGCTCGGGTACGCGTTCTACCTCCCCGAGGAGGATCGCTACCTGCACACGAAGGAGGAGCTCATCGACCGGATGGTCGTCGCGCTCGCCGGCCGTGCCGCCGAGGAGGTCGTGTTCGGCCGCGTCACGAACGGCGCCGCCAACGATCTCGAGAAGGTGACCGACATCGCGCGTTCGATGGTGTTCGAGTGGGGCATGTCGGAGTCGGTGTCGTCCCGCACCCTGCGCGCCGACAACTACGCGCTCTCGGAGGAGACGAAGCGGCTGCGCGACAGCGAGCAGGCGCTCCTCACCGACACGGCGTACACCGAGGCGTTGCGCCTCCTCAAGAAGCATCGCGTCCCCCTCGACCGCCTCGCGGCGGCGTTACTCGAGCGGGAGACGCTCATGCGCGACGAGGTCGTCGCCATGCTCGCCGGCGTCGAGGCCGAGTCCCGCGCCTCCGAGTCTGTCGGCGTCCCGCGCGCGGTCGCGGCCGGGCAGCCCGGCGCCTGACCGATACGATCGCCGCGTGGAGGCACGCGGGATCCATCACGTCGGCCTCGCGGTCGCCGATCTCGACGAGGCGGTGTCGACGTACGAGCGCCTCTTCGGCGGCCGGCTCGAGCACCGCGTGCGGGTCGACGACCAGGGCGTCGAGGCGGCATCCGTCCGCGTCGGCTCGGGGCGCGTCGAGCTGCTGGCCCCGCTCGGGGACGACACTCCAGTGGGCAAGTTCCTGGCGAAGCGAGGCCCCGGCATGCATCACGTGGCCTACGAGGTCGAGGATGTCCGGGTCTTTCTCCGCGAGCTCGCCGGGCACGGCGTCGAGCTGATCGACGCGGAGCCGCGGCGCGGCATGTTCGGCCTGGAGGTCGCGTTCGTGCATCCTGATTCCGTCCACGGTGTTCTCACGGAGGTGGTGTCGAGTGGCTAGCGGCGTTCGGGTAAAGATCGAGATCGGCTTCCAGGGTGGCCAGGTGATCGGGACGTTCGTCACGCAGGAGTCGGCCGATCAGCTCGAGCGGGCGCTGCACGAGGACGGTCCCAGGGTCGTCGTCCTCGACACCGACGAGGGGCCGTACCACGTCGTCGTTCCGGAGGTCGCGTACCTTCGCCGCTTCAACCGGTCGAGCCACGTCGGCTTCACCGCGGCGTAGCGGAGGGTTAGTCCGCTCCCGCGCCGGGGGAAGCACATTCCGATGAGCCGCCCTGCGGACGATTCGAACGAGAACGTTCGGAGACTGGTCGACCGAGCCCAGCAGGGCGACCGCGACGCGCTCGAAGAGCTGTACCTCATCCACTTCGACCGCATCTACGGCTACCTGCACATGAGCGTCGGGAACCGGCACGACGCCGAGGACCTGACGACGCAGACCTTCCTGAAGATGCTCGAGTCGATCGGGAGGTTCCGCTGGCGGTCGGCGCCCTTCTCGGCGTGGCTCTTCCGGATCGCGCACAACCTCGCGATGGATCACTTCCGCGCGCACAAGCGCTGGCAGCCGGAGGAGGAGGTGCCGGAGCCGCCGGGCTCGGAGGAGCCGTCGGCGGAGACGCTCGCCATGCACTCCATCGGACGCCAGTCGATGATGGAGCTGATCGACACGCTCTCGCCGGAGCAACAGCAGGTGCTGACGCTGAAGTTCATCTTCAACTTCGCGAACGCCGACGTCGCCACCATCCTCGGCAAGACCGAGGGCGCGATCAAGTCGCTCCAGCACCGGGCTCTTGCGTCGCTCCAGAAGCAGATCACGCAGAAGACGTAGCTAACGTCCCGAGGATGACAGCGGTGAACCGCGGCCATTCTCATTACGCATCAAACCAGGAGCCGTAGGCTTGGCATTAGAGGTAGGAATCGTCGGGCTGCAGAGCTCGGGCAAGTCGATGCTGTTCGCCGCCCTCACCGGCGCGCCCGGCGAAGTCGGCATGGCCGCGATCCCCGATCCGCGCCTGCAGCAGCTCGCCGAGGTCGTGCACGCGCGGAAGGTGACGCCGGCCGCCGTTCGCGTTGTCGAAGTGCGGGGGACCGGCCCAGAGCTGCTCGGGAAGCTGCGCCAGGTCGACGCGCTGCTCGTCGTCCTCGACGGGTTCTCCGGCACGCGCGTGCCCGACGACGACCTCGAGACCTTGAAGCTCGAGCTCCTCGTTGCCGATCGCGACCACGTCGAACGGCGACTGGAGCGCGTCGCCAAGCAGGCGAAGTCGGGAGACGCGAAGGTGAAGCGCGAGGCCGAGGATCTCGAGCGCCTGCTCGCGCACCTCGACGCCGGTCACGCGCTCGCCGACTGGGAGGGCGAGCTCCCGCCGGAGCTCGAGCCGCTGACGACGAAGCCGCTGCTCTCGATCGTGAACGGCCCGGACGGGATCGACCTTCAGCTCGAGGCCGAGCTGGCGGAGATGCCGGAGGAAGAGGCTGCGGAGTTCCGGAGCGGCGAGTCGGCGCTCGCCGCGGTCGTGCGGCAGCTCGTCGAGACGCTCGACCTGATCACGTTCTTCACGGCCGGCGAGAAGGACACGCGCGCGTGGACGCTGCACCGCGGCAGCACGGCGATCGACGCGGCCGGGACGATCCATTCCGACATTGCCCGAGGATTCATCCGCTGCGAGGTCGTGCGCTGGGACGACCTCGTCGCCGCCGGCGGCCACGCGGAAGCGGCTAGAGCGGGCCACCAGCGGCTCGAGGGCAAGACGTACGTCATCGAGGACGGAGACGTCCTCAACGTGCGGTTCAACGTCTAGCAGCAGTCGTCGCCGCAACAGCCGCCTGTCTCGCAGTCGTCCATAGATCCTCCTTTCATCGGTCGATTTCGATGGATGATATATTGAAATCCGTCGATGAAGACGGTCCTGCCCATTCTCTGCTGTGGCCCCGAAACGCCGGTCCTCGATCCGGGCCAAGCTGAGCTGCTCGCCGCCCAGTTCAAGGCTCTTGCCGACCCGGCGCGCGTCACGATCCTCAACCGGCTGGCCGCAGCCGACGAGGTCTGCGTCTGCGACTTCGTCGCCGCGCTCGACCTCGCGCAGCCGACGGTGTCGCACCACCTGAAGGTGCTACGCGAGGCCGGCCTCATCGAGTCATCGCGTCGCGGCACCTGGGCGTACTACCGGCTCGTTCCCGAGGCAGTCGACGCGCTGCGCGGAGCGATTACCCCGCGCTGATCAGCACGACGCCGGCGAGCGTGACGAGGATGCCGATGTTCTGTGACCGTTCGACGCGCTCGCCGAGCGCGAACCGCGCGAGCAGCACTGTCACCGCGGGATAGAGCGACGCGAGCACGGACACGACGCTGAGGAGTCCGTGCGATGCCGACGCCGCGGCGAACAGCGTGTTCCCGCCCGTGTCGAGCAGCCCGATCGCTGCGAGCACGACTAGGTGCGGACGGACGCCGCGCACGCGCTGCCGCTGCCGCGTCAGCAACAGCGCCGACCAAACGAGTGTCACCGACACTGCGCGGAAGATGAGCGACGGCCACAGCCAGTCGTGGGCGGCGCTCGCGTGCAGCGGGATGAAATAGCCCCCGAAGCCGAGCAGCGCGAGCAAGGCCCATCCGGTGCCGGCGGCGAACTGCCGCCGTGACGCGCCCCGCTCGAGCGACGCCATCAGCCCGCCGCCGAGGGCCGCGACGAATCCGACCTCCTGCAGGGCCGACACGTGATCGCCCTGCGTCAGGCCCCAGATGACCGGGATGCCGGCCGCGACGGCCGCCAGCGGGACGACGACGCTGATCGCGCCCGCCGCCATGCCGCGATAGAACGCGACGAGTCCCAGCGTCCCGAAGACGGCTGCGAGCGCGGCCCACGCGACTTCGGGGCCGGGCGGGCCTGTGCCGCGCACGGCCACGGCGATGACGAGCGCCACGAGCCCGAACGGCTGTGACACCGCCATCACCACGAGCGCGGGCATCAACCGGCTCTTGAGCCCGCCCATGAAGTCCCCGACGCCCCAGCAGAGGCTGGCGAGCAGCGCGTAGGCGGGGGCCACTACGGAGCTTCTACGGGTCTCGTCGCGGCGACCGCGTCGAGCTGGTTCGCGTGGTAGAGGACGGCCGCCTCGGCGGTGCGCGCCGCGCGCACGTCGTGATGGCATGCGACGGCGTGCAGCAGCTCCGCCGGCGCGTGCGCGTCCTCGAGCATGCGCAGGCCGAGGTGCACGTGGCCGAGCAGCTTGCCTTCCTCGGTCGGCTGGAAGATCGGCGGCGGGCCGAGCTCGCGTGTGCGACCGACGTCGTGCACGAGCGCGGCCGAGAGCAGGAGATCGGGACGCAGCCGGGGATGGAGCTGGCAGAGCTCGCGGCAGATGGTCGCGACGCCCACCGTGTGCTCGAGGAGGCCGCCGGCGTACGAGTGATGCCCGTCCGGCGTCGCCGGATACGTGCGCAACGGCGCGACTGCGAGCACCTTCGTCACCAGTCCGCGCAGCCCGTCGTTGTGCACCTCGGCGGTGAGGAACTCGAGGAAGCCCTCGATCTCGTCCGCGTCGCGCCGCATCGCGGGCGCCATCGCCGCCGGATCGACCTCGGCTGCGGGCTCGATCGTGCGCACGTCGAGCTGGAGCGAGTCGCGGAAGCGCTCGACACGCCCGAGCACACGCACGGCGTCGCCCTCGCCGAAGCGGCCGTCGAGCAGCTCGACGTCGTTCCACACGCGGGCCGCGATCCGGCCGCTCGGGTCGACGAGCTCGAGTGCGAGGTACGGCGCGCCGTTCTTCGTCCGTAGGCGCTGCTTCTTCGCGACCGCGTAGACGCCCTCGACCGTCCGGTTCTCCTCCAGTTGCGCGATCGCCGTCATCTCCTCTGAGTCTAGGCTTCGACCTCGATGGCGCGCATCCGCCCCTTCCGCGCTCTCCGCTACGACGTGCCGGACCTCGCGGCCGTCGTCGCGCCGCCCTATGACGTCATCTCCGAGGAGGACCGGGCGGACTACCTCGCCCGGAGCCCCTACAACGTCGTCCATCTGACGCTCCCCGACTCGGAGGAGCAGGCGGCCCGCGATCTCGCGGCCTGGCAGGAGGAGGGCGTGCTCGTCCGCGAGCCCGAGCCCTCGTACTGGTGGCTGTCGCAGGACTACGTCGGCCCCGACGGGGTTGCGCGGCAGCGCGAGGGTTTCGTCGCTTCGCTCCACGCGGAGCCGTACGAGAACCGCGTGATCCTGCCGCACGAGCGCACGCACGCGGGGCCGAAGGAGGGCCGGCTGCGCCTCCTGCGCGCGACGCGCACGCAGCTCGAGCCCCTCTTCTTCCTCTGGGACGGGACGATCGAGGTCGACGGGCTCGGCGAGCCCGATCTGGAGGTCGACGGCGACAAGCTCTGGCGCCTCGATCCAGAGTTCGGCGCCGCGCTCACGGAGGAGCTCGCCGACGCGCAGCTCCTGATCGCCGACGGCCACCACCGGTACGAGACCGCGCTTGCGTTCGGCGAGTCGCCGTGGGTGCTGGCCGTGATCGTCCCGACCGACCAGGAGGGGCTGACGATCTTCCCCACGCACCGCATCGCGCGGTCGGTGAACGGCGTCGCCCCCGTTACTCCGATCGATCCGCCCGGCGACGAGCTGCCCGGTGTCGTGCTCTACCGCGACGGCCGGTACGAGCTTGTCGAGGGCGAGGGGCTCGACCCCGAGATCGTCGACGCGTTGAAGCCGGAGGGCGTGACGTACACGCCGCAACGGCGCGAGGCGGTCGCCGCGGTCGACCGCGGTGAGGCGGAGGCCGCGTTCCTGCTCCGGCCGACCCGCATCGAGGACGTGTGGGAGGTCGCAGAACGCGGTGACGTCATGCCGCAGAAGAGCACCTTCTTCTATCCGAAGCTCACCTCCGGCCTGCTGTTCCATCCGCTTGACTGACTGGCTCGAGCTCTGCCGGGCAGCCGCCGCCGACGTGCGCGGTGCGCTCCTGGAGCTTCCGACACGGATCGAGCGCGAGCCCGTCCTGCGCCGCGGCGAGGGTGGAGACGACACGACGGCGATCGACGCGGCCGCCGAGCACCTCGTGCTCGAGCGCTTCCGGCCGCTCGGCGTCTCCATCGTCTCCGAGGAGGTGGGCTTCATCGACGGCGACTCGACCGTCGTGGTGATCGATCCCATCGACGGCTCGCTCAACGCCAAGCGCGGGATCCCGTTCTTCAGCGTCTCGATCGCGGTCGCGGACGGCCGTCACATGGAGAACGTGCACTTCGCGTACGTCTACGACTTCGGCTCGGGTGAGGAGTGGACGGCGCGGCGCGGCGAGGGCGCCTGGTTGAACGGCGAGCCGCTCGGCGCCGTGCGCCCGAAGGAGCAGATCGAGATCCTCAGCTTCGAGGCGACGCTCACCTCGCTCGTCGCCGAGCACGCCGCCGCGTTCTCGGGCATTGCGCACCGCCTCCGCGTCATGGGCTCGCTCGCCCTCTCGCTGTGCCATCTCGCCGCCGGCCGGGTCGACGGCGTTTGCTCGCTGAAGGCGGCGCGGTCGGTCGACATCGCCGCTGCGCAGCTCCTTTGCCGCGAGGTCGGGATCGCGCTCGAGCTGTTCGACGACCCGCGTCCGTTCGGCGAGGCGGAGCTCGATCTGGAAGGGCGTTCGCGCATCGCCGCGGCAGGCGCGCCCGACGGGTGCCGCAGAATCGCGGCTGCGCTCTCGCGCTAGCTGTAGCCGAGCTCGGCGAGCAGCGGGCCGGCCTCGGCCTCGACGTCCTCGAGCTGTTCCTCGGTGAGGTCGCGCCGCCAACGCCCCACCGAGTTCGTGTGCGCGTCGGAGAACGACTCGGACAGTTGCTCCGTGCCGACGCCGAGCGTGTGCGCCAGCGGCTCGGTCGCCGTCGTGGGATCGGAGACGAGCTCCTCGTACCGGAGCTCGACCGTCCGCTCCGGAGCCGTGCGCGCCGCAGTGACGTACTGCCGCCACGCCCAGGCGGCCCGCCGCGCGTCGCTCACCTGCACGAACTCCTCCCGGCGCTCGGGCTCGACCCAGAAGCGCGGGTAGACGCCGTACGACAGCTTGGCGTCGTCGCTCTCGCTACTTCTCTTGGCGCTCAGCCACCCGCGCTCGAGGAGCGAGCACACGACGTCGCGCCCGTCCCGCACGACGTGCACGGCCGTCGCAGACGGAAACGCGCTCAGCGCTGCGGGAAGCACGAAGCCGGTCTCCGGCGTCTGCTCGACGCCGCGCAGGCTGCGCACGAACGCGAGCCCGCGGACGCGCTGCAGCACGTGCCAAATCTCCTTTGCCTGCTCGGGCTCGGGCAGCTCGACGAGGTCGGGGATCGCAGCCTTCAACAGCGGTACTTCGCCGAGGTCGACGAACGCGGGGAGATCGCCGATTGCGCCCGCCGTGAAGCTCGTGCCGGAGCGCGGCGAGCCGACGACGAACACGAGCCGTTCCTCGCGCGGGCGGTGCAGGCGCGTCTTCGTTCCGCGCACGGCTACGCGTACGGCGGTCGAGCCGTACGCTGACGCCGACCAGGCTGCCTGCCTGACGACGTGCACGAGGCCAACTTCGTGCACGGTGGGATTGTTACAAGTCCTGCATATGTCGCGTGTAAATCTCACCAGCCCCGACCGCGTCCTCTTTCCGGACGACGGGGTCACCAAGGGCGACCTCTTTCGGTACTACGAGCGCATCGCTCCGGTGCTCGTGCCTCACCTCCGGGACCGGCCGTTCACCCTGAAGCGCTACCCGCACGGCATCACGGGCGAGATCTATTTCCAGAAGCAGGTTCCGCGCGGGGCGCCCGCCTGGATCCCGACGCGCCGGTTCACGACGCATCCGCGCGAGGGCGGCTCGCGCGAGGTGGATTTCGCGCTGCTGAACTCGCCCGAGGCGGTGCTCTGGATGGTGCAGATGAACTGCGTCGACATGAACGCCTGGTACTCGCGGGTGGACAAGCCCGGCCGGCCCGACTACGTCGTCTTCGACCTCGACCCGCCGGACGAGCCCGACGGCTTCGCGCTCGCGGTCGAGGTCGCGCATCTCATTCGCGGGCTCCTCGACGAGGTCGGCCTCCCCGGCCACGTGAAGACGAGCGGCGCCGACGGAATTCACGTGCTCGCGCCGATTCAGCGCCGCGCCGGGTTCGACGACACATACGCGTTCGCCGAGACGGCATCGCGGCTCCTGGAGGCGAGGCATCCGGGGCTTGTCACGACGGAGTGGTTGAAGAAGAAGCGCGCCGGCGTGCTCGTCGACCACCGCCAGAACGGCTGGGGCAAGACCATCGCCTCCGTCTACTCGGTGCGACCGAAGCCGGGCGCGCCCGTGTCGACGCCGTTGCGGTGGGAAGAGTTGACGAAGGATGTCCGGCCGCGCGACTTCGGTATGGAGGCCGTTCTCGAGCGGGTCGACCGCGACGGCGACCTGTTCGCGCCCGTGCTGGAAGATGCGCGCCCGCTCGGCGCTGCAGCGCGTGAGCTCGCTCGCCTCGTGCCATAGTCTTCGCGTCGTGCGGCGTGCGCTCATCCTCGTCTGCATCCTGGCGCTCGTCGGCGCTGCGCCTGCTGCAGCGGCGAAGCCGAAGCTGAAAGTAGTCGTCACCGCGCAGAGCCACCATCCCGTCCTCCACCACACGTGGTGGTACGAGGTTCGTGTGACCGCGAACGGCAAGCCAGTCGCGTGCAAGATCCACGTCCAGGTGTTCTTCAACGGCTTCTCCGTCGGCGAAGTCGGGACGCACGTCTTGAAGCGCGGCATCTGGAAGGAGACGATCCCGGCCACGGGCAAGAATGCGTTCCCGCCCGCTGCGGTCGGCCAGCCCGTCGCCTGGCACGCGATCGCGACGGCTGCGGGCTATCGCGCCGGCGTCGGCACCTGGGCCGTCTCCGTCGTCAAGTGAGCGGCGCCCAGGTCGACGTCCGAAACGTCCGCAAGAGCTTCGAGCACGGACGGATCAGCGCGCTCGTGGACGTCTCGCTCCACCTGGACGAAGGCGAGCTCGTCGCGCTCACGGGGCCTTCGGGAGGCGGCAAGAGCACGTTGCTCAACCTCATCGGTGCGCTCGACCGGCCGGATGCGGGCGAGATCGTGGTCGCCGGCCTCGACGTCGCCACGCTCGACGACCAGGCGCGTTACCGCGCCGAGACGGTCGCGTTCGTCTTCCAGTTCCACAACCTGATCACGACGCTGAACGCGGTCGAGAACGTCCAGATCCCCATGCTCGGCATGCGCCCTCGCGCCGAGCGGGAGCGGCGCGCCAACGAGCTGCTCGGCGAGGTCGGGCTGGGCGACCGCACCCGCAACTATCCGCCGACGCTCTCAGGCGGCGAGCGTCAGCGCGTCGCGATCGCACGCGCGCTCGCGAACGAGCCGCGGTTGCTGCTCGCCGACGAGCCCACCGGCGCGCTCGACTCCGAGACCGGGGCGCAGATCCTCGATCTGCTCAGGCGCGTTCGAGACGAGCGCGGGACGACGATCCTGCTGGTCACGAACGACGACGCCGTTGCGGCCCAGGCGGATCGCGTCGTGCAGATTCGCGACGGCCTGCTCAGTTCTTCGGAGACGTCAGCGCTGCAAGCGCCGAGCTGAGCCCGGCCGCCGTCTTCGACACGTACGCGATCTGCGCGTGCAGGTAGCCGCCGTCGAGCTGGCTCGACGGCGTCGACGTGACATACGACGTGAGTGCGTGCAGCTCGTTCGTCAGCCGCGCAAGGTCGCCGCTCAGCGGTGCGGCTTGCGCCGACGTCGCGGCGAGCGCGTGCTGCGCCGACGCGAGTTGTGTGTGGAGCTTCGCGAGCGACGTGCGCAGCGTTGCGCGGGACCGACCGACCGCGAGAGTGTGTTCGCGCGCGGATGCGAGATCCGATCGCTCTGCTGCGAGTTGCGTGCGCAGTGAGTGGACGCTCGCGGTGGCGGCGACGAGCGCCGACTCTGCCGAAGTCCCCTTCTGCGCCTGGTGCTTCCAGCCGATCGAGAACGCCGCGGCGCTCACCGCCGCGCCGCACACGAATGCGGCGAGCACAACGGCCCACATGATTCGCGGCGTCCGCCGTCTCGACTGCGGGACGGCGACGTGACGGCGGGACTGCTCTGCGAGTGGCCAGGACATCCCGGTCGCCGTTCTTCGCCGGCGGGCTATTCCCTTCTGAGCGCTTCGATCGGGCTGAGCCGCAGCGCGCGCCAGACCGGGTAGGCCGCTCCGATGACGCCGACGCCAAGGGCGAACGCGAGGCCCCATCCGAACACTCCCGTCGTGAAGGTCGGCGTCACTAGCGTGGACAGGCCGGTCTGCGTGGTGAAGAGGTGCGCGGCGAGAACTCCGACGCCGAGCCCGAGCGCGAGCGCGACGAGCGAGATGCCGATCGCCTCGCTGACGATGAGCCCGGCGATTCGCCGCCCGGGCCAGCCGACGGCGCGCAGGATGCCGATCTCGCGGACACGCTCGAAGACGGACATCGCCATCGTGTTCGTCACGCCGACCCCGCCGACGATGAGCGCGAGCACCGAGATGACCCAGCCGACGTCGATGATCAGCCGCGACGACGTGTCGACGTTGACGGCCTGCCCCGGCTCGACGACGGCGGTGATCCCGTACTTCTTCTCCAGCCGCGTCGCGACTGTCTGCGGGCGCTGCCCGGGCGTCGCGATGACGCCGATGCTCGTCACCTCGCCGGGACGGTTCGCGAGCGACTGCACGGTCGCGAGCGGAAGGACGACGCCGTTGTCCTCGAAGCGATCCCCGCTGTGGAAGATTCCAGTAACCGGGAACGTGTGTTTGCCGATGCGGAGTTTCTCTCCGATGCGCGCGCCGAAGTGGTCGCCGGCGAGGGCGCCGGTGCGCGTGCCGTCCACGAGCGTCAGCCGCTGCGCCGCGAACTCGTGCGGCGCGAGACCGAGGACGAGCGACGACGCCTTGCCGTCGACGGTGGTGACGTAGAGGAACACGAGCGCCGTCTGTGCGACGCCGTGGTCGTGCGCGATGCGCTGCTCGAGCGACACCGGCAGGAGCGACTTGGTCGCGTCCGAGACGCCGCTCTGGAAGAGCCCGAAGTCGGCGCGGCCGACGTGGATGAGGTCGCCCGCCGTGCGCTCGGTGCCCGCTGCGATCGAGAGCAGCGCCACGATCAGGCCAACGCCGAGGGCTACACCGGCAGCGGTGAGGAGCGTGCGCATGGGCCGCCGCAGCAGGTTCTTCCGGACGAGGCCCAGCCAGGTCATGTGTGTCCCGTCCAGTAATGGTTTCGCGTTCCCGGCGCGCGAAAAGCAAGCCAGGCTAGGACGCAGGGAGTGCCGATAGCCAAAGCTATCGGCGCGACCGAGGACGACGCATGGCGCAGCTTTGCAGCCGCCGGGGATGCACTAACTATTGCTGGATGGGACACAACGCCTATCTTCGCTACGGTGCAGGACTGATGCAGCCGGACCGCGATGCAGTCCTCAAGGCCCTCGAGCAGGTGATCGACCCGGAGCTCCAGCGCCCGGTCACCGAGCTCGACATGGTGCGCGACGTCGAGATCGCCGACGGCATCGTCTCCCTGACGATCGTCTTGACCATCGCCGGCTGCCCGCTGCGCCAGTCGTTCGAGCAGCAGGTGGAGCAGGCGCTCGCCGGCCTGCCCGGCATTCGCGGCGTGGGACTCTCGTTCGGTGTCATGACCCCGGAGGAGCGGCAGGTGCTGACGACGAAGCTGCGCGGCGGCGCGCCGTCCGACGACAAGAAGATCCGGCTTCACCGAGACACGCGAGTCATCGCAATCGCGAGCGGCAAGGGAGGCGTCGGCAAGTCGTCGCTCTCGGCCAACCTCGCGGTCGCGTTCTCACAACTCGGGCGGCGCACGGGGATTCTCGACGCCGACATCTACGGCCACTCGATCCCGCACATCCTCGGCATCCACCAGAAGCCCGTTGCGGTCGACGAGATGATCGTCCCGCCGGTGAAGGATGGACTGAAGCTCATGTCGATTGGCTTCTTCCTCGATGGCAACGAGCCGGTCATGTGGCGAGGGCCGATGCTGCACCGCGCGCTCGAGCAGTTCCTCACCGACGTGCACTGGGGCGAGCTCGACGTCCTCGTCGTCGACATGCCTCCGGGAACGGGCGACGTGTCCATCTCGCTCGGGCAGCTGTTGCCGCGTGCGGAGGTCGTCATCGTCACGACGCCGCAGAAGCTCGCGCAGGACGTTGCGTCGCGCGCGGCGTCGATGGCGCAGAAGACGAACATGCGCTTGCTCGGCGTGATCGAGAACATGAGCGGCGACGTGTTCGGCGAGGGTGGCGGCGAGGATCTTGCGTCCGATCTCGGCATTCCGTTTCTCGGATCGGTTCCGCTCGATCCCGTGCTGCGCGAGCAGGGAGATCTCGGCGCTCCGGTGGTCGCGGCCGAGCCGGATGCGGAGTCGGCCCGCGCGATCATCGCCATCGCGGAGGCGCTTGACGCGCGACGCGATGTCGGCGGGATCGTCAAGTCGCTCCCGCTCGTCTCGTAGTGCCGGAATCCGCGAACGTCGCCCGCGTGCGCGAGGTCTACGACCTGGCGCGGCACGCGAAGCATCAGGAGTTGCGCGGCCTGCTCGTGGAGGACGTCACCTGGGACCCCGCGCGCGAGGGCGCGTGGAAGCCGTGCACGAACGTAGACGAGGTCTTGAAGACGCTGCTGTGGCGGGCCGGCATGAACAAGATGCGGCCGTCGGACTTCATCGATCTGGGGGACCGGGTCCTCTTCCGGGTGCGCGGCCGCGGCATGGGGCGGCTCGGTGCAAAGGGCTTCTTCCAGCGGTTGTTCCAGATCGTCGTGCTGCGGGGCGGCAAGGTCGTGAGCATCAAGGACTACGCGAGCCGTGACGAGGCGCTGGCCGCCGCGGGAGTGAAGCGGTGACATGGCGGCTGCGGCGTTCTTCGATCTCGACCGGACGCTCCTGCGGCGTGCGTCTGCGCTTGCGCTCGCGGGATCGTTCCGCGACCGCGGCCTGATCTCGCGCCGCCAGCTGGCAAAGGCGGCGGCGTGGCAGCTCCTCTTCGTTCTTCGTGGTGCAAGCCACGAGGCCGTGCGGTATGCGGCCGAGGACGGGCTCCGCCTCCTGCGTGGCTTCACCCCGGACGAGATGCGCCAAGTCGTTGCCGATGCGATGGAGCCGGTGCTCAAGCCCCTCGTGTATGCGGAGCCGCTCCATCTCGTCGAGCAGCACCGTGCGCGCGGCGAGCAGGTGTACATCGTGTCGGCGTCGCTCCAGGAGATTGTCGAGGGGATCGCCGACGAGCTCGGTTTCGACGGCGCGCTCGGGACCGTGTGCGAGGTGCGCGATGGCGCGTACACGGGGAAAGCGCTGCGCGCGCTCCATGCCGAGAACAAGGCGGAGTGCGTGCGCGAGCTGGCGGAGTCGCGCGGCTACGACCTCATGGAGTGCACCGCGTACTCGGACAGCCACACCGATCTGCCGTTCCTCGAGGCGGTGGGGAAGCCGGTGGCGGTGAATCCGGATCGCGAGCTGCGGCGCGTGGCCGGTGAACGCGGCTGGCCCGTGCTCGAGTTCAGCTCGGCCGCGTATCCGCACGCGCGGCGGCGCGTGCCGCCCGCACTGTGGGGCGCGACCGCGCTTTTCGGCGCCGGCGTCGCGGCCGGGAGCAGGCGGCGGCGTGGAGGCTGACGAGGCGCTCGAGCGCCTGCGGGCGCGCGGCTTCTCCGAGGAGGACGCGCAGCGGCTGTTCGCGCACTTCTCCGAGGCGGAGGCGCGCGGCAAGCTCGGCCACGGGTTCTCGCGCGTCGAGTGGCTCGAGACGCTCGAGGTCGATCCGGCTGCGACGCCGGAGACGGTGGAGGCGGAGGGCGCGTTCGAGCGCTGGCACGGGCGCGGTGCGCTCGGCTACCTCGTGCTCGACGCGGTCGTGCGGACCCAGCTCGCGGATCCTCCGGAGCGTACGCGGCTCGTCGTGTGCGAGCAGACGTTCCCGACCGGGATGCTCGGCGGCTGGGTGCGGCGGCTGGCCGAGGGCGGGTTGGTCGCGGTGCTGACGGCGACGTCGCCGCCGCGGTTAGGCCCGCCCGGCGGCCCGAAGGTGGCGGGGACGAATCCCCTGGCGATCGGCATCCCCAGCTCGGACGGGGAGCCCGTCGTCGTCGACGTGTCGATGGGCGCGGTGACGTGGGGCGACGTCATCGCGGGGCTCGCCGACGAGGAGCAACTCGTGCCGTTCGGCGGCGAGCAGTGGCACAAGGCGTTCGCGCTCGCGGTCGGGCTGCAGCTCGTCGTCGATGCGCTGCATCGCGAGGAGGGATACGGCGCGGTGCTGCTGGTCGCGAGACCGGAGTCGGATCCGCTGCCGGCGCTGCGAAAGCGCGTGCCGGGGTTACGCCTACCGGGCGATTCCTAGCGAGAGGACGCTGGCGCAGGCGAGGATGGTCGTACCGAACAGCACCGGAGTGTGGGCTATCGGTGATGAGGGCCTGGGATGACGACCTCGATGGCATTGCCCTTGGGGTGCTTCACGAGGAATGTGCGCGCGTACGCGCAGAAGCTTGCGGCTACGCGATAGTGGAGTTGGCGAGTGATGTAAGGCGGATGACTCAGGCGCTTCGCCCATACCTCACAACGGGAGCCCGAGAAGCGTGCGCACGTGAGGCCGTAGGCCGTCGCTAGCGAATCGGCGGGCACCCTCGGCACCGGAGTGCCGCGACCACACAGGACGCGGACCATCTGGCGCACTGGCGTACCTTGCACGGAAAGCCCGCGCGCGTGGGCAGCCGCACCGTCACCCACAGACGTACCCGCAGCGGCGGCCACGGCAAGGACAGCAACGGCTACGAATAGACCACGACGTTTCAGCACAACCTTCATAGGCCACCGGTCTGCATCTCGGTCACACGATACGGACGATCTGTCCGGGCACCATGAAGCCGCCGCGCACATCGCCCGCGGGCGCGGTCACGCGCATCTCACGCTCGGGGGCATTCCGCATCACTGGCCCAGCCCACTGCGGCTACAGCCAGGGGGCGTGAGCGCCGAAGATGGGACTGTGACCAACCCGAAGAAGGCGCGGCAGCTTCTCGACGCTGACGCCATTGACGAGCTGCTCTCGCTTGTGACGCCAGAGGAAATGGCTTTGGCCTGGTGCCGCTACGCGACCCGCGTGGTCAATAAGGAACTTCCTGAACGTCATGAGTGGGAGGACGACGAAGACGGGTGGGCGGCGGAGCTGTACCACGAGGACGAGTTCTGGGCTAACGAGGAGTTCGTCCGCGCCTTTCTCGTGACGATTGCCGATACGGCGCCCGACGAGGTTCTGGGCTGGGTCGGCGCTGGCCCGCTCGAAGACTTCATTACCGAAGATGCCGATCGGCTCGCGTGGGTTGAGTCCCAGGCGGCGCGCTCGGAGCGATTCCGGCAGGCGCTCGCAAATGTGTGGATCGCGGAGCTATCACCGGAAACGTTCCACCGGACCGAACGAGCCGCTGGCGTCCCACTGCACCGTCCGCCAGGGCCAGCCGGAGGGACATACAGAATGGTTATTGGGAAACAAGAGATCGTCTGGCCAGTGCAGAACGTCGCGCAAGAACACGAGACCTAAGAACACTCTCGTCAGGGGACATTCCCGCACACTGGCGCAGGGAAGGGCAGGGACGCCCGAGGCGGCCGCTCAAGCCTCCCGTGCTTGCCTCCGATGAGCTGAACGTGAGCCGTTTGGGGAAAAGCCTCCGCTACTGGCCGCCTGTAGCACTTGTCACGGCGTTCGTAGTTGGGGCAGTACTCAGCGGGGTTGGCGGTGGCGTACTGGCGCTCACGCTTGCTGTCCTTGTCGTTGGCCCCGGTTATCTCATCCAGCAACAGATCCGACGCCGGGGAAGCGTCCCGTCAAGCGGCCACCGCCTCGAACGCGATGCAGACGAGTTCACCGCAGGTGTCGCGGACCGCTACCGCCCTGTCCGGCTCAAGCGGCAGCAACGTTCGGCGTTGCTGCGCGCTGGGATAGAAGACACCCAAGCAACAGACGTCATCCGAGTTGCCGACGCGGGAATGGCGATATACCTGGCGTGGGAACTGAACGCGCTCGACCGTGGAGAGTCGCTCCCGGCCGCCGGTGAGCCGCACTACCCCGTGCGCTTCCAGTTGATCCACGACCTCACTGGCCTCACCCCCACAGTGGGAGTTGTCTATGTCCATCGAAGCAGGTCGCGAATGGTCGCGGCCGCCCCCAGCGATGCCTGTGCGCAGACGATCGCGCAAATCCTCAACCACGTCGACTATCCGATGGTCGAGACCCAGTCGTGGCTGCTTACGACGCAGCCAGGGGAGATGATCAAAAACGTGCCGGAGCTTCCGGACACATCAATGCCACCGCGGAAGACCTCCGTGTCTCGTCTCCGCGCCACTGGCTACGTCCTGACGTTCGTTCTGCCATTCGCACTTCTGCTGAGCCTGCTCGCTGTCGTGAGTTGGCCTTACGCTCTCGCCGCGGTAGTCGGCTACGCGGTTTTCTACCTGGTAGTACAGGCACTGCTGCGGCGCAGTTGACGACCTGACCTCCTAGCCCCCTCGGGGGACATTCCCGCACTGTGAGTGTGCGAGGGGTCC
>PLJC01000012.1 GCA_003139545.1 Actinomycetota bacterium
AACCAGCTGAACTACGCCCCCGGGACGGCGCATTGTAGCCAGGCCCCGTCCAGCCCGTCCGCGAGACTGACTCGGTGAAGCCGAACGTCATCGACTGGATCGCGCTCGCGCTCGTCGTCGTGACCGCGCTCGGCGGCATGCGCCGCGGGCTGGTCGTGACGGCGCTCTCGCTCGCCGGGCTCGTCGCCGGCGCGTACGGCGGCTCCCGGGTCGCGCCGCACCTGCTCCACGGCGGCGCGGGGTCGCCCTGGACGCCGGTTGCGGGGCTCATCGGCGCCGTGCTCGGCGCCGTGCTCATCCAGACACTCGCCGGCATCGCGGGCTCGTTCGTGCGCGGCGGTCTGCGTCTCACGCCATTCCGCTTCCTCGATTCGTTCGGCGGCCTCGTACTCGGCGCGGTCAGCGGCGTCGTCTTCGTCTGGGTACTGAGCGCGACCGCGCTGCTCGTTCCCGGCCAGTCGAGCCTGCGCCGCGACGTGCAGCGGTCGGCGGTCGTCCGCCGGCTCGACCAGGCGGTCCCGCCGCGACGGCTGCTGAACCTGCTCGCGCGCATCGACCCGTTCCCTTCGATTGCGGGGCCCGCGCCGCCGAGCACGCCGCCGACAGGACAGATCGCCGGCAACGCCAACGTCCAGCGCGCCACGCACGACGTTGTACGCGTGCTCGGCACCGCATGCGGCGTCGGCATCGAGGGCAGCGGCTGGTTCGCCACCCGCAACCTCGTCGTCACAGCGGCCCACGTCGTCGCGGGGGAGCACGACACCGGCATCCAGATCCCCGGCTCCGCGGTTCTCCACGCGGTCGACGTCGTCGGCTTCGACTCGCACAACGACGTCGCCATCCTGAGCGTGCGCGGACTGGGATCGCAGTCGCCGCTGCCGCTCGCCGACCCGCAGCCCGGTGCCGCGGTCGAGATCGTCGGCTACCCGGAGGACGGGCCGCTGCAGGGAACGCCCGGACGGATCGGCCGCACCGCCGTCGCGCTGGTGCAGGACGCGTACGGGAACGGGCCTGTCACGCGGACGATCACCGCTGTCGCCGGCGACATCAAGCACGGCGACTCCGGCGGCCCCGCGATCGATGCGAACGGCGCGGTGGAGTCGACGATCTTCGCCGCCCGCCTCGGCGCGCCCGGCGGCTACGGCGTGCCGGCCTCCGTCGTGCGGCGCGTGCTCGACTCGGCCGGGACGGCGTCTGTGTCGACCGGATCCTGTGCCTCGGGCTGAAGCTCGGGCAGAAACTCGACGACGTTCATCGGCGACCGGAACGGCGCGATCACGTAGACGCCGTGTGCGAGCTCGCGCGCCGCGTCGATCAGCTCGTGTCCGATCTCCCCGCCGACCTCGCGCGCGTTTGCGCCGGCGCGGCGGTACCGCTCCTGCACGTGCTCGGGGACGATCGCGCCTGGGACCTCGTTGTGCACGCGGACGAGCAGCTCCATCGTTCTGATCGGCCAGACGCCGACGAGGACCGGGATCGGCCAGCCGCCGATCCGATCCCGAAACGCCGACAGCGGCTCGAGGTCGAAGAGGAACTGCGTCATCGCGTAGCGCGCGCCCGCCGCCACCTTGCGATGGAAGCGCTCCACTTCGAGGCCGAGGTCGTCCGCGGTCGGGTTGACGGCGACACCCGGGAAGAACGACGTCGGCGCGTCGATGGCGCGGCCGTGATGATCCTCGCCGCGGTTCAGACCCGCGAGCAGTTCGACGAGCCCGATCGCGTCGACCTCGTACACGCCGCCGCGGCCCGGATAGTCGCCCGCCTCGGGCGGGTCGCCGGTGACGGCGAGGATGTTGCGCACTCCTTCTGCATGCGCACCGAGCAAGATCGATTCGAGCCCGGTGACCGTCATGTCGCGCGGCGTCAAGTGCGGGATCGTCTCGACGCCGGTGAAGCGCTCGATCGCGACCGACGCCATGATCCCGCTCATCCGCGCGCGCGCACGCGGGTTGTCGTTGACGTCGACGAACTGCGCCTTGTTCGTGTCACGCACGGCGCGCGCCGTCTCGATCAACGCCTCGGGATTCGCGCCGAGCGGCGGGTCGAGCTGGACGGAGACGACGAACGTGCCCTCTTCGAGGAGCCGCCCGAGCTCGGTGCGCCCGCTCGTCGTCGACGGGCGGGTCGCCTGCGCCCGATCGCGCACGAGCAGAGGCGCGGCAGGCGCAAGGTTGTCGTCCACGGCGGCGCGGATGGCCGCGATCTGCGCGGGCGTCGTTCCGCAGCAGCCGCCGATGATCCCTGCGCCGAGCGCGCGCGCCTGCGCCGCGAACTCGCCGAAGTACGCCGGTGTCGCGTGCGGGAACACGATCCGCTGTCCGGACATGCTCGCGAGACCGACGTTCGGCAGCGCAGCGAGCACGCCGCCCTCACCGGCCATGTCGCCGAGCGCGCGCAGCGCGGCCGATGGCCCGGCTCCGTGATTCGCGCCGAACGCCGCCAGGCCGAGCGCGCGCAGACGTTCGCCGGCGACGCGCGCGGAGACGCCGGCGAGCGTCTCGCCTTCCGCGTCGAAGGACATCAGGCCGACGATCGGCAGGCTCGACACGCTGCGGATCGCTGCGACCGCCGCCTCGAGATCGTCGAGATCGAGGAACGTCTCGACCATGAACAGGTCGGCACCGCGTCCCTCGAGCAGGGACGCCTGCTCTGCGTAGTTGCGGCCGGGGTCCGGGCCGATGGAGCCGGCGATGAAGACGTCGCGGCCGGAGACCTCGCGCGCCTCGCGCGCGAGGCGCGCGCCGGCACTGTTGATGGAGTCGAACTCGTCCTCCAGGAAGTGCTGCGCGAGCTTCGACCGGTTGGCGCCGAACGTGTTCGTCTCGATCAGCTCCGCGCCGGCGCGGATGTAGCCGAGGTGGACGTCGAGGACGCTCTCCGGTGCGCGCAGGTTCGCCTCCTCGGGGCAGCGCAGCCGCGGGACCGCGCTCGCGAGGAGGGCGCCCATGCCGCCGTCGGCGACGATCGGCGGTCCATCGGCCAGTCGCTCGAGAAATCGGCTCATCCAAGCCAAGTCTAGGGGCTCAAGGAGACCGCCCTCCCTGCCGATACGGGGTGAACTCCTCCCGGGGACTGACGGCAATCATCTCTGCGGCAGGGGGACGCGGCGGCGCTTCGAGCGCCGCTTCGTTTTTTTTCAGGAGTGAAGCGTTCGGCCTTCCATGCCGCCGGCGACGGTGACAACCTCGCCGGTGACGTGGCCGGAGAGTTCGTCGGAGGCGAGGACGACCACGGCGCGCGCGATGTCCTCGGCCACCGCGACCTTGCGCAGCGGCATCGTGCGCGTCAGCCGTTCGACCATGTCGGGGTCGAGCGCGCCCCGCGTCATCGGCGAGTACGTCCAGCCCGGCGCGACGGCGTTCACTCGCCCGAGCGGCGCGATCCGGACGATCTCGTTCTTCAGGCTCAGGAGCAGCCCGACCTGGATGGCGGACTTCGCGGCGGCGTAGTCGGCGTGACCCGCCTCGCCGAAGCGGGCCGCGGTGGAGCCGACGAGGACGAGGTTGCCGTGGCCGGTCCGCTCCACCTCGCGCAGGAACCACTTCGCGGTGAGGAACGTCGCGGTCAGGTTCGCGCGCAGCACCGCCTCCCAGCGGTCGAGCGGGAGCTTCCACACCGGCTCGTCGTCGCGCGGCCAGACGCCGGCGACCGCTGCGCAGACGTCCACGCCGCCGAGGTCCTCGCGCGCGCGCGTGAACAAAGACTCCACCGCCGCCTCGTCGGTGAGGTCGGCGCCGATCGCGATGCCGCCGATCTCCGTGGCGAGCACCTCCGCCCGCTCGCGGCTCGTGTTGTAGTGGACGACGACACGCGCGCCCTCGGCCGCGAAGGCGCGCACGCACTCGGAGCCGATGCCGCCGGCACCGCCGGTGACGAGCACGACCTTTCCCGCGAGACCCGTGTCCACCGCCGCAGAGTAGTCTCCCGCCGTGCGCGTCCACGTCATCAGCGACATCGAAGGCGTCGCCGGCATCGTCAAGCGGGGCCAGGCGGGCGGTGACCTGCCGCTGTACCAGGAGGGCCGCAAGCTCTACACCGAGGAGATCAACGCGGCCGTTCGGGGTGCGAAGGCTGCGGGCGCGACCGAGATCGTCGTCATGGACTGCCACGGCGCGGGCGGCGACTACACGTTCAACTCGCTCATCGCCGACATGCTCGATCCGGACTGCGAGTTCGTCATCCAGAGCGAGTGGACGGAGTACACGGCCTTCCTCGAGGAGGGCTGTGACGCGGCGCTTTTCGTCGGCATGCACGCGATGGCGGGAACGGCGGACGGCGTCCTCTCGCACACGGTCTCGGGTCAGGCGTGGCAGAGCCTCCGGTTCAACGGGACGCTCGTCGGCGAGACGGGCATCAACGCTGCGCTGTGCGGCCAGTGGGGCTGCCCGGTCGTGCTCGTCACCGGCGACCGCGCCGTCTGCCGCGAGGCGGTCGACCTGCTCGGCGGGGGGTTGACGACCGTCGAGGTGAAGGAGGGGCTCGGCCGCTTCAGCGCACGCTCGAAGACGCCGCTCAAGGCACGCGAGCTGATCGAGGACGGCGCGAAGCGCGCGCTGAAGGACCTGAAGGCCGTGCAGCCGTACGTCCCGGCGCGCCCGTGCGAGATCGCGGTCGAGTTCACGACGCCCGACCGGTTGGACGAGTACCGCCACCGGCGCGGCGTCGAAGTGACCGGGCCTGCCTCGCTCGTCTCCCGCGGAGTCGACTGGTGGCAAGCCTGGTCGGCGTTCTACTTCTAGACTCGAGGCATGGCGCCGCGCGTCGTCCGCATCTCGGTCGCACCGGTGAAGTCGCTCGGCCTCGTGCATCCGGAAGAGGTGACGCTCGAGCCCGGCGGGGTCGTCGGCAACCGTCGCTTCTGGCTCCGCGACGAGCGGGGTGCGCTGTACGCCGGCAAGCGTGACGGCTCGCTGATGCAGATCCGCCCGGAGTGGGATGAGGAGACGCGGCGGCTCGCGCTCACGTTTCCGGACGGCGAGCGCGTCGACGGCGTCGTCGAGCTCGGCGAGGAGATCGAGGCGAATCTGTATTCGTGGAACCGCCTACGGTCACGCAAGGTCCACGGGCCGTGGGAGGCGGCGATCTCGGAGTACGTCGGACGGCCGCTCGAGTTCCTCTGGGCAGACGAGGGCGCGGTCGACCGGACACCGAGGGGCGGGACGGTGTCGCTCGTCTCGCGCGCATCGCTCGAACGGCTCCGTGAGGAGGTGGGCGTCGACGAGGCAATCGACGGGCGCCGCTTCCGCATGCTCTTCGAGATCGACGGGGTAGACGCGCACGAGGAGGACTCGTGGATCGGGGCCGAGGTGCGGATCGGCGAGGCGACCGTGGTCTTCAACGGCGACATCGGCCGCTGCGTCATCACCTCGCGCGATCCCGACACCGGCGTCGTCGATCTGCCGACGCTCGTGACGCTCGCGTCCTACCGGCGGGACGGCATCTCGGAGCCGCTTCCGTTCGGCGTCTACGGAGCGGTGCTCGTCCCGGGCCGCGTCCGCGCGGGAGACATAGCACAACCGCTATACTCGCCTGAATGGCAGCAGCCCGCAGCCGCACCGAGCTGAAGCGGCCGCTCGACCGCCTACGCGAGCGGATCGTCACCGGCGACCGCGGATACTTCTTCGCCGCGATCGCGGAGAAGGTGGCCGAGAGACGTCTGCAGATGAACATGTCGCAACGCGAGCTCGCGGAGCTGTGCGGCACGACGCAGTCCGCGATCGCGCGGCTCGAGCGCGGCGGCCGGCCGCCACGGATCGACACGCTGCTGCGCATCGCCGAGGCGCTCGATTGCGACCTCGTCGTCGAGCTGCATCCGCACGCGTAGATGACCATCGTGGTCGCCGTCGTCGGCGACTCGATCAGCGCCGGCTCGCCGCTCTGGGATCCTGATCCCAGCGCGCGCTCGGCGATCGCACATCCCGACGAGCGCAGCCAGTGGCAGTGGTGGGCGGCGGCCCGCGATCCGCGGCTCGAGTTCCGCACGCACGCCGCGTACGGGAAGCGCACGGACGAGATCGCGGCGTTCGTCGTCGACGTGGTCGCTGCCGCAGACGTTCTCGTCGTGCAGGGCGGCATCAACGACGTTGCCCAGCGGCGGTCGGTCGAGGAGGCGGCGCGGAATCTCGCCGCCATGGTCGAGCACGGCCGTCGGCTCGGGCTCCACGTCGCGCTAGCCGACGTGCTGCCGTGGCCGAACGGCGACGAGCGCGCCGCGCGCGACATCGCGCACCTCAACGATCTGATTCGCGCGGTCGAAGGCGTGACGCCGCTTCCGTTCCACGACACGCTCGCGCCGTTGGACGGGTGGAGCGATGACGGCGCTCATCCGTCCGTCGAGGGCCACCGGCACCTCGGCGAACGCGCGGCACCGCTGCTCTCAGAGCTCTAGCTCGAGTCCGTCGTACGCGCGCTCGAGCTTCTCGTCGAGCGGCAGCTCGTCCGGGCGGTGGATGACGACGAGCCGTCGTGCACCGGACGCCTCGAAGGCGTCGGACGCTTCGCCGGCGGTGAGGTGGCCGCGCTCGGCCGGCTCGGGGTCAGCGAGCGTCGCCTCGCACAGGAACACGTCCGCGTCGCGGGCGAGGTCGGCGAGCCTCGGCGTCGGAGCAGTGTCGCCGGAGTACGCCACCGTGCGCGTGCCGTCGCTGACGCGCAGGCCGAACGTCAGCTCCTCGTAGTGCGCGAGCTGCACCGGCGTCACCTCGAGCCCGGCGGCGGTGAACGGCTCCTCGGCGCGGTACTCGCGCAGCTCGAATGCCTGCTCGATCTGCTCCGTGAACGACAGCTGCCCGCCGAGCGCGCGCAGGCGGCCGGTGCCGCCCGGCGGCAGCCACAGCTCGGGCTTCGGAGACCGGCGGCCCGGCCCGAAGGCGGCGCCGAACGTCCACGGGACGAGGTCGCCCCAGTGATCGAGATGGAAGTGCGTGATCGCGATCGCGTCCACCTCGGGCCAACCGCTGTTGCCGTTGCGCAGCCGGGCGAGAACACCCGGCCCGCAGTCGAGCAGCAACCGGCCGCCCGCGCTCTCGACGAGATACCCCGACTGGGCGCCGCCCGCGTTGGGCCACGCGGGCGAGCAGCCGATGACGGTCACCTTCACCTGCACATCCTTGCGGATCGTCGCGACCACGCGGGGCGGTGTATAACTCGGCGGTGGCCGGCGCCTCCCCCGACATGCTGAAGAAGGTCCCGCTGTTCGCCGGGCTCGACAACCGCGAGCTGGAGCAGATCGCCGCGTCGATGCGCGAGCGCAGCGTCGCCGCCGGCGACGTCGTCCTCGAGCAGGGAGCCGGCGGCGCCGGGTTCTTCGTCGTCCAGTCGGGCGAGGGGGACGTGACCGTGGACGGGAACTCGGTGGGCTCGGTCGGCCCCGGCGACTACTTCGGCGAGATCGCCCTCCTGACCGGCTCGGATCGCACCGCCACCGTCACCGCCCGCACGGACATGGTCTGTTACGGCATGACGCCGTGGGAGTTCAAGCCGCTGGTCGAGTCGAACTCGGCCATCGCCTGGAAGCTCCTCACGGCGATGGCGCAGAAGCTCCGCTAAACGGACTTTCCGCCCAGGGTGCCGTGCAGGCCTGTTGCGAGGAGCTGCAGCGTTCCCGCGGCGGCCGAGCGCCCGGCGACCTTGAGCTGGCCCTGGAACTTCAGCGTCACGCCTCCGCGCTCGGCGAGCCTCACCGTCCCGCTCACGGTGACGCCGGGAACGAGCCCGTACCCGGTGAGCCGGAACGCGTCCTCGCCGATCGGAAGAAGCTTGCCGCTCGTGAGGCCGGGGACGGGGTCGGAGGATCCGTTGCCGAAGAGCCACGCGGCCTCGGCCTCGGCGATCGTCTTGGAGACGACCGCGAAGGTCGCCGCCGGTGTCGCGCGCCGGCTCGACTTCGCCAGGTGTGGGAAGGCGCCGATCGGCGCGACGAGGAACGGCGGGCGCGGGCACGAGTCGTTGCTCGTCGGGTCGAGCATCCAGTCGTGCACCGCGAGCGCGGCGCAGCCGGATGGATCGGTCGAGGTGACGCTGTGCCCGATGCCCGGGACGATCAGCAGCTTGCCCTGCGGGAACTGCGCGATGACCGACTGCGCGCCGGCGGTCGGCGTCCGCATGTCGAAGCCGCCGCTGAGCGCGAGCACGGGGACGTTCGGGAGCGTGCCGGCTGCGAGGTTCACGCCACCGGCGGGCGCCGGCCACGTGTCGCACAGGCTCGCGTTGCCGAGGTCGGAGGCCCAGCTCCCGAACGGGCCGAAGGTTCCGGCCGGGAGCGCGGCGATCGCGCTGCGCAGCAGCGCCGGTCGGGTCGACGGATCGGAGTTCGCGGGCCACGGGAACGGGCCGTCGCGGCAGTCCGTGGCGGCGTACAGGGCCGCGCTCAGGTCGGGCGCCGAGAGCTCGGACGCCACCGTGTCCATGACGTGCAGCCGCAGGAGCGGGGCCATGTTCCCGAGCCTGGCGGCGTGCGCCGCCGCAGGCAGCTCGGCCGCGAGGCCGGGGTTGAGGTCGGCGTCGACGACGAGTGAGAGCAGCTCGACGCCGCCCATGGTGTCTTTCTTCGTCTTCCCGTTGGTCTCGAGGACGAGCCCGGTTGCGGGCTTCGCGGCCAGCCGGTTCGCAACCGCGACGACATCGCCGGCGAAGTCCGGCGTTGCCGCCCGACAGAGGTTGTTGGCGCAGTACGCGGCCAGTGTCGCCGGCATCGCGCGGGCGACGTTGGCGCTGTACGGGTCGGGGAGATCGGTCGGTAGCACCGAGTCGAGCACGAGGCGGTCGATGTGGTCGGGATGCGCGTAGGCGTAGGCGAGCGCGAGCTTCGTCCCGTACGACACGCCGAAGAGGGCGATCTTGTCGAGCCCGAGGGAGGCGCGGACGGCGTCGAGGTCCTCGACGTGGTCGGCGGTGCCGTAGAAGGGCGCCCCGGGCCCGATCGAGGACGCGCACACCGAGGCCAGCAGATCCTGGCCCGTCGGCGACGTCGAGACCTGGAGCGCCGGGCAATTCAGGAGACCCGAGTCGCCCGTGCCGCGGTCGTCGTAGGCGACGAGCGTGTAGCCCGGGAAGAGGAAGCGGAAGACGAGCGCATCCTCCGGCGTGCCGAGGCCGAAGGTGTGCGCGGAGCCCTGGCCGGGGCCGCCGGCGATGAGGAAGACCGCGCCGCGCGGCGTGCCCGTGGCCGGCAGCTCCTGGACCGCCAGACTGATTGTGCCCGGCACCGTCCCGGTGCGGTCGAGCGGGACGACGACCGTCGAGCACAAGAGGCCCTGGGTCGTGCCGCACGGCGCGCCGGCTGCCGCCGCGTCGCCGGCCCCCGAGGAGGCAGTCAGCGCGAACGCCATCCCCAGCGCGAGCGCGAACGCCCGCACGCTGCCGCTCAGACCCACGGCCCGATGGTAGCCCGAATCAGGAGTTGGCCAAGAGACGGCGAGCGCCGTCGAAGCGGCTGGAGTACCAGCCCGACATGGTCGAGATGCGAACGACCGTGCCGGTGTGCGGGGCATGGATGAAGCGGCCGTGGCCGACGTAGATGCCGACGTGGCCCTCTCCATCGAAGAAGACGAGGTCGCCCGGCTTCATGGCCCAGCGGCCGACCTGCCGGCCGCGCCAGTAGTCGGCGAAGCTCGAATGCGCGAGCGAGATCCCAAAGTGGCCGTAGACGTACCGGACGAAGCCGGAGCAGTCGAAGCCGGTGCGCGGGGACGAGCCGCCCCACACGTAGCGCACGCCGATCAGGTGCTTGGCGAAGCCCACGACGCGCTCCCCGAGCGCGGGCGGCGCCTCACGCTTGCTCCGCAGGTGCTTCCGAACCGCCGCGGGCGTCCGCAGGAGCGGAACCGGGCTCGCCGTCGGCGCCGGCACGGGCGGCGGGTCGAGTGCGGTGCCCTGCTGGTCGGCGTTGTCGGCCCGGCCCGAGATCGGCCAGACGAGCGACACCGCCAACGCGAGCGTGACGAGAAGCAACAGGAGGATGAGGCGTGATGTCCGCAAAATGAGAGTCCCTTCGGCACGGGTGCGGCCACTTACCTGGCGGCCGCCTGTCGTTGGGCTGGCCCATTGAACCGCGGTATCTCCCGAGCGTCACTCCCCCGGACGGGGGGTTCGCCACAAGATTCCATACAGAGTTGGATCCAAGATCCGGCCACGCCGGGTTCGTTCCGTCGTTCATGGCCGTTTTGGGATCCAAGTTTGTAATTGACCTGTTTCGGTCCTCACGCCGCCGTCGACGATCGCGACCGGCGCCGGCCGCGTCGTCAAGCGCTGATCATGTGCTTGCGGAGGGGGATCCGCGGGGGTCCCCCTCCGCTTCTGCGCAGGCCTAGAGCAGGACGATCATGAACGGGACGTTGATCTGGGACTGCCACGGGCCGCCCACCGCCGAGTTGGAGCCGCCCATGGTGACGCGGAAGGAGCCGTCCGGCATCCGGCTCACCGAGCCCGCATAGGGGACTCCGAGCGCGACAGACGAGACGACCGCGTTCGATGACGAGTTGCCGACGAACTTGATCTCGACGCCCGGAAAGTCGGTCGGCTTCCTCACCATGATCTTGCCGCCGCCGCAGCTCCAGTGATAGCCGAACAGGCCCGGCGCGCTCGAGTAGGTACCCGTCAGGCTGTCGAGCCCCGTCGGGCCTGCGTTCAGGATCGCGACGCCGCGTATCGCACCCGTTGAGCAGCGCGGTTGTGAGGCGAGTTCCTTGGAGCCGACTGCGAACGCCGTGCCGCCGAGCGCGAAGAACAGGGCGACCAGCGAAATGAACAGAGCCGGCGATGGTCTAGGCAAGCGATGCATCCGAGTCTCCCCTTGGCTGGTGGTTGCTGACGAGAAGTACGAGCCTTCGCGTGCCCAATTCCCTTCTCCACGGCGCAGTAATCGATCGGGAATCAGAAGTCGCCGCAGGTGCCGATCTTGATCTCGACGATGCGGCTCGACGGCGGCTCCGGATCGTGCATCGCATCGTCGTAGAACACGAGGCCGTTGGGTGCGCGCCAGCGGTCGGTGCCGACGAAGCCGAGCTTCCCGTACGCCGCACGCACCTGGGCGAGCGTGTTCCCGAGCGAGATTCCGGTTGCGGTCGCGAGCTTCGGCTTCGCGCTGCGGTAGCGGTATCCGGAGAAGACGTTCAGGCGGAACTCGGCGGAAAGGCCGCCCCAGACAACCTCTGTGTAGCGCGGCCGGCAGCCCGTGTTCGGGCCGCGACTTGTCGGCGGCCCGAAGAGCTGCGTCAGGGCTGCGACCGCCGTTGTCTTCGTCAGACCGAAGTGCACCTTCCCGACGCCGTGGGGCCCGAGCATGACCGTGAGCGCCGCGAGGAGTGCTGCGAATGGGGCGACCATCTAGCAGCCGACGGTGTGGACGTCGCGCTTGCCGATGCCGGCCGGGCGCGCGCCCGGATAGACGATGGTGAGGCGCGCGTAGAAGTGTGCGCTACCGCACCTCGTGAGCCGGTCGGCCTCCACGGTGACGCGATACGCGTGGAAGTGACCGGCGGCGCAGTACGGCTTGCAATCGTTCGCATGCGCGACGCCCGTTGCGGAAGCAGCCGGCGTGCCCCAGCCGCGCCACTTCAGTCCGCCGAGCGAGTAGTTCGCGTCCGCGCACGCGATCACGAGCGTCGCGGGCGCGTGCACGAGCGGACCGCAGTCGTTGATCCACGCTGCCCTGCCGTCGGGCGGCGTGCAGCCGACGGCGAGATCCGCGAGCACCGATTTCGGCGCCGTGTTGCAGTCGAGCGACGAGCCGAAGCCGACCACCCACCAGCCAGGCCCGCTGCGGTGGAAGACCATGTCGGACGGGCCGGCGCTGGGGGACTCGAGGCGGGCGGCCGCGTAGCGGGGATCGACGGACGAGATCGCGAGAGAAACGACGCGGTTGTCGGCCGCCGCCGGCGAGTGCGGCATGTGCACGTACGCGTGGAAGGCGGACTCGACGCCGGCCCTCTGCGCAGCCGAGGGTGCGTGCTTCGCGGACGCGGGCGCAGCAGCGACGAGCGCGACAGCGGCGGCGAGGGCGAACGTGCGCAGCACAGCCCCGAGCCTAGCGCGAGCAGGAGGCGGGACGGGCCGCCTCCTGCTCGAATGCTAAGGCTCTCTATCCGTGCGTGAGGGTGCGTCGCGCAGGCAGGCTCGTCAGGCCCGACTTGTCCGTTGCGCGCAGCGTCACGGTGTAGCGGCCGGTCCCGCGGAAGCGGGCCACCGGGAGCCAGTGCCGCGTGTAGACGCCGCACGGCCGCGGTGGGGCGAACGTGGCGAAGTGCCGGTTGTACGAGAGCTTCCCGGGCCGCGAGTCCGTCTCGCGAATCGCGAGGTTCGTCGCCGAGTCGTCGCAGATGCGGAAGTGCACGTAGATCGTCGACCCGATGAACTGGACGCCGACGATCGCCACGGTGGGACGGTTGTTGGTGATCGGCGTCACGGGGGCCACGACCGTCGTGATCTCAGAGGTGGCGCTGGTGGAGCCCCCGGCGTTCTTGGCGGTCACCACCACTCGGAGGCGGTAGCCGAGGTCGGCGGCCGGTACGGCATAGGTGGTCGTGGTGGCACCGACGAGGTTCGAGCAGGCAGCGACGTCGGCGTCACAGCGCTGCCACTGATACGCATACGAGGTCGGGCTCCCGCTCCATGTGCCGGGAGCGGCCGTCAACGTCTCGTCGACCTTCGCCGTTCCGGAGATCGTGGGCACCGCCGTGTTCTTGGGCGCCGCGATCGTTGTCGTTGCGGGCGCGACGGCGGCCGTCTGAGCGGACTCCGAGGAACTGGATCCGTCCACGTTGGTCGCAGTCACGCGGACCCGCATCGTGTGAGCTGCGTCTGCACCCACGAGCGTGTACGTCTTCTGCGTTCCGTTCGCGACGTTGACGCAGCTGTTGCCGCTGGCGTTACACCGAAGCCACTGATATGTGAACGACGTCGGAGCGTTGCTCCACGTCCCGTTGCTCGCCGTCAGTGTCTGGCCGACCTTGGGCGTTCCAGAGACCGCCGGCGGTGCCGTATTGACGGGAACGGCGTTCCGCATCGCCTGGGCGCCCGACACCGCGAACAGCGCCGACAGCGCGACGAACGCCGACAGCGCGACTCTTCCTCTCCAGGATGAACGCATCGGGCCTCCTAGCGCTCGATGACGCGTTCGCGGCTGACCGTCGTTTCACGACCGCCGAATCCGCCCCAGCTCGACCAGAAGAACAGCGACGTCACGAAGCCGATCACGCCGACGATCAAGAGGATCACTCCGACCGTCCGGATGTTCAGCCCGGAGACCGTTGCACTAACGGCCCAGGTCAACACCGCGCCTGCGGCGGCAAGGATCAAACTGACGCTGATACCCATGAGACTCCCTCAGCTCGAATTCATGCCGACGAGACAAGCCGTCTGCCGGCTTGCTCCGACCTGCTCTGCTGAGGGCGGACCTAAACGTGATTGTCGCGCCGATCAGTGAGGCGCAACGAAAAGAATCGTAGCACGAAATGTGCAAAACGGCACTATGGGATGGCGGGCTCGAGCCGTTCCCGCCGCGCCGCTTCGACGATCGAGCCGAACGTGCCGTCGTCGTAGACGACGACCGCGTCGGAGAGGATCGCGAACGCCATCTCGTCGCCGCGGCGCAGGCTCTCCAGGAGCGAGCCGGACCGTGCGCCGAAGACATGCGCCCGCGCGTCCGGGTCCGCCTCCTCGAGCTCGACCGCCTCGTCTCGAGTCTCGTAGTAGACGTCGAGGTCGGAGTCGGCACGTTCCTCGCCACGGCTCACCGATCCGTACACGACGAGGAAGGCCAGCTGGCCGCCTTCGGCCGCGTCGTCGAGGATGCGGCGGATGTCTGCATCCTGCGCTGGGTTCCACGCCGTCGTATTCGGAGGCTAGCAACGCCGGTGCTATGCTCGCGACTGCTGCGCTGCAGACAAGCGGCGCCGGCGAGAAGGTCCGCCCCCAGTAGAGCGGGTTGGAGCAGCACCTGCAGGTGACGCTTCGATTCGGGAGGACCCGATGGTGGAAATCAGTGTCGCAGTCGTCGACCCGACGACGGTGCACGGGCTCGTGCAACGCCTGACGGGGTTCTTCGACGCGCCGTCGGTCTCCTTCGACCCGGCGCGCGGCGAAGTGCGCGTCCGCTCGGAGTGGGAGTCGCGCTCGGTCGTCCAGGTGATCGATCTCGTCGAGTCGTGGCTCGCGACGGACGGCCCGGAATGGGTGACGCTGTCGGTCGGCGATCGTTCGTACACGATGCGCGGCCCGACGTGTCCCGCGACCCCGGACCGGCCGGCAGCAGCGTGACACACTAGGAGTCGATGGCAGAAGCGCCGGATCCGAAGCGCCTGCACGCGGCGGTGCGTGAGGCGCGTGACGACGCGGCGCCCTTCGCACTCGTAGCTGCGGCGCTCCTCATTGCGCTCGCGGCCGTCGGCGAGCATGCACACTGGAAGTTGCTCGGGCACACCCTGTGGTGGATGTGGCTCGTCGTCGCGGTTCCCTATGTCCTGCTCTCCGCGACGCTGCTCTTCGGCATGAGCCGACTCGTCCGGCATGACCGTCGACGGGAGATCGTCATCGGGCTCCTCGCCTTCGTCTGGATCGGCAACGTGTTCGGCGTCGTCGTCCTCGTCGCATCGCTGGTCGCCCGTTCCGGAGGCCAGATCACCGGGCGGCAGCTGTTGTTCAGCGGCGGCGTCGTGTGGTTCACGGACGCGGTCGCGTTCGGGCTCGCATTCTGGGAGCTGGACTGCGGCGGTCCCGTCGCGCGCGCGCTCGCTGGCACACCCCGCAAGCCCGACTTCCAGTTTCCTCAGGACGAGAACCCGCAGCTGGCACGCGAAGGTTGGGCGCCGCGGCTGTGGGACTACTTCTACGTGGCGCTGACGAACGCGACCGCGTTCAGTCCGACCGACGCGATGCCGCTCACGCGCCGGGCGAAGGCGCTCATGGCGGCGGAATCCACGCTCTCCGCACTGACCGTACTGCTCGTGGCTGCGCGCGCGGTTAATATTCTCACCTAGGGAGAAATTGAGCGTGGACACGAGCGAAGTCTTCTCGCGCATCGTCGCGATCTACGAAGATGGGGGCGTCGTCCCGGCCTGCGCCTGGTGTGGGCGTGTGCGGATCGACGACACGTGGGTCGTGCCGCCGCCGGCCGCGCTCGAGGCGATCGACGCGCGCAACACGCTCTCGCATTCCATGTGCGACGCGTGCGCGTCGCGCGGTGCTCCTGCCTAAAGAATCGCGACCTCGCCGGCCGGGACCGGCACCGGTGACGGTTGTGCGGCGATCGCGGGAAGCAGGAGGAGGTGGCTGTCGACGACGGCGGCCGCGACGTCGCTGAGCTTGCGGCCGTTGTGCTGGGAATGGTCGCGCAACATCTCGAACGCCCGGTCGGCGGTGGTGGCGTGGCGCGCCATGAGGATGCCCTTTGCCTGCTCGATGAGCGCGCGGCGCCCGAATGCGCCCTGGAGGCTCTGGTACTCGGTGAAGCGCTGGAGCGTGATGTCGATCGCGCTCTGCAACTCCTCCGGGCTGCCGTCGATGATGTACGCGAAGACCCCGCGCTTCGCAGCCTCGTGGATGTAGGCGGGATCGTCGGCGTGGAGGATCGCGATCACCGGACAGGACGCTTCGCGCACGATCTCGGAGATCAGCTCCAGCGCGTGCTCCGAGCTCGACCCGAGCCCGACGAGAGCGACGTCCGGGTGCTCCCTGGCCGTCGCGGAGCCGACCTCCCTCACGTAGATCTCGCGTGCGATCACGTCGTGGCCGAGCCCGATGACGACGTTGGCGAGCAGCTCCAGTCGGTCGCGCTTCTCGTTCGCGATCAGGACGCGCAGGTGCTGGGACTCGGAATCGGGCATGGGCCGGACCTAAATGGTACCGTCCCCTCGGTAGCGCCGTAAAGGTCGGCGCCACGGAATCATCGCCGGGCCTCAAGGATGTGTGGCCCGGCGACATGGCCCTCCCACAGGTGACGCGGGCGGACGACCACGCCTCGACCACCGGAGGGAACATGACCGCATCACCTGCATCGGCGCCTCGAGCGAGGCGACCGTAATGGCACAGAGGGTCGAGCCGCGCGAACGCGGCCGAGTCCGCACCCGCTCCGCTGCGATAGGCCCGCGCTCCGCGTTTGCCGTGCGGAATGCGAGGCGGGCGGGGAACCTGGGGGACGGCGCGTTCCTCGACGACCTTCAGTGCGAGTGCGCCCGGCCCGACTGCGAGGCCACCTTTCCCGCCGGAGCCGAAGCGTATCGCCGGTACCCCGAGCGGTTCATCGTCACGCCCGACCACCTCGCCGGAGAGACGGTCGTGGCGGCCGCGGACAGGTTCTTCGTCGTCGAGCAGCAGGTGCGGCCGGCGATCTGGATCGCCGGCTGAGCCGAGCCGGTTCGCGGCTATGGTGGAAGAGCGCGTAGACCTGGCGCGGTAGCCGCCGAGGCTCCATCTGCTCCGCTCTCCGACTCGCCTTGCTGGCCTGAGTGCACCAGGCGAACCCATCACGGGTGTCGCCATCGCACGTCGACGAGTAGGAGTTCACATGTACGCGACAGTTCGCCGCTACGAGGGCATCGACAAGGTGCGCTCGGAAGAGATCACCCGCAAGGCCAAGGACGGCTTGCTCCCGAGCATCAGCAAGCTTCCCGGCTTCGCCGGCTACTTCTTGATCGACGCCGGTGAGGGCGTGCTCACCTCGGTCAGCCTGTTCGAGACGTCCGACCAGGCGCACGAGTCGACGCGTCTCGCTGCCACCTGGGTACGCGAGAGCGACCTCGTCGGGGCGCTTCCGAACACGCCGAAGATCACAGCAGGGCCGCTGATCGTGCAGGGACGGCCGGCCGCCGCCCCCACGAACGGCGCTCTCGTCACCGCGTAACGCCGTCTGCGGAGAGGAGGCCGCCAGTGTGGTCTCCTCTCCGTCGGCTCACTGCCAGAGCTGGCCGAGCAGGAGCCCGCACATGAGCCCGAACAGCGGCGCCGTTATGAAGATGGGCATGAACAGCGTCAGCTCGGGAGCCAGGTAGCGCACTGCCTTCATTGCGATCCCCCTCAGTCGATGAAGTACCCGACCCGGTTGCTGAGGGTGGACCTGCAAGCGCGAGCCGATGGTTACGGCTCTCGGCGGCAGCGTAGCGCACGGGTTCGTGCTACGCTTTGGCGGTCAGCGCCTCAATGACTGGTGCTGCGATCTCGCCACGAGGGCCGTGCAAGTTGGCCATCGCGAAGGATCCGCCCTCATGAGAACAGGTCGGAGCAAGCCGACTGACGCGACGTCTGGTCGGCGTTGCAGTTCACAGAGGGGATTCACGCATGAAGCTTTCCATCTCAACGCGCATGCGACGCTCGCGCGCCGCTGTCGCAGGAGCGAGCCTGTCCGCGCTCGCGGTGCTGGGAGCGATCCTGGTGCTCGCGGGCAGCAGTGCCGCTGCGACACCGACGACCGTCGGGCTCGGAATTGCCAACAGCTTTGCGGTTCTGGCCGGCACGGGCATCAGCGACGTCCCGACTTCCGATATCAACGGCTACGTCGGGCTCGACCCGCATCCAGGCAGCGACATCACCGGGCTGACCTGCGCCGAGGTTCACGGCAAGATCTTCACGAACAACGCCTCCGGCCCCCCCTGTCGCACGGTCAACGCCGGTGTGCTTACGACCGCGAAGAATGACCTGACCAACGCGTACCTCGACGCCCAGGGGCGGACACCGTTCACGACACTTCCCGGGGGCGACAAACAGCTCAACGGGCTGACGCTGGTCGCCGGCGTCTATCGGTTCGGTCACGCCACTACCGCCAACCTGACGACCTCCTTGACCCTCAACGGCAGCGCGAGCGCGGTCTGGATCTTCCAGGCCCCGGTCGACCTCGTCTTCGGGAGCGGGAGCAGCGTGCACATGACCGGCGGTGCGTCGGCCTGCAACGTCTTCTGGCAGGTCGGTAGCTCCGCGACGCTCGGCACGGGCTCCAGCACCGTCGGGACGATCCTCGCCCTGACGAGCATCACCGCCAACACCGGTGCCAGCATCACGGGCCGTCTGCTCGCGCAGACCGGTCTCGTCAGCCTCCAGAGCAACACGATCCGCTCGGCGTGCGCAGTAGCTGCGGCGCCGGGGTCCCAGCCGCCCGGGCGCGCCATTTACTGTGCCCCGAACGGCCAGACGTACGACTTGGTCGCCGGCGAGGACAAGCAGGCTCCGTACGACACGCTCAATCTCGTACCGGCCTACGTCAACCCGGTGACGGGCTCCGAGTCGTGCAACTTCCCGGCGGCGGTCACAACGACGGCGGCGACCACGGCCACGGCCACGACCACGGCCGCGACACCGCCACCCCCGCCGGTCGCACCTCCGCCGACGCCGAAGAAGGCGTCTAAGCCGAAGGCGAAGGCCGGCGTGAAGGCTGCCACGGCCGTGCGCATCAAGCACGTCGCTCCGAAGTCGGCTGTGCACACAAGCGGATTCACCGGTTGAGCAAACTCCAGTCGGGAATCGCGGGCGGGCGCCACTGGCGCCTGCCCGCGCTGCTCCTCGCGTTGACGTTGGCCGGCGCGGCCCCGGCCGGCGCCGCGGTTACATCCGTCAAGCCGAGTCAGGCCCTCGTCACGCTTCTCCGTGCGCACGAGGCTCGCTCGGGACCCGGCGTCAGGACGGCTGCGATCGGCGTCGTGCCGGCGACGACGCCGATCACCGGAGAACGGACAACGCTCCCCGTGCTCGCACGGCGGGGGCATTGGCTGAAGGTCATGCTCCCCGGCCGCCCGAACGGGCATGAAGGGTGGATCCTGAAAGGGGCGACGAGGAGCAGCGTCACCCCTTGGCACATCGTCGTCGACACGTCGCAGCGACACGTGACCCTGTACCTGGCGGGGAAGCGCGTGCGCATCCTCGAGGCCGTGGTGGGCAAGCCTTCGACGCCGACGCCGACCGGCGAGTTCTTCATCGAGGAATCGGTCGCTCTGCGGGCGACCGATGTGGGTGCGCCGTTCGCGCTCGCGCTGAGCGCGCGCTCGAACGTCCTGCAGGAGTTCGACGGTGGCCCGGGCCAGATCGCGCTGCACGGGCTCGATAACGTCGGCGGCACACCCGGCACAGCTGTCTCGCATGGCTGCGTGCGGCTCTCCGACCAGGCGATGCGCTGGCTCGTCGCGCGCGTCGGCCCAGGGGTGCCGGTCACGATCACGCGCTGAATCAGGCAGTCTTCGCTCGCGTGAGTCTCCCCGAGCTTCGTATCGCCGACTGGCGTCCGACGAAGGACACGCTGCATCTGTATGCGCAGATCGTCGGGAAGGTGCGGCTCGCGACAGCGCCGCCGCGCAATCACTGGTGGCACGTCCCGTTGTACCTCGACGTGCGCGGGCTGACGACCGGCCCGCTTCACCATGGCGATACGACGTTCGACATCGCCTTCGATCTCGTCGATCATGAGCTCGTCGTGCGGACCGGCGGCGGGAACACTCGCGCGTTCCCGCTCACGGATGGTCTCTCGGTCGCCGACTTCGACGCGCGTCTTCACGCCGCGCTCGCCGAGCTCGGTATCGACGTCGCGATCCGTGAGCAGCCGTTCGGCGTGCCGATGAAAACGCCGTTCCGCGAGGACACCGAGCACGCGTCGTGGGACCGCGACGCGGTCGAGCGCTTCCATCGCGCCCTCGACTGGTCGAGCTCGGTCTTCGAGGAGTTCAGCGGCTGGTTCGTCGGCAAGACGAGCCCCGTCCAGCTCTTCTGGCACAGCTTCGACCTTTCGCTGACGCGCTTCTCCGGCCGCCCGGGCGTTGCAATCACAAGCGACGCGGTCAATCGAGAGGCGTACACGCACGAGCTGATGCTCTTCGGCTTCTGGATGGGCGACGAGCAGACGTTCCCGGACGCGTCGTTCTACGCCTTCATGTCTCCGGAGCCGGCGGGATGGCGAGACGCTTCGATCGTCGGCGGCGAGTGGACGTCGATCGGGCTCACGGTGCTCCCGTGGGAGACGGTGCGCAGCGCGCGCGACCCACGAGCATTGGTGCTCGCCTTCCTCCAGTCGGCATACGAAGCGGCTGCGGGGCTCGCCGGCTGGGACGTCGCCGCGTTCGCGTCCGCCTGGTGCCCGACGGCCGAGCAGCTGCAACAGCTGCAGTCGTCCGCGTCGCCGGATCTCTAGAGGTCGACGTTCATGGGGAAGGCTTTTCCGCGTAGCCAGTCACTGCCAAATCAAGGTGCCCGCCGCCTGATCGAGTCGCCTAGGGCAAGTCTTTGAAGTGGATGTAACCGGTAAAATACGACTTCGCCAGCGTCTCGACCTTGTAGTGACCGAGGAAATCGGCGTTGTATTCCTCGACTGTGACGTTGTTGCCGGTGACAGCTTCTACCCAGGCGACGTGGCCGGTATTGATGTTCCCAGTGCTCTTCCAAGCGACTGAACCGACCCTCGGGTTCGTGTCGACGACGTAGCTGAGGCTCTTCGCCCGCGCGCCCCAGTTCTCTGCGTAGTCATGGAAGGGCATCCAGAAGCCGTTCCGGGAGTACAGCCGCCATGCGACGAAGGATGTGCACTCGCGGTTGTATTCGCGCCATGGATCGAAGACTGAGTCTTGAGCTGAATCCTTCAGATCGCATGTGAATGGCGGCCCGCCGCTGAGAGGGATACACCCAGCGATCGACGTGGGGTAGTCATCGACCGGCCCGCCTCCGCCTCCGCTACTACCTCCCGAGGCCGTGTTCGTCGACCACAGTGCTGAGCCGCTCGACGAATAGATGACGGTGTTACCGTCGTTCTGGACGATCAGATGCGCGCCGCCCTGCCCGTCGGTGCCGCTCTCCCAGAGCGCGACGCCCCCCGGCGTGTAGACGACCAGGTTCCCGTCGGTCTGCATGACGGCATGCGCACCCGCGTGCCCGGTTGTGCCACTCGACCAGAGCGCACCACTGCTCTGCTGGTAGAGAACGAGGTTGCCGTCGGTCTGCATGAAAAGCTGGTAGGCACGGCTCTGGCTGTAGATCGACTCGCCCGGCATCAGCTTCTCACCGCCATAGAGGTCTTGCTGCACGCTGCCGGTCGACCATAGGCCAGCGCCCGACGGTGGGTAGACGACGAGATTGCCGTCGTCCTGCACCGCGAAGTACGAGCCTGTGTGCCCGCCTGTGCTCGACGACCAGTAGGCACCGTTCGCGTCGTATAGAACGAAGTTGCCGTCGGTCTGCATCACGGCAATCGCGTTAGCGTGGCCGGGGGTGCCGGAAGACCAGATTGAGCGGCCGGATGAGCCGACCATCAGCGAGAGGTTGCCGTCCGGGTTCAGCTCGAGCCGGTAGAAGCTCTCAGGGCTTGTCAGGTACTGGCCGACGATGAGCTGGTTCCCGGCTGTGAGTGTCGAGCCGTTCACCTGCACGTCGATTTCCGGACTGTCTCCGAGCGCGTGACCGCCGAATGCTGCTTTCTCTACCCGGAAGCGGAAGCTTCCAGCGCCGCTTTCGCTGACGGTGAAGCTGTACTCACTCTTCGAGATCACGGTCGCCTGGCTCCCGTTTGTCCAAGAGCTGCGAAGGCCGGTTTGAAGCGTGACCTTCTCACCTGCTGCGGCAGGCGACACCAACCCGGTGATCGTGAATGACTGGTTCGGACTGACGCTTGTAGACGCCGCCACCGCGGTCACCGTATAGGGCGGGAGGAAAGTGAACACTCCGGCGCTTGTTGCGGCCCCGCCTGGAGTCTTGACGGTCAGCTTGCCGCTTGAGGCGTTGCCGGGGACGACGGCGGTGATCGCGGTGTCGGAAAGAACAGTGAAGCCAGCTGCCGCGACACCATTGAAAGCGACCGAGGCAGCATCTGAGAGATGGGTGCCACTGATTGTGACCGTAACTCCTGCGCTCCCGTGGGTTGGCGTGAACGAACTGATCCTCGGCGGCAGAGGGATCACGGTGAAATTCCCAGCACTCGTCGCGGTGCCGCCGGGTGTCGCGACCGTGATCGCGCCGCTTGTCGCGCTCGATGGCGCGGTCGCCAGTATCGAAGTCGGCGATTTGACCGTGTAGCTGGCCGTCGCACCGCCGACGTGAACGGCACTGACACTGGCGAAGTTCGCACCGCTGATCGTCACGACAGTGCCGGGAGATCCGCTCGTCGGCGTGAAGCTTGAGATCTGCGGCGCCGGTGGAGCAGGAAGCGTGAAGGTTTGATTGGGGCCGAGCTGGCCCTGGTGCCAACTGCCATCGGTTCCTTCCCAATCGGCCCAGTAGGTGTAAGTGCCAGGTAGGGCGAGGCCAGTCGTGGACGCGCTGCACGTCCAATGCGCAGTTGGTCTGACACTGACGTTCGTGCCTCCGGAGCAGAGAAGGTCGAGTCCCAGGCCGTTAGGGTCGCGGATCGGAACTCTGAAACTCCTAACCAGTACCGCGGAGCCAGAGACGTTCGACGCTGTGAAGCTGAACTGCAGCGGTGCGTTCACCTTCAGTCCCGACGGCGCCGTCATCGCCAGCGGCGTGGCAATCACAAACGCCTGCGGTGCAGCTTGGAGCGTGAAGGTCTGCATCGGGCCTAGTTCGCCTGTGTGCCAGCGATTGTCGTAGCCCTCCCAGTCGGCCCAATATGTGTAAGTCCCGGCGGTTGTGAAACCAGTCGATGTGCTAGCGCTGCACGTCCACTGCGCTCCGGCAGCGAGAGCAACACCGGTGCCGTCGGCGCACTGCAGATCGAGGCCCTGCGCGCCCGGCCCGCGAATCGGCACACGGAAGTCCTTGATGCTCGCCGCAGACCCGGAGACGTTGAGCACTTGGAAGCTGAACTGCAGTGGCTGGTAGACCTTGAGTCCTCCAGGTGCAGACATCGATATCGGCTGAGCTGCCGCAAGCGTCTGCGAGGTCGGGGCGAGCGTAAAGCTCTGCGTCGAGGAGAGTTGGCCGGTGTGCCAGTTACCGCCGTAGTCGAGCCAGTCGGCCCAGTAGGTGTACGTGCCCGGGGAGCCGAAGCCGGTCGTCGCTGAGGCGTTGCAAGCCCAGCTCGCACCGGCGGCGAGGCTGAGACCAGTGCCGCTCGTGCAGGTCTTGTCGACAGGCTGGTTTCCAGGGTCGCGGACAGCAACCTCGACGCGCTGAATGCTCGCCGCCGAACCGGAGACATTCTTGATGGTGAAGGAGAAGTTGATCGGCTGGTAAACCTTCAGACCGCCAGGCGAAGATAGGGCCAACGGAGTCGTGGCGGAGAGGGCGCCTCCGCTACCGCCGCTGAATGGAGCATGTACGACTCCGACGGCCGCGTATGTCCATCCGCCACTCCCGGCGCGTGTTAGCGAGCCGTCGGTCAGTGTCCATACCCGCGACACGCCGGGATCACCTGTGTTTCCACCGTTCTGGCTGATCAGGGCGACCTGTCCACTGGTCTGACGGCCATTCGTGTTCACAATCGCGACGTGCCCGCCCGTTTGAGGCGCGCCATTTAGCCACTCGTTGATGCTTACGACATCGCCTGGCGCGACGTAGGTGATTGATCCATTCGGTTCCTTTGAGAGGCTCGCCGGTGCCATGTCGAACATCTCGTCTCCGTTGCCGTGCCATGGGGCGTGGATCCACCCCTTAGTCAAATAGAGACGGTTTACCAGTTCCGGGCACTGCCACTCTTCGCCCGCCACGACGCCATTCACTACGGAGGTCTGGGACGAGCAGTCGACCCCGGTGCCCTGTTTCGGGCCATTGCTCTTGACGTCGACTCCGCCGCCGTTAAGCCAAGACGATCCAGCAAGAATCGTGTCACCGCAGTTGCTCTGAGCTGCTGCATGAGAGAAGACACGAGCATCTCCTGACCCCGAGAAAACGAATGCCAGCAGCAGGGCGATTGCGATCACCGACCGCGGTCGCGCAATCGGCCCTAACCCATACGAAATGAAACGGCCTGCGCAGCTCACGTGACTGTGTAGGTGCCGCTACTCGTCGCGGTCCCGCCGGGTCCGACGACCGCGATCTTCCCGCTTGTCGCGCCGGCCGGCACGGTCACCGTGATCCGGTCGTCGGAAACGACCTTGAACGTCGCTGCTGCCGTTCCGTTGAACTTCACCGCAGTTGCGCCCGCGAAATGCGCGCCTGAGATGGTCACGTGGGTTCCGATCGGCCCCTTCGCGGGCGTGAAGCTCAAAACGCTCGACGGGAACGGCAAAACGGTGAAACTGCTACCGCTGGTGCTAGCACCGCCCGGCGTGGTCACTGACACCGGCCCGCTCGTAGCGAGAGGAGGAACGGCCGCGGCGATCGACGTGTCAGAGACGAAGTGGAACGTCGCTTTCACGCCGTTGAAGATGACCGCGCTAACACCCGTGAAGTGCGCGCCGGTGATCGTGACCGTGCTGCCTGGAATGGCGCTTGCTGGGCTGAACGAGGCGATCGTCGGTGCAGGGATGACGCTGAAGGTCCCGGTACTGGTGGCGCTGCCTCCGGGGGCGACAACCGTGATCGCGCCGCTGCTTGCTCCGGCGGGCACGACAGCAGCCACCTGAGCCGCGGAGACCACGTGGAAACTCGATGCAGCCGTTCCGTTGAACGTGAGTTGAAAGGTTCCTGTCAAGTTGCTACCGGTGAGCGTCACGGTGCTTCCGACACCAGCCGTCGCCGGCGAGAACGAGCTGATCTTCGGGGGCGCACTCGCGAGCGGAAAGCCAACCAGCGCATCGTCAGGCACCGCCACAGCGATCGGCTGCGGAAGTGCTACGGCCGCGCGCTTACCGCCCGTGATCTTCCAGAACCCGTTTGACGGAAGTCCTTGGAGGATCGTCCCGTCTGCTGGCTTCGGCGTCAGGTGGTTCCAGGGGACTCCGACACCGGCGCTATTTATCGCCGCCTGGTCGATCAGAGTCGTTGGGCGGACGCCGCCGTAGGGCGCCCAACTGTCGATGTAGATAGCCGCGCCACCGGCGATGCGGTAGACGGCACCGGAAAGGACGATTACGAAGGTGCCATCAAGCGGATATTGGCGCAGGTGGTTCCACGGAAAGCCGACTTCTGCGGCTGAGATGGCCGACGGATCGATTTCGACGGACGGTTGCTGCCCACCGACAGATCCCCAGCTCGACACGTAGATCGGTGCGCCGCCCGCGATCCGATAGACGTAGCCACCGGCGGCGACGAACGTTCCGTCCGCCGGATAGGCGAGCAGATGGTTCCAGGGCGCAGGACCTCCGGCGTTACCGACTGCAGCCGCGTCGATCTCTACGGATGGTTGCGGGCCGCCGACGTTATTCCAGTTTGAGACGTAGATCGGTGCGCCGCCCGCCATGCGATAGATGTAGCCACCGGCGGCCACGAACGTTCCATCCGCCGGATATTGGCGCAGATGGTTCCAAACACTTCCAGCTCCGGCGTTGATGACTGCCGCCGGGTCGATCTCCACGTAAGCATGCGGTCCGCCAACTGCGTTCCAGGTGGACACATAGACCGGCGCGCCGCCAGCGATCCGATAGACGAATCCACCGGCGGCGACAAAGGTGCCGTCAGCTGGATACGCGTTAAGCGCGTTCCACTGCGCGGCGGTTAGAGCCGTCGCCGGCTGCGGACCTCCATACACGTTCCAAGTAGAAACGTAAACGGGCGCGCCGCCCGCGATCCGATAGACGTTCCCCTGATAGGAAACAAAGGAGCCGTCCGAGATGCTGCTAACGAGGTCGTGGAAATGGATGTAATCCGTTGGCGAGCTGGCAGCGATATTCCGTTCGTCGTAGGCGTACGGATGTTGTGCGTTGTATTCCTCGATGGTCACCGTCGAACCAGAGACCGCCTCCACCCATGCAACGTGGCTCGTAGCGACCTTCCCCGTGTTCCACCATGCGACGGCGCCGACTGCCGGAGTCTTGTTGACTGGGTAAGTACCGCTGGCGTCCGTTCCCCAGCCTAGGGCGTTGTCGTGGAATGGCATCTCGAAGCCGTTTCGCGAATGTAGGCGCCACGCGACAAACGAAGTGCATTCCCGGTTGTACTCGCCCCACGGGTCGATCAGAGTGTCCGGGGCCGCGTTCTTCAAGTCGCACGTGAAGGCAGCGCCTGGATGACTGACCGAACGACAGCCAGCGATTGAAGTCGGATAGTCATCGCTACCTTTGGTGGCGGCTGATCCCGAGGACGGCCCGCTCACGAATACCGCACAGCAGCAGGTCACGACGGCGCAGACGATCGTAGATCTCGATGGCCGACCCAAAATCGGTATGGATCGGATGCGGAGAAAGACCCGTCGCACTATCAGAAGTGCAGGAAGTTATCGGGCCAGGCTGGGGAGCTTGGCGTGATGTGAACTTCTGCGGTATATCCGATGGGCCACCTCGTCGAGGTGCTGAAATCGTCCATTCGGATCGTGATTCCACTCGAATCAGAGGCCTCGACGTAAGCGACGTGTCCTGTGCCGGAGTTCCATTGAGCGATTGCGCCAACAGCCGGGCTTTGGTCAACATACGTCTTGTTGTCATGTGCTGTCTGCGCCCAGCCGTAGGCGTTCGCGGACCAGCTCAGGTTGACGCCGTTCCTCATCAAGCGCCAGGCGGCGTACAGAGTGCAGTTGTGTGGCGTGTTCGGGCATCCCGACGCCCATTTCGGACAGCCGTAGTCGCTCCAGGCCCAGCCAGTCACGTTCACTCCGGTGTATCCGGGAGTACATGAGTATCCGGCAGTCGGACCGCAGATGTAAGTTACGCCCGTCGCGCCCACTCCAGGAAGTAGATGCGTCGTAGTCGCAACGCCGCCCATCGGCGGCATAGCCCACGAACAGCGCGTGTTATCGCCAGAAGGCGGCTTCGTTGTGCCCTCATTGCAGGTTGCGTTCAACGTCGCGGAGCCGCCGATCGACGTGCCAGGCGTTCGATTGTCTGACCACCAGCCGCCCGTCGAGCCACCGCAGCCGACATGCAGCCGGATCGTCGTCGCAAGGAGGGTGCTCAGCGTCGCCGCGTAGGTCGCTGTTACTGGATGCCCAGTAGTCGGCGTCCAGCTGGCGAACTTGCTTCCTCCGCCGCTGGAGTCGATCCAAACGCCTTCGACGTTGTGTCCGGCGCAGCCGACCGTCCCCTGGACCGTTATCTGGGTTGGAATCGGCGGCATCGCCCATGAGCAGCGCGTGTTGTCCCCCGGGGGCGGCTGTGTTGGTCCTTCGTTGCAGCTGGCATTCAGCGTGGCCGAGCCGCTGATCGATGTGCCGGGGGTTCGGTTGTCCGACCACCAGCCGGTGGTAGAGCCACCGCACCCGACGTGCAAGCGAATTGTGGACGCGAGTGCTGCAGAGAACGTCGCGTTATACGTAGCGGTGCTCGGGTGCCCAACTGTGGCTGACCAATTGGCGAACTTGCCACCGCCGCCGCTGGAGTCGACATAGACGCCTTCGATGTTGTGCGAGGCGCACCCAACCGTTCCTTGCACGGTCACCTGCACCGGAATCACCGGCATGCCCCACGAGCAGCGCGTGTTGTCGCCCCCGGGCGGCTGCGTCGTTCCCTCGTTACAGGCCGCGTTCAACGTCGCTGATCCGCTGACCGACGTTCCCGGCGTGCGGTTGTCTGACCACCAACTGCTTGCCGAACCTCCGCAGCCGACATGGAGGCGAATGGTCGATACAAGGACTGTTGAGAATGTCGCGTTATAGGTAGCAGTGCTTGGGTGGCCGGACGTTGGCGTCCAGCTTGCGAACTTTCCGCCGCCACCGCTGGAGTCGACCCAGATGCCTTCGACGTTGTGCGAGGCGCAACCGACTGTTCCCTGAGATCGTGATCGTGCCGGACGCCCCGCATTGAGGTATTCCGTACTTCGACGTGATCTGCGAGTCGGTCGAGAACGAACTATCGTCGTAGTACGAGGTGTAGTAGCCGGTGTGGCCGTTGTAGTTGACGTTGAACCAAGCGTCGACGCCGCCGATGTTTTGGCCCTGAGTCCAGCAGTTGTAGTCAGGACTGACTCCCTGCGGAATCACGGTGAGGACCGTTCCGCTGGTGTTCGGCGCGTTGCGGAGGTTGACGTTGGCGGTCGTGTGGATTGGTGCGCCCACAGCTAGCGCAGCCGTGGAGAACCAAAGAGCCAGCCCTAGCCCGATAAAGGTGATGATGCCGATCCGCCGCAGAACGATCGCCCCTCGCCGGTAGCCGTTGCCCCGATATGAATCATGGCACCTACACAGCCGGTGTCAACGGCTCGCTTCCCGGCGGCAAAGCGTTCCAACCGACCAGTGTTCTGGCTTCTAAGAATTCGTGACCGCTTTCGCGATCAGACCTGAGTGGGCCGGGCAGGGATCGAACCTGCGACCTTGGGATTAAAAGCGCCGGTCCGCGATTTCGGCGCGGTTCGGCATCTTTGGGAATCGGCTGCAAATCAGCGTGTTTTGGCCCGCATCGAGAACATCGCTTTCGGCCCGTTTCGGTGGCTCTTGTTATCACTTTGCTGACACCCCCTCAAGAAAGGCCGCGGCTAATCAGCTCTGCATGGCATCGGGGTCCGGAACGGCGGCCGGTCCGCTGCCGAGCCCACAGGATCTGCTATTCGCGCGCGCGTGAACTCTTTAGAGGGACCGTTTAGAGAGACCCTCTTGACGGGACGGCGCATAACTGGCATCGCCGAGTGCCGCTCGCGAGTCCCGATGGGACAAGTCCTCAACGATGCCGGTCGTGACTTTACGTTCCGCGAAAGCGGACTGTCCGGTCGGCACCACCTTGTCGGGGCACATTCGGAGCACTGGTGCGCGGCCGAGGCTACTCGTTCTCAGCGCGACTCCAACGGGCGCCTGCGCCAATGAGGCGTGGGGCGGCAATGATCGGCCAGTTCCGCCGCCGGCACCGCCGTCGCCGGCAGGCTCCTGATCGCCGGCGGATCACTCGAGAACTGAACGGCCACTACGGCGATGCTCGAGTACACGCCGGCGCGCTCCCGCTGCGCGAGTTCTTAAGTCGCGCCGTGGAGACGCGCTACCTCAGGCTCTCGGTCGATGCGAGAGGCCTTGGGATTGTCGCGGCCCTCAACCGGCTCGTCTTCTGTCGGATGAGTCAGCGAAGCATTCCGGGCTCATCACCGCAATGAACCTCGCGTGCAGGTCGGCGGGCGACTTCGGCGCAGATTTTGGTCGCTCTTTTGAGCGGAGACTGCGCTCTGGTTAGAGCTTCTTGCCGGGATTGAAGAGTCCCTTTGGGTCGAGGGCTTGCTTGATCGCAGTGTGAAGTGCTGTGACTCGAGGGTTCCAGCCGGCGTGGCCGCGTTTGACGACGCCGAGACCGTGCTCACCGCTGATCGATCCTCCTAGTTCGATCGCCAGCGTGAACAGATCGTCGGCCGCGCGCTCCGCCTTTTCGAGCGCGCTACTGTCGTGGCGCGAGAGCAAGAACGTCGAGTGAAGATTGCCGTCGCCCCCGTGCCCCCAGCTCACGGCTTGAAGTCCGTGGCGCACGCCAATCGCAACCGTCGCGTCGATGGCATCCGCGAGTCGGTCGACCGGAACGACGATGTCCTCGCTGACCTTTCCTCCTAGTGCTGCCGTAACTGCGATCGAAACGCCGTCGCGCCAGCGCCAAAGATTTTGCGGCTCCGGATGGACGATCCGAATCGCATCGCCTGCGAGCGCGTTCGTCATTTCATCGCAGAGCCGCCGAGCCTCCTCGGCCGTTCCGTCCGCTTCTGCAATGACGAGAAAGCCGGCACCGTCGGGGACACCGCCGGGGAATGTCGCGCCCGCCAGCGCGAGCGTGCCGGCATCCAGATACTCGAGCGCTGCCGCGACCAAGCCGTTCCCGTACATGGCCTCAATGGCGGCACACCCGGTCTTCGTATCAGCGTAGAAGGCGGCGATCGGCAGCGCGACCTCGGGTGCTGGCGCCAGCCTCAGCCATGCGGCCGTGATGATCCCGAGTGTCCCTTCGGAACCGATGAACAGGCTCTTCAGGTCGAGCGTGGAGACGTCCTTACGGATCGGCCCGCCGAAGGAGACGATCTCGCCGGGAGCGACGACGACCTCGAGACCGGTGACCCATGCTCCCGTTACCCCGTACTTGAAGGCGTGCGGACCTCCGGCATTGGTTGCAATATTGCCACCGATCTGTGACTGCTCAGCGGCACCGGGATCGGGTGGGAATAGGAGACCGCTTGCGCGTGCGGTTCGTCGTATGTCAAGTGTCCGTGCGCCTGCCTCGACTTCCATTCGCCAGAGCAGCGGGTCGAATGACCGCACGCGATGGAGCCGCTCGAGAGCCAGTACGACACCGCCCGATGGGACAGCGCCGCCTGCGAACCCGGTGCCACCTCCGCGCGGTACGATCGCGATCCCGCGTTCGTAGGACCAGGCGACCACGCCGGCAACCTCCTCCGCGGAACCCGGACAAACGACGGCATCGGCGTGGCCATGAAGGCCGCGAGCCTCGGTCGCGTCGAACAAGTACGGCGAATTTGTTGTCGGCGCGATCGCGTTGCGGTCGCCGACGATCCGACCGAGGTCGAGGATCACCGAATTCACAATGCGATCACTTCCGCAAAGAATGAGAATGACCGCTGGGCGTGCCCGGCAAGGGCGAGGGCGGTCCCATTTGAGACGGCGTCGGCGAGTCCATTCGTGGGATAGCTCGAGAAAGGCTCAAGGCCGATGTTCCAGTGGCGCGTATACCACGGATAGTCGGCCGTGCCATGGAACTCTTGCCAGAACCAGAGATACGGCATCACCCGTGCGTCCCAGCCGACGCGTAGACCGGTGCCGTGGCAGGTCACCTCGTACCAGGCATGTTCCGGGAAGCCGGTCAGGTAGACGATGTCGCTTGATCCGGACTCGTCTGGGAGCACGGCGAGGTCGACAGGATCTCCATCCGGCGAGGACGCGTGCGGCCAGCGGAAGCGTTCGGGAGCGACACGACGCGGTGCGGCGGTGAGAGCGCGGACGTGGGGAATGCCTTCGATGCCGTCCGGGAGGGTGATGCGTGCGCCCGGCATGAGAAAGGGCGCTCCGAACGCAAGGTGCTGTCCCCACATGAAGGAGACGTCAGTTGCGCTCTCGTTGATGACCAATTCGGAGACCTCGAGGCGTGCGGAGCCAGCTTCCAGCCGGAGCTCCTTCACGAGCCGGAGCGGAGCCCGCAGACAAGCGACCAACATGCGCACGACGACGGCCTGCTCGCTGTCCTCGACAAGTTCGTAGTCCCACGGAAGCAATGCGATCTCGCCGTGCTGTCCATATGAGGCGCCGGCGTGATGGGAGGGAGAGCCTCCACTCGGGAGCACTTCCTGCCAGCCGCCGCCGTAGCTGTCGATGAATAGGCCCGCAGGATCGCCCGGGGGTACAAGGCGCGGATTACGGAACCCGTTTGCCGTGAACCAGACAAAGTCCAGATCTTGAGGCTTGTACAGGAACTCGAAGACGTCACAACCCTTATCGATCAGCACGCTCACGCGTAGGCGTTCGTTCTCGAGTGAGAGCGCGCGCATTCCGAGCCACTCGAACTCGCGCAGGCGAGGGCCCCAATTGCGTTGCGGACGCCAGTAGGAAGAAGTCAATCGAAGCTCTGCGGAAGGTCGAGCGCGGTGATGTGCCAGCGTCCGAAGTTGCTGATGAACAGCGTGCGATCACGGAATGCGACGTTAGTGGAGTGGCAGAGCATGTGCGCGGCGTCATCTCGGACGAGACAGCGCACGTCGTGGTAGGGCGGCGCCGAGATGAGGATCTGGCTTGGTTCGTAGCAGGCGATGTAGAGAACGTCGTTCGCGTCGAACGCGAGCCCGTCGGGAAGGACGCCGGGCAACGAGATCAGATCCTCGCGCTCGCCTGCGCTCCCATCGGACCGAATCGGCAGCCGGAAGATCCGGCCCGAGAATGTCTCTGCGACATACAGCCGGTTGTACCCTTCGTCGAAGGCGATGCCGTTGGCAAAGTTGACGTCGGGCTCGTACCAGAGCTCGCCGGCTCCGTCCGCCGCGAAGCGATAGATGCCGGGTCCGGGATTGTTCATCTCGTTGCTGTCCGAGACGTAGAGATTCCCGACGTCGTCGAAAGCGGGATAGTTCGGGATCCGCATCCGACGGCCTGACGCACCGTCCGCGAACGTGTCGACGAGTCCAGTTCGAACGTCCAGACGCATTACTGCCGAGTGCTTTGCATCGCATACGTAGAGGTCGCCCGATGGCCCGAATGCGAGCCCGAGACAGAACCCGTTCGTAGTAGAGATCTGTTCGAGGGCGCTGCCGTCGGGTTCAATTCGGTAGATTTGACCGCGCTCTCCGCCGCACCAGATACTTCCATTGCTGTGGACGGCGACGCACTCCGGGTGATCGAGTTGCGGCTCGCTGAGCATTCCGTCAAAGAAGATGCGGCAGGCGGATTGCGGGAATGTCGGCTCCAACCCGATCATCTCGCCTCGGTCGTGGCGCCAAGCTGTGCTGATAGGCCACCATCGACGAGTAAGACAGATCCGGTCATGAAGCTCGATGCGTTGCCGGCGAGGAAGGCGATTGCTTCTGCGATTTCCTCGGGGCGGGCTACTCGGCCAAGGAGATGTGAACGTCCCCAGTGGGCTATCAGATCGTCTTCCTTATCGGGCGCGGCGAATCTTCGCGCGGAGGCGCGAAGCATCGGTGTGTCGACCGATCCTGGGCAGACAGCATTAACTCGGATTCCATCGCGTGCATGATCGACCGCCATTGCCGTCGTGAGCGACACGACGCCTCCTTTGCTCGCGGCGTACGCCGCGACGCCTTCCTGTGTATGGAATGCCTGGACCGATGAAACGTGGACGATGGAGCCGCTGCCGCGCTTTCGCATGTACGGAATGGCGAACTTTGACGTGAGGAACATGCTCTTGAGGTTTACGGCGAGCACGTGGTCCCATTCGTCTTCCGTCGTTTCAACCACCGTGCCATAGCGCTGGATGCCGGCCGAGTTGATCAGGATGTCGATGCCGCCGCCGACGCGCTCCGCGTCCGCCATTAGCCGTTCGACGTCGGCGGCGCGCGTAACGTCGACCGTGAAGCCGTAGGCATCGATCCCCGCTTGGCGGAGCTCGGTCGTCGTGGAAACGACGGGGCCGTCCTCGTTCCCGCAGAGGATGACGGTGGCTCGGCCGAGCCCAAGCTGCGTCGCCGCGCTCTTGCCGATCCCGAGCGATCCGCCCGCGACCACGGCAACCTTGCCCGCGAAATCGGCGCTCATTGCGCCGCGCTGGCCGAGGACTTAGGCTCTCTCATCCGCGGAACGGTGTGACCTTGCGCGGCTTCCGAATTGCGGTGGAGATGACCGATCCGACCGTCCGGGGGTGTTGCGCCTTCGAACCAGAATCCCGCCAAGGTGTCAGCAACCTCAACGACGTCGTGCTCGATTCCCGCTCGTGTGCAAACGATGTCGCCGGCTTCGACGGAGAAGAGTTCGTCGCCGACGGAAACGATGCCGCGGCCTCGGAAGAAGAGCCAATATTCGTCACAGTCGTGGTAGTGGCGGTCGAACCGGCCGTCCGGCTCGACCGTAAAGATGCCCGCTGAAGTGACGTCAGACCACGAGGGCCTGGAGTCTGGTCCGAGATGTCTCACCACGACGACTTCGTGTTCTGCGTTCACGTCTGGCTCCATCGGTGCCTCACCTCCGTCGCATCCTGCATCTTGTGCTCGTTCGCTGCGGTGACTTTCAGCCCAGCCGCTCGACGGGATTTGTCAATGTTCCTACGCCCTCGATGTCGACGGTGACGGTGTCTCCGTTTTTGAGCCACCGGGGAGCCTCCCGTCCGAGCTGTACGCCTGCGGGCGTTCCTGTCGCAACGACATCTCCTGGCTCGAGCTGAAGCGACCGACTGGCGAAAGCGATGAGCTCCGCGACTGGATAAATCATCGATGCGGTTGAGTCGTCCTGAACGACTTCGCCGTTGACGATGCACCGTACGCGAAGCAGTTGAGGGTCGGATACCTCCTTGGCGGGTACGAGACGCGGCCCGATTGGGCAGAAGGTGTCGAATGACTTGCCGCGCGTCCATTGCCCGTCGAGAAACTGAATGTCGCGCGCGGAGACGTCGTTCAGGCAGAGATAACCCGCAACGGCATCGAGTGCGTCGTCGACAGCGATATCGCGTATTCGCCGCCCGATGACCACGCCTAGCTCGGCCTCGTAGTCTGCTTCTTTGACGAAAGGGGGTAGGCGGATGGGTTCGCCATGACCAATCAGTGCGTTTCCCCACTTCGCAAAGAGCAGCGGCTGTTTTGGGATCTCCTGAGACGCTTCGGCTGCATGGTCTCGATAGTTCAGCCCCACACAAACGATTTTCGACGGAGCGGCGATCGGTAGCCCGTTGTGGTTAATCGTCATAGCTGCGGCATCTGGTCGGCGAGCGCGAGACGCTTCCCGACGTTACATGAGCGCCGGCAGATTGGTCAAGCCACCTGGCCTCGAAGCTGGCGCGCAGATAGGTCGCTGTGTTACAAAGATGCCTCGTCGAGAGAGAGAGAGAGAGGTCGCATGCAGGAGACGGTCGTCGAGTTTCAGACCCTCCAACGGAGTGGTGCTGTCGCCAATCAGGCTCTGGAGATCATCAAGCAGATGATCGTTCGCGGCGAGCTCACGGCCGGCCAACGCCTGCCCGCCCAGCGTGACCTTGCTGCACGGCTGGGCGTAAGCCGTCCTTCTCTGCGAGAGGCGATCCGGGCCTTGATTGCCTTGAATATCTTGGAAAGTAGGCACGGCGAGGGGACCTTCGTGAGTTCCCTCGAGCCGGAGCTTCTCGCGGAACCGATCGACTTCTTACTGCAAGTTAACTCGACGGCGCTTGTGGCGTTGTTCGAGGCGAGACGTGCGCTCGAAGCTGCAGTTGCGTCTCTCGCGGCAGAGCGGGCAACGGATCTCGAACTTGCGCAACTCGAGGACTTCGTGAAACTCGGACGTAGCAAGCTTGACGATCTCGATGCGTTCATCGAGCACGACGTCGAATTTCACGGACGGCTGCGCGCCGCGGCGCGCAGCCCGATCCTTTCCAGCCTTCTCGCCAGCGTCAACACTCTCTCCAACGCCAGTCGCCGGCAAACTGCCAGATCGGCGGCGACCCGCGCGCGTGCTCTGGCGGACCATGAGGCGATGGTGCGGGTTTTGAAGGCCCGCAACCCGCAGGCCGCCCATCAGGCAATGGTCGAGCACTTGCAGCATGTGCTCGAAGGCCTAACCGACGTCGCCCCCGCTTAGGCCTCGCCGTCTGCCGTCTGCCGTCTGCCGTCTGCTTCCGCGGGTCTCGGATGCTGAGGTCTTGACCCTCCTGTGTGCGCGCGCTATCGTGGTCGGGTGGCTTGACCTCTTACCAGTCTGGGGAATAGGCTGGGCCCAGGCGTGACTGACATCAGACCGTCTCTGTCGAGCAGGAGGGTTCGCATGCATCGTCGTTTCGCAGGCTTCCGTGCGCGTTCGTGGTGCGCGGCCGTGCTACTGCTAACCGCTGTCGTTCTCGGAGTCGTCGCTGGCACCACTTCGACAGCATTTGCCAAGAGCAACGGACTTCCCCGTGCTCAAACCGTTTACGTTGGGCGAACCGGCACTCCGCTGATCCCTAGCGGCAACCCCCTGCTCTCGTCAACAGCGTCGGACGCGGGCCTCGAACAGGGAGTCTTTGAGTACCTCTTCTACTTCAATGTCGAAACCGGCAAGGCCGAGCCGTGGCTTGCGACATCGGCGACTTTCAACGCCAACTTCACCACCGTCACGATCAACCTTCGCCACGGTGTGACTTGGAGTGACGGGCAGCCGTTCACGTCTACGGACGTTGGCTACACGTTTGGGCTGCTCGCGAAGGATCCGACGCTCGTGAACGCGAGTGTTGTTTCGAGTGAGGTGCGGTCGGTTCACGCCGTGGGTCGGTACAAGGTGGTCGTCGTCCTCAAGCACCCCGACCGGCGGTTCGTCGGCAACGTCCTGGCCGGATACATCTCGGCGGGCGTAGCGATCGTTCCGGAGCACATCTTTAAGAACCAGAATCCGACGACTTTCACCGACTTTGATCTCGCGAAGGGCTGGCCGGTGGGGACTGGGCCTTATCAGCTTACGAGCTTGGACACCACACGTGCCGTCTACACCGAGCGGCCAGATTGGTGGGCGGCAAAGACGGGCTTCCACAAACTCCCAGCCCCGAAGTACATGGTCTATTCAACTGTTACGCCTGACATAGAGGCGCAGAGCCTCGTTACCAATCAGCTCGACTCGAGCTCAGGCAACATCAACGGCCTTGGCACCTGGGATTCGATCAGCAAGGAGAACTCTCAGCTCGAGACCTGGTCTCCGACCGGCTTCGTCGATCCGTGCCCGATCTCGCTGGAGATCAACACCACCGTAAAGCCGTGGAACGATCCTCAGATGCGCTGGGCCATCTCCTATGCAATCGATAAGGCCAAGTTCAGCTCACTCTTCAACCAGGGGCCGGCTTATGTGACGCCGTTCTTCTTCCCGGACTACCCGCGGCTGCGCGCGGTGATCCAGTCAAACGCGGCGCTCTTTAAGAAGTACAACACGCTGCTCTACTCGCTCGACAAGTCGGCCTCGATCTTGAAGAGCCATGGCTACACGATGAGCGGCGGGAAGTGGGTGGACAGCACCGGTAAGCCCCTCACGATCAACCTCACCACCTTCTCGCCGACGGTAGCCGCGTCGTGGGGCGTCGCTCGCGAGGTCCTCACGTCGCAACTGCAGACCGCCGGGTTTACCGTCAACTCGCAGGCGCTTGATTTCGGCGGGATGTTCGGTGCACTTTCGCCGGGGAACTTCGACATGATCACCTGGTTTGAGTGCGGAAGCGTCTCAGAGCCGTGGCAGACCCTGAACCGCTACACCAACACCGACTTGGCACCGATCGGCGCATCCAACCCGACAGCGAACAACGTTCGCTGGAACAATCCCCAGTACACGTCGATCGTGAACGAGCTCGCCTTGCTTCCCGGGTTCAGCCCACAGGCGAAGAAACTGACAACGCAAGCGCTAACGATCTTTCTCCAGAATCTCCCGGTGATCGAGTTGACGCAGGCACCGAAGACGATCATCTACGACAACAAGTACTGGACGAACTGGCCGTCCGAGAAGAACGCCTATATCCAGCCTGAGCCGCAGCTGAATACATTCCACCAAGTTCTCCTGCGGATCCGGCCCTCGAAGTAGAACGTGCTGAAGGTCGCCGGTAGGAGGGTCGGGGATGCTAGCGCAGCCCCGACCCTCCTAGTGCGGGTCTCGACTGGCCGTATTCGATGACTGTCCGCTATGTCATAAACCGGATCGGCTTCTTCTTCGCGATCATTTGGGTAACAGCGACGCTCAACTTCGTCGTGCCGCGGCTCGCTCCCGGCAACCCCATCGACGCGACTATCGCGAGGATGTCGGCGTCTGGACAGTCAGTCAGCGGAGCCCCTCAAATCATCAAGGCGTACAAGCACATGCTTGGACTCGATGCGCCGCTCAGTATCCAGTACGTGCGCTACCTCAAATCGGTCGCGACGTTCAACTTCGGATACTCGGCGGCTCTCTTCCCCGTCAAAGTCAACACGCTGATCGGCACCGCCCTGCCGTGGACGATCGGACTGCTTGCCGTCAGCACGCTTCTCGCCTTCGTGATCGGCTCGATTCTCGGAGCGCTACTTGTATGGCCCACAACACCAAGGGCAGCCCGGCTTCTCATGACCCCCCTCATGATGTTCGCAGCGGTCCCCTACTACTTGCTGGCGCTCGCGCTGTCGTTCTTTCTCGCATTCCGATTCAACCTCTTCCCTCCTACCGGTTCCACCTCTCCCGGAACGCAGGTTGCATTCTCGTGGCCAGTTGCCAGCGACATCGTGCACCACTCAGTCCTCCCAGCGCTGTCGATTGTGCTGGCGGGCGTAGGCTTCTGGATGCTCGGCATGCGAGGAATGATGGTCACTACGCTCGGCTCCGACCACATGCTCCTGGCCGAGGCAAAAGGCCTTCATCGACGGACCCTCTTCTTCCGGCACGGCCTCCGACCCGCAATGCTCCCTCAACTGACGGCGTTGACTATCGCCCTGGGCCAAGTCGTGTCGGGAGCCGTGCTGGTCGAGGTCATCTTCGGTTATCCCGGTATTGGGAGCCTCTTCTACCAAGCGATCCGGAGCAACGACTATCCGCTCATTCAGGGGATAAGCCTGGTCATCGCGTTCTCGTTGGCGTTCGGAATCCTCCTGCTCGATTTGCTGTATCCCCTTCTCGATCCACGAATCAGCTACAAGCGCCGATGACGGGCGTTTCAGTCACGAGTCCGACCAACACGCGCAGCGTGCTCGCACGGATGCGCGCTGCCCGGCGCCGCCCCGTCCTGATCGTCGGTCTGATCTGTTTGGGAGTGCCGTTCATCGCGGCTGAGATCGTGCAGCTGATTGAGTCCCGCAACGCGATACAGCTCGGCGCGTATGGCTTCGGCGCGGGCCCGACCTCCTCACACCTACTCGGCACCGATGGCGACGGTCGAGATGTCCTCGCGATGCTCGCGTACGGCATGCGACCGACACTCGACATCGGGCTCGTCGCCGGCGCTACCGCCGCGATCATCGGAACCGCCCTTGGCCTCATCTCGGGATACGTCAGGGGCGCAATCGACTGGCTGATCCGCGGCGTCTCTGACGTGCTGCTCGGCCTTCCCGTCCTGCCGATACTCATCGTGGTTGCCGCGTTCATCGGCTCCGTCTCGGTCGGCTCTCTTGGCCTCATCATCGGTCTGCTGTCCTGGCCCTTCACGACCCGAGTCGTGCGCGCCCAGGCTCTAAGCATGCGCGAGGCGCCCTACATCGAGAGCGCGCGGCTTGCCGGCGCCTCTCCGGCGGGAATACTCGGGCTGGAGATGCTCCCCAACTTGTTGCCTTTCGTGGTGGCTGGGTTTGTCGGAGCAGTTTCGGCCGCGATCCTCGCCTCGGTTGGCCTCCAGATCCTTGGACTGGGCACATTCGGCACGCCGACGCTCGGCCTGATGCTCGAATCCGCATACGAGGGCGGGGCGTTGTCCCGAGGAATGTGGTGGTGGTGGGGGCCGCCAACCGTGCTGCTAGTCATCGTCTTCATCGGCCTCTTCCTCGTCAGCCTCGCAGTGGACGAGATTGCCAACCCACGGCTACGCAAGCAGCCATGATCCGAATCAGCGCGGCACCAAGAGAGGTCCAGCCAGCCTCGCACCCTCCCTGGGCCCGCACCACCGCTGCGACCGTCGTCGAGGTCCGAAATCTGACCATCACCTACGGGACCGCGCAAGGACCCGCTGTCGAAGATCTGAGCTTCTCGATCGAGCGAGCAGAGACATTCGGACTCGTCGGTGAGTCCGGCAGCGGCAAGACGACAACCGCTCTCGCCCTCCTGGGACTGCTCAAGCCGCCAGCGACCGTGACCGCAGGGGGCGCATACATTAACGGGCTCGACGTGACGCGTGCTTCGGCGGACGAGCTCCGGAGTGTTCGTTGGAAACAGATCGCACTCATACCCCAAGGCGCAATGAACGCCCTCAATCCGGTCGTAAAGATCGGCAGTCAAATAAGAGAGTGCTTCCGCGCCCACGGTGCCCGACGGAACACTCGAGGTCTCAAACCTCGCATCGTCGGCCTACTCGAGGGCGTAGGTCTCCCAGCCCAGGTCTACGACATGTACCCGCACGAGCTGAGCGGCGGGATGAAACAACGCGTCTGCATCGCGATGGCGACCGCGTTAGAGCCGGACGCGATCGTCGCGGACGAGCCAACCAGCTCGCTCGACGTGGTCGTCCAGCGTCAAGTGATCGAAAGCATTCGGAAAGCGCAGGCGGCGCTTGGAGCTGCACTTCTCTTCATCGGACACGATCTTGCGCTTCAGTCGAAGATCGTCGACCGCATCGGGGTAATGCACCGGGGGCGGCTGGTAGAGATCGGCCCGACGCTCTCGGTGTTCGCGAATCCCGCCCACTGGTACACCCAAATGTTGTTCGCGGCCGTTCCCCCTCTTCCAGGTCGCGCCGCACCCCTCGCGGATGCCCTCCTCCGCCATCCCCGACCTGTCGAGACCGGATCTGCCCACGTAAAGGCTCCGCTGCAGGAGATCGCGCCCAACCACTTCGCAGCCGTGGCAACTTGATGCTCACGAACCAATACATGAACAAAAGTGGCAGCGTCGAGCTCGCCGACGCCGAGACTACATCTCTCCTCGACGTTCGGGCAATAGGAAAGACCTACAGATCCCGCGGCAATCTGGGCGCCGGAGCCGATTCATACGTACTTCGCGATTTCTCGGTCCGCTTCGAGCAGTCCGGCCGCCAGGTGATCGCGCTGGTTGGCGAGAGTGGGAGCGGGAAGACGACTGCCGGCCGGATCGCACTCGGTCTGCTGACACCGACGGACGGGGACGTGTTGTACTTGGGGCGGCCCATCCGCGAGATGCCCCGGCGGGAGCGCAAACAATTCCGCCGCGACGTGCAGGCCGTCGCTCAGGATCCATACAGCGCCTTCAACCCCTTCTACCGAGTAGGGCACATCTTCCACCTCGCACAGCGAAAGCTCCGGATGTACGCGACCAAGGCCGAGGAGCGCGACGCCATCGAGGAGGCGCTCGGCTTCGTCGGGCTCGAAGAGCGCGACATCCTCGCGCGTTACCCGCACCAGCTGAGCGGCGGAGAGCGCCAGCGTCTAATGATCGCCCGCGCGCTCTTCGTGCGACCCCGCCTCATCGTCGCCGACGAGCCAGTCTCGATGGTCGATGCCAACCTCCGTCTACAGATTCTCGAGATCATCGAACGCGTACGCAGCGAGTTGGGTATCTCGCTTCTCTACATCTCGCACGATCTCTCCACCGTCTACAAGATCGCTAGCGACATCATCGTGCTCCACAACGGCGAGGTCGTTGAGAGCGGGCCTGCACATTCTGTAATCACCAACCCGTCGCATCCATATACGCAACTTCTGATCGATTCGACACCTTCCCCCGACCCAACTGTTCGTTGGTGAGGCTGACCGGAACTAGCCCCCTGGAGGCTGACTTGGCAACCGTCGTCGTTATCGGAACCCTCGATACCAAAGGACTCGAGTACGCCTATCTCTGCGAGCGCATCCGCGAACACGGCGCTGAGGTGATCCTCGTCGACGTCGGCGTCCTCGGTGAGCCTTCGGTGCATGCGGATGTAAGTCGGCATGAGGTAGCGCAAGCTGCGGGCACCGAGATCGCGGCGTTGGTGACGGCAGCCGATCGCGGCGCCGCCGTCGAAGCGATGGCACACGGCGCAGGCCAGGTGGTCGCCCGTCTCTACGGAGATGGCAGGCTTGACGGGGTGGTCGGGTTAGGCGGGACGGGCGGGTCCTCGCTGATCGCGCACGCGATGCGCGGTCTCCCGGTCGGAGTGCCCAAGCTGCTCGTCTCAACGGTCGCTTCCGGCGACACACGGCCATATGTAGGCGCAGTCGATGTCACGATGATGTACTCGGTCGTCGACATCGCCGGACTGAACCAGATTTCGGCTCGGATCATCGCGAACGCTGCGGCGGCGATCGCCGGAATGGCTCGCGCGACCGCGCCAGTCGTCGACGGAAAGCCGCTGATCGCAGCATCGATGTTCGGCGTGACGACCCCTTGCGTAACGACTGCCCGCGAGTGGCTCGAGGCGCGAGGATACGAGGTGCTTGTATTCCACCAGACCGGCACCGGCGGCCAGTCGATGGAGGAACTCGTCAAGGCGGGATACGTCGTCGGGATCCTCGATGTCACGACCACAGAGCTTTGCGACGAGCTCGTCGGTGGGGTCTTTCCGGCGCATCCTGAGCGAGTGCAGGTGGCAGGAGTGGCCGGCATTCCACAAGTGGTATCCCTCGGCGCACTCGACATGGTCAACTTTGGACCTAAGGACACAGTGCCGGAGCGCTTCCGGAATCGCACGCTGTACGTCCACAATCCCAGCGTCACCTTGATGCGAACCACGCCCGACGAGTGTGCGGAACTCGGTCGGCGGCTGGCGGTAAAGCTCAACACGGCAACCGGTCCGACTGCCCTGTTCATTCCGCTGCGGGGCATCTCGATGATCGCGACCAAGGGGCAACCATTCCACGATCCCGCGGCCGACGAGGCGCTGGTGCAGGCGCTGCGCGAGAACATTGGCGACAACGTCGAGGTGCACGAGCTCGATCTCGACATCAACGATCCCGAGTTCTCGCTGTCGATGGCGCGTCGGCTCGCTCAGATGGTGGAGGAACCCCGGTGACTAGAGACGAGGCACTCGCACGCCTGCGCGACCAGATCAGGCAAGGGCGCGCGATCGTAGGTGCCGGCGCGGGCACCGGATTAAGCGCGAAGTCGGCTGAGGCAGGCGGAGCCGACCTCATCATCATTTACAACTCCGGGCGCTACCGGATGGCGGGCCGCGGTTCACTCGCCGGCCTGATGCCGTACGGCGATGCTAACGCGATCGTCATGGAGATGGCGGCCGAGGTACTGACGATCGTCGAAAGTGCGCCCGTTCTTGCAGGAGTCTGCGGCACGGATCCCTTCCGGCTCATGCCTGTATTCCTGAGGCAAATTCGTGACGCCGGCTTCACCGGCGTCCAAAACTTTCCGACGGTCGGTCTGATCGACGGGACGTTCCGCGCGAATCTCGAAGAGACTGGGATGAGCTACGCGATGGAGGTCGAAATGATCCGAACTGCGGGCGAACTCGGGCTGCTCACTTCTCCATACGTCTTCGACCCGGAGCAAGCCCGTGCAATGGCGGCCGCCGGAGCCGATATTGTCGTCGCCCACATGGGGCTTACGACCGGCGGCACGGTCGGCGCCGAAACTGCGCGCACCCTCGACGACTGCGTCGCGCTCGTGCAGGAGATCGGCGACGCTGCTGCGGCTGTCCGCGCGGAAGTCACCGTCCTCTGCCACGGAGGCCCGATCGCTCAGCCCGAGGATGCCGCGTACGTCCTTGAGCGGACGCATGGTGTCGCGGGCTTCTTCGGAGCCTCGAGCATGGAGCGGCTCCCGACCGAAGGGGCAATCGCAGAGAACATGCGCCGATTCAAGGAGCTTCGAATCGCAACTCCCCGGAGCGTTGCGCCGTGATCGTGCACATGATCGGCAACGCGCACCTCGATCCTGTCTGGCTCTGGAACTGGCAAGCGGGGTCGGACGAGGCCGTTGCCACCTTTCGCGCTGCGGCCGACATCTGCGACGAGTACGAAGAGTTCGTATTCACGCGCGGCGAAGCGTGGCTCTACCAGCAGGTCGCCGACATCGCACCCGACGTATTCGAGCGGGTTCAGGAGCTTGTCGCCCGAGGCCAGTGGCACATCGTCGGGGGCCAATTCGTCCAGCCGGACTGCAATCTCATTACCGAGCAAGGCTGGCGACAACAATTCCGCCGCGGCCTCGGTTACTTCGAAGGCGAGTTTGGTGTCAGGCCGACCATTGCCTACAACGTCGACTCGTTTGGGCACCCCGCAACGCTGCCCGACCTCCTTGCGGAGCTCGGCTTCCGCGGCTACATCTTCCATCGCCCACGCCCCCAGCAGGTCGAGCTTCCCGCCCAGACATTCCGCTGGCAAGGTTCCGCTGGCGCGGAGGTCATTGGCTTTCGCATCGTCCCCGGCTACACCGCGCGGACGCCCGATCTTTACGGTCAGATCATGACGGCAGCCGAAGCGGCTGATCCTCAGCTCGCCCATGCGATGTGCTTCTACGGCGTCGGCAACCATGGTGGCGGACCGACTCGCGATGCCATCGAATGGATCCTCGAGCACCGCAATGCATTTCCCGGGATCGAACTGCGCTTCAGCACGCCGGACGCCTTCTTTGATGCAGTCGCCCCGTTTCGCTCGGAGCTACCGGTCGTCGACTACGAGCTGCAGCACACATTCCCCGGCTGTTACAGCGTGATGCACGACGTCAAGCAGCGCCAGCAGCACGGCGAGCACCTCCTCGATCAGGGCCGCCGCGTCCTCTCAGCCTTCGGTGGCGATTGCCACGACCGGCCCGAACTCGATCGTAAGCTCACCCGCGCGTGGGACGACCTGCTGTTCACGTCCTTCCACGACATCCTCGCGGGAACCTCTATTCCGTCTGCATGGGCCTCCGTACGAGCGATGCAAGGCCGCGCGATCATCGACGGTGAAGAAATCATTCATACCGTCACGCGCCGATGGGCTCGCAATCAGCTCCCGCCGTTCGAACGCCAGCAAATCGTCGTCGTGAACGCCGACGACGAGGATTGGCAGGGCGTCGTCGAAACGGAGCCGTCGCTGTACTTCGACCGCTGGGGCGACCGCTGGCTTAGCGACGTCAACGGTGCGCCGCTCGATTATCAGCTTATTCAGCCGGAGGCGCACCTGATTACAAACCGCCTCGCCTTCCCTCTCCGCGTCCCGGCACGGTCGTCGGTGCAGGTACTCGTGCGCGACGATGCGCCACCGCCCTCGGACATGCCCGTCTCCGACCTGCGAGCGTCACCCATGGAGGTCGCGACCGGCGGGCTGCGGGTTGAGCTCGCGTCATCCGGGATCGCAAAGATCGTCGCGAACGGCCGCGACATACTCGGGGCGGAAGGTATCCGCTTGTGGCTACGCAATGATGGCTCCGATACCTGGGGGCAGCATCGAATTGCGTTTGACGAGCCTGTCGCCACGGTGTTTGACAGTGGCACATGGGTCGTGGAGGAAGACGGCCCGGTGCGAGCCCGTGTTCGGCTCGACGCCACTCTTGGCAGGTCTCCGTTCCGGTGGACCGTAAGCGTGCAACGCGACGATCCACGCCTCCTGCTCGAGCTCGAGATCGCATTCAATGAACGCCTACGTGCGCTGCAGATGCCGATCCAGCTCGCCGCGCCTGTAACAGATTGGCTCGACGGCCAGGCCGGAGGCGCTGTCAAGCGTGAAACAGAGCGGGTCGAACGGCCGCTTCTCGGTTGGTCGCGCGTCTCCTTCGAAGGGCAGGATGTCGCGCTCGTAACCAATGACGCGTGGAGTGTCAGCGTCGACGGCGATTGCTGGCAATGGACACTCCTGCGTAGCCCGAAGATGGCGTGGTACGGACCCGGTGAGCCGGAGATCTATACCGGTCGCGATACCTACACAGACCAGGGAACGCATACGTTCTCTTTCGTCCTCCATGCCGGACCTGCCCTTGATCCGGCTTCACTTGCGGCCGCAGCCCGTCAGGCGGCTCAACCGCCGGTTGTCTTCGATCGCTATGAAGGAATGGCCGTCCGCACTCCGCGTCAGACGTGGCTCGGCGCCAGCGGTGAGGTAACCGCATGATTGAGCTCGCCGAGATCCTTCTCGAACCTAGGCCGCACCCTTTCTGGCGTGTGCTCAAGCAGGTCGGTGTCAATGCAGCAGTGGGCGTCCTTCCACGTCACTTCTCCGATTGGCGCGACAGCGCTCCCGAGCTCCCTTGGGAGTACGGCCCACTCGCGTTGTACAAGGGCCAGGTGGAGGAGGCGGGCTTGAAGCTCGCCGTGATCGAAGACAACCCGCCCATGGACGCGATCCGCCTTGGCAGGGCCGGACGCGAGGAGGAACTGGAGGCCTTCAGCACGCTCATCCGAAACATGGGGAAGCTCGGCATCCCCGTCCTCTGTTACAACTGGATGGCGGTCATCGGCTGGCTACGCACATCCGTAGCCGCTTGCGGACGGGGCGGAGCCCTGGTGAGCGCCTACGACCACAGCGTCCTCAAGGACGCACCGCTCACACGCGCCGGCACAGTCTACGAGGAGCAGCTGTGGACGAACTTGGAATGGTTCCTCGAGCGCGTCGTTCCGGTTGCGGAGGAGGCTGGAGTCAAGCTTGCCCTGCATCCCGACGATCCTCCGCTTTCGCCGATCCGCGGTATCGCGCGGATCATGACCAGCGTCGACGCGTTCCAGCGCGCGATCGAGCTCACGCCGAGCGAAGCCAACGGCGTTACGTTCTGTCAGGGGAACTTCACTTTGATGACCGACGATCTTCCGCGCGCAATCCGGCAGTTCGGCGAGCAGCAAAAGATCTTCTTCGTTCACTTCCGCGACGTCGTTGGAACCCCGGAATCCTTCGTCGAGACGTTCCACGAAGAGGGCAAGTCCGACATGCTCGCCTGCATACGCGCGTACCTCGATGTTGGTTACGACGGAATGTTGCGGACGGACCACGTCCCAGCCCTCGAGGGTGACAGCGCCGAGGTACCGGGCTACTCGCGCAACGCGCGGCTCTTTGCGATCGGCTACATCAAGGGCCTGCTTGAGGCGGCCGGCAGCGAGCAAGCAGATCATCAGACATCGACAAAGAGAATGGGAGCGAAATGAGTCAGCCGCTGCGCTTCGTACTCGTCGGAACCGGCGGGATGGGGAAGTATTGGTGCAGCCAGGTATTCCCTCACCTGTCACGCCTGGGTAAGGGCGAAGTTGTCGCAGCGGTCGACATCGTGCCGGAGCACCTCGCCAACGCGCAGGAGTTTCTTAATCTCGCGCCAGAGCGTTGCTACACGGATCTCGCGCGCGCTCTCGACGAAAACGAGGCAGACGCCATCACCGTTGTCGTCCCGCCAGCTCACCATGAGGCTGTCGTCGACGCGGCGCTCGCGCACGACCTCCACATCCTTTCGGAGAAGCCAATCGCGGACTCGATGGATGCCTCGTGTCGCATCGCTGCGAAAGTAGAAGCGGCCGGCAGAAAGATGTGCGTAACGATGAGCCACCGCTTCGATCAAGACAAGGCGAGCCTCGAAGAGCGCGTCTGGTCCGGCGACTACGGAGAGCTCAACTACATTGTCCACCGCTTCACGCATAACTGTCGCGCGTTCGGAACCTGGGGAGAGTTTCGCCATCGGATGCCCGATCCAATGCTGGTCGAGGGAACCGTGCACCATTTCGAGATCCACCGTGCTCTCGCACGATCGAACGCTGCAACCGTATATGCGCGAACGTGGAACCCCGGGTGGGGCGAATACGCCGGAGATAGCACGGTACTCGCGATCGTTGAGATGCTGAATGGAGTGCGCGTCCTCTACGAAGGCGCGAAGGCAAACGCGGCCACGCTAAATGGATGGGGCAACGACTACATCCGCACCGAGTGCGAGCTCGGGACGCTTGAGCTCGACCGGCGTGAGTTGCGCGTATCTCGGAGCGGGCCCGGCGGTCCGGTGGAGACGGACGAACTGATGCTCCTGACAGGCGAGACCTGGTTGAACCCGCTCATAGCAGAAATGTTCTGCGACTGGGTAGACGGGCGGCGAGACGAACATCCCACGGAAGTTCAGGACAATCTTCAATGCACAGCCATGGTGTTCTCCGCGATCGAGTCGGCGCGAACAGGCAAACCGGTAGATGTCCAGGAATTCCTGTCTCGCCACCTCGCCCAGAGCACGGCAGCGACAACATTGCCCACTGCGTGACAGAACGTTTCCTCGTCACCGGCGCACACGGATGCATCGGCTCCTGGATCGTCCACGAGCTCCTTGCAGAAGACGCCTCGGTCGTGGCACTCGATCTGAACTCGGACGCTTCACGTCTCGCACTAATCCTCTCCGGTGCCGAGCTTGCCGCCGTCCCATTCATCGAGGGTGACATCAGGGACGCAGCAACGGTGGAAGGCGCCATCGCAGCGCACGGCATCACGAACGTCATTCACCTCGCTGCTCTCCAAGTTCCCCTCTGCCGGGCTAACCCACCGCTCGGGGCTGCTGTAAACGTCGTCGGCACCGTCAACGTCTTTGAGGCCGTCCGTCGCCGTTCCGACACCGCGAGTTCGCTGGTCTATGCGTCGTCCGTCGCAGCCTACGACGAGCTGGAGGAGGGGACCGAGGCAGCCGCGATGGTGACGCAGCCGTCGACGCTGTACGGCGTCTTCAAGCGTGCCAACGAAGGGATAGGAACCGTGTACGCGCGCGACTTCGGCGTCGGTAGCATCGGCCTACGACCTCACACCGTCTACGGCGTCGGGCGGGACCACGGGCTGACGGCGGCTCCCACGCACGCGATGCTCTACGCCGCAGCCGGGACCCCGTACCGGATCCCGTTTGGCGGTGCTATCCAGTTTCAGTACGTACGCGACGTCGCTCTGGCTTTCATCGCCGCCAGCCGAGCAGTCGCCGGCGACGCATCTGTGTACGACCTTCCAGGACAAGCGACTCCAATGAAGGAGATCGTCGCTGCGATAGCTGCTGAAGCGTCGGATGCGCCTATCTCGTTCGAGCCTAACCCGCTGCCTTTTCCCAGTTCGCTCGACGGCAGATCGTTAGAGGCTGTCGTAGGGCCTTTGCAGCACACGCCGCTCGCAAGCGGTGTGCGTGAAACGATCGAGCGGTTCCGGGATCTGCTCGCCGACGGTCGGCTCGCCGCACCACGATGAGCGTCTTCGTCGTCGTTGCAGGACCGCGTGTCGCCAGGCGGTACCGTGAGGGCGCTGAATCTCTGCTCTCGCCACATGGGCCTATGAGGTGGGTCGACTGGATCGATGATGATCCGGTTGAGGGCCGCGACGAGAGCCTCGATGAATGCCTCGGCGACGCCGATGCACTTATCAGCACACCATGGCTTGGTGCCGCACCGCACCTCGCCATGCCGCGCTTCGACGAAGGCCGCTTGGAGCGGGCTTCGAGCCTCAAGGTAATTGCCGGAACGTATGACTTTCGGTTCGGTTGGATCGACATTGATGAGGCAGACCGGCGCTCCGTAGCAATTGTGGACACATCGCGCACCATGACCCCGACGGTCGCCGAGTTTGGTGTCGCGATGACGCTCAATCTATTGCGCGACATACCTCGATCTGTTGAGATCGTTCGTAACGGAGGGTGGACAAGCGGCGCGCCGGATGGAGACGGTTTCGTTTACGGCGACCTGGCCGGGAGATCGATTGGGCTTGCCGGATACGGCAGCATTAACCGGCACTATCGGAGGCTTATTGCGCCCTTTGGTTGCCGTGTCTCTGCGTACGACCCATTCGTCCGCGACGACGAACTGCACCGCGACGCAGTTTGTCGTGCGGCAACGCTCGTCGATCTAGCAAGCGAATGCGAAATCTTCGTTGTCGCTATTCCGCCGACGCCCGCAACGCTGAAGGGCGTCAGCGCAGAGGTGGTCAACGCGCTGCCGGAGGGCTCACTTTTCGTACTGCTGAGCCGAATGGCCGTCGTCGACCAGGACGCGCTGTGGCTGCGGCTCCGCAGAGAGGAGTTGCGAGCCGCAATTGATGTCTATGACCCCGAGCCGCCGGACCGCGACGCCTGGTTCCGCACGGCTCCGAACGTCATTCCCACGCCGCACATCGCAGGGAACGCAGCGTACGCGCACGAACGTTGCTTCGTCGCTGCCATCGACGACACGCTGGCGATCCTGCAAGGCGGCACACCACAGCATCTGTTGTCGCGGCGCGACAAGCAGCTCTATGACGGATCGCTTGCGTCCTAACTCAACGCCAGCTCCCGCGTCGTGTAGTGCCGCTCAAGCGGAGACATCCGCCGCCACTCGAAGTGTGAGAGGAAGCTTGGCAGCGTCTTTCTTTGCGATCCGCCCGTCTACTTGCTTGACGATCTGCCGTGCCAACTCGTCAGGTGTCTTGAACTCCGGCCACAGCTCACGAAACTCGTTCTGGACGCGGTAGGTCTGCCGCTCGTTCTCCTTCCAGAACCGCTGATACTCGGTTATCGAGTACTCCTCGACCCCGTCCATCTTCATCGCGATGGCCCAACAGACGATGAAGGTGGCAACGCGCATCGCCTTCGGACTCACCTTCATCGAAAGCCGCAAGGCGCCGAACTTGGAGTATCGCTCGCCCGCGGCCACCCTCGCTTTGATCTCGGCTATTCCGCCCTCAGCAGCAGCCATCGCCCGGAGGATGCAGTGGCCCAACACAGTGTCTGTCGTCTTTGGGCTCAGCTCGGCGGCCTACGCCACGTTTGACGTCTTGCGACAGACCCCACACTCGCCTTTATCGACGCTTCACCTGGGTGTTACACCAGGTACTACAGAGGACCCCCAGCCCTCGGTGACCGACGCGTCCGGTCGCCCTCCCGCCACTGATACGGCATCGGCCCGAGTGCAGCAAGTAGCGCCACCGACGCCGCAATGCCAACGAGGACCCCCGCGACGACCGCGAGATCGCTCCGCGTCCCAGCTCCTACCGCAAGAACGTGGAGGCACACGTACTCGCTGAAGCTAATCGCCGTAAACCCCATGAGCACCGCTACACCCCGAAACGGGATCTCGCTTCTCGCCGCCGCAGAGAATCGCGCTTCTACCGCAAGCGCTACCGCAAGCACGCCGATAAGCCCTGCCGCCGTCGTGTAGTAGTCGCGAGACCCGCCGCCGCCTGGAGTAGACCTAACAGCGAGGAACGTCGCGAGGCCAATCACGAGCGAGAGGTTCACCCGCATCGTGTCGAGGAAGCGGTACACGGGGACCCAGGGGGCCTCCATCCGGGTTCGCGCCATGAAGGCGCTGAAGAGCGGGAAGGCCACGACCGCGAGCAGGACAGCAATTAGTGCCAGCCAGAACGGCTTGCTAGCTCGATCCCGCCGCAGATGAACCTCTGCTCGCAGTGCCCAGATAAGGAACGCCGTCATCCCCGTGAGAACGACGCCGTACGCGAAGACGCTGCTTCGTGGCGTTGGATCGGCTTCAAAGCCCTGACGATTCAACTCGCGACGCCTCTCCCACCTCACTCGCCGCTGCTTCGCCATCCACCGCGCCGTTTCACGCGGGCTTGCCCCTCCCGCCACTAGCTCACACGCACGACGCAGGTTTGCGAGACCCCACCACTCGAAGTCGAAGTCCCACTCAGGATGCCCCAGGCGCACACGGTCGACCGCCATAGCGATCGCACGCATCTCATCGTGTGTAAGGAGGTCGACGCGCCCGCGTCGCCGGACCTCAACCGCATCCAACCTCGTTATGGCTGCGGTCGAGTGCAGGTCACCCTGCTCCTGCATCCGCCCAAGCTCTCGCCGCACTTCCACCAACTGCGTCGTTGCGACTTTCAGCGAGGCGACGCCAACCCTGATCGTCGTCTCACCTCCGTGAAGTTCGAAGTCCTTACGCATGAGCCAACTCTCCGCCCCGACAGCACCGAGAGCGGCACGCGCTCGCTCGACGACGTCCACGAACGCTTCAGGATCACGGCTGGCCACAACCCAGACCGGCGTCGCCAGCGAAGGTGTTTGCAAGACCACCGCGCGGCCCTGCCCACGAACCCAACACCTCCCGATCCGCAGGGCGCGCGTCGAGACCAGATAGCCGCCAGTTTCTGTTTCGCCCAAGCCGCGAACCCCCACAAGCAGCCCCGCCCGCTGCCCGCCCGGTAATACGGCCCGCCGGAACACGCGCTTCGCCTCTGACGCATGCATCGTGCTGGTCTCGGTCACTGCGCGGAGCGGAATCATCTTCGGGCCTACCCAGATGACTTCCCCAGCGACCCTCACTCTCCGAAGCGAACTCAATCCCAGCAGCGCCCCGAAAGTCACCGCGAACCCGAGCAAGGCGAGGCCTGCCGAGTCGAACCAACGCCCTTCGACCGCGCCATACCCCGCGAGGAAGGCGACAGCGGCCGCTCCTGAGAGACCACCTTCCCTCACGGCCTGCAGCCACGGGAACGGCTGCCACTCGTGATAGACCGCACGCTCGGCGCCTGAGGCCGCTCGCGGCATTCCGTTCATAGTGAGACAGCGTACGAACCCGTCCGGTCGCCGTCAGGCCCCGACGCGGTCCGAGCCTCCGCGCCTACCGACTACGCCCCCGCCTGATCCTCGCGCCTATGGGGCCGTGACTGGGCGATGCACACACACCCGCGGGCCGCTCATTGTTGCGCCCACGACGGGATCGAATCGTCGCAAGCTCCCGCGAAGAAGGACAGCACGCCGCCGCGCCGGTAGGTCTTGCTCTCCCCAGTGCCATCACGCCGCTTGACCGTCACAGTCTTGTAGAAACTTGTGCGATTGCGGTTTGACCCCGTCGTGATGGTTACGCGGCTGCCGTTCGACGGGTTACCGTTCTACTGCTTCTCGTCTGTGCCATCTCGCTGCCAGCCCTCTGCCTAGCGATCCGGCGGGGACTGTAGCGACGCTACGACCCGCGCTGCCCGAATCTTCACCTGCGCGAGCGTGATACGCCAGGGTGGCGTCCTGCGGCCGCGTGCTTCTTTGTAGGCGCGCGCGCGAGAAGCGGTGTGGGCTACTTACCCGTCGTGGCACGTCGGGGAGTCGAGGTGCGGCGGAGCGCTGACGGATCTGTGAGCGCGTCGAGGAAGCGCGGATCAGGGAGGTCGTCCACGGTCAGGTGCACATAGACGGCGAGCGTGAACGCGGGTGAGTGATGGCCGAGCCACAGCTGGACTTGCTTAGCGTTGAGTCCGCTTCGGAAGAGGGTCGTTGCGCAGGTGTGGCGGAGCGTGTGCAAGCCGGCCCAGGGAACGCCGGCTCGGGTTGCGGCCGGCTTGAACACGCGGCGGTAGACGTTGGCGTAGTCGAGCGGTGTGCCAGTCCGGGATGCGAAGACCGGGTCGGCGTCCGTTTGGTAGGCGCTTGAGCGTCGGAGCGCTGCGAGAGAGTTAAGCATGCGCGGTGAGAGCGGGACCGCACGCCGGCTGTGTCTGCTCTTTGGCTCGTCGAGGCCGCGGTAGAGGCGACGGCGGACATGCAGGCGTTCGCGTTCGCTGTCGATGTCGCCCCAGCGGAGCGCGATTGCTTCGCTGAAGCGCAGCCCGGTGTGGACGAGAAAGGTTATGAACAGACGCCACTCCGGCGGGAGCTCCGAGAGCAGCCGATCCAGCTCGTCCATGCGCAGCGCCTTTGGTACGTCTCGGTCGATCCGGTCGGCGGGGCCTGGTGGGACGCGGACCCCGAGCGCCGGGTTGGAGCGGATGAGGCCGTCCTCTACCGCTGTTGCGAGGAGCGCGCGGAGCGGAGCGAGCCGGCGGCGGACCGAGTTGCGTGAGAGCCCTTGCTCGATCAGGGAGGTGATGAGGCGCTTGATGTCGCGCGGCTCGATCTCGGCTAGCCGCTGGTTGGCAAAGAACGGCAGCGCGTGCCGCTCAAGGTCTCGCTGGTACTCGAGCTTCGTCTGCGCACGCAGACCTCGGCTTGTGCGGCCGGCATAGGTGGACAGCCACTCGGGCAGGTACTCGGCGAGCGTGACCCGGGAGAGGGGCGCGTACTCGCCCCGTCCGGCTGGGGCAGCGAGCGAGGCCTTGAGCAGCCGCGCCTCGGCGAAGCTAGCGGCGGAGCGCTGGTGCTGTCGTCCCTGCCGGTCGCGGTAGATAACCGCGTACCGACTGCCGCGACGGTACACACCTGGCACCTTCGTTCTCGTAAGTGGAGCGGGCATCCGCAGACCCTCACGAGCGGCAGCTCCTCGAGCGCAGCTCGTCGACCATGGGACTTCCACTCGCCGCGCACTTGGCATCGCCAGAGGCACCGAAACGGGCCGAAATCCAGACACACCGAAACGGCCGAACGCTGACACTCTCGCTGACACCCGGGAATCCCTTGGACATTCAGCCAGCAGAAACCGCTGTTTTGCAGCGCTTTCTTATGGGCCGGGCAGGACTCGAACCTGCGACTTGAGGATTAAAAGCGCCGGTCCGCGATTTCGGCACGCTGCGGCACCGCTGGAAATGCGCTGCAGAACACGGCTTTCTGGCCGATATGAAGCTGGCGTCGTTTCGGCTGGTTTCGGAGGCTCGTGTTATCGCTTTGCTGACACCCGCGCTGCCCGCTCCCGCGTGCTGGAGGGCACGGCGGTCCGGCGTGCGCTCAAGTTGTATCCTCGCGCGCGCGTATAACTAGACCGGTCGTCCCCGATAGGTGCTTGAGATAACGCGGCCTCGATTGGAGCCGTTGTCGTCGCAGCAGGTGAGAGCACGCTGGCGCACCGGAGTTCCTCTCCCCGCGAGCAGAACCCTAAGACACCCGCTGTGAGATGGGCGCGCTGGCCGCCGCAAGAAACTCGTCGTTTAGCGCGAGCGAAAGGTCTTCGCCGTCAGCGTGTGTCCAGACGCGCCGCCAGGGAGAGAACAGCATGGGTAGGAACGCGACCGCCGAGCCTGTCGCCGCGACCCAGAGGGTTGGACGCAGGCCGATTCCTGCGCCGAGCACGCCGCCGAGCAGTGACCCGAAGGGCATGATGCCCCAGACGACGAAGCGCCTGGAGGCATTCATACGGCCGAGTAGGCGGTTGGGTGTGATTGCCTGGTAGATGCTGATCCCGACGACGTTGGTCGCTACGGCGCAGAACCCGAACAGCACCTGAGCAGCAATCAGAAACGGGATCGCGCTTCCGCGAGTGGCGGCCGGCACGAAGAACCAGGCGGCACCGCCGAGCGCGCTGAAGACGATAAGGGCACGTCCCACGCCGAGCGCGCGGCCGATGCGCGGCGCCAGCATTGCACCCGCAAGCACCCCGATGTTCCCCAGCGAGAAGATGAGACCCACAGTTGTCGCCGTCAGATGCAGTCGGCGCACGGCAAAGATGAGAAAGACGGCACCGAGCACGCTGTTGAAGAAGTTGCTCGTCGCCACCCACATCAGCCCCGGCCGCATCAGCGGGTGACGCACCACATAGCGAATCCCCTCCGCAATCTCGCTCCGCATCCGGCGACGCCCAGAAGCCTCCGGGGTAATCTCCCGGCGCTCGATCCGTGCAACGAAAAGTGCCGAGGCGACGAAGCTCGCCGCATCAACCGCGACCGCGAACGGCGCCTTCAGCACACCGATGAGCACACCCGCCAATCCCGGCCCCGCTACCTGCGCAGCCGACTGCGTCGTCGCAAGCTTCGAGTTCCCTGCACTCAACTCTTCTCGTTCGACCAGGGACGGGAGGTAGGACTGATACGACACGTCGAAGCACACCTGCAGCGTCCCGGTAACGAACGCCACCACGTACAGTTGCCCCAGGGTCAGCGCGCCAAGCGCGTACGCGACCGGGACCGACGCGAGTGCAAGCGCGCGCCCGCAATCGGCAGTAATCAAGATCGGTCGCCGACGAAGCCGATCAACCCACACTCCGGCAGGAAGACTCAGGAGCGAGAACGGGAGCATCTCCACGACTCGGAGCGCGGCGAACTCGAACGTCGAGGCTTTCAGGACAAGGATCGCCACGAACGGAATCGCGAGGTTCGTGACCTGGTCGCCGAACTCGCTGATCGTCTGCCCGCCCCAAAGACGGATGAAGTCACGGTTCCGCCACAACGGCCCACGGGGTCTCAGTCCTCTCGACCACCTACGCATGCCGCCGACAGTTTAGGTCCCTACCCGGCGCCTCATCCGGTGCGAAGACCGTGGAAGTGTTTCGCTAATCGAGAGGGACCTCCGCCTGCTGGGGGACCAAAACCGGTGTAAATGCCGGAACCGTTGTCAGCGATGGCGACGGTTCGAAGGACCTGAGAAGCTGGGAGCTCCATAAACAGCTCCATATCCGAGCACGCGAGACGCCATGCAAGTTCGTGACAGGAAGAAGCCCCGTGTTGCCGCGGTTGCCCCTTTCGTTGGGCCACGCCGGCGAGCGAGCAGGCGGCCCTCGTAGAAGTCAACGAAGCGCCGGCGCAGCGCGCCTTCGAGTGCGAGGAGCGCCAGGTCGGAAGCGGCGGGGACAACAATCTTGATCTCCGGTCTCCGCACACCCGCGCTTGGCGGCGCCTTGCTGTTGGCGTTGGCGACGCGTCGCCTGCCATCGCATGATCCGCTTCGCAAGTCAGTCGGTGGGCGCGCCTGTGCCGGACGTCGACTCGTGAAGCCACTCAATCCATTCGCCGTGGAAGTCGATGTGAGCGACGACGTCGTCAACTGACGCCGCGTGAACCTCCAGCGCGAAACCGCGTTGCCATCCTTCCGCGGGTTCGCTCATCGCAACCCACCCAAAGCTGCCCTGGGCGCATTCGTCGGCCAGTGCCGCCCGTAGCAACGCAAGCTGTTCCGCCGGCAGATAGTTTGTCGACGCGGAATCGAACACGAGGGTGAATGCTTCGGGATCTCTATTGGCTAGGACAGAAGGGAGGAGTTCGACGTAATCCCCGCGCAAGATCTCTGGGCGAGCTGCACGCGCGAGCTCGATAGCCGCGGTGAGTCGGTGTGCCCGCTCCGGCTTGTCCGGCCACACGAACGACTCCAGTATGAGTCGCCCTTCCGTCGTATGGGGATCAATCGGTGCGAGGTCGATTCCGAGACGACGTCGGAGAGCGAAGTTTCGGTCGAACAGGTCGTCGCGGGGCATCGGTTTCGCTCGCCCGGATAGCGCGAGTCGGGCACCTGGAGGGCCCCAAACAGCGGAAGTCCCGTACGCGTAGCCGAAGCTGTCCCACTGAAGGTTCAGTCCGGCGCTTGCGCCCAACTCGATGACATCGAGAGGACGGTCGTTAATCCCACGTGTGGCTACGAGGAAGGCTGGAAGTAAAGCCCAACAACGTTGGACCTCGTTCGTTTGGACGCTCTGACGGTCGACGAAATTGACCACTTCGTCTGTCCGCGTGATGACGACGTCTCGGAACGCGGGCCACGGGTCACCTTTGCTCGTGTACGCAGCTTCGAGATCCGGAGCTTTGCCCTGGATGCGCAGCCAATTGACGGCTGCAAGAAAGCGGAGCGGGAAATCCCAGTCGCGACCGCGCCCGAGTTCAGTAACGAAGTTGTCCTCCGCGCAGAGCCTGCAGATCCGGGTGTAGAGCGAAGAGGATCCTTGCGCGCATTGCTCAGCTTGACGCCGGAAATGCTCGCGGACGATCTCGTTCTCAATTCTCGCAAGTCGTCGTCGCGCAGCCGCTCTAGTCGGTTGTTCGAGCTTCGACTTGATTGTCGCCGCGAGTTGCTCCGCACCTCGTCCTTCGAGAATAGTGAAGTGGTCGCCGGGGAGACTTTGAGTTTCTGCGATCACACCAGTTTCTCGCCATCCAAGGTCGGGTGCACGTGCGCTCGCCTCGTCCGCGGCCACGAACAGCGTCACCGGGGCGAGCAGCCGACCTGACGGCACATAGCGAGACGCGGCGGCGTGCAACGCATAGAACGTTCGTTCGACGGATAGGCGCTCGGCAGGCGATAGCTCAATACCACTCCCGCTTCGCTCCAGGTGCCGCCGTACCTCGGCCTCGAGCCCCATCTCGTCGTAGACCCAGCCCTTCGAAGCGGGCGCGTGACTGTCGACGATTCCGATGAAGGACACCTGTTCGCCGGCGCGCTCTAGCTGGAGCGCCATCTCGAAGGCGACTACGCTGCCGAGGGAGTGTCCGCAGAAGGCATACGGGCCAGTTGCTTGGACCCGCGCGATGCTTTGGACGCAGCGGCCGGCGATCGTTTCGATCGCAACATCACCCTCAGACTCGGAGAGTTCCATGCCGTAAGCGCCATGTCCTTCGAGTTGTTGCGCTACCTCGCGAAAGGCGAGCGGCGACGCGCCAGCAGCATGGACGAAAAAGACCGGCTGCCCGTCGCCTTGTCTCATCGTCACCGTACCGGTGGCCGTTCCATCCCTGTTCGTCGCACTAGAGAGAACATCGACGAGCGATGCGAGCGATCGCACCGTCGGATGCTCGAACAGTGCTCGTAGCGGCACTTCGACGCCAAAGGCCGCCTCAATCCGCGCGATCAATACTATTGCGAGTAGCGAATGGCCCCCGAGCTCGAAGAAGTCATCTAGTGGGTAGATGTCTTGCTGATCGAGGAGATCACGCCAGATCGCAAGGAGTTCCTCCTCCGTTGTCGTGGACGCTGGTTCGTCGGCACGCGCTGGCTGATTAGTGACGGCAAGCGCGACACGATCGACCTTGCCGTTCGGTAACAACGGGAGAGACGAGTGGAACGAGATGCGTGCCGGGATCATTGCCGGGAGCAGCCGGTCCAGTAGGAACAGCCGCAGCGCGTCGGCCGTGATACCGACCGCTGCCGGTACTACGTGCGCCATCAGGACTGGTGCCTCCTCAAAAGTTGCGCGGATGGCGATTACGCAGACGGCGTGTACGTCGGGATGCTGTGCGATTGCAGCCTCAACCTCTGCCGGATGGACACGGACGCCGTGAATGTTCACCTCGTGATCCATGCGGCCCTCGATCCGAAGAAGACCGTCGGTCCCGAGAGATCCAAGGTCACGTGTCCGGAAAAGCTTGTCGTCGGGATCGTCCCGATACGGGTTCGAGATGAAGCGGTCGTCTTCGTCGGCATCGAGATAACCAAGCGTGCCGAAGGAAGTTCGGATCACGATCTCACCCGACTCGCCCGGGAGGCAGATCCGGTCTCCGTTCATCACGAGCAGATGCGTCTGAGGCAGGGGACGTCCGAGCGGTTGGATGCCGCGTAGCGGAGGCGTAGGCACGCGGAAGAACGACTTAATCATTGTGGTCTCGCTCGGGCCGTAGAAGTTCACAATCTCGGCCTGTGACGTGGCGAACGCCGATCGAACTGCTTCGACGGTCTCTGCCGTGAGCGGCTCACCCGACAGACATAAGAATCGCAGGTGGGGGAGTTCCAACCCTGCCGCTTCGCGGGCCCAGATCGCAGCAATGCTCGGCGTTGTGTGTACGATGGATGCGCGTTCTGCTGCAAGCCACTCGACTTGGTGTCTAGCGGTAGTGAACGCGTGCGGCGGAAGCAGGATCCGCGCTCCCGCTGCGAGTGGCACGAACACGTCACGGAGGATCGCGTCGAACGAGAATGACGTGATCTGGGCAACCCGGTCGCGCTCCGTGATCTGGAGCTCGGATATTTCCCACTCGACGAAGTGGGTGACGCTGTCCTGCTTCCCGACGATTGGTTTCGGCTCACCCGTCGACCCAGACGTGAAGAAGATGTACGCGCGATCGTCTGGCGCGATCAACGTCATGGTCTTTGGCGGGCCAACGAAAGAACGGGAGTCGATGATCGTGATGCTTGTCGGCATCCCCGTCATGTCGTTGGAGTCGAGGGCGGTTAGGACGGCTTCGACTTGGCCAAGTTCGAGCATTCGGCGTTTGCGCGCCGGAGGAAGCGCCGCGTCGATAGGGACAGCAACGTACCCGCCGGCGAATAGACCAGCGAATGCGACTATCGAATCGATCGACTTCTCCGCCAGCAGTGCGACGACCTGGTGTTGGTTTATTCCTTTGCTAGCAATCGAGGCGGCCACTCCCTCCACCCGCGCCAGGAACTCTTTGTACGAGAGCTCCTGGTAGCCCGATACGACAGCGATACGCTTCGGCCCTGCAGCTGCCGCCGCTCGCACGAGGTCGATTACGGGCGGCAGGACTGGATGTGGGAGCGGCTGTAAAAGCAGATCCATCGGGCGCTGGAATCGGCGGGCGCGGGATGAAGGGGCGGCGAGTTGGACTATAGTAGAGCCCAATCGGGTGCCATCAAGAACCCGCGGCCGATACCGGTGGCCCGAATGTCGCTCCAGACAGAACGCGCCGACGACATTGCAGCACACGGGGTCCGGCCGTCCGCGATCGGGATTGTCGGAGGGCTAGGACCTCTCGCGTCGCTAGCGTTCCTCGACTCGATTTATCGCCTGGCCGCGCGATCGATCGAGACGGAGCAGTCGATGCCAGTCGTCCATCTAGTCTCGAACCCGCGACTTCCCGACCGGACGAAGGCTTTGCTGGCTGGTCGAGAGTCGGACCTCGTCGAACCTCTTGCAGCGAGTATGCGACAGCTCTTGGATATGGGCGCTGCGCACCTCGTGATTTGCTGTTTCACAATCCATCATCTGTTGCCGTCGCTCTCTAGGGCGCTCGTGGAGAAGGTGTTGCCGTTGCCGGATATCGCACTTGGTGACGCGATATCTGACCTCAGGAGTGAACGATGGCTGCTGCTACAGACCAGTGGTTGCTCGGCCCTCGGCGTTTTCGAGAGTAGCCCGATGTGGGCCTCGGCCAAGTCGCGAATCTGCGTCCCAGGCCCGGCTGATCAGCGGGAGACGCACCGGATCGTCTACAAGCTCAAGCGCGGCGCCGACCCTACGTGCGTAGTGAGGCCAATCGAGGACATGTGCGAACGCAACGGTGCAAACGGGTGGATCGCTGGCTGCACGGAGTTCCACCTCGTCGCGAAGGCGATCGCTTCGGCCGTTGACGGATTCGGCGTTGTAGACCCGCTTTCGACGCTTGCCAAGGCGGCGGCGTCGCCCGAGGGCCTCGACTTGTTGGCCGAACGCATGGCGATGTCCGCAAGCGGATGATGCCGAGTGTGCAATTGACCCGGCTGGTTGACACCGTCCTGGACGTCGTATGGCACGAAAAGGGGTATCGGGCCGGAGTTCCGTTGGCGGGCGCTGGAAGGACCAGATCCATCGCGGTGAACTGCCGGGGTTGACCTCGGTCGAACGGGAGGAACTTGCGCGCGGCGCGGCCGTGGATCCGCGCGCTCGGAACAGAGCGCTTTGAGGCGATCGCTGTGATCGCGGAGGAGGGCTGCGGCGGAGGTCGCCTGTCGTATGCTCGATGTCTCGTGCTCCGGCTTCTACGCCTGGTTTCGACCGATAGAATCTGCGACTTGGCCGATCTCGTCGACCACTCGGTCTAGGTCTATCGAGTGATAGGCGGACGCTAGCTAATTTCGCTTACCTCTGATCCCAAAGCGATCTTTCGTTTGAAAACCAACGGCCTCCCATGAGTTCTCGGCGCTGGCGATCGTCCTCCAACACGACCCCTGCGGAGTAGTAACCATCGACGCACCTGCTGGGTTGGACCTTTGCCCCCTCTCATGGCAGCAGACTGCCTGGCGCGATCTGGAACGTCGGGGGCTCGAGCAGCCAGCTAGCCTCCGTCTCATTACTGCGCTAGAGGGGACTCCCGCAGTCGCGGACGTCGAATACTTTCTTGAGCGGATCGCACGGCAGGAGGACGCGCTGCAGACACGTCTCCTTACGGTCGAGGGGATCGAGAAGGCCGCATTCTGCCGAACACCGCCGGCACTTCGTGTGGTCGATGTAGCGTCCCGGGAAGACGCGTTTGCCGCAGCAGAACTTGATTCAAGAAGAGAAGTCGATCGGACGCTAGGCCCGTTGTGGCGAGCGATGCTCTACCGGCACGGCACGCGTCACCGGCGCGTTGGGAATTCCGTCCTTTGTCTTGTCTGGGACCACCTGATCTCCGACCGTCACTCAGTGAGCAGCGTGAAAGCGCTCGTGCCACGGCTGCAGTGGCACGATGAGGAACTGACGCGAGGCGCCTATAGACGCTGGCTGCTCTGGCAGAGGTCACACTTCGCAGATCCAGAGACACGCGAGGCCGATTTCTGGCGGCTACACCTCGATGGAACGTCCCCGTTCAGACCGATAGCTCTTCCGTTCTACCGAGACACTAGCGGTGCTCTTGGACCCGTCCTCGGCACGTCCGTTTCGTTCGTAGTTGATAAGGCCGAAATCGCTGCCGCGCGCCGCCACGCGCGATCGACCGAATTCATCTTCCTGCTTGCAGCGGCCGCTTCCGCTGCCGGTTCGGTGACTTCTCAAGACGACCTCACCTTCCAGGTCGTAGCCGCCGGGCGAGGTGCGAACTACGCGCGCACCTTCGGCTGGTTTGGAAACCAGGTCCCGGTACGCCTGACTCGAGCCGGCCTTGACGATCCGGCGGTTGCGTTTGCCACCGCTCGGGAGACCTGGCTCGACGTCTTGCCGAACGAGGTCACGCCCTGGGACTACATCGTCGAAGTATCGGGCGGTCGGCCGCACGGCCTGCCTGCCGCCACCGTGACCATCAACTTCCTCGCAGGGGAGGAGGGACTTCGTGCCGATATGGTTGATCGCACAGTTACGCTCTCTGAAACCTGTCGTGGCGAAGGCCTATGGATTGACATTCGAGCGCGTCCAGGGGGAGGCTATGACTTGACATGCCAATACGACAGTTACCAGTTCGCACCGGGCGCAATCCAATTGTTCCTCGAACTCATCGTTTCGCGCTGGCGTTGGCTCCTCTCACATGCGCGAAGTCCCGCCTTGCGTCCGGCTGTCGGCAACTAACGCAACACGTTACAAGGTTGGTTACTACCGGCTAAGAGCCTTTTGGTGCCCCGCCTGTGTCGCCACCACGGCCGTCCATGGATCGTCTCGCCGTTTGTGCGAATCTCATTGAGCAGAGGCTGCGCAGAAGCCGTAGAGCACTAACGCCTGATCCGGTTTCACGCATGACTGCCTCGACGGCTGAGCAGCCGACAGTGTTGACTACAGCTGCCTGAAGTCACCCAATTCAATTTCGGTAACCGCGAAGCTTTTACCTGGCCGTCACTGCGCGCCCGAAGAACTCGAGTTCCCCCTCGCCCGTCGACTTCACGAGGTCGCCGGTTCGATACATCCGAGTTACAGGTCGCCTGGAACCCCAACCGGCATCGACCGGCTCATGAAAACAAGCGACCGAGAGACGCGCTCGGATCCGCTCCCGCTGCATCGATGAATGACGCGAGACTGCAAACGATCTCTTCGAGTCGCTGGCGATCGAAGAGCGAATCCCGATACGTCAGGGTCGCATGAAGCGAATTGTCGGCGGCCAGCTCGAAGTCGAGCGAAAGTTCGTACTGGCTGACAGACCGTCTCAACGGCATCGGCGACACGACGAGGTCAGCCAGACGGATCTCTCCCGCGCGGGCCGGCTGCATGCTGAGGACTGTCTGAAACAGAGGCGTGCGGGATGAGACTCGTGGCGGATTGACAGCTCGAACGACTCGATCGAAAGGAAGAGTTCGATGTTGGAGTGCTGCGAGCGCTGCACGTCTCGCCAGGACCACAAGATCGTTAAAGGACAGATGCCCGGCCAAATCAACTCGCATGACCACCAAGTTGACGAACAAGCCGATCAGTGGCTCGAATTCGGAGCTCGGTCGAGTTGAGACGGCTGCGCCGACACAAATATCGTCCTGTCCTGAATAGTGCTCAAGCGCCGCCGCCCAGGCCGCGAGCAGCGCCATGAACGGCGTTGCGCCGTTGTCGCGCGCTACCTTCAGGAACGCCCTCGCGGCGTCGGGACACACATCGAAGGCCAGCTGTTCTGCGCCAGTGGTGAGGTCGCCAGGTTGCAGCCTCTGCGCGCGCAGGTCTAGGACGGGCGCGTTGGCGAGTTGCTCCCGCCAGAACTGAGCTTGATCAACGGATTCGCTTTGGCGGAGCCACTCAACCTCCCACTCCACGAAGTCGCGGTAGGTGGCTGCCAGGACCGGCAATTTCGGAGCTTCGCCGCAAGTTGCGGCTTCATAGAAACGGAAGATTTCGGTGATCAGGATTCCGAGAGACCAGGCATCCGACACGATATGGTGCGTTGTCAGCAAAAGCACGTGGCTGTCGCGTCCAGCGTCCAAGAGCGCCGCACGGAACAGCCGACCATTAAGTGCCATCGGTACTGTGCATTCACGCTGAAGGGCCTCGTCTAGCCAAACCGAGATGTCTCGCGGTTCGACGGTCACCGGTGTGCGAATCCGGCGCAATGGAACCTGCGGCAATTCGGCTATAGAGAGTACGGGCTCGCCCTTAACTGAGTCGATTCTGTAACGCAGCGGCTCGTGACGGGCAGAGACCGCTTCGATGGAGGAGTGCAATACTTTCTCGTCGAGCGGGCCACTGAGGCGCACCGCCGCGGAAATGAGATACGCAGGGTTGTCAGGATCGACCTGCCCCATATACCAGAGGCGCCGCTGCGCCGATGAGAGGAGGAGTCTGTCCTCGTGCGTCGTCACGGGCAGCGCTCAGTCAGCCCAAGACTAGGACCATGTCCTGGGGATCGAAAAGAATGAAGACGTGTCGGTGCCGCCACGCGGCCAACAGCGTTCGGACCGCGACTGATCGTGGCAGCGAACTTGGGTTCGAGCCCCTTCGTCCCTCGAAGACGCCCGTTCGCCTGTCGCATCGCTCCTGAGGACCACCAAGTGACTGGAACGTATCACCGCGTACGCGCCTCCGTCTCGGATCCAATGCGTGGCGCTCTGATCGCGCGCGCGGGGCCTAGATGCGCCCGATGGCGATTGCGTCCTTAACCCACGGAATCACTTCATCAAGCATTTCATCCAATGTGGTGACCGCGGTGAAGCCGAGAATCTCTCGAGCCTTTTCGACCGACGGGCTGCGCACCTGAACGTCGTGTTCGTACGCGGGATCTTGGATGTACCTAAACGGTAGATCGGGGCCTTTGATCTTTTGCCAGATGCGCTCGGCGAGTGCGATGACTGTCGTAGATTCATCCGTCGACAGATTGAAGTCTTCGTTTTCTGCGGCCGGGTGCCCCATCGCGGTTACGATGCCTCGGGCGAGGTCGCCGCCGTACGTATAGTGACGGAGTTGGCTTCCGTTGCCGAGTATTCGGACGGGATCCTGGCCCTTGAGGATCTTTTGGATCAGGTCGGGAACAACATGCGACATCGTAAGGCGCAGATTGCCCGAAAAGATCTGCGCGTCGCGGACCGCGCGTGCCTCGCCTACACCCACGCAATTGAACGGTCGTACGATCGTGTACGGCAATCGGTACTGATCCCAAGCGGCGCGGGCGTAATACTCGACGCCGAGCTTCTGAAACCCGTACGAAGATTTCGGGGGAGGCGTCAGCCGTTCGTCGCCTTCGCATGACGGCCAACTACTCACCGATTCAAACACCATCGACGATGAGACATATGTGACCTTCTGCAGAGTTCCTTCGCGAAGTGCGCGGATTGCGGCATCGCAGGCGGCACCTGTGAGTCGGTTATTCGTCGCGAGAATGTCGTAAGGATTCGCATGAAAGTACGCGATGCCGCCGATTAGAGCGGCGCCTGCGATGAAATGCTCGCAGCCGGTAAGCGCATCGGAGACGACGTCAGCGTCGCCAGCGTCTCCCTTGATTAGGCGGTAGCGAGGATCGCTGTCGACGTCACGGGTTACGCGACCGTACTTCGAGAAATCATCGAGCCCGACGACTTCATAACCACACGCCAGCAACTCTTGGACGACGTAGCCGCCAATGAAGCCAGCCGATCCAGTGACAAGCACCCGCGTCATCGTTCACGACTCATCATCGACTGCACTTGGCGCAGTAGCGTTATAGCGCGACTCCGCGTCCCGTGATACCCCAGATGTCTACGATTGGCACGTCGGCGTCGAGATCCCGATACTCGGGGTGGGGCGCGCCGATGACGATGAGGTCGACCCGACGTAGGACCTCCGCCAGCGGGACGAGATCCGGGTCGACCGCGTAGGGATCGGTGCAAAATGTAACGACGTCGCGCGCGATCAGTGCGTCGCGTAGCTTGTACGAGAGGCTTGCGCGTGTGTCGTCACTACCGGCCTTAAATGCCATCCCCAGAATCCCGACGCTCATGTCTACGAGAGGATATTTTCGCTCAAGACGCGAGACGGCGTAGAAGGGAAGGCCCTCGTTAATGAGCAACGCGGCACGACCCAGGCTGAAACAGTCATCGGAGTACGCCGCAAGGCTCGATGTGTCCTTGAGAAGGCACGGTCCCGCAGCGAACCCTGCCGGAGGAATATCGCTCGCTCGCGGATAGTCGCGAACCATCGCTTGGCGAACGCGGTTGTAGTCGACGCCCGCATTGGTCGAGATCGTCCAGAACTCGTTCGAGATCGCGAACTTGAGATACCGCCAGGCGTTCGTGAAGAGCTTTGCGAGTTCCGCCTCCTCGGGATCGAGGGTAACAGTCAGGGCAGTTAGGTTCCCGAAGAGGCATTCTGCGCGCGTGCGCGCTGCCTGCGATCTCGCTGCGACGATCTGAGGCAGAGAGAACAACTCAGTCATCGCTTTGCCCTCCGCTATTCGTTCAGGGCAGTACGCGACCTCGGCCGCGATTCTGTGACGCGTGAGCGCGCGTTCGACGACACGGGTGGTGCCTGGGGAGAGCGTGCTTCGGAGAACGATGAGCTGACGATCGTGCATGTGACTGGCATAACTATCGATCACATTCACCATCGCCTCTTTGTCCGACTTGCGATGATTGTTCGTCGCCGTTCCCACGACGATGATGACGACCGATGCAGCTCGTATTGCGCGAGGATCAGTCGTCGCCGCGAGCCGGCCAGCGGAGATAGCCTCACGGAGCGGCAGCTCGATGTCGCTCTCAAGGAAAGGCGCCTCACCGCGCCCGACAATCTCGACCGCTCGCGTATCGACGTCCACGAGCGTCACGCTTAGACCGCGCGACGCAAGTGCGACGCCGAGCGGGAGACCGACGCGGCCGCAGCCGCCGATGATCGCTACGTCGCGGTCGAAGGCGCTAGTTTCAACGAACCGGCCGTTCTCAGTCAAGCGCGACCTCGAAGGCCGCCTGACACGCCTCGAGCGCCGTGTCGATGTCCGCGACCGTGTGTGCTGCTGAGACAAACCACTGGTGGTTCGGATGCAACAGGACTCCACGGCGAAGTGTCTCGCGGTAAAATCTCACCTTGACGTCCGCCGGCCGCGCGCCTGTATCGAAAACCAGGAAGGGTGAGATCGGCGGCCCGACGACACGTGCGGGTGCGTTGCATTGATCGACGGCATTGGCAAGCCCCCTGGTGAAGCGCTCGCTGAGTTCCCATATATGGCGGATCGCGCTAGTGTCGCGGAGGAGTGTGATTGTCGTCAGCGCTGCGGCCATCTCCGCTGCGTTGGCGTAAAAGGTTGACGCCATATGCGTGCGCCCGATGTTCGCAAGCACGTCGGCCCGGCCAACGATCGCTGATATCGCGTAGCCGTTCGCCATCGCCTTGCTGAAAGTCGACAGGTCCGGCCGGACGTGGAACAGCTCTTGAGCGCCGCCGAGAGCAGCGCGGAATCCCGATCGCATTTCATCGAGGATGAATAGAGCACCGTGCTCGTGAGCGATATCGCAGGCACGATTCAAGAAATCTTGGGTCGGCAGCTCGTATTCGTACGACATCATGATTACGCAGGCGACTTCCCCGGCATTCGCCTCGAGAACCCCACGCAGCGACTGGATGTCGTTGTAGGCGAAATGGAGCGTTGCCTCGAGAGTGGACGTCGGGACGCCCTCCGGGCGCGGCGCGCACCAATCGTGCCAGCCGTTGTACCCCCAGCGGACGACCTTTTCGCGGCCCGTGTAGATTCGCGCCAATCGGACGGCACCGGCGGTTGCGTCGGAGCCTGTGCGCATCAGGTATGCCTGCTCGGCGCCCGGCACAACGCTCGTCAGCAACTCCGCTAGCTCAACCTGGCGGGCACTCCAGAGCGGCGAAACGCACGTGCCGCGCTGGAGTTGCCGAACTACTGCGGCGTCAACCTCGGGATGCGCATGACCGAGAACGACGGGGCCGTACCCCAGGATGAAGTCGATGTAGCGATTACGGTCGACGTCCCAGACATACGCTCCGTCCGCACGGTCGAAGTACTGAGGGTATGCGGCATTGGCCGCATCGACTTCACGAATTTCCTCGCGCGTGGCAGCCCAGGCGTCTACAAGTCGAGCTCGAGCGGCCCATGCCTCTGAGACTGGAAACCGCGGATAGCTGCCCGCTACAACTCCCACGTCTGGCATCGAGTTCGGAAACCGTGTTCCAAGCTCACGCTGAGTGGGTGCGGGGTCGGCGCCTCGCTGTGGGCCGACAGCGAGGCGACTCGCGGCTCCGCCACGCCTGCGAATAGGTTGCGCGCTGTCGTAAGACGCGAGGAATTTATCGCGCCCAAGTGCCACAAGTTCCGCCGGCTCTAGCCGCCAAAGAGAGTCCTCGAAGGCGTTCCCATACAGCCCGTCGTCTGACAGAACCTCGAGTTCGAAGAAGCCACCGTATTCAGCATCCTTAAGCGCGCCGAGGAATCCCGAGACATCGGCGACACCGTCCCCGGGTAGGACGCGGTCACAGGGACTGCGTGTTGATTCGCGCCGATCGCACACGTGCACGAGAACGATGTGATTGGCATACCGAACGAGTTCCTCATGGATTCTAGGTTGGTCGTGCAGATGCCATATATCGGCGATTATCCCGACGTTTGGCTGCTCAACCTTGTCGATCACGTTCGCGGCAGCTGACAGTGTCGTGAGGAAGGAGAACACATCTCGCTCCTCAGGACTGGTTGGTTCGATGCCGACTGTCAGTCCGTAGCCGCCGGCAACGCGAGCGAGTTCCCGGAGACCTTGGACCACAATGCGCTCGGCTTCCGCATCATCGTGGTCGCCACTGGGTCCGGTAACGCATCCGATGCCCGCCGCCCCAAGAGAAGAAATTGCCTCGACGCTCGCCGTAAGCGCACGCAGCCGCTCTCGCCATTGCGTGGCGCCTGAGAACCCAGGGATCGGTAGGATTGAGGGAGTCGCTGGCCAGACGTATGTGACGGGCATCTGTAGCTCTTCTAGCGTCGCTGCCATCTCGGCGACGTCAAGGCGACGACTCCTCGGCGGTCTGAACAGGCTGATTCCCACTGCGTCAGCGCCAGCTGAGGCAAAAGCCTCGAGCTCCGCCCGAAAGTCGACGTCTACCGCGGGGTACTCCATCATCGAAAACCGCGGGCGGGCGAGCGCTGACGGATCTGTGGGCTCAATATTCATCGAGTGGTCATGGTCCGCCCGTCGGGTCATCACGATATGCGCGTCGGGTCATCACGATATAAGCGCCACGAGCTCGTTAACGTGTCTCTCGTAGCTGTGGTGCGCGAGCATATAGTCCAGGTTTGCGCGCGCCTGCGCATGCGCTTCCGTGGAGGCCGCAACAACACGAGTCAGCTCCTCGCGAAGGGCGGCAATGTCGTCCACGGGAACGGTCGCCGCTACCAGCCATGGTGGCACCTGCCCCACGAGGGCTTCGGAGATCACGACAGGCTTCGCGAACGACAGAGCGTGGACCAAGGCTGCCGATACGCCACCGTGGAGGGCGAATTCCTGGAGATAGGGAAATGCGATCACAGCCGCACCGTCGATGAGGCTGTTCATCCGTGATCTGGTTATCCAACCGGTTTCCCACGCGACGCGTGCGGACGGATAGTTCTGATGCAACCATTGACGATCGCCGACGGCGAGGTTGCCGGCGATGCGTAAGAACGGCCCGGGGTTCAGCGCCTCCAGGAGGAAGTGGATCCCCTTGTAGTCGAGCGCTTCGCCCAGAAGCAATACGTAAGGCTCGCTGTCTGGGAGTTGCCAATCATGGTCGAATCGCTCCCGAATTTCTGACTGTCGCGCAGACGGCCAACCAATTCTGACGACGGCGTTCTGCGGCAGCAACTGCAAGGCCTGTTCTTCGCCCGCAGTCGTGTGGACGACGAAAGTGTCGGTCAGGCTGAGTGCCTCAAGGACGGTGAGCGGATCCATGGGCTTCATTGCATTGACGCCGCCAAGCGCTCCAGTAAGCTCTGCCGGTCGGTGAAGCACATGGACTGATGGAAGGCCGCACGTGTTAATAGGGAACGAATCCCAGTTCTCGTCGAAAAACAGGTTCACGACGGCCTGACATCCGGCATTCGCCGCGTCGCGGTACGCAAAACTGAGATTTTGGGCAGTCGTATCGGCCGATCCGTCGCGTGCGCCTACCATCTCGACGTGATCGAGAGGCTCATCGGAGGCGTGGCCCTCAAGGAACTGCAGGGGACAGTAAACGCGCGCCGACGCTGCCACTGCAAGCCCCACAAGCAAGTCGGGATGATGGCCCCGTTCATGGGGATAGTCATCAAATAGCGCGAGTTTCATGAGATCAAGAGTATGATTCCAGTGGAGTCCTCCACTCAGGTCATAACGCGCAAAGTTCCCGCGCTGTCCTTATTGTCCCGGGTACGCGATCCAGAGAAGTCCGCGACGTTGAAGCGAAACGCCCTGCGCAACGACGGATCGCGGTGGAAATGAAAGCGACTGCGCTAACTCAAGGAACGACTTCTGCCCGTCCACCTTGGCCATCACGGAGAAGTCGTTCTGCGTCAGCTCGGTCACGTGGCCTGTTCGGGTGATACACGAATACGAGGGAGCGCCTACGGCGCCGCACACGTTCGGGATTGCGACCTCCAGCGACGTCCCCTCGGCGAGGGCGGGCACCAAGCGCTCGTCTTCTGTTTTGTCCGCGACGAGAGCCTTTGTTACGCGGAGACCGCACAGGTAGAGGACATCAAGGTTGCAACTCAAGAAGCACCGGACTGCATCGTCGGGACTTTCGACAATGGGCTCGCCACGGATGTTGAACGAAGTGTTCAGTACGAGCGGGACACCGGACTCCGCGTAGAAGCGCTCGACCAACTTCCGGTACGACCCCGGATGGTCTGGTTCGACGGTCTGGATGCGACATGTTCCGTCGACGTGGCAAACGCTAGCGATGCCATCTATGCGATCCGGCTTAACGGCCGCGACGGTCAGCATGAAGCGGTCGTCCGCGACGACGTCAAAGTACTCGTCGACGTGCTCGGCAAGAACCGACGCTGCGTACGGACGGAACGGCTCACGGAACTTCACCGCTTCGTTCAACCGTGCCTTCATGTCTGGGGGACGCGGGTCGCAGACAATACTTCGACACCCGAGCGCCCGAGGCCCGAACTCGCTTCGTCCTTCGAACCACCCTACAAAGAGACCGGCGGAGATGTCTCTGGTCGCGGCACCTGTCACGTCGCGAACGCTCTCGGCTCTCACGAACCTCGCGCGTTTCGCGAGCGCCTGAGCCACATCTTCCTCTCGGTAGGGACGGCCGTGATAATTGTCATATTTCGGCCACGACGGCGTCTTACCCGTAACGGTGTGATGTCCAAAGATCGCGGCGCCGATTGCGATCCCAGAGTCGCCAGCAGCCGGAGTGACGAAAAGCCGGGAGAAGGGCGTCTCTCGTAGGATCAGACCGTTCGTCACGCTGTTCAGACCGACTCCGCCGCTCAGGCATAAATGCGTTGCGCCGGTAGCGCGATGGAGTTCGTTGCACAGAAACAACATCGCCTGCTCCAGTTCGCTCTGGACCTTTGCGGCGAGGTTGCGGCAGATGACATCTTGCTCCGCAGGTTGCTCGGAGCGCGGCGGGAGCGATTTGACCCACGTCGTGTCAACGCTGATGCCATCCCGCTTGTACTCGACCATGGGGTTGGGGAAGGCTGCCGCGTTTCCGTATGGGGCGAGCCCCATTGTTTTCCCGGCATGCTGCATGTGTCCGAAGATGTATTCCGACGCCATTGAGTACATGTGTCCTAGGCTCGGAAAGCGTAGGAATGGCTGCTCTGCCTCCCACAGACCCCATCGCTTCCGAACGAGTGCAAGGTCGCCGGCTGTGTCGACGACGTACATCGACTCGCACTCCTCCATCTCGGAGTAGGACGGCGGTGCACCAATCAGCGGACTCCCCCGACGCTCGTACTCGCCGTAGCTGTAGCCACTCCCGTCGACAACAAGAATCGCAGGGCGGTCGAATCCCGAAGCCGTCCATGCGTAGTAAGCGTGGAGGAGATGATGGGACGGGTTCACTATGACCGATCCCGCGTCGGTGCCGAGATCGATGTCGTAATCATCTTTCACGTACTCATTTAGTACGACCACGTTGACATCGCGTAGATCGCGCAGCCGTGCCTCGCTGAGGCAGTATTCGAGTGCGCGCTGCGGGAATCCCTCATGATGGTTTTTGCGCGAGAGACGCTCCTCCGCAATGGCGACGACTAGCTCGCCGTCGATCGTCACGGCGACCGCCGCATCGTGTGCGGCATTGATTCCAACGGAGACTGTTCGAGTCACGTTGACGTCACTACCGCACCACCCAGGCCGGTGTTAGGTAGCGACGCGTGCCTAGGCGGCGAGGCATACTTGCGGGGCATCGTATGCGCGTCCCCCGAAGAAGGAACCATGCCACTCGCCTGTTCGACAATTGGGTTCGCAATGGTGCCGCTCGACAACGCGCTTCAGCATATAGCCCTAAGTGGTTATGAGTATGTGGAGGTCGGAGTTCTGGGCAGCTTCTGCCCACATCTAGACCCCCGTGCGCCGATCGAGGAGACGGTGCGTGTATGCGAGGAGATGAGCGAGGATCATGGGATTCGTATCGCTGCTCTCAATTCGGCGCCATCGCTCTATCACGACGAAGACACAGATGCGCACGACGTCGCCGAGCGCCTGTTGGCAATTTGCCGCGGGCTCGGCTGTGACCTGATTATTGATGTTGGCGAACGCACGGCGGACGCCATTGGCGGCAGATCGCGCGCGGCAACTCGGATCCGACGGACACTTCGCAGGGGTCTGGAGGTCTACGGCGTGCGGGTGATGGTCGAGGCGCCACATCGCGAGACCGAGGCGGAGACCGTGAATGAAGCGGCGGAACTCCTTCAGGCTCTCAGCGACGACGTTGTGCCGCTTGTGTATGACACGAGCCATGCGCCCTTTGGAGGCCACGATATTGCGGCCGGGCTTCGACTCCTGGGAGACCGTATCGCGCGCGTGCACGCACGCGACTACCGAGGCGATGACGGTTGCGTCACGCCGGGAGACGGGGAATACGCGTGGGGCGCTCTAGCGGCCTTCTTACGTCGGAGGCCCGTTCCAGTCTGCGTCGAACTCGAGTTCGGCGGGCGTCTTTCGCCCGCGGATGTCGCTACTGAAGCCGTGCGGGCACGTGGCTTTTTGGAAGAGGTCGTTCTGTGAGGCTCCTCCGTCGATCGACTGCAATTTGATGGTCGTCGGCCGCGGCCGGGACGGCTTTCGCGAAGCTTGTAGCGATGTGATGCCTGCTCGGTGCCTTGATTTCGAGCGGGGCTTGAGCACCGATGCGGGCGTCAGAAGACACGGATACGAAGGAACGTTCCGCGTCGCGGTCGTAGGAGTAGGCGACCACGCTACATCGGTGCTCATTCCTCTCATCCGCGAGGCAGGGTTTGACATCGTTGCGACCTGTGCGCGCCGCCGTTCGTCCGCCGACGCGGCGGCCGCCAAGTTCCGGATTGCAGCTGCCTACGACTCGGTCCCAGAAATGTTGGAGGGCACGTCGCCAGACGCAGTGATTGCGGCCGTGCCGCCGGCTGCGTATAGCGAAGTCGTGCGCGCGTGCATCGAGCGCGGGGTCCCCGTTCTTGCGGAGAAACCGGGCGCCGTCGACGCACACGAGGCAGAGGAACTCGCCGACCTCAGCCTCGCTCGGGGTGTGCCGGTCATGGTGGGGTACATGAAGCGGTTCGCACCCGCCTATCGACAGGCGCGTGCCGTCATCGAGGACGCAGCGTTCGGATCGGCGAGTCTCGCGACGTTCGTCTTCGTGATGGGCGACTTCGAGACTGATTTCCGCAACTACCTTATCGACAACACCGTGCACCACCTCGATCTCGCGCGCTTCCTGCTCGGCGAACTCGGCGAAGTTCACGCGCGGCGGCGCCCGAGCTTCGGCGGTCGCCACGCGGTCGCCGTGATGGCTACTTCCGAGTCTGGCGCGCTCGTCTCGTTCCAATTTGGCAGCACTGGTAGCTGGTTCCAGCGCAACGAGTGGGTTGAGATTGTCGGAGAAGGTGCTTCCGTGAACGTCGACAACGTAGACACCTGCGTGTACCGCCCAGGTTCGCGCCCCGAGCAGGTTTGGCGTCCGAACTACTCGATTCCTCTCGAGGGTAATCTGACTTCAACGACACTGGGCTTCCTTCCCGAGCTTCTCCATTTTCGCGATGTCGTGGCAGGTTCCGCCGTCTGCGAGTCGTCGCTCGAAAGCGCGAGCCGAACGCTCCTACTTCTACGCCAGGTCGAAAAAGTGCTTGCGCTTACGTGATCGTGAATGTCGAGAACCCAGGGGGTGCCGCTGCAATGAGGTCGATGATGCGCATCGCTTTGACCGCATCGTGAATGTCCGCTTGGGGTGTCGTGCCGGAGTGAATGGCAGCTGCGAGCGCTGACATCTCGCCGGCATAGCCTTGCAACACCAGGCTGTTATTGGCGTCTATAGGGATCGCGAAGTCGGGTCTCCACACGCTCGCCATCGCAGGGCCTGTGTCGTACGTATCCGCCCATTCGGGTGCCTGGTGTTGAATGATTAACTCCGAAAGATCGCTGACACGCAAGAGCGACGACTGACCCGCGAGTTCGACCGTCTCCTGAAGGCGCGGTTCCAGTGCCGACAGGCTTAGCATCGATATGCCGCCGTCGACGTGCTCAAAGGTGGCCGCCACGACGTGATACTTCTCATGGCTTGAGACATGCAGCGCGCCGCCGCTAACGTCGCCCATGAAGAAGCTAGCCAGATCGATGGCATGGATGCTCATGAACGCTAAGTGATCGCTTAATGGCGTTTCGCGCACATGGGAGTAGTTCATGCGGAGCATCGATACTTGGCCGAAGGAGTCCTCTTGCGCGGCGTTGCGCGCGAGCACATAGGCGCGCGCATGCCTTTTCTGAAACCCCACCATGATCTCGCGCCCCGAGGCTGCCGCTGCCAGTTCTTCGGCTTCGGCAACAGTGGGTGCGGGCGGTTTCTCGACGAACAAGTGGCGGCCCGATGCGAGAACCTCCTTCCCTGCCAAGAAGTGAAGCGAAGGGGGGCCAACCACGGCTACGACGTCGAGTTCCTCGCGGTCGAGCATCTCGCGGTAGTTCGCATACCACTTATCGGCGCCGAAAGTCCGGGCGGTGTGCGCGGCCAAATCCGCGTCGAGATCGCACACGGCAATGAGCTGAAACGGAGCAAACCGCAGCGACGGCAGAATCGCCATCCAGGCATGGCTGCCACACCCGATCAAGGCGAATCGCAACTCGCCGACGCGTTGTGCAGTTGCACTTAGGATGGCCAAGTTGGTTATAGCCCGAAATGGTCGAGCACATCGCCCCGCGCCGCCTCGAGCTCGTCCCACGTAAGGTCGTTTACGAAGACGCACGCGCCCAGCCCGCATGGCAACGGGACTCGTTGGCGGCCACCCCGGTGCGTGGTCCGCTCGATGAGCGACTCCCATAGTTCGCGAGTATCCAACTCCGGGATTGCGCGACAGAGGCGCAGCTTCTGCGTAACAGCCGTGACACGGTTTACTTCGCGCTCAGTCAAGAGCCCGCGCCTCTGAGCAATACTGCATGAGATGTTCAAGTCGAGTGCAACGGCCTCACCGTGAGGGAGTGCATCGTGTCTTCCGGCCATCTCGTAGGCCTGCGAAAAGGTGTGGCCGAGGTCGATGGCACGGCACAGCTCGGCCTCGAAGATGTTGCTCGAGAGTTCCCGGATCATCACGTCGATAGCGTCGAGGAGAATCTCCAGACCGCCGCTCTGAAACCGCTGATCGAAGACGACCGCCTCGGGGAGATCCTCCAAAAGAGCAAACAGGCGGTAGTCACACCCAATCCCGAGCTTAAGGACCTCGCCCATTCCACTGGCAAGCTCGCGTTCGGGGAGAGACGCCAAGAACCGACGCTCAAGGAGCACAGCCATCGGAGCCGCGAAGGTCCCAATGAGATTCTTTCGATGACCGTAGTTGATCGCAGTCTTAATTCCGACCGAAGCGTCGATCCACGCTAGGAGCGTAGTTGGGACATTCAGAAACGGCACGCCCCGCCGATATGTGCTCGCCGCAAAGCCGGCGGCATCCATGACGGCGCCCCCACCAACGACGATGACCGGCTCGTTCCGCCGATCAACGGCAAACGCATCGAGGACGCCGACTATCTCGAGGTAGGTTGCGGAACTCTTGCTGCTCTCGCCGCCTGGAATCGCGACGATCTCGACCGCCACCCCATGCGTCTCGAAGTATGACCGGAGGCGTAACTGCCATTGGTTGGGTACTCCCTCGTCGAATACGACGAGTCGTCGTCCAGGCACATTGCCGCCAGTTAATAACATCCGGTTCGACGGATCGGTCAGCGGCTCGGCAATGGCAACTTCGTAGCGAACCTGCGTCGTAGCATCTACGGTCCACGTTGTCGTTCGCGGCTCGAGGTTCGCCTGCGACGATCGTTGCGCGGTGTCCCGCCGGAGTTCGACGTAGGAGCTACGACCCACTTGATCATCCGACGTCATCTAGATTCGATCGCCGACTCTGCCCATGAAGGCCGTCGATCCAACAGCCAGCGAGCCATCCGTTGCGCACCTACAAGTGTGTGATTTTCGGCCCACCCGCATTGTTCGACGTTCGCAAGCGGAACAGCCTCGGCCTCTAGAACCTGTTCGAGCGCGTGAGCGACAAGTGCCTCCATCCGATCGTAGTCTCGGAGTCCCGCAGTGACAATGTAAAAGCCCGTTTGGCAGCCCATGGGGGCAACTGTGGCGACCCCGCTGCCGAGTTCCGGCAGGAGAGTGCCAAGGAAGTGTTCCATTGAATGGATCACAGGCATCGGGACGTGAGATACGTTCGGCTGCGCGACCCGTAGGTCCCAGGTGACGACGTCGCCCGCCGCGGTGTGAAGTTCTTTTTGGATACGCAGCGAAGGCGGCGCCATCAGGCGGTGGTTGATGTCGGCCACAGGAGCCTCCTTGGTCGGCCGGGCGGGCGCCTCGAATTCCACGTGTTCACGTGCGTCCAATGCTGGACCATACTCACACTGGCTTCTTGTTGCTGGTCGTCCGTGCTTGTGCCACGGGGCTCAGGGCTGAGCTGAGTTTCTGCGCACCTGAGCCGCGCTAAGCGCGATGGCGCTAGTCGTCGGCGTCCTATGATTCAGCACTATGAGCGAAAATCAGCTCGCGGTGAAGATGCTGGCAGGAGTGGAGTTTCACTACCGCCCTGGAACGATCGACGAGATGGTCATCGACGAGGACTATGGGACGACCAGGTTTTTGGCGCCGGGGTACAAACCCGGCCTCGCAGATACGATCGTCGACGCGGGCGCACACATCGGCGCCTTCACGGTGCGCGTCGCGCAGCTCGTCCCTGCTGGCCGTGTCCACGCGATCGAAGCCGCACGCGAGAATATCGATGTTCTGGATACGAACATAACGGCGAACAGGCTAAGCAATGTTGCAGTCCATCACGTTGCGTTGTCTGGCCGCGTGTCGTCGCCAACAACGCTGTTGTATCACTGCACACAGAGCTGGGGGCATAGCCTTGGCGGCGGCGGCTCGACCCCTTCCGGCGAAGTGGAAGAGGTGCCGGCCCAGACTCTCGACGCCTTCCTTAGCCTCAATCGTATACAGCGCGTCGATTACTTAAAAATGAACATCGAAGGCGCAGAGTATGACCTTCTGCTCGGTGCGCGACGTGAGGCCTTGCGGCGCATTCAGTTGATGCTGGTCGAACTTCATCCCGCAGCGGATGCTCTCGCCGACGAGCTGACTACTTGGTTGCGGTCGTGTGGCTTTGTTTGCGCTATCGAAGAGATCGACCATCCCGACGTCAAGGGGTTGATGACGGTTCGGCAGTCGTAGATCGTTGTACTCTGCGTCGTGTTCGAGTTCGTTGAACGGGATGACGAGATCGCTCAAATGAACAGGCGGCGGTCCAACGATAAGGCGCCGGCGAGAACCCATGCTCACGTGCCGTGCAAGACAGTTCGCGCCGCCCCGAGTGAGCGCTCGGCCGTCGACGTTCCGGTCAAGCGATGCTAGCGCCTCTTGAGCGCCATCTGTAGAATCGCGCCTCCTAGCGACACGGTTGACATTTGATTCCATAGGGGAGTGTCACAATTGGACAGTGAGATCGTAGAGTCCGCCGCGGATCGATGGCTAACTCAAGGTTGGACTGTCGCTCCGGGTTTGATAGGACCCGAGGAAGTCGAAGCGGCGCTGGCGGAGGTCCTCACACTCGTCCCCGCGCCCGACGAATACCACCGCGACCCTGCCGCAGCTCGGCGATCGCGCGGTCTTCCGGAGTCGTCAGCTCCGGACCCCGGGGTGTTGCCCGAAGGTCCCGACTTTAGGGGTGAGCAGTTCCGATGGGAGCAGATCTTTCCCTTCGTCTCCTGCCCGACGCTGAATCGCCTCTGCGTTCATGGAGAAATCGTGAGCTTCGTCCGGAGGTGTCTTGGTACGCCAGACATTCGGCTGTATCAAGCCGGGCTCGATGTGAAGTATGCGGGCGACACTATCTACGACCAGCCGCTGCACCTCGACGCAAATCATTCGTACCTTCCGGCGAGCCGTGATCGGCGTTGGCGCCACGTCGAGGGATTTTTGTACCTCACGGATGTGTCGGAAACGACCGGCGCCACGCGCTTCGTTTCTCTCGGCGAGTCCGAGTCGGCACTCGACGGACAGGTGGCGGAGCCGTGGCCCAGTCGCCAGCTTGAACCTGTGAGGTCGTTCCTCGTTCCGGGGCGCGTGATCTCGCAGGAGAGTGCGAAACACATCTACGATCGCGCGGAACCCGCGGTCGGTGAGAAAGGTTCGTTCATGGCGTACGGACCTCAGGTGCTTCATCGAGGTGCCGAAATTTCGGATCACGGCGCCTGGAGGGTGATACTTAATGTGAGCTTTCGCACGGCCGAGCAGGAGTGGGTCGGGTTCCATACATGGCAGCCCAACTCGACAAAGCGCGGGTGGAGAGAATTCGTCGCCGGCCGAACCCCGGACGAACTCGGCCTCGTGGGGTTTCCAGCCCCAGGGCACCCGATTTGGGACGAGAGGATGATCGCCGAGACAGCGGAGCGCTATCCGGGGCTAGACGTTCAGCCCTGGCGCGAAGCGCTTGCATCATGACGTGGGATCCCGCATCTCGCTCGAGTTTGAGCACGAGCGCAGAGGCAGCTGGACCCCGCGCGCTGTGGGAACCCGGCACGATGCCAAGAACGGCGAGTCGTAACGGCGTAGTCCCGGTCAGTGCGCTCGGCGTCCATGTCCGCTACTCGGATGGCTCCGAGCGCCTATGCATGAACAGTGGCCTCTGGAACGTACCGTTCGGATACGGCAACGACGAAATAGTCGAACGAGTCCATGAGGTGTCGGCCCGGGCTTCGTACCTTCTGCAGCCAAACATCTACGCCGTCGAGGCCGCGGAAGCGATCGTTGAAGTACTCGGTCGGAAATACTCGAACGTGTTGTTCGCCACATCCGGAGGCGCCGCCGTTGATCTAGCGATGAAGCTTTGTCGGCTTTATGGGTTCGTGGCTGGCGGCAAGGAGAAGCGGGTCATCGTTGGCCTAACCGAGAGCTATCACGGCCTGCTCTACGGTTCGTTCGCCCTGACCGCGGAGAAACTCGACCAATCCGACTACGCAGTCGATCGGCACTCAATTCGTCACATCAAGATCAATGATGCGAGCGGCCTCGACGACATCCTCGAACGCGAGGGGTCGAAGATCTGTGGCATCTTTATCGAGCCCATCCAAGGCAACAACGGCGAAATTGCGTCCGACGCATTCCTCGGCAAGGTGACGGAGGCGGCACGGCGTCTCGACTTCTTGGTCGTTGCGGATGAAGTAGCGACAGGTGTTTATCGGACCGGGCCCGTCACCGCCTCCTCCTTGTGGGCGTCTCCGCCAGACGCCGTGATCCTGTCCAAGGGGCTGACGAACGGAATGGTCGCCGCCTCGGCAATTGCGGTCGGGGAGCGAGCAGTCGAGACCCTGGCCCGGAACGATCGTCGCCTGGTTCACCTCGAGACCCAAGCCGGTACGCCCACGTCTTGTGTTGCGATGACCCAGGCACTTACCGTCGGTCGGCGCTTGTCCGACGGGGGCGACATCGACCGGGCGGCTGCGGCGCTGCATCACGTTCTCGACGACGTCGTTGCTTCCGTTGGCTCGATTCGGGTTCACGGGGCGGGGTCATTCCAGTTTCTCTCCCCGGATGGCGACGGTGGGCGGTTGCTTGAGCGAGGCCCCGAGGGGATGACGGAAGATCTATATGAAGCAGGTGTGCTTTGTCATCCGACTCTTCGCGGTCTTTCGATCGTGCCCGCGTTCATCTGCAGCGATTCAGATCGGGCCGCCCTTAAGTCGGCTCTGATCGGCGTGTTGCGCTAGGGGTCGGCGCCCAGCGGTGGAAGTCGGAACGGCAATCGGCGTCTACCAGGTTCCACCGGCAACGATGGACAGGCTTGACGCGCTTCAGTCGAGCGCGTCAGGTGCGGTGTGCTGCCGCTCGCGCTGCGAGGCCGCGGACTGTTGGCGTCTCGAAGAGAGCGGAAAGTGGCAAGGCGATCTCGAACCGCTGCCGCAGCTGCGACATCAAGCGCATCGCTCGTAACGAATCTCCACCGACGTCGAAAAAGTTGTCGTCAGGATTGATCGATGGCAGGTCGAGCACATCACACCAGAGTATCGCCAAAGTGCGCTCGTCGATCCGCGCAGTTCGCGGCTCGTCCCAATTTATCGGCGCGCCAGGCAGAGTAGGCGCTATGGCAGCGTCGAGGAAACGTGGGTTGGCTTCAAGGGATGGGAGGCTGGAGAGTAAACCTCCCACCGATGCGCTGAGTCCTCGAAAGAGGTCATCAAGCAGGCGTCCGTATTGAATGGTGAGGTACTCCGCGAAGGCAGCATCGATAGCGGCCGATTCCCATTGCATTGAGACCCTAAAAGGGCCGGCGCCTACGACTCTTAAGGTCATTGCGTAGCCGGTTCGCTCGACGGCCCTTCGGAGGCTGAGCCTTGCGCCTTCACCTAGGTCGATAGCGTCGCGTTCTGAGGCGCCCGGGTAGTTCTCGAATGCTATGAGTGTGTCGAACAACGGTCGTGTCGGCGGCCAAAGAAACCAAGTGCGCATCTCGGCTAGCGAAACGTGCGAGCACGTCCGGAGTCTCGCGTGTCGCCTCTGGAGCTCCCGTAGCCAAGCGTCTATGGGCGCGCTGGGGTTGATATCTATCAGTGTCGGAAGGGTGTTGATCAAGAGGCCGACCATTCGCTCTGCACCATCGACGCTCGGAGGTCGGCAAGACACAACGGTGCCGAATAGGGCGCGGTGCCGCTGCCGCGCGACTCCGAGAACGAGACCCCAGGCAGCGAGAAAGACGGTTGCCGGCGTCACGCCCAGGAGCTGGTTCGGTAAGCCGCCGTCCGAAGTCACTTCGAACTCAATCTCGCTGACGCGGCTCTGCCCAGCGGTACGAGCGTCGCGAACTCCAAGCAACGACGCGATGTCGTCCTCTGAGCAATTCCGAAACTCTCGCTGCACGATTGCGGCGGCGCCGCTTGACTGCTCCGCATTTTCTAGCCATGCAAGGTATCCCTCGTACGAAGGGGCCGCGGGTAGAGATGGCATGCCCTGATCGCGCACAAGAGCAACGTAGATTTCAGCCAGCTCCTTCAGAAGGATGGTTTTGCTCCAGCCATCGAGAAGTAGGTGGTGCGATGTCCAGACCAGGAATCTGCTTGGGCGATCGAGAAGCGTCAGGCGGACAAGCGGGCCTTGTTCAATCTCGAAGCCGAGCGTACGGTCGCGCTGAAGGAAGTCTTCGAGATCTCCACCGTCGAATGCCGCGAGTTCCATGCTCATCGAGCGAGCGCCGGGCGCCGGGACGGCGAGTTCGGGCATCCCATCTGCGTTCCAGTGGATTCTCGAGCGAAGCAGAGCATGACGCTGGCACAGCGCCTCCCATGCGTGGCTGAGCTTTACGGGGTCTAAGTCGCCAGCTACCTCGAAGACGTGCTGAACGACATACGCGTCGGGCGTCGACGCGAGTTCGGCGTGGTAGAGCATTCCGTACTGCAGGGCTGTGAGCGGATACCTCGTGTCGTGCGTGCTCAAAGGCCGATCCTCCGACTCGCCGGCCCGGCGTCATCGCGAGGTCTTCGAGGGCTAGGGCCTGTGATGTTCATGCGCGCTCGTCCCGAGGCGCGCGGCCGGTGTGAGTATCGTGGTAGGTGTCAACATGCGTAGTGGCCATCGGGAATCGCCGCATTCGATGCGGATTATTGCACTACCTTCGATGTGAACGCTTGGCGTGCGTGGGTCGCCATGAGATCACTTGACGCGGGCTGGCTAGCTTTCGCTCGTTACGGCGCCTGATCCGCTGATTCCACAGAGCTGGGAGAGACCCCCTCTAGGGCCACGCTCAAAGGCGACCCATGTGACTTCGTTAGAGTGACTGAAGCGGGCTGACCGCAGATCGTCCCTCTCTTGTCACCTGCATCGAGATGCACCGTCTCTGAGGCCAGTGCGAGATGAGATGTCTGGCAGAGATGCCAATTGGATAGCAGCGTTTCGGCGGCCGACTTGCCCGTAAACTGCCTCAGAGATCGGCGGGTGTCGGCGAGCGCACATTTTTCACTGTGCCGCTGTGGCGGAACCCTGACTTCCTCCGCTTCTGGAGTGGTCAGACGATCAGCGAATTCGGCGACCAAGTCACGAATCTTGCCATTCCGTTCGTCGCGCTCGTTCTAAAGTCGTCGACGTTTGAGTTCGCGGCTCTACGAGTTGTGCAGATGGCCCCGTTCTCCTAAGTCTCCCGGCAGGAGTTTGGGTCGACCGGCTCCGCAGACTCCGCATCCTCATCATCGCCGATTGTGGGCGTGCTCTCGCGCTTGTGTCGATTCCCATCGCGCACGCCGTAAGCGCTTTGACGCTGCCCCAGCTATACCTAGTGGCACTGACGACCGGGACGCTGCAGGTGTCCTTCGATGTGTCCTATCAGTCGTATCTTCCCTCGCTCATCGACCGCGAAGACCTAAGTGATGGCAACGCGAAAGCTTGCGACGTCACAGTCCGCTTCTCAGGTGGCGGGACCGGGACTGGCCAGCGTGCTTGTCGGTGCGCTGAAGGCCCCGTTCGCGATTGCTGTCGATGCGGTGAGCTTCGCCTTTTCAGCGTTGTCCCTCGCTTGGGTCGAGCACGAAGAAACGTGCGCCCCAGTCTCAGGGGCGTCGCGGGGTGCGAACCGAAATGGCCGAAGGGGTTCGTTACGTCGTCCGTCACCCATTGATGCGGCCGGGGCTCATCTGGGTCGCGACCAGCAATTTCTTCAATAGTGGGTTCTAGGTGCGGTCTTTCTCATTTTCGCTATCCGGCGACTGCAGCTGACTGCAGCCACAGTGGTCTCATCTACTCAATCGGAAGCATCGGGGTCGTCCTCGGCGCGGTATTTGCGCCGCGCATTGGGCGAGCGGTCGGTGTTGGCCGCGCGCTCATCGTTTTCAGCGCCCTCGGCGGGTTGGCGTGGTTCTTCGTTCCGACGGGCATCGGAGCGCCCAGCAATCTGCGAAGACCTCAAGTTGGACGACAGTCGAGTGGCGTAGTCTGAAGGGACGAGGTAATGTGATGGGCCCCTTTTACGGATGCGACGCCAGGAGTGCGCTCTGAAGTCCACCGACGTGATGAAGGTTGTTAGGCAGTCTGGGTATTTCGCGTCTTCTGGGCGAGGGCGGTCTCTTGATCGGGCTTAATCGTCGTGTCTCATGCGTAGGCAAAGGCGTTGTTGACTAGTCCATTTCACGCGTCGGTGTGATCAGCGAAGCTCGGACATGTCGGCTGGAGCGCTAGTCGATCGGCTCGTTAGCTGTTTGAAGAGGCGCGCCAAAGAGCCCATCGCCATCGGAGATGAGGTCATCACGGGTGGCCAACTTCTGTCTTCCGCAACTGTCCTCGCCGAGGCCCTGGCGGTCGCTGGAATACGTCCGGGGGACAGCGTTGGCCTGTGCCTGCCGAGATCAGTTGACATTCCGTCAGCCGTCCTAGGGATATGGCTCGCCGGCGCAGCATACGTGCCGCTTGATCCTGAGTATCCATCCAGTCGCATCGGCTTCATTGCGGCTGACTCTGGCATTGAGCTGATTGTTGGAGATCAGAAATCTCTCGAGCGGGCGCAGATAGAGGGGTCTCGTTTGGTTTCGGTTCGAAGCGGCTCCGGCCAACGCAAAGCTGAGCCCTTACCCCTCGTTGAAATCCCCCTGGTCCGACGTCAGGCTCCGCCGTCGGAGTCGGTCGCGTATGTCCTGTACACGTCCGGATCGACCGGGATTCCCAAAGGCGTCGTCGTCTCGCAGTTAAACGTGATGTCGCTCATGAACGCTGCGTTGCCGTTGTTCGAGTTCGGTCCAGCCGACCGGTGGGCTCTCTTCCACTCATACAACTTCGATTTCTCTGTATGGGAGCTTTGGGCACCAATCCTCAGTGGCGGAGTCGCCGTCGTCGTTCCGCAGGACTTGGTTCGCGACCCCTGGGCTTTTGCAGACTTTCTTTCCCGCGAAAGAATCACTGTCCTCAACCAAGTGCCGTCCGTGTTCGCTCACGTAAATGAAGCGCTTCCAGCGCGGGCTAACCCACTCCCGTCTCTCCGTTACGTCATCTTCGGTGGCGACCGGCTTGATATCTCTCTCGTTGAGTCGTTCTGGTCGAAGTATCGCCACCGTGCTCCACGCATCGTGAACATGTACGGAATCACCGAAGTGACTGTTCATGCGACGTTCAAGGAACTCCATAGAGCTGACCTCCGACGCGGCTTGGGAGGACGGTCCGTGATTGGGCGGGAACTTTTAGGACACGTCTCGATCGACGTTCGCGACGAGCGTGGTCAACTTGTCCCCGACGGAGAGAGTGGAGAACTCTGGCTTCGGGGTCAGGGTCTCGCACGTGGCTACCACGGACGAGAAGATCTCACCAATGAGCGTTTTGCCACAGTCGAAGCCGATCGCAAGCAGTACCGGTACTACCGGAGTGGTGACTCTGGGCGGCGGCTGGACTGTGGCGAGCTTGAATTCATGGGACGTGTTGATGATCAGTTAAACGTTCACGGATATCGCATCGAGCCTGCGGAGATCGAGCGCATACTTCGCTCTCATCCAGACGTTGGCGACGCCGTCGTGACGACATCGGAGAATAGGTGGGGCGATGTCGTGCTTTCAGCGGTTATCGAGTGTAAGCTGACTCGCAGCGGCGGCGAGAGCCTAGAGGGCCTCTCCGCGCACGTGGGCCGTGAGCTGCCGCAATACATGGTCCCGGCTCAATACAAAGTCGTTAGTCGACTGCCGCGGACAGAGTCTGGAAAGGTTGATAGGCGAGCAGTCGCGCTCATCGCATCTACAGCGCGAGGCCGTAACCTGCGGGACGGAGGCAGTTAAGGCTCAAGGCGCACAAGTCGCGGGGATCGCCGCGACAGGTGCACCGTGGAGGTGATCCGACGGGACCGCTCAACGGATGAAGTTCCTCCCCGGTAAGGCCATCAGGCGCATGCAACTAGGTCGCTCGTCCTGAAGGTGTCGAGCTCGTCGGTCAGCAATGGCGCCGGCGCCTCCTCATCTCGGCCGAGGCCGCCTGCTCGGCCGCGTCGTTCACGAATACGAGCCCGTCGCAGCACGACGATCGAGTTTCTGAACCCCATGGGATTCGCGCTCCGCGTGTACCATAGTCATGTCTTGGAATGAGGTCTCCGTCAGAGAACAAGCAGCTGTTGAACGCTCGCCGCGCCTCGGAGCAATCGACGCGCTGGTCAGCCTCGCAGCGCACGGATCGCGACATGCGGCGGCGCGCGTATGGACAGAACTTCCTCCGCAGCCCGGCGCTTGTGCGGTCGCTGGTCGTCACAGCGGGTGTCGGCCCGACGGACCTCGTCATTGAGCCAGGGGCAGGAACCGGCGTTATCACGGAAGCGCTTGCGAATGTGGCTGGAAGAGTCGTCGCCATCGAACTCGACCCGGATTGGTTCCGCCAGCTCCAGGACAAGTTTGCGCGCGTCCCGAACGTCGAGGTTCGTAATGAGGACTTGTTTGCCTACGCACTGCCCACGTGCTCGCCGTATCGCATCTTCGGGAACCTCCCATTCGGTCAGACAACAAACTTCCTGCGGCACATCCTCGACGCGACGCCGCAGCCGCCAATCAAGACAGACATCATCGTTCAGCTCGAGGTCGCGCGGAAATATTCCGCGAAACGGACAACGACCCTCCTGGCAGCATCCTGGCAGCCGTGGTACGAGTTCAGCTTAAGCCGGGTGATTCCCGCTGAGGCCTTCAGACCTGTACCCCGGGTTCGTGCTGGTCTACTTTCCATCGTCAAGCGCGACGATCCACTCGTACCGCTCGCGGCGCGGAAGAGCTTCGCAGCTTTCGTTTCCGCAGGGTTCGCTGGCCCGACGGTTTGGGACGGACTACGAGGCCGCCTGACGGCGAACCAGGCCCGGCAACTGCGGCGGCACTCAAGCCTACGCGAGGACGCTCGGCCGACAGACTTGGCATCGGTGGACTGGGCTCTGCTCTTCAATAGCTCCCTGCGTTTTCACAGCGGATGAGTTCACCCTGTCCAGCCCCCCTGTCGCGTCACCGGTCGGCACCAGCGACCGCCGCCTTCGCGCTTATCTGAGGGCCCCGAGGCGCATTCCGTCCGTGATCCTCCGCTGAACGATGGCGAACATCGCGATGATCGGCAGTATCGCTAGCAGCAGTGCCGCATACTGGGCGCCGTACCCATAGTCGTCGATGAACTGACCTTTGAGTTGGAGCATCCCGAGCGGCAGAGTCTGGCTCCGGGGATCGATCATCAGAATGACTGCGAGGGCGAGTTCATTCCACAGCCAAATCGCCTGAATCAGTGCGACCACGCTCATCACTCCGACGGATGTGGGAAGCACTATCCGGAGGAAAGCCCTGGTCTCGGAGGCGCCGTCGATCACCGCCGCCTCGATCAGGTCTAGCGGAAACGCTGCGAAGTACGAGCGCATGAGAACCGTCACCAGCGGAGTGACGAACGCCGCGTACACAAGACCCAAGCCGAACCGGTTGCTCAGCAGGTTGAAGGAAGACATGAGGCTAAAAAGCGGGACCCACGTCACGATGCCTGGAGCCGTTAATAGCACGACGAAGTAGCGGTTGAGAAGAGCGACGCTCCTGGAACTTCTGACGAGCGCATAGCCAGCACATGTCCCGACGCTCATGCCGACTCCGACGCCGACGCCGACGGCTATCGCGCTGTTGATCGCGTAACGCCAGAGGGGCATGCCGAAGTGCGGACCGCTCCATGCGTGCGCGAAGTTCGCCCAGACGAACCTCTTAGGAATACCGATAGGGTTTAACAGGATGTCGTTGCTGCTCTTGAAGGCGGACAAGAGTGATGCAATGACCGGGAGAAGTTCGGCAATCGCCCAGGCAACAAGTAGGAGAACGCCAATGCTAGAAATCATTCGGCTGATCATTGCTCGGGCTCTCAATCTTCGTTCTGTCCTGGCCGCCATCTTGAAGCTCAGCCCGCGCGAGTCATGCCTCTGGCACGGAAGGCCGTCATGTAGAGCAAGGCGAGCAGCGCGATCATCAGGCTCATCACCAGCGATGCCGCCGCTGCGTACCCGAACCTGTGGTCGTCAAAGGCTTGGTGATACACGAAGGTGCTGATGACCTCCGAGCTCACACCTGGGCCACCGTTCGTCATGACGTAGACGAAGTCGAACTGCCCCATCCCGAAGATGAACTGGAGCAATAGCAAGGTGGCTAGTACCTCGCGGACGAGCGGCACGGAGATCTTCCACGCGCGTTGGAAGCTCGAGACGCCGTCGAGCGTCGCCGCCTCATGGATCTCTTGAGGGATGTCGCCCAGCGCAGCGAGGACCACGATCATCGGGAACCCGGTTCCCGCCAGGATTGCGGCCGTCACGACCGCGTAGATGATCGTATCCGGATTGCTGAGCCAGGCGTGCGACAGTCCGACGTGCGACAGGATCGGATTCACCCAACCGAGATAGCTGTCGAAACCGTTGGCCCACGCAAGCCCGATGAACGTTGTCGGCAGCAGCACTGGCAGGAAAATCAGGAACTTGAAGACCGTGTGGCCGACCACCTTACGATCGATTGCGATGGCTATCACCGTGCCAACCACGACAGTTCCCCCCGCGAGCAACGTCGCGTAGATGAGTGAGTGGAAGACTGCGCTGCGAGCGACGGCGTCATGCCAGAGGCCGGTGAAATTGCCGAACCCTACGTTGCGCGTCGGCCCGTACCCCGGCCAAGAGAGAAACGCAATCTGGACGGATCGAATCGCCGGGTAAACGATGAAGAGGCCGGTGAGAGCAACCGCCGGAGTGAGGTACCCGAGCCATCGCAGGCGCGACCACCGGCCCTCGCGTCGCTGCACTGCGCTGACTTTGGTCGAGCGCCGGACGGAGACGTCCGGCTCAACCACCCCGGCGCGACTGCAGAACTGCAGCTGCAAGCGCCCGGGCGGTCGCCACTACTGACTGTTGCCCAGAAAGCATTGCGTTAACCTGCACTGTGAGAGCCCCGGCGGCCGTCCCGTACGGAACCTGGTAGGGAAGTGAAGTCGAGACGCCCAGCTTGCTCATTGCGTCGCGCATGCCGACCGTGACAGCGTGCGATCCCGGCGGGAACTTGATGTCGCTCCTCGCCGGCATGCCGCCGATGTCGTTGAAGTACGCCTGTCGTTTCTCGAACCTCTTGCTTATGACGAGGTCAATGAACGCCTTCGCGAGCTGCTTGTGCTGCGACTTCGCCGTGACTCCGAGTGAATCCTGGGTGACGAACTGGAAGCGCGGATTCGTGCCACCCTGAACGGCCGGAATCATCCGCCACGTGTAGGGCTGCGTGAACTTGTTGACGATCACCAGCTCGTTCGGAAACCATGACGCATCCATGCGCGCGGCAGCCTTGCCGCTGGCGAAGAGGCCCTGCGCTGTGGCGTAGTCACGTAGCGCTGGCGAATCGCCGAAAACCCCCGCGACATTCCATTCAGCGAGCGTCTGTAGCGCCTTGACGGCGCATGAATCGGTCCACTTCGTCTTCAAGGGGACGCTCTTCTTCCAGTTCGCAGTCATATTTAGATAGCGCGCTTCGCCACATGCGCTTTCGACGAGGCTCGAAAGGATGTACCCGAACCCGATCGCGTCGTCCTTTCCGTCGACGGCGAGCGGAACATAACCCTCGCGCTTGAGCCTGGATGAGATGTTGAGGAACTGCGCCTCCGTCAGTCGGTGGCCTGGTGGAAGTGTCACACCGGCCTTCTGCAGCACGTCCAACCGGTAGTAAATCTGGGGTCCCCACCAAAGATCGATGCTAACCGCGTAATGATGTCCGTCGGACGACGTGTAGACGCGCCGAACGGGCGGGAAGTACACCCTCGCGAGATTCTCCTTCTTCCAGATACTGTCGAGGTTTTCGAGAAGGTGATTCTCGACGAGCGTCGAGTAAGGCCCGGGGCCAACTTCAAGAACAGTAACGTCCGCGGGATGTGCGATCGACAACTCTTGAACAATCTGCTGGTTATAGCTTGCCCCCGGCGTCGCATACATGTCGACAGTGACGCCGGGATGTTGCTTCTCGAACCACTGCTTGGCGGTCTTCATGAACTGCCAGCTACTGTCAATCGCAACGCGGAGGACGACCTTGGACTTCGCGTGATTTGTTGTGGTCGCAGTCGCCTGCGAGCCTCGCGCGAATCCAGCGACAACAGCGGCGACGATGATGCCGCTCACGAGCGACAGCGCCGGGCGCGCGGTTACCCTCATCCTCCAAGTGTGACGGCAGGTTCTCTGAATCATCGCTGTGAGGCAGCTTGCTCGGAATCGCGACTGCCTGCAACCCCATTCCTCAGCGGCGCCCCACTCTTGGTCTCGGCGGCAGGTGAGGCGCACGAAGCGAAACCTACCTGGGGCTCACTGAAATACGGGGTGCCAGCGCTCATTCTTACGACTGCGAAAGAACGTCCGGCACTCACTCTCGCACGGCGGGTACCGCGATCCAGAGAAGCGGCGGTTGGGCTCGAGACGGCCGTCCAGGTCGGATGACGAACCGGCCGGCAGCAAGCAAGCGCGGGAGGCTGACGCGGAGCGGATCGCTCGGGTGATCGCTGATGTCGAAGACGACATCTCGTGAGTTTCGAGCGTGCTGCCGCCCGCACCTTCCCGGTCGCTGTTCGCGCCACGTCGGCGGCACCCGCACTCGCAGCTACTGCTGCGCGTGGCCATCGAAGAAGGTGATCGCGCGCAGGGAAGGGACTTCGAGCTAGCGCTTTGAGTCGCTTCGGCGGCAGGCCCGCAAGCAACACGTTCACGGTGGCGCCGCCTCGAGTCGGCGTCTCGGCCGTCGCCCGAGTTGACGGAGGCGCCGGTCTTGAACCACGGCCGAGGCGTGATCCGAGCGGGGGTGAGACGCCCGTGGACTAGGGCGCCGTGACCAGGGCGCATCTTGCGGAGGACGTTCGCCGGCGCCGTCGTAGGCGGCGAGGGCGAGTGCGGGGCGGCCCGCTGATCGTGTTGAGCGGGGATCCCGATCGTGAGCGCGAGGATGGGTTGGGCGATCCGGACGGCGAGTCCGGCCGGGGTGCGGGCGAGGTGGTGTTCGAGCGCCGCGTGGAGTAGGCGCTGAAACGTGTATGGGCATGTGCATGAGGCTAAGTACGGATCTTCCAGCGGTTTTGCTCGGCATCCTCAAAGCAGGTCCGGCATATGTGCCTATCGATCCCGGCTATCCGCTCGGCCGCGTTGCGTACATCATGAGGACGCCGCCATTGACCTTGTGATTACCGAGAACTCCTTGGTCGGGGCCTTTCCGCCGCTGACGAATACATTGCTCGCGCCGGATGTTCTGCGCGCCACGGCGTCATCGAGAACTGACGCGTGGACGCGCGCCGACAAGGACGTGCTCGCTTACGTCACGTACACCTCTGGTTCGGCAGGTCTGCCGAAGGGAGTCATGATGTTATCGCGCATCACTGAGGAATCTGGTCGGTTGGGCGGTCGCCGAGTTGGGCTTGGCCTCCAGCGCCGGAGTCCTGCTCCGGATGCCGCCTGTTTTTGATTCATCGGTAGCGGAGATCTTTGGGACGCTCGCTGCCTCGGACATAGCGCGCCATCCCCCCGCCCAGCCGCACGATGCCAACCAAGCGCTCAGATGTCCACGAAACCGGCGGTACTCCATACTGGACCCTGGGTGCCGATCGTTTTCCTTTCGCTCGGATGCTGGGGGTGCGCTTGACATCTGTGCACCCCGCTGCGACGATTTTGCACATCACGGTCACGGCAGCAAGTGTGTGGACTGGAATCAGCCGAGAGCTGATGCGTCGGGGCTCACTGTCGCCCGACTTGAACATCAGCGGGGCGGGCACTTGCTGATGCAGATTGTAGTGCAGGTCGGCTCCGTGTCGAGCATAGGTACAGAATGCAAACAACGACTGAGTCACTCCGCGGTCGACAGTAGAGGGTCGCTGTGAGAAACGATGGGAAACTCGACCCTGCCTTGGGGTGCGGCGTCAAGGGCGAGTCTGGCTCGCGCGTGTGATCTACCTCGGGCGTCATGAGAGCGCTGGCGGGTAGATCGGTGCGTTTTACAGCGGAGCTAGAGAAGCGATTGAAGGAAACCTACCCTGTTTTCGCCGGGATTGTCGCACGAAGCGAGGCCGAGTTCGGCGAGACTTGGGTCGAAGACATCGCGAGCAATCTGGGAACCCTGTTTGGCCCGCGTGATGACCCGCGGTGGAAGGAAGCGTTGAAGGGGTACGCCCTATTATCGCTCGATACGCTCCGAAGCCAGCACTATCTTGAACAAAACGGGCGCTACGAGGCGACCGACTACGACTTCATCCGATCGCGGTACTGGGAGAATCGTGACTTCATGCTCGCAAGCTATCTCCCTGGGATCTTCGTCTCCCACTTTCTTTGGCCCCAGCACTATCGGCTGCTGGGTTTCTATCGCGGAGAGGTCGTGCCCCGTGTCTCTCGCTGGGGACTCAAGCGCTTTGCGGAGGTCGGGACAGGGCCCGGCCTCTATTCGAAAGAGACATTGGTGCGTATTCCTGGATGCACCGGAATCGGCTACGACATCAGCGAGCATTCGCTCGCGTTCACCTCGCGTGTTATGCACGCCTTCGGTGTCGGCGATCGATATCAGGTAGAGCGCCGTGAAGTAAGTGCTAATCCGGCTGAAGCTGTTGACCTCGTTATCTGCCAGGAGGTTCTGGAGCATCTAGAGGAGCCTTTTCCGTTCCTCGTGGCTCTCAGGAAGATGGTCCGACCCGGAGGGATTGCCTACATCACTGCTGCCATCACTGCCGCGCAGTCGGACCACATCTACCTCTTCCGAGACCCTGCCGAAGCACGCCAGCTCGTTGAGCAAGCTGGATTCTCGATCATGCTCGAGCGAACCGAGGCGACGGATGCTGCAAATGTCCGCGAGCTTGTTCCCCGCATCTCGGCATTCTTGTGCACCGTCGACCGATGACTGCATATGCAGAATTGCTCCTCGCGCCAATGCGAACGGGAACGACAAACACGCTCGTTGATCAAGTGTGGCGCGAACTGGGAGTTGCCGGCGCGCGGACCGTTCTCGACGGCGCGCTTGTCCAGGATGTCCCCGCCGAGGTGCGCCTCCGAGTTCTGAGGGCGGTCGCCGCTATTGATCGCTCGGCTGTAACTGACCGCGCGGACTGCGGCGACGCGGTTGCGTCTCAGGTTCTGCTCGAGACGCAGTTTCTGGCTGGAGAGATCGGTGTCGAGGCGCTAATTCCGGCGACGGGTCTGCCTTTGTCTCCCAAAGTCGTAGAGCGTGCTCTCCGTGGTGCTGCGACTGCGAGACTCCCAAGACGAGTGCTGCGGCATATCGGGATTCGAACGCTCGACTACGGGGATGCCTGCCGCCTCGCGCGGCGCGTCGCAGAGCTGCCAATTGACGTACATGATGAACTCGGCCTCCCACGCCTCCGGGTGGCCCTCTTGGGCAGCGTGACCACCGACTATCTCGGACCAATTCTCGAGGCATCGCTCTTTGAGCACGGGATATGGGCGAACGTTCGGACAGGCTCCTTCGGCGAACTCGAGCAAGCCGTTCTTAACGATAGGTCATGGCTCCGCGAGTTCTCTCCTGACATAGTCATCGTGTACGACTCTGCCCTCGCCTTTGAGCCGCTTGGAGGCAAGTGGAGAGAACTCGCGCAGCGGCGCTCGGCTCTTTGCCAGGCCATCACATCTCGTTTCTCGAGTGAAACCATCGTCACGACGCTCGAAACGTTGCCAAGCCACGCTGCTCCACAAGGGGCACCGGAATGCCTCCCTGCGTACAACGCGCTCCTCCAGGAGTCTCTGCCCGCCGGAGCATACGTTTTCGATGTTGCGTCGCTTGCATCCGAACTCGGGACGGCCTCTTGGTTCGATCTACGTCTCTGGACGCTCGCCGGGCAACCCGTCGCGCTGAGTGCAGTGCCGGTTCTGGCTGATCGTCTCGGCGCGTTCATCCGTGCGCTCGTCGATCCACCCATCCGACTGGTTGTGACGGACCTCGATGACACACTATGGGGCGGCAAGGTCGGCGAAGTCGGTTGTGACGCACTCGCTCTTGGGGACCACGCCAATGGAATCGCATTCATCCGCTTTCAGGAAGTTCTCGTAGATTGGCACGCATGCGGTGCGATGTTGGCCGCCGTTTCAAAGAACAACCTCGACGAAGCTCGTGCGCCCTTCTTTGAGCGACGTGAGATGCGTCTGGGGATCGACCACTTCATTGACTTTCGCGCATCCTTCACAGGTAAGCCGGTCGTCGTCAAAGAGATCGCGGACAACCTCGGACTAGACTTGGGGAACGTCCTCTTTCTCGACAACGATCCGCATGAACGAGCGGAGATGCGCGAGTACTGCCCGGAGGTTGTCGTCCCCGAGTGGCCTATCGAGGGCGTTGTGGGACTCCCCACAATTCTGGCAAAGGGTGGGTGGATGCTACGGCCAAAAACCACAGACGCGGATCGCGCGCGGCATGAGATGTACCGGCAAGAAGTGAAACGCCGCGAAACCGCGATGATGTACTCGGATCTTGAGGGGTTTCTAGCGAGCCTTCAACTGCGAGCGTGCTTTGAACGCATCGACGCCACCACCATCAGTCGCGTTACGCAACTCATCGTCAAAACAAACCAGTTCAACCTCACCACCCGTCGGCGCAGCCGCAGTGAGCTCGAGGAGATGATGGCTATCCCCGACTCATACGCTTGCGTCGTCGACGTACGCGACCGTCTCGGCCCATATGGCCACACTGGCGTAATGGTTGCTTTGCCTTCCGGCGACGACTCGCTCGTGATTGACCTTTGGCTACTGAGCTGCCGCGTAATGGGCAAGACGGTCGAGCTCGCCATGTTTGAACACTTGGTCCAGTTCGCGCGAGCTAATGACTTCCGGACGATCATCGGCTCTTATCGCCGGACAACCCGCAACGGCTCGGTTTCGGACTTCCTTCCCAGTCTGGGATTTCGTCATGTTGGCGACAGCGAGGCTGAACGGCTTTACGAGTTCGTCGTAGCTGATGCCCCATCGCGGGTCAACCGGTTCGTGTTGATCGGCGACCAAATGTCGGTGGCGGGACGTGCTTCGTGACTGTTCGGCGACGTCTCCAAAACATCTTTGCGGAAGTGTTTGACAATCCGAGCTTCCAGCTTCGAGATGACCTCCCTGCCGAAGCCGTGCCCGGGTGGGATTCTCTGAACCATTTCAACTTGATCGTAGGAGTTGAGGCCGCATTCGGTGTCGAGTTCACTCCAGAGGAGATCGCCGGCGTCGGCTCCGCAGGCGACATCGTCACCATCCTTGCCCGTCACGGGATCTCAGATATAGCCGTATGAAAGAAGCCCGCAGACTCCTGCGAACTCGATCGGATCAGTCGCTCGCCGCGCCGGAGCCGCGAGCCGAATAGTCACGATGGCAGGACTCGCGAACCCAGAGAGCTCGCCGCTGCTCTCCCACGAACTCGTCGCTCGCATAATGCATTCCGAGCGAGCGTGAGATCGCGGCTGCTCGAGGGTTGTCGGGCGCCGCGAAGCCAATAACGCGCGGTACTCGGAGATCGTTGATGGCCCAATCGAGGACAGCGTGGCATGCCTCAAGGCCGTAGAGCCCGGTCCAGAACGCCTTTGCGACTACCGCTCCAAGTTCGACTTCGTAGTCCCCGTTATGGTCACGAAAAGGGACACGTCTCCAAGGGCTCGTGCGCCATAGCATCAAACCCGCTCGGCCGATCACGAGGCCGTTGCCTGCGTGCTCGATGGTAAAGAGGCCAATGCCGTCTCGTCGGAAGCGCATTCGTTCAAGCTCGATCGCGACCTCTACCTCCTCGCGTTGGAGCGTTTCTCCTAGCAGCAAATGCTGGACCACTTGGGGATCACGAAATATCTCTAGATAGCGGTCCACATCGGAGTGGCGGGGCGGACGGAGGACCAATCGGCGCGTTCTTAGAATCATCGGAAGGCGGGCGACTACATCCATTCAGAATGCCGGGCTGAGACGACTTGGAGCAAACGCTGCGCACGGTGACTCGCGCCCCGTACGACCCCCTCCCATCCTCTCGCCGTGGCACCGCTATTCAATTCACGTTGCTTGGGCGACGTCTTGGGTAGCTCGAGGCTCGATTTCCTGCCGGCCTGTCCTCCTTTGCCTTGAAGTCATGGCAGTATGTATGGAGGAGAGGCGGCGAGAATCCCACAACGTGAGCCTACCTTCCGCAGAATGATCCGAGAAGAAGCACGAGCGTTTGCGGACCGCTACATCGCCCCTCGCACAGTAGAATTCGAAGAGAGCCGCCGCGTGCCGCGAGAGCTTATCCGCGCCCTAGCTGATTCCGGATACCTTGCTGGGCCGCGTAAAGCCGTAGGAGCGGCGGGGATCTCTATGAGTGAGTTTGGTGTGCTTAACGAAGAACTCGCGCGAGCTTCCGCATCCGTACAGAGCTTAGTAACTGTGCATACCATGGCGACCTTCGGAATAGCTCAAGGCGGAGAAGGCATCCATGACGAGCTCGTTCGCTGCCTTGTCCGAGGCGACAAGATTGCGGCTTTTGCTCTGACCGAGCCGGGGGCCGGAAGCGATGCGTCCGCGGTCGCCACCGTGGCCGTTAAGAGCGGCGACGGCTATGTCCTAAATGGGGAGAAATGCTGGGTCACGTATGGGCAACTAGCAGATGTCTATTTGGTTATTGCGAAGGTCGCCGGCGCCTCCGCTGCGTTCGTGGTCCCTAGAGCGTGCGACGGCGTGATCGTTGGGCCGTCGCCGCCTCTTTCGGCACTGCGAGCGTCAATGCAGGCGCACATTAGGCTGGTGGACGTTGTCGTGCCTGCGAAGAGTCTCGTCGGCCGCGTTGGGCTTGGCGTCTCGCATATTGCAGGATCGGCGCTTATGCACGGACGGTATTGCGTCGCGTGGGCCTCAGTTGGCATCGCACAATTGGCGCTCGAGGCGAGTGCTAACCACGCGACTGCTCGACTTCAGGCTGCAACTCGCCTGAGCGACCACCAACTCGTACGCCGCCTACTCACAGAGGCATACGCTGATGTCGAAACAGCGCGGCTGATGTGCGAGCGCGCCGGGCGTGCCCACGATACAGCCGACCCACGAGCTGCAGACGATACGCTCCTTGCGAAGTACGTCGCATCCCGGGCTGCGGTTCGCGTCGCAGAGGCCGCACGGCAGATTCTCGGTGCGAGAGGGTTTATCGAAGGTTCGGACGTCGAGCGCTGCTGTCGGGACGCCCGAGCGCTCGAAGTAGTTGAAGGACCGACGGAGGTGCTCCAGGACCTGATCGGTGCTCGCGTAGCCGGGAAATACGCGCATTAGCCGGGATTTCGATGCCGCTTCTCTCGGCCACATTGGCAAGGTGTCCATGAGGCTTGAGATTGGGTTGCAAGGTTGGGGGCCCGCGCGTATCGTTCGATCCCGTGACTACTTCAGTCGGCGAGGAGCCTGACAATTGCCAGTACCAAGTGGTTAAAAACGACGAGGGCCAGTACTCGATCTGGCCCGCAACACGAGAGTTGCCTCGTGGATGGGTGATCGGCGGCTACGTCGGCAATCGAAGCGAGTGTGTTGCACATATCGACCGCGTATGGGTGGATATGCTCCCGCGCAGCGTCCGTCTGCAGTTGGCCACCGACACTGTCCGCCCTGCTTAGGCCCGGTGTCATGACAGGTCCAGCGACTCCGACGTTCTGGCATGCCTAAACCGAAATACGCTGGCCTGGCTCTATTGGTTTACCCAGCGTCCCAAACAGGGGCGTCCACGGACGGCCTTGTCGAACATCTCGGGAGACGGAGGGAGGAGGTTGAGGAAACGCTTTTGGCGACAGGAGCCGTTCTATTTCGCGGATATGGGGTGGCCTCCCCGGCCGACCTGCGACGCATAGCGAATGCGTGGTCTGAATCGCAGCTGCGATACGTTGGTGGAAACACTCCTCGCACCGAACTCCAGGCAGGGGTTTACACATCGACAGAATATCCAGCCGCCCACGAGATCTCGCTCCACAACGAGCTTTCTTACGCGCCCTCCTGGCCGACATGGTTGCTTTTCTGCTGCATCGAACCGGCCGACGAGGGCGGCGAAACGCCTTTGGCTCACTCTCGCAGCGTGTTGAAACGCCTAGACCAGTCTCTAGCAGCCAAGTTTGAGAAGCTCGGGGTGCGTTACACGCAAAGACTGCACGGCGGAAACGGGTTCGGAAGGTCTTGGTCGGCCACATTCGACACCACGTCACGAAACGCAGTGGAGCATTCGCTCCGAGAACAAGGGGCTCGCTTCCGCTGGATGGACGATGGCGGGCTTGAGATTGTCCACGACAGGCCCGCCGTGATCGCTCATCCGGCGACCCATGAGCGGGTCTGGTTCAATCAGGCAGAGCAATGGCATCCGTCCAGTCTGCCCGATGATATCCGTGCGGATCTCGTGGATGTCCTCGGAGAGGCTGGGCTCCCTCACGACGCTTGTTTCGGAGATGGCACGCCATTCTTAGACGAAGAACTGGACGAGATTCGGTCATGCCTTCGTGCTGAGCAAACCCTATTCAAATGGGAGCCGGGAGATGTTCTGTTGCTAGACAACGTCTTAGTTGCGCACGGGCGAAGGCCCTTCCAAGGAAGCCGCAGGGTCATTGTGACGATGATGTAATTCAGCCCTGCGGCGGCCGGCGCACCCTTCGGCCGATTCTCTGCAGCGGCTCGAGTGTAGAAGAGCGAACCGTGAAGCAGCCAGATCCGTTGATCGTCGATCTCTTAGAAGCAAGTGCAATGGCGCATCGCAACCGAGTCGCCATCTCTCAGGGCGCTCGGTGCATGACGTATGGCGAGCTCGCCGACGCGAGTGCCGACTATGCCTCTCGTCTCAGATCCACGGGCGTCAGGCCTGAGGATAGGGTTCTTATCGGTGCTTCGAGAGATTTCGAAACGCTCGTCGCCGTTCTGGGGACTCTAAGGGCAGGGGCAGCCTTTGTACCGGTGGAGGCGTCTATTCCGGACCGGCGATTGGAATTCATCGCCGCGCAGACGCTACCTCGCGTAGTGCACGTCACCAGCTCTGGCGACCAGCGCCTGACTCGTTATGGGCGCGTCGCCAGTGCGGACAAACGATCGCCTGAATCACTGCGTGCAGCACCGTCGGTGCCGCGGGAAGAGAGCGCCGCATACGTCATGTACACGTCTGGTTCGACTGGGCGCCCCAAGGGCGTCATCGTCACCCATGTTGGCTTGACGAATTACGTCCGTTGGGCAGCGCGCGTCTTGCCGCGCGGCGGCCCGACCCTTCTTCACTCGCCGCTCACCTTTGACTTTTCGCTAACGAGTCTGTTCGTGCCCTTGGTCAGAGGCGACAGTGTGGAGCTTTGGCCAGACGACGCCGCCATAGACGGAGTCTTTGAAGCCCTTACTCAACGCGAGTTCTCATTCGTACGCTTTACCCCAACACATGTGCAACTACTCTCCGATCTAGATCTCGGCCGTCCCCTCCGAGTCCGCGCTTTTCTGATCGGAGGCGAACGACTCCACTGGCGACACGTCGACATCCTGCGTCGGTTGGCACCAGAGGCTGCGGTCTGGAACCACTACGGGCCGACGGAGACAGTCATCGGACGCGCGGCCGGACTCGTGGTCGGCCACCAAGCGACATCATCCGTGCCGATTGGACGGTCTATCGACAATACGTCGATCTACGTTCTGGACGCTTCCTGGAGACACGTTAGTGAAGGCGACGTAGGGGAACTTGCAATCGCGGGGCGAGGGATTGCTCGGGGTTACCTCGATGCGCCCGGCCCCACCGCGGCCCGCTTCGTTCCCGATCCGTACTCCGCGCAGCCGGGCGCTCGCATGTACCTCACGGGTGACCTCGGCCGCAGGCTTTCTGACGGCACATTCGAGGTAATAGGGCGAGCAGATGACGAACTCAAGATTAACGGCATGCGAGTTCATCCGGCCGAGATCGAGCACGGTCTTTGTGAACATGCCGACATCACCGCTGCAGTCGTGCGAGATCTTGAGATGAATGGGCGTAAACGCCCTGTGGCGTTTTTTGTATCGGCACGCCCTCTCGATCCGTTAGAGCTCCGCCACCATCTAGCTGAGCGACTGCCAGTGTGGATGCTCCCTCACCGGTATCTGCAATTGGCAGAGCTGCCGCGCACCGAAAACGGCAAGATTGACGTTGGGCAACTGTCTGAAAAGGCTGCGGCTACGCCTGTCGATGTCGCGACGTCACATTCGGAAGCGCTTTCTGAGGGGGCTTCTGTCGAAGCTCGACTCCAGCGAATCTGGCAGGACGTTCTTGGAGTCCGCCGCATCGGACGTCACGACGACTTCTTCGCACTCGGCGGTGACTCGATCGCCGCCGTGCGCGTGGTCGCACGAGCACGCCGAGCCGGCATCAACCTCGGCGAGGCAGAGATATTCGATACTCCGACTATCGCTGCTCTCGCCTCGTCGAGCATCGTTGAACGGCAAGAACGCGAGAGTCCAAGTTTACCTTTTCCTATGGATGTCTTGACGATGACTCCCATCCAGCACTGGTTTTGCGAACTATCTCTAGCTCAGCCGGACACGTACCTTCATTGTGTCGATATCGCATTTCCGACAGAGGTCTCCCAAGACTTCGCGCGTAGGGCATTTCGTCACGTTGCGGAACAGCATCCGGCGCTGCGGCTTACGTTCGATGTCCATGAGCGACAACAGAGAGTGAATACTGAAGGGGGACGCTGGCTGACTCGTCCAAGTGACATCGGTCGATCAATCGACCTAAGCGGCGGGCCAATCTTCGAAGGCGGGGCAGTAGGCCAATGCGTGATCCGTCTCGCTGCCCACCACCTCGCAGTTGATGTGATTTCGTGGGATGTGATTGTCACTGACTTCATTGCCGCCTATGAGGCGGACGTTGCTGGGCGTCAAGTCGACACGCCGCCGGGCGACGCGTACGCTGCGTGGGTCAACTCAATAGCTGAGCAAGCCCATGGAAACGCGGCAGTGCTTGATGAACTAACGTGGTGGACATCACAGGCGCCGACCTATCGAGGGTCTCTTATGACGTCCACGCCGCTCGCGAACGTCGAGAACTGGAGCATTTCTCTCGACATTGCTCAAACTGAGCGGTTGCTTGCTTATTCGCGTTCGCTGGAGTGCCCAGCTGACAGAATTGTCGTTGCGGCCGTTGTGCACTCACTTGCCAACCTCACAGGTGAGAGCCGGATCACCATGGACTTGGAATGGCACGGCAGGGAGTTCGCCGGTAGCGGCCCGTCGGAGATCAGCCGCGTGGTCGGTTGGCACACAGCGTTGTTCCCGCTGGCGATAGGCGTTCACGCTGACTCCGTTGAAGGGGTTGCGAACCGCGTACGCGAACGATTTCGTGAAGTCCCCAGCGGGGGTCGCGGGTTCGGCATTCTCAAGTACCTGAGTAACAACGAGACCAGGAACGCACTGAAACAAATGGCGCCGTCTCGGGTGCGGTACAACCATCTCGGAACTGAGGTCTCGAGCTATGGGCTATCAAGCTCTCAACATGCAACAACCACGCTAAACCATCCGCCCGCCCCTCGCTTCGTCGGCCAGCCGCCCTACCTTCTGGACTTCCTCAGCGTCATACGTGACGGGAGCCTCCAACTGCGGTGCGCGGTTCGCGCAAGAGAGAGAGAGGTAGCTGGTCTAAGCGTCGATATCGAGAGACGCCTTCAGAACATTCCTGGGAAGTAAGTGTCTTGCGGCCCCTCGGCGAGCCATCGAAAGTGGATGTGCGAGAACCGCGTTCTCGCACTGACGCTGGGAGTCGAACTGCGCGTCGACGTTGCAAGGCGTGTCGGCACGAGGCTAGCGTACCGTAACGGTTGTGAGTCGCACACCGAATATTCGTGTGTGGTGGGCTAGGCGTGATGATGCATCACTAGCGCTCCTCCCGCTCTTGGATGCTTCGGAGCGCGCACGATGGACGAACTTTAGGCGGACCGATGATAAGGAACGCTTCCTGCTAGGTTGTGCACTGACGAAGGTCGTTATTGGCAGTCACACGCAACGGCCTCCGGCTGAGATTAGGTTGTCTCGAACGTGCGGGATGTGTGGACTCCCGCACGGAAAGCCGTCCTTAATCGGACGGCCAACCCTGGAGTTCTCGATCAGTCATTCGGGCGACCTTGTCGGCGTAGCCATGTCGACATCAGTTCCTGTCGGCCTCGATGTTGAGCGGATAAGGCGAACGGATGTCGATACCTCGCTAATCGGAGCGACGCTCACCGCCGAGGAGCGGCGCGCGCTCTCGAGGTTGCCGCCAGAGGAGCGGGAGCGCGCGTTTCTTAAGCACTGGACGCGCAAGGAGGCCGTTCTCAAGGCCACGGGTCACGGACTGAGGGCGCCCCTGAACACTCTGGGCGTAGCCGAGCGTGATGGAGCGCTTGTGGTTCTCAACCGACCGCGGTGGCTCGCCGGGATGTCCCTCACGCTCCTTGACCTCGCGCCGGCCGCCGACCATGTTGCTGCGCTCGCGATTCTCGGCTCGGCATGCGTAGTCGAACTCGACGGCGCCGAGTTACTTGGTAGCTATCGCCGCGACTTTGTCGGAGCGTCCAAGTACGGAGAGGCTCGACCAGATCGCACGAGATAGCGTTCGAGTTGGGCTAGGCTGGATTCTCTCGAAGACGTTGCGTTGCGCCTAGAGCGGCTCGCGAGCGAAACTCGCCCGACAAGCTCTATCGCTTTCTCGCCGTCACGCACGAGCGAAACTACGACGCGAACGATGTGAGGATCCGTCGGCTGTACGGACTCTTCTGGTGGGCGTGTATAGCCAACGGGTAGCCACTGTCGAGCCGTCTAAGGAAAGTGGAGGGTGCATGGCTCAGCGCGTGCCGCTGCGAGTCGAGCGCCGGTCAGACGGGGCTCTGCGGGCGGCGGGCTTGAACACGCGCTGGTAGACGTTCGCGCACTCGAGCGGTCCACCCGTGCGCGATGCGAAGACGGGATCGCTCCCGGCTTGGTAGCTGCCAGTCGTCTGGAGGTTGGCGTGTGCGGCGGGCATCAGCGGTGAGAGCTAGAACGGGCGCCGAGTGCCTGAATACCGCTACGAGTTGCGCCGCGGCGACGCAGTGATCGCCACTGGACACTGGAGTGTTGAGCAATCGGTGGAAGTAGGCGAGCGGATCAGCATCGGCGGCCAGTCCGGGGTCGTGCGCTCAGTCGAGCCGCGACTCGGCGAGCACGAGCTACACCTGATCGTGCAGGTCGCGCGCGATGGGTTGCCGCCGCGGTGACCGATCCGACCCGACTTGTCGCAGTCAGCGCGGACTCTTGAGCACCTTGCGGGCGAGCGCTATCGTCTTCGATGGCAGCAGTCGGCCGCGGTGTTCGAGCACCAGCTGCGCGAGCCGTTCTGCAGGGTCGTCTTCGCCAGTTTCGAGCCAATGCACTGAGACGCCGAGCCTGGGGGCGAGCTGGCGCGGCGCCCGGACGCTCGGGCGACGCGCGTCCGCTTCGAGGCGGCTGATGTAGGCGTAGGAGACGCCCTCGCTTGCGAGGTCGCGCTGGCTGAGGCCGAGTTCGGTCCGGCGCTGGCGGATTCGCTTCCCGATCGTGCTCATGGATGCTGCGACCGTAACCGGCGTCTGCGTTGACCCGAGGCGAAACGATGCGAGGGGCGCCCTGTGCGTTGGGCCCGGGTGAGATCCAACACTGCGGCCTGTTCGGCGACCGCGGACGGTGCGGCTTCCTTCCGACCTTCCGGGCGGGTGAGCGTGTCGAGGAAGTCGGGGTCGGGGAGGTCGTCGGCGAGCAGGTGGACGTAGACGGCGAGGGTGAAGGCGGGTGAGTGGTGGCCGAGCCACATCTGCACCTGCTTGGCGTTGAGGCCGTTGCGGAAGAGCATGGTCGCGCAGGTGTGGCGGAGGGTGTGAAAGGCGGCCCAGGGTACGCCGGCGCGGCGCGCGGCCGGCTTGAAGACGCGGCCGTAGACGCAGGCGTAGTCGAGTGGCGCACCTGCGCGGGTGGCGAAGACAGGGTCGTCTTCGTCTCCGTAGTTGCTCGAGCGGCGCTGCTGCTGGAGCGCGTCGAGCATGCGGGGTGTGAGCGGGATGTCGCGCCGTCCGTAGCGGCTCTTGGGTGCATCGACGCCGTGGTAGAGGCGCCGCCGTATGTGCAGCCGCTGCCCCTCGACATCGATGTCGGACCAGCGGATTCCGATTGCTTCGCTGAAGCGCAAGCCGGTGTGGGCGAGGAACTCGACGAACAGCCGCCACTCCGGCGGGACCTCGTCGAGGAGGCGAGCGAGTTCCTGCTCGGTGAGGGCTTTGGCGGGTTCCTGGTCGTCGGGGCGGTCGGCCGGGCTTCGGGGGATGCGGATGCGACTGGTGGGGTTCGAGCGGATGAGGCCGTCCTCGACCGCGGTCGCGAACAGTGTCCGCACCGGTGCCATCCGGCGACGGACGGAGTTGCTGGTAAGCCCGAGCCCGATGAGCTGGCCGATGAAGCGTTTGACGTCGCGCGGCTCCACCTCGGCGAGCTTCATCGGCCCGAAGAAGGGAAGGGCGTGTCGTTCCAGGTCGCGCTTGTACTCCTGCCGGGTCTGCTCGCGGAAGCCGCGGCTGGTGCGCCCGGCGTAGCTGGCGATCCACTCCGGGAAGTACTCGCCGAAGGTGACCCCGGAGAGGGCGCGGTACTCGCCACGGGCGACATCGGCGGCGAGCGCCGATTTGAGCAGCCGTGCCTCGGCGAGGGTGGCGGCGGCGCGGGAGCGTTGGCGGCCGTACGGGTCGCGGTAGAGGACGACATAGCGGCCGCCGCGCCGGTAGACGCCGGGCACCTTCGTCTTCTGCAGGGGGGCGCTCACGCGCGCCCCCTGCGGGCGTAGCCTTTCCTGCGCATCGGAACCTCGTTTTCCGGTGCCACGGCCCCGGGCGTTTCCGCGCCGCGGGGCCTTCTTGTCAGCGATCCCGTCGACCATAGCTCGACTCCCGCAGGCCCTGCTCCGGCCCGTTCTGGCCGAGGTGGGCGTCGAGGTCGGTCCGCCGGATCAGGACACGGGCGCCGTCCCGATGGCGGGGCAGCCGCCGGCTGGAGAGCAGGTCGTAGACCCGCTGCCGGCTCGCCCGCAGGTAGACGGCCGCCTCCGCAACCGTCAGGAACGGCGACGGATCTTGCCGGACGGGTGGCGGGCGAGCGCGGCGGCGAGCGCGCTGATCGTCTCGACGGGCAGCGTGACCTGCACGTTGCTGAGCTGCAGCGTGACCGATCCCGTGCGGCGCGTCTGCGGGTGCATCACCCGCTGCGCCTCTGTGTTCGCTTGCGGGCGGTGAGGATGAGCACGTCTTCGTGCGCGATCAGGAGCATGCGCTCGATCACTCCTTTGCGCTGGTGGTGGAGTTGGAAGAAGCTCGCCCGCGGCACCAGCTCCTCGCCGCGCAGGCCACAGAGGAGTGCGACCTCGCGCGAGGCGAAGGCGAGCCCCGCGTGTTCGGCGAGGCTGATCAGGCGGCCGGGCAGATCGACGAGCGCGCCCTGTTGTCGGTAGGGGCGGACGGTGAGTACGAGCCGCCCGTTGTGCGGGTGGAGCATGCGGGCGCAGCGGGAGAGGATTTCGCCGAGCACCGTGTCGAAGTCGGGCCTGTGTGTGCGCGGGCCGCTGTGCGCAGGCAGATGGGCGAGATTGTCGGGGTTGTGCGAGTAGCGGTCGTTGAGTTTCTCGACCCGGTCTGGGTGCTTGCGCACGTGCCCGTGCGTTGAGGGGCCGTACGGCGGTGAGGTGAGGATGAGCGCGACGCGGCCTCTGTAGTTGTTGAGCAGGCTGCGGCCGAGTTGGCGGGCGTCACCCTGCAGCGCGATCGCGCTACCGGTTGCGCCATGCGTTTCGGCGTGGCGGACGTTGGCGGTGGCGAGCTGCGCCCAGCGCGGCTCGAGCTCGAGTCCGATCGCCTGCCGGCCGAGGTGGGCGGCTTCGACGAGGGTGGTGCCGATGCCGCACATCGGGTCGAGCACGAGCTCGCCCGGCTGGGTGTAGCGGCTGATCGCCTCGCGGGCGAGCGCGGGCAGCATCTTGCCCGGGTGCGCGGTCGACTCGGGCAGGTAGCGGCGGCGACGCTGCTCGCGCGCGAGCTGCTGTGCGACCGGCCAGACGGAGAGCGCCAGTTCATCTGCTGTGGCGCCGGTGGCGGGGAGGCGGACGGTCATGCCGCCCACCTCGCATGGATGTTCCCGCGCTCGTGCTGTTCGTCGGCGGCTTCTGGTTTGCGAAGGGCGAGTAGGTCGCCATGGCAGCGTCTGCTTGTCGCCGTTTCGGTTGGGTGAAGCTGGCCGTCTTCGATCCGGGCGTGCAGCACGATGACGTGCTGCCAGTACTGCAGGCCGTGCGAGTGGCCGGCGTGGACGAGCTCGCTGACCGGATCGGTGTCTGCGTCCTGCGGTGCGGGTGAGGCGGCGAGGATGAGAAAGCCGCCTGGTCTGAGCAGTGCTGCGCAGGTAGAGAGCAGCTGGTCGCCGCTTTCGGCGGGCGTCCACCAGTGGTGCGGACGCGGCTGCCGTTTCTCGGGTGGGAGCAGTGTCGCGCCGAGCAGCACGAGGTCGATGGCGCCGCACGGGTGGCGAGCGATTTCGCGCCGGCTGGCATCGCCGGCGCGTCGGTTCAGGAGCGGGCCGGCCTTGCGGGAGAGCAGGCGTGCCAGGTCGCAGGGCTCCCCGATGAGCAGCTGTGCGTTGCCGCGGGCGCCGTCGCGCTGTGCCTCGTGGAGCGCGAGCGCCTGGGCGGCGTTGCGTTCCGGGTCGAGGCTGGTGAGGCCGAGCGCGTCGCGGTCGAGTCGGATCGCTTCGAGCAGCGTGCCGGCGGTGTCGTCCTCGCAGAGCGGGTCGAGCACGAGCCCGCCGGGTTCGCTGTAGTGCGTGATCGCGCGGCGGCTGATCTCGGCGGCCGCCTGGTCGCCGTCCGTCTGGGCGCATGGCCAGACGGCGAGCGGCAGGGGAGTGCCGCCGTTGTCGGTGTGTGGTGTGTCGGTCAGTCATCTGGGGCCGGCAGAGGAGCCAGGTCGAACGATCGGTTGTCGTGGTCGGTGCGGAAGTCGTCGGTGGCGTCGCGCAGGGTGGCGAGCGGTGAGCGCTGCGGCGTCCAGACGCAGACACGCAGCGGCAGGCTGCTGCCGGCGAGCTGCGCGGCGGCGTTGTCGCGCCGCGCCGGGGTGCGCACGGCGATGAGCAGCAGCGGCTGCTCATGGGCGAGGATCGAGCGCGGGAGCGCTTTCTGGTAGCGGCGCGCCTTCTGGCGCAGCCGGCCGTGATCCTCGGTTGAGCGGTCGAGCTCGAGCAGGAGGCTGACCGGCCGGCGGCCGGGCAGCAGCAGCTTGCCGTACCCGTCGGGGGCTGCCTGGCCGGCGAGGGCGGCCAGGCAGCGCCGCTCGCCCCACCACTCGGCGAGGCGGCCGCCGCTCTGGCGTGCCTCCTCGCCGAGCAGGGTGAAGAACTCGTTCACCTCGAGCTGGTGGTCGAGCTTCTGCGAGCCGAACATGCCCAGGGCGCGCTGGTGGCGCCAGCGCAGCTCGGCGCGCTCGACGCCGAGGCGGGCAGCGACGACGTGGGCGCCTGCCTCGTCCAGGATCCAGTGGTGCTGGGCGCTGCCCTCACCGGGCTGCAGCGTGGGACGGAAGCGGTCGAGCACCCGCAGCTGGTAGAGGAGCGTGAGCCGCCGCCGCGCGCGGCGGGACGCGCTGAAGTACAGGCGACGCAGCTGCTCGGTCGTGAGGACGCGATGCTCGTAGCAGGCGAGCGCGACCTGCTGGTCGCGCTCGGTGAGGCGAGAGGCGAGCGCGGCGATGGCCGCCGCGCCGACGCGCCCCCGCCGGGTCTCCTGCATCGTCACGACCTTCCACCACCTTGTCGCGAGCTCAGCCGCAGCCGCGAAGCCGTCAGCGTGCAGGCGCTTTGACCCTGTGCACGTGGGCCGGTCCGGACCGGCCCCCAGGACGGCCCACACAGCGGCCCACGGACCGGCCCCCACAGCGGCCCTGCCGGTGTCGGACAGAGGGTCATGTGCTGCGCTTCCGCGATCGGCGTTGACGATCGATGAGCTCGGCCTCCACCGCGGCGCGGTCGGTGCCGTTGCGTTCGCGCGAGGCGGCCCGCACGCCGGCGGCCCGCTCCCGGTCAGGGGCCTCGAGCGGCGCCGTGGTGAGCGTGAAGGCTGGGCCGGTTTCGCCGGCATGGCAGAGGCGGACGGCGGCGGTGTAGCGGGGGAGGTGGGCGAGGTCGTGCGCGGCCAGCTCGGGCTCGACCTCGCGCCCGAGCGTCTGCGCGTCCTGCTGGGAGAGTTGGAAGTAGAGCTTGGTGCGGGCGTTGGCGGCGAGCGCCTCGCGCGTCTCTTTCGGCAGCTGGCCGAGGTGCTGGTGGGCGAGGCAGAGCGAAAGGCGATAGCCGCGCGCCTCGGCGAGCATCTCCTCCAGCGGGGTGGGCAGGTTGAGGTAGTTATGCACCTCGTCGACGTACAGCGCGCAGTCGGCGCGCGCCTGCTCGGGCTGGCCCGCGCGCGCGAGCGCCGCCTGCCAGACACGCGCAACCACGAACGAGCCAAGAAGCCGCGACGTGTCCACACCGAGGGTTCCTTTCGGCACCCGCACCAGCAACAGCCGGCCCTGGTCGAGGATGCGGGCGATGTCGATCGTCGAGCGCTCCTGGCCGACGATCGCCCGCACCGGGCGGCGCAGCAGGAACGCGCGCAACTTGTTCAGCACCGGTCCCGTCATCTGCGCACGTACCGCTTCGCCGAGCCTGTCGTACGACTCCCAGAACGGTTCCAGCCCGACCGGGTCGTCGAGGTCGTCGAGCAGCTGCGCCCGCCAATGATCATCGGTAAGCAGACGCGGCACGTCGGCGAGGGTCGCCCCCGGACCGGTCTCAAGCAGCGTCAACAGCGCGGCGCGGAGGATGTCGTCGGTGCGCGGCCCCCAGAAGCGCTCGTACACGCGGTGGAAGATCCCGACCAGCTGATCGACGACCAGGTCGGGGTCGTCGCCTTCGAGCACGTTCAGCCCGGGCGGGGACGGGTCGAGTGGATCGAGCAGGTCGACCCTGTCCTCGGCCCCTTCGGGGATGCGGGCGAGGATCTCCTCGATCAGGTCGCCCTTCGGGTCGATCACGACCGCGCCGCGGCCAGCCGCGAGATCGTCGAGGACGAGGCAAGCGATCAGCGTTGACTTGCCGACACCAGTCGGCCCGAGCAGGTGCAGGTGGTAGCGGGCGTCTGCGACCGCAAGCACCACCGGCGCGCCACTCGAGGTCCGACCGAGGGGCTTGCCGGCGTTCGGCATCCCCGGCGGTGGGGCGATCGCGCGTGCGCCCGCGCGCAGCAGCCCGGGCAGCGCCCGCTCGGCAGGCAGGTGGGCGAGCGCGGCCAGCTCCGGGATCGAGAGCAGGTAACCGCGGCGGCCGAGCGTACGCAGCGCGAGCTTGCGTTCCGCGCCGAGGACGCGGCCGCGGCGTAGGCCAACGCGGCCCTCATAGGCGGCGAACGCGCCCGCGAGCGCGTGGATCCGCCCACGCGCAACGCGCTTGTCCGCGGCGGTAACGGTGAGGCGGACGCTGCAGCGGTACAGCGGGTGCGAGGCCTTCTCCAACACCGCGCGCACGTCCGGGCTCACCGTCGGGTCGAGCGGCTGCCGCCCTGGCCCCGGGCCGGGCAGAACGAGCTCGAGCAGTCGCAGCGTGCGTGAGGTGGGAACGCCGGCGCGGATCCGTCTGGCGGCGGCGGTCAGCTTGCGCTGCTCGCGTGCGGTCGCCGGCCGCACGACGATCTGCACCAGCGCCTGCTCGTTGGGGGCGAGGTCTGTGAGTTGGCCGAGCACGAGCCGCAGCGGATCTGGGCCGGTGTCGCCGCCGAGCGGAAACCACTCCCGGCCCGAGAGCACGAGCTCGCTTGCCAGCGTCACCGTGTCACGCTCGCCGCTACGGGTCATTCCGCGTCTGCCTCGGTTGCTTTGTGTGTCGCGTCGGCGACGGTGGCGGTGAGGCCGACGGTGGTGATGCCGGGCCAGGCGGAGGCGAGCGCGCGCTCGACGAGCCCGGGCGGGACAGCGACGGGGATCCAGATGCGAAAGCGGCTGCCGCGCTCGTCGGCGGCGAGCTCCCAGGCGAGCTGCGGCTGGCCGCCGAGCAACCGCGCAACGCGCGGGCGGAGGAGATCGTGCAGCGACGACCACAGAAGCAATGCGCCGTCGGGGTCGGGCTCGGGCGGCACGGCGAGCTCGAGCAGCCGCGCCCCCCGCGCGAGCCGCGCATCGCGTACGCGCGACAGAACTATGCGTGCAACCAGCGCGACGATCGCGCACGCGAGGACGGCGAGCGCGAGTGGCAGGAGCTGCGCAAGCGCATGCGCGAATGCGGCGAGTGCATGCGCGAGTTCGCGTGACGGGTCGCGGACGAAGCGGATGAGCAGCGAGCTGTGCTTGCGGCTCATGGCTGCGCCTCCGTCGGTCGGGTGGCGGCGACGAGGTCGGGCCAGCTATAGGACTCGATCCGCACGTCGGCGCCGGTGTGCGGCGCGTCGACCATCTCGCCGGGGCTGACGACGATCCCGACGTGCGTGATCGCGCTCGTCGAGGCGCCGAAGAAGACGAGGTCGCCCGGCTGCACCTGATCGAGCGGGACCGCGTTCGCGGCGGTGGCGTCGTATTGCGTCTGCGCGACGCGCGGCAGCGCGACCCCGGCGGCGGCGTAGGCTGCCTGCACGAGCCCGGAGCAGTCGAAGCCGCCCGCGCCTTCACCACCCCACAGGTAGGGGGTGCCGAGCTGGGCGAGCGCGTAGGCGACAGCCGCCTGCGCAGCCGACGATCCCGCGCCCGCGCCGAGCGCGTTCGCGGCCGCTATCGGCTTCGCGTTGTAGGCGCTTGCGTACAGGTTCGCCCAGGCAAGCACCTGCTGCACGTACGCCTGCGAGTGGTTGTAGGCAAAGACGGCCTGTTCGATGTTGTCGGGGGCGCCGTTCTGCTTGAGGAAGTTGGCGGCGGAGACGATCGCGTCGGCCGGGTTCCAGCGGTCGGGGGCGCCGGCGCCGCTCGCGGCGATCCCGTACTGCAGCCAGGTGGAGGCGAGGAACTGCATCGGCCCGCCCGCCCCGGCCGCATTCTCGACGCCTTCGTGCCAACAGGCGGGATCGGGGTCGCGGCCGTGATCGCACTCGACCGTGCCGATCCCGGCGAGAACTGGCCAGGGGACGTCGAAGCCGAGCCCCGCCTCTTGGTAGAGCAGCAGGTAGTCGGGCGGGATGTCGGCGACCGCGGTCTGCGACGGGGTGGTGAGGTCGATGCCGCCGCTGACGGCGGCGAGCGCGAGCGCCGGCAGCAGCAGGAGCGTGGCGCCGCCGGTGAGTGCCCAGCGGATCACGCGCGCGACTCCGGCTTGCGCGTTCGTCTCCGTCGCCGCCGCTGCCGCGGCGGCTCGAGGTCGGCGAGCTCGATCAGCTCAGCCGGGTTGCTGGTGACGAGCCGGTGCTCGGCCGGGCTTGCGACCACCTTGATCGGCACCCGCTCCTCGCCTTTGTCGTGGGCGAGCAGGAGCAGACCGCTGCCGGTCGGGCAGGAGAGCAGGTAACGACGCTCGCCGGCGGAGAGGTGGAACGCGTCGCCGATGCGGTCGATCGCCTGCGGTGCTTGCCGCAGCAGCACCTGGGTGGCGGCGTTGGCGATCACCGACTGGCCGAGCTCGCTGGAGAGGAGGTCGCCGGCGTCCTGGGTGACGGTGGTGAGGCCGCACCAGCGCTTGCGCGAACTTTTCGCGAGCCGGTGCAGGAACGTCGCACCGGCGGGTTCGCGCATCAGCAGCCAGGCCTCGTCGACCAAGACGCAGCGTTTGCGCAGCGGTCCTTCCAGCGAGCGCCATATCGCGTCGAGGCAGAGCAGCAAGGCTGGTGCTTTCAGCCGGTCAGGCAGGCCGCGCAGGGAGACGCAGACGAGTTGCCCGTCCGGTCGCGCCGTGCTCGCGTGCGCGAACAGGGAGGAGTGGGCGCCGCTCGCGTACGGCGCCAGCCGCAAGGCGACGTTGCGACCGACGTCGCCGTCGGCGGTAAGCGCGCGCACGAGGTCGGTGAGCAGTGGCGCGGGCCGGCCGTGTGTCGACGGGTCGTCGGTGATGCCGGCGGCCGCGTAGCAGGCGCGGACGGCACGCTCGAGCGCAGGGAGTTCTTCGCTTGCGAGCTGTCCGAGCAGCAGCTCGATCAGCTCGGCAAGAAAGAGCGCGCGTTCGGCGAGTGCCTGGCGGCCGCCGCGGGTGGGAAGCTCGAGCGGGTTGAGCGCGACCGCGTCCTTGCCGGCGAGCGGCAGGTAGACGCCGCCGACTGCGTGACAGAGGCGGCGGTACTCGTCTTCGGGGTCGATGACGAACACCTGCACGCCTTCGAACAGCAGTCGCAGCGCTTCCAGCTTGGCGAGGTAGCTCTTGCCGGCGCCGCTTCGCGCGAGCAGGACGCTGTTGTAGTTCTCGCGCGCGAAGCGGTCGAGCAGCACCGGCGCACCGGATGGGGCGAGGCCGTAGAGGATCCCGTCCGGGTCGGCCTGCGGGTCAGCAGCCGCGAACGGGAAGGAGGCGGCGAGCGCTTCGGTGTCGAAGGCGCGCCGCAAGCGCAACCGGTCGAGGCCGAGCGGCAGCGTCGACAGCCAGCCCTCAAGTTGGCGGAAGCTCGCCGGCACGACGTGCAGCAGCAGCGAGTTGCAGATCGCGCGCAACCGCTCGACCCGCTCATCAAGCTCCTCACGACTTGACGCGCTGACGGACAGGTAGAGGCCGCTGCGGAAGAGCTTGCTCTCGCCCCGTGCCAAGCGGCTCGCGAGTTCTTCGGCGTCGTCGGCGGCGGCGGCCACGGTCGGGTCGGGCAGACGGCCCCGTTCTGCCTCCAGCCGGCGGGTCGATTCCAGCCGGGCACGCTGGCGGCGCAAGCGGTCGGCGGCGATCGGCGGCGGCACCGCCTCGATCTGCAGGGCGACGTCGGCGTCGCGGGCGGCATGGAGAAGCGGCGCGAGCCAACCGCGGCTGACCTCGCGCGGGTAGCCGGTGACGGCGAAGCTCGCGCTCCAGCGCCCGCCGATCCGCACGCGATCGTGTGCCAGCTCGAGCGCCGCCGGGCCGAGTAACGAGCCGGAACCCGCAGACGCAGTCGTTCGCCGGCGCAGATTCAGCATGCGCGGACAACTCCGGCGAGGGCGGAGCCGGCGGGCGGGCCGTCCGGGTCGAGCGCGCGCGCGAGCAGCGCCGCCGTCTGCTCGCCATCAAGCGGAGAGAGTTCGACGCCGGCGGCGCGCAGCAGATCGGTCGTCTCGGCGGCACGCCGCTCCAGGGTGGTGCGCGCGGCGGCGATCTCGCGCGCGTGTGTACATATAAGAAGGAGAAGTTCGTGGCGGCGCAGCTCACCGCCGGCCGGCAGCTGACGCACGAACTCGGCGTGCGCGCGGGCCGCGTCGGCAAGCGCCCGCCCTCTGAGCGACGCCGCCTTGCCATCCAGCTTGGTCGCGCGCTCTGTGAGGTCGAGCGGTTCGCTGCGGATGTAGATCGCGACCGGCTCGCTGACGCTGTTGAGGAAGCGCCCGAACGCCTCGACCAGCGCCCCCTGCTCCTCGTCGCTCTTCAAGGCGAAGCTTCCGCTCGCGGCCCGCAACACAACACAGCAACTCCCGTCGGCGAGCTCGACCAGGCCGGAGCGGTAGACGCTGCGGACCGGGAGCTCGAGCGGCGCCGCGCTCGTGCGGCGCCGCTCACCGGGAAGTGGGGTCGGGATGCCTTCGGGTGCGAGCAGCCGCCGCCGCGGCGTCAGCAGGTGGCGCAGGGCGTGGCGGGCGAGCGTGTCGGCGGGAAGCCCGTCTTTGCGGCCAAGCGCCAGCACCGCACCGGGAACCGCGACCGGAACACAGACCGCGGCGGCGACCGCGAACGGAAGCGCGGAGGCGGCGAGCGTGTACAGCGCGTAGGTGATGAGCGCGGTCGCGCCAAGCAGCAACAGCTGACGGGCGGTGAGACCGAAGGCGAGCTTGTCCTCCAGCTCGACGTCCGCCGGCAGCCGCACGCGCGACTTGATCGTCGGATCGGTCATGTGAACAGCGCCTTTCGTCCGACGCGCGCGAGCACGTAGGTGCGCGCGGCCTGGCCGACCATGGTGCGCCGCCCGGAGAAGGCGAGGTCCTTCGCCCAGAACGGGATCCGGATCAGGATCCAGAACAGGCACAGGCAGACGAGCAGGTCGACCAGGTTCCCGGTCACCGAGAGCCCGAGCGCGGAGCGCCCGCTGCTGTTGAAGAACACACGCACGGCGGTCGCGAGCACGAGCGCCTGTGCGACCTGCACGCCGAGGGCGGCGGTCATGCCACGCCACCACAATCGTGCGAGCCCGTCGGTCTGTGGCAGCGCGTGCGTGATCAGCAGCACCGGCGCTCCCGCGATCAGGATCAGCACGACCGTCGCGCGGACGACGAAGAGGATCAGCAGCACGACCGCGAGCGCGGCCGCGACGAGGCCGAGCAGGATGACGAAGATCCCCGAGCCGGCGACCGCGCCGAGGATGAAGTCCTTCAGCTGCACGCTCGCTTGCGCCGGATCAACACCACCGGCGAGAAAGCCGGAGGAGAGCGCGTTCGCGAACGCGATCAGCTGACCCGAGAGCGACAGCGACGCGTTCGCGGCGATCGCGCCGAACGCGATCCGCGGCAGCGCGTCCTTCAAGGCGTAGCGGCTGTGCAGCGTCTCGTTTGTCATCAAGAGCGCCCCTGCGGCGAGCAGGAACAGAACGAGCAAGCCGTCGGCGATCCCGAGTGAGATCAGCCAGATCTGTCCGACCTCGCCCTGCCCGGCCACCTGCGGTGTCGCGAGCACCGTCTTGCCGACCAGATCAAGCATCGGGTTCAGCGCGTCGGTGACGAGGCCGCGGAACCAGGAGTCGATCCCGTAGCGCACCCGGCCCGGGATGTCCCACCAGGCCGGCTTGCTCTCCTTGCCGACATCAACCTGACCGCCAGGCGCGGTACCGCTCTGGCCCTGGTCGGCTGGGAGCGGAGGACCGACCTGAATCCCCGGTCCCGGCGGCGCGCTCACGTCCGGTTGCGTCTGCGTCGCAGCCGGGACGGTCGTCGTCGGTGTCGAGGCCGGCGGGTACGCGAGCGCAGAGCTGGCGAAGAGCAGCAGCGCGAGCGCGCCGAGCGCGGCGACGATGAGCGTGCGACGGCTCATCAGCCGACGATCCGCTGCACGATCGAGACCAGCACCGGCGCCAGCAGGGCGAGCGCGTAGCCGAGCAGCGCCGCCTTGATCGAACCCTTGGCGCGCTCGTGCGAGCCGGGGTCGCCGGCGGCGAGCAGGTAGCGGACGCCGCCGACCATCAGCAGCAGCGTCGCGAGCGCGGCCAGCAGCCCGGTGATCCAGACCCTGATGTTGTCGATCACCTGGTTGAGGTCGCTGGCAGCGGCAAGCGCGGCCGGCGCGCTGACAAGCGCGACCGTTGTCGCGAATGCGAGCGTGGTGAGTAGTCGTTTGTGCATTGCCTCCTTTCGTCGATCGGTTGTGGGTGCTCGGGTAGTTGGCGCCGGATCTGAGCGGGCCCTTTCACCTCCTTCGTGGCTGGTGGGTGGCGGCTCCTCTGCCGGCGCTGCCCGTGAGTCCGGCGCCAATCACCCGAGCACTAGAGAGAAGCCCTTTCGACCCGGCGAAAGTGACAGCCGGTTCTCCGATGAAGAGCAGAAGGCGGCGCTCAGCGCGCAATCTGCGCACGACGAGCGTGTTGTAGGCGACGCCTTTGCTCGCAGCGAGCAGGCGCAGGTCGGCTCGGTCGATGCGCGACCGCAGGATCAACTGCGCCTCCTCCTCGCTGATCGCCGCCGCTGCAACGGCACGTCCGATCAACCGCTCAGCGTCGCGGTCAACCGGGATGGGCGCTTCCTGCTCGCTGGGCAACTCGTTGCCGAACCGGTCGCGGTCGCGCAGTTCGCGCCTGAACTCGCGCGTCGTCTTCTTGAGCGCCTCGAACAGGATGTTCGCGGCGATCCGCGTCGGCCGTCGCTCGAGTGGGTAGCAGCGGATCCGCTCCCAGCAGTGGGCAAGAAGCGACGACCACAGCTCGTCGCGCTGGTCGGCGTCGAGCAGGATTCGCCGTGCGAGCGTCTTCAGCCCCGGCAGCAGCGCGTGCAAGACCATCCGGGCGGCGAGCGGGTCGGAGCTCGCCTGCCGAACGAGCGCCCTCATGACCGCGTCCTCTGCGCGGGTGTCTCCGCGGGAGGCGCGGATGTGGCGCAGCAGCTGCTGGGGTGTTGCGAAGCCGGCGAGCGCCGGCTCGGCGGCTGCCCAAGACGGGAGCCGGGCAGCGAGCGCGCCCGCGGCGAGTGCGGGCCACTCCGCCTCCAGCCGCTCGATCAGATCCGCCTGTAACTTCTCGCCCCGGCCAAGGGCTTCTCTCTGGTGGTCGCCTGAAACAGCCCGCCCGGCCCCAGGGGTCCTTTCCCGACGCTTTGACCGAGTCGGGCCGGCCGCTGGCGGATCGGGCTGGCCTGTTGTGGGGAGGTGTTCAGCTTTGCCGTGCACGGTCGCTCCTTCCGTCGTTCGTGAAGGAGCCGAGGGTTGCGTCCGTTTCTGACCCGGAACTTGCGTGTCGGCCGACACGCCACCGACATGCTCACCGCTCCGAGTGCGGGCGCTGATCTCGGGTCAACGGCTCGGGTCGGGCGGGCTCGCTGTTGACCTGTGTTTACGGATGCCGCTGAAGCGCTATATCGCTTGGAAACGGTGCCCGTGTCGGCGTCGGGTCAGCTCCGTGTCAGCGCCGTGTCGGTCGCGGGTCAGTCGCCAGAGGTACGACGGAGGCCATGCACGGCCGTTTCACAAGACGAACGGGCGAAGGCGCAGACGACGACAGAGGCCGCCCGCCCGCGCTCGCCGCCGTCGAGCTCGACCAGCCCCGCCTGCGCACCCGGCCCGACCCGAACGGGCGGCAGCCGCACCCGCGGCGCCAGCACCGCCTCCTGCAGCCGCTTCCGCTCGCCGCCCTGCTGCTGATCCTTGTCGCGCTGATCGGCTACTGGTCGGTGTACAGCCGCACGACACACAGGACACAGGTGCTCGTCGCCGCGCACGCGCTACCCGCGGGCGCGGTGCTGCGCGCCTCGGACCTCGCCCACAGCGGACTCGCGGGCAATAGCCTGCTGCTCGCGACCTTCCTGCCGGCGAGCGAGCAAGGCCTGCTCGTCGGACGGTCGCTGAAGGAGCCGGTCGCCGCGGGCGCGCCGATCCCGGCCGCGGCGCTCGCAAGTGCGCGCGGCGGCGCCGACTCGATGACGCTCGCGGTTCCGGTCCAGCACGCACTCGGCGGCCAGCTCGCCGCCGGCGACCGCGTCACTGTCCTTGCCACCTTCACCAGTGCGACCGGGCAGGCCAAGACGCGGGCGATCGCGCGCAACCTCGAAGTGATCTCCGTCGGGACTGCCTCCGGCTTCAACGCAAGCGCGGAGACGATCCCGGTCACCGTAGCGCTGCCGAACCCGTCAGTAGCGAGCACACTCGCGCTCGCAAATGAGGCTGGCAAGCTCGACCTCCTACGCGAGAGCGGCACGGGCGCGGGCGCCGCGATTCCGAGCGCGAGCGCGCCATGAGCGACGACGATCAACCACGGCTTCTGCTCGGCCTGACGCCGCTCGCGGAACGGCAGATCGAAGAGCAACTGTTCGACGCCGACCAACAGATCGCAGTCGTCGGCAGTGCCGCCGACGCCGGCGAGCTGCTCGCGCTCGCCGAACGCCGTCACGCCGACGCGGTCCTGCTCGCGGCCGAGCTCCCTGCCCTCGACGCCGGCAGCTGCGCGCGGCTGCGCTCGCACGGCCTTCGCCTGCTCGGCCTCGCCCTCGACGAGCAGAACGTACAGACACTTGAGGCGCTCGCCGTCGACGTCACCCTGCGGCCACCACTCAGTGCAGCCGAGCTTGCCGCCGCCTGCACCGAAGAACCCACCGACGTCACAGGCGAGCCGGAGCGGTCGCAGCCAGCGACCGTGTCGAAACCGCGAACGTCGCGTGCCGGCAGCGTGCTCGCCGTCGTCTCGTCGAGCGGCTCGCCGGGCGCCAGCGAGTGCGCGGCATCGCTCGCCGCGCTCGCCGATCAGCGCTGGCCGACACTGCTGCTCGAGCTCGACCTGCTCGACAGCACGCTCGCCCTCCGGCTCGGCTCCGACCCACAGCGCGGGTCACTGCTCGGGCTCGTCCGCGCGCAGGCAGCGGACGGCTCGTTACAAGAGCTGCTCGAGCGCTGGACGACCGGCAGCGCGAAGGGCTGGCCGCCGGTGTTGCTCGCACCGCCTGAGCCGCAGCTCCACATCGACGAGCTCGCCCGGCCCGGCGCGATCCGCGCCGCACTCGACGCCGCCGCAACCGTCTACCCGCTCGTCGTCGTCGACGTCGGCTCCCTGCTCTCACTCCCCGGCGAAACACCGAAGGCTGTTCGTGTTCATCGCGAAGCGCTGCTTGCCGCGGACGCGGTGCTGCTCGTGATCGGCGCGCGCGAACAGCAACTGCACGCCGGCCGGCACCAGCTCGACGTGATCCTCGACGAACTCGGGATCAAGCGCGAGCAGCTGCGGATCGCGATCAGCGGCCTGGGCGCACCCGGCGCAGGGAGCAAGACCGAACTCGAAGCAGCACTCAACCCGGAACTCGCGGAGCTGCGCCTCGCCGTCGACGCCTGGCTTCCCTATGACACACGGGCTGCGACCCGCGCCCGTCGAACCGGCACACCGCTCGCGCTCGCACGGCACCGAGGCCGCTACGCGCGCGCCCTGCGCGGGCTGATCGACGAGTTGCTGCTTCCAAGCCAACCGGTCCCACGTCAGCGCAAGACACGACTGCCGATCCCGACACGCGTCGCGGCCGCGACCGACCCGGTATCGGATGAGGAGGTGGCGCTGCCATGGCGGACATAACCGCCGCCGACCGTGTCCGCGCGCACGTCGAAGGCGCACTCACCGCCAAGCAGGTCAACCTCGCCTCACCCGACGGACGCGCACACGCGGAAGCGCTGATCGAAGAGGCGCTCACCGCCTACCAAGCCGACGCGCTCGCCAGCAACGGCGACGGCTCACCGGCGCAGCTGGAGCAGATCCGGCGTGAGCTGCGCGACGACCTGCTCGGCCTGGGCCGGATCGCCGAACGCATGCTCGCCGACGAGTCCGCGCAGGAGTGGATGGTCAACGGGCCGCGCCGGATATTCAAAGACACCGGCGACCGCATCGAGCGCGTCACCGACATCGCCCTCCCCGACGACCGCGCCGCACTGCGCATCCTCGAACGGCTACTCGAACACGTCGAAGGCAAACGCCTCGACCGCATCACCCCGCTCATCGAAGCCCGCCTGCCCGACGGCTCCCGCCTCACCGCCGCCATCCCACCGGTCAGCTCGAACGGGCACGTCATCTTCACCATCCGCCGCTTCCGCCTGCGCGCGAACACGCTCACCGAGCTCGTCCCACTCGAGATGCTCAGCCAGCAGGCCTCCGACTTCCTCGCCGCCTGCGTCCGCGCCCGCAAGAACATCGTCGTCGCCGGCCCCGTCTCCTCCGGCAAGACCACCCTGCTCAACGCGCTCGGCGGCGCCATCCCCGGCTCCGAGCGCATCGTCGTCTGCGAATCCGGCGCCGAGCTCAAGCTGCCCGACCTGCTCCACAACTGCGTCGCCTACGAAGCCCGCCCCGACAGCGCCGACAGCCTGCCCGGGATCACCCTCGACCAGCTCGTCGCCAGCGCGCTCCGTCTCAACCCCAGCCGGATCATCGTCGGCGAGTGCCGCGGCCCCGAGACGATGGCGATGCTCTGGGCCTTCGCCACCGGCCACGCCGGCATGACCAGCGTCCACGGCGAAACCGCAGACCACGGCCTACGCAACCTCGCCCGCTTCGCCCTCACCGCCGGCGCCCACATCACCACCGAACAAGCACTCGACTGGCTGCGCGAGATCGACATCGTCATCCACTGCGCCCGGCCGACGACCTACGAAAACGGCGAGCAACGCTTCCTCCCCCGCCAAGTCGACGAGATCGTCGAAGTCCAAGGCATCGAAGGAAACCGCCTCACCGTCAACCCACTCTTCGAAGGCAGCGGCGCCGACATGCAATGGCTCAGCGCCGGGCCGCGCTTCCTCAACCAACTCGAGTCGCTGGGGTTCGCCGCGTGAGCAAGACGGCAGTCATCGGATGCATTGCGATCGCTCTCGTCGCAGCGGGCTGCGGCGGGGGAGGCTCGCATGCCGGGATGTCGACGTCGACTCCCACCGCGACGACTGATCGTGCCAGCGAACCGGCGCGTCTGGAGAACGCGGTGCGGGTGGCGGTGAAGCAGAACTTCAAGCTCTCGCTCTACGTCCTCTGGCACAACGAGATTCCCGCCTGGGCATCTCGTTCGACGGGCGGCCCAGCGCTGGCCGCGCTGCGTGCATCTGCGGTGACCCGAGCTGGTCGCAACATTCGCATTCGACCAATCACGACGCAGCTGCGAATCCAGGAGATCCGCCTTGATCCGTCGTACGCGACTGCGACGGCAGTCGCAGACAGTAAGCAGCGTGTTCGACCGTACGAAGCCGGAAAGCCGCAGTCGAAATTGATTGCACTACACGAACGCGCACGCCTGACGCTCAAGCGCGTGGGAAGTAGCGAGCGCTTCATCGTCTGGAAGGCGGTTCCGATTCCATGAGACGCTTGACGCTCATTGTCGCCTTCTTCTTGCTTTGTCCGATCGCGACGGCGACTGCGAGGAGAGCCCCCGGGAACTCCGGGAGCGTCAACGTCGGCGCTTACTCGCAAGAAGAGCAGTCTCACCGAGCAAGAATTGGGGCTCACATCGCCGCGTCTGCCGCACGCGCAGGTGAGACGAGCAATGCGAGGCGTGCAAGTACGGAAGCGGTGGTGGTGTCGGTCAAGACTCGCGGTGGTGCTGCGTCGAGTCTGCCGCCTCGTATCCCGCCGCTTGCGAGCAATTCGCCGGTACTGCGCGACCAGCATCCGGGCGGGCCTGGCGGGTTCTGGTACTCAGACGGCGCCGGCCACAAGTGCCTCTATACGCCGGGGAGCGTTTCGCAGTGTTTCACCGTCGTTCCTGCCTCGAATGGCGGCGCGGGGGCCGTGTCGCCGTCGGCCGTTGCGCAGTCGCTCGCGCGGCGGGCTGAACTTGCGCCAGGCGAGATCAAGACGAGCCCGACGAGGGAGGGCCTGACCGGCGCGCAGTCGTGGTTCTGGCTGGCGCCGGCGCCGACGCCGCAGTCCCTTTCGATCTCGCTCGCGGGTGAGACGGTGAACGTCACTGCTGATCCGACGGTTGAGTGGCGCTTTGGCGACGGCGGCTCGCTCGATGGTGGTCCGGGTGTTCCTTATCAGGCGGACGCTCCGGCGAGCGATGCGATTACGCATGTGTACGACACGCGCTGTCTTCCGGGCGATCAGGGTCACGACCCGTATGTCCTTGCGAGCTGCGACCGGGACGGCTACTCGGTGGAGGCACTGGTCGTGTGGCGGATCAGCTATAGCGCCGCGGGTCCCGTAGCCGGGAGTGGGGCGCTGCCGGCGCGGACGACGGAGACGTCGGCGTCGTATCCGGTGAGCGAGTCGCGCGCCTTCTTGGTGAGCGGGGGTGGGCAGTGATGGGTGCGCTGCTCGCTGTCTGCTTCGCCGCCGGTGTCGGGCTGCTCGTGCTCGGGTTGGCGCGTGAGCCGCAGTCGCTCGAGATCGGTGCGTGGTCGGCGCGGCTGTTCGCGCGGCGCGACAGCTTGCCGCTGGCGCCGGCCCTATTGGGGGGTCTGTCCGCAGTGCTCGCGTTGATTGCCGCGTTGCTGGTGTGGTCGCTGGTGGGTGTGCCGGTGCTCGCGTTGGCGGCTTCGGTTGCTGGTGCATATGTGCCGGTCGTGTGGGCGCGGCGTGCGGGGGAGCGTGCGCGGCGGGAGCGGGAGCGGGCGTGGCCGGCGGCGCTTGCGCAGCTCGCTGATGCGCTGGAGGCCGGGATCGCCTTCCCGGCGGCGGTCGCGCTGCTGGGGGAGGCGGGGCCGGTGCCGCTTCGAGCGGAGTTCACGTCGTTCCAAGCACGGCTGCGCGCGGCCGGTTTGGAGGTGGCGCTCGATGGACTGGCGCGCGCGGGCGAGCGGACCTCGGACACGGTTGCGCTGCTGCTTCGTGCAGGGTTGTTGGAGTTGCCGGCTGGCCGGCTGGCCCCGCTTCTCCGCGAGTTGTCGGAGGTTCTGGGGGAGCGGTTCGAGGCGCGCGAGAAGGCGCGCACCCGCGCCTCCTCGCTGCAGGTGGAGGCGGCTGTGCTGGCGCTGAGCCCGATCGTGCTCCTCCTTCTCCTTGGCGCCGCCTCGCCCGGGTACCTGAATGCGTACCGGACGACGGCGGGGACGATCGTCGCGGTCGTCGGCGGGAGCCTGATCTTCGGCTGCTACCTGCTGATGCGCCGACTGGGCCGTATTCCCGAGCCGCGCCGCACGCGGAGCACGCGATGAACACGACGCTCCTTCTCTCGAGTGTCTCGTTGGTGATCGGCGGGGTGCTGCTGGTCGCGCACGTGCTCGCCGGGCGGCGGGAGCCGCTTGCGGTCCGGCTGGCGCGCGTTGAAGGACGGCTCGGCACGAGCGGCGCGACGTTGCAACTGCCGGGCTGGGTTGTCGGGTGGCGCGAGAGCTACGCGCGTGACCTGCGCCGGGCGGGCGGGGAGAAGACGCTGCGCCGTTTCCTCGCCGAGAAGGCACTGCTCGCGTTCGCGGCCCCGTTCGTCGTGCTGGCGCCGTACGCAACAGCGACCGCGCGCATGCCCAGCCTCGCGCTCGTCGTGCTGCTTGCGATCGGCGGCTCCTTCGTGCCGGATCTGCTCTTGCGTCAGCAGGTGAAGCAGCGGCGGGAGGCGATCTTCCTTGATCTGCCGGAGGCGATCGCGGTGCTCTCGCTCTCACTCGGCGCCGGTCAGTCGCTGCGGCAGGCGCTCGAGCTCGCTGGCCGCGACTGCGCCGGTCCGCTCGGCGCCGAACTCGAGCGCGCATTGACGCTCGCGCGCAAGGAGCGCGGCCTCTCCGAGCGGGAGGCGCTGGTACGGGTCGCCCGCGAGACGGGCGAGCCGACCTTCACCCGCTTCTGCGAACTCCTCGCGGTCAAGGAAAGCCCCTACCTCGACTTCCTGCGCCAGCAGTCACGTGAAGCGCGCGCCGAGCAGGCCAGGTACCTCGAGCGCGCCGCCGACCGCGCCTACCTGGCGATGCACGCACCGCTCGCACCGCTGCTGGCGGTTCTTGTGTTGGTGCTCGCGTACGGCTTTCTCCGGTTCCTTGCCCACACCGTCTGAAAGGAGGACGGATCGATGATCGACGCACTCTGGTTCCGGCTCTTGGGTTGGGCCGAACGCATCCGCCGCGAGGAACGCGGCGACAGCCTGGTCAACTGGGTCGTGCTCGCCGTTGGCCTCGCCGCCGCCGCCGCGGCCGTGGTCGCGCTGCTGCGGCCCGCGCTCGAACAGGCCGCTCAGGGCATCGCCAACTTCATCAGTGGCGGATAAAGGTGGTGCTCGAATGCGGTCGCTCGCACGTCGACTTGAACAGGAGCGCGGGCAGGCCCTGATCGAGGGCCTGCTCGCGCTCGGCCTCGTCCTGCTCGTGGTCGCGTTCGCCGCCGAAGCGATCGCCTACGCCCACACCCGCTCGGTCGCCGAAGCCGCCGCCCAGGACGGCGCCCGCGCCGCCGCCGCGGCAGGACCGCAAGCCGGCATCGACCGCGCCGAAGCTGTCCTCGCTGCCGCCGGCGGCGCCGGCGCGGCGATGCACGCGAACGCGAGCGTCAACGGCGACGAAGTCACCATCACCGTCAACGGCCAAGCGCCCCATCTCTTCAACGTGCCACTGGTGCTGCCGGCGGTCGCGGCGAGCGCGAGCCTGCCGCTCGAGCAGTACCCAGCCGACGAACAGGCAGCGACACCATGACCCTGCTGCGAAAGCTGCGACGGGAAGAAGGCGAACTCGGACTCGTGTCGGCGCTGCTGCTCCTCACCGGAGTGCTGCTTCCGATCATGTTCATCGTCGTCGCGTTCGCCCGCATCGAGCAAGGCCGGCTCGCCGCGGCGCAGGCCGCCCGCGACGCCGTCCGCGCCGCCGTCGAAGCACCAACCGCGACCGGTGCACAGCAGGCAGCCGACGACGCCATCGCCCGCGCCCAGATGCAAAGCGGCGTTCCGCTGCAGTTGCGGCTGGAAGGAACCTTCGCCCGTGGCACGGCCTTGCACGCGGAGACCAGCGCCCAGATTGACCTCGCTTCGCTTCCCTTCATCGGTCAGCTCGGCACGATCACCGTTCACGGCAGCGCGGCCGCTCCCGTCGACACCTATCGCAGTCTCGTCGGAGACAGCTCGCCATGAACCGTGGCGTCCGGACTCGGTTTCGCAGTGAGCACGGCTCGGTGCTGATCACCGGACTGCTGCTGACGCTCGCGCTGCTGATGGTGCTCGGAGCGGCGGTCGACATCGGCCACGCGTTCATCGTCCGCCGCGACCTCAGCTCACTCGCCGACAACGCGGCCCTCGCCGGCGCCCAACAACTCGACCAACAAGCAATCCACCAGGGTCAGCTGGCACTCGACCCTCAACAAGCACAAGCGGCTGCGCTCTCTGCAGTGAGCGGGGAACCCGGCATTCAGGTCCAGGCCGACGCCACTTCGGCGGATGTTCACGTGCAGGTCACGCGACGTTTTCCGACGATCCTCCTGCGCCTGGTCGGGCTCTCCGACCTGACCGTCTCGGCGCAAGCCGACGCGGCCCCACGCGCTCCATGACGAAGCGCGCCCTCATCGCGGCATCGGCTGGCAGCGCGACCTTCGCGAGCGCCGGACTGTTGGCGAGTACGAGCCCGCTCACGCTGGCGCGCATTGCCGTGCTGGGTGGTGCACTCGCCGCAGCCTCGTACTACGACCTCACGCAGCGGCGAATCCCGAACCGGATCGTGGTCCCCTCAGCGGCCGCATGCGGAGCGCTCACCCTCGCCGCCGGCGAGCCAGTCTCGCTGCTTGTCGGACTCGCGACCGTCCTGCTGCTCCTTGTCGTCAGTCTGCGCTGGCCGGCCGCGCTTGGGATGGGCGATGTCAAGCTCGCCCTTCTCCTCGTCCTCGGCCTCGACGGAAGCGCCTTGCGCGCCCTCGCGCTCGGACTCGCGCTCGCTGCGCTTGCCGGCTGTGCGCTCGTGGCCCGACACGGCAGGACGGCTCTGAGAACCTCGCTGCCTCTTGCGCCGTTTATCGCCGCCGGTGCTCTCGTGGCGGTGGTGGGGTGATCGGCCGGACGCGAATCGTGCGCCGACTCGAAGCAACACTCGCCGTTACAGCGTTGCTGCTCGTACTCGCACTGAGCTGGGAGCTGCGCCCGGCGCTGCCGCCGTTGCCGCAGTCCATCTCGGCGCCATTGCCGTCCGACACGATCACCGCCACCCTCGAGCTCGCGGCCTGGATCGTCTTCATGCTGCTCGATCTCGTGCTCATCCGAAAGATGCTCCAGTTCGCGATCAGGCGAGAGCCGACCCGCACGGAGTTACGACTGCGTCGTGCGTTTGTACGGCACGAGCGTTCTTCGATCGACGGTCCACGCGACTGGCGGACGCACGCGGCGCCTCTCGCATCACCAATCCTTCGTATTCCCACGCGCCGCGAGCCCGCCGAGTCAGAGTCGCCAGCCCAACTTCAGCAGCCCCGTCCGTGCGAATCTTCTGCACGGGTCGACGTCGAAGCGACTGACTCGGGCAACGAGCCACTCGGTGTTCTCGTTCTCGGGCCGCTTGAGCTGACCGGCTGCAAGAAAAAACAGCCGCGGCGTCAGGCGACCGCGGAGCTGATCGCATACCTCGCTGTGCAGCGTCGTTCGGTGAGTCGCGACGAGCTTCTGGAAGCTCTCTGGCCCGGCGACGATCCCCGCCGCAGTGCCGGCCGCGTCTACCAGGCGGTAAGCGAGGCCCGGAAGCTACTCGGCGACGACTTCCGGCGTGACCGCGACGCGTACGCGCTCGACCGCAGGCGACTGCGTATAGACCTTGACGAACTCGAGCACCTCCGCACCGCGGCGGTGGCGACACCAGGAGAAGATCATCGAGAACTGCTCGAACGGGCGCTGGCGCTGTTCCGCGGCGAGCCGCTCGCGGGCATTGACGCGCTCTGGGCGGAGCCCGAACAGCGTCGACTGACAGCGCTCCGCGCCGATCTCCTTCAGCGTACTGGGTGGCTTCGTTTCCGATCCGGGGATGTCACGGGCGCGCTCGAATACGCCGAGGCAGCTGCCGCTCTCGATGCTTCGAACGAGCGCCCGGTTCGGTTGGCGATAGAGGCGGAAGCAGCGCTTGGGCATCGCGAGGCGGCCGTCGAGCGATACGAGCGCCTAGGTCGCGAGTTGGATGAGCGATTTGGGCTCGAGCCCAGCCGCGAAACCAAAGCGCTGCTTCGACACCTGCTCAGCCAAGACCCGACGATCGTGTCCTGACCAACACGCGCTAGGCGTGCTGCAGCATCACTTCACTCACTCACCAGACTTGACGGTGCAGTACCCAGGATCCATATGCGGTCTGAACTGCGAGCGGAGTTCGACCGCCTGTCGGGCGGAAGACGAGTGCTGACGATAGTTAGCAGTCCGGTTGCGGTGCGATGATCGCCGGGTGGCACAGTCGAATAAGCATCCGATCGACCCGAAGTCCGAAGACTTCAAAGAGATCCTCAGCGCCTTTCCGTTCGAGGTGCCGCGCTATCAGCGCGCGTTCGATTGGGACGCGGAGGAGGTACGCGACTGGGCCCGAGACCTCATCGTCATCGCAACGCAGCGGGTTGCGAAAGCTAGGAGGCGCCACTTCTTCGGCGCGATCATCTCCGTCAGCTCGGCCGCGGCGAAGACCTTCGAGGTGGTTGACGGCCAGCAACGGCTGACAACCGAGATCTTGTCGCTGACCGAACTGAAGGCGCGTTACGAGACGCTTGCGACGGTCGCCAAAGCTGCAAAGAAGGCAAAGGTCGCTTCTGATGCGAGGAAGGAGGCGAAGGAGGTCGACAAGTGCTTGGAGACTGGGACCGGAAGCCCCCGGCTGACGCTGTCTCAGCGCGACAAGCAGTTCTTCGAGGACATGCTCGCCGGCACTGCCAAGAAGCCAACCGGCGGAGCGGATGAATCGCACAAGCGACTGTGGAGGGCGCGAGACATTTTGCGCGCCGAGCTGTTCGACTCCTTTCTCAAGGGAGCGTCAACACCAGCTGATCAGCTGAAGCGTCTGAATGCACTACGCGATGCGCTGCTCGTAGATGGCTACCTCGTCCATCTGTTCACGAACGACGCTCGTGACGCGTATCAGGTGTTCATGATCTTGAACGATCGCGGCCGTCCGCTCTCGACAGGTTCGCTCCTGCGAACGCACACGCTCGCGGTTCTCGCCTCTTATACCGCCCAGCAGTCAGGCGCAGAGAGCGACTGGGACTCGATCCTTTCCGCGGGAGATCGTGTCGTCGACTCGTTCCTGATCGCCTACTACGTGTCGTTCCAAGGCGATCGTGTACCCAAGGGTGAGCTGTATAGAAGCTTCCGCGACGTCTTCCTCGTCGAGGCGGTCAAGACGGTGGCCGAAGCCAACGCGCTTCGCAAGCGCATCGGCGCTCTCAAAGACGAGATGGCGACGTTCCGGCGCATCCGCGCTGGTGAATGGCCGTACGACAACGCGTCGGTTACGGCTTGGGAGCGGGATCGCCTCGGCAGGCTGACGACGGCACTCGGACATGACCTCGCGAACCCTCTCTTGTTGGCAGTCGCACGCACCGTCGACGAGAAAGCGTTTCGTGACCTTGTGCTGATGCTCGAAGCGTTCGTCTTTCGCTACATCAACGTTGTGGGCGCTAGCCCGACGCGCCTGCAAGGCGAGTACTACAAGGCGGCAAAGGCGACACGCGCCACCGGCAAGCTCGACATCAACACGCTGCGCAACTCTCTGAGGAAGCTGATGAAGCAGCTCGCTGATGATCCGCTCTTTGAAGCTCAGCTTCGTGAGCAGCTGCGGTTCGGCGACTCGAAGGCGCGCAAGCTGCTGATCCGGCACTTCCTGACGACCCTTGAGGACTACGAGAAGTGGTACTCCGGCGGCGCCTCCGGTAAGCCCAGGGTCCAAGACAAGACGAGAGTGTTTGACCTCCAGTACGTCAACGTCGAACACATCTATCCGCAGAACCCGCCGGTCAACGATCCCAGCCTCGCGAACCTGACGAATGCCCTCGGTAACCTGACGGCGCTTGATCCAGTGCACGGCGGGAAGATCGGGAACGCTGACTTCCAGGCGAAGAAGCTTGAGTACGGTAAGTCATCATTCCTAATCACGCAGCCGCTCGCTGCACTGGCAGACTGGACGCCGCAGCGCATCCAAGACCGCTTCGACTTCTACGCCGCGCGGGCGAAGAAGCTCTTCGTCGTTCGCTGATCTCCCGTGTGACGTATTTTCAGCTCCCCCGTAGCGCTTCGGTGACGAACGTGCCGCTGAACTGACCCCAGTAGCTGCGCAGTGACGCGTAGTCCTGGTCAGCATTCGGATTCATGTTCTCGGCGAAGGCATACGCCATGAAGAGCACGTCCAGCGCCACTTCGGCCTTGCGCGCGAGGTCAATGACTTGCGCCGGGTTTAGCTGCTCGGGCTCTTTTGCGGCCACCTCCTTCAATGGCCGGTAGACCGAACGCATGAACGGATGGCGGTTGTTCAGCTTGACGACCGCCTTGCCGTTCAGGTGCTCGATGTCGAGCAGACCGTTACCCGGCCATTCGAGGTCGATCAAGGTCACCGGAAGCTTTTCGACCGCGTAGCGGATCTGCTCGCGCTTCTTTTCGTCCTCCGGACCGATCTGCAGATCCTGCTCGAGCTCGGCGATCACATCATCTGAGCTGCGCACGGCGGCTCCTTCGTCAACGGCAGGAGCTCTCTCGCCACCGGCTTGGCCAGTTCCGTGTGTGCCGCCGGTGCCGGCTCCGGCCGGATCTGGCGTACCCGCGCGACCCTGCGGCAGCTTCCCGGCGGCGCGCTCGACCGCGGTATGAGCCGCCTCGTGCTCAGTTGCGTCCTTGCGCTCCACGAGATCGTTCTTCGAGAAGTCCGCCTGGATGCGATCGCGCGCGATCTTGACGGGCCGCTCGACCAGCTTGCGGATCTCGCCGCGGAGCTTGCCGTCTGGTTCGGCGCCACGCTTGACGTTGCGCACACGGAAGTACTCATCGAGGGTAGCGGGAAAGCTGATCTCGACACCGATGAAGCGGTCGATTCTCTCTGTCCCACCCGGCAGCAGCTTCGGAACGATGTCGTAGTAGATCTCCCGCCCTTCGCGAAGGATCGACACCTTTCCTTCGTTGTCGGGGATGTAGAGATCTGCGAACTGCTTGCCTTCGTCCCCGCGGTAGCCACCGACACCGCGGACACGCCGGAACACCTCGGGAAGCAAGGTGACGCGGACATGAACCTTGTGGCCGTCGATCTCGATCGTGTCGTCGCCGAGGATGTCGGCCTTGGCATTGTCGAAGCGCTCGACGACACGCGGCATGTCAAGCAGAAACAGCGGGTCGTGCAGATGAACTTCCTTGCCGTCGAGCTCGATGTACAGGCCTTCATCGATGAAGCGGCGGTACCCGCGCTTCAGGAAATAGAGGAGTTCGCTGAGGCGCTCGTCGATCGCAGCGCCGAACCGTCCGCCGCCGGTGAGCCGGTCGACGTTTGACCAGACGACGAGTGTGCCGGAGCTGAACGGCTGGCTCTTGCGGGGATCGCTCATCAGATCTTGCCAGTCGGTCGGAAAACTGTCGACCTGTGTCGCCGTGAGTTGCGTCTGCGCGCCGGCCTGGATCTGGTCGAGGTCGAGGAACGTGTGGAAGACGGCATCGCTCCCGGCCTGTCGCGACCAGATGTCGCAGCGGCGTGCCTGGCTGAGCGTCGCGAGCTTGAGTCCCATCCCGAAGCGGCCGAGACCATTGCGGTCGTTGATCCTCGTGCCGAAGCCGAGCGACAGGGCGCTCGCGAGGGTTTCAGGCGCGATTCCGAGTCCGTCATCAGCGAATGCGACCTCGCTGATCCGTTTCGTCTTCGCTTCAGTCGCGGTCGTCGTGCGAATCCGGATGATCCGCGCACCTGCCTGGATCGAGTTGTCGACGGGCTCGCCGACTGCGGCCGCGAGGTCGTAGCCAGCGTCGCGTGAGCTTTCGAGCGCCTGCCCTTCTTGGACAAGCGGCGCCGACAGCTGCGCCGGCGAGTCGGGGGCGGGGGTTTCGATCGTCGTGTCAGTCATGTCAGGCTCTCCTTGTTCGGCAAACGGTGTCAAGCGGCGACGGCGAGCGCCGCCGCCGCGCGTGACCGGGCACGGAACAGCCGAACGCGAAAGCGCTCAGCTGGAAGCTCGAGCTGTTGCGCTGCGGTCGCAGGGCCAAAGCCAAGAGCGATCAAGCCCAGCGCGGCGCGATCGGGCGCGGCGAGATCGCGGAACCACACGGGCAACTCGGTTGCGTCCTCCGGCTCGAGTGAGACGTCCGGCAGACGGTCGCCGACGGGCTCGATCAGCGCGATCTGGTTGCGGCGATCGATCTTCTTCGCGGCGTTCCGCAGAGCGCCCTGCGCAAGCATGCGCGGATCTCCGCGCCTCTCGGGCTGGCGTAGCAAATCGTCAAGTGCCTCGTCGTAACGGCGGCCGAGAAAGAAGTTCCGGCTGCCGTACCGATCGGAGAGGTGCTGCAGGAAGCCGACAGCGTCGGCAACGTCTTCGGTCATTTGTCCTCCTTTTCCTGCGACACCCCATCCGGGCGCGTCGCAAGCTTTTCTCTGGACTGTGCTAGAGCCTACGTTGCCGGCCGCCCGAGAACAACCACGGGCGGCCGTCACAAACTAAAGGGGCGTGGCGAGTAACGAACGTTTCAGGCCGGCTCGTTACCGGCTGGCGCCGCGTGCCCCTGCGGCTCTGACCGCCTACTTGTCCCACCGCGACGGACAGCTAGACCCACGGTCTCGTGGGTGCTGAGCGGCTGAAACAGGCGCTCCATGAGGGTGGCGGGTAACGCTGCCGTCGTCCGGTGCCCCTCATACATTTGAAAGCGTCCGTCGGCCGTAGGAGGAACGTCCGCTCAATGTCCAGGAAGGTCCAGCACACTTCCGAGTGCGTCCACGCGTTCGCCGCGATCCGCGGTGTGCAGGCGGGACGGGAGTACTTCGTGATCTCGGTGCCACTGCGAATGCTGCCGACGCTGTTCACCTTCGACGATCCCACACTGCCGCCGGAGCAGCGGGCACAGCGCGTCGTCAACGCTGCACGTGTGCCCTCGATCGCGGCATACCTGGTCGCCAACCCTCGCGACTACGTGATGAGCGCGCTCACCGCTTCGGTCGATCAGGAGGTCTATTTCGAACCTGGCAACTCAGCATCGAACGCGGGACTGCTGAAGGTGCCGATGGGCGCTCGGCTGCTCGTGAACGACGGGCAGCATCGGCGCGCGGCGATCGCGCTCGCGCTCGAGGAGTGTCCAGAACTGTCGGACGAAACGCTTCCGGTGACCTTGTTCCTTGACGCCGGCCTGGCCCGCAGCCAGCAGATCTTCGCCGACTTGAACCGGTACGCCCTTAAGCCGTCGCGCTCGTTGGGCGTGTTGTTCGATCAGCGCGACCCGGTCGCCGCCATCGCCCGAACGGTCGCGCAGACAGTCGATCCGTTCCGCGGCTTCACCGAGTTCGAGAAGACGAGCCTTTCGCACCGCACCCGCAACGTCTTCACTCTCAGCGGTATCTACCAGGGAGTCAGCGCGCTGCTCCGTCGCCCGCGGGCGTCTGTCGACGCAGGCGCGGCGGAACTGGCGGTCGAGTATTGGACGCAAGTCGGGAAGTTGATTCGAGGGTGGGGGTTCGTCGATGAGAGCCGCTCGTCACACACCCTGCGAGCCCAGATGATTCACACGCATGCGGTTGCTATTCACGCGCTTGGCGTCGCGGGCGCCGGGTTGCTCGCCGCCGCACCTGACGGCTGGCAGGATCGTCTACAGCTTCTCAGGACGCTGGATTGGTCACGGACGAACACGCCGACTTGGGAAGGACGCGCGATCAGTAACGGCATGATCACGAAGGCCGGCAACAGCGTCACGTTGACCGCCAACGCGATCAAGCGCGCCCTTGGGATTGACCTTTCCGACGCAGAGCTTGTGGTTGAGCAGTCCGTTGTGGTCCGCGAGGTCGAAGCGAGTGTCGTCGATGCCGCCGCGTAAGCCGCAACTCGCAGAGCTCTACGCTGCGACTCAACGCGAGATCCAGGACGTCTACACGTCAGATGAGCGTCCGTGGGTAATCGGGTTCAGCGGTGGCAAAGATTCGACGACCGCGCTGCAGCTGGTCTGGTACGCGCTGCGTGACCTTCCAGCCGACAAGCGGACAAAGCCGGTGTATGTCGTCGCCGGGGACACGTTGGTCGAGACCCCGGTCATCGTCGACTTCCTCTCCGATCAGCTCGACGCGATCAATGCCGCAGCCAAGAAGCAAGGGCTGCCGATCAGCGCGCACAAGGTGACGCCAACGATCGACGAGTCGTTCTGGATCAACCTGATCGGCAAGGGCTATCCCGCGCCGTCAAAGCGCTTCCGCTGGTGCACCGAGCGGATGAAGATCAACCCTGCGAATCGCTTCATTCTCGATCGCGTCGCCGAGCACGGCGAAGTCGTCTTGGTGCTAGGCGTCCGCCGTCAGGAGAGCGCGACACGGGCGCAGGTCATGAGCTTGCGGGCGATCCGTGGCACGTTGCTCTCAAGGCATACGCGTCTGCCGAACGCCTTTGTCTACACGCCCGTGCGTGACTACAGCGTCGATGACGTATGGACATACCTCTTGCAGCTGCCTTCTCCGTGGGGTGGCAGCAACGAGGATCTGGTCGCGCTGTATCGGGCGTCCGCGAGTGAGTGTCCGCTCGTCGTCGACGACACGACTCCGTCATGCGGGTCGAGTCGCTTTGGCTGTTGGGTCTGCACCGTGGTTACGCAGGACAAGGCGATGGAGGCGATGGTGGACGGCGGCGAGACGTGGCTCGAACCACTCCTTGAGTTCCGTGACTTTCTGGCCGACACGCAACGGCCGGCGCGCAAGGCGAAGGTGCGTCAGCACGTACGTCGGGACGGCATGGTCAGGCAGAAGAATCACGGCACGCCGGAAGATCCAATCATTCGCGGGCCGTACAAGCTGGAGTTTTGCCAGGAGTTGCTTGAGCGTCTCCTTGACGCACAAGAGCGCGCACGTAAGCTCGCGCCGCCCGGACAGGAAGTCGAGCTGATTGCAGAAGATGAGTTGGTCGAGATTCGCCGGATTTGGCGCTTTGACCGACACGACTGGAGCGACTCAGTCCCGGCGATCTATCGGCGCGCAACAGGGCGCGAGCTGGCGGTTCCCGCAGAAGCTGTCGGGATGTTCGATTCGGACGATGAGGCGCTTTTGGCTGAGCTTGCGGAGCAGCACGATCTGCCGCTTGGCTTGATCAAGGCTTTGCTCGACAGCGCGACATCGCTGCAAGGGCTGAAGCGGCGTGCAGGCATCCTTGATCGTGTCGATCGCGTGCTCGCGCGCGAGTGGCGTGAGGAAGATGTTGTGCTCGGCGAACTCGAGAAGGGATCCGCGGCGGCATGATCTTCAAGCAGCTCATGCTGCGCGACTTCGGTCTGTACGCAGGCGAGCAGACGCTTGATCTTTCGCCTGAAGCAGGGCGTCCGATCGTCCTGATCGGCGGAACCAACGGCGCCGGCAAGACGACGATCCTCGAAGCGATCACTTTGGCGCTGTACGGCCGCAGGGCGCTGGGGCCGCGGGTCAGCGTCGATGAATACGAGGAGTATCTGCGCTCTCGCATGCACATCGGACCCGGTGTAGGGCGCGTGGCCGAATCCGGCGTGTCCCTCTCCTTCGTTCGTGATGAGAGCGGCGTCTTGTCCGACTATGAGGTAGCACGTACGTGGCGCGCTAGCGCGCGGGCGGGACGGATTCGCGAGACGATGGTTCTGACCCGTGGCGGGGCCATTGTCGAAGACCTGCCCGAAGATGCCTACCAGGACTTCCTCGACGGCCTGCTTCCGCCGGGCGTTGCCGGTTTGTTCTTGTTCGATGGCGAGAAGATTCAGGCCATCGCCGATGACGACAACGGCGAACAGCTTGCGGATGCCGTTCGCAAGCTCCTCGGACTCGACCTTGTAGTCCAGCTCCGCAGCGATCTTCGCCGGTACGCGGCCCGCGAGCCGCAAAGTGATAGCGCGCTGGCGAGCGAGCTTGAGTCGGCTGAGCTGGCTCTCGAGCGTTACGCGACAGAAGTGAAGGAGCTCCGGGATCGCCGCGCGACGCTACAGGCGCGATTCGACCTGTTCGCGAACCGCGCCGAGCAAGCGCGGCAGCGCTTCATTGCTGAAGGCGGCACCTTGGCACTAAGCCGCGTTGCCCATGAAGACCGAGCGTGCGCAGCAGCCGCCGAGCGTGCAGCTGCAATCGACCAAGTTCGCACCCTCACGCAGGGACTGCTGCCGTTCGCGCTCGCGCCATCACTTGCCGCGCGCGTCATTGATCGCCTCTCGTCAGAGCAGCAGGGCGCTGATGACGCTGCGATCGAGCGGCGGCTAGACGAGCGCCGGGAGCAGGTGAAGCGTCACCTGAAGACGCCTGACGGGCGCGGCATCGCCGCGCTTCGCCGCGCGCTCGGTCTTGACGCAAGCAGCAGTGTTCGACGCGTGCATGACTTCACGCCGCAGCAGGTCGAGGTGATGCTCGGTCAGCTGCAGACGGTGCTGACGGCGATTCCAGAAGAAGCTGCGCTTGCGGGGGAGCGACTTCGCGCCGCGTCAGAGGAGTACGAGCAGGCCCAGACGGTTGTCGATGCGATTCCAGACGCAGCCGCGGTAGAGCGGGAGCTGCTGGAGCTCAACGGCGCCGAGCGGGAACTGGGCGCGCTTGAACTGGAGTTGCGCCAGGTCGACGAGGCGTTGGCAGAGCTTGAGCAGGAGAAGAAGATCGTCGAGCGCAAAGCGAGTCGAGCGCACGAGCGGCTGCAGTCGGTCGATGCGATTACGACACGTGCGCGCCTCGCACTGCGCGCGGCATCGGTGCTGGAGGAATTTGCGCGGCGATCCGAGCTGGCGAAGCTCGCTGAGATCGAGATCGAATCAGCGCGGCTCTACAACCGACTCTCGCGCAAGGGCTCGTTCCTGAGCCGGATCAGCATCGATCCTGAGACGTTCCATGTCGAGCTGATCCGCTGGGACGGCGCCGGCATGCCGAAGGCGCATCTGTCGGCGGGTGAGAAGCAGCTGTTCGCGATCGCCGTCCTGTGGGCGTTGGCCAAGACCGCACGGCGCTCGGTACCCGTCGTTGTCGACACACCTCTCGCCCGGCTCGACGCAGAGCATCGGGAGCGGCTGCTCACGGAGTACTTCCCGCATGTCAGCCACCAAGTTGTCGTTCTTTCGACAGACACCGAGGTTGACGTCGAGGCTGCAAAGTTGCTAACGCCCCATCTAACACGTCAGTTGCTGCTCACCCACGATGCGGGGGCCGCGACAACGCGTGTTGAGCACGGCTACTTCGATGCAAGCGCCGAAAAGGTGGGATCCATTGGGGCCTAAGTTCACTCTCGATGAGTCGTCAACTCAGCTCCTCAAAACACTGAAGGCGCGAACTGGCCTTACTCAGCAGTATCTGTGTCGGCTCGCATTCTGCTTGTCGGTAGCCGACGCGTCGGCGCTTGATCCCGCGCTCTATGGCACGGGCGGGATTGAGTTCAACCGCTACACGTTGACCGGTGAGTGGGATCGGGTGTTTGTCGCTTACTTGCGCGAGTGGGTGCAGACCGAGCCGCGCGCCGACGAGTTCGGGGAACACGAGTGGTTCCAGGCACATGTGAACCGCGGCCTGGGTGTCCTCGCTAGGCGTCTGCGAACATTAGCCGACATTCCGGATCTGGTCGCGCGAGCCGCGTGATCTACCTCGACTACAACGCGACGACGCCTCTCGATCCGCGGGTGCTCGAAGCGATGCTTCCGTACTTCACGACGCACTTCGGCAACGCTTCGAGCGTCGATCACCTCTATGGGGCGGAAGCGGAGCGCGCCGTTAAGCAGGCGCGTGAGCAGGTGGCGGATCTGATCGGCTGCGAGCCAGCAGAGATCGTCTTCACAAGCGGGGCGACAGAGGCTGACAATCTTGCCGTGTTGGGTTGCGCGGCTCACGCGGGCGGAGACGCACAAGTTGTCGTTAGCGCGATCGAACATCCCGCTGTGCTCGAGTCAGCTGCCACGCTTGGAGGTCGAGCCGTGATTGCGCCAGTGACCGACGTTGGCGTGGTGGACGCGGCAGTGCTCGAGTGTCTGATGAGCGAACCGACTGCGCTCGTGAGCGTGATGGCTGCCAACAACGAGACCGGGGCGGTGCAGCCGATCACGGAGGTCGCAGCCGCCTGTCGCGAGGCAGGCGTGCCCTTCCACACCGACGCAGTCCAGGCGGCGGCACGCATGCCGCTTGACGTCGATCAGATCGACTGCGACCTGATGTCCCTGTCAGCGCACAAGATGTACGGACCGAAAGGAGTTGGCGCCTTGTACGTGCGCCGGCGCGGCCGCCGTACGAAGCTACGCCCTATCCTCTACGGCGGCGCACACGAGCGCTCACTGCGGGCAGGGACGTTGAATGTGCCTGCGATAGTTGGCTTCGGTGCGGCCGCGGACCTGGTCCGCCGCGACGGGGTCACGGATTGGCAGCGCGAGCGAGACCTACGGGACACGTTGATTGGGATGCTGCGCCAGGTCAACGGTGCGGTATTCAACGTCCAGCCTGATGCTGCCCTGCCACAGACACTCAGCGTGAGGTTCGACCTTGTCGCCGCCCGCGCTCTCATGCATCGACTCCGCGAGCGGGTCGCCATGTCTGCTGGTTCAGCCTGCGCAACATTGAGCAGCGAACCTTCGCATGCTCTCCTCGCGCAGGGTCTTGCCGAAGATGACGCGCGGCGGACTGTCCGGATCAGCTTCGGACGATTCACGACGCACGAAGAAATTGTCCAAGCGGCAGCAGCGATACGCGAGGGAGTACAGGAACTACAGCTTGTGGCCTCGGCGGCGTAGCGTGCGCCCGCGGCGTATCAACAAGATTGCCTCGCCCAGCCGGCGGCGATGCTCGCGGAGCGTATAGCCGGGATGATTGTCTGGCGGCGCCTTCGCGCTCATAAGATTCGTAGCGTGGGCCTGATTTCGGGCAGAAGGTCGTGACCGCCGTGCTGCTGGCCGCACAAGGGGTTGCCACGCACGGTTCCCACGGGATCTCCGCGGCCCAGGCCGCGATCATCGGCGCTCTCATTGCCGCGATCGCTGCGCTGGCAACGACGGGCCTCAACTTCTTCGTTCAGAAGCGGCTAACCAATCGCGCGGAGCGAAACGAAGCTGCTCGGCTTCGCGTCGAGCACATCACGCAACAGCTGAGCCTGCTCTATGGCCCGCTCCTGCTCTTGACAGCCCAGAGCAAGGCCCTTGCCGACAAGCTGCGGGAGGGGAAGAAGAATCCGGAGCAGTGGCACCTGCTCGACAACCTCGCAGCGGTCGCTGCCGACCCGACCGATCGAGCTATCGCGGAACAGATCATCGAAGTGAACGAGCGAATCGAGGCACTCATCCTCGAGCAGGCGGGTCTCATTCGTGACGGCGACGTCCCCGAGAGCTTCGTCAGCTACCTCGGCCACTATCGGTTCTTGCGGATCGCATTCGGCGCCGCCAAAGCGGGTAAAGGCGTGCCGCGGTCGATCACAGCCAAGCAGTTCGAGTACTTCCCGGCCGCATTCGACGGCGACGTCAAGACGGCGTTTGCGGCGCTCACCACCGAGCGCAAGACGCTGCTCAATAGGAGCAGCACAAAGCAATGACGTGCGTTTTCTGTGAACAGATCGCGACCGAAGGCGCACCCGTAGCCGAGCTGGCGACCGCCGTCCTCCTTCGAGACCGATATCCCGTCACGCATGGCCATCTGCTCGCCGTTCCAAAAAGGCACCTCGACGAGTTCTTCAAACTGGACGACAATGAGCTCCGTGATCTATGGCAGCTATTGAAGGATGGACAAGAGCGAATCGCTGAAGATGACCCATCTGTAGAAGGGTTCAACGTCGGCGTGAACGCCGGAATCGTCGCCGGGCAGACGATCAGCCATGTTCATATCCATCTAATCCCTCGGCGCGCAGGAGACACGGACGATCCGCGCGGGGGTGTCCGTGGTGTCATCCCTGACCGAATGAAATACTAGAACCGACGCCATGAGCGGAGCCGCTACCGGGGCGGCCATCCGTCCGTTCGTCTGAACCTCGGCCGCTTCACGACCGAGTCCCAGGTTGACCGCGCCGAGGCGCTCTTCGGTGCGGCCGTCGACCGTCTGGGAGCGCTCGCCGCCTAGGCGGGCCACTACCGTCAAAGAGCAGGGGCCGGTCTCTGGCTCGGCAGCACCTTATCCTGTCGCGCATGGCTCGCACGAAACACCCCCCGATTGACTTTCTGCAGATCCGGCAGGAGCAGGCACGTGACGAGGCGCGGCAGATCCGCGAGGCGGCGAACGTTCTCTCGAGCTATTCGCACGCCCTCGATTTCCTACGTGAGGCACTCCAGAACTCGGCTGACGCCATCGATGAACGTCGCCGAAAGGAGCCCAACGCGCCGGCGCGGATCCTGATCGTCTTCGACATTCCACGCCGCCAGTTCTCCGTCGCCGACACGGGCATTGGCATGGGCGACTCTGAGGTCAAGATCGTCCTTACGCCGAATGTGACGACGAAGTCCGGGCGCTACGCCCGAAGCGGCGGTCGTTCTCGCGGCGAGAAGGGAGTCGGGCTGTCGTTCCTGGCCCTGGCATCGAACTACCTCCACATCCGGACATCGGACGGCAGACGACGCCATGACGTGACCGTCATCGGCGGGCGCGACTGGGTGATGGGCGACGGGTCGAGCCCGAAGCCGATGGGTGCCCACGAGAGCGATGACGCCGACCGCCACCTCGGCTCAGACCGCTACACGGTCATCACCGTCGGCGGCATCGACCCCAAGGCCTTCGACCAAGATCTGTTCGCCTACAGCGAAGAGGAACTCGTCTGGCGATTGCGGACCGAGACGGCCGTCGGGAACACACGCTATCTCTGGGAGCGGCCGTTCAACCGCGAGCGCTACGCCGACGACATCATCGTTGACCTGCGCTACATCGACGGCGACCGCAACAAGCACGAGCAGCGCGTTCCCTACGCCTACGCGACGCCCGAGGAGCTAGCGCCGCGCCGGCCGGTTGTCGACTTCGACAGCATCGCCAACTTGCCGGCGGACGAACTCGTGCGCCACCTGCGCGGCAAAGCCGTGCGGTACGTCAAGCGACTGCGCTCGCCAAGCAACAGGCAGGTTTCCATCTACGCCTACATCACCGATGGCGAGGAGATGGGGAGGTTGCTCGAGGCACGTCAGCAGCGCCGTGGTTGGGCGCCTGTTGCGAATTGGCAGGGGTTCGTGATCGCCACGCGCGACATGCCGACGGGAGTGCCGTTGGGCATAAGCGTCATTCCTACCCGCGCCTACGAGCGACGCATGTTCGTCCTGATACAGGAGGACGAGTTGCAGCTCGACCTCGGCCGCAAGACTCTCCACGGACAGACACGGAACATGCTCGCCGACGTCGTGCGACGCGCTTGGCGTCGTGATCTCGCGAAAGTCGTGCCACGGGTCGGAGCAGAGAAGGCGGTTGAACCGCTCGACCTGTCAGTCCTCGCGGCGGCCATCGAGCGTGCTCGCCGTCGTCATGATTTGAACGCGCCGATCCCGTATCTCAAGACGCCTGACAGTCGCTCCGCCGTCGTGGCGATCTTTCACGAGCTGCTCGCTCGCGACCGCAGCGTCTTGCCCAAGATGCGCACGCTGCGCACCGGGGTCTTCTTCGACGACGACTCATTGATCTACCTCGGCGAGCCGAACGGCGTCGCGCCGCTGCATGTGTTGTTCGCGATGCGCGCCGCCGACCTCGTCCGACAGCTCGAGATCAGTGGTTCGACTGCCAGGACGGCCAACCTCGCCGTCGTGTGGGAGATCGGCGAGTCTGACCTCGCCGAGCGCGGCGTCCAGGTCGCCGAACTTGAAGGCGCCGACGACGGGGCCACCCATGTGCTCCTTCTGCGAGGAGTCGCCAGCCTCGACGAGTTGCGCATTATCGGTCTCAAGGCGCTGCTCAAATGACCGAGGCTGGGGCCACGGCCAAGCCGGCGCCCGCGCCGGCGGACTTCGTCTTCCAACGATGGGCCGAGCTGGCAGATGACGACCCGCCGTGGTGGAGCAGGCCGTCGGGCATCGGTCTGCGCCTCCTTCTCGACGAGCTCAAACAACTCGCTGTCGCTCGGAGCAGCGGCGCCATCGCCAAGGAGGCGGTCGGCGCTCTTATCTCGGAGGCGCAGCGCTACCTGTTCGGAGAGAGTTCATTCTGTCGACGGCGCTTCGGTGCTGCCAGCGACTCCATCCGAGCGACGCTGACCGATAAGTCGCCCGAAAACTGGCTTCCCGGTGCAGCCGGCCCCTCGGCGATAGCCGCAGCGCTCGAGGTGATCGACGACGAAAAGTTCGTCCCTTCGCTTCTCGAGGTGCTCCAGGAAGAAGTCACGAAGGCGGGCGAGGCGACCGGTGAGATGGAATTAGCTCAGGCTCTAACCGAAGTCGAGGCGATGGTCGAGTTGCTGGACGCGGAGCTCGTGCGCGACGGCCACTCCCGCCAGTGGCGTCGTCGCGTCGCTGACGATGCGCAGGCGCGATGCGGCGGCGCTGACCAAGTCGCCCAAGCCATTACCGAGGCCCTCGCAGCCAACAAGTACGGGCAGCGGCGGTCGTTCGATTGCTTCGTGATCGCCTGTGAGTACGAAGAACCGTCGGTCGGGCGTCTCGGGAACGCGCTCGAAGTGGAGGAGGCGCTGTCGCGTGTGATCAGGCCTTGGAACACCGCTGACCTCGCCGACGCGATCAAGGAGTTCGAGACGCTCGATGCGGTGCGACTCCTGCGCTACGAACCACACGCCGCCGATATCGACGCTGCGGCGCGAACCGTCAGTCATGAGTTCACGCGCGATGCCGACCTCTGGCGGCTTCGCGGCGGCGTGGTTACCGCTACCGGAGAGCGAGCACTCTTGATCAACGATCCGGACGAGGGGGTGACACGCCTACTCGACCTGCCTGTCGAGCCGCTAGATGTTCTGCCGCGGCGACTCGGCTTGTACACGCCGGATCCGAACGACGAGCCGAGCCGAGTCGACGACGCCCTGGTGCAGCTCGCCCAGGCCCGGCTAGCGCCGCCGGGAACAGCGATCGTTGATGTTTGGACGGCGGCTGAGGCGCTGTTCGGCGGAGTCGTGGGCGAGTCCGTCTTCCGCACCGTCGACGTCGTCGCCGGTCTCGCAGAACTCCTCTATCTACACGACCTATTCCGCTGGCTCGGCCAACGATACGAGAACGCAGGCGTCGGCGGAGCGCCCGGCGTCGAATCGAGCCGTTGGGGGTTTGAGCGGACACTTGAGGGCACCACCGAGGTGTTGGCCGCGCTAGCGACGAGCAGTGACGCTCTCGGCTGGTGGCGTATGAAGATAGTCACTGGCTGGACGACGTCGGTGCGTCTTCGCGAGCAGCTCAACGAGTTCGGTGTCCGGACAAAGCAAGTGGGCGCGCGAGCCTACCTCGCTCGCAACACCGTCGTCCATAACGCCGAGGTGCGTCGCCAGCTGATCGAAATCACCCTGCCGGTCTTCGCCGGCGTCGTTCGCGAATGTGTCGGCTACATCGCCAACCATGGCGAACCGGACGAGTCCCTGAAGACGGCAACAAAGGCGGCGATGACGATTTCGCACATGGCCAACCGCGTCGCGAACCAAGCGGTCAAAGCGCATGAGGCGATCCCTGAACTCCTTCCCGACGAACCAGGCATGCAGGTCGCCGACGAGGGAGCACCTGAGACCGGTGCGGTTGTAGCGCCGACCCCGGGCGAACCTGTTCCGGTTGAAGATCTCAAAGATGACGGGCCTGTTACTGGGGCCGAGCAGCAACCTGAGGGCGACGGTCATGAACCGGCAGAAGACGAAGCGACGACGGCCCCTCCCACGGAGCAGGATTGAGCGGGCCAACCAAAGCCGTCACGCGCGAGCGGCGGACTCCGCGACGCCAAAGCTCCATAAACGGCTCCATTCGCTCAGTACGCGGCTGAACCTGCAAGTCCGCCTGAACGCAAAAGCCCCGTGTGCGGCGCTTTTGCAGAGCCCTCTGACGGACTCGAACCGTCGACCCCCTCCTTACCATGCGCACCGAAACGGTTGCCGTGGGTTGCCACCGGTTGCGGGTCGGCTTGTTTGAGCGGTTTTCGGGGGTGTCCCATTTGCCATCGGTTGCCACCGGTTGCGCCCGCCGGGCTCCATAAGTGCTCCATCCATTCGCCGGAGATCGCTGATGGCCAAAGGGTTCTTTCTCTGTATCGCGCGCCGATGGTTGTCGGTCAGTGCGACGATGCCGCAGGGAGGGTGACCCTGGCATCGGTGCGGTTGTGTGCACTCTGTCGCCATCGTCCGGGCGGCTGGCCGTGGTGGCGGCGGAACGCGGCGGCGAAGGCATAGGGAGAGGTGTAGCCGGTGCGTTGGGCGATCTGGGTGAGGGTGAGATCGCCCGAGCGGAGATGGTCTCGAGCGAGGGTCATGCGCCAGTCGGTGAGGTATTGCATCGGTGCTTGTCCGAGTGTCTGTTGGAATGCTCGCGCGAAGGCTGCGCGGGAGAGGCCGCTCAGCGCGGCGAGTTCCGGCACCGTCCAAGCATGTCCGGGGTCGCCGTGTATCGCCCGGAGTGCGGGGTTGACGCGGGGATCGGACGACGCCTGATACCAGCGTGGGCTCTGCGGGTTATCCCGGTAGGCCGCGCGCATCGCATGAATCAAGACGACGTCGAGGAGTCGATCCAGAATCGTTTGCTGACCGGGTGCCGTCGTCTCGAGCTCCCGCGAAAGCAGGTTGATCACGTCGTGTAGCGGATCCTCGTGTGTGTGCGAGAGCGTGAGTGTTGGCGGCAGCGCTTCGAGCAACTGGCCGCCGATGTCGCCAGCGAACTGGTAGGCGCCGCAGAGGAAGATCGCCGCGTCAGGGTCTTGGACGTCGTCTAGGTGTTCGGCGTGGAAGAAGTCGTGGGCGGTCAGACACGTCGCGTTGGGACTGTGAGCGAAGTTGTGGTCTGACGCCCTTCGATGGCGACGATTTCCAGACGACCATCGATGGAGTAGCTGACCGATGAGAGCTCGAGTGGGTAGGGGAGGATTAGCCGGGCGCGCCGGTCGAGGAGTCCCTCCTTGCTGACACTTGCCAGTGCCTTGCCGACTCGCTCGCGCCTACGCCATGGCTGCCGAATTGAGTCCTCGCCGACGTAGAGAGAGACGTGCTGCTTATTCCAGGGCTCGACTTCGTCGAGAAAGTCGATCAGGTCGTTCGTGGAGGCGTCGCCTGACGCGATCGCCCCCACGACACGATCACGGAGATCTTCCTTCGTACCGGCCGAAGGGAGGCCGTGTTCCCGCATGAAGCGGCGCAGGAAGTCGATCCGCAAGTCGATGAGCACGTCGACGAGCGACTCCGCCTGCGCACCCTGGCTACCGGGCACCACGCTCATGGCTACAAACGTTCTCCTGGGTTTGAGGCTCGAGAGCCGTCAATCATGCCGCGTTTCCTATTCGCCCTCGACTCGACAACGCAGATCCATAGGGCCGACGGCTAGCAGGCGTCGAGGTTCTCGAGGTTGTCCTTCTTCGTGCTGTCCGGATTCGTGCGGATGTACGGGGCCGCAGTGCAGCCGCTGCGGGGGCACTTGGCCACCGGTTCGATGACTGCCTCATAGCCATCCGCCTGGGTCTTCCAAAGGCTGCCCGCATGAATGCTGTCGACAACCTCTTTCCGCGTGTAATGAGTTCCAGCGTTGGTGCAGACGCCTTCGATGTGCCTGTGCGTGCCGTCGGCGGAGAGTTCCTTTCGTACCTTCGTGACGATGTGTGTCGCCATCTCTTGACCTCCTTGGTGGTTGATGGACTCTTACTTCAGCGCTGGCGCCGGCAGCTCCGCGTCGCCTTGCCGAAGAACGCGCGCCAGACCGCCCGCACACCACGAACAGGCGCAAAGAATCAACATCGTGCGCAGGGCGACCGTTCGACTGATTACGAAGTAACGGCCTTGCCCGATGGAGGCGCCCTCCGGTCCTGGGTTGTGGTGATCCCTTCGCAGGCAGACCGTGATCGGCGCGCGGATGTGGTGAGCGATCTGGGCGAGACGCTCGGCGAAGGCCCGGCGCGCCAGCTGCCTGGCGCCCGGGTTCACTGAGCCCGTCACGTCGATCTCGAGAACGACCGCGACCGGTCGCGGCTGCCCGGGCCGACTGGCCAGGGCAGGCCGTCAGGCCCGCGATCCCACGGACGACGAGTACTCCGAGGGGCCGCAGCGATGACCTCCCTCTCCGAAAGGCTGAGTACGAGCTGAACTAATGCCAATAGTTTACTTCACGCACTGGGGGTTCTAGACTCTAGTTACCCCGGCCGGGGCTGTTCTGTCATACGGCTGAAAGGACAGTCCCGTGAAGACGAGGCTCGGCTTGGTGCTGGTGCTGTGCGCAGCACTGGCGATGGTGATGGTGTTCGGCGACGGCACGATCTGGCCCGTAACCGTTTAGGGCAGGTCGAATAAGACTGGTCGTGGGGCGCCTCTCTCACAGTGGCGCCCCACGTTCAGTTGGCGGTCCGCCTCTATAGTCAACAGGGTGCCGCGCAAGCCCTCCACGCACGTCGATAGTGCGGCGGCAGTCGGTGCCAGGCTGAAGGAGGCGCGGGCGCGTGCCGGTCTGAGCCAGCGGCAGCTCGCATTCGAGGGCTGCACTGCGGCCTACATAAGTCGCATCGAAGCCGGAGCCCGTGTCCCGTCGCTTCAGGTGCTCCGAGAGTTCGGCAGACGCCTCGGCGTCTCGGAGGAGTACCTCGCCACTGGGAATGAGACGGCTTTCTCCGTCGAGGAGACGAGCCTGATGCACGCCGAGCTCCTGGCGAGAACGGGCGGCGTCGAGGAGGCGAGACGGCATTACGAGGCGGTGCTCCGTGACCCTCAGTCGCCGGAATTCGAAGCAGCAGCGCTGGCTGGACTCGGACAGATCAGTTTTCGAGCAGGCGATCATGAAACCGCGATAGGAGAGCTCTCCGAGGCGCTGGACAGCGCCGCGCTCGGCGTCCGCGATCGTGCAGCTGCCGCAGATTCGCTCGGGCGCGCGTTCGTTCTCACTTCTCGTTACGAGGAAGCAATAGCACTCTTCGAGAGGTTCCTTTCAGACGCGAAGGCGCATCTGGATGACGCCGGGATCATCCGTTTCTCAGTGCTCCTTGCGAACACGCTTATCGATCGCACGCATTTCGCCGATGCTGAGCAAGTTCTCGCAAGCATCATCGACTCCGTCCGTGAGGCGGTCGATCCAATCGCTCGAGCCGGCCTCTACTGGTCGCAGTCCCGCCTTCATTCGTCGCAGAACCGCGCCGACCTCGCAGCACACTATGCGCGTCTTGCCCTCGAAACGATCGAGGTTACTGAAGACACGCTTTACACGGCTAAGGCTCTCGTGTTGCTGGCGCAGCTTGAGAACGAGCGCGGCAACACTCGGGAGGCTCTCGATCTCTTCGAGCAAGCTCTTCCTGCGATCAGTGCAAGTGGGAACGCATATGAGCACGGGCTTCTCCTGATAGAGAAGGCGCGTGCGCTCGCGGCACTGGGTGAGCGTGAGGAAGCTGCCGGCACAGCTCTCGGGGCTGTTGGTCTGTTCCGAAGCTCTGCACCGATGAGCGCGGGGCGCGGCTATGCCGTTGCAGCGTCGATCTTTCGAGACCTCGGTGAGGCTGACCGCGCGGCTGAGCTGTACGAGCTTGCAATCGAGGTGCTCCCGGTGAATGACCGGCATCGGGTTGATGCGCTCAGCGCATTGTCGGAGATCTTCGAGGCGCAGGGTCGCAAGGACGATGCGCTTGAGTTGCTCAAGAAGGCGCTGCAAGCGCAGATACCCGCCGGTTTGGCCGCGGACGCGTAGAGCAACAGGCCCGGCCAGGGGCGCGTTGACCCACGCCAAGCTTCGGTCAATTGAGGCTGAGTTGAAGCGGTACGGCCTCGAACGCTTTACGGTCTGCGATTGACGCGCGCTTTTTTAAAAAAGTTAGTCGCGCGCGCGAATAGCACAGCGGGGCACCTCGTGTTGGCGGATCATTTGACAACGTTGACAGAGCGGAAGACGCTCGACGGCGTTCGGAGCCTAGGCCCGGGTCATACGTGTGAATCGTATGAAGTCGCATGCGGCTCGCTTGCCTTCTGAGCCTGTTGATCTTGCGAACGGCGGGCCGATTGCTTCGGCCCGCGTGGTGAGGGACCGCGGGCCTTAGCTTCTGGACGAGTTCGCGTGTGCGGTCTCTGGTGTGGCGCTGTCTACTCGCAGCCCCGCCCGAATCTTCGTTTACCGCACTACCCGCGAATCGGGTTGTTGGTAATCGGGAAGAGGCTGGGAGCAGGGTGACGCCCGGCAGGGCCAATCGACTCGCCGAGGACTCCGATCTCGATCTTCTGAATGCCGCCCCGGGGGACGGTCAGTGTGGCGCTGTAGTGACCCTTGGAACCGTGAGCCGGCGCTGACTCGGTCGGCGCACCGCGGTTGCCGATGAGGCGGGCGAAGATCCCCATTGCATTGAAGGGCTGCGAATGACCGGCTTGGTCGGGGCCGCTGAGCGTCCAACTGATCGTGATGTGCGTGCCGGCCTTGGCTTTAAGGGGCAAAGGACGTGTGAGCGTGGCCTGCACCCAGTTGCGTGCCACCGGAGGATTCGCGCTCAGGCCAACTGCCTCGCGGACGGTGCGGCTGAGCGCCAAGGTCGGTCCCGCGACGGCCGCCAGGAAGATCAATGCCGCCACAAGGACGAGCGTCGGCCGCCAAACCATGTTGCCTCGTGCTTGGTTACGTGCGATCTCTTCGAGCAGATGTCGGCGTCGCGTGGCAAGGCGTTGAGGTGAGAGTTCGAAGAGTGGCGGCTGAGAGGTGTGGTCGGTCATAAGTTCACGCGCTCCTGTCGTCGCTGAGATTCCACCACTCTTGTGTCCGTTCCAGCGAAGCTAGTTCCCGTAGGCGCCCACGCGCTCGAGAAAGCCGCGAGCGGATGGTGCCAACGGGAACGTCAAGTGCAAACGCGGCTTCTTCGTAGCTGAGCTGAGACCAGCCGCAGAGGATGAAAACATCCTGCTCGCGCTTCGGTAGATGGGAGATGGCCTCGAGCAACGGTCGAACCTGTCGTTCAGCATCGATGCGGCTCTCGCTCGCTTCGGAGAAATCGGGGGAGGGCTGCGGCCGGGGAACGCGTCGCATCGCTGCTGCATACCGGCGCTGTGATCGATGCCTGTTACGAGCGACGTTCGTTGCGACGCCGTAGAGCCAAGGCAGGACTTTGTCGCCGGGCAGTTCCCGATCGCGGCCACGCCATGCTTCGAGGAAGACGATCGAGAGCAGATCCTCGGCGACCGACCGGTCCCCGGTTCGGCGGAGACAGTAGTTGTAGATCGCCGTTGCGTGACGTTCGAAAAGGCGTCCGAAGGCATCGGTGTCATCTGCGCGTGCGCGCTGCCAAAGGCTCCCGTCGTCCGCATCCATCCTGTCAACCTCATGTCCGATGGCAGGAAGAAGGTTCCCGGCCGGGGGCGGCCGCGCCTCGAACTCCCCTGCCATGTCGGCGGTGGGAGCGCCATCTGCCGACAGTGCTGTCGGCAATCTCAGCACGATGGCGACCACGGGCCGGTGTACCACGAGCAATAGGACGGACAGGAAGGGCTGTTGCAGTTCCCGCCCTGTTGCCGGCCTTCAAAGCAGTAGTACGTCTGATGGTTGTAACAGGCCGTCCACATCCACGCGCAGTTGAGCTGAGGCCCGCAGGACCCCGGCGGATTACAGAGCGTGCAGCCGTGCGTGTCGTATAGCGCCTTTGCCATCGGCGCCATCAGGCCTTCAAGGCCAAGGAAAGCCGCAGTGGCTCCACCGGCTCGAGCGAGAAACCTCTTGCGCTCGACCACTGATCCCATCCGCCCTGCGAACTTCTCAACCGACATGTCGATCACCTCCCTGTGTGAAGAGATTGTCAGAACCCTTGCCCGATGGCCGCAGTTGTTGTGAGTGCGAGAAGCGAGGCGAAGAGCGCAGCGATATGCACCCATGCGAAGAGCTTGCGCTGCGAGGAGATCGCCGCGATGAGCGGACTGACATCACGGCCGCCCACCTCCTCGTTGTTCACTGCTAGCAGCCATGGTCCGAGCCACGCCGACCCTGCCCGACCGAACCAATAGGCGACAAAGATCACGATCCCAAAGACCGGGTGGCGGCTGAGGAGAGCAATGGCTGCCAAGAGAAGGCCTCCGCTGTAATTGAGCTTGGTTGCGAAGCTGAGTCCGATGTCCAGACCCCAGAGACCGGCGGCAGTGCGGAGCGGGAGGAGCTTGGCCCATCTCTCCACTGACTGGCGCCCGAGTTGCGGAAGCGGCATCGGCAAGAGGCCGAGCTCCCGTGTCAGCGTGATGACGGCGACGATTACGGCGATCGACGGTCCGATGGCGCCGAGGTCGCTGGGCAGAGCAAGACTGCCGGTGAAAGCGAGTGCGGCTCCAACTGCGGCGCTGCTTGCAGCGCCGGCGACGGTGTATGCGGTGAGATTCCCGATCCACTCTGCTCGTTTTCCTCTAACCACCTTCCCGGGCGGCGTGAGCGCTCCAATCAGCGAGAGCCCTCAAGTGCTCGTCAGTTGACTCCATCCGAAGATCACGGCTGTGGCAACGAGGACGAACAGCGGTCGCTGCACCGCGCCCACAGCTCCGAACGCAACGATTACGGCTGGAACCGCAACCGCCGTCCGCCCAATGCGTCGCTTGATCGGCGCAATCTCTGAGCGGTCGACGATCGTCGCAGCGTCGATGACGCCGTTCAAACCGCCGCTCCGTCCTGAGCGAATGAGTGCACTTCGCCCGCCGCGATCATGCTGGCGAGCTCGTCCTTGTCGACCGGATGGCCGTAGGTGCGAATCCTGCGATTCGCGCCGATCAGAACCGCGGTCGGAGTGGCGACGACGTCGAAGAGCTCGCTCACCTTCCGATCCTCGTCGACGATTACCGGTATCCCGTCGAGGTCATAGGCCTCGCTTAGGTCTTGGCAGGCCTCGAGGCCGTCGCGGCAGACGATCATCAGGCTGCCAGCGACCTTGTCTTTAAGGAGATTGATCTCGTCGAGACTGGCCATGCAGCTGACGCAGTCTGTCGAGACAAAAAGAAGAGCGTTGAACGTGTTCGGGAGCGAAGCTTCGTCAATGCGCCTTCCGGAGAGATCGAAGGCCTCAAAGTGAGGAACATGCTGTCCAACGAGTGAGCCAGACCTGACCGCGCGCGTCGGTTGCGAACTCGGCACTGCCGTCTTGTGGTGAATCGCTCGGACGACACCAAGAAGCAAGAGACTTTGGAAGATGACGATGAGCCAAAGAAGGCCGTATGACGTATAGAAGATCGCAGACATCGCTTACGCGGCCACGCGTGAAATCGAGGGCTCTACCGCAAGCCGTCGCTGAGGATCGACGATCGCCTTGAGCTCAGGAAGACTGAGAAGCCAGGTCGCGGCTAGCACCAGTCCTAACGCCAATGCCAGGACAGAGATGAAGGCTTCGACCGACGAAGGGCCGCCGCTGGTAACAGCGCGCCAACCGGTTCCGGCCGGCCGTAGCGCCGCCAGGACGATGAGGGCGACCAAGATGAAGGCGTTTCGTGCCAGGCTCCGCCACGAGATGGGAGTTTCGGCTGCTCCGAAACAGCCGCATGGGATGGCTCTCCCTCGTCTGATGTTCACAGCGATCGCCGCCGAGAATGCGGTCAGCACCACCGCTGCTAGCGCGACGGCTGGCTCGACCAGCTCTCCCGACAGGAGCGCTGCGGCAAGAAACGCTTCCGCGGCGATGACCAAGCCGGCGATAAACGGCGAGGCCTCTCTCGGAAGCAACCGGTAATTGGTGACGATCCGTTGGAAGAGTCTCGGTCGCCGTAGCTTCGAGCTCGCACTAACAAGGAACATCACGCCGAGCACGAGCTGCAGCGCGTAGGCGATCTGGGAGGCGAGGCTCAGCTCAGCGAGTGGCATAGCTTCTGTCGCTTAGATCTCGCTCGGTTCGATCTCGTTCGCTGACAAGTGCACGCAGATCGAAACCGTCCCAGTTGAGGTTATTGCTCACTCCGACGAGCTGCCAGCGCGTCGACCACAACTCCGGCCCTCGCTCAGGCTCGTAATTCAGCCGTCCCAGACTCCGCCGTGCGATGTCGACGTGGTCGCGCACCTGCGCCGAGAACATCGGCCTGCCGTCCCAGATCGAGAGGCTGTACCAGGTGTGCGCGTTCTCGACCAGGAATGCGGTGCGGAGCAGCCGCTCCGCTGGCGAGTCATCCGACCTGTTCAGAAGCCGTCGGTAGTCGAGATACGAGGTCAGGAGCGACCCAGGTCGCCGTAGTCCAAAGCGCGTTAGGGCGCAGAAGATCGGGACGTCGACCTCATGCAGGCCGGGCGTCTTCAGTCCTTGCTCGGCCGTGACCGTCACCGTGACGTTGCCAGCTGAGACTCGCTCCCTACCACCAAGCGAATGACGCGGTCGGCGGTTATTGCTTCGCTGCTTCCGGCCGAGGTGCCTTGCACAACGACCGAGTTTCCGGCGTTGAGATCTGCAGTAACCGTCGTCGTCGGAGTCAAGGCGACCTGGACCTGCCGGTGCATGTCGAAAGGCATTTCGGCCAAGGCCAAAGACCCACCCGACGGGGAAGTCTGAATGACCCCCGCCGTCCACGGCTCCGTGTCCGTGCCCACGGCGGCTGAGGCTGAGGCGATATGGCCGAAGAGCCCCTTGGTCAATACCACCGAAGCCCCACCGGCGATGAAGATCCGCCTGTTAAACGGCCTTGATTCGAGTTGGTTGAGCGGGTCCATAGCGCTCCTTTCCGGGCTCTCTGCCCGAGATGGCCAAGTCAGATCAGGGAGAAGTGAAGGCTCGGCTGGTGCTGTCAGCTGAGCGATCGGACGCCGTAGCAAAGTGCGATAGCCACAGAGGCGGTAGGCAGAGATGACGCGGTGCACTTGCTCGCGTCTTCGCCGCAGCAATAGGTTCAAAGACACCCATTACTCCCCTCCGCTACTGGACGTGCGTTTCGGTACTTAACGCAATCGAGTGACGTTTGTCAAGTAGACAACATTCCTAGTGTTATCAGTTGCCGCGATCGGCGTGATCGCAAACCTCTTACCGATCGCGACGCGGACGATCCACGGTCGAAGATGTCGCCGCAGATGAAGGCCGGCCATAAGCTCCGGATCGGGAACGAGCGCGGCGCAAGCGGGAAGACGAGTCCGAGGGGCTGCAGGGACGGATAAACGCGGCCATGCGCTGGATCGTCTGGGGACGATCCAGCTGGCAACGCTCACCGGCGACGCGATAGGACAGACGGACGGCCTGTGGGCTGCAATTTCGGGCTTCTCTCTTCGCCCCCGCTGCCTCAGGCACCGATGAGCGAAATCTCGGAAACGGCAGGAGAATCCCGCACGCTCGACTCGATGGGTCGAGGAGGAGGAGCTGGAGGGCAAGAGCTTGTCGATCGGCCGAAGCCGTCGAGGCGGCCGAGATCGGCTTCCTCGGCGTGCTCGAGTTCGGTCCAGAGGCGATCGCCAGCGGCTGGCGTGTTGGCGTCTCCGAGATCCTCGCGGACCATCGCGGCAACGCGCGTCACTCCTCGCGGATGATCGAGCGTCGCGTCGCTCGCGTGCTTGGCGGTCGCACTGCCAGCGAAGGCTCACCCTACGACGTCGAGCTGGCGGACGGGATGCGCATCGAGGTGCGCTGCTTCACCTCGAGGCTCTCCCTTGCTCCAAGCCACGCCCTGGGCGTCGGGGCGCACAGTTACCGATGAAGCGGTCGACGAGAAGCTTTCGATGATTGACGCCTACGTCTTCTGCGACGTCAGGGTGTTTCCGCGCGTTTTCAGCTGGCTCATTCCCGCCGATACAGCGCGAGCCTGACGCGCGCAGGGAAAGCTCGGCAAGGCATACGGCATGTCGGCCGCCAAGTTCTTGAAGCTCGCTGACCACGCGCCGCAGGCGTCACTCGCATCGAAAACTGCGGCTCGGCTGCGGCGCTCGCAAAGTGAGGCCGAATCCGAGCTTAGGATCGTGATCTCGCTCGAGAGCTCACCTTCGATCCTTTTTGCTGGTCGAAAGGTCGGCGGGACGACCTCGGCGAAGGTCTTCGCGGCCCTTGCGACGATAAAAAGGGACTGGCTTGAAGAAAGTGTTGGTCTCGCCGAAGGGCGCGAACGGTCAGAAGAGGCGGCGTCCTTCATCCTCGATGCCCTAGCGACACCAGAGCTTCTAGATCTCGCCGGCGAGAACTTCCATGAGGATCTCGTTCAGTTTTTCCAACTTCTGCGATGTCGTGGCCGACGAAGTGAACGGATTGTCGACATCAGAGCCGAGATCAACCTCATCGACCTGGTTGCACGCCACGCCGCCGCCGAAGACCGTGCTCCGATCGCGCTTGCTTTCGCGGACGTTCTAGCGACCGGACGGGTTGCTACGTCATCCATGGAAGGGCAGGCGGCAGGCTACGCCGAGACCGAAGGCGACGGCAGTGAGACTCCGCCGTGGCGCGTATAGCGGTCAGCCGGCCGCGGTGCTGGTCCGAATGGCGCGTGATCGAGAAAGCGTCCGTCCCGGCCGTCGCCCTGTTGATGACGTTACGTCTTGCTGCCGAGCGCGGAGTAGCCGGCGAAGACGAGCACGCTCGCCCAGGCGCTCGCTGCGGCAGCCCACTGCCACCAAGCGCTCGCTGCGCCGAGGTATCGGCTCGAGTAGCCACCGAGGACGAAGCCGATTGCGCCAAGCAGAGCGGTCAACGGCAGACGCTTGAGAAGACCGGCGACCTTGTCCGAGACGAAGCCAGGAAGGAATTTGAGAGTTGGCACTCCGGCGATGGCGACTGCGAGTGCCAATCCGGTCAGCGCAGCAGGCAGCGCTCGAGATCCAGCGGTCGCGATGATCTCGGCGAACGGCAGCTTTCCTTTCCAGCTGGCAAAGAAGATCGGCAGCGCGAGAGCAGTCCCGACCAGACCGATCAGCCAGGCGATCTGTCTGAACCTTCGCCAGTCGGAATGGGTCTTGGCGATTCGCACGAGCGGAACGAGGATTACCCCGAACAGCGCGAGAGCCGAAACCCAGTAGAGAAGCGTCGGCACAGACCAGAGCGACCCGAGCCCGGCATGGCGCTCGTGTGTCGTCGTCAGGCGAAGCGCGATGTAGCTGCTCGCGCCGAAGAACGAGCCGACCGTGCCGATCCGCTCCGACGGCACCCGCGAGACGACTTTTTGCAGCCAGCCCTTCTTGGGCGTAGGTTGCGGGCGCGCCGTCAGCCCGACGATCGACACAAATGGGACGCGGAAGGCGGCGACAACCTTTCCGAGTACAACGTTGATGTTGCGCACCGTCGCCAGCGTGATGATCAGGGCCTGCGCGATCGTGTGAAGCGCGAGATCGCTGGTTGCTTCGTCGCCGGAGTCGCGGCCAAGTAGATCGGGCAGCCGTAGCTGTTCTTTCTGGTCGGCGGCGAAGCCGCTGCGGAGTTGTTCGATCGTCCCGCGCAGGTCGTTCTCAGGATCGAACTTCAGCGGCGTTGTGAAGCAGCCGAGCTTCATGTCGTTCGCAGTCGCCGACACGAGCACCGGTAGTTCTTCGGCGACGACCTCGAGCTGCGCGAGCGTCGCGCAGACGCGACGGGTAAGTGAGCCATCTCCTCCGTTCAGATCGTCCCCAATTGCCTCTGTCAGACGAGCCGTGAGATCGCCATCGCCCTCGGTCAGCAGCTCGTCGACCAGCCAGTCGCGAACGCTGGCGTGGCTCTCACCAACCGCCAGAAGGTCGGCGACGAACGCGCTGATGTTCACCTTGGCTCCGAGGCCCCTGAGTTCCTCCGCTCGCGCCGGTGCATCTTCGAGTAGCAGGTCGACGACACGCGTCGCCCCATCCAGACGACCCCACATGAAGTCGTTGGCTCGCCACGAGCTGCGATAGAAGGCGGCGAAGTGTCCGAGCCTTATCCCGGTCAGCTTGTCCTCACCGCTGTCGGGGGCGCCTCCGTCCCCCTCGCGGTGACGGAAGATCTCCGTCGGAGTAACTGGGGTGAGTTGGGCGAAGAGAAGCTGTTGCGCGGTGTCGGCCGCCGCATCGTCGTTGAATGCTCTTCGGATCACTTCGATCGAGAGCGCTCGCCTGTCGAATCTTTGACGTGCTTCGCCCGCTTGCAGTGCGCTGCCGTCGAGCAGATCGTTGACGAACGCGCCGAAGTTGTTGATTCCGTAGAGCCTCTCGTCGAGTAAGACCTCGCTGAACGCAGCCCAGGCGGCATCGAGAGCGCCGGTTACCTGTTCGCGGTTTGCCACATCTAGACCGGCCATCGCTCCGAGCAGGTCGATGTCGCCTGGCGCTCCAACGAGCCTTCCCATCTCGGCGATGAAAATGTTGCGCAGGTCAATCAAGCGGGCGAGCTGCGCTTGCACCAGGCCCCGCGCTTGAAGGACGCGCTCGCGGCTTCTGGGATCTCCCTCCGGGATCAGCCCGCGCAGGATGTCGATCTCGAGGTGAAGGATGCGCTCGGCGGGCGCGATCCCCCATCTCCAATCAACCGCGATAGCAGGCGGATTGACGGTGTCGGGAAGCCACGGAATGTTCTCCGCGTCGGTATCCCCGTCGAGGGCTTCGTCGAGGAGGTCGGCAACCTGAGCTGGATCCTCGACGATCTCTTCGAGCGCGGTCGCCAGTCGCCGCAGCCGGTAGGTGCGCAACAGCGCCGTTGCAGTTGCCTCGAGCGAGCCCATCGGCATGCGCAACAGGTCGGGTTGAAGCTTCGATGCGAGCAGACCGCGTCTCGCCTCATCGCGAATCGCGTAGAGCTGATCGACGAAACGTCCGTCTCGCGGAATGTTGATGATGTAGCCAGCCACGTCGCGCAATGTCGGCTCGACCGGGTCCTCCTCGGCCGGAGCAGCGGTTGGTGGCGCGGCGTTCACATAACAGACGAAGCGCTTGACGGGCGTGCTCGCCGGGCGATCAGGAATCGCCTCGATCGCCGGCTTGATCGGAGCGTTCTCCAGCAGTCCGCCGTCGACCGCATAGCGATCACCGGCCAGACCGGCGCGCACCGCAGCATCGCCAACGATCTTGAACGGCTCGAATGCGAATGGGAACGAGGCGGAGGCGCGCGCGGCCGTCGCCAGTGCCTCGAGCGTGTAGTCCTCGGGGTAGCGGAAGCGGAAGGGCGCCCGGTATTCGCGGGCGGCGAGTTCGAACCCCCAGACGTCGCGGAAGGAAACCGGTTCGCCGGCAACGTTCGTCATCATCACGTCGAGATGGACGTCGGTGCGGGCTATCGGCGGCGTCGTCCGTGTCTCCTTCTCTTCGTCGGGATCAGCGCCGTCGCTGTCGAGAATCGCGGCGAAGAAGCGCCGCACCTCGCGATAGAAGATGCCGGGATCAGAAGGCGAGCTTCCGCCCTGCATGATCGACTTCGGCTCGCTGTTCTCGATCGGCTGAAGAAGACTCGAGAAGTCGCCGATGCCGATCCACTTGGCTCGCATCAGATCCGTGGGCAGGCGACGGCCGTTCACCATTGCCGCCGCCAGCAGTGCGCCGTTCAGCCCTCCGGCGCTCGCCCCGCAGAGAATGTCGACGACGAGCTGACGGTTCAATGCCTTGCTGATCGCCGCGTAGACCTTGCGCGTCTGCTCGTCATCGGTGGCCGGCTGGACGGCGGCCGCGGATCTGCGTGCGCTGTCGATTTCGACGGCAACACCTCCCATCCAAACGGCGAGACTGACACCGCCGTTCCAGGCCATCGCGACGCGCACCTGCTCGAGAAGCGGATCGATCGCGGCAGTAGGCGAAGCATGTCTACTGCGCCGAAAAGGGAGCCGCACTGGCATCGGCTCGGACTAGGCTGCGGCGTTCTGCACGCCGGGCAGATATCCCTCGACCACTGTGAAGAAGCTGTCGAGAAGTGGGATGGCAAACGTGCCGACGACGAGGATGTAGGCGGCCTTGTCGGTGGTCAAGCTCATCGCCTTCTGCACGGAAGCGATCGTCGCTATCGCCCAGACGACATAGGCAAGAGCTGACAGTGGGTAGAAGTAGATGCGGGGCCGCGGCGCCTTGCTGTCCGAGGCTGTCGTCGTGAACAGGTAGAGGACATTGACGAGCGCGCCGAAAGCGAGGCTCGCCCAAATCCAGTCTCCGGACGGATTGAAGGCGGCAAACCCTCCGGCGGTGACGGTCACGACCTCGGCCGGCACGTACTTGATCAGCTTGGTCGGCACTGTGTCCTTCGGCTGCGTGTCCTTCGACTGATCAGCTGCTGCCAATGCCGGCGGAGAGGCCGCGACCGCCTGCTCGGCTTTCACTCGGAGCGTCCGCCGTGCTCGCGGCGCAACCAGCCCAAGATTCGCGGGTGCTTCAGCGAGGTAGTGCGCCTGCACTTGCGGCGAGTCGTAGACGATCGTGCGGACCATTCCCGGGCCTCCTACGGATTCGCCATCGTGGCCAGGGCGCTCAGAAGAGCGGTCGGGTCGGGGTTAACCGTTGCGGAGGCTCGACCGGATGCGTGGGTCGGAGCGGCGCCAACAGGCGTCCCCGAACTGAAGATCAACGCACCGAGACCAGCCCGCTTCATGGCAACCTCCCGACGACTGACGCGACTATCGAACTGCTGTCCACAGTTGTCAAGAGGCAGGCCTTGATTGCCTGATTGCCTCCGATGTCGGGAGGAGGGTCACGGAGCGGGGCAGCCTTGTCGCCAACGAGGTGCGCGCAACGAGAGTCGATCAGCCGGCAGCTGACCTGGCTGGATGGTCGGAGGATGAGCGCCTCGGGCCATGGACGCAGGTCGCCTTCCTCTCCAGCTATGGAGAGATTCCGGCACCGGCAACCCTCGGCGGATTCGAGTGCAGGGCGCCAGCTGATCTCGGGGAACCGGATCCGATCGTCTACGGCTGCTTGCGCCGAATCAGAGAGACAACCTGATTCGGTTCGAAGTGTGAGTCACGCGCGCAGTCTCGGCGAACGGAGCCGCCGGCACCACTTGCAAAGCATTAGTCCACGATTCCAGTCGACCTCCGGGTATCTAAATTGCCGGTGGGGACTTGGGCGGGGGTTGTCATTCGGTTAGCGTGCGCCCTCGTGCCAACAGTCATGTTTACCTGCGCTGGGAAGCGCGTTGACGTTATTCAGGCGTTCCAGCGTGCGGGCGCGACAACTCTCGTAGCCGAGATGAACGAGTTGGCACCGGCCGCGCGCGCCGCCGATCTCTTCGAACCGGTTCCCGCAGTTGGCGATGAGGCATACGTTGCGAAGCTCGCCGAGATCGTGCGGCAGCAGAAGATCACGTTGATCCTCCCGCTCTCCGATCTCGACCAAGGTGTCCTAGCGCAGAGTGCAGACGAACTCGGCAGTCTCGGCGCTTTAGTCCTTCTGCCAGGCCCCGACGTCATCGCCATCACACGAGACAAGTGGCGCATGCACGAGTTTCTCCACCTTCGCGGCTTCGACTCGCCGGACACCTGGTTGCCAGAAGCACTGCCGGACGACCTCGATTTCCCTATCGTTGTGAAACGGCGCTTTGGCTTCGGAGGCGAAGGTCTGCATTGGGCATACGACCGCTCCGAGCTTGACTTTTTCCTTCGTTACTCAGCCGCAGAAAAGATTGCGCTCGTCCCCCAGGACGTCATCGTTCAGGCAGCACTCGACTCTCGCGCCGAGTTTTCGATCGACGTTTTCTGCGACGTCGACGGTCGGTGTCTCAATGCCATTCCTCGCTCAATGCTCGAGTCGAAGGGCGGGGAGTCGATCAAAGGGATGACGATCGAGGCCCGCGATCTCGTTGAGCACGGTCGTCGCGTCGCTGAGGCGCTACGCCTGGTCGGGCCGGCGACAATTCAATGCTTTCGTGTGGCCGGCGACCGGCTTCCAGTCACTGACGTTAACGTCCGTTTCGGCGGTGCATTTCCACTACCAACGCGTGCGGGAAGCCGTTACCCCGAACTTGCTCTGGCGCTGGCCGCGGGCGAGCGGCCTCGACCGTCCGTAGGCGTGTACAGCCGTGGCGTGTACATGGCTCGCTACTACACGGAGACGTTTGAGGTCGCCCTTAGCGAGGCCAGGGCTTAGTCAACTACATCCGAACCGTCAATCCGGGCGCCAGCGTTGCATCCTGTGAAGGCGATCCCGGATCCTTCGCGACCCTGATCATCTGACAGCCGAAGAAGACGTTGAGCCGATCGATCGCCGTGCGCAGAGCGTTCACCTCAGCGAGTGCTACATCGCGAGGATCCTCTCTGTCTCTTCGCTTGGCCGTCGGCCGCGATCTCGCAGGCAGCGCTTTCATTAGCTCACCGACCGGAATGCCACCGCTTGGAACAGAAGTTAGGAGATCGACGACACGCTGATCGATGACCGCGCTTTCGTAGTAGAGGGCGTCAGATCTCCCGCCGACGGGATCACGGCGACTCAGATGAGCATTGAAATCTCCGTCGCCCCGGGGGGTGATTTCGAGGAGCGTGAACGGGCACGGACTCAACTTCTTCGCCGGGCTACGCACGCGAGAACGGGCGGGTGGCTCAGGGCGCTCGACCGCGATACGCGGATCGACACGAGAGCGTGCCCGTCTGAGCGACGAGTAGGCGAGCGCGGCAGCGTGGATACTTGGCGCGCGCGGTTGCCATTCGACGTTTTGAGCCGGCTTCCAGTTAGTGGCGAACACATCAACGTCGAGGGAGACGTGTTGCACCGGAGGAGCTTGAGGTTCCGTGAGAGTCTCCGATCCGTGCGTCGTGTAGCGGGTGTGTTTTCGTTGAAGCTTTGCTTCGACATCAAGGCCCGTGTGGTAGGTGGCGTCGATCCAGCTGTGCTCGTCTTCGGTTCTAAGCCTCTCGATGGTTTCTAGGGCATCGCGAACGAGCGGGTGGCTGGGAATCGCGGCACCGGTTTCAAGGACGGCGCGCAAGCAGAGGGAATAACTCGGCGTAAACCAGGCGTCGTCCTCCCCATAAAGGAAGAACGCATCGACTCCGCGCGACCAGAGCACGTCGTTGTCCGAAGCTGGGCGTGCAAGCAGTGCCTGACCGAGGCGGTGAGCCTTTAGGAATGCACCGGAGATGCGAGGTAACACCTCTGGGGGAACGAGCGGGGTTAGGAAACGCGTGTACTCGACGAGTGTCAGAGCGAGCAGCGCGATCACACTATGCGGAAGCGTTGTTGCTTCCCGGATCCAGGTTTCACTCCACTCCCAGCTCGATGCTCCCTCTTCATCGTGCGCACGCTGCGGAAGGAGACGGACGATCGGCCCATCGGGAGCCGGTTGGACGTGAATCTGGGTCAGCAGGTGATCGACGAGGGCGCTTGGGGTCTGCTCGTCGTGCGCGAGAGCGTGCCAAGCGTCCGAGTAGCGGGTGTGGTGGTGGCGTTCAGCGCGACAGATCGCTAGCACGCTGTAGAACGTCGTTAGAGCGTTGACGCGTCGCACAGGACGCCCGTAAGCCTCGCTTCGGCTCGGATCACGCTCGCGGATGACTTCATGCCAGATCAGCTCGAAGTCGTCTCGACGTGGCGATACCCAAGCCGCCGGCTTCGGCCCAGTGATGTGCGATCCGACCAACCCGTCGTAGGCGTGACGAAGCAGCCTGCGGTAACGCCACTCGTTCCATTTGCTTTTCGATCCGGGCGCGACGTTCGTGGGTCGCCCCGAAGATGGCAACCAGGCGTCCCCATCGTCAACGGGTGGTCCGCCGGCTCCTTCGACGGAGTCGTTGGTTGGTTGGAATTCGCTCAGACACGCAACGACCCAGGCGAGGTGACGCGCGCGGACAACCCACGGCTCATGCCCTTCCCGCAAGTCCCGATCCTCGTAGTCGATCTCGAGCGGGTCGATGATTCGCGAGTCCACGAGCCGGTCAGCGATGGCATCAAGATGAGGTTCTAGGCACGGCGCCTCCGGGACGAAGCCCATCTCGACGAGCGCGGCAACGCATTGGCTGTTCCAAATCAGGCTCGCGGAACGACCACCGTGACCGAGAAGGCACGTCTCTAACTTCTCTTTCGTTCCCGGCGGCGTGACAGGACCATGATCTTCGGCAACGAGACCGGCAATCGCGTCGCGAATGTCTTCGGCGAGCTGGTCATCAGCCGCGTCCCCAACCCAGCGAACACCGCCCGGCGAACCGACGTCTGCGTCGTGCAGCGCGACTTGCAGGCCCGGTATCGCGGACGCACGCCGATCGTTGCCTTCGGATCGCCTCCCCCGTTGCGCCTTCTTATCGGCCATGGGCGTTAATTCTATGCGATTAAACGTCACAGTTGGCGGCTGATGGTCAATCCGCGTTATGAGCTGAACCCCGTTGTTGGGTTAACGCGCGATTTTCGTGCTGACGCCGCGACGCCGGCGTTGTAGGTTTGCCTCCTCAACGGAAAGGAGGAAATCCTGCAACAGCGAGAGCACGGTGGCCGTCATGGCTACGGACGTCCAAGCCTTCAGGGCGAATCGATCGGAGCAAGGAGAGGCAGGGAATGACGAAGATCACCAACAAGATCAACAAGAAGGTCACGGCGACGGTGGCGGCGGTGATCGCAGCTTTCGCGGTTGCGGTTCCGGCGGCCCTCGCTTGGCCCTCGCACAGCAGTTACGTCTGGTCGAACACGATCAGCTGGATGCCGGTTCGGAGTTGTCCCAACACCGGCTGCGGGATCACGACGTCACTTCTCCGCGGCAGCAGCGTCTGGATGCTCTGCTGGACGGATTCCCAGTGGGCCACGGGGAACTATTCCTCCCCGAGGTGGTTCCTCGTCTGGTTCGGAAGCAGTGAGGGATACATCCACAGCTCGTTCGTCTACAACCAGGCGGTTGTCCCGCACTGCTAGGGCACTGCGGGCGCAGTTAAGGCCAAGGAGGCGGCTGCGCCGCCTCCTTGGCGTGCAGACGAAACGACAAGCACGCAATCGGGAAGGGCGCCGACGCTTGTTACGCGTGCGCATCCGCTTCAGCCGCGCGGTTGACTCGCGCCGGAGCGGCATCGGCGAGGAATTGATGCCAGGCTTCGCCAAGTGTTCGTTCGTCGAACGGTCCGTCTCCTTCGACGAGAGCGATGCGCGCTGGAAGCGCTTCGATCTTCGTGAGATCCCAGGGATCAAGGGTGTAGCGGTTCGCTCGTGCGAGGAGCAGCTTGACGGCTAAGACGTAGGCCTCGGTGGCCAGGATCCCGTGCGCCCAGGCATGCCAGCGTTCGGGCGTCGACCGTCGGCCGTGCAGAGCGTTGCGCTTCTTGCGCAAGTCCTCGAGCCAGCGGCGGCAAAGCCGAGCCTCGTCGTGCGACCAGTGCGCAGCGAACAATTCCGTCACGACAACATGGAGTTCGCTTCCGCGTCGCCCGGTCTCGCGCCCGATGGCGATTCCGGTCAGCTGCTCGAGCGCAGTAACGAGCCAGATGACATCTTCCGCCGGGCTTCCATACTCGTCCATTTCGTTTGCTTTTAGGAAAGGACGATCGCCGCGTTCGCCAAGGCGACTGTCCCCAGCCTTCGCGGCGACGGCGGACAACCCGGATCTGACCCGCTGCGGCCTCGAAGTTCACGAAGATCCGCTGGCCGTGGGCGGCAGTCAGTGGCTCGAAGGCGTGGTGCATGCAGCTGTTTTCGGCGATACCGGCCAGCGTCAGCAGAAAGCAGTGGGTTCGAACGAGGTCGACTTCGACAGACTCCAGGCGCGCGCTCGGCGAGCGGCCCGTCGTAAAAGCAGACGACTGGGTCGATCGGCGCCCCCCGCACGTCGAAGAAGTTTGCGAGTAACCGATCGGCACTCGTTCTGGCCGGCTCGTCTACGAGTTGGCGGATCTCCGACCACTCATCGAAGATCAGCGGCCCCATCCGGATCGGTTCGTCAAGCGGCAACCACGGAAGGACGCAGATCGTCTGTGGTTCACCCGGATCAGGCAGCGGCTCGTCGCGAGGATGGAACTGGAGCGTGCGTTCCTCGATGCGGAGAACACGACGAAGCCGAGCATCCTTTGCGATGCGTTCCTCGTAGTCAGCTACGACCGCGTCACGATCATTGCTGCTGTGCAGAGGATGTCCGTTCGCGTCGATGACCGCCCAAACCCGAATCTCATTCTCCGGCATCGCTGTTCCGATCCTCGCCGTTGTGGTCGTCGGCGCCTCGGGGGATTAGTCCTTTCTCGTCGGCTGCGATAGTGGACGAGACCCTGCTCCACGCGGCCGCAGCCTGTGTCAGTGCTTTGTGAGTTTCCAGCGGTTGCGCGCGCGAATCTCGTCGCTTGCGCAGGAGACGAATTGCGTCCTCGCTGCGTCGAAGGCCGCGAGATTTGGTGGCTCCTGCCGCGCGGCGTCCAGCATGTCCCTGGCCGCCTCAGGTGTCCTCCTATTCAAGGGACGCAAACGACGATAGCTCGATCCCCTGCGATGGGCGTGCCTGAGGAGCGCATCGGGCGTTCTGAACTTGAAAGACGTTCCTATAGACGTCAAGTGCTGTTGAGGGCTTCGAGGTCGGCTCGGAGTGTGTGGAAGGTCTCGCGGGCGATGTAGCGTTTGAGGCAGCGGAGGATCTCGCGTTTGTTGAGGCCGTCGGCGGTCCGTTTGCTGGCGTAGGCCTGGGTGCGCTGGCAGTGGCGCAGGCGGCAGACAGCGATCATGTGCAGTGCTCGGTTGGCTTGTCGGTCGCCGCCGGAGTCGAGCCGGTGACGGGTGGTGCGGCCGGAGCTTGCTTGGATCGGGGCGGCGCCGCAGATCTTCGCGAAGGCTGCTTCGCTTCGGAAGCGGTCGATGTTCTGGCCGGCGGTGATCAGGAGCTGGCTTGCGCCTTGGGTGCCGACTCCAAAGAGTTGAGTTGTGCGTGGGGCGGCGGTGTGGGCGAGGTGCTCGAGTTGGCGGTCGAGCTCGACGAGTTCGCTGTCCAGCTCGCGGATGCGGCGGGCGAGGCTTGAGAGCGCGAGCTTTGCGGCCTGTGCCGGTTCGTGGATTCGCTGCGTGTCGGGGCGCAGCTTTCGACACAGGACGGCTTTCGCTTTCAGTGTGCGGGCGTGGCGGAGGTCGCTGCGCAGCTGCTCGGGTGCGGTGACGATCAGGTCGTTGAGTTGTTGCAGGGCTGCCTTACGCGCTTTCAGCGCGCCGCTTCTGACGATCATCAGTTGCCGGATCGCTTCCACGATCCCGCTTGTCTGTTTGGGGACCGCGGTCGCTGTTCGGCTGAGTGCTGCCCGGGCGGCGAGCTCGGCGTCGATGGGGTCGCTCTTTCCGAGCCGCTGCCGCGCATGCCGGTGCGGCTGGTTGACCTCGACGACCCTGATGCTGCCAGCGCGTAAGGCGCGCACGAGTCCGGCCGCGTAGGCGCCGGTCGATTCGACCCCGACCCGGTCAACCTCTCCCTGTCCGCGCAGCCAGCTGATCAGCCGCGCGTAGCCCGTCGCGGTCGTCGGAAACGCGGCCGCATCGAGCAGCCGTCCCTGCAGGTCGACGACCGCGACATGGTGCTCGTCGGTGTGCGCGTCGACGCCGCCGACCACGCGCGCTGTTTGATTTGCCATCCTTCACGTCACCGTCCCTTCGGTTCGGGGCGGCAGGCCGGGACGGGCGGACACAACAGTGACGAGGCACTTGCAGCGAACAGGTTCCTATCAAGTCACGACCGCCCGGACCGGCCGCCCATGAGCGGCCAGAACGAGCGTCCGCCGGGACCGACACGTCTTTCACACGACACCACGGTCAGCTCCAAAACAGGTCAGATCCCGACGAACACCCGTCGGCAGATCTTCACTGCTCCATAAACGGCTCCATACGCACCGCGCGCTGCTAACTCTGCAAGTCGACCTGAACGCGAAGGGGCCGACGTGCAGCGTTTTTGCAGAGCCCTCCTGACGGACTCGAACCGTCGACCCCCTCCTCACCATAGGCCCACGCGCTCGGCTCAACAATCGGCCGGCGGGGGTCACCCGAACCCTCGTGTTATCGATTTGCTGACACCCTGGCGCAGTCGTCGCCTGTTCAGGAGACACGAGAAGCCGTTTTGCAGGAGGTTCTCGTATGGGCCGGGCAGGGATCGAACCTGCGACCTTGGGATTAAAAGTCCCCTGCTCTACCAACTGAGCTACCGGCCCGCGCGGCCGAGTGTACGTTCCCACGCGTCGAGGAGCTGATCGACGTTTCGCCGCTGCGCGTCGCTGAACTCGAAGCGCCGGACGAGGCGCCGCGCCTCGGCAGGGTCGTCGTTCTCGACCGCGGCCTCGAGGTGCTCGCGGAGCGGCGTCGGCTGTTGGAGCTGGCGACGGAGCCAGCGCAGCAGGCTGACCTGAGCGGCGTCCACATGGGCGGTGACGGGATCGAACCGCCGACCCCCTGCTTGTAAGGCAGGTGCTCTCCCAGCTGAGCTAACCGCCCTGGCGTGATACACGGTACACATGGTCGATCGGAGTGCCGTCCTCGGCCGCCTGCGCGAGATCTGCCTCGCTCTCCCGGAGACGAGCGAGCGCCTGAGCCACGGCGCGCCGAGCTTCTTCGTCCGCGGGAAGACGAGCTTCCTCATGCTCCTCGACGACCATCACGGAGACGGGCGCTTCGCGATCTGGTGCGCGGCGCCGGCCGGCGACCAGCAGCTCCTGGCCGACGCCGACCCGGAGAAGTTCTTCGTGCCCCCGTACGTCGGTCATCGCGGCTGGCTCGGCGTCCGGCTCGACCGCGATCTCGACTGGGACGAGCTGCGCGGGATCGTCGAGGACGCGTTCTGCACCGTCGCCCCGAAGCGGCTCGTCGAGCAGCTGAGCGGCTGATGCCCCCAGCGGGATTCGAACCCGCGCTACGGCCTTGAAAGGGCCGCGACCTGGACCGCTAGTCGATGGGGGCTGCGACCCAGGTTAGAGGAACATCATCCAGCGAGCGGTCGCGCCGCAGCCGCAGTCCTTGTGCTTCGTGGAGCAGCGGCGGCAGTCCCAGTACTCCCACCAGATCCACTTGAGGTGGTTCACCTCGAGCACGAAGAGGGCGACGATCCAGAGCAGGATCTCGGTGCGCGACACGCCGCCCACGGTATGGGCGGTCCGGTCCTGCGGCAATGGGCCGGGCGGCCCAAATGAGCCGCCCGAGGGTCCCAGTCAGGCCGACGTGATTACCAGCGGCGCATCGGGCGGCCCAAGCCTCCCGTGAAGAGGCTGATGAGCCAGACGAGCGCGACGACCGCGGCCACGATGAACAGCCAGTGGATGACGAAGCCTGCCCCGAAGGCGGCGATCGCGAGAATTGCGAGAACGAGTAAGAGCACCATGCAAGGACAACGGCCGCGGGGCCGCCGTGGTTACGCGGGCAGGCGCGCCAGTACCAGGACCGCGTCGCCGTTCGGCGCTTGCGCCAGTGTGACCTTGTACACGCGCGACTCGGTCGTCGAGTCGATCACCTGGATCTGTCCGCAGTCGCCATGGATTTGAGAGTGTAGACGTCAAGTTCGCCACGAAGTCACGCCGAATTGAGCCTTTTAGATTTCTCTCAGGAAGACCACGACCGGGCCGCGAGGTACCACCGGCCGCTGTATGTCGCGGCTGCGATTCGACTACTCATCGTCGTCGCCGTCTTCGGTGCATTCACCCGTCTTTCGCTCGGCGGGCTCGGTCGGTTCGGCGCGGCGGCCGTGTGGCCGGTCATCGTCCTCGCGGGCGTCGCCGTCGCGTGCCTGCCGCTCGATCTGTGGCGCGGCCTCGTGCGCGAACGGCGCTTCGGCCTGTCGACGCAGACCCTCCGCGGCTGGCTCGCCGACTGGGCGAAGGGCGAGGCGATCGAGCTCGTGCTCGCAGCCGGCGTCTGGGTCGCCGCGGTCGGCCTGGCTCGGGCGTTCCCGCGCTGGTGGCCGCTGCCGGCGGCCGCGGCGCTGGCGTTGTTCGTTTTGCTCATGTCGTTCGTCGCTCCCGTCGTGCTCGAGCCCCTCTTCAACCGCTTCCGCCCGCTCGAGGACGAGCGACTGGCCGGGGAGCTGCGGGCGCTCGCCGAGCGCGCGGGCGTCCCGGTGCGCGACGTCCTCGTCGCCGACGCGAGCAGGCGCACGAGGAGGACGAACGCGTACGTCTCCGGGCTCGGCCCGACGCGGCGCGTCGTCGTGTGGGACACGCTGCTCGCGGAGGCCTCGGAGCCGGAGCTGAAGCTCATCGTCGCGCACGAGCTCGGGCACCGCCGCGACCGGCACGTGCTCAAGGGCACGCTGCTCGGAATGGGCGGATCGATCGTGGTCGTCCTCGTCCTCTGGGCCGTGCTCGGCTCGCTGCAACCACGCGACTTCCCGTATGCCGCGTTGCTCGTGACCGGAATAGAGATCGCCGGCCTGCCGGCGATCTCGTGGCTCTCTCGCCGGTGGGAGCGAGCGGCGGACCGGTCGTCGCTTGAGCTGACACGCGACCTCGACGCGTTCGTGGGTGCGCACGTTGCTCTCGCGCGGAAGAATCTCAGTGACCTGGATCCGCCACGCCTCGCCTACTTGATGCTCTTCACGCACCCCACTCCTCCAGAACGGCTGGCCCTTGCACGCGCATGACCGTTCCGCAGACCGGCGCCGCCTGGCGATCGCGCTCGCGCTGATCGTGGCGCTCATGGGGGTCGAGGTCGCCGGCGGCATCCTCGCCCACTCGGTCGCGCTGCTCGCCGACGCAGGCCACATGCTCACCGACGCGGCCGCGCTCGCCGCCGCGCTCGCCGCCGCTGCGCTTGCAGCGCGTCCCGCGCGCGGGCCGTGGACGTTCGGGCTCGGCCGGGCCGAAATCCTCGCTGCGCAAGGGAACGGCCTCGTCCTGCTCCTCGTCACGCTCGGCATCGTGTACTCGTCGGTGCGCCGCCTCGTATCGCCGCCGCACGTGCACGGCGGCATCGTCCTCGGAGTCGCCCTCGTCGGCGTCGCCGTCAACCTGGCGGCGACCCTCGTCCTCTCCGGCGCCGACCGGACGAGCCTGAACGTCCGCGGTGCGTTCCTGCACGTCGCCACCGACCTCGCCGCCTTCGTCGGGACCGCGATCGCCGGAGCTCTCGTGCTCGTCACCGGCTGGAGCCGGTTCGATCCGATCGCCGGGCTCCTCGTCGCAGCGCTCATGCTGCGCTCGAGCTGGTCGCTCCTGCGCGACTCCGGCCGGATCTTCCTCGAAGCCGCACCGGCGGGAATCGACCCGGACGCGGTCGCGGCCACGCTCGCCGCCGACCCTGACGTCGTCGAGGTGCACGACCTCCACGTCTGGACGGTGACGAGCGGCTTCCCCGCGCTTGCGGCGCACGTCCTCGTCTCGCCCGACGCCGATTGCCATGCCGCGCGGAGGCGTCTCGAGCAGCTCCTGGCGGAGCGCTTCGGGCTCCGGCACACCACGTTGCAGGTCGACCACGTCGCCCGACGCTCCCAGGTCGTTAGCATCGAGCGCCGTGAACCTAACCGGTAAGACCGCGATCGTCACGGGCGCCTCGTCCGGCTTCGGCCGGTCGACGGCCCGGATGCTGAAGGACGCGGGCGTGCGTGTCGCGGGCGGCGCACGCCGCACGGAACGGCTCGAGACGGAGGTCGCGCTCGAGCTCGACGTCACCGATCCGGAGAGCTCCGAGCGCTTCGTCGCCGCCGCCGTCGAGCAGCTCGGAGGCATCGACATCCTGATCAACAACGCCGGCCTCGCACTCGGGCGCGCGCCGTTCGACGAGTCGAGCGAGGAGGACGAGCGCACGGTCTTCGAGACCGACGTGCGTGGGCTCGTGCGCATGACACGCCTCTGCCTGCCGCACATTCGCGACGAGGGTCACATCGTCAACCTCGGCTCGATCGCCGGGCGGCAGGCGTACGAAGGTGCTGCGACATACGTCGCTGCGAAGTTCGCAGTGCGCGGCTTCACGTATGCGCTGCGCGAGGACCTGCTCGGCCGCCCGATCCGGATCACCACCGTCGACCCCGGGCTCGCGGAGACGGAGTTCTCCGTCGTCCGCTTCAAGGGCGACCAGGCGAAGGCGGACGCGGTCTACAAGGGCGTCGATCCGCTGACGCCCGACGACATCGCCGACTGCATCATGTTCGCGCTCACGCGCCCCTTCCACGTGAACATCGACGAGATCGTCGTCAAGGCGCAGGCGCAGTCGTCCGGGGGACGCATCATCCGCGAACCGTGAGCTGGCGCGTCGTCATCGTGACGCGGATCCTGCCGGTCGCGCTCGGCTTCCACGCCGTGTTGCGCGCCGCCGGCCACGAGCCGGTCGGGCTGCTGACCGTCCGCGACAGCGCGAACCGCTACGGCCCGGAGTTCACGCTCGACACCCTTCTGCGCGGGCTGCCGCCCGAGCTCGACATCGTCGTTCCTGCGCGCCGGTCCGGGATTGCGCCGCTGCTCGCATCGCTGCGCCCCGATCTCGTCGTCTGTACGGGCTTCCCGTGGAAGATCCCCGCCGACGCGCTCGCCGTGCCGACGCTCGGGTGGCTCAACGGCCATCCATCGCTTCTGCCGCGGCATCGCGGCCCGGTGCCGGTCGCGTGGGCGATCCGGAACGGCGACGAGGAGGTCGGCGTCACTGTCCACCGCATGGACGCCGAGCTCGACACAGGGCCGATCTTCGCGCAGGTGTCGATGCCGATCGGCGAGTACACCGTCCCGGACGACTTCTACGCACGCATGGGCCCCGTGTTAATGGGCGCGATGGGAGAGGCGCTCGAGCGGCTGGCTGCCGGCGACGAAGGGATTGCACAGACGGAGGGCGGCGAGTACGAGAGCTTCCTGCCGGAGGACGAGGCGTGGATCGACCTCGCGCGGCCGGCGGTGGAGATGCACCGGCGGGTGTGGGCCTGGCGGTTCACGATCCCCCGCAGCGAACTGCGCGGCGCGCTGCTCGATCTGGACGGCGAGACCGTGCGCGTGCTCGCGTCGTCGCTCACCGAGGTCGAAGGTGCCCGGAGAATCGAGTGCGCCGACGCGCCGCTGTGGCTCGTCGACGTCGAGCCTGCTCAGGCCGGGGAGGCGACCGCCTCCGCTATGTCGTCGTAGGCGAAGTCGCGGCCGGCGAACAGCAGCTTGAAGTTCCGGCCGAGGCTCACCTCGTCTCCGCCCAGCGCGCGAGCCCGCGGTAGGACTGCCACAACGGCATGGCGACGTCGTACACCGCGACGTCTTCGCCCGCGTCCGCGAGCTCGGCGCGGCCGTACGCGATGAACTCCTCCTCAGACGCGCCGCCCTGGACGAACTCCGCCCAATCGAAGAGCTCCAGCCGCAGGTCGGCGAGGTGCCGCTGCGGATCGTCCGCGACGCCGAAGTGGATGAGCGCGAGCCGCTCGGGCGCGCGCCGGTCCATCTCGTCGATCGTGCGCTGCCAGGCTTCGAGGTCGAAGTCCGGCGGCGGCGTCGGCGGCATCACGTACCGGCCGGGCTGGATGCGCACCCCGGCGGCATCGCCGGCGTAGAGCGTGCCGTCGTCGTCGAGGTACGAGACATGGTGCGTCGCGTGACCCGGTGTGGGGAAGCACGCGAGGCCGACCACCACGTCGCCGACGACGTGCACGTTCGCTTCGGGTACGGGCGTGAGCTCGCCCCACAGCGTGTCGAACGAGTCGCCGTACAGGCGCCGCGCGCTGCGCTCGAGCCGGGACGGGTCGACGAGGTGCGGCGCGCCGATCTCGGAGACGTGGACCTGCAGCGCCGGGTGCTCGCGGACGAGAGCCCCGGCCGCGCCGGCATGGTCGAGGTGGATGTGGCTGAGCAGCAGGTGGCGGATGTCCACGAGCCGGAGGCCTTCGGCGGCCAGCCCGACCTTCAGCGCCGCGATCGTCGTGCTCGGGCCGCAGTCGAAGAGCGCCGGGCCGTCGTCCGTGTCGAGCAAGTAGCAGCCGATCGAGCGCTCGACGCCCTGATGGTGGAGTTCGATTGGCTCGGGCATGGGAATATCTTCCCGCATGCCTCTGCTGTTCGATGGTGACTGCCGCTTCTGCACCGCCGCGGTTGCTTGGATGCGGCGCCGGTTCGACCCGGCAGCGGAGAGCGTCGCCTGGCAGGAGGCGGATCTCGCGGCGCTCGGCGTCACCGTCGAGGAGGCCGAGCAGGCGGTGCAGTGGGCGGAAGGAGGCGAGCGTGCGTCCGGAGCCGACGCGATCGCCTCGTGGCTGCGCACCGCGCGGAGGCTGCGGCCGGTCGTCCGGCTGTTCCCGGTCGGTTTGCCGCTCGGCCGGCTGCTGTATCCGGTCGTGGCGCGGAACCGGAGTCGGATCAGCACTATGGTCCTGCGATGACCCTTCGCGGCGGCCTGGATCTGGGCGGGACGAAGATCGAGGCGATCGTCGTCGACGACGCCAACGAGATCCGCGGGCAGTCGCGCGTTCCGACGCCGACCGAGGGCGGGCCGGCGGCGGTGGTGCGCGAGCTCGCCGCGGCCATGCGCGCGGCGGCGTCGTCGGCGGGGACGGAGATCTCGGCGCTCGCCGGTGTGGGTGTGGGTGCGCCGGGCGAGGTCGACGCGGCCGCGGGCACGCTCGCGCGCGCCGGCAACCTCCCCGACTGGGAGGCGGTCTATCCGCTCGCGGCCGAGCTCAGCGGCGACCTCGGAATTCCCGTGCGCATCGGCAACGACGTCCGCGTCGCGGTCGAGGCCGAGCGCGTGCTCGGCGCGGGACGCACGTACCGCTCCTTCCTCGGCGTCTGGTGGGGAACCGGCGTCGGGGGTGCGCTCGTGCTGGACGGAAAGCTCTGGCTCGGGCGCGGCTCCGCGGGTGAGCTCGGTCACGTCGTCGTCAAACTCGGCGGCCGCCGCTGCCCGTGCGGGCGGCGCGGCTGCCTCGAGGCCTACGCGGGCCGGGCGGCGATGGAGCGCACCGCGCGCAAGGCCGAGGACGCGGGAACGAAGACGAAGCTGTTCAAGATCATGGAGAAGCGTCAGCGCGAGCGGCTGACGAGCGGCGTGTGGGCTGTTGCCCTCGAGGAGGAGGACAAGCTCGCGCGGAACCTCATCGACGAGGCGGTGGAGGCGCTCGGCGCCGGCGTCGGCTCGGTCCAGAACATGGTCGACGTCGACGCGGTCGTCGTCGGCGGCGGACTGGGCACGCGCCTCGGCGCACCGTACGTCGAGCGCATCGCCGATGCGGCGCAGCCGCACCTCTTCGTCGACGATCGCCCGCCGGCGTTCGTGCTCACCGAGCTCGGCGACAACGGCGGCGGGCTCGGTGCCGCGCTGCTCGTCTCAGGCTAGTGCTTCCGGCCGTGAGTGCCTTCCTGTTCTGCCGAGCGAAAACCGAGTAGCCCAAGGACGCAGGGAGCGTTCGTAGCTCGCTACGGACGCGACTGAGGACGCCGGGATGCGACGCGTTTGCAGCCGGCAGAACGGACAAGGCACTTGCGGCCGGGAGCACTCAAACGCGATCCCGAGCGTTGGCGACGATCTTCTCCGCCTCGGCCCTGTTCCCCCAGCCGCGAGTCTCCGTCTTCTTCGACGGCTCGAGGTCCTTGTAGCGCTGGAAGAAGTGCTCGATCTCGTCGCGCAGCTCGGCGTTGACGTCGTGGACGTCACGCACGCGCGCGAACGACGGATCGCCGAGCGGCACGCACAGCACCTTCTCGTCCGGCCCTTTCTCGTCGCTCATGTGGAAGACGCCGATCAGCCGCACACGGATGCGGCAGCCCGGGAACGTCGGCTCCGCGACGAGCACGAGCGCGTCGAGCGGGTCACCGTCCTCGGCGAGCGTCCCCTCGAGGTAGCCGTAGTCGGCGGGATATGTCATCGAGGTGAACAGGCGGCGGTCGAGCACGATGCCGCCGAGCTCCTCGTCCCACTCGTACTTGTTGCGAGACCCGGACGGGATCTCGACGAAGACGATGTCGCTCACGCGCGGACGGCGGCGGGCTTCAGGGCGTGCTCGAGATCGAGGATGAGATCCTCGGTCGACTCGATCCCGACAGAGAGGCGAACGAGGTTCGGCGGAGCGGCGAACGGCGCGCTCGCCGTGGAGGCGTGTGTCATGCGCGCGGGTATCTCGATCAGGCTCTCGACGCCGCCGAGCGACTCCGCCAGCTGGAAGAGCTTCGTCCGCGTCACCAGTTCCGCGGCCTCCTCGGGCGACTCGGCGAGGAACGAGACCATGCCGCCGAAGTCGCGCATCTGTCGCGCCGCGATCGCATGTCCCGGATGGGTGGGCAGGCCCGGGTAGTAGACGTGCTCGACGCCGGCGTTGCGCTGGAGCCAGACCGCGATCGCCATGGCGTTCTCGCAGTGCTTTTCCATCCGCAGCGCGAGCGTCTTGATGCCGCGCAGCACGAGCCAGCAGTCGAACGGCCCGGGAACCGCGCCGAGCGACTTCTGCAGGAAGTAGAGACGCTCCGCGATGGTCGGGTCGCTCGTCGCGGCGAAGCCGCCGATGACGTCGGAGTGGCCACCGAGATATTTCGTCGTCGAGTGGACGACGATGTCGGCGCCGAGCTCGAGTGGGCGCTGCAGGTACGGCGTTGCGAACGTGTTGTCGACGACGAGGAGCGCGCCGGCCGCGTGGGCGGCGTCGGCAGCGGCGCGGATGTCGACGATGTTCAGCAGCGGATTGGACGGCGACTCGACCCAGACGATGCGCGTGTTGTCGTCGAGATGGTCCCCGAGGTTCGCGAAATCGGCCGCGGGGAGGTAGTCGAAGCGGTAGCCCTTCGGCTCGTACACCTGCGACGTCATCCGGTAGACGCCGCCGTACACGTCGGCGATGAGGACGACGCGCTCGCCCGGATCGACGAGGTGCATGATCGTCGTCGTCGCGCCGAGGCCGGACGAGAACGCGATCCCGTGCTGGGCCGACTCGAGGGACGCGAGGCAGCGCTGGAGCGCCGTTCGCGTCGGGTTGTTCACGCGCGCGTAGTCGAAGCCCTTGTGCTCGCCGACCGACTCCTGGACGAAGGTCGAGGTCTGGTAGATCGGCGTGATGATCGCGCCCGTGGCCGGATCGGGCTCCTGGCCCTCGTGGATGGCACGGGTCTCGAAATCCATCAAGTCGATGCTAACCACCGCTCGAGGTCCCGTAGCGGCCCGGCCACCGAAACCGGCTTGCCTTCCCACCAGACGCCGTTGACGGCCAGCTCGCGGGTCTTGCGGTTGTAGACCGGCTCGATCCGGCCGACGATCTCGTCGTCGCGCAGGACGGGGAGGACGTAGTAGCCGTACTCGCGCTTCGCCCTCGGGACGTACATCTCGAGGCGGTAGTAGAAGTCCCACAGCGCCTCCGTGCGTGCGCGGTCGTGGATCAGGCGGTCGAAGGGGGAGAGGAAGGTGACGCGCTTCGGCACCGGGGCATCGACCGCGTCGGGGTGCGCGAGCCATCGTCCCTTCTCGAGCTTCACGCCGAGTGCGCGGAAGCGCTTCTCCGCGATGCGCGCCTCGGCTTCGCGCCACGGGATCGTCTCGATCTCCGGGTACCAGCGTTCCGCGAGGTTCCACACGCGCTGGCCCTGGCGTCGCCCGACGACGGCGACATCGCCGGAGCCGGCGAGGACTTCGAGCATCAGGCCCATCTGGCGCGCGCCCCACCACTCGTGGCGCTCCTGGCCCTTTCTGCTCACGTGGGTCTCGATCTCGCGCGAGAGGAGCGGGCCGCGCCGGTCGAGCTCGCGGAGAACGTAACGCTTGAAGGCGCCGTTCTCGCGCAGGAACGCTTTGCCGGCGGGCGTCGGAAGTCGTCGCATGCGGGCGCGCAGCAGCGGCAGGTCCTCGATCGGGTAGATGAACGCCCGCCATTCGACGAGTTTCTTCTCCTCCCACAGCAGCCGGTCGAGCTCGGCGCGGTCGTACGCGCCGAGGCGGCTCCACAGCACGAGGTACTGCGGCGGCGCGACGCTCGAGATCGGGTCGATCTGCAGGAAGCCGAGGCGGCGGACCGTGTCGAGGACGCTCGTCGCCGTGCCGTCGAGCAGCTGCGAGCGCACCGCGATGCGGCGCGCTTCTGCAAGGCTCACCTCGGTGGAGTTCACGGCGTTCGTTCTACATCACCTGCCGCCCGCTCCGGCGCGGGTGCTGGAGGTCGGCTGCGGGGATCGCGGCGGTGTCGTCCCGGCGCTCGTCGACGCGGGCTACGACGCGATCGGCGTCGACCCACGCGCGCCGTCCGGCGAGCGCTTCCGGCAGACCGACTTCCGCGAGGTGGACGGCGAGTTCGACGCGGTTGTCGCGGGCCGCGTCGTCCACCATCTCGATCCACTCGGCGAGGCCGTCGACCGGCTCGCGTCGCTGGCACCGCTCTTGATCGTCGACGAGTTCGCGTGGGATCTCATCGATCCCGAGCTGCAGGCGTGGTACGAGGCGGAGTACCGCGTGCGGCCCGACGCGAGCGGCCCGCCGACGGTCGACGAGTGGCGATGGCGCCATCCCGGGTTGCATCCGCACGACGTCCTGCTCGAGGCGCTGCGCGCGCGGTACGACGAGCGCGTGCTCGAGTGGGTGCCGTACTTCCACCACTGGCTCGGCGACGTCGAGTCGCCGGACCGAATCGGCTATCGCTGGGCTGGCGTCAGAACATCCACGACGCGCACTTCGGCTTCGTCGCGGTAGCCCGCGCCGAGCTTCGCCTCGAGGATCTTGGTCAGCTCGCCGGACTCGGCCAGCTCCTGCGCGATGTCGGCGCCGCCGATCAGCTCTCCGCCGACGAAGACCTGGGGGATCGTCGGCCAGCCCGAGAGCGCGGACAACTCCTGCCGGATGGCCGGATCGGGGAGAACGTCGACGGTGGTGACGGGCGCGCCCGCCTCGCGGAGCGCGCGCAACGCGCGGTCGGAGTTGCCGCACATGATCATCTGCGGCGTCCCCTTCATGAACAACGTGACCGGCTCCTGCGCGATCACGTCCTTGATCCGGTCCGACAGCTCGCTCATCCTGCAGCCTCCCTCGTCTTGATCCGAAGCTCGTGAATGGTGCCGTCGCGCAGCGGCTCGGCCAGCGCCTCGTTGACGAGACGGTGCTGCTCGAGCAGCGGCAGCCCGGCGAAGCGCGTGCTCGCCACGGTCACCTGGAAATGGTCGCCGCCGCCGGTACGGTCCTCGACCGACAGCTCGTTCGCCTCCGGGAAGGCGTCGCGGAGCAGGGTCTCGAGACGATCGGCAGCCACGCACCCATGGTATGTCCGGGTGCGTACCCTGTGGCGCCATGGAGGTCGGCCTCTTCCCGCTCGGCATCGTCCTCCTGCCGACGGAGCGCGTCCCGCTCCACATCTTCGAGCCGCGGTACCGGGAACTGATCGCCGAGTGCATCGCCGAGGAGCTCGAGTTCGGGCTCGTCTTCGCGGACGAGAACGGCGTGCGCGAGCTGGGGACGCTGGCGCGCGTGGACGAGGTGCTGGAGCAGTTCGACGACGGGCGCATGAACATCGTCGTCGAGGGCGGCGAGCGCTTCCAGGTCGAGAGGCTGACGCACGGACGCTCGTTCATGACCGCCGACGTGGCGCCGGTCGACGATGACGACGAGGAGCCCGCGCCCCGCGCGATCGCTCGCGCGGCAGCGTCGTTCCGGGCGCTCGCAGCCGCCGCCGAGGCGGAGGCGGGCGAGCTGGACGAGGAGTCCGAGCAGTTGTCGTTCCGGCTCGCGGCGCAGGTCGAGCTCGCGCCCGAGTCGAAGCAGGAGCTGCTCGAGCTGCGCTCGGAGCAGCGGCGGCTGGAGCTCGTGGCGGAGCTGCTGGACGGCGTCCGCGCGGTGCTGATCGCGACGCGCGAGCTCGGCGAGCGCGCGAAGAAGAACGGGAGCCGGCTGAGTTAGTGATGTAACCGGCAACGTTCGCAGGGTCCCCGGCCCGCGATCACGCTGCGCGCTGCTGCGTCCTCAGTCGCGCCGATAGCCGCTGCTATTGGCGCTCCCTGCGTCCTTGCATCGCTTGGTGCTCGCGACCCGGGAACCGTGCAACGTCACCGGCCACATCACTAGCGCCGGTGCGCGAGGAACTCGAGCAGGTCGCTGCGCGTCAGCACGCCGACGGGCTTGCCGTCGCGGGCGACGACGACGGCGTTCGTGCCGCCCTGCAGCGTCCCGAAGACTTCTTCCATCGTCGCCGACGCGTCGATCGCGGCGAGCGGCGGCTGCATGGCGGATGCGACGTCCTCGTGCAGGACGTCGGGGTTGACAAAGACGCGCTCGAGCAGCGCGCGATCCTGGAGCGACCCGATCACGTCGGCGAGCGACTCGCACTCGCCGTCGCGCACGACCGGCAGCTGGGAGATGCTGTAGCGCTGCATCGTGTCGATGCCCTCGCCGACCTTCTGGTGCGCTGAGATCGTGATGAGTGCGGGAAGCTCGCCGCCGTGCTTCGCGAGCAGCACTTCCTCGACCGTCGGCAGCGGTGCCTGCCGTTCGAGGAATCCGTGCTCGAGCATCCAGTTGTCGTCGTAGAACTTCGACAAGTAGTTGCGGCCCGAGTCCGGGATGAGCATGAGCACGCGCTTGCCGGGACCGAGCCGTCGCGCTATCGCGTCTGCTGCAACGAGCGTCGTGCCGGCGGAGCCCCCGGCGAGAATGCCTTCCTCGCGCGCGAGCCGCCGCGCCCACCGGAACGAGTCGCGGTCGCCGACGCGGATCCACTCGTCCACGACCGTCGGGTCCATCGTCTTGGGCCACGTGTCCTTGCCGATGCCTTCGACGAGATACGGATGGACGTCGCGCTCGTCCTTCGCCGTGTACACCGATCCCTCCGGGTCGGCGCCGACGATCAGCACTTCCGGCTTGCGCTCCTTGAAGTAGCGGCCGACGCCGCTGATCGTTCCGCCGGTCCCGACGGAGATGACGAGCGCGTCGATGTCGCCGCCGGTCTGCTCCCAGATCTCGGGCCCGGTGACGCGGTAGTGCGCCTCCGGGTTGTTCATGTTCGAGTACTGGTCGGGCTTGTAGCCGCCGGGAATCTCCTCCGCCAGCCGGTCGGAGACGGAGTAGTAGCTCTCCGGCGAGTCGTGGTCGACCGCGGTCGGCGTGATCACGACCTCGGCGCCGTACGCGCGGAGGAGGGCGATCTTCTCCTGGCTCATCTTGTCCGGCATGACGAAGATGCACCGGTAGCCCTTGATCGCCGCGGCGATGGCGAGGCCGACGCCGGTGTTGCCCGACGTGGGCTCCACGATCGTGCCGCCCGGCTTCAGCTTCCCTTCGCGCTCGGCCGCCTCGATCATCGGCAGTCCGATGCGGTCCTTCACGGAGCCGCCCGGGTTCAGGTATTCGAGCTTCGCCAGCAGCTGAGCGCCGCCGCTCGGCGTGAGCTTGTCCAGCCGCACGATCGGCGTCGCGCCGACGAGCTCGAGAATTGTCGGATACCGCTCGGGCACGGGCGGAAGCGTATTCGATGCAGTCGCGGGTCTAGACCAACGGCAGCTTCTCGTCCGGCGCAGTGCGGAGAACCTGCTCGATGTACGACTTCTTCGCCTGTTCGAGCCCGACGTCCTTGCCGGCCTGCTCGGACAGGAACCAGCGGTGCTCGAGAATCTCGTGGAAGATCTCCGCCGCTGCGCGCTTCCCGCGTAGCTCGCGGGGGATCGACGCGATCGTCGGCTCGAAGATCTCACTCAGCCAGCGCCCGGCCGCCGCCGCGTCGGACACGGGCGCGTCGCCGGTGCGCTCGAGGTATGTCTTGTAGCGCGTCAGGTCGTTCAGCAGCACGCGCGCCTGGTTCTCCTGGGCGTCGAGCCCGGTCAGCCGGAGGAGGCGGCGGCGGTGATGTCCGGGCTCCACCACTTTGGAGTGCAGCTTCAGCCGAACCTGGTCCCCCTCGCGCACGAGCTCGACCTCCTCGACGTCGAACCCGAGCTCATTGAGCCGGCGCAGGCGCTCCTCGAGCTTCTGCCCCTCGCCCGGGGCGAAGACCTGCTCCTCGGTGAGCTCGGCCCAGAGCTGCTCGTAGCGCTTGCGCACGTCCTCGGCGAACTCCCACGGATCGTCGACGACGTCGCGCTCGAGCTCCGCCGAGAGGTCGTACAGCTCGCCGCTGAGGTTCTCCTCTGCGATGTCGATGTCGTGCAGCCGCTGCCCGTCGGACAGCCGGTCGTGCAGCTCTCCCGTCTCGGCATCGACGAGATACGCGGAGAGCGCGCCCGCGTCCCGGCGGAAGAGCGCGTTCGACAGCGAGCAGTCGCCCCAGAAGAAGCCGGCGAGATGGAGCCGGACGAGCAGCTCGGCGAGCGCCGAGCGGATCGTCGCCTCCGGCGCGGGCAGCATCCGCCGGCCGAGGATCAGGCGATACGGCAGCGCGAACTCGAGCTGGCGCGTGATGAGGATCGCGTCGAGCTCCTCGCCGTCGGCCGTCGTGCGCTCGGCCACGATCCCGATCGGCTCGACCACCGGCATGCTGCGCTCGCGAAGCTCGCCCAGCAATCGGTACTCGCGCTCCGCCGGGCGCTGTGGCAGCTCCTTCAGCGCGTAATACCTGCCGTTCAGCTCGACGAAGCGGACGACGTGGCGGCTGATGCCGCGCGCGAGGTCGACGTGCAGCTCCGCGGGCCAATCCTCGAGCGGCAGGTTCCACGGGAGCTCGAGGAAGGCGCGCTGGTCGGCGCGGGCGACGAGACGGAAGTGTGCGGGACTAGTGGCGGAAATGGCGGCGACCCGTGAACACCATTGTCGCGCCTGCGTCGGCGACGGCGGCGATCACGAGGTCGTCGCGCTTCGAGCCGCCCGGCTGGACGATCGCGCGCACGCCCCGCTCGAGCGCGCGCTCCGGCCCGTCGGGGAAGGGGAAGAACGCATCCGAGGCAAGGACGGCGCCGCGGGTCTCGTGGCCGAACTCGGCCGCCTTGTCGAGCGCGATGCGGACGGCGTCCACGCGGCTCATTTGGCCGGCGCCGACGCCAATGGTCGCGAGATCGGTCGCGATCACGATCGCGTTGGAGAGAACGTGCTTGCACACGCGCCAGGCGAAGACGAGGTCGCCCCACTGCTGTTCGTCGGGTGTGCCGGCTACGACCGTCCAGCCGTCGCGGTCCTCGATCTCGGCGTCGGCGTCCTGCACGAGCACGCCGCCGAGCACGCGCTTCAGCCCGCGTTGCTGCGCGGAGGGGCGCCGGCGCTCGCGGTCGACGAGGATGCGCGTGCCTTTCCTTCGCCGCAGCGCCTCGAGCGCGCCGTCGTCGTAGTCCGGCGCGAAGAGGACCTCGACGAACTGCTCGGCGAGCTTCTCGCCCAGGGCCGCGTCGACGTCCCGGTTGAGGACGACGATGCCGCCGTACGCCGAGGTGGGGTCTGACGCGAGCGCCTTGTCATAGGCCTCCTCGATGGTCGCGCCGAGCGCGACGCCGCACGGGTTCGCGTGCTTGACGATGACGCACGCCGGCAGCGTGAACTCGCGTCCGATCGCGCGCCCGGCGGACAGGTCGTTGAGGTTGTTGAACGAGAGCGCCTTGCCGTTCAGCTGCTCCACGCGCGAGAGCAGGTGCGCGCGAGCGCCTCGGTCGGCGTAATACGCGCCCCGCTGGTGCGGGTTCTCTCCGTAGGAGAGGTCGAGCACCTTGTCGAGCGAGAGCACGAGCTTGTCCGGGAACGACTCGCGCTCGGAGAACCAGTTCGCGATCGCCGCCTCGTAGACCGCCGTCGTGGCGAACGCCTCGGCCGCGAGCTCCCTCCTGGTCTCGAGCGAGATCTCGCCGTCCTCGCGGAGCTCGTCGAGGACGAAGCCGTACCGCTCCGGACGGCAGACGGCCGTGACGTGGGCGAAGTTCTTCGCCGCGCCGCGCAGCATCGACGGGCCGCCGACGTCGATCATCTCCACGGCTTCCGCCTCGGTGACGCCCTGCTTCGCCGCCACCCGTTCGAACGGATAGAGGTTGATGCAGACGATGTCGAACGGCTCGATCTGGTGCTCTGCGAGCGTGGCGACGTCCTCGGGATTGTCGCGGCGCGCGAGGATGCCGGCGTGGATGCGCGGATGCAGCGTCTTCACGCGGCCGCCGAGCATCTGCGGGACGTCGATCACCGTCGGCTCGAGCCCGAGCTCGCGCAAGAAGGCGTCAGTGCTGCCGCCGGTGGTCACGAGCTCGACGCCGAGCTCGGCGAGACCGCGCGCGAACACGTCGAGCCCCGTCGTGTCGTACGTGGAGATCAGCGCGCGCACAGCTCGGCCACCACCTTGGGGAGCAGACGGTGCTCGACGTCCTGGATGCGCTCGTGCAGCGTCGAGGGCGTGTCGTTCGGCAGCACGGGGACGCGCTCCTGCGCGAGCACGTGACCGCTGTCGACTCCTTCGTCGACGATGTGCACGGTCGCGCCCGATTCGCTGATGCCGGCGGCGAGCTGCTCCTCGACCGCGTGCATGCCCGGGAAGTCAGGGAGGAGCGAGGGATGGACGTTCACGACGGCTTCGGGGAAGCGGTCGAGGAAGGCAGCTGTCAGGACGTGCATGTAACCGGCCAGCACGACGAGCTCGACTCCTCGACTCTTGAGCCAGGCCGCCATCGCGGCGTCGCGCGCGTTGCGGTCGGTGTAATCGGCGAGCTCGAACACTGCTGTTGCCTCCTCGGGGACGCGGCGCAGCGCGGGCGCGTCGCGGCGGTTGGAGGCGACGGCGACGATCGGCAGGCCGGCGTCGAGCAGCGCCTGCAGGTTCGTGCCCCGGCCCGAGACGAGGACGCCGATCACTCCAGCGCTCCGATCACGATCGCGCCGGCCGGCGCTTCCGGCACGACGGCGCACATGCCGATGCCGAGGTTGAAGACGCGTCGTGCCTCCTCCTCGGCGACACCGCGGTCCGCGAGCCAATCGAACACCGGCGGCCGCTCCCATGCGTCCCAGTCGATGTGGGCCTGCACTCCGTCCGGGAGCACGCGCGAGAGGTTGCCGAGGATCCCGCCCCCGGTGACGTGCGCGAGCGCCTTCACGTCCGCATGCGCGCGCAGCTCGTGCACGTCGTCGAGGTAGAGGCGATGCGGTGCGAGGAACGCGGGATCGATCTCTTCGAGGGTGCGGACGAGTGAGAAGCCGTTCGTGTGCAGGCCGCTGGACGGGAAGCCGACCACGACGTCGCCCGATGCGCAGCGCGATCCGTCGATGACGCGGTCGCGCTCGACGATGCCGACGCACGTGCCGGCGAAGTCGAGCTCCTGGTCGCGGTAGACACCGGGCAGCTCTGCGGTCTCGCCGCCGATGAGCGCGCAGCCTGCGGCTCGGCAGACTTCCGCGGCGCCCTCGACGAGCTCGGCCACCTGCTCGAGGTCGACGTGTGCCGCGGCGATGTAGTCGAGCAGAAAGAGCGGCTCGGCCCCGGAGCAGAGGACGTCGTCGATGCAGTGGGCGGCGAGGTCCATCCCGCCCCAGCGCAAGGTTCCCGCGCGACGGTGGAGCATGAGTTTCGACCCGACGCTGTCGGTGGAGGCGGCGAGGAAGCGGTGCTCATCGAGCGGGAAGAGCCCGGCGAAGCGGCCGAAGCCCGTGGCGCCGGTCGACTCCACCGCGGCCCGCAGACGCTCGACGACGGCGTCAGCGGTGGTGAGGGAGACGCCGGCGGCCTCGTACGTGCGCGTGTCCTTCGTCAAGAAGTCGAGTCTAGGCTGGAACTCAGACGAACATCTCCGCTTCCAGCTCCGGCCGGCCCTGCGGGCCGCCCGGGGTGAAGCGGACGAGCGTCTCGCCGATCTCGACGTCGGCGCCGATCCGCTCGCAGCCGAGCATCTGCGCCATCGCCTCCGCCTTTCCCTCGGGGTCGTCCGACTTCAGGTGCAGCTCCAAAAGCCGAAGCCGGTCGGACTGGCCGAGTAGGTCGTCGATCCAGTCGCGCGGCGGATGGAGCTCGAGCCGGTAGCCCGCGTTCGTCGAGACGAAGGTGCGCCGGCCGCCGTGCTCCTGCACGCGGAGCTGCGCGTCCTCCGCGCGGGCGATCGCGCGCTCGAACTCGTCGTCGTCGAGGGCGAGGCCGAGATGGTCGACGCGCGGCAACGGCCATTGCCCCGGCTGCACCACGACGTTGACGGCGCCGAGCTCGAGCTCCGAGAGACGGAGCTTGAATCCGAGCGCGTCCAGCTCCGCCCACGAGATCCCCGCCTCGTACGACTGGAGGTCTTCGCCGATCCGCCCGTGGCGCGCGACGAGGTCGAATCCGAGCTTGCCGATGTAGCGCGCCTCGACCTCGCGAACCCGGCTCGTGACGAGGTGGTAGTGGAACAGATGCACCGGCATTGGATGGTACGAGGAGTCGTGCTTCCGGCGACGAAGTCGGGTCGGATCGCATGCGCTCCGGGGGCGTCCATCACGTCGACTTGGTCGTCTCCTCGATCGAGCGCAGCCTGCCCTTCTACCGCGACCTGCTCGGGCCGCTCGGCTGGCACGTGATCAGCGAGGTGGAGGGCGAGCGCGGCGAGACGATCTGGTATCTGAGCGGCCGCGGGACGTCGATCGGCCTGCGCGAGGCGCAGAGCGAGGCGGTGCCCGTCGATCGTTATGCGGTCGGGCTGCACCATCTCGCCATCGAGGTCGCGTCGCGGGCGGCGGTGGACGAGCGCGCCGAGTGGGTGGTTGCTGCAGGCGGGACGCTCGAGAGCGAGCCGCAGGAGTACGGCTATATGCCGGGCTACTACGCGGTGTTCTTCTACGACCCGGACGGGCTCAAGCTCGAGCTCCTGCACGTCGCAGATCTGGCCGCGTAGAAGTCGTGACGCTTTCGTATTGGTACTAGGTACCGGTCTGAGCGGCTGAGCAGGTGTTTCCGCCGGCACGGACACGGCCGGTACCAGGTACCCCGGCGTTGGTGTGACGACTTATGCGCGCGCGGCTTCGAAGCGGAGCTTCGCGTACTCGGCCGGCACCTCGGTCGGGTACTGACGCGTCAGGCAGGCGCGGCAGAGATCCGACTCAGGCCTGCGCGTCGCCTCGACGAGCCCCTCGTGCGACAGGTACGCGAGCGACGTCGCGCCGATGTATTCGCGCACTTCCTCGACCGTCTTCCCAGCCGCGACCATCTCCTGCGGGTCGGCGAGGTCGATGCCGTAGAAGCACTGCCCGATCACCGGCGGGGACGAGATGCGCACATGCACCTCGGTTGCGCCGGCGTCGAAGAGCATCTGCACGATCGCGCGCGTCGTGTTCCCGCGGACGATCGAGTCGTCGACGACGACGACGCGCTTGCCCGCCACCTCCGCGAGCGGGTTGAACTTCAGCCGCACGCCGAGGCGCCGCAGCTCCTGGTCGGGCTGGATGAACGTGCGCCCGATGTACCGGTTCTTGATCAGGCCCTCGCTGAACGGGATGCCGAGCGCGCGCGAGAACCCGATCGCGGCCGGCGTCCCCGAGTCAGGGATGGGGAGCACGAGCTCGGCGTCCGCGGGCGCCTCCTGCGCGAGCCGCTCGCCCATCCGGACGCGTGCGCCGTGCACCTCGATGCCGTCGAGCCGCGTGTCCGGCCGCGCGAGATAGAAGAACTCGAAGATGCAGAGTGCGCCGTTCGCAGGCGGCTCGACCGCCTGCACGGATCGCATCCCGTCACCGTCGACGAGCACGATCTCGCCGCGCTCGACCTCGCGCACGTGCTCGGCGCCGACGAGGTCGAACGCGCACGTCTCCGATGCGACCACCCAGTCGTCGTTCACGCGGCCGAGCACGAGCGGACGGAAGCCGAGCGGGTCGCGGAACGCGATCAGCGTTCCTTCCGAGAGCGCCACGACCGAGTACGCGCCCTGCAGCTTGCGCATCGCGCCGGCGACCGCCTCGTCGAGCGGCGCGTCGGCGTTCGCGATCAGCGCCGCGATCACCTCGCTGTCGGACGTCCCGCGCAGCGTCGCGCCCTCGGCGCGGAGCCCATCGCGCAGAACGTCGGCGTTGACGAGGTTGCCGTTGTGCCCGAGCGCGACCGTGCGCTTGCGCCCGTGCTGCACGAGCGGCTGCGCGTTCGCCCATCCCGACGAGCCCGTGGTCGAGTAGCGCGTGTGCCCGATCGCCACCTGCCCTTGCAGTGCGTGCAGCTTCTGCTCGTCGAAGACCTGGGTGACGAGGCCGAGGTCGCGGAGCGCCGTCAGCCGGCCGTTCTCCGACACCGCGATTCCCGCCGACTCCTGGCCGCGATGCTGGAGCGAGAAGAGCCCGAAGTACGTGAGCCGCGCGACGTCGCGCTCGGGGGCGTACACGCCGAAGACGCCACACATGTCAGCGCACCTCGCCGATCTGGACGAAGCCCTTGGAGCCGAGCCGGGCGACAGTCTCCGGCGCGCACGCGAGGATCGCGGCTCCGGCCTCCGGCTCGGCCGGAAGCTGTACGTCGGCCTCGCGGCCGCTCCAGCGCGTCGACTCGGCGAGCGCGGCTTCGATCCCGCCGCTGCCGACGTCGTGGCAGAGCGTCAGGAGCGGCGCCGCCTTGCGCAGGAAGCGGATGAGCGACACCTCGGCGGCGATGCTCTCCTCCGGCACGGTCGCGAGCAGCACCACGTCACCGCGCTGCCATCCGGCGGGGACGAGCCGCACGTCCTGCACGAGCCCGACGCAGCCGACGACGGGCGTGGGAGGGATCGGCCGACCGTCGGTCTCGTTGTACAGCGAGACGTTGCCGGAGACGACCGGGACGCCGAGCGCCTCGGCCGCCTGCGAGATGCCCTCGATCGCCCGCGCGAGCTCGTAGCCGATCTCCGCCTTCTCGGGATTGCCGAAGTTGAGGCAGTCTGTGAGGCCGATCGGCTCACCACCCGTACAGGCGACGTTGCGCGCAGCGCCGAGCACGGCCTGCACGCCGGCGGCGAACGGATCCGCCTCTCCGGGGCGCGGGCCCTGCAGCGAGACGGCAAGCCCGCGCAGCGACGGACGCAGCCTCAGCACGGCCGCGTCGAGGCCCGGGCGGCGCACCGTGCGGGAGCCGACGAGCTGGTCGTACTGCTCGTAGACGCCGGCTACGTCCGCCCGCTGGCGGCGCGCCTTCGGAGCGGGCGCCACCCACGTGTCCGGTTTCCGTTGCTCGACCTCGTAGCGAGGACAGTCGTCGGTGAGGAAACGAGCCGGAATGTCGCCGACCACGGTCCCGTCATAGAGCGCGCGCAACACACCGCCGTCGGTCACCTCACCGATCGCCGCGCTCTCGAGCTCCCACTTCGCGCACAGCGCGTGGAGCGCGTCGAGCATCTGCGGCCGCACGATCGCGACCATCCGCTCCTGCGACTCGGAGATCATGATCTCCCACGGATCCATCCCCGACTCGCGCTGCGGCACGCGATCGAGATGCACGTCGATGCCTGCGCCGTCGCTCGCCATCTCGCTGAGCGCGGAGGCGAGCCCCGCAGCGCCGCAGTCCTGCAGCGACTCGACGAGCCCCGACTCGACGAGCTCGACGGAGACTTCGATGAGCTTCTTGCCGGTGAACGGGTCGCCAACCTGGACCGAGGGCCGCTTGTCGGGATCGTCCTCGCCCAGCTCCTGGCTCGCGAGCACGGATGCGCCGCCGATGCCGTCGCGGCCTGTCGTCGCACCGAAAAGGACGACGACGTTGCCGGGGCCGTGCGCCTTCGCCGTCTGCAGCCGGTGCGCGTCGAGCAGGCCGACGCACATCGCGTTCACGAGGCAGTTGCCGCCATAAGCCTCGTCCCAGACCGTCTGGCCGCCGACCGTGGGGACGCCGACGCAATTGCCGTAGTGGCCGATGCCGGCGACGGCGCGGTCGAAGTCGTGGCCGGGCGCGCCGAACCACAGCCCGTCGAGGAGCGCGATCGGCCGCGCGCCCATGGCGACGATGTCGCGCAGGATCCCGCCCACGCCGGTGGCGGCGCCCTGAAACGGCTCGACCGCCGAGGGGTGGTTGTGCGACTCGACCTTGAAGGCGACCGCGAGGCCGTCGCCGAGATCGAGGACGCCCGCGTTCTCGCCCGGCCCCTGCAGCACGCGTTCGCCGGAGGACGGCAGCCGCCGTAGGAGCGGGGCAGAGTGCTTGTAGCCGCAGTGCTCCGACCAGAGGACGGAGAAGACGGCGAGCTCGAAGTGGTTCGGATCGCGGCCGAGAAGTTCCCGGATTCGATCCGCTTCCCCGTCCGTGAGGCCGAGTGCGCGGTGGAGCGGCTGTTCCGCGACCTGCGTCAGGTGATTCAGTCTAGCCTCCCTTTCAGATGGGCTCATGAGGCGGCGGTACGTCTTCCTCTTGGTCGTTCTCGGGGCGATCTGGGGGTCGTCGTATCTGTTCATCAAGGTCGGTATCCGCGACCTCTCGCCGGCTGTGCTGATCGAGGTGCGCCTGCTCTCCGCAGCCCCGATCCTCGTCGCGTTCGCGTGGCGCCGATACGGCGGCGCAGCTCTTGTGCGGGCGTGGCGCCCGGGCCTCGTGCTCGCGGTCCTCAACGCGGCCGTGCCGTTCACGCTGATCGCGTGGGGCGAGCGGTGGGTCGACTCGGGAACGGCCGCGGTCGCGAACTCGTCCGTGCCGATCTTCGTCGCCATCTTGGCCGTGTGCTTCGTGCCGACCGAGCGCTCGACCGGCTGGAGGCTCGTCGGTGTCCTGCTCGGGCTCGTCGGCGTCGGCATCCTCGCCGGCGTGCACCCGCAGGGCGGCTGGCACGGGACGATCGGCATCGCCGCGATCGTCGTCGCCTCGGTGTCGTACGCGGCCGCGAACCTCTACGCGGGCCGGCGGATGAGCGTCGGCGGTCCCGCTCTCGCCGCCGTCTCGATGACGGGCGCGGTCGTGTTGCTGCTGCCGCTCGCGCTCGCGACGCTCCCGGCGCACGCGCCCGGATGGAAGTCGGTCGGCTCCGGGGCGGCGCTCGGCCTGCTCGGGACGGCGCTCGCGCAGATCCTGTCCTACCGGATGATCCGCGAGTACGGCTCGTCCCGCTCGGCGCTCGTCGCGTACATGCTGCCCGCGTTCGCGCTCTTCTACGGCGCGGTCTTCCTCGGCGAAGGACTGTCGTACCAGAAGCTCGCGGGGCTCGTGCTCATCTGTGGCGGCGTCGCGCTCGGCACTGGGGCGGTTCGGGTAGCGTCGCGGCGTGTCCGTCGAGCTCCGGCGCGCGAACCACTCTGACGCCGAGTTCCTGCTCGAGCTCGTCACCGGCGAGGAGACCCGCGAGTTCCTCGGCCGGGCGCCGGACACGCTGGAGGAGGTCGTCGCCGACATCGAGCGCTCGGAGCGTGAGCCGGAGGCGTTCGGCTGGCTCGTCGCCGAGGCGGACGGCGAACGCGTCGGCAGCGCCTCGTACCGCGTCGTGAACGAGCGTCATCGCATCGTCGAAGGCGGCCGGCTCGCGGTCGATCCGCGCTTTCGCGGCCGCAAGCTCGGGGACGAGATCGCGCGCGCCTTCCAGCGCCTGGTGCTCGGCGAGCTCGGCTTCCACCGGCTGGAGATCCAGATCTACGGCTTCAACGAGCGGGCCGTCGCCCATGCGGAGCGGGTCGGTTACGTGCGCGAGGGCGTGAAACGGAAGGCTTACGAGAAGCTCGGCGAGTGGCAGGACGCGGTGCTCTTCTCGATGCTGCAGGACGAGCTCCCGCCCGAGTAGCCTCCCGTCATGGCCCAATTCCTGCACACGATGGTCCGGATCACCGATCCGGCGAAGAGCCGCGCGTTCTACGAAGCGCTCGGCTTCGAGTTCGAGCGCGACATGGACATCGTCCGCAACGGCGAGCTCGAGGCGACCAACTACTTCTTCGGCGTCGGCGACCAGAAGGCCGTGCTGGAGCTGACATACAACCACGACAGCCGCACGTACGACGTCGGCACCGGCTACGGCCACATCGCGCTGGCGGTCGACGATCTCGGCGGGACGCTGGAGCAGCTCGCCGCCCAGGGGATCGAGCCGGAACGGGAGCCGTACCGCGTCCGCGAGGGCGGATCGCTGCTCTGCTTCGTCCGGGATCCCGACGACTATCGCATCGAACTGATCGACCGCTCCGGGAAATAGGCACAGAACCGGCACACCGTCGTGACGAAGTGCCGCCTAGCGTGGTCTCCATGGCATCCAAGACGGCAACACCGTGGGGCGCGGCCGACCTCGTCGAGGAGGTAGTCGTGCGCCAGCAGGCGGGCGACCGGCGGTTCGCGTCCGTCGTCCAGCTACTCGAGACGCCGAAGGGCGAGCGGCTCGTCCGCTTCGCCTACACGACCGACGATACGGCGCGTCGCGGGCCGGTGACGTTCCGGGCGCGCGACCTCGCGCGGCTGCGCACGCAGCTCGCGCACCATCCGGCGCTGGCGGAGGAGCTCGGCCTCTAGGAGCTCAGGACGTCGAGCAACGCGTCGACGACGCGTGGGTCGAACTGCGTGCCGGAGCAGGAGCGCAGCTCTTCCGCCGCCTCGCGATCGGACATACGCGACCGGTACGCGCGGTCGGTCGTCATGGCGCTCCACGCGTCGCATGCCGAGACGATCCGCGCGGCGATCGGGATCCGCTCGGCGGGCAGCCCGTCCGGGTAGCCGTCGCCGTCCCAGCGCTCGTGCGATGACCGCACGACGTGCCCGATGTCGCCGAGTAGGCCGCCTACCTGGCCGAGCATCTCCTCGCCGAGGATCGTGTGCGTGCTCATCAGCGCCCACTCGTCGGCGTCGAGCGGGCCTGGCTTGTTGATGATCTCCGGCGGGATCTTGACCTTGCCGACGTCGTGCAGGAGCGCGGCGAACTCCGCCTGCCGGCGCGCGCGCGGATCCAGGCCAAGACGATCGGAGACGGCGAGCACGAGCTCGACGACGTCGCGGCTGTGGCTGCCGGTGTACGCGTCGTCGGCTTCGATCATCTCGCCGAGCAGCATGGCCGTGCCGCGATACGCGTTCGAGAGCTCCAACGCATGGTCGAGGCGCCGCTGCCGTTCCTGCGCGAAGACGAACAAGAGGCCGATGAGTGGAAGGACGAGCAGCGTGCCCCAGGGACGGCCGATGGTGGCGATGGCGATGCCGAGGCCGATCGGGGTGAGCGCCGCGTCGACGAGGACTGTCTCCCGCATCAGGCGGATGTGGTCGAGGACGCGCACCTTGTAGGCGATGCGCGACCAGGTCGACGTCATGGCAAGGTCGACGAACACCTGAGCCGCGAAGGCTGCTGCAAAGAGCCCCGCGTTATTCCACGACGGAACCCTCGTTTCCCAGAACGCGAGCACGACGGCAGGCCCGACCGAGTACCACGCATTCGCAAGGTCGATCGGCGTGTGGCTCAGAGGATGCGTGCGACGGTGGAGCTGCCCGACGAGAAAGCCGGCCGCCACGAGTAGCGGAACGTCGCGCGGCGGGAGTGCGAAGAACATCGGCACGAGCACGAGCTGGCTCGGCGCCGCGAAGCCTTCGTGGATCTCGAATTGGACTCGAGATGCAATCGCGTAGGCCGCGACGGCGAGCACCGCTGCGACGGGCGAGAAAGACCGGACCGACGGCAGGAAGACCGCCGCGGAGCATGCAGCGGCAAGGAATCCCACCGCCATCGCCACGGCGACGCGCTCCTCGAGCACACCGAGGCTTCGCGTCGAGCGCGCGCGCGCATGCTCGACCAGCTCGGTGGCGAGCAGATCGAGAGAGAGATCGCCGGCCGCAGCGGCTTCCACGCGCAGATTGTCCATGTCAGGGAACCTCTTCGAGTACCTCGGAAGAGGGACTCGAAGCAAGATCCCTACGAAGGGGGATCGCACGAAGAATGGGGCGCGACGAGAGTGCGGCCTGTCCAAGTTCTGCGGCGTTTCTAGGAGGTCGGGGTGGCGACCATGATCAAGCGGCTCGCATTTGTGTTTGCGGTAGGCGTTTCTGTTGCGGTGGTTGCAGCACCGGCCGGCAGCGCGGGCCTCCTCACGTGCCCTGGGAACCTCCAGCCCTTCGCGCAGTTCGGCGACAACAACGACTATTTCGGCTTCTCGAACAACGGCTTCGAGAACGGCACCACCGGCTGGAACCTCTCCGGCGCGTCCGTCGTGAGTGGCAACGAGCCGTGGGACGTCAGCGGAACAGGCAGCCACTCGCTGTCGATCGGCCCCGGCGGCACCGCCGCCAGCCCGCGTGTCTGCACGGCTCTGCTCGCTCCGGACTGGAGGATGTTTGCCAAGTCGAGCGGCGCGGACGGCTCGCTTCGTGCGCAGATCGTCTTCTACGGCCTGCTCGGCAACGTCACCGGGATCCTGAACGTGACGAACTTCGACTCATCCGGCTACGACAGCTGGGAGCCGAGCGCGAACGTGCCGTCGCTCCTGTCGCTCCCGCTCGCGACCGTCTCCGCTCAGCTGCGGCTGACGAACACCGGATCGAGCGGCACGTGGCAGGTCGATGACGTCTACGTCGACCCGTGGGGCATGCGCGGCTAGACCGCGGCGAGCGCGCGGTCGCGCGCGGCCTCGACGAGCGAGGCGAGGATCAAGGCTCCGTCCGCCGACCCCAGCAAGGGGTCGACGGCATGCTCGGGATGCGGCATGAGCCCGAGCACGTTGCCGGCCTCGTTGCAGACGCCCGCGATGTCGTCCACCGAGCCGTTCGGGTTGTCGCGGTAGCGGAAGACGATCTGCGCCGGATCGAGATCCGGCGGCGGCACGTAGCGCCCATCGCCGTGCTTGACCGGGATGACGAGCGTCTGGCCTGCGTCGCAGCGCGTGGTGAACGGCGTGTCGGCGCGCTCGACCCGCAGCGGGACGTCGCGGCATACGAACCGCAGCGACTCGTTGCGCAGCAGCGCTCCAGGCAGGAGGCCGGCCTCGCACAGCACCTGGAAGCCGTTGCAGATGCCGAGCACGAGCCCGTCCTGCTCCGCGAATGCGCACACCGCTGAGGTGGCGGGGGAAAAACGCGCGATCGCGCCGCAGCGCAGGTAGTCGCCGTACGAGAATCCGCCCGGCAGCACGACCGCGTCGAGCGACGGGAGCTCGCGCTCCTCGTGCCACACCGGCACCGCCTCCGCGTCGAGAGCTCCGAGCGCCCACAGGGCGTCGCGGTCGTCCTGTGACCCCGGATACGTGACGACGCCGATCCGCGGCTGCGGACTAGCCATGCAGCTCGATCTCGTACGACTCGATGAGCGGATTCGCGAGCAGTTGCTCGCACATGCGCTCCACCTGCTCGCGCGCGCCTGCCTCGTCGTCGGCGTTCACCTCGAGGTCGACGACCTTGCCCACGCGCGCACCCGACACGGCGAAGCCGAGGTGCTCGAGCGCGCGCTCGACGGCGTCGCCCTGCGGGTCGAGGATGCCTGCCTTCGGTCGAACGAGAACAGTCGCCTTCATCCGAGCACGACCGACGGGTTTTCGAGATACGCCGGGAATGGGATGGTCGTCAGCCGCTCGAACGCCTCGATGTACTTCGCGCGCGTCGCCTGCACGACGTCCGCCGGGAGCTCGGGCCCCGGATACGTCTTGTCCCAGCCCGTCGACTCGCAGTAGTCGCGCACGAACTGCTTGTCGAAGCTGTCCTGCGCGCGGCCGGGCTCGTATGCGTCGCCGGGCCAGAAGCGGGACGAATCCGGCGTCAACGCCTCGTCGCCGAGCACGAGATGACCGTGCTGGTCGAGCCCGAACTCGAACTTCGTGTCGGCGATGATGATCCCGGCACCGAGCGCGTGCTCGGCCGCGACTCTGTACACCTCGATCGCGGCCGCCTCGACTTCGCGCAGGCGCGCCTCGCCGACGAGCTCCGCAGCCTGGTCGCGCGTGATGTTCTCGTCGTGCCCCGTCGTCGCCTTCGTCGCCGGCGTGAAGATCGGCGACGGCAGCTTGTCCGACTCGCGCAGCCCCTCCGGCAGCGCGTGGCCCGACGTCGAGCCGGTCGCCGTGTAGTCCTTCCAGCCGGAGCCGGCGAGGTATCCGCGGACGACGCACTCGATCGGCAGCATCTCGAGCTTGCGGCACTCCATCGACCGGCCGTCGTCGCGGATCGCGAGCATGTGGTTCGGGACGAGCTCGCGCAGCAGGCTGAACCAGAAGCCGGAGAGCCCGGTGAGCACGCGTCCCTTGTCGGGGATCTCGGTGGGGAGGACGACGTCGAAGGTCGAGATGCGGTCGCTGGCGACGAGGAGCAGACGCTCGTCGTCGAGTGCGTAGAGCTCGCGGATCTTTCCCGATCCGACGTGGACGGCTTCAGGCATGGACTGGCTCCTTCAGGCGGTTGAACACGGTGTCGACATGCTTCGTGTAGGCATCGAGGTCGAAGACGGCATCGAGATCGATGCGCGACGCGATCTCGTCGTCGGCGCGGACGAGCGCCCGGAAGTCGAGCTCCTCCTCCCATGCGCGCATCGCGTCTCGCTGCACGAGGCGATACGCCTCGTCGCGCTCCAGCCCCGACTCGACGAGGGCGAGTAGCACGCGCTGGCTGAAGAAGAGGTAGTGGCTCGCCTCGAGGTTGCGCCTCATTCGTTCCGCTCTCACGACGAGGCCGTCGACCAGCCACGCGAACCGGTCGAGCATGTAGTCGAGGGCGAGGAACGCGTCCGGGATCACGACGCGCTCCGCGGACGAGTGTGAGATGTCGCGCTCGTGCCAGAGCGCGACGTTCTCGAGACCGACGAGGGCGGTGCCGCGGACGACGCGCGCGAGGCCGCAGATGCGCTCCGCGACGACGGGATTGCGCTTGTGCGGCATCGACGACGAGCCCTTCTGCCCCTTGCCGAACGGCTCCTGCACCTCGGCCACCTCGGTGCGCGCCAGGTGGCGGATCTCGAGCGCGAACGTGTCGAGCGACGACGCGACGACGGCGAGCGCGCACAGGAGCTCGGCGTGCCGGTCGCGCTGGATGATCTGGGTAGAGGTCGGCGCCGGCTCGAGACCGAGCCGCTCGCAGGCGATGCGCTCCAGCTCAGGGTCGGTCGCGGCGTACGTGCCGACGGCGCCGCTCAACTTGCCGACGCGCATGCCCTCGAGCGCGCGCCCGATCCGTACGCGTCCCCGGTCGAGCTCGAACGCCCAGCCCACGAGCTTGAGGCCGAACGTCGTCGGCTCGGCGTGCACGCCGTGCGTCCGGCCCATCTGGAGCGTGAACCTGTGCTCCTCGGCGCGTGCGACGACGGCGGCGAAGGCGCGGTCGAGGCCCTCGAGCAGGAGCCGGCCGGCTTCGCGAATCTGAAGCGCAAGCGCCGTGTCGACGACGTCGGACGAGGTCAGCCCGTAGTGGAACCAGCGTCCCTCGGGCCCCAGCTGCTCGGCCACGGCGTCCACGAAGGCCGCGATGTCGTGGTGGAGGGTCTGCTCGAGCTCCGAGACTCGTTCAGGGGCGGGCGTCCGGGCCTGAGAGATCAAGTCAGCCGCCTCTGGCGGCACGGTCCCCAGCTCGGCCCAGGCGAGCGTCGCGGCCTTCTCGACGTCGAGAAGTGCTGAGAACTTGCCCTCCTCCGACCAGATCCTGGCCATGGCCGGTCGGGAGTAGCGGGCGATCACTGGCACCAGTCTAGAGGGAGCACCTGACTCCCTCTCTCGGGGGAGGGCGACCAGCCGAAGGCGTCGATAGTTTGGTAGACGTATGTCTGTTGAAAACTGTACAAATCTCCTTTACAAGCGGGGCCCGGCTGTTCTCGGCGTCTGCATCGCCGGCCTCCTCTGCCTGATCGTCACGCTGCTCCTGATCGGCCCGCCCGAGAACGCCCGCGCGGCAGCCGTCGAGCCGCCCCAGCAGGCTGCGTCCCTCGTGAGTTTCGATCCGCTCTCCGCCGCCGCGATGCACATCTCGGAGCACGCCCAGGCCGATCCGAAGCCGAGGGTGCCCACACGCGCGACCATCTCGCTGTACGAGCGCACGACATCGCCACGCCTCTTCCGCCGGCAGGGCTGCAGCGCAGCGCAGCGCGGCGCCACCGGTGTCGTCATCCTCGATTTCGGCAAGCCGTCGTACAACGGCCACACGTACGGGACGATGCTCTTCTCCGGCGTGTTCGCCGGGAACAAGAAGATCACCGGCGCGATGCTTGACTACGCGCGCGGCTACGCCGCCTGCCTGCCGCGCGGCTCGAACGACCGCATCGCGCTCGCGCGCGGCACGAGCAACTATCACCCGAGCGTCCCGAGCGTCTACAAGGCCGGCCGCAAGTGGGCGCGCGAGACGATGACGCTCCAGCGCGCACTCCGCGCCGGCAGCCTCGACGCGCATGTCACGTCCGCCGCCGCGGACGACGTCGAGCCGGCGTGGGATCGCTCGTTCTGGCGGACGCGCGACTTCTACCGCGGCTACGCGGATTCGCGCGTCGGCCATGCGCTCTACAACTACGGCTCGCTCGACGGCGGCATCGTCAGCGGCGTTTGGAACGCGCACCAGGCGTTCTACGTCACCGGCGGCATGCGCTACGCGCACGCGATCCCGGAGATCTACAACCGGACGATGGCACGGGAGTGGGCCGCCCTCGCCCAGGTCGCGCAGCACCGGTACCACCGCTCGGTCAAGTTCGCCGGCGTGATGACGGAGCGCACGTCGTCGAACCACGGGATCAAGCCGCGCGACGCCCACCGCATGCTCGTGCGCGAGCTGACGGTGCAGGGCCGCGGCGACGCGCCCGCGCGGGTTCCGGCCGCCTACACGAACATCAGGTAACTAGCGATTCAGGATGCGCAGCGCGAGCGCTGCCGCATTCTTCGCGTTGTCGACGCCCACCGCCGCCACCGGAACGCCGGGCGGCATCTGGGCGATCGCAAGGAGCGCGTCCAGTCCGTCGAGGACGCTCATGCTGGACCGGAACGGCACGCCGATGACGGGGAGATCGGTGTGCGCCGCAACCGCGCCCGGCAGCGCGGCCGAGAGGCCCGCGCCGCAGATCAGGACCTTCAGGCCGCGCGCGCGCGCGGTGCGGGCGTACTCGGCCACGGCGTCGGGTGTCCGGTGGGCCGAGCGGACTTCGAACTCGTAGGCGACGCCCGCCTCGTCGAGCACGTCGAGCGCCGGCTGCATGCGCTCGCGGTCGGAATCGGAGCCGACGAGGATGCCGACGACGGGGTCAGGCATTGGTGGCGATGTCCGTTCGGAATTGCATGCCGGCGAAATCTATGCGCGCGACGCTCGCGTACGCGGCAGAACGTGCCTCGGCGATCGAGGCGCCCGTCCCCACGACATTGAGGATGCGCCCGCCGTTGGTGACGAGGCGGCCCTCCTGGAGGGCCGTGCCCGCGTGGAAGACGAGCGCTTCCGTCGCCTCCATGTCGATCGGCGTGCCCGATTCGCCGCGCTCGGGATAGTCCCGAGAGGCGATGACGACGGTGACGGCCGCGAGGCCGTTCGTCGGAAGCGCGACGCCGCCGAGGTCGCCTGCCGCCGTCGCCGCGAGCGCCTCGAGGAGGCCTCCCTCGAGCAGCGGCAGCACCGACTGCGTCTCCGGGTCGCCGAAGCGGCAGTTGAACTCGATCACCTGCGGTCCCTGCTCCGTGAGGATCAGCCCCCCGTACAGGAGGCCGAAGAACGGCGTGCCCCGGCGTGCGAGCTCGCGGAGCACGGGCCGGTGGATCGTCTCCAGGATCTCACCGACGTCGGGAGCGTCCGCCACCGGACTGTACGAGCCCATCCCGCCGGTGTTCGGCCCCGTGTCGCCGTCGCCGATGCGCTTGAAATCGCGTGCCGCCGGGAGGGCGACCGCCTGCTCGCCTGCGGCGATCGCGAACACGGAGAGTTCCGGGCCTTCGAGCAGCTCCTCGACGTGGAAGGGCTGGCCGAGCGCCTGCGCCGCGCGCAACGCCGCGTCGAGCGCCGCCTGGTCGCGGCACACCCAGACGCCCTTGCCGGCGGCGAGCCCGTCCGCCTTGACGACGCACGGCGGCCGCGCGACCGCGAGCGTCCGCGCGGTGGGCACGCCGGCCGCCTCCATCACGTCCTTCGCGAACGCCTTCGAGCCTTCGATCTGCGCTGCCGCCGCGCTCGGGCCGAAGACGGGGATGCCGCGGCGGCGCAGCGCGTCGGCGAGGCCGATGACGAGCGGCGCCTCGGGACCGACGACGACGAGGTCGACCTCGAGCTCGGCCGCAAGCGGGACGACCGATGCCGGATCTTCCGCACGGACGGGATGGCAGCTCGCGAGCGCCGCGATGCCGGGATTTCCGGGCGCGGCGTGCAGCTCGACTCCGTCGCGGGCAAGCGCCCACGCGAGCGCATGCTCGCGACCGCCCGACCCGACCACGAGCACCTTCACCGCGCGATCGTAACCCGGCCTCATAGCATCTCCGTCATGGACGTTCCGCCGTACGCGGCGGCCGAGGTCGAGGTCGTGCGCCTGCCGGGCGGCGCGACCGAGCGCGACCGCGTCGCCGTCGAGGAGCCGCTGGAGATCCGCATCGGCGGGACGCCGGTCGCCGTCACCATGCGCACGCCGGGGCACGACGAGGAGCTCGCGCTCGGCTTCTGCCTCTCCGAGGGCCTGCGGCCGGAGAGCGCGCGCGTGCCAGACGACCTCGCCGCCAACACGATCGACGTCGACGCCGGAGGCTTCGACGCGGCGCGCCTGCAGCGCAGCTTCTACACCTCGTCCTCCTGCGGCGTCTGCGGCAAGGGCGCGCTCGAAGCGGTCGCGGTCGAGGCCCCGCACGTCGATTCGCAGCTGCGGGTGCCGGTGGGGCTGATCGCCTCGCTGCCCGACCGGCTGCGCGAGGAGCAGGCGACGTTCGCCGCCACCGGCGGGCTACACGCGACGGGTCTCTTCGCCGCCGACGGCACCCTGCTCTGCTCGCGTGAGGACGTCGGCCGGCACAACGCGTTCGACAAGGTCGTCGGCCGGGCATTCCTCGACGGACTGCTGCCGCTTGCGGAGCACGTGCTCTGCGTCAGCGGCAGGCTCTCGTTCGAGCTCGTGCAGAAGGCCGCCGTCGCGGGCTGTCCGATCCTCGTCGCGGTCGGCGCGCCTTCGAGCCTCGCGGTCGAGCTCGCCGGCGATCGCGGCGTGACGCTGTGCGGCTTCGTCCGCGGCGGCTCGGTCAACGTCTACACCGAACCGTGGCGGATCCTCCCGTAACGGGAGTCCTGCTGGTCGGCGGGGCGAGCACGCGGTTCGGCTCGCCGAAGGCGCTCGCGCAGTTCGAGGGTGAGGCGCTCGCAGAGCGCGCGTGGCGGACGCTCGGGGAGGCGTGCGACGAGCGCATCGCGGTCGGGAAGGGCGACGAGGAGCTCCCGTTCCCGGTGCTCGCGGACGGCGTCGAGGAGCGCGCCGCGATTCATGGGCTCGTCGCCGGACTGCGCGCCGCGCGCACCGACGTGTGCGTCGTCCTCCCCGTCGACATGCCGCACGTGACGGCCGACGCGCTCCGATCGCTCGCGGCGGTGTGCCGCGACGCCGCTGTCCCGCAGACGGGCCCGCTTCCCGGCGCGTATCGCAAGTCAGCACTCACGGCGCTCACATCGGGGGAGCTCTCGATCCGCCGCGCGATCGCCGGCCTCGACGTCGCTGTCGTCGATCTGGACGAGTCGCTGCTCGGAAACGTGAATACTCCGCAGGATCTGGACCTCTGACCAGGCATACGACAAGTTCATGGGCCGCTTTTCGACGCGGCTCGCGCCCGTGTTCGCGGACTTCGCCGGCGTCGAGCCGGGGATGCGCTCGCTCGACGTCGGCGCCGGAACGGGTGCGCTGACCGCAGAGCTCGTGCGCCGTGGCGGCGAGGTGGCCGCGGCGGAGCCATCGGCCGAATTCGCCGCCGCCCTTCGTTCGCGATTCCCCGGCCTCGATGTGCGTCAGACCGGCGCGGAGGAGCTGCCCTGGGCGGACGACTCGTTCGACGTCGCGCTCGCGCAGCTCGTGGTCGCGTTCATGAGCGACGCAGCAGCCGGCGTGCGCGAGATGCAACGCGTGGCCGGAACCGTCGCCGTGTGCATGTGGGACCGCGAAAGAATGGAGATGCTCGCCGCGATCGACCGGACGCGGGCCGCACTCGGCGTTTCGCGATGGGACTCGCCCTATCGCTCGCGCGTGGAGATCGAGCAACTGATCGGAGACGGAGCAGAGTTGGAGCTGCTCGAGGTCGACGCCGACTACGTCGACTTCGAGGACTTCTGGTCGGCCCTCGCCGGTGGTGTAGGCCCCGCGGGCATATGGGTGGTGGCGCTCGACGACGAGCAGCGCGCGACCGCGCGCGCGGAGCTCTTCCGCCAGCTCGGCGAGCCCGACGGGCCGTTCACGCTGACCGGACGCGCGTGGGCCGCAAAAACTACGCGCGCGTGAGAACGCTCTCGCGCTCGGCGCCGGTGCCGACGAGCGTGACGGCGACGTCGAGCTCGCGCTCGACGAAGTCGACGTAGGCGCGGGCCGTATCGGGCAGCTCCGCGACCGACGCGCAGCCGTCGAGGTCGTCATCCCAGCCGGCGAGCGTCTCGTACACGGGCCGCGCGGCGTGGAAGTCGCTCTGGTGCGCGGGGAAGTGCTCGGTCTCGGTCCCGTCCGGCAGCCGGTAGCGCACGCAGACGGGAATCTCGGCGAAGTGCGAGAGCACGTCGAGCTTCGTCAGCGCCAGCCGGTCGATCCCGTTGACGCGCACCGCGTACCGGAGCGCGACGAGGTCGAGCCAGCCGCAGCGGCGGCCGCGCCCGGTGACGGTGCCGTACTCGCCGCCGAGCTCGCGCACGCGGTCGTGCTCGGGCCCCTCGATCTCGGACGGGAACGGGCCTTCGCCGACGCGCGTCACGTATGCCTTGGCGACGCCGATCACCGTGTCGATCCGCGTCGGACCGATGCCGGTGCCGATCGCGGCGCCGGCCGCGGTCGGGTTGGAGGACGTGACGAACGGATACGTGCCGTGGTCGAGATCGAGCAGCGTCGCCTGCGCGCCCTCGAAGAGCACGTCGCGGCCGGCGCGCAGCGCTTCGTCGACGATGAGCGACGTGTCGCCGATGTACGGCCTCAGCCGTTGCGCGTACTCCTCGTAGCGGCTTGCGACCTCCTCGAGGTCGAACGGCTCCACTTCGTAGATGCGCTCGAGCCAGACGTTTTTCTCGGCGAGCGCCACCTCGATCTTCTGGCGCAGGATCTTCGGGTCGAGCACGTCCTGCACGCGGATGCCGATCCGCGACGCCTTGTCGGCGTACGCGGGGCCGACGCCGCGCTTCGTCGTGCCGATCTGCAGCTTGCCGAGGCGTCGCTCGCTCGCCTGGTCGATGGCGACGTGCCACGGCATGATCAGGTGCGCGTTCCCCGAGACGTGCACCTCGTCGGTGGGATAGCCCAGCGCCTCGAAGCGGTCGAGCTCCTCGATCAGCACCTCGGGGTCGATGACGCAGCCGTTGCCGATGACGCACGGCTTGCGGTTCAGGATGCCGGTCGGGATCTGCCGGATCTTGAACGTCTCGTCGCCGATCACGATCGTGTGCCCCGCGTTCGGACCGCCCTGATAGCGGCAGACGAGATCCGACTGCTGGGCGAGCAGGTCGACGATCTTTCCCTTGCCTTCGTCGCCCCACTGCGCTCCGACGACGACGGTCGCGGGCACGACCCCAGTGTGCCCTACGTTGCGGCCGACCCGGCGATGAGGGTGTAGAGGCCCCAGACGGCAAGGCCGGAGGCGACGACGGCTGCCGCGACCGCGGGCAGGCTGCGGCGGAAGCGCGGGAAGACGAGGAACACGAGGAGCTGGGAGACGAAGAGCGCGCCGAGCGACGGCTTCAGGAGGTCGTCGTAGAAGCGGTCCGGGAAGGCGATCGAGATCGCGTCCAGCCCGATGAACGGGACGGCGATCCAGGCGTACGACGTCCGCAGCGGGATGTCGTGCAGCCAGCGGAAAAGCCGCGCGAGGGCGAGGTACTCCGCGACGACGAGCGCGAGCGTTCCGCCCGCGGTGAGGATGCCGACCGTGACCGCGAGCGCGCGGCCGGAGTACGCCTGGGCGATGGACGCGCCCGGCACGGCCGTGTCGAGCAGGGAGTTGGGCACCCCGCCGAGCGGGATGGCGGCGACGAGGAACGCGGCCCCGACGATCGCCACGGCGGCGATGAGCGTGCGCCGCATCGTGCGGCTTCCGCCGCGGATCTCGCTCCCGAGGTAGAGCGGCAGGCTCGCGCAGACGAAGAGGAGCGCGCCGCCTCCGGTCGCGCGCCCAGTTGTGTCCACGCCGGGATGCGAGGCGAAGTGGGCGCCGGCGTGCGAGAACTCCCCACCGGCGACGACGAGGAGCACCACGAGCTGTGCGACCGCCAGCACGCCGAGCGAGGCGAGCACGGCGCGGATCGGCAGGAAGACGAACGCGACGATCACGACCGGCAGCACGAGCTCGAGCGCGGCGCGGTACGCGTGCACGCCCGGAAACACGGGCGGGAGCAGGTGGTACACGACGAACGTGATCGTGTACGGGAGGTAGAGGAAGTACGCGAGGGCCCAGATCCACGCATGGGCGACCGCGACGGGGCGGCCGGCCGCGGCTTCGACGAACGCGCTCAGCCCGCCCGGCGAGACGACGCGGCGGGAGTAGACGACCCAGATGCCGAGCGGGACCGCGAAGACCGCGACGGCGAGCGCAACGACGAGGCCGGCAGAGCGGACGCCGTCACCGGCCGTCCCCGGCAGGAAGCTGAGCAGCGCGAGCGGTCCGCCGATCGAGGCGAGCGCGAACCCGAGAAGGAGGTGAGCCGGGAGGCCTGTGGAAGCACCTCCCGGCTCGTTGGGGCGCGCCCCCGCGATGGGTCAGCCCCAGCTGTTTCCGGCGGTGCCGCCGGAAACCTTGAGTGACGTCTTCATTCCGAGCGCGACCGCCGCAACCCGCATGTGCACCTCTACGCCGTTCCCGGCGGACCGGTTTTCTAGGCGGCGGCGCTGTCGGCGGCTGCGGCCGGGAGGTCGGCAGCCCGAACGATGCTGACCTGGTGGCCTCTGCGGCACAGGAACACCGCTTCGTCCAGGTCGAGCTCGAGCCGCCCGGCGAACGTCGAGGCCGAAAGCCCGACGGCGGTATCGATGCCGAGGCAGATCTCGCAGACGGCGGTGAACGCGGTCGCGGCGCGTCCGATCTCGAGCGCCTGGACCGGTTCGGTCATCCCGCGGCGGCCAGGTCGGAGAACTTCGCGTACCGCTTGAGGAAGGAGAGCTTGATCGAGTCGGTCGGGCCGTTGCGGTGCTTCGCGAGAATCACCTCCGCGAGCCCCTGCTGGTCAGACTCCTCGTTGTAGTACTCGTCGCGGTACACGAAGGCGACGAGGTCGGCGTCCTGCTCGATCGAGCCGCTCTCGCGCAGGTCGGAGAGGATCGGGCGCTTGTCGGTGCGCTGTTCGACAGCGCGCGAGAGCTGCGAGAGGGCGACGATCGGAACGTCGAGATCGCGGGCCAAGATCTTCAGGCTTCGCGACATCTCCGACACCTCCTGCACGCGCCCGTCGCTGTCGCGCCGGTGCGACGGGGTCAGGAGCTGGAGATAGTCGACGATGATCAGCCCGAGGTTGGGGTGGCGGGCCTTCAGCCGCCGCGCCTTCGAGCGGATTTCCATCATGTTGAGCAGGCCGGTGTCGTCGACGTAGATCGGTGCCTTTGCGAGCTTGTCGCACGCGGCGGTGAGCCGCGGCCAGTCGTCCGGCGCGAGCTTGCCGTTGCGCAGGCGCTGCGACTCGACCTTGGCCTCGCTGCACATCAGCCGCTGGGTCACCTCCGACTTCGACATCTCCAGCGTGAACAGGCCGACCGGGATGTTGTGCCGCACGCCCATGTTGGCGGCCATGCAGAGCGCGAGCGCCGACTTTCCCATCGACGGGCGCGCCGCGACGATGATGAGGTTGCCAGGCTGGAAGCCGGACGTGAGCCGGTCGAGGTCGCGGAAGCCCGACGGCGTGCCGGTGAGGTCGACGCCCGACTCGTACAGCTGCGTGATGCGCTCGAAGCTCTCCTTGAGCAGCTCCTCGATCTCCGACCACTCGCCCGTGACGCGCTGCTGCGAGAGGTCGTAGAGGATCTGCTCGGCCTGGTCGACGAGGTCGCCGGTCTCGCCCGGCCGCTCCCAGCCGAGCCGCGCGATCTCACCGCCGGCGCGGATGAGCCCGCGCAGCGTCGCGGTCTCGTGGACGATGCGCGCGTAGTGCGCCGCGTTCGCGCTCGCGGGGACGAGCGCTGCGAGCTCGTGCAGGCGCACGCGCCCGCCGACGGCCTCGAGCTCCCCGCGTTCCTCGAGCTCGTCGGTGAGCGTGATCGCGTCGACCGGCTCGCCCTTCGCGTACAGCGCGAGCGCAGCGCGGTAGACCTTCGCGTGCGACTCCCGGTAGAAATCGCCCGCGTCGAGAACCTCGCTGACCGCCCCGATCGCGCCGGGCGAGATCATCATCGCGCCGAGGACCGACTCTTCGGCCTCCAAGTTTTGCGGGGGAACGGGGGCCGACGAAGCGACCGGAGCCAGCGAAGCCATGCGTCCCGATTCCAGCACGGAAACACGCCTGTCGCCAGGTGGTGAAGGGTCCGTTGTGAACATGTCTTTTCTTGCCATTTGCAGGGGAATCGACCATGGTTGCACCAGGGTCGGACGGTGCGGCTGTGGACGGATTCGCCGCAGGGAGCGGGAACTTCACCCGCTATTCCACAGGGCTGTTGGCAAAAGCGGACGGTGTCAGACACCGCTTCCGGTGCCCGACACCTCCGAGAGCCGCGTTCCTACAGCTCGTTTTCTTCGGCCGCGACTTCGACGGTCTCGTCGAAGTCGTCGGAGGCGGACTCGGCCGCGATGTCCTCCGGGCCGGCGTCGATCTCCTCGGCGAGGAGCTCGAACTCCTCGACCGGACCGGACTCGGGCGGCGCAGCCGCCTGCTGCTCGGCGAGCTCCGCGGCGGCCATCGCCTCGAGCTCCTCGTCGGAGGGCAGCTCGCCACCCTCGGGGACGACGAGTGTCTTCACCTCGACGCGGACGTCCTGGAACACGTCGATCGGCACGTCGTAACGGCCGATGCGCTTGATGTTCTCCAGGTCGATCTTGCGCCGGTCGATGCGGACCTTGCGCGTGCGCCAGATCTCGTCGGCGATGTTCGTCGGCGTCACGGAGCCGAACAGCGCTCCGGTGGGGCCGGCCTTCACCTCGAAGCGGAGCACGGTCTCGCGCAGCGTCTTCGCGATCGCCTCCGCCTGATCGGCGGTCGACGCCTCGTGCCGCGCCTTCTGCGCGTCGCGCTTGCGCAGCTCGGCGACGCGTGCGTCGGTCGCCTCCTCCGCGAGCTTGCGCGGCAGGAGGAAGTTGCGCGCGTACCCGCGCGCAACGGACACCACGTCGCCGCGCAGCCCGATCTTGTCGACGTCCTTCAGGAGGATCACGTTCATTGGTGCCCCTTCCAGTGACGGTTTCGCGTCTCTGGCGCGCGAAAAGCAAGCGATGCAAGGACGCAAGGAGCGGCCGTAGCTGTAGCTACGGACGCGACCGAGGACGCAGCAGCGCGCCGCTTTGCAGCCGCCAGAGACGCACTAACTGTTGCTGGAAGGGGCACTACCGATCCCTATCCCTGTCGCCTCTATCGCGGCGTCCGCCGCCGCGTTCACGGTCGTCGGCACCCTCCGCGACGTACGGCAGCAGTGCCATCTCGCGTGCTCGTTTCACCGCCTGTGCGACCTGCACCTGGTGGCGCCGGCACGCGCCGGTGATGCGCCGGCTGCGGATCTTGCCCTTCTCCGAGATGTAGCGGCGGAGCTGGTTGACGTTCTTGTAGTCGATCTCCGCGATCTTGTCCTTGCAGAAGTAACAGTTCCTCCGCTTGATCGCGGTCGCCGGCCCGCCGGGCCGCTTCCGCTGCTGCTGGTTCGTTCTCTCTCTCGCCACGTCTGCTCCTAGAAGGGGATGTCGTCGTCGGCCGTCTGCGGGAAGTCGGCCGATTCCGCGGCCGCCCCGGCGGGGACGAACTGGTTGCCGCCGCCGCCGCCCTCGGGCGCGTCGCCCTTGCTGCCGAGGAACTGGACGCTCTCGGCGATGATCTGCACCGCCTGGCGCTTCGACCCGTCCTGGGCCTCCCACTCGCGCCAGTCGAGCCGGCCGTCGATGCCGACGGGGCGGCCCTTGCTCAGGTACTGCGCGCTCGACTCGGCCTGGTTGCCGAAGATCGACACGTCGAAGTAGTTGGGCTTGTCGACCCACTGGCCGGCCTCGTCGCGGCGCCGGCTGTTGACGGCGATGCGCAGGGCGCAGACGGCAGTGCCGCTGGGCGTGTGCTTGAGCTCGGGATCCTTCGTCAGGTTCCCCACCAGCACGACGCGGTTGATGTTCGCCATGCTCTACTCCTCCTCGTCCGAACGTACGTTCGCTTCAGGGGCCTCAGCGTACTCGACGGCAGGGACGACGGCCGCGGGTACGGGCGCGGGCGCCGGCGTCGGCGTCGGGGCTGCGTCCTGCGGCGGCGCGCTCGTGCGCGAGCCCTCGATGTGCTTGGTCGCCAGCTGGCGCAGGACGGCGTCGTCGATCTTGAGCACGCGGACGATTTCGTCCAGCGTCGCCGGGTCGCTCTCGAAGACGACGAGGTGGTACACGCCCTCGCTCTTCTTGGCGATCTCGTACGTGAGGCGGCGCCTGCCCCACGCGTCGTGGCTACGCCACGTGCCGCCGGAGCCCTCGACGAGCGCGCGCAGGCGCGCGACGAGCTCCTCCTGATGGGCCTCGGCCTGCTCGGGGTCGAGCAGCAACAGAATTTCGTATGTCGTCACTGTCCCGATGTCTCCTTCCCACGGTCTTAGTCGGCCCCGACTGCCTGTGTCGCTCGGGACCGAACGACACGCTGACGGGGCAGGAAGCAGCGCCCAATGTAGCATCGGGCCGTGCGACGGCTGTTCACGTGGGTTGCCGGCGCGGCGGGCGGGCTCGCCGCGTACCGGGCGGCGACGCGCCGGAAGCCTGCGCCCGAGGCGGTCCCCGCCGAGGTCGATCCGGTGCAGGAGCTCCGTGCAAAGCTCGCCGAGGCGCGGTCCGAGCCGGAGCCCGTGGCCGCCGAGCCTGCAGGTCCCGATGACCCCGACGCTCGCCGGCGAGACGTCCACGAGCAAGCTCGCGCCGCGCTCGACGAGATGCGCGACGAAACGTAAAGGCCGCTAGGGTCCGGCGCGGGGTCCGAGGTCGTGGCAGGGGAGCCGCAGCCTTTGCCTGCCTCGGCCCCCTTTACTGTTACTGCGGTGGGCCGCTTGCGAGCGTGAGTGACGCCGTGTGCGTTTGCCCGGAAGCGTCGCTCCACGTGAGCGTGACCTTGTCGCCGGGATGGTGCACGAGCAGCGCCGACACGAGCTTGGCCGGCGACGCGATCGAGCGTCCGTCGAGGGCGGTGAGCACGTCACCGGTGACGACGCCGGCTCGCGCGACGGGGCCGCCCGCGATGACGCCTCCGACGAGGACGCCGCCCGAGCCGAGTGCGCCCGCCGGCTGAGCCTGCACGCCGAGGAACGCCGTGCCGCCGACATGCACCTGCGTCGAGCCGTGTCCTGCCACGATCTGTTTCGCGAGGGAGACGGCGCGGTTGATCGGGATTGCGTACGCGTCGCTGGATCCTCGGAACGAGAAGCTCGCCGACGCGGCGCTGTCCATCCCGACCACGCGGCGTGCGCTGTCGAGCAGCGGGCCGCCGGAATCGCCCGGCTGGAGCGAGGCGTCCGTCTCGAGGAGGTCGACGAGCTGCACTGCACCGCCCTGGTCGTCGTTCACGGTGATCGTGCGTCCGAGCCCGGTGATCCGTCCGGTCGTCACCGTGAGCGCTCCCGTCCCGCCCGCATTGCCGACGGCGGTGACCGATTGCCCGCGGCGCAGCGTCGACGAGTTGCCGATCGACGCGGTGGCGAGCCCCGACGCATGCTGGAGCTGGAGGAGCGCGACATCCGCGGTCACGTCGTACCCGAGCACGCGCGCCGCATAGCTGCGCTTCGTCTGTGGGAGGACGACGTGGATCGTCGTCGCTCCCCGGATGACGTGGTTGTTCGTCAGCACCTCGCCGTTCGACGTGAGGACGATCCCGGTGCCGGCCGCCTCGCCGTTCTCATAGGCGAGGTTCGTGTTCACGACGACGACGCCGGTCTGCACGGTCGAGCGCGCGGTGTGCGCGAGCGCGGCGTGCACGCCGACGACGAGGCCTGCGGCTGCGAGCAGGAGGGCGAATGCGCGCTTCATCTCCCACCGGTATACCCACGGTCGCTGAGAAGGCACTAAGAGTGAACGGAGCGGCGCCAGAGTCGAACTGACCTAGCGGTGGGTTACACCGCCGTACCGGTTTTGAAGACCAGCTGGGCCACCGGGCCCGGCCGCTCCGGCGCGAAACCTAGCTTTCCAGGTACCCGGTGTCCCAGCCGCCCTCGTAGGCGGCGCCGGGCTTGCTCCCGATCGAGAGCACGACCGTGTCCGGTTCCTGCGCCACTGCGACGCGTTCGGCGCCCGTGTCGCTGATGCAGATGCACGTCCCCGCGGGCGCGTCGAGCTCGTCGCCGCCGACGGTGAACGTCGCGTGGCCGCTGAGCACGAGATAGAGCTCCTCGTGGCCGTTCTCGCTCTCGTTGTGCGGCTTGATCACCTCGTCGCCGGGGCCGCCACGCCAGGCGTTGATGCCGAAGGCGCTGATGCCGAAGTGATGCCGGATCGGAGCCCAGTACGGCCACTGCTCCGCCGCGATGTCGTCGATGTGGGTCGACTGCCAGCCGCTCACGGAGCGATCTTCGCTCACGGGAAGCGCGCGAGCAAGTCGGCCGGGGGGAGATCGGCGAGCGAGTCGAGCACGAGGTCGGCCTCCTCGAGGCCGAGGCTGCGCGTCACGTCGTTCGGGATGCCGACGCAGAAGATGCCTGCCGCCCGCGCGGCCCGGACGCCGTTCGGGGAGTCCTCGAAGGCGATCGCCTCCGCCGGCGGGACGCCGATCAGGTCGCACGCCTCGAGGTAGAGATCCGGTCTCGGCTTCGCGCGCGCGACGTCATGGTTCGCGGCGACGATCGCGTCCCAGCCGACGGCGCGCTCGAGGCGGGCGAGATGCATGTCGATCCAGCGGTTGCTCGAGCTGGAGACGATCGCCCGCTTCAGGCCGCGACGCTCCGCCTCGGCGAGGTAGTCGGAGATTCCGGGCCGGAGCCCCTCCGTCTCGAGGAGCGTGAGCTCGTGCGCACGGCGCAGCTCGTTCAGCTCCTCCTGCTCGAGCGGTGCACCGACGAGCTCCTCCAGGTGCCGCATCGGCTCCCACGGCGCTCCGATTGTGCCGATGAGCGTCGCCCACTGGTCCTCCGGCAGGTCGAAGCCGTGCTTCCGGTACAGCCATGCCCAGCCCTCGCGCGACGCCGACTCGGTGTCGATGATGAGGCCGTCGAAGTCGAAGAGAAAGGCGCGGATCGGCACGGCGATGCAGAGTACGCGCGTGGCGATCCTGGGCGTCGACGTGGGCGGGACGTTCACGGATGCGGTGCTTCTCGACGGCGGCCGCGTGCGCACGGCGAAGGTGCCGACCGCGGAACGCCAGGAGGAATCCGTGCTCGCCGCCGCGCGCGCGGTCGGTGCGCGGGACGTCGAGCGCTTCGCGCACGGGACGACGACGGCGACGAACGCGCTTCTCGAACGGCGCGGCGGGCGCACGGCATACGTCGGCAACGCAGGCTTCGAGCATCTTCTCCACCTGCGCCGGCAGACGCGCGCGCATCTGTACCGCCTGTGTGCGCAGCATCCCGAGCCGCTCGTCCCGCTCGAGCGCTGCCACGGCGTGCGCGGCAGGCTCGGCCCGGCGGGCGAGCTCGAGCCGCTCGGAGAGATCCCCGACATCGGCGACGTCGACGCGGTGGCCGTCTGTCTCTTGTTCTCGTTTCGCGATGCGTCCCACGAGCGCGCGGTCGCAGGTGAGCTACGCAGACGCCATCCCGGCGTCCACGTAGTCGCGTCGCACGAGCTCGCGCCCGAGTTCCGCGAGTACGAGCGCGCGTCGACCGTGGCTGCGGATGCGTATCTCGCTCCCGTCGCGGCGCGCTACCTCTCGGCGCTCGCGGACGCTGCTGGAGCAGCAGGCCTTCCGGAGCCGCTCGTGATGCTCTCCTCGGGTGGGGTGGCCACGCTGGCGGAGGCGTCGGCGCACCCGGCGACGATTCTCGTCTCCGGCCCCGCTGCCGGCGTGGTCGGCGCGGGCCTCGTCGCGCGTCGCGCGGGCTTCGCCGACGCGATCGCGTTCGACATGGGCGGGACCTCGACCGACGTCTGCCTCCTGCCCGGCGGCCGCGCGGCCCGCGTCGCGGAACGGGACGTCGGCGGCCTGCCGATCCGTCTCCCTTCGGTGGACCTGCACACGGTCGGCGCCGGCGGAGGCTCACTCGTGCGCGTCGACGCCGGTGGCGCCATCCACGTCGGACCGGAGAGCGCGGGCGCACATCCAGGGCCTGCGTGTTACGGCGCGGGCGGCGGTGCGACGGTCACCGACGCGAACCTCCTGCTCGGCCGTCTTCCGGGCGAGCTGCCGGGCGGTCTCGTCCTCGACCGCGACGCTGCCGCGGCGGCACTCGCCGGCGTCGACCCGGCTGCGGTCGTCGAGGTGGTGAACGCGGAGATGCTGCGCGCGCTCCGCGTCGTCTCCGTCGAGCGCGGCCACGATCCGCGCGACTTCGCGCTCGTCGCGTTCGGCGGCGCCGGGCCGCTGCATGCGTGTGCACTCGCCGAGGAGCTCGGGATCGCGACCGTGCTTGTGCCCGAGGCGGCCGGCGTGCTGTCGGCGCTCGGTCTCGTCGCCGGCGACGAGCGCCGCGACCGCGTCGTCTCACACGTGCGGCCACTCGCCGAGGTGTCGGACCTGCCGCAGGACGGCGAGGCGGACTTGCGCTACCGCGGTCAGTCGTTCGAGCTGACCGTGCCGTTGCAACGCGACCTCGCGGGCGCGTTCCACCGTGCGCACGCGGACCGGTACGGGTACAGCGACGCGTCGCGGGAGATCGAGCTCGTCGCCGTGCGCACCGCGGACATCGTCCCTGGCTCCGCGATCGACCTGCACGCGACCGCGAGCCGCACGGTCTCGGGGCCGGAGCTCGTCGAGTTGCCCGGAGCCACGTGCTGGGTCCCGGACGGCTGGAGCGGCGAGACGAACGACGACGGGACGTTGGTGTTGAGCCGGTGAACGTCGAGCTGCAAGTCATCGGGAGCTCGCTCCGCGCAGTCGCGGAGGAGATGGGCGCCGTCCTCATCCGGTCCGCGTTCTCGGCGAACATCAAGGAGCGGCGCGACTGCTCGACGGCGCTCTTCGACGAGCGCGGGCGCATGGTCGTCCAGGCCGAGCACATCCCCGTGCACCTCGGTGCGATGCCCGACGCGGTCGCTGCCGTCATGACGCTGCCCGGCGACTTCTGGATCCTCAACGACCCGTATACGGGCGGCACGCACCTGCCCGACGTCACGCTCGTGTCGCGCACGGCGCTCGGCTATGCCGTCTCGCGCGCGCATCACGCCGACGTCGGCGGGATGGAGCCTGCCAGCCTGCCCGCGTTCTCGCGCGAGCTGTACCAGGAGGGGCTGATCATTCCGCCGACGCCGCTCACCGACGAGGTGATCGACCTCTTCGTCGCCAACGCGCGCAACCCCGACGAGCGGCGCGGCGACCTGCGCGCGCAGATCGCCGCGCACCGGCTGGCGGAGGCGCGTATCGACGAGCTCTGCGCCCGGCGTGGGCGCGAGCGCGTGGCGGCGGCGATGGACGAGCTGTACGCGTACTCGGAGCGCATGGTGCGCGCCGCGATCGCGCGGCTTGCGGACGGGACGCGCTCCGCCGAGGACGTCGTCGAGGCGGTCGACGGCGAGCTGACCATTCGCGCGACGGTCGAGATCGACGGCGAGGAGATCCGCATCGACTTCACGGGGACGAGTGCGCAGGACGCGTACAACCTCAACTGCCCGCTCGCGGTGACGAAGTCGGCGTGCTACTTCGTCGTCCGCTGCCTCACCGAGCCCGATCTACCAGCCTCCGGCGGCGCTTTTGCCCCTGTGACGGTGACCGCGCCCGAAGGATGTCTCGTCAACGCGCGGCGTCCTGCGGCCGTCGTCGCCGGCAACACGGAGACGTCGTCGCGCATCGTCGACGTCGTGTTCGCGGCGTTCGGGGAGTACGCGCAGGGACAGGGGACGATGAACAACGTCGCGCTCGGCAACGAGCGCTTCACCTACTACGAGACGATCGGCGGCGGCCAGGGCGCGTGCGCCGACGGTGACGGGCCGAGCGGCGTGCACGTCGCCATGTCGAACACGCTCATCACGCCGGTCGAGGCGCTCGAGCTCTCGTATCCGCTACGCGTGGAGCGCTGGCACCTGCGCGAGGGGTCCGGCGGCGAAGGCGCGCACCGCGGCGGCGACGGCGTCGTGCGCGAGCTGCGGGTGCTCGAGGATTGCCGCCTCTCGGTGCTCGCAGAGCGACGCGCGCACGGGCCGCGCGGCGCCGCGGGAGGAGCCGACGGCGCAGCGGGCCGCACGCTCGTCAACGGGGAGGAGCAGCCGGCAAAGGTGACGACGGCGCTGCAGGCGGGCGATCTCGTTCGGATAGAGACGCCGGGCGGCGGCGGATTCGGCCTAGCGTCGCCGCCTGGACAATGAGCGCGGCGGCGATCGCGCTCGCGAACGCGCCCGCAGTCCCGATACGAGGAAGCACGAGCCCGAGCACCGAGTAGAACGCCGTGAACGAGAAGAGGCCGACGAGCAGCCCGCGCAGCAGGCCGACGGCGGCGGCGCGTCCTTCCAGCCGGTGCGCGAACGCGGCGAGCACCGCCGAGTAGAGCGGATACACCGCGAGCAGGCCCGTGAGGCGCGCGCCGATCGTCGTTGCCGACGCGGTGAGGATGAGGACGACGCCGGTCGCCACGACCGCACGCGCAGGCAGATCCCACCGCGGCGCGCGCACGGACGTCTCCGTCCGCGCCGGGAACGGCGGCAGCACGAGCAGCGCGAGCACGAGCGCGACCGGAACGAGTCCGAGCAGGAGCGCGAGCGGGGCGGCGTGCACGGCCGCCGCGGCCGCAGCGAAACCGAGCGTCGCCCACACGAGCGGGAGGCGGCCGCCGAGCGCATAGCCGACGCAGAACGCCGCCTCCGCGATCGCGCCCGAGAGCGACCCGACCGCCGTTCGCGCGGCGAAGTGCCGGCCGTGCTCGAGCGTGAGGAGGAAGACGAGCGGCCCCGACGTCAGCGGCAGCCCGATGAGCCAGCCCGAGATGGCGCCACCCCAGCGGCGGCCGGCGAGCGTCGCGCCGATCATCACCGCAGGCGTGAGCGTGAGCTTCAGGGCCAGGACCACTAGGGTTCAAGTATGGAGCGCGCCGTCACCGTCGCCTGCGTGCAGGCGGAGCCGGTCATCCTCGATCGCGAGCGCACGCTCGACAAGCTCGAGGGGCTCGCGGCGGAGGCCGCCGGCAGGGGCGCCGAGCTCGTCGTCTTTCCGGAGACGTTCGTTCCGGTGTACCCGTCGTCGCGCTGGGCGAAGGCGTTCGCCGGCTGGGAGAACGACGGCGCGAAGGAGACGTTCGCGCGTATCGCGCAGAACTCCATCGCCGTCGGCTCACCGTCCGAGCAGCGGCTCGCCGCATGCGCGCGCGAGCTCGGCATCTGGCTCGTCACCGGCGTGAACGAGGTCGAGACCGAGCGACCGGGGACGATCTACAACGCGCTCCTCTACCACGCGCCCGACGGCTCGCTCGCGCTCCATCACCGCAAGCTCGTCCCGACGAACCACGAGCGGCTCATCTGGGGACAGGGCGACGGGCGCGGGCTCAACGCGGTCGAGACCGGCTTCGGCCGGGTCGGCGGCCTCATCTGCTGGGAGAACTACATGCCGCTCGCGCGATTCGCCCTGTACGAGTCAGGCGTCGAGATCTACGTCGCGTCCACCGCCGACGACGGCGACGCGTGGCAGTCGACGCTCGTGCACATCGCGCGCGAGAGCCGGTCGTATGTCGTCTCGCCGTCCGCGTTCCAGCGCGCGTCCTCGTATCCCGACGACTTCCCGCTCCGGGCGGAGCTCGACGGCGCCGGCGTGATCGGCCGCGGCGGAAGCGCGATCCTCGCGCCTGACGGCTCCTATCTCGCCGGGCCGCTGTACGACGAGGAGGGGATCCTGTACGCCGAGCTCGATCCGGGCCGGCTGCTCGCGGAGCGGCAGCGCTTCGACCCGGTCGGGCACTACCACCGGCCGGACGTGCTCCGGTTCGGTGTCAGTCCTTCGGCGCGCGCGGGCGATGTGACGCCGAGTACACGTCCTTCCGCCTGATCAGCCCGTCCTCGATCGGAAAGACGTCGACGCCGTCCCACTCGACGCCGCGCGCGCTCGCCGTCCATTCGCAGACGGCGAAGTCGTCGCCGACGCGCAGGCTGACCGTCGAGAACCGAAGGTCGGGGTTGTTGCGGAAGATGGCCGCGATGTGCTCGCGCACGGCGTCGGCGCCTTCGGCGCGCTCGTCGGCGGTGTGGTTGTGGAAGACGACGCCCGGATGGTGCATGGACGAGATCGTGTCGACGTCCTGCGCGTTCCACGCGTCGTTGTAGCGCTTGATCAGCTCGCGAACTTCCACCGCTGTAAGTGTCTCACGACTCACCAGCGGGAGGTGTCGCCCCGCCGCGGATTCGTGTACGGCACCAGCCAGAGCAGGGCGGCCGCGAGGCACCAGATCAGCGCGGCGCCGAGGATTCCGGCGGGTCGCGCCACGCCGACGAGGCAGAGCGCGCCACCGGTCGCGAGCACGACGACGTTCCCGACGAGGAGGAGGCGGATGACCATGAGCGCGACGGGGCTCTGCGTCTTCGACCACCGGGCGGGGGATAGCGCCGCCGGCATCATCGGCCGCGTTTCCGCAGCACGCGAGCGTCGCCGGCGCGGCGCGTAACGCCGTCGGCATCGAACCGTTCCAGGAGCATCTGCGCCGTCTTGCGGCCGACTCCGAGCGCGTCGCGGAACTGCGCGAGCGTGATCCCGTCGACCAGGACGTCGCGCGCTTGCTCGTACGCGGCTGGCGAGATCGCGAAGCCGTCGCCGACGCGGACGAGGCGGCCCTCGTCCTCGAGGAAGCGCCCGAGCGCGGGGTCGTCGACCTTCACCGGCTCGAGGCCGAGCTGCGCCTCGAGCGCGGCGGCCGCGTCCGCGCGCTCGCCGAGCGCCGCGGCGGCGCCGGGGCGATAGAGCTTCGCGCCGCGCCGCTCGAAACCGAGGTGAGGCTCGACGGCCTTTACCCAGGGCTCGGCCGGAATCGCAACGCCGGGGTCGAGTGGATCCGCCGCGTCGATCGCGTGCTCGAGTTGCGCGCGCAGCTCGTCGAGCCACTCCTGCGACCAGACCCACTCGCCGTCCACGCGCACGGGCGTGTAGACGAGCGAGTCTCCGCGCTCGACTGCTTCCATCCGCTCGACGCTCGCGTGACGCGGCGGATGCGGATCGAGGACGACTCCGCCGCCGACGGTTGTTCCCGCGCGCAGGACGACGCGGTCGCCGCGCGCGGCGACGATTGGAGCCGCGAGCCGCAGCTGCGCGAAGCGGTCGCCCACGGGAGCGACGCGCGCGAGCACATCCGCGGTCCCGTGATGCACGTGGACTCGCGCGGGAATCTCTGCGAGGGGCTCGAGGGCGATGTCGAGCCGGTAGGTCGGCCGGTACGCACCGGGCGCGACCAGCGCGTCGCCGCGGCGCACGTCGCTGCGTTCGACACCGGGGAGGGCGACCGCGACGCGCTGTCCCGCGTCGGCGCGATCGACCGGACGGTCGTGCACCTGCACGCTGCGCACGCGGACGTTCCGCCCGCTGGGCTCGACGCGCAGCTCGTCGCCTTCGCCGATCGATCCCGACCACAGCGTTCCCGTCACGACGGTGCCGATGCCGCGCAGCGTGAACGAGCGGTCGACGTATAGCCGCGTCGGCGCGTCTTCGCGGCCGCGTTCGGTCGCGATCGCGGCCAGAGCAGCGCGCAGCTCGTCGAGCCCTGCGCCGGTACGTCCACTGACGGCGACGACCGCCGCGCCCGGGACGAGCTCCTCCGCCTCCGCGCGCGCGAGCTCGAGCGTGTCCGCGTCGGCGACGTCGGACTTCGTCAGCGCGACGACGCCACGATCGACGCCGAGCAGACGCAGCACGGCGAGGTGTTCATGCGTCTGTGGCCGCGCGCCCTCGTTCGCGTCGATCACGAGCAGAAAGAGGTCGACGCCGGTCGCGCCCGCCACCATCGTCCGCACGAACCGCTCGTGACCGGGAACGTCGACGACGGAGAGCTGCGTCCCGTCCGGCAGCTCGAGCGGCGCGTACCCGAGGTCGATGGAGATGCCCCGCGCCTGCTCCTCGGGGAGGCGGTCGGTGTTCTTACCCGTGAGCGCCTCGACGAGGGTCGTCTTCCCGTGGTCGATGTGGCCCGCCGTTGCGACCGTCAGAGGCATCTGGCTTCGATCACACCCGATTCGATGTGCTCGATCCGCCATCCGCCGGCCTCGAGCAGGTCGCGCCACTCGGCTTCGCCGCGCTCGCGTCCGTCGACGAGCGTGAGCATCAACAGGTCGAGCCACTTCGCGCCGTCCGGCTCGTTTCCGGCATCGATCACGTCCTCGAGCAGGATCAGTCGTGCGTCGTCGCTCGCGCTCGCACGGACGGTGTGCAGGATCTTCGTCGCGTGCTCGTCGTTCCAGTCGTGGAGGATCGAGCCGAGCACGAAGACGTCGCCGCCAGGGACCGACTCGAAGAAGCTGCCGGCGACGAACTCGAGTCGGTTGTCGAAGGTCGATGCGTCGGGCACGGTCTCCGGTAGGTCGAAGACGATGCCGCGCAGTCCCGTGTGCCGGTCGAGCAGGAGGCGGAGGAACGTTCCGTTGCCGCCGCCGACGTCGACGACGAGCTCGTCCCCGCGCCAGTCGACGCCTGCGAGGCGCTCGACGCGGCGCTCCCTGCCTGTCGCCATCGAACGGTCGAAGGCCGCGCGCTCCTCCGGATGCTCTGCGAGCCAGTCCCAGAACCCGGCGCCGAAGACGCGAGGGAACGACGCGCCGCCAGTCGCGTTCAGCTCGGCTATCGCTTGCAGCCAGATGCCGCCGAAGAGGCGCGCGAAGTCGTCCCATCCGGAGGCGCGCAACAGCTCCGACGCGTCGTTGTTGCGGAACACGCGCGGTTCGACCTCTTCGAAGACGCCGTCGCTCGCGAGCGCTCGCAGGACGCGATAGGCGACGTCGTCGTCGATGCGCTTCGGTCCGTCGGCGAGCGCGTCAGGCAGGCCGAGGTCGACTGCGAGCGCGAGCGCGCGCGTCGTAAGCGCGCCGCGCATGAGATTCCACAGGACGAGCTCGCTCATCCGCGCGAGGCGGCGACGGCGAGCGCGACCTCGTCGAGCTCGTCGTCGGCGAGCGTGCGACAGTCGAGCAGGAGCTTCCCGTCGCGGACGATGCCGATCACCGGCGGTTCGCCCACGCGCAGCGGCGCGGCAAGCGATTCGTCGAGCGCGCACGCGAAGCTCGGCAGCTCCGCGAGCGGAAGCGCGCCGCCGCCGACGCGGGCGACGGTCTCTTCGACGGTGCCGCCCGTCAGCGCGGCAAGTCGTTCGGCGCGTGCGCGGACGACGCTCGCGTTCTCTCCGAGCATGCGCAGGACCGGGATGCGCGCCGGAGCTTCGAGGTGCAGCTGCAGCGTGCCCTCGAGCGCCGCGAGGCTCAGCTTGTCCACGCGCACCGCCCGCTGCAGCGGGTGACGCCGCAGCCGCTCGACGAGATCGGCCCGGCCCGCGACGATGCCCGCCTGCGGGCCGCCGAGCAGCTTGTCGCCGGAGAAGCAGACGAGATCTGCGCCGGCGGCCAGCGACTCGCGCGCCGACGGCTCCCCGGGCACGTCGCCGAGCGCGCCCGAGCCGAGGTCGTCCACGAGCGGAAGCTCGTGGCGGTGTGCGACCGCGGCCACCTCGGCGAGGCGCGGCAGCTCGGTGAAGCCGACGACACGGAAATTCGACTGGTGCACGCGCAGGACGAGCGCGGTCTCCGGGCCGATCGCACGCTCGTAGTCGGCGGCGCGCGTCCGGTTCGTCGTCCCGACCTCGACCAGCAGGGCGCCGGAGCGCGCGAGCACCTCGGGGATGCGGAAGCCGTCGCCGATCTCGAGCAGCTCGCCGCGCGAGACGACGACCTCGCGGCCCTCCGCGAGCGCGGCGAGCGCGAGTAGTACGGCGGCGGCGTTGTTGTTCACGACGAGCGCCGACTCTGCGCCGGTGAGGCGGCGCAGCAGCGCTGCGAGATGGTCCTGGCGCGATCCGCGCTCGCCTTCCTCCAGGTCGAGCTCGAGGTTCGAGTAGCCGCGGGCCGCGTCCTGGACCCGCGCGAGCGCTTCGGGCGCGAGCGGGGCGCGGCCGAGGTTCGTGTGGACGATGACGCCGGTCGCGTTCAGGACGCGGCGCAGGCTCGGCCTGCGGGCGGCCTCGAGCTCGCGCGTCAACCGCGTGGCGAGATCCCCCGGATCGACACCGGCCCTTATTTCTTCACGCGCGCGCGAGAGAACCAGGCGGGCGGCGTCGACCGCGAGCGGGTCGTCGACGTCCCGCACGAGCTCGTCCACCGACGGCAGGTCACGCAGCTCCATGCGTCAAACGTTACTGGCGCTGCGCTGCTCGTACCGCTCGAGCACCATGCGGACGGCGTCGGCGGGGTCGTTGGTCAGCGTCAGCAGCTCCAGGTCCCCGGGCGAGACGGTTCCCTCCGGCAGGGCACGGTCGCGAATCCACATGAGCAGCGGCGACCAGTACTCCGACCCGAACAGGATGACCGGGAAGTCGAGCACCGTGCCGGTCTGGATGAGCGTCAGCGACTCGAACAGCTCGTCGGCGGTCCCGAACCCGCCGGGGAAGACGACGAACCCCTCGGCCGCCTTCACGAACATCGTCTTGCGCGCATAGAAGTGGCGGAACGTCATCCCGACGTCGATGTAGGGATTCGATCCTTGCTCGTGGGGCAGCTCGATGTTGAAGCCGACCGACAGGCCGCCACCTTCGCGGCAGCCGCGATTCGCCGCCTCCATCACGCCGGGGCCGCCGCCGGTCACGACTGCCCAGCCGGCTTCGCCGAAGAGCTTCGCGGTCGCCCGCGCCTCGTCGTACGCGAATGACCCTTCGTGGAGGCGCGCCGAGCCGAAGATCGAGACGGCCGGGCGGTCGATCTTGTCGACGACGCCGAAGCCCGCGAGGAACTCCGCGCCGATCTTCTCTGCGTGGTCGAGCTCTTCTTCCGGCGACCAGTGCGTCTGGAGCATGCGGCGGTCGTCGGTACTCACAGGAATGCTCCGTTCGGTCGCGTGGCGAGCAGGCACAGCACGGTCGCCGCCGCCAGTCCGGCGTAGAGCGCGAAGAGCTGCACCGCGCGGGCGCGATCCGGGGCGAACGCCTGCATCGGCACGCCGCCCTCGAAGCGGATGACAGGCATGCGCCATGCCTCGCGGATCGACCCGGCGACGTGGCCGCCGTCGAGGAAGCCGACCGGGAGCAAGTTGAAGGCGTTGAGGAGGAAGCCGATGTTCGCGAGCACCTGGAGCTGCGACGAGCCTTGAACCGAGCTCGCGACCCACACGGCTGCCGCCCCGATCGACCCGACGAACGGGCCGGCGAGCGAGATGAGCCCGCTGCGCAGCGGCGTGAGCCCGGCGCGCTGGATGGTCACGTACGCGCCGAAGAAGGGGATGAACATCGGCCACGACACGTGCAGGCCCTGGCGGCGCGCCTCGATCACGTGGCCGAGCTCGTGCACGAGGATCAACACGGCGAGGCCGACGCCGAACGTCCAGCTGTGGAACCAGAACGAGTACGCGGCGGCGGAGATGAAGAAGCCGAAGAACTTCGCGAAGACGAAGCCCCATTTCAGCGCCGTGCCGCCGATGACGACCGCCCCGCCCGCGAGTCGTTCCAGGCTCCGTTTCACGATCCCCTCACGATCCCCTCCCGATCCATTCCTCGCCGTCGGCGTAGAACTCCTTCTTCCACAGCGGGATGGTCTCCTTCAACGTGTCGATCGCCTCGCGGCACGCCTCGAGTGCGGCGGCGCGGTGCGGGGCGGAGACGGCGATGACGACACTCGCCTCGCCGATGTCTACGGCGCCGACGCGGTGGTGGATCGCCACCTCGCACAACCCGTGCTTCTCCTTCAGCTCGTCCGCCAGCCCTCGGAGCATCGGCTCCGCCATCTCCTCGAAGGCCTCGTACTCGAGCCGCACGACCTCGCGCCCGCGCGAGTGGCGCCGCACGGTGCCGACGAAGGTCGCGACCGCGCCGGCGTCCTCACTCGCCGCCTCGGTGACCACCCGGCCGAGATCGAGCGGCTCGGAGCTGAGCAGGAACGCGCCGCCGGAGACCGGCGGGATCACCGCCACCTCGTCGCCGTCGGCGAGCGCGGCGTCGCGCGCGACGTACGTGCGGTTCACCGCGTACAGGAGACCGCCGGGCTCGTCGCCCAGGCCGAGGCGTGACCAGACCTCGTCGACGCGCTCGACGTCGTCGAGCTCGAGGCGTCCGGTGCCGGCGCGCTCGCGCAGGCCGGCGAAGAGTCTGACGGTGACGCGCACGTCCTCGATCATGCATCACGACGTACCCTGAGTCGCGATGGGGATGTTCTTCCACTCGAGTGACGCGCCGGCCGAGCGGCCGGCCGATCCGGAGGTCCGGCGCGCCAACCTGCGCCGGATCCGGCCGCTGTTCACGCCGTACAAGGCGCGGCTCTCGGGGCTGCTGGCGCTCATCGTCGTGAGCGCCGCCCTGGGCGTCATTCCCGCCTTCCTGCTCCGCCGCGTCCTCGTCGCCATCGGCGCCCACGACAAGGCGGCGATCTCGTGGAACGCCGGTGGGATGATCGCGATCGCGGTCGTGACCGGGATCCTCGGCGTGATCCAGACGCTGCTCTCGAACCAGGTCGGCCAGCGCGTCATGCACGACCTGCGCGCGTCCGTCTTCCGCCACCTGCAGCGCCTGTCGCTCGCGTTCTTCACGCGCACGCGGACGGGCGAGGTGCAGTCGCGTATCTCGAACGACATCGGCGGCGTCCAGAACGTCGTCACGAATACCGCGACGAGCATCGCGTCGAGCGCCACCACCGTCATCGCGACGATGGTCGGCATGCTCCTGCTCAGCTGGGAGCTCGCGCTCTTCGCGTTCGCGCTCATCCCGATCTTCGTCCTGCTGACGCGCCGCGTCGGCAACGAGCGGCGGAGGATCGCGAAGACGACGCAGGAGTCGCTCGCCGACATCTCCAGCCTCGTGCAGGAGTCCCTCTCGGTGAGCGGGATCATGCTCGGCAAGACGATGGGCCGCACGCGCGAGCTCGCCGACCGTTTCGAGTCGGAGTCGCTGAACCTCGCCGACCTCGAAGTCCGGCAGCGGATGGCGGGGCGCTGGGTGATGGCCTCGATCCAGACGAGCTTCTCGATCATGCCGGCCGCCGTGTACTGGTTCGGCGGGCTGACGCACGTCGTATCGATCCCGACGATCATCGCGTTCACGACGCTGCAGACGCGGCTGTTCTTCCCGGTCGGGTCACTGCTCGGCGTCGGTCTCGACGTGCAGACGTCGCTCGCGCTCTTCGACCGCATCTTCGAGTACCTCGACCAGCCGGTCGACATCGACGAGAAGCCGGACGCAGTCGCCGTCGCTCGGGCGGGCGACGTCTTCTACGACGGGGTCGGGTTCACCTACGGCGCCGGCTGGGCGCTCGAGGACGTGTCCTTCGTCGTGCCCGCGGGGACGACGACGGCGATCGTCGGCGAGACGGGCTCGGGCAAGACGACCCTCGGCTACCTCGCAGCGCGACTGTACGATGTCACCTCGGGGCGCGTCACCATCGGCGGCGTCGACGTGCGCGACCTCAGCTTCCAGGCGCTGTCCGACCTCGTCGGCGTCGTGTCGCAGGAGACGTATCTCTTTCACGCGAGCGTGCGCGACAACCTCCGCTTCGCGAAGCCGGACGCGACCGACGAGGAGATCGAGGTGGCGGCGGAGGCCGCGCGCATCCACCACGTCATCGCCGCGCTGCCCGAGGGGTACGACACGATGGTGGGCGAGCGCGGCTATCGCTTCTCCGGCGGGGAGAAGCAGCGGATCGCGATCGCGCGGACGGTACTGCGCAACCCGCCCGTGCTCGTCCTCGACGAGGCGACGAGCTCGCTCGACACCGAGACCGAGCGACTCGTGCAGGAAGCGCTCGACAAGCTCTCGGAGGGACGGACGACGATCGCGATCGCGCACCGCTTGTCGACGATTCGTGACGCCGACCAGATCGTCGTCCTCGACAAGGGCCATGTCGTCGAGATCGGCCGGCACGACGAGCTCGTGAACGCAGGCGGCCGCTACGCGACGCTCGTCAACCGCGACGCGGAGCTCGAGCTCAGCGCGTGACCGTGTACGGCCAGTTCTGGTGGCCGTAGAACCCGAGGGAGTACCCGAGCGAGAGCAGCGGCCCGACGAGCTTCCCGCGCTGGAGCGCGTACAGCTTCCCGTTGCCCTTCTCCGAGCGGACGAAGTAGAGGACGCCGCCCGCGAACGTCGGCGACTCGTCGGCGTGGTGCGCGGGCGGATGCGTCAGCTGCGTCATCGATCCGTCGAGGTTGATGCGGACCAGGCGCCAGTGCGTGTGGAAGAAGTTCGCGTCGATGCTGTTCGGCTGCTCCTGTGCGACGACGGACTTGCCGTCCGGCGAGCACGTGACCGAGCCGAACGAGCGTGCTGAGTCGGGGACGAGCGTGCGCGCCTTCCAATCGGGCGGCCCGGTCGCGATCAGCCGCTTCGCGTGCACGGCGATGCGGTCGCCGCCCGCAGTCATGACGAGCGTGTTCCCGCACCACGTGCGATAGTCGTCGTACAGCAGGCCAAAGCCGACGGTGTACGAGCGCCCGCCCGTGACCCGGATGGCGCGGAGCGTCTCGCCGTCGGCGGCGAGCGAGGACGAGCCGAGCGGGTCGATCGCGTAGAGGACCCACTTCCTGTTCGGCGAGAGCTCCGTGAGGGCGATCGGGCCGGGATTCCCGGCGGGCGCGTTCTTGTACGACTCCGGGACCCTCAGCACGACCTTGCCCTTGTAGAGGATCGTCTGGCTGCCGTGTTGCGCTCGGACGGTCGGCTGAAGGGAATGCAGCACCACGACGATCCCAGTCGGCGGCTTGCACGTTGCCAGGTCGATCGCCGCGTGCGCGTAGGTGACGGTTCCGAGCCCGGGATGCGGCGTACACGCGACCACGGCCCTACGATTACCACAGTGGCGGCGACCGACGATCGTGAGACGGAGTCGGGGATTCCGGTCAAGCCGGTGTACACGGCCGCTGACGCGCCCGCCTCGCTCGAGCCGCCGGGCACGTATCCGTTCACGCGCGGGCCGTATCCCGACATGTATCGCGGACGGCCGTGGACGATCCGGCAGTACGCGGGCTTCGCGTCGGCGGAGGAGTCGAACGCGCGCTACCGGTATCTGCTCGCGCGCGGGCAGACGGGCCTCTCGATCGCGTTCGACCTTCCGACGCAGCTCGGGTACGACTCCGACGACCCACGCTCGCTGGGCGAGGTCGGCCGGACCGGCGTCGCGATCGACTCCATCGCCGACATGGAGATCCTGCTCGGCGGCATCCCGCTCGCCGAGGTGTCGACGTCGATGACGATCAACGCGCCCGCGTCGCTACTCCTATTGCTGTACGAGCTCGTCGCCGAGGATCAGGGCGTCGCTCCCGAGGCGCTGCGCGGGACGGTGCAGAACGACATCCTCAAGGAGTACGTCGCGCGCGGGAACTACATCTTCCCGCCGAAGCCGTCGATGCGGCTCACGACGGATCTGTTCTCGTACTGCGCGGAGCGGATCCCGCGCTGGAACACGATCTCGATCTCCGGGTACCACATCCGCGAAGCGGGAGCGACCGCAGTGCAGGAGCTTGCGTTCACGCTCGCCAACGGGATCGCGTATTGCCGCGCTGCAGTCGACGCCGGTCTCTCACCCGACGAGTTCGGCGAGCGGCTCTCGTTCTTCTTCAACGCGCACAACGACTTCTTCCAGGAGGTGGCGAAGTTCCGCGCCGCTCGCCGCCTCTGGGCGCGGATCATGAAGGAGCGCTTCGGCGCGACGAATCCGAAGGCGCAGGCGCTGCGCTTCCACGCGCAGACCGGCGGCTCGACGCTGACCGCGCAGCAGCCGGAAAACAACATCGTCCGCGTCGCCATCCAGGCGCTGTCGGCCGTCGCCGGCGGCGCGCAGTCGCTGCACACGAACGCGTTCGACGAGGCGCTCGCGCTGCCGACCGAGCACTCGGCCCGGATCGCGCTGCGCACGCAGCAGATCCTCGCCTCCGAGGGAGGCACGCTCGACACGGCCGATCCGCTCGGCGGCTCGTACTACATCGAAGCGCTCACCTCCGAGCTGGAGGTGCGCGCCTGGGAGCTGATCGAGCGCGTGGACGAGCTCGGCGGCGCGGTGGATGCGATCGAGCAGGGCTTCGTCCAGTCGGAGATCGAGCAGGCCGCGTTCGACTGGCAGCAACAGGTCGAGCGCGGCGAGCGCGTGATCGTCGGCGTCAACCGCTACCAGGAGGAGGAGCCGGAGCGCGTCGAGCTGCACCGCCTCGATCCGGAGGCGGAACGGCGTCAGATCGAGCGCACGGCCCGCGTCCGTGCAGAACGCAACGCCGAGGAAGCCGCGCGCACGCTCGAGGCCGTGCGCGAGGCGGCGAGCGGCGACGCGAACCTGCTCCCGGTCATGCGCGAGGCGCTGCGTGCGCGCTGCACGATCGGCGAGATCTGCGAGACGCTGCGCGCCGAGTGGGGGATGTACGACGCGCTACGCGCTCGCGCCTGATTCGTGCGCATCCTGCTCGTCTCGCAGATGTATCCCGGCCCGGGCGCGCCCGACCTCGGGCCGTTCGTCGCGCAGCTGGAGCGTGAACTCGTCGCGCGCGGGAATGAGGTCGACCGCGCGGTGCTGGACACGCGCGGGGGTGGCAAGCTCCGCTACCTGACGCTGGCGCAGCGGACGCTGCGTGCGCGGCGCCCCGACGTCGTGTACGCGCACTTCCTCGTTCCGAGCGGGCTGATCGCCGCGCTCGCCGGTCGCGCGCCGCTCGTCGTCACCGCGCACGGCCGCGACGTGCGCAACGTCGGCGCCATTCCAGGCATCGCCGCGGCGACGCGCTTCGTCGTGCGCCGCGCGGCCGCGGTCGTGTGCGTGTCGGAGTACCTGCGCCGCGAGCTGGAGGCGAAGATCCCCCAGGCGCACGGCAAGACGGAGGTGGTCTCGAGCGGCGTCGACCTCGACCGGTTCGCCGTCTCGCCGGAGCCGGACGGCCCGCCGCGCTTCCTCTGCGTCGGCGCGCTGACGGAACGAAAGAACGTCGTGCGTCTCGCCGACGCGTTCGCACTCCTCGGCGAGGGGACGCTCACGTTCGCCGGCGACGGGCCGCTGCGCGCGCAGCTCGAAGGTCGCGAGCGCGTGCAGCTCCTCGGCCGTGTCGCGCACGACGAGATCCCACGGCTCATCGCGGACAGCCACGTGCTCTGCCAGCCGAGCCTGCTCGAGCCGCTCGGCCAGGCGTTGCTCGAGGCGATGGCGTGCGGACGCTCGGTCGTCGCAACGCGGATCGGCGGCCCGCCTGAGTTCGTGCCGCCGGAGGCGGGCATCCTCGTCGACCCGCTCGACGTCGAGGCGATCGCCGCGGCGATGCGCAGGGCGGCGGGCTTTCCCCGCCCGAATCTGGCTGCGCGCGAAGCCGCGGCCGCGCACGACGTCCACCGTCAGGCGGAGCGGGTGGAGGAGATCCTCATACGAGCCGCCTCCGGCGCGAAGACTTGAGTCGTCCGGCCGCGCTGGACGACGCGATGCGTGCGTCCTCAGTCGCGGCCATAGCTGTAGCTATGACCGCTCCCTGCGTCCTTCGCCTCGCGCCGCCATCGCGGCCGGACGACGAAGCTCCGCACCGGAGGCGGCTCAGCGCGGCGGCAGGTCGGCGAGCCTGATCTCGACGAGGGGGCGGATCGTCTCCTCGAGGCCGGCCTCGCGGGCGACCGCGAGCGCCTGCTCCCAGCTCTCGCGCGCCTTTTCCGGGTCGACCCCCTGCTTGAGCCGGTTGTCGCCGGTGAGGATCAGCTTCTGGATGCGGGCGTGGGCGTCCTCGCTCTTCACAAAGGGACCGTAACAACGCAGAGTGTGGGCAATGGTGGTCCGTGTACTCATCGCTGACGATCATCGCCTGTTCGCCGAGGCACTCGAGGCGATCCTGTCCGGGGACGATCGCATCGAGCTCGTCGGGCTCGCGGGCGACGGCGAGGAGGCGGTGCGGCTCGCCGGGGAACGGCGCCCCGACGTGATCCTCATGGACATCAGCATGCCGCTCATGGACGGGATCGAGGCGGCGAAGGCGATCAAGGCCGCCGACGGCGACGTGAGCATCCTCATGCTCACCGGCTCGAACGCGCGCACCGACGTCGACCGCGCGCGCCAGGCGGGCGCGGCCGGCTACGTGACGAAGGATCGGATCGCCGCTGAGCTGGTCGAAGCGATTCTCGAGGTCGCAGACCGCTAGCTACCCTGTCCGTGTGACCAGCTTCCTCGCCGTTACCCAGGTGATTCTCGTCTTCGTGCTCGTCTCGCTCGTGCTCATGCACAGCGGGCGCGACGCGGGGATGGGCGGGCTCGGGTTCACGCCGGCCTCGCAGGGCGGCACGCACATCGTCGAGCGGAACCTCACCCGCCTGACGATCGTGGTGGCGGTGCTGTTCTTCGTGAACAGCGTCGCGCTCTTCCACTTCCTCAAGTAGGCCGGGCTACACTACGCCCGCCCCTGCGCTGGTGGCGGAATTGGTAGACGCGCTAGGTTGAGGGCCTAGTGGCCGAATAGGCCGTGGAGGTTCAAGTCCTCTCCAGCGCATGCGTTTTGGGCCGCCGCAAGGCGGCCCGTTTTTCTGGGTTGACGCCGTCCGGAGGAGTCCCTACCCTTCTGTCGAACACACGTTCGACCCGACCCCTCGCCAGGAGGCCTTGAAGTGGAGCTCACCGGACGCCAGCAGGAGATCTGGACCTTTCTCGTCGACTACGTAGACCGGCACGGCTACCCGCCGACCGTGCGCGAGATCGGCGAGGCCGTCGGGCTCGCCTCGCCGTCCACCGTGCACGCCCACCTGGCGAACCTCGAGCGGGCGGGGCTCCTCCGCCGCGACCCGACGAAGCCGCGCGCGCTCGAGCTCATGGGCCGCGAGATTCAGGCGACGGCGACGCTGCCGAAGCTGCCGCTCCTGGGCCAGATCGCGGCCGGCTCGCCGCTGCTCGCAGACGAGAACGTCGAGGACGCGATCGCTGTCCCCGAGACGCTGCGCGGAGACTTCCTCCTGCGCGTGAAGGGCGAGTCGATGATCGAGGCCGGAATCCTCGACGGCGACATCGTCGTCGTGCAGCGGGCGCAGGACGCGCGCAACGGCGAGATCGTCGTGGCGCTCGCCGGCGACGACGAGTCGGCCGACGAGGCGACGGTGAAGACGTTCTACCGCGAGCGTGGGCGGATCCGGCTCCAGCCGGAGAACAGCGCGCTCGAGCCGATCTACGCCGACTACGTGCAGGTCCTGGGCAAGGTCGTGGGGGTGTTCCGCGAGCTATGACCGTCGCCCCGCTGCACCGGACGCTGGAGCAGGAGCTCTTCGCGCTGCTGCGCGGAGCCTCGCTCGAGTGCCCCGTGTGCGGGGAGTTCGTCCTGCACGAGGGGGCGTCCATCCGCTGCCCGGAGTGCGAGACGGTCTTGCACGGACGCCTCGATTCCGCCGCTGTCCAGGTAGAATTCGGGTCGCAGGCCGGGTGACCGCGGGCCTTTCGGGGCTCGAGGAAAGTCCGGACACCGCAGGGCAGGACGCTCCCAAGAGGGAGGCGGCGAAAGCCGACGGACAGTGGCACAGAAAACAGACCGCCGACAGCGCATCTCCGGAGACGCTGACGGTAAGGGTGAAACGGTGGGGTAAGAGCCCACCAGCGGCCGTGGTGACACGACCGGCTCGCCAAACCCCGTCCGGTGCAAGGTGAACAGGCTCCGCCGAGGCGGCCCGCCGAGGAGCCGGGTAACCGCATAGATGGATGGTCACCCTCGACAAAATCCGGCTTACAGGCCTGCTACCGAGAAGCCCCCGCAAGGGGGCTTCTCCATGTCCGGCCTCAGACGACTTCGAAGGGGTGGAGGCGCCAGTTGCGCCAGGCGGCATACCAGTGGGGGAGCGGCTTCGGCGTCTTCGGCCGCGCGCCCTTCTGGCCGTGGAGCTGCCACGCGAAGAGCTTCCATGCCCAGGCAGGAGCGGAGCGCGGAGCGGTTTTCGGGATCGGCGTCCGCTTCACGGTCACCGACCCGCTCGCCCCGCTGGCGTTCCCGGCCGCGTCGAACGCGCGCACGGTGTACACGCTCGTGCCCTTCGGCTCGATTGCGCGCGTCGTCGCCTGCGTCGTCGTGTTGGCGATGCTCGCGATCGCCGTGCCGTTCAGATCGACCTCGTAGCGGACGACGCCGACGTTGTCGGTCGCCCCCTGCCACGACAGCACGAGCGAGCCATTGACGAACGCCCCGTGCAGCCCGGCGGGTGCGGTCGGCGCGTGCGTGTCGACCGGCGTCACCTTGTTCGAGGCCGCGGACGCGGCGCTCGTGCCGAGGCTGTTCTTCGTCGTGACCGTGAACGTGTACGCCGTCCCGTCAGTGAGTCCCGTGACGGTTATGGGGCACGTCGTCGCGGAGGCGTGCGCGCCGCCGGGGGAGGCCGTCGCGGTGTACGCCGTGATCGCCGCGCCGCCGTTGCTTGCGGGCGCCGTGCAGCTCACCGTCGCCTGCTGGTCGCCGGCAACCGCTGAGATGCCGGTAGGAGGCAGCGACGGGCCGGTCGGCGTCACCGCGCTCGAGGCCGCCGAGGCCGCGCCGGAGGAGACGGCGTTGCTCGCGGTGACGGTGAACGTGTAGCTCGTCCCGTTGATCAGGCCGGCGACGACGCAGGAGAGCGCGCCGGTCGTCCACGTGCAGGTTTGGCCGCCCGAGCCGGAGGCGGCCACGACGTACTTCGTGATCGCGGAGCCGCCGTTCGATGCAGGTGCAACCCACGTCACGGTGGCCTGTGCATTGCCTGCGGTCGCCGCCACGCCGGTCGGCGCGCCGGGCGGAGCCGCGGGCTTGACCGCGTTCGAGGCGGTCGACGGGGCACTGGTGCCGGTGCCGTTCGTCGCGGTGACGGTGAACGTGTAGCTCGTCCCGTTGGTCAGAGTCGTGACGGTGCACGAGAGCGCGACACCGGCGGTCGTGCAGGTCTTCCCTCCGGGGGCGGACGTGACCGTGTAGTTGGAGAACGGTGCGCCGCTCGAGGGCGCGTGCCAGCGGACCGTCGCCCTTGCGTTGCCCGGCACCGCGGTTACGCCGGTCGGAGCAGGGGGGACTGCGCGCGCAACACCGGCGCCGAATGCGGCGATCGCAACCGCGACCGCCAGAAAGATGAGCCCCCGAACTCTCACTACCGCTCGAAGGTAGCGCCGACCGGCGCACGTGGCAAGGCATGAAGTTGTAAGAATTTACGATGGGCAGCGAGCGCATTGACGCGATGCCGATGCCGATGCGCTGGCTCGTGGAGCCGGCCCGCTGGCGCACAGAGGCCTCCACCCTCGAGCTCGCCGCCGGCGCGCGGACGGACTGGTTCGTCGACCCGTCCGGCGAGCGCGAGCCGACCCTCAACGGCGCGGCGCTCGTCGGCGACGTGGTCGGCGACTACAGCTTCAGCGCGCGCGTCCGCGTCGGTTTCGGGGCAACGTTCGACGCCGGCGCTCTGATGCTCTACGTCTCCGAGTCGATCTGGGCGAAGCTCTGCTTCGAGTTCTCACCCGACGCGGAGCCGATGATCGTCTCGGTCGTGACGCGCGGCGGCTCGGATGACGCGAACGGCTTCGTCGTCGACGGTGACGCGGTGTGGCTCCGCATCGCCCGACTTGGGCCGGCGTTCGCGTTCCACGCGTCGACGGACGGGCGCACGTGGCGCCTCGTCCGCCACTTCACGCTGGCCGACGACGTCGAGCCGGCGGTCGGATTCGAGGCGCAGTCACCCACAGGCGAGGGCTGCGAGGTGACCTTCGACGACATCCGCTTCGCGGCCGGCCGGCTCCGCGAGCTCCGCGACGGCTCATGACGTGACCACCGGGTTGACGAGCACGCCGATGCGCTCGATCTCGACCTCGACGGTGTCGCCGTCCTGGAGGTACCGACCGTCGGGCCGGCCGAACGCGACGCCGGGCGGCGTCCCGGTGGCGATCACGTCGCCGGGCTCGAGCGTGATCGTCTCGGTCACGTAGGCGATGAGCTCGGCGAGGCCGAAGATCATGTCGGCCGTGGACGCGTCCTGCACCGTCTCGCCGTTCACGCGGCACTGGATGCGCAGCGACTGCGGATCGCCGACGTCGTCGCGCGGCACGACGCGCGGGCCGATCGGGCAGAACGTGTCGATCGATTTCGCCCGCGTCCATTGCCCGTCCGCGAACTGGAAGACGCGCGCCGAGACGTCGTTGAGGCACGTGTACCCCTCAACGGCCTCGAGCGCGTTCTCGACCGAGACGTGCTTCACGCGCGAACCGATGACCGCCGCAAGCTCCGCCTCGTAGTCGACCTGCTCGACGCCGGCCGGGATGACGATCGGCTCGCCCGACGCGATGACGGCGTTCTGCCACTTCGCGAAGAGCAGCGGCCGCTCCGGCAGCGCGAGATCGACTTCGCGCGCGTGGTCGACGTAGTTGAGCCCGACACAGACGATCTTCATTGCTGCGAACCTATATGCATGAGGCTCGCGGGCAAGGTCTGCATCGTCACCGGCGCCGCGTCCGGGATCGGTCTCGCGAGCGCGCAGCTGTTCGCCGTCGAGGGCGCGACCGTCGTCTCCGCCGACCTCGACGGCACGCCCTACCGCGTCGACGTTGGCGACGAAGCGGAGACGCTCTCGCTCGCGGCCGCGGCGGTCGCCGAGCACGGCCGCATCGACGTCCTCTTCAACAACGCGGGCATCGCCGGCGTCGGCGACCTCGAAGAAACGAGCCTGGAGCTCTGGGAGCAGGTCATGCGCGTGAACGCGCGCGGCGTGTTCCTCATGTCGCGCGCCGTCGTCCCGACGATGATCGCGCAGCGCTCCGGCTCGATCGTGAACATGTCGTCTGCGATCGCCGAGACCGGTCTCGCGCGCCGCGTCTCATACGCCGCGTCCAAGGGCGCCGTCCTCGCGCTGACGAAGTCGATGCAGGTCGACCTCGCGCCGCACGGCGTCCGCGTGAACGCGCTGCTGCCGGGCACGATCATGACCCCGTTCGTCGAGCGCTACCTCAAGGAGTCGTACGCCGACCCGGAAGAAGGCCGGCGCTCGATCCGCTCACGCCAGCTCGGCGGAGAGCTCGGCACGCCGGAGGACGTCGCCTACGCCGCGCTCTACCTCGCGTCCGACGAGTCCCGCTTCGTGCTCGGCTCGGGACTCGTCGTGGACGGCGGGCTCAGCGCCGGCAAGGCTTAACTAGACCTTCGCGTACGTGAGGATCGCGACGCCGGTGTCCGTCGTGACGGTATCGACGAGGCGCAGGCCGATCGTGGACGCGAGCCCCTGGAACAGCTTCTTGCCGGAGCCGACGAGGACGGGGTGCACCATCAGCCGGTACTCGTCGATGAGGCCGTGCCGCGTGAGCTCGTCGACAACGCCGCCGCTGCCGTAGATCAGAAGATCGCCGCCGGTCTCGTCCTTGAGCGCGGCCACCTCGGTCGCCAGGTCGCCCTTCAGGATGGTCGCGTTCCATTCGCCCTGCTCGAGCGTTCGCGAGGCGACGAACTTGGGCATGCTGTTCATCTTCTTGCCGAAGTCGCCCGTGCTCTCCTCCATGCCGGGCCACGCGGCCGCGAAGCCCTCGTAGGTCACACGCCCGAGGACGAGCGCGTCGCTCGAGTACAGGTACTCCGCCTGGAGATCCGCGATCTGGTCGTTCCAGTACGGGCCGGTCCAGGCCGGCTCCGCGACGACGCCGTCGAGCGAGACGTACATGGCGAGCTTCAGCTTGCGCATCGTGTGCCTCCGGTTTGGTGTCGATGGTATGACGATGCTGAAGGTTGCAACTCATCGTTTGCGGAGCTGTAACCGCGGGCATCGGCACAATGGAACGATGCTGCGGGGAGCATTGCTGACGACGGTCCTGGCGCTCATGGTGCCGGGCGTCGCACAGGCCTACGGCTGGCCGGTGAAGCCGTTCGACCGCATGCACGCGATTCGCGGGACGCTCGACGACCCGCGCTTCCACGTCGCCCCGAACCTGACGTGGAAGGGCTCGTTCCACTTCGGCGTGGACATCGCCGCGCCCGACGGCACCGCGGTCTACGCCGTCGAGCCCGGGCTCGTGGTTCGCGGCCCCGACTCGGTCGACCTCCGCCGGCCGAACCGGCGCGGGTTCGCCTACTGGCACATCCGTCCGGTGGTGAAGACGGGCACGCACGTGCGCATGCACCAGCTCCTCGGGTACATCCTCCCGGGCTGGGGGCACGTCCACTTCGCCGAGACCGTCGCCGGGCGGTATCGCAACCCGCTGCGTCACGGTGCGCTCACGCCCTTCCGGGAGTTGAACACGCCCGTCGTGGACGCGATCTCCGTCGTCCGCATCGAGGACCACGCCCTGCAGGCCGAGGGGGCGGACGTCAGCGGGACGGTCGCGCTTATCGCCGACGCGTATGAGCTTCCCTCCATCGAGCCGGCACCGCCGTGGAACCGCGCGAGACTCGTGCCGAGCGTCGTCCGCTGGCGGCTCATCCCGGGGAACGGCGATCCGCCCTCGGCGTGGCACACGGTCGCCGACTTCCGCTACCGGCTCTGGCCCGCGTCGCTCTATGCGTCCGTCTACGCGCCGGGGACGTACCAGAACAAGGCGAACCGTCCCGGCGACTACCGCTTCTGGCTCACGCAGTCGCTCGACACGACGTCGCTCGCGAACGGCACGTACTGGATCGACGTTCAGGCGGCGAACCTCGCCGGCGCATTCGGCGAGAACACGCTCGCGATCACCGTCGCCAACTAGGATCTCCTCGTGAGCGACGCGATCGACGAGCTGCGCGAGCTGGGTGCGACCGCGACCCCCGCGCCTGCCGCGATGGACGCCTACCTCGCCAAGGTGCACGAGCGCGCGTACACCGTCGTCGACCGCGACGTCGAGGAGATGAAGGAGGCGCGCGTCTCCGAGGATGAGATCTTCGAGCACACGATCGCCGCCGCAATGGCCGAGGGCCTGCGCCGTCTCGAGTGCGCCGAGGCGGTGATCCGGTGAGGCTCGCAGTCATCGACGGCGGGCACGCGCCCGACGAGGCCGCGATGCTCGCAATGATCCGCGAGCGCACCGGCAACGAGCCGCTCGGCGTCGTGAAGACGCTGCTCTACCGTCCCGAGCGGTTCGGGCGGCCGTTCTCCGACGCGCTCGACTGCGTCATGCGCGGCCCGTCCGAGTGGAGCGCCGGCGAGCGAGAGCTGTTCGCGGGCTTCACGTCGCTGCTCAATCAATGTCCCTTCTGAACGGGCTCCCACGGCGCGGTCGCGTCGTATGCGCTCGGTGAGGAAGTCTGGGAGGCGGTCGTCGCCGATTGGCGGACCGCGCCGCTCCGGCCCGAGCTTCGCGCCGCGCTCGCGTTCATCGAGAAGCTGACGCTGCGCCCCGACGAGCTGACCGAGTCGGACGCGGAGGCGGCCTACGCCGCGGGCGTCTCCCGGCAGGCGCTGCTCGACGCGGCCACTGTCTGCTCGCTCTTCAGCATGATCGTCCGCCTCGCCGACTCGTTCGGCTGGGACGTCCCCGAGTGGGATCGCCTGCAGGCGCGCGCGCCGGCGATGCTCGAGGGCGGCTACGCCATCACGGCGATGCGACAGCGCTGAGAGCCGGGTAGAGCTTCCGGAAGCGCGCGTAGCCGGCGTCGTAGTCCCACTCGGGCTCGATGCGGCGCCGGGTTCGCACGCAGCGTGCGACCGCGTCGTCCGCGTCGGCGAAGACACCAGCGCGCACGCCGGCGAGGAGCGCCGCGCCGAAGGCCGAGCCCTCCTCCGACTCGGTCAGCTCGAGTGGCAGGCCGAGCACCGACGCGACGATGCGGAGCCAGAGCTCGCTGCGCGCGCCGCCGCCCGAGATGCGGCCCGACTCCGGTCGTGCGCCCAGCTCGCGGAGCAGCTCGAGCGAATCGCGCAGGCCGAAGGCGACACCCTCGAGCATCGCGCGCCAGAGCGCGCCGCGGTTGTGTCGCGCCGAGAGCCCGGTGAATGCGCCGCGCGCGTCCGGATCGGGATGCGGCGTGCGCTCGCCGGCGAGGTAGGGGGCGAAGAGCAACCCTTCGGCGCCCGGCTCCCAGCCTTCAGCCTCGGCGTCCAGCTCGGCCAGTCCGGCGCCGAGCACGCCGCGCAGCCAGGCGGCCGACCCGGCCGCGCTGAGCATCACGCCCATCGCGTGCCACGTGTTCGGAACGGCGTGGCAGAAGACGTGCAGCCGTGCCTGCGGGTCATGCGTGTACGCCGGCAGTGCGGCGAAGACGACGCCCGACGTCCCGAGCACGACCGACACCGGTCCCGGCCGCGCGATCCCGACGCCGAGCGCCGCCGCGGCCTGGTCGCCTGCGCCCGCGATCTCGGTCGACTCGTGCGACTCGGGCAGCCACTCGAGCGGGATGTCGAGTGCGGCGCACACCTCCTCCGACCACGCGCGCCGGCGGACGTCGAACAGCACCGTGCCGGAGGCGTCGGCGGCGTCGATCGCGAGCTCGCCGGTGAGCCGGTACCGCACGTAGTCCTTCGGGAGCAGGATGTGCCGGATCCGCGCGTACAGCTCGGGCTCGTGGCGCCGGAGCCAGAGGAGCTTCGGCGCGGTGAACCCCGTCAGCGCGCGGTTGCCGGTCAGCTCGATGAGCCGCGCGAGGCCGACGCGCTCCTCGATCTCGGCCGCCTCGACGGCGGTGCGCTGGTCGTTCCAGAGGATCGCCGGCCGCAGCACGCTCCCGTCGGCGCCGAGGACGACGAGGCCGTGCATCTGCCCCGAGAAGCCGATCGGCCCCTCGGGCAGACGCGCAAGACAGTCCTCGGCGCCGCGCCACCAGTCCTCCGGCTCCTGCTCCGACCAGCCGGGATGCGGACGCGAGAGCGGATAGTCCGCCGTCGCGGTCGCGAGCACGCGTCCGTCCGCATCGATGGCGACGCCCTTGACGCCGGAGGTGCCGACATCGAGGCCTACGAGAGCGTCAGGCACCGAGTGCGGCGTAGACGAGCTCGTACGCGCGCACCGCGTCTTTTTCGTGCTGTGCCGCCCGCAGCTCGGCCCCGTCGACCTTCGCGGCGATGCCGTCGATGAAGTTCCACTGCAGGACGGAGCGTTTCACGGCGCCGACGGCGTCCTCGGTGTACGGGTACAGGTCGAAGCCAAGCCGTTCGCCGTTGTCGCCGTAGCCGGCGCGGCGCAGCTCGATCGCGAGCTCGAGCGTCTCCATGAACGCGGTCGCGCCGACCATGTTGTCATCGTCGAAGGTGCCCCAGCCGGAGTTCGCGTGCTGGTGCCCGAGCAGGCCGTCGGCAGCGAGCAGGGCCGCGTACTCGGCCAGGTTCTCGCCGTTCATGATCAGGTGCTGCCAGTCCATGTTGACGAGCACGTTGTCGATCCCGCGCGTGCGCAGCGTGTGGATCACGTGCAGCGTCATGCCGATGTTGCGCATGAGGATCTTCATCGCCGGCTCGGAGTTCTTGTGCTCGAGGAAGACCGTGACGCCCTTGCCGTTCGCGTACGCGGCCGACTCGCCGACGCCGTCGATGAAGCGCACCCACGATTCCTTGTACGGCGTCTGGAATGGGTAGTTGTACCCCTCGATCCCGGGCCAGATGATCATGTGCGCGCCGACCTCCGCCGCGAGGTCGATCGCCTCCCGCGTCAACCTGAGCGCATCCGCGCGCAGCGCGTCGTCGGGGGAGCAGAACGCGCCTTTGCCGAAGCGCGGGTCGAGGTGCAGCCCGCTCGCGACGCAATAGATCCCGTGCCCGTCGAGAGCGTCGCGGACCTCGTCCAGGTTCGCGGGCGAGAGCTCCTGCGGATAGTGGAACTCGTAGTCGTCCATCAGGTCGCCCAGTCCCTCGACCGCGGTGCGCACCTTCGTCGCGGTCGGGATCCCCGCCAGCTCCGGCTTGTAGCCGCCCGGGTTGAAGCGGGTGGCCATACCGCCGAAGGCCCAGATGCCGAGACTCGTCTTCACGACGCGAGCGTACTACGATGTTGCACGTGATCGAGTTCCACCTCGACCCGCGCTCGGGAGTTGCGACGTATCTCCAGATCGTGCAACAGGTGAAGGAGGCGCTCCGCCTCGGCACGATCGACGTCGGCGACCAGCTGCCGACGGTGCGCGAGGTCGTCGCCGATCTCGCCATCAACCCGAACACCGTCGCGAAGGCGTACCGCGATCTCGAGCGCGAGGGCCTCGTCGTCGCGCGCCAGGGACGCGGCACCTTCGTCGCGAGCACGCTCGCGCCGGCGTCGCTCCGGCACCACGACGAGCTCAGGGCGACGCTCGAGCTCTGGCTCGAGTCGGCGGCAACTGCCGGGCTCGACGAGGAGAGCATTCGCGCGCTCATCTCCGCAACGCTCCGGGAGTCTCTGGCGCGTCGCGTGGCATGAGCCCGTCGCCGCTCGTCGCGCACGGCCTGGGCAAGCGCTTCCGTCGCGAGTGGGGCCTGCGCGGGCTGACGCTCGAGATTCCGCAGGGTGCGATCGTCGGGCTTGCGGGGCCGAACGGGGCCGGCAAGTCGACGCTGCTCGCGCTCGCGACCGGCTTGCTGGCGCCGACGGAAGGCGCGATCTCGGTCCTCGGCCGCGACCCGCTGCGCGACCCGGGCGTCCTTTCCGAGATCGGATACGTCCCGCAGGGGTCGCCGCTCTACCGCTCGTTCAGCGTCGCCGACACGATCGAGTACGCGCGCCGCACGAACCCGCTCTGGGACGACGAGGTCGCGACCGAGCTGCTCACCCGCATCGACTCGAAGACGAAGGTCGGTGCGTTGTCGGAAGGCGAGCGCGCGCGACTCGCGCTCGTGCTCGTGCTCGGCAAGCGCCCGCAGCTCGTCCTGCTGGACGAGCCGTTCGCGAGCCTCGACCCGCTCGCCGGCCGTGAGCTTCTGCAGCTGCTGATGGACGGCGTCGCGGAGACGTCGGCCACCGTCGTTGTCGCGTCGCACGTCGTCGCCGACATCGAGCGCGTCTGCGACCACATCGTCCTGCTCGCCGGTGGTGGCGTCTGCCTCGAGGGCAACGTCGAGCAGCTGCTCGAATCCCACCGGCTGCTGACCGGTCCGCGCCGTCCGCTCGGCGCGGTCCGCGGCGTGCGCGAGGTCGTCCGCGAGCGCCACAGCGGCCGGCAGCTGACGCTGCTCACCGTCGTCGACGGCCCGATCGTCGACCCGTCGTGGACGGTCGAGCCCGTCAGCCTCGAGGAGCTGCTGCTCGCCTACATGGCGCCCGAGCGCCTGCCTGCCCCGCGCACGCCCGAGAAGGTCCCGCTCCGATGGCATGGGTGACGTGGCGGCAGCACCGGTCGCAGCTCGTTGCTACCGCCGGCCTGCTGCTCGCGCTCGCCGCCGCCGCGTTCGGCACGCGCCTGCCGATCCATGCGGCGTTCCACCGCGACTCGCTCTCAGCCTGCCTGCCGCCGGCCGCGCGGAGCGGGTGCGACATCATCGTCCCGCACTTCGAGGCTGAGTTCGCCGGCTGGGTCACGGCCGCACGCGTGCTCGCGGTGCTCCCGGTCCTCGCGGGGTTGTTCGTCGGCGCGCCACTTCTTGCCCGCGAGCTCGAGCAGGGCACGTACCGGTTCGCGTGGACGCAGGGGGTCACGCGCCGCCGCTGGCTCCTCTCGAAGACCGCGCTTCTAGCGGCCGCGATGCTGCTCGCGGGTGCCGCCGCAAGCGCGGTCGTCATGTGGTGGCGCGGCCCCTTCGACACGCTCGAGGGCCGGATCGGGCCGAGCAGCTTCGACGTCGAGGGGCTCGTCGTGCCCGCGTATGCACTCTACGCGCTCGCGCTCGGCGTGCTCGCCGGCCTCGTCTTCCGCCGCACCGTCGCTGCGATGACCTCGACCCTCGTCGCGTTCGCCGCCACCCGGTTCCTCGTCCTCGAATTCGTCCGTCCGCACTTCCTCACGCCGTTGCACCGGGTCGTGCTCGCAACCGACACCGGCCTGCAGCCGGGCGACTGGGTGCTCAGCAACACGCTCGTCGACGGCGGCGGCCGCCAGATTTCGGCCGCGCGCGAGGATCTCGCCGTCCTGCATGCGACGCAGGCCGGGATCGACCCGCACACGTACATCCTCACGCTCGGCTGGAAGCGCTTGATCTCGTATCAGCCGGCCGGCCGGTTCTGGACGTTCCAGCTGATCGAGGCCGGCCTCTTCGTCGGGCTCGCCGCGCTCATCGTCCTCGTCGCGGTCTGGCTCGTCCGGCGGACGCCCACGTGACGGAGCCGCTCGACCGTGCCGCGCTGCTGCGGCTCGCCGCCGGTGCGGCCGTCGTCGGCGCCATCCCGGACGGCGTCCGGAAGGCGCTCACCGTCGACTTTCCGCAGCCGCACCCGAAGTGGCGCTTCGTGTTCGTCAATCACGCGCTCACGAATCCCTTCTTCGTTCCTACGAAAGACGGCAGCTACGACGCCGCTGCGCTGCTCGGAACGAGCGTCGAGTGGACGGGCTCGACGAGCAGCGACGTCGGCGAGATGGTCAAGGCGATGCGCCACGCGGTCGCAACGCAGGCGGACGGCATCGCCGTTTCGATCGTCGACCCGCAGGCCTTCAACGGGCCGACGGCGCTCGCGCTCGCTCGCGGCATCCCGGTCGTCTCGTACAACGCGGACGGCGGAAAGGGGAACACTCGCCTGGCGTACTACGGGCAGGACAACTACCAGTCCGGCCTCGAGCTCGGCGCGAGGCTCGTCAGGCTGGTCGACCGTGGCGACGTCTATCTGTTCATCGCGACGCCGCGGCAGCAGAACATCCAGCCGCGGATCGACGGCGCCCTCGACGCCATCCGCGACTCCGGCAGCCCGATCACGGCGCACGTCGTCGCCAGCGGCGTCGACGTCGGCCGAGAGCTCACGAAGATCGAGGCGACATACAAGGCGAACCGCGGCCTGCGCGGGCTGTTCGCGGTGGATGCCGGCTCGACCGCGGGAGTGGCCGCGGTGATGCGGAAGCACGGGCTGCACGAGCGCGGCGTGAAGGCCGGCGGCTACGACCTCCTGCCGGCCACGCTGCGGGCCATCCACGACCGCGAGCTCGACTTCACGATCGACCAACAGCCGTATTTGCAGGGCTTCCTGCCGGTGCTCCAGCTCTTCCTCTATCGCTACAGCACCGGCCTCGTCGCCCCGGCGGACACGAACACGGGCCTCCACTTCGTCACCCACGCAAATGTCTCGCGCTACCTGACGACGAAGAGCCGCTTCGAAGGCAGCTCGAGCCGTGAGCAGTACCCGGTCGGCTGACGACCGGGTTGGCTTGAACTATTCCCCTATGAGAGTAGTATTGGCGCGCTCCGGCGGGACGAAGACGACGACGGGTGGTGGGACTGGAAATTGCCTGGGAATGCGACGGAGCCGTGCATCCAGGAACGCTCTCGAAAGTGCAATCGCAAGAGGAGGCATCAAGGGTGAAGAAGCTTGTTCTCAGGGCGGGATTGGTCGCTGTGCTGTGCGCAGGGATCGCGACCGTCCTCGTGTCGGCCGCAACCGCGAAGCCGACGAAGAGTTACCAGGTCTGCGTTCTCCTCCCGGACACGAAGTCGTCCGTGCGGTGGGTGCAGTTCGACGCGCCCGACATCGCGAAGGCGCTGAAGGCTGCCGGCGTGACCTACTCGATCAACAACGCCCTCAACGACCCGCTGAAGCAGAAGGCGCAGGCACAGGCGTGCCTGGCGGCCGGCGCGACGGTGGTCATCGAGACGGCGCTCGACAACGGCTCTGCCGCGTCGATCGAGAAGCTCTTCACGTCGAAGGGCGGACACGCGATCGACTACGACCGCCAGGTCACCGGTGGTAGCGCGTCGGTCTACGTCACGTTCGACGGCGTGGCGGTCGGGGCGGCTCAGGCCAACGGTGTCATCGCCGGCATGAAGGCGAAAGGCACCTACAGCAAGAGCGCGACCGTCGCCGAGCTGTGGGGCGGCCAGACGGACCAGAATGCGTTCTGGTTCAAGAGCGGCAACGACAAGGTGCTCAACCCGCTCTTCAAGAGCGGTGCGTTGAAGAAGGGCCCGCAGCAGTTCGTGCCCGACTGGGATGCGACCAACGCGGCGACCATCTTCAACCAGATGCTCGTCAAGACGAGCAACAACATCCAGGGGATCATTGCGGCGAACGACAACATCGCCGGCGCCGTGGTCGCTGACCTGAAGGCGAAGCACCTCAAGCCGATCCCGCTGAGCGGCCAGGACACGACCGCCCAGGGCGTCCAGAACATCATCTCCGGCTGGCAGTCGGGCACGGTCTACAAGTTCGTGCCGGACGAGGCGAACGCCGCCGCTGCTTCAGCGGTCGCGCTCATCAAGGGCCAGACGCCGAAGACGAACGGGTTCCGCCTGAACGGTAAGAAGAAGGAGCCGACGCTCGCTCTTCCCGTCAAGTGGATCACGAAGTCGAACTACAAGCAGCTGTTCACGCAGGGCTGGCTCAAGAAGAGCGAGGTCTGCATCGGCGCGTACGCGCAGTACTGCAAGTAGGAAGTCCCGACGATGGAGGCGCCCACTCGGGCGCCTCCATCGTCTACCTGTGGTAAGAACGCTCAACCTGTGACGGACACGCCGATCCTCGAGCTCCGGAACATCACCAAGTCGTTCGGCTCGGTGCAGGCCCTCGCGGGGGTCGACTTCGAGGTCCGGAACGGCGAGGTCATGGCGCTCGTCGGCGACAACGGCGCGGGCAAGTCGACGCTCGTCAAGTGCGTCGCCGGCACGCATGAGGCCGACAGCGGTCAGATCTTCTTCGACGGTCAAGAGGTGCACATCCGCGGCCCGAAGGACGCGGCCAGGCTCGGCATCGAGGTCGTGTACCAGGATCTCGCGCTCTGCGACAACCTCGACGTCGTCCAGAACATGTACCTCGGGCGCGAGCTCAACCGCTTCCAGATCCTCGAGGAGGCGACGATGGAGCAGCAGACCGCGAAGACGCTCAAGTCGCTCGCGGTTACGACCATCAAGTCGGTGCGCCAGCCCGTCGCCACCCTCTCGGGCGGCCAGCGGCAGTCGGTCGCCGTTGCGAAAGCGGTGCAATGGAACTCGAAGCTCGTACTCCTCGACGAGCCCACCGCGGCCCTCGGCGTTGCGCAGACCGAGCAGGTGCTGGCGCTCGTGCGCCGGCTCGGCGAGCAGGGCCTCGCCGTCGTGCTCATCTCGCACAACCTCAACGACGTCTTCGAGACCGCCGACCGGATCACGGTCCTGCGGCTCGGCCGGAGCGTGGGTGTGTTCGAGCGCCGCAAGACGACGCAGCAGGCGATCGTCGAGGCGATCACCTTTGGCGCGCCGGCGAAGGCGGTCGAGGGATGACGAGCGCAGACGTCATCGGCCAGGACAAGAGGCCGCCCGTCGATCCGGAGGAGGAGCTCCCCGGCGGTTTCGCAGGGCTGCGCGCGCGCGCCTGGCTGAATCTCCGGACGGGCAACCTCGGGCCGGCACCGATCATCGTCGGATTGGTCATCACGGTCGCGATCTTCGGGCTCACGGCGACGAACTTCTTCACGGCCACCAACTTCGCGAACCTGATCACCGAAAGCGCAGGCACGGCGATGCTCGCGTACGGCGTCGTGTTCGTGCTCCTCCTCGGTGAGATCGACCTCTCGATCGGCTACCTGGCCGGCATCGGCGCACTCATCGTCGCCGAGCTGCAGCTCCCCGGGAGCAGCTGGCAGATGAACGGCATCCTCGCGATGCTGATCGCGGTCATCGTCTGCGCGCTCATCGGCGGCTTCCAGGGGTCGATCGTGGCCTATGTCGGCGTGCCGTCGTTCGTCGTCACGCTCGGCGGCTTCCTCATCTGGCAGGGCGTGATCCTGAACAAGCTGGAGCAACGCGGGACGATCATCATCCAGGACCGCTGGATCAACTACACGGACAGCTATTTCTTCTCCCACTGGATCGGCTGGGTGATCGCCGCGATCGTCACGGCGCTCTATCCGATCAGCGTCCTCTACAGGGCGATCACGGCGCGCGGCACCCACATCGCACAGGTGAACCCTGTCATCTTCGCCGTGCGCGCCGGCGGTCTCGCGATCGTGGCGTTCGGCATCGTCGGGATCTCCAACCACGCCAAGGTGATCACCACGTCGCTCGGCCTGCCGCTGGCAGGCGTGATCCTCGTCGTCTTCCTGATCCTGCTGACGTTCCTCGCGCGCTGGACGACGTTCGGCCGCCACGTCTACGCGGTCGGAGGCAATGCCGAGGCGGCGCGGAGAGCGGGCATCAACGTCCCGCGCATCCGCGTCCTCGTCTTCATGATCTCCGGGGCGACGGCCGGAATCGGCGGCATCATCTTCGCCGCGCAGGTGAACTCGGTCGCGCTCACGTTCCCTCCCGGGAACCTGCTGCTGAACGCGATCGCGTCCGCCGTCATCGGCGGCGTCAGCCTCTTCGGCGGCCGCGGCGAGGTGCGGGGCGCGCTGCTCGGCGCAGTCCTGATCGGGACGCTCCAGAACGGCCTGAACACGCTGAACGTGTCCAACGGCTGGATCTACATCATCACCGGCCTCGTCCTGCTCTTCGCGGTGACGCTCGACACGTTCGCCGTCCGGCTGCAAAAGCGCTCCGGGCGCTAGCGCGCTCCACGAGCAGCGGCCTGGCGGTCCTTGCCGGTCTTGCCGAGGTATGCGACGACGGCGATGAGGAGTGCGGCGAGGACGAAGGCGACGGGGCCGTCGCCCCAGCCGAGGCCGTGCGCGGCGCGGGACTTGCCGGTCCAGTCGGCGAATGAGGCTCCGAGCGGGCGCGTGACGATGTACGCGAGCCAAAAGGCGAGGATCCCGTTGAGGGCGAGGAAGCGATAGGCGAGGCCCGGTAGTGCGAACACGACGGCAAAGACGATGCCGGCGGTCAGGAAGCCGAGGTGGGCGGTGTATGCGGCGAGGTCGCCGAGAGCGGTGCCCATGGCGAAGGTGGCGAGCACGGCCGCCCAATAGAACCTCTCTCGCACCGACGTGTTGATGCTGTGGATCGAGAGCGTCCGTTCGCTCCGGTACCAGGACGCGAAGACGGTCACGAGCACGACCGCGAACAGGATCGTCGAGGCGATGTAGGGCACCCCGAATTCGATGTGCACGACGTCGGCCGCCATCGTTCCGAAGACCGCCACCATCGTCACTGCGAGCCAGTACACCCAGGTGATGTAGCGACGCGCCCGGAGCTGGACGGTCATCGCGAGCGCGAACGCGACGAAGCCTGCGATCACTGCCAGGTAGGGGTTGACGGTGTGGACGAGGTAGTCGGAGGTGGACTCGCCCAGCGCCGTTGTGAGGATCTTCGCGACCCAGAAGTAGGCCGTGACCTCCGGCACTCTGATCAGCCCTGCGCGCGCGCTCATGTCCCCGATCTCCAAGTCACCCGGAAAAACGCTGCGATCCCGGGCCTGCGACCGGTGACCGAACCCGACGAAGGCGAGACGTTACCTGTGCGCGAGCGCGAGCTTGCCGATCTTCGTGCCGAGCGCGCGCCCGGCTGCCTCGTCGGCAGGCGTCTCGATGCCGTCCGCGAGACCGGCGGCGCTCATTCGCTCCGCTTGCGTCGCGAACGATCGGCCCGTGAGCGCGGTCAGCACCTCGTCGGCGGCGTACGCGAAGGCGCTTCCCTCCGAGACCCAGCCCGGTGAGGCGGGCGTCGCGGCGGGCGGCGTCCATGCCGCGCCCGGAACCCACCGGCCGCCGGAGAGGACGTACTCCTGGTCGCCGACGCGCTTGCTCACACCGGCGACGATCGGCAGCTGACCGTTGAACGCGAGGTAGCGGATCATCGAGATCGGGCGCGGCGCCTGATACGTGCGCTTCGCGGCCCACGCCGAGACGGCGGCGTCGTTCAGCGCGCCGTTTAGCGTGCGGTAGAGGCGCAGGTCCTGCGTGAGATTGCCGGTCGCCGCCGTGGCGGCGAGGCGGTTCCACGCAAGCGGCGAGGTGTCGACGCGCGGAGCTCTCGCGCCGGCGGTCGCCCGCAAGACCGAGATCGCCGCCTGCTTGTACGTGCGGCTCGACGGAATCCCGAACGGCGGCGGGCCGACGTGGACGCGGCCCGCGAACGTGGAGACGCCGCCCCACTGCGCACCGACGAAGCTCTGGACGTCCGTGCGCGAGAACGAGAGCGGCTGCCAGAACGTGGCGTCGTGGACGGTCGAGCCCGGCACGCTCACGATGAGCGGCGCGTTCTGCGACACGTAGCTGGGATCCGCGTAGTGCATCGACTCGTTCGAGCCGTCATGCCGGCCGGCGGCGATCGCCGCGGCGGCGATCCTGCTCGCGGGGGCGTCCGGCGAGAGACACAGCGAGCGCAGCTGCTTCGTCAGGATCGCGAAGGTCGACGCGAGGTTCGAGTTGAACGATGCGCGCCAAAGCAGCAATTGGTATGCGGCGTAGCTGATCGCGACCGGTGAGGGGCCGGCGGACGACATCGTGGTCGCGAGGTCGTACAGGTCGCGGGCCTGCACTGGCTCGGACGCGTCGCCGGCGCGCAGCACCGCGACGGCCGTCTCGTCCCACACGGTCGCGATCGAGCCGGAGTGCTGCGCAGGAGTGCAGGCGGCCGGGGACGGCTGGACGAGCGGCGTACGGAGCGGCGGAACGGCCACTCGGACGACGCGGTCTACGCGGCGGACGTTCGTCTCGGTCGTCGCGCCCCACGGGTAGCGCACGTAGACGACGGCAGATGTCGCAGCGCCGAGCCCCAAGTGGACGCGCGGGTCCTCGGACGAGAGGTAACTGCTCCCGGCCTGCACCGTGCGCGAGAGCGAAACGCCGTTCGGCAGCGTCAGGCTCACGACCGCGCCGGGCACGAACCGCGACAGCGATAGGTCGATCCAGTTGCCGCTCGGACCGCTCGCACGGAGGAGCACGAGCTTCCCGCCGACCGTGTTGATCGCGACCTCCATGCGGCCGTTGTTGTTCACATCTGCGGCGGCGACTCCGCGCCCGTTCAACCGAAGGGCGCCGAGCGCTCCCTTGGCAACGCCGAACCTTGCGCCGGTCGGCGCGAGCACGCGGACAGGCTCGGCGTCGGCGGCGAGCTTCGTCACCGGAATCGCCCCGGCCGCGAGCACGAGGTCGGGTTTGCCGGAGTTGGCGAGGTCGACCCACGACGCTCCCCAGCCGGCAAAGCCGGTGCCGAGCGCGGGGTCGAACTCAGGTCGTGCATTCAGGAATGACAGGCCGACTTGCCGGAACGCGGCGGTGGGCTCGTTGCGAGAGTTCGTCACCACCATGGTTCCGTTCACCGTCGCGATGCCCATGCCCGCGAACGGATCCGCGACGCCGGCGACGGCCGCGCGGTCCTCGAAGCGGAAGCCGAGGCCGGCGGGATCGGCCTTCGCTCCGCCCGGCCACGGCACGTTCACGTACAGGTCGTTCGGGTCCTCGTCGTTCGCGATGTACAAGTCCGGGCGGCCGTCGCCGTTGACGTCGATGAACTGCGCGCCGAGGCCGTGCCGGAAGTTCGCCGACTCGAGCCCCGCCTGGACCCCGACCTCGCGGAAGTGCCTGTGCCCTTCGTTCAGGAAGAGCAGGTCGCGCACGCCGGCGACGTTCGTCGGGAAGCCGGCGAGGGAGTTCGGCACGGGCTCGTTCGTGTCGGAGTAGCCGGCGACGAAGATGTCGGGCAGGCCGTCGCCGTTGACATCCGCGACCGCGACGCCGGTGTACCAGCCGTGCGCCGGCAGCGCCTTTGTCGTGAACGTGCCGTTGCCGTCGTTCCACAGGACGTCGACGCCGCGCGTCGTCGAGACGACGAGATCGGGGCGCCCGTTGCCGGTCAGGTCTGCCGCGGCGCAGCCGTCACCTTGCGTCTGCAGACCGGTGTGCGACGCAGCGGTGACGTTCCGGAACTTCCCGTGCACGTTCTCGAACAGCGCGGAGCGCGGCAGCCCACCGTGTGCGCCCCACTGCGCGGTGTCGGCGCTCGAATACGAGTTGACGACGAACAGGTCCTGCCAGCCGTCGCCGTTGTAGTCGAGCCAGCAGAGGCCGCCGCCCATCATCGCCTGCGTTTCGTTCGACGGGCCGAAGCGGAACGAGCCCTGGCGGAAGTCGAGCCCGACCGAGGCCGCGACGTCAGTGAGATGCGTGCCGGCGAGCGCGTCGCTGACCACCGGCGCTGCGATCTGGGTCGGCGTCGCGGCAGCGGGGAGCGCCCAATGACCGTTCGAGGTTTGGTGGAGGTGGTACGTGACGTCGGCGAGCTGCGCGGTGGCCGTGGGTGGCCCTTGTTCCCGGCCTTGCACGAGGTAGATCCGCAAGCGGTCGCTCGTGCTCGCCGGCCTCGCCGCGAGCAGATCGTGGGCGATCAGCTCGGCGGTGTGGCGGTCGAGCTTCGTCTGCACTCCGTGCGACGGAAGGATCGTGATCGGCGGCAGGGCGCCCGGCGGCAGCGGCCGGAACGCGGTCGCTGCGGTCCGCGGGCTCGCGAGGACGATCACAACTGCCGCGAGCGCGACCGCGACGGGGGCGACGGCGAGGAACCGCCGTCGGTCGAGTGCGAACGGGACGAGCCGCAGGATCGGCATCGCCAGGCACACGATCGCGAGTGCTCCGAGCAGCGCGACCTTGGCGGCGAACTCCGTCGTCGTCGGCGCGATGAGAACGGCCGAGAGCACCCCGAGAGAAACGGCGTACACGAGCCGCGCCGACGGCGAGCGGGGCGCCGTCTTCGGGTCGGTGATCATGAAGAAGAGGAACACGAGCACCTCGGGCGATGTGATCAGCACCCACCAGAGATGGAAGCCGCTGATCGGCCCGAGGTGCCAGCGCGCGGTCATCGAGTGACCCGCGAGCGCGAGCACGCCGATGCCCGCGGCGAACGACACCCAGAAGCCGAGCGCGACGCGCAGCAGATGAAGCCGGCGGAGGATGGCGAAGCCGCCGGTGACGATGACGACGAGCGCGAGCGCGAGCCACGCCGAGGTCGGCCCCCACCAGAAGTCGAGCGGCGCCGCACGGTTCCGGCCGAGCGCGAGGAAGCAGATGACGAGGCCGATGTTCGACGGATTGAAGATGTGCTCGCCGCGCCACTTGATCACGTACTTCGAGAGGAGCGAGATGGCCGCTGTGCCGACGAAGATCCACCAGCCGCGCAGGCTCCACCAGTCACCGTGCGCGGTCCCCGGTACGCGCAGGACGAAGGCGACGCCGTTCCCGGTCAGCATCGCGCTCGCCGGCCACAGGATGACGTGCTGGCTCCGGAGGGCGATCGCGACCTCGAGCACGGCGCAGGTCCCGAGCGCGAGCAGGATCTGGGCGATCGAGACCTCGAAGTGAAAGCCGATCTGCCCGATGACCTGCAGCGAGGTGATCGTCGCCGCGAGGTGCATGCGCGGATCGCTGAGCTTCGGGAGGAGCACCGGATACGCCCTGCCGCGGATCTCCAGGATGGGTGCCGCGGTCGCGCTCAAAGCCTGACCCATCCTAGTGTCCTAAGGAAATAGGTGACAATGGCGCGATGAGGCTCGATCGCGCCCGTCGCATCGTCGAGCACGTCGTCGCCGCGGCCTCGGCTCCCCTCTCCGTCTACGTCGCCGACACGCACGGCGAGCTCGTCGCCGCTGCCACGATGGACGGCGCCGCGCCCGACACGCGCCTGAACGCGCAGCGCAAGGCGTACACCGCCGCACGCAGCGACGCTCGCTCGACCCGCGAGCTGGCGGAGAAGGTCCGCGACGACGCGGTCGAGCGGGCGAGCTTCGATCCGTTCTTCACGTTCTTCCTCGGCGGCGTCGCCGTGTTCGAGGGCGAGACGCGCGTCGGCGCGGTCGGCGTCAGCGGCCTCCCGGGCGCCGAGGACGAGCGCCTCGCGACGGCCGCCATCGACGCGACCGCCTGAGATGCGCGACGACGCGACCCGCCGGGCCCGCGAGGAGCTCGCCGCCGGGGCCGCCCGCGCGCCCGCCCGCGCGCACTTCCGCGCGATGGGGATCGATCCCGCACGGCTCGACGGCCCGATTGTCGGGATCGCGTCGACGTGGACGGGGACGATGCCGTGCAACCTGAATCAGCGCGAGCTCGCCGATCGCGTCGTCGAGGGCGTCACCGCGGCCGGCGGCGTCGGCCTCGTCTTCAACACGATCGCGGTAAGCGACAACCAGTCGCAGGCGACGCCGGGGATGCGGGCGTCGCTGATCTCGCGCGAGGTGATCGCCGACTCCATCGAGCTCATGACGGCCGCGCACGATTTCGACGCGCTCGTGTGTCTCGTCGGCTGCGACAAGACAGTGCCGGCAGCGCTCATGGCGCTCGCGCGCGTCGATAAGCCCGCGGTCGTGCTCTACAGCGGGCCGATGCGCGCCGGCCCCAATCGCACGACGATCCAGGATGTCTGGGAGGCCATTCCCGGCCCACGTCCTGTGCTGGACGAGCTCGAGCGCGTCGCATGCCCGGGGCCCGGCACCTGCGCCGGTCACTTCACCGCCAACACGATGGCGGTCGCACTCGACTGTCTCGGAATCTCCGTCATCGGCGACGGGTTGATCCCCGCCGACGAGACCGACGCGAAGGGCGATGCGGCCCGGCGCGCGGGTGAGCTGGCCGCCCGTCTGACCGTGACGGCGCGCCGCTTCCTCGACCGCCGCGCGCTCCTGCACGCGATGGCCGGGATCGCCGCGACCGGCGGCTCGACGAACGGCGTGCTCCATTTGCTTGCGATCGCGCGGGAGGCAGGCGTCGAGCTGACGCTCGACGATCTCGCCGCGGTGAGCGAACGAACGCCGGTGATCGCGAGCCTCCTCCCGACCGGTCGCTTCGCCGCCGAGGACTTCCATCGCGCCGGCGGGACCGGCGCGTTGCTGCGGGAGCTGATCCGCACGGGGCACGTAGACGGCGGCGCGCCGACCGTCGACGGCTCGACGCTCGCGGAGCGGACGGACGGCGCGCCTGCGCCGGACGGTGCGGTGCTCTCCACCGTCGAGCAGCCGTTCAAGGCGGGCGGTGCGCTCCGCGCGCTGCGCGGCAACCTCGCGCCCGGCGGCAGCCTCGTGAAGGTCAGCGGCATACGCGCGCACCGTGGCCCCGCGCGCGTCTTCGACAGCGAGGAAGCGTGCACGGACGCGGTCCGCGCCGGCCGCGTTCAGCCGGGGGACATGCTCGTCGTCCGCTACGAGGGGCCGGCGGGCGGTCCCGGCATGCGCGAGCTGCTCAGCGTCACGTCCTCGATCGTCGGCGCTGGGCTCGGCGATTCGGTCGCGCTCGTGACCGACGGCCGCTTCTCGGGCGCGACCCGCGGGCTCATGGTCGGCTACGTCTCACCGGAGGCGTTCCGCGGCGGGCCGCTCGCCGTCGTGCGCGACGGCGACGTCGTCGCGATCGACGCGGACGCGGGCACGCTCGTCCTGGAGGTCGACGACGGCGAGCTCGCCGATCGGCTGGCCGGGTGGACGCAGCCTTCGTCCGACGTGACCGGCGTGTTCGCGCGCTACCGCGCGCTTGTCGGGCCGGCGTCCGAGGGCGCCGTCCTGTCGTGAAGGCGCTCGTCGTCGAGCCGGGGCGCGCCGGCGCGCGCGTCGAGGACGTGCCCGACACCGTGGTCGGCGTCGACGAGGTACCGGTGCGCGTGCTCGAGGTCGGCGTGTGCGGGACCGATCGCGAGATCGTGCACGGCCTCTTCGGCATCGCACCGGAGGGTGAGGAGCAGCTCGTGCTCGGGCACGAGGCGCTCGGGGTCGTCGAGCGCGACGGTCACGGCTTCTCACGCGGCGATCTCGTCTCGGCCACCGTGCGGCGATCGTGCGGCCACTGCCTCGCGTGTGCCGACGCCTCTCCCGACTCCTGTCTCACCGGCGACTACAGCGAACGTGGGATCACTCGCCTGCACGGGTTCGCCCGCGAGCTCGTCGGCGAGGACCCGGCGCAGCTCGTCCCGATACCACGCGACCTCCGGCGGCTCGGCGTGCTCGCCGAACCGCTGTCGGATTGCGTGCGCGCATTGCGGCACGCGCGAGCGATCGGCGGCCGTCAGCCGTGGGAGCTGCAGCGCGCGCTCGTCATCGGAGCAGGAGCGATCGGCACGCTCGTCACCTTCCTGCTCCGCCTCGACGGCGTCGAGGTCGTGACGACGGCGCTCGAGCCGGCGAAGCCGCTCATCGAGGAAACCGGTGCCGAATACGTGCCCGTGGGGAGCGGCGACCTCGGCCGCTTCGACCTCGTCGTCGAGTGCGCCGGCAACGCGCAGCTGATGGCCGACGCGCTCGGGCTCCTCCGTCGCAGCGGGGTCGCGTGCCTGCTCGGAATCGACGGGCGCGAGCAGAAGGTCGAGCTCGACGGCCGCACGATCGGCGTCGATGCCGTGCTCGAGAACCGGGTTCTCTTCGGCAGTGTGAACGCGCGGCGCGAGGACTGGGTCGCGGGCATCGACGCGCTCGACGAGATGCGCCGCCGCTGGCCCGGTGCGCTCGATCAGCTGATCGGGTTGCGCGTGCCGCTCGACCGGTTCGAGGACGCGCTCTCCTTCTCCGGCGGGAAAGCGACGCTCGTGCTCAGCGACTGATCTGCGGATCGGTGAAGACGTCGTGCTCGTCGGTGCTGCGCGTCGAGAACTCCGAGACGATCGCGCCGCCGGGGCCGGACTGGAACCAGTGCAGCGTGTCGGGCGGGATCGTGAACTGGTCTCCGGGCTCGAGCACGATCTCCTCGTGCGCCTCGACGTGCAGGTGGACGACGCCCGTGCGACAGCGGAACGTCTCCTCCTTGCCCGGGTCGTCGCCGACCGGCGGATGCCGGTGCTCGGGACAGATCTGCCGCGGGAACATGACGAGCTCCTTCGCGCACACGCGCTCCGTGTTGATGTAGACGACGATCTGGACGCCGACCTCCTCGAGCTTGCCGAGCCCGAGGTCCGTCACCTCGATCGCGTCCCGCTCTGCAGGCGTGAGGACGATGCCGGCGTCGGCCAGCATCGCGGCGGCGCGTTCTCTAGCCTCGGAGTGCGTCATCGTGCAGCGCCTCGAGCGTCCGAGCCTGGCCCATCGCGTCCTCGCGGCCGAGCAGGAGCTCCGCCTCGCCTCGAATCGCGTCGCTCACGTTCTCGAGCTCCAGGCGGTACGAGTCCTGCGGCTCGAGCTCGATGCGCTCGACCTCGCCGTCGCGCCGCAGCTCGATCACCGGGTTGACGCAGTGCCAGGGGTCGTCGAGGAAGAGCGATCCGTCGCTGCCGATCGCCTCCAGCTCGTCGCGATTCGGGAGCGCCGTGCCGCAGTCGAACGTTGCGACGATGTCGTTCGGGAAGCGCAGGAGCCCGCCGAAGGTCCAGTCGGTGCCGGATGGCCCGACCCACGCTTCGCCGTGCACCGCGACCGGCTCGCCGCCGAGGAGGCGCGACCCGCTGACGCAGTAGCAGCCGACGTCCATCAGCGCGCCGCCCTCGACGTCCGTGCGCAGACGGATGTTGTCCACGTCGTACAGCGAGTACGAGAACGCGGCGCGGATGACGCGCAGCTCGCCGATCGCGCCCTCCGCGACGAGGTCCGTAAGCCACTTCGTCTGCGGGTTGTGCCGGTACATGAACGCCTCGCTCAGCAGGAGGCCCGTCCGTTCGGCGGTGTCGAACGCGGCGTCGACCTCCTCCGGATGCCGCGTGAACGGCTTCTCGCACAGGACGTGCTTTCCCGCCTCGAGCGCCTTGATCGACCACTCGGCGTGCATCGTGTTCGGAAGCGAGATGTAGACCGCCTCGATTTCCGGGTCCGCGAGCAGTGCCTCGTAGGTGCCGTATGCCCGCGGAATCTCCCACTCGCGCGCGTACGCGTCGGCGCGTGCCTGGTCGCGGCTCGCGACCGCGACGAGCTCGACCTTCTCCGACGCGTGCGCTCCCGGGATCACCTTCCGGTTGATGTCCGCGGTGGAGACGATTCCCCACTTCACTATGGAACTCACACGCGTACTATCGCCAAATGGCGCAGATCGGCGTAGGGATGCTCGGCTACGCGTTCATGGGGAAAGCCCACTCGAACGCGTTCCGGAAGATCCCGTACATCACGTGGCCGCCGCCGCTCGAGCCGCTGCTGATCGGGATCGCCGGCCGGAACGAGCAGGCGGTCGGCGAGGCTGCGCTCCGCTACGGCTGGGACTACGCGACCACCGACTGGCGCGACCTGATCGCCGACGAGCGCATCGGCCTGTTCGACAACGGCGGCCCCAACGCGCTGCACGCCGAGCCGACGATCGCCGCTGCGCGCGCGGGCAAGCACGTCGTCTGCGAGAAGCCGCTCGGCCGCGACGCGGGCGAGAGCTACGAGATCTGGAAGCAGGTCGCCGCGACCGGCGTCAAGCACATGTGCGGGTTCAACTACCGCTTCGTGCCGGCCGTCCGCCTCGCGCGGGAGATGATCGAGGCCGGCGAGCTCGGCGAGGTGCGGCACTTCCGCGGGCGCTACCTCCAGGACTGGGGTGACGATCCGTCGCTCGACACGTGGCGCTTCAATCCCGACGAGGCCGGGTCGGGAGCGCTCGGCGACCTGATGACGCACGTCGTCGACCTCGCGCGCTTCCTCAACGGCGAGATCGCGACGGTGTCCGGCTTCGCGCACACGTTCCTGCCCGGCCGCAAGGTCGACGACGCAGTCGAGGCTGCAGTCGAGTTCGGCAACGGCTCGATCGGCACGCTCGAGGCGACGCGTTTCGCGCACGGCCGGCGCAACGCGTTCCAGTGGGAGATCAACGGGACGAAGGGATCGCTCGCCTTTGACATGGAGCGGCTGAACGAGCTCCAGGTCTTCCGCGCCGACGGCGACCGCGCCCGCGGCTTCAAGACGGTGCTCGTCTCCGAGACCGACCATCCGTTCTGGAAGTACTGGTGGCCGCCCGGCCACATCATCGGCTGGGGCGACACGTTCGTGCACGAGCTGCATCACATGCTGTGGGCGATCGCGGAGGACGCGGACGTCGCGCCGTACGGCGCCGACTTCGAGGACGGTTACCGCGCCTCCGAGATCTGCGACGCGATCGTCCGCTCCGGCGAGACCGGCGCGCGCGAGACGATCTCGTACAAGACGCTCTAGTCGAGCGGCAGCGTGAGGCTGTCGATGTCGCGCGGGTAGTCCGTCAGCGTCTGCATCCCGTGCTCGGTCACGACGACCGTGTCCGAGTGCCGGAAGCCGCCGAGCGCCGAGTCGTACAGCCCCGGCTCCACCGTGAAGACCATTCCGGGCTGGAGCACGGTGTTGTCGCCGAGGTCGAGGAACGGCGCCTCGTGGTTGCGCAGGCCGATGCCGTGGCCCGTGTGCTGGCGCCAGTACTCGAGCAGGTCGTTGTCCTCGAAGTAGCGCATGACAGCGCCGTCGACATCGGCGCACGTCGCGCCCGGCCGGATGGCGGCGAACGCCGCTTCCTGCGCGGCGACGACGTGGCCGAAGAGCCGCCGCTGCTCGTCGGTCGGCGGCCCGATGACCATGCCGCGCTCGAGCTCGGCGTTGTACCCCCAGATCGGCGCGCTCGTCTCGCTGACGAGCATGTCGCCGGCGCGGAACTCGATCGCGTGCGCGACCGCATGCGCCCACGAGCTGCGCACGCCGATCTGCCCGCGGTAGCCCGCAGACACGCCCGCCGACGACGACAGCCCGCCCACGTCGCCGAGCTCTGCGAGCATCGCGAGCGTCGTCTCCTGTGCGGCCCGGAGGCTCGCCTCCGCCTCGGTGACGCCGGGCCGCGTGTACTCCTGCAGCAGCCGGTGCGCGTGGGCGCACCAGCGCCCGCTCTCGCGGATCAGCTCGAGCTCGTTCTCGCTCTTGCGCGCCATCATCGACTCGATGACGTCGCCGAGCGGCGTCACCGAGGCGCCCGTGACCTCGCTCAGCGGCGGGCCTTTGTAGCCGAGGATGCCGGGGTACCCATCCTGGTCCGCGCCGACGGCGCGCTCGATGCCGAGGTCGGCGAGCACGCGCGCGAAGAGGCGCATGGGGTGCTCGAGGCCCGGGTACTCGGCGTACGCGTCGATGCGCTCGAACGCCGCCTCGGCACGGGCGCGCTCGGTCTCGAACTCCGGCACGAAGATCGTCGACTCGCCGCCGACGTTCTCCGCGTACACGACCGGCCGCTCGTTCGACAGGAACCAGAAGCCGGTGAAGTACTGGATGTAATCGGCGCCGAAGAGGACGTACCCCGTCAGCCCAGCGCCACGGACGTGCTCGAGCAGCCGTTGGCGCCGCTCCTCGAATTCGGCTGCGGGGATGCTCACCCCGCGAGCCTACGTGCGCAGTACGACCTCGAGCGCAGTTCCCCGCCCGGGGATCGACCGCAGGGAAAGGCCGCCGTCGATCGACGCCGCGCGGGCGCGCATGTTCTTCAGTCCCTGCCCGGCGACGCTGTCCTCGCCGTCGAAGCCCTCGCCGTCGTCGTGGATGGAGACGAAGCGCTCGCCGTCGCGCCAGCCGATCACGACCTCCGCGCACGTTGCCTGCGCGTGCTTGCGCACGTTCGCGAGCCCTTCCTGCACGATGCGGAAGATCTCGATCTGCTCGTCGGGCGCGAGATGCATCGCACTGTCGACCTCGAGCTCCACGTCGAGCGCGCCGTCGGCGGTGAGGACCTCGACGTAGCGGCGCAGCGCGGCGTCGAACGGCGCCGTCCCGCTCGCGGAGGACAGCGCGAGGATCGCGAAGCGGGCTTCCTGCTGCGCCAACAGAGCTGCTTCCTTCAGCCGCGGAATCGTGTCCGCGACGGCTGCGCCCGACTCGAGCATGGACGCGTGTGTCGAGACTGCGAAGAGGTATTGCGCGAGCCCGTCGTGGATCTCGCGCGCGACGCGCGCGCGTTCGTCCGCGACGGCGCGCCCGAACTCGGCTGAGCGGATCGCGCGCCACGCGCCGATGAGGATGACGGTATACGCGAGCATGCGCAGGAAATCGCCCTGCGACACCCATCTGCCGGCGACGAGCGGCTGGAACACGAGCTGCAGCGCGGCGAAGAGCAGGAGCGTGAAGCCGAGCGCGAGCCAGCGCGAGATGTCCTCGTGGTGCGTGCGGAAGCGCTCGCCCCACCCGACGACGGCGACGAGCATGATCAAAGCCTGCAACGCAAGCGTGCCGGTGAGGTAGAAGGGCTGCGTCTGCCCGGCGGGGACGCTCAACGGCGGTAGCGCGTCGCCGGCGTCGCGCAGGAGCGACCATGCGACGAAGAGCACGAGCCCTGCGGCCGCGACCGCGTTCGCGATCGCCCAGTCTCGGCGGCGCGTGCGGCCGCGCGCGAAAGGCGCGATGGCAATGAGCGCGGCGCCGACCATCCCGCCGAGGAGGTATGCCCATTCCTCCGAGGGGCGGGTGGTGTGGCCGCCGAGCTGCGGGCCGATGCCGAATCCGGCCGCGGAGAGCGAGGTGACGAGGAAGCCGCTCGCCAGCAGGAGGTCGACGCGCCGGCCCTCGGCCGAGAAGCGGGCGGCAGCCAGCAGGGCGACGAGCAGCCCGGCGAGCGCCATTGTGGTCTCCAGCACGAGCCGGAGCTCCGGCAGGTTGAACCGCGTCCGCATGCCCGGGTGCGTGAGGAAGAGCGCGAGGATCGCGCCGAGCAGGCCTGCGAGCAGCGTTTCGCTGAGGAGCCAGGCCTCGAAGTCGTTCTGTTCTTTCACTTTCCCCTTGTCGGCAGAACCGCCGCTGCCGATAAGCGGTCAAGATGAGCGCCCGCGTCATGATCGTCGACGACCACCCGCTGACCCGTGAGGCCCTGGCCTCGCTGCTCGGCGCGCACGGTTTCGAGGTCTGCGGCACTGCATCGGACGGGACGGAGGCCGTCCAGGAGGCAGGCCGCCTCCAGCCCGATCTCGTCCTGCTCGATCTCTCGATGCCCGGCATCGACGGCCTCTCGGCCCTGCCCGGCATCCTCAACGCTTCGCCCGGGAGCGAGGTGGTTGTCCTGACGGCGTCCGGTACAGAGGACAACCTGCTCGCCGCGGTCCGCGCCGGAGCCGCCGGCTATCTGTTGAAGACAGAGCCGCCGGAGCGGATCGCTGAATTCCTCGAAGGGGTCATCCACGGCGAAGCGGCCCTCTCCGGCGCGGTCGCACGGCGGCTGCTCGATCGCGTGCGCACCGGCTCCGACCACGTCGGCGGTGTCCCGGACGCGATCGCGCAGAAGCTCTCCGCCCGCGAGCTCGAAGTGCTGCTCTTGCTCGACGAGCACCTCGGCACGGACGAGATCGCGAAGCGGCTGTACATCTCCGAGCACACCGTGCGCTCGCACGTGAAGAGCTTGCTGAAGAAACTCGGCGTCTCCTCGCGCCGCGAGGCGCTCGAGCGGTTGTCGCTCGCCCGCGCGGCCTAGCGCCTGCGCTGACCTTTCCGGAGCGCGTCGAGTCGGCGGCGGTCATGCTTCGTCGGCCGCGTTCCGAGGTCGGCCCCGAGGGGGCGGGCGTCTCGCCGCTCGAGCCGCTGCTGCTCTCGCGCCTCCTGCGACTCCTTCGTCTCCTCGTACAGCGTCGCCGCCTCGCTCGCCGGGCCGCGCCGCTCGGCCAGCGCGCGCACGACGACCGTCGAGGTGACCTGGCCGCGCCGGATCTCGAGCGTGTCGCCGACACGCGCCTCGCGCGCCGGCTTCACGCGCGCGCCACCCACCTGGACGTGGCCGGCGAGGACGGCCTCGGTCGCGAGCGAGCGCGTCTTGAAGAACCGCGCCGCCCAGAGCCACTTGTCGATCCTCACCGCGCGCTGAGCCCTTCCAGCGCGGCGTCGACGAGCGCCGGCAGCGTTTCCAGGTTGTAGCCGCCCTCGAGCACCGCGGCGACGCGCGGCGCCGCGTCGCGGCATCGCCGTCCCATCTCGCGGAAACCGTCCGCGGTGACGTTCATCCCGGCGAGCGGGTCGTCCTCGTGCGCATCGAAGCCGGCGGACACGAGCACGAGCTCGGGGTCGAAGCGTGCGAGCGCGGGCTCGACGACGTGGTCGAACGCATGCAGGTACTCCTCGTCGCCCGATCCGGCCGACATCGGCACGTTCACCGTCGTGTCGCGCTGCTCGTCCGGGCCGCCGCTTCCCGGATAGAACGGCCACTGGTGGAGCGAGATGAAGAGCACGCTGTCGTCGTCCCAGAAGATCTCCTGCGTTCCGTTCCCGTGGTGCACGTCGAAATCGACGATCGCAACGCGTTCGAAACCCGATGCCCGTGCCGCGATCGCGACGTTGTTGAAGATGCAGAAGCCCATCGCGCGATCCGGCAGCGCGTGGTGACCGGGCGGCCGCACGAGCGCGAAGGCGCCGCGCCGCGCCGCTTCGACGGCCGTGCCGGCCGCGAGGGACGCAGCCTCGAACGTCGTCTCGGTGGCGATCGTGTCGCCGTCCAGCCAGGTGGGAGACTCGACCGCCCGCACGAGCTCGACGTGCGCGCGCGTGTGTACAAGAAGGAGCTCCTCGTCCGTCGCAGCCCGTCCCTCGCTCCACACGTGCTCATGCTCGAGCAGCACGGCGATCCGCTCCGGCCGTTCCGGATGATGGCCGGTGGGATGGAGTCGCGCGAGCGCGGGATGCGTCAGGACGTCGATCGGACGATCTCGGCGAGCGCGTCGAGCTCTCCACCGGCGCGCCCCAGCAGATAGCAGAGGAGCGGCGCGTTCGTTCGGTCGCCGCTCTCGTGCGCCGCGATGCGCGCGAGATCGAGCAGCGTCGTCTGGTCCGCCTCCGTCAGCGGTCCGACGCCGAGTGCGTCGGCCTGGCGCGTGAGCCACTCGTTCATGCCAAGGACGCTAGCCGGTCGGCCAGCGCGTTGAGCCCGAGGCTCCGAATGAAGGTGGACGCCCCCGCCCAGGTAGGTGACTGATTTGCGAGGGGAGGAAGAGGAGCAGAGGCGTCCATCGCAGCGATTCGCCGGTACAGACGCAAGTCCTCCGCTTCGGTCGCGAACCGCCCCGCCGCCAGCGCCGCTTCGAGCGAGCCGAACTCGCGCAGCACGTCGGCCGCCTTCTTCGGCCCGATGCCCCGGGCGCCGGGGAGCTTGTCCGAGGGGTCGCCGCGGAGTGCGATGAGATCCGGTACCTGCTCCGGATCGACGCCGTACCGCTCCCGCACGCCGGCCGGCCCGATGCGCGCCATCTCGCTGACGCCCTTCGTCGGCTGGAGGACGGTCACCCGGTCGGACACGAGCTGGAACGCGTCGCGGTCCGACGTCGCGACGAGCACGTCTCCGGGCCACGTGTGCGCCGCCGCTGCGAGGAAGTCGTCCGCCTCGTAGCCCTCGGCTTTCGCGGCGGCGAAGCCGCACGCGCGGACGACGTCCGGGAGCACCTCGAGCTGATCGAGCAACGACTCCTCGAACACGCGGCCGGACTGGTACGCGGCGAACGCCTCGTGCCGATACGTCGGCGTGGTGAGCGTGTCCCAGCCGACGAGCACCGCATCCGGCCGCTCCGCCTCCCAGAGGCGCACGAGCATGTTCGTGAACCCGACGACCGCGTTCAGGCGGATCGATTTCGGGAGCCCGTGGTAGGCGCGGTGCGCGAACGAGTCGCCGTCGACGACGAGCAGAACGCTCAGAGCGATGCCTCGAGCTCGTCGATGCGGGCCATGAGCCGGTCGGTCGCCTCCAGTGCCGCCTCGCGCACGTCGGCTGCCCCGCGCAGGTCGTCGATGTCGACGGGCGGCCCGTACGCGACGCGGATCGCTGCGAGCCGGCGGAGATGGTCGGTGCCGCGGACCGCGGCCGGGACGAGCGGCACGCCGGCCTCGAGCGCGATGCGCGCCGCGCCCGAGCGCGGCCGCGCCTCGAAGCGCTTCACGAGTCCCTTCTTCCGGCGCGTCCCTTCCGGGAACATCGCCACGATGTTTCCCTCGCGCGCGAGCTGCACTGCGGTCTCGATCGCCTCCGTGTCCGCCTGCCCGCGGCGGACGGGGAACGCGCCGGCCCCGTTCAGGATGAGCGTGAGCGGGAACCAGTACAGCTCCGACTTCGCCATGAACCGCAGAAAGCGCCGCGGCCACAGCGGCAGCCCGAGCGGCCACGGGTCGAAGCTGGACATGTGGTTGCATGCCAGGACGAAACCACCCTCGGAGGGAATGTTCTCGCGCCCGCGCGCGCGTAACCGGTAGACCACGACCAGAATCGGCCAGCTCAGGGCAGCAACCGCGCTGTAGGTACGGGTTGGCCTCACGCTATGGTGAATCTATGGCCAAGACGCTCGTCGTCGCAGAAAAACCATCGGTAGGGAGAGACCTCTCGTCCGCGCTGGCCGGCAAGTTCGAGAAGGACGAGGGCTTCCTGGAGTCGGAGGAATACGTCATCACGTGGGCCGTCGGGCACCTTGTGCAGCTCGCCGATCCCGAGGCGTACGACGAGAAGTTCAAGAAGTGGAGGATGGCCGATCTGCCGATCGTCCCCGAGGACTTCCAGCTCATCCCGCGCGACGCGAAGTCGAAGAAACAGCTCAACTTGATCTTGAAGCTGATGAAGCGCGAGGACGTCTCCGACTTCATCAACGCATGTGACGCCGGGCGCGAGGGCGAGCTGATCTTCGCCTACATCTACGAGATGTATGCGCAGTCGCTGAAGAAGAAGGACGGCCCCCCGAAGCACGTGCAGCGCCTGTGGATCTCGTCGATGACGAAGCAGGCGATCCGCGAAGGCTTCGAGAAGCTGCGCCCCGGCGAGCAGCTCCAGTCGCTCGAGCGGGCCGCGCGGTCGCGCTCGGAGGCGGACTGGATCGTCGGCATGAACGCAACGCGTGCTGCGACCATTCGCGGCCGCGCGTGGGTCGGCGGCGTCGTGTCGCTCGGCCGTGTGCAGACGCCGACGCTCGCGATGCTCGTCAAGCGGGAGCGCGAGATCCAGGCGTTCGTCGCCGAACCGTACTGGCTCGTGCACGCCGCCTTCCAGCCGCCGTACCAGGGCATCTGGTTCGAAAAGGACGACACGCGCATCAAGGCGGTCGAGCGCGCCGACGAGATCGTCTCCAAGGTCTCCGGCAAGGACGGCACGATCACGAAGGTCGAGCGCAAGGAGCAGTCCGAGCGCGCGCCGCTCCTCTACGACCTGACGTCGCTGCAGCGGGACGCGAACCGCCGCTTCGGCTTCAGCGCGCGCCGCACGCTGCAGGCGGCGCAGAAACTGTACGAGGACAAGAAGGCGCTCACGTATCCGCGCACCTCGTCCCGCTATCTGTCCGGCGACATGGTGCCGCAGCTGAAGATCGTCGCCTCGACGCTGCAGGACATCGCCGACTACCGCGAGGCAGCGACGTACGTCATGCGGCTCGACCAGCTTCCGCTCCAGCGCGTGATCAACGACGCAAAGGTCACCGACCACCACGCGATCATCCCGACCGACATCCCGCACGACGTCGAGGCGTTCTCGCCCGACGAGCGCCGCATCTTCGACCTCGTCGCGCGCCGCTTCCTGGCCGTCTTCCATCCGCCGGCGCGGTACGCGCGCACGACGGTCGTCACCGAGGTCGAGGGCGAGAGCTTCCGCACGCGCGGCAAGATCACGCTCGAGGCCGGCTGGCGCGGCGTGTACGGCCTGGAGCCGGACGCGGAGAAGCAGTCGGAGGACGAGGACTCCGACGGCGGTGAGCTGCCGACGCTGCAGGAGGGCCAGACGGTGCGCTGTCTCGCCGCCGAGCGCGAGGACAAGATGACGAAGGCGCCGCCGCGCTATACGGAGGCGACGCTGCTGTCGGCGATGGAGACTGCCGGCAAGCTCGTCGACGACGAGGAGCTGCGCGAGGCGATGAAGGACTCCGGCCTCGGCACGCCGGCCACGCGTGCGGAGATCATCGAAACGCTCATCCGCCGCGAGTACATCGAGCGCGTCGGCCGCGACCTGCAGCCGACACCGAAGGGCCTGCAGGTGATCACGATGCTCGAGGAGCACAAGATCACCTCGCCCGAGCTCACGGGCGAGTGGGAGCACAAGCTTTCCGACATCGAGCACGGAACCGGCGATCGCGACGCGTTCATCAAGGAGATCGCCAACTTCACGAAGGAGATCGTCGGACAGATCGAGGCGCTCGACAAGGAACAGCTCCGGCCCGAGCGCGTCGAGCTCGGGCTGTGCCCGCGCTGCGGCGCCGTGACCGGCGAGATCATCCGCGAGAACTCGCGCGCCTACGGCTGCACGAGCTGGAAGAACCGCGAGGAGGTCGGCTGCGGCTTCGTCATCTGGAAGCGCGTTGCAGGTCGCACGCTCACGCCCGAGCTCGCGCGGCAGCTGCTCGAGGAGGGCAAAACGCGCGAGGTCTTGTCCGGTTTCCGCTCACGGAACAACAAACCGTTCCGGGCCCGGCTCGTCCTAAATGAGGAGGGGAAGGTCGAGTTCGACTTTCCCGTCCGGACGACGCCGGCAAAAGAGCAGGAAGCGGAGCCCGCAACAGCGGAATAACCGGGCGGGTCGGCCCGTTCGAAGTATCGAAGGGCCGTGGCCGAAGGATCCCCTGGCATCGGGAGGGTTTCCCTCGTAGAGTGAGAAGGGTCGTTGACCCAGTCGAAGCAGCGCCGAGAGGACTGACGAGAGCTGAGCCAGAACCAGCTGCAGGAGTTGCTCGAGACCGACCAGGCGCGCGCCCTCGTCGAGGCTGCGCAGGAGCGCGGCTACCTGGAGCCTGCCGAGCTGGAGGCGTTCGCCGTCGAGCTCGACCTGAACGACCAGGAGGTCGAGGAGTTGACGCACGAGCTCGAGCGCATCGGGCTCGAGATCGGCGCGCCGAAAGCGGTGGCCGAGGCTGCCGCCGCCGCCGACGCTGCCGAGAAGGCGGCCGAGGAGGAGGCAGCGCGGCTCGAAGCGACCGCGGCGATGTCGGGCGCGGCCGACAGCCTGCAGCTGTTCCTCGCAGACGTCGGCAAGCACAAGCTGCTCACCGCAGCCGACGAGGTCATGCTCGCGAAGCGCATCGAGCGCGGCGACCCGACCGCGAAGCGGCGGATGATCGAGTCGAATCTGCGTCTCGTCGTGTCGATCGCGAAGGGTTACCGCGGCCTCGGCGTTCCGTTCCTCGATCTCATCCAGGAAGGGACGCTGGGCCTGAACCGTGCGGTCGAGAAGTTCGACTGGCGCCGCGGGTACAAGTTCTCCACGTACGCAACGTGGTGGATCCGGCAGTCCGTGCAGCGCGCGGTCGCGAATCACGCGCGCACGATCCGCGTTCCGGTCCACGTCGTCGAGCGTCAGCAGAAGCTCTCGCGCGCCGCGCGGCGGCTCGAGGTCGAGCTCGGCCGCGAGGCGACGAAGGCAGAGCTCGCCGAGGCGACCGGGCTGCCGATGCAGCACGTCGACGAAGCACTCGGCGCAGCGCACGCGTCGGTCTCGCTGAACCAGACGGTCGGCGCGGACGACGAGGGTGAGCTCGGCGACCTGTTCGCCGACCGCGAGGCCCTGGACCCGTTCGACGAGGCCGAGGAGTCGCTCCGCCGGCAGGGCGTGCGGCGGGCACTCGACGCGCTCCCGGAGCGCGAGCGGCGGATCCTCGAGTTGCGGTTCGGCTTCGAAGGCGAGCCGTGGACGCTCGAGGCGATCGGGCACGAGCTCGATCTCACGCGTGAGCGTGTGCGCCAGCTCGAGGGCCAAGCGCTCGCGAGGCTCGGCGCGCTGCGCGACCTCATCAGCGTCGCGGCCTAGCAACCGCTCAGGTTCGTCGTGTCCCCTCGGGACACGACCGGTACCAGGTACCGCGACGAGACTGTCACCAGTACGTGACGAGCGCGGCCGGCGCCGGACGGTGATCGTGGCTCTGCTTCGAGCCGCGACGGTGACCGTCTCGTGATGCCGTCTTGACGGTACCTGGTACCGGTCGTGCCTCTAGTGGACGTGTCCAACGACGGCACGCCGCGCGGCGGCGAGGATCGCCTCCCGCTCGAGCGGGACGATGGTCATCTCCGGCGGCGGCCTTCGCAGGAAGCGGGCGACGAGGAACAGCTCGTCCACGTCGAGATCGCCCGCGCGGCGCGCCGCCGCGAGGCCGGCCTCGACCTCGAGGTTGGCGCCGCCACCCGGCGGCAGCGTGCGCTCCGCGGCGACGCGACCGCCTGCGAGGAAGAAGGCGCGGGTGTAGCCCGGCTCGGCCGCCGGGACGAGGAGGCAGCGCTCGAGCGCGCGCAGGCGCTCGAGCCGGTCGAGGTCGCGGCACACGTGCTCGAGCGCGTCGATGCGGTCGCGCAGCCGCGCGGCATCCTCGAAGCGCCGCTCGTCCGACAGCGCGGCGAGCTTCTTTCGCAGGCGCGGCAGCGCGGCCGCCGGCCGATCCACCTCCTCGGCGAGCAGCGCCCGCGCGGCCATCTGCGCGCGCCGGCGCGAGCGAATCGGCCCGACCGGCGTGCATTGCGAGGAGGCGACCACGCCGTCGCCGCGCTTGCGCAGCCACACGTGCCGGTCGGGCCGCGAGACGCGCGCATTCGCGGGCGGCCGCAGCTCGCGGATCAAGCGCAGCTCGGTGAGCGCCGCCTCGAGCTCCGATCCGAGCACGCGCCACTCGATTCGGTCGGTTGCGCCGACCGCCGCCTCCACCGCCGGCCGCAGCCGCTCCGAGCGGAAGTACGAGCGCAGCCGCGCGCGCAGGTCGCGCGCGCAACCGACGTACAGCACCTCGTCGTTGCGGTCGCGGAAGAGGTAGACACCGGGCCGCTGAGGCGCGCCGAACGCGAGCTGCCGCTTGTCCCACACGCGCCGCGTCCTTGTCGCCGAGAGGGCGCTGAGGTCGGCGACCGTCCGCGCGCCGCGCTCCTGCGCCAGCCCGATCAGCGCCAGGAGCACCTCCGCGGTCGCCTGCGCGTCGGGGAGCGCACGATGGCATGGCTGCACGGAGGTGCCGAGGAACCACGCCAGCTGCGACAGGGACGCGCGTGGGACTCGCCCCGCGAGCAGCCGCCGCGCGAGCGTGACCGTGTCCACGACCGGCGAAGCCAGTCGTGACCCGGTCAGCTTCACCGTTTCGCGATCGAGGAACGCCATGTCGAAACGCGCGTTGTGCGCGACGAGCACTGAGTCGCCGGCGAAGGCGAGGAACCGGTGGACGGCGAGCGCGGGCGGCGGTGAGCCGCGCAGCTGCCTGTTGCTGAGCCCGGTGAGCGCTTCGACGTCCGGCCCGAGCGGCATGCCCGGATCGACGAGCGTCTCGAACTCCGCCTCGATCTCCAGTCCGCGCACGCGTACGGCGCCGATTTCGCAGATCTGCGCCGACCCGGGCCGAAGGCCGGTGGTCTCGAGATCGACGACGACGTACGTCGCCTGCTCGAGCAGGAGCTCGCCGCCGAGTGGCGCCGCGAGCCCGACCGCGTCGCCGTTCCAGGCGAGCCGCGCGTCGGCCTCGACGACGTCGGCGAGCAGGCTGCGTGCGAGGGAGACCGGGGCGGAGCGGAGCGCGAACAACCGCCGGGCGGCCTCCTCGGCGAGCACCGGTCCGCGCCGCTCCTCGACGAGCTCCACCAGCCGGTCGGCCGCGTCGAGCCTGAGCTGCATCGCCCGAGTCTAGACGAACATATGTTCGATTACCTAACTCAGGACGGCCTATTTACGTCAATATCAATGCCGCCGGTCGTGCGTGCCGCCTGTATGGAACGACTCACTCGACTCACCCGATGGCTCGGCCTGGTGCCGCTCGCTGCGCTCGCGCTGGTCGCGGCCGGCTGCGGCGGCGCGTCGAACGCCGGCGGCCCTGCAGCTGCGGCCGCCGCTCCCGTCGCGACCCCCAAGGCCTCGGGCGGGCCGACGTTCCCCGTCTTCCGCGTCGCCGAGGACACGTCGATCGACTATCTCGACCCCGGGCTGACCTACAGCCCTGAGGGTCTCAACGTCATCTGGAACGTCTACCTGCCGCTGCTCGGCTACCGGCACGTCAACGGCGCCGGGGGTGCGACGATCGTCCCGTATCTCGCCCGCGCGCTGCCGAAGGTGTCCGCGGACGGCCGCACGTACACGCTCGTGCTGCGCTCGGGTCTCAAGTACTCGAATGGGCAGCCTGTGAAGGCGAGCGACTTCAAGGCGACGGTCGAGCGCGACTTCAAGCTCGACTCGCCCGGCGCGGGCTACTTCTACAACATCGTCGGCGCCGACGCGGCGCGCAAGACGAAGGGCGGCCACATCTCCGGGATCGTCGCCAACGACGCGACGGGGAAGATCTCGATCACGCTGAAGACGCCGCAGGGCGACTTCGCCAACGTGCTCGCGAGCGAGTTCGCGGCGCCCGTCCCGGCGAACGCTCCGACGTCGGACACGTCGACGCACCCCTTGCCCGCGACCGGCCCGTACGTCATCCAGAGCTACGCGCCGAACAAGCAGATCGTCGAGGTCCGGAACCCGCAGTTCCATGCGGCGCGGCTCGGCGGGAACGTTCCGGCCGGCAATCCCGACAAGGTGATCTGGGACATCGTCGGCGACGCGGCCTCGGCGCTCCAGCGCACGACGGCCGGCCAGGACGACTGGGACCCGCAGGCGATTCCCGCGAACAGCCTCGCGGAGACGGAGGCGAAGTACGGCGACCAGCTCAAGGTGTACACGCCGCCGAACACCTACTACTTCTTCATGAACACGCGCGTCGCGCCGTTCGACAAGCTGAAAGTGCGGCAGGCGGTCAACTACGCCATCGACCGGAACGCCCTCGTCGCCATCTACGGCGGCCTCGCGAGCCCGACCGAGAACATCCTGCCGCCGACGTATCCGTCCTACACGAAGCACTCGCTGTACCGGCACGACCTCGCCAAGGCGCGGAAGCTGATCAAGCAGGCGGGCGCGACCGGCGCGCACGTGACCGTCTGGAACCACGACCGCGGGCTCGACCCGAAGGCGACCGAGTACCTCGTGAAGGTGCTCGACTCGATCGGGCTGAAGGCGAAGCAGCACATCGTCACGTCGGCGGTCTACTGGGCGACGGTCGGCAACGAGGCCACGAATGCCCAGATCGGCTTCGCGGACTGGTTCCAGGATTACCCGCACCCGCTCGACTGGTTCGACGTGCTCTTGAACGGCGAGCGGATCACGAAGACCTACAACAACAACTACGCGAACTTCAACGACAAGGTGGTGAACGCGGAGATCGACGACCTGAACAAGCAGCCGATCCCGACGAGCCCGGTGAACTCTCGCTGGGCCTCGCTCGACCGCCAGATCATGCTCCAGGCGCCCTGGGCGCCGTTCCTCAACCGGGAGTTCACCGACTATTTCAACGCGAAGGTGGACCTCGGCTGTTATGTCAACCAGGTGGTCTACGGGTTCGACTACTCGACCATCTGCATGAGATAGTCAGGCCTACGAACCAACCCCCGGGAGGGAACATGCATTTGAGACCACGGCTGAGGTACCTGGTGGTGCTCGGCCTTGCCGGCCTAGTGCTGGCTGCGGTCGGGGTGACCGCCGCGCAATCGAAGCCGCTGGCGGCGAACCATGCGACCGCGAGCACGATTCTCGACGGTACGACGGACACGGTGACGAACGTCGACCCGGCCGGCAACTACGACTACGGCTCGGGCACCGTCGACATCCTGATCTACCAGCATCTCCTCGACCTCAACGCAGGAAGCACGATTCCGGCGCCGTCGCTGGCCACGGGATGCAAGGCGAACGCGTCGGTCACGGTGTGGACCTGCACGCTCAGGAAGGGCGTCAAGTTCTCGAACGGCGATCCGTTCACCTCGACTGACGTCAAGTGGTCCTTCGACCGCGTCAACAAGATCCACGATCCCTCCGGGATCTGGGGTCTCATCTCGAACCTGAAGAGCGTCACGACGAGCGGCCCGTACAGCGTGTCGTTCCATCTCAGCACGGCGCAGTCGACGTGGCCGTACATCCTCGCGACGGGCGCAGGCGAGATCGTCGACCACAAGGTGTATCCGGCGACGAAGCTCGTCGCGAACACCGACGTGAAGGACCTCGTCGGCACAGGCCCGTACACGCTCAGCAAGTTCACGCCGGGGCAGCAGGCCGTCTTCGCCCCGAACCCGAACTATGCAGGCGAGAACGGGAAGCTTGCCAACGGTGGTCTGATCATCACGTACTACTCGAAGTCGTCGACCATGAAGCTCGATCTCCAGAAGGGGACGATCGACATGGCGTTCCGCGACTTCACGCCTACGGAGTACACGGCGCTCGGCAAGACGAGCGGCATCACCCTGTACAAGGGCAAGGGCGTCGGCATCCGCTATCTCGTGCTGAACGTGAAGCGCGCGCCGACGAACAAGCTCGCCGTGCGCAAGGCGATCGCCTACCTCTTCCCGAGGCAGGACATCGCGTCGCGCGTGTATCACGGCCAGGTGGTACCGCTGTACTCGATGCCGCCCGCCGGTCTGCCTGGTCACACCAATGCGTTCGGTGAGCTGTACGGCATGGCTCCGAATGCGGCGAAGGCGAAGGCGGTCCTCGCGGCCGGCCACATCAAGACGCCGGTGCCGCTCACGGTGTGGTGGACCCCGTCGCACTACGGCGACGCGTCTGCGGACGAGTACACCGAGATCCAGCGTTCGCTCAACGCGAGCGGGCTGTTCAAGGTGACGTTGAAGTCCGCCGAGTGGGCGACGTATTCGAAGACGCTCGGCACGCAGTACGGCGCGTTCCAGCTCGGCTGGTTCCCGGATTATCCGGACGCCGAGGACTACATCACGCCGTTCTACGGGACGAAGTCGAACTTCACGTCGAACGGGTACTCGAACGCGAAGATGGACGCGATCATCAAGAACGAAGAGGGCGCGAAGACACTCGCGCAGCGCCTCACGTACATCAAGCAGGCGCAGGTGATCGCCGCCCAGGATGCGCCGATCATCCCGTACTGGCAGAACTCGATGCTCGTGGTCGGGCGGTCGAACATCCACAACATGAAGAAGACGATCGATCTCGACTACCTCATGCGGTTCTGGCTGCTGTCGAAGTCCTAGCGGCCTGCGAAGAGAGGGCGCCTTCGGGCGCCCTCTCTTTTTCTAGGATTGCCCAATGAATCAGGGGTCGTCGCTCAAGCGCTACGCCATCACACGCCTCGCTCTGGTCGTGCCGATGGTGTTCATCCTGCTGACGCTCGTCTTCCTGCTCATGCGGGTGGCGCCGGGCAACCCGGTGTCGGCCTCGCTCGGCGGGCACGCGCCGCCCTCGGTCATCAAGGCGATCAGCCACCAGCTCGGTTACGACAAGCCCGTTTACGTGCAGTACGGGCACTACCTCGGGCAGATCATCCGGGGGAACTTCGGGACGACCATCTCCGACCGCCGCTCGGTGGGGAGCATCATCCTCGTGAACGGCGCGGCGACGCTCGAGCTGACGTTCTTCGCGATGATCGTCGCGGTCGTCGTCGGGATGCTCATCGGCCTTCTCTCGGGCCGGTACCGCGACTCGCCGCTCGACGCCGGCGGGCGTCTGTTCGGGATCGTCGTCTACGCGACGCCGGTGTTCTTCCTCGGGCTGCTCGCGCAGCTCATCTTTGGCGTCTGGCTCGGTTGGCTGCCGATCTCGGACCAGGCCAGCCCGATCACGCAGGCCTTGCTCCAGACCCACACGAACATCTTCTTCCTGGACGCGATCATCGATCGCAACTGGAGTGCGCTGTGGGACATCACGCAGCACTTGATCCTGCCCGCGACGACGCTCGGCATCGTGTACGGCGGCGTCTTCATCCGCCTCATTCGCGTGAACGTGATCCGGACGATGAAGGAGGACTACATCGAGGCGGCGCGTGCGCGCGGGATCAAGGAGCGCTCGGTCGTCTACCATCACGCGTTCCGCAACGCGCTCGTCCCGGTCATCACCGTCGTCGGCCTGCAGCTCGCGCTGCTCCTCGGCGGCGCGATCCTCACGGAGACGACGTTCAACTGGCCGGGCCTCGGCCATGAGCTGTACATCTACCTGCAGAACCGTGACTACGCGGCCGTGCAGGGGATCGTCGTCGTTTTCGCGCTCGTCGTCGTCGCCGCCAGCATCGTGATCGACTTCGCGAACGCGTTCATCGACCCGCGGGTGCGGTACTGATGGCGGCGACCGCCGCGGTCCGGCTGCAGCGCCGCACGGTCGGGATCAGGCGCGCGCTCGCGCCGATCGCCGAGGCGCGCGGGATGGCGCGGAGCCTGCTCTGGGCCGGAACGGGCATCACGCTCGTCTTCGTCCTGCTCGCGATCTTCGCGCCGATCCTCTCCCCGTACGGGTTCGACCAGTACCAGTCGGGCGGTCGCCGCTTCGCGCAGCTTGCGCACCCGTCGCACGCGCACCTCTTCGGGACGACGGTGCAGTCGACCGACGTCCTCTCCCGCATCGTCTGGGGCGCGCAGACCGAGCTGGAAGTGGTCGGCCTCGCGCTCGCCTTCGGCCTCGTCGTCGGCGTGCCGCTCGGGCTGATCGCCGGGTACTTCGGCGGCCCGTTCGACCGTGGCACGGTGCTGTTCATGGACGCGATGTTCGCGTTCCCGCCGCTGCTGCTCGCGATCGTGATCGCGTTCCTCCTCGGCGGCAGCGTCAACTCGGGCGTGCTCGTGGCGGCGATCGCGATCACGATCACGTACATCCCGCAGTATTTCCGCGTCGTGCGCAACCACGTGATCAGCGTGCGCGAGGAACCGTACGTCGAGGCGGCGCGTGCGCTCGGTGCGAAGCCGTTGACGATCCTGCGGCGCTACGTCTTCTTCAACGTCGTGCAGAACGTGCCGGTGATCGCGACGCTCAACGCCGCCGACGCGGTGCTGACGCTGACCGCGCTCGGCTTCCTGGGCTACGGCGTGCAGCCGACGCAGGGCGCCGAGTGGGGCTACGACGTCTCGCGCGCGGTGTCGGACGCGGCTTCGGGCATCTGGTGGACGGGCCTCTTCCCGGGGATCGCCATCGTGCTCCTCGTCACCGGTCTCACGCTGCTCGGCGAGGGACTGAACGAGACGATCAACCCGGTGCTTCGGCGGCGCACGATCCGGCAGGTCGACTTCGCGGCGCCGAGCATGGACGCAGGCGCGGAGCTGCTCGAAGCGTGACGGCCATTCTCGAGGTCCGCGACCTGCGCCTCTGGTACGGGACGGCGCGCGGCTCCGTGCGTGCGGTCGACCGCGTGTCGCTCGAGATCGACGCAGGCTCGGTTCTCGGTCTCGTCGGCGAGTCCGGCTGCGGCAAGTCGACGCTCGGGCGCGGCATCCTCGGTCTGTTACCGGAGGGCGCGCGCGCCGACGGCGAGGTGCTCTACAAGGGCCGCAACCTCGTGACGATGTCGCCGCGCGAGCTGCGCCGGCTGCGCGGGCCCGACCTGGGGCTGATCTTCCAGGAGCCGATGACGCGGCTGAACCCGCTGCTGCGGATCGAGGATCACTTCCGCGAGACGATCGAACAGCACGACTCGAAGCTCACTCCCAAGGATGTCCGGCGCCGCTCGCTCGACACGCTCGGCCGCATGGGTATTCCGCCGACGCGGTTCCGCCAGTACCCGCACGAGTTCTCCGGCGGCATGCGCCAGCGCATCATGATCGCGCTCGCGCTCGTCCTCCGCCCGTCGCTGCTCGTGGCCGACGAGCCGACGACGTCGCTCGACGTGATTGTCGAGGCGCAGATCCTGCGCATCCTCGCCGACCTGAAGGAGAACTTCGACACGGCGCTCCTACTGATCACGCACAACCTCGGGATCGTGGCCGAGGCCTGCGACCGGGTGGCGGTGATGTACGCCGGGCAGATCGCCGAGGAGGGCCCGGCCCGCGACGTCTTCGCCGACCCGAAGCATCCGTACACGCGGGAGCTCCTGCGCTCGACGATCTCGCTGGACACGAAGGTGCTGCACTCGATCCCGGGTGCGCCGCCGAACCTCATCTCGCCGCCGTCCGGCTGCCACTTCCATCCGCGCTGCCCGGACGTGATGCGGGTGTGCCCGGCGCACGACCCGATCGAGACGCAGCCCGACCCGGACCGGCGGGTGCTCTGCTGGCTGCACGGGCCGGAGCGGGAGATTCCCGACGGCGGGACGGCGCCGCTTGAGCGCGAGCAGATCGCCGTCGCGGAGGAGGCATGAGCGCCCCCGACGACGTCCTCGTCTCGGTCCGCGGGCTGAAGACGTACTACTCGATCCGCGGGAGCTTCCTCGACCGGCTCGTCGGCCGGACGGGTGCGGCGGTGCGGGCGGTCGACGACGTCTCGCTCGAGCTGCGCAAGGGCGAGGTGCTCGGCCTCGTGGGCGAGTCGGGCAGCGGCAAGACGACGCTCGGGCGGACGCTTCTCGGTCTCGTCCCGGCGACGGAGGGGACGGTCGAGTTCGAGGGGCAGGACATCACGCACGCGAGCGAGCACGACCGGCGGTTGCTGCGGCGGCGGATGCAGATCGTCTTCCAGGACCCGCATGCGTCGCTCAACCCTGCGATGACGGTCGCGCAGGCGGTGGGCCATCCGCTGGAGATCCACGGGCTGGCGCGTGGCCGGGAGGAGGTTCGCGCGCGCGTGGCGGACGTGCTGGAGCGGGTCGGGCTGGCGCCGGCGGAGCAGTTCATGGACAAGTTTCCGTCCGATCTCTCCGGCGGCCAGAAGCAGCGGGCGGTGATCGCCCGGGCGATCATCCTCAACCCGGTGCTGCTCGTGGCGGACGAGCCCGTGTCGATGCTCGACATGAGCGTCCGGGCGAAGATCCTCGAGCTGATGCTCGCGCTGAAGCACGATTTCGACCTCACGTACCTGTACATCACCCACGATCTCGCGACGGCGAAGTTCTTCTGCGACCGGATCGCGATCATGTACCTCGGCCGGATCGTGGAGATCGGGCCGTCGGAGGCGATCTACGCGGATCCGAAGCATCCGTATACGCAGGCGCTGCTGCGGGCGATCCCGGAGCCGGATCCGCGGCGGACGATCCCGCGCGACCTGCCGCGCGGCGAGGTGCCGGACGCGTCGCGGCCGCCGCTCGGGTGCTCCTTCCATCCCCGCTGCCCGAAGGCGTTCGAGGTGTGCGGCTGGGAGTCGCGCGACCTGAAGGAGCTGCTGGAGCGCCGCTGGGCCGGCCTCGGCGAGGAGGGCTTCGAAGCGGAGCAGGCGGCGGTGGGGCCGATGGAGGCGCTCGACGTGGCGAAGACGCACGTGCGGCTTGCGGCCCACGGCGGCGCGCACGGCTCGGATCTGCGGGGTCTCCTGGACCGCGCCCGGGCGGCGGATCCGGCCGAGCCGTTCTGGACAGGGGTGCAGGAGATGCGGGATGCGAACGGCTCTCTGGAGATCGACTGGTACGACCCGGTGGAGCCGCGGCTGCTGCCGGCCGACAGCGTCGAGGTCGAGTGCCACCTGTATGACGAGACGGCGCTCGCGGAAGCCGCTCAACGGCGGCAATCCCGCATCCCTCAATAGGGCCAGTACCTCTAAAGGGGGGCTGTGCCTCCGCCGATACTCGCATCGTGGACGCCGCTGAACGCCAGCAAATCCTCGACCGGTACCTGGACCACTCGCGCCGCTTCGAGGAGGTGGCCGCACGCCGGCGTTCTGTGAGCCCGGCGACGGCCGCGGTGATCCCCTTCCAGAGCGTCCCGCGCGCCGAGCTCGAGCAGGAGCCGACGGCGCGTGAGATCGAGGTGCTCCAGCTCATCTCCGACGGCCTTGTGAACCGGGAGATCGGGCAGCGGCTCTACCTCTCCGAGGAGACGGTCAAGTCGCACGTGCGGCACCTTTTGGCGAAGCTTCAGGCGCGCTCGCGCGCCCACGCAGTGGCGGTCGGTTTCCGCCGCAGCCTCATCGGTTAATCCGTTTCGCCCCGATGGAGGTTGTGGACAGCTCCGGCGGAGCTGTAGACAAAATCGCTTCCAAAAAGGAAGCGCGCCCCGGCACCGAAGTGCCGGAGTGCGCATAACTGTGCGGTTTCAGCCCGTTCCAGAGGATCCCGATATCCCTCTCGCGGGGGATGCCAGTGACCTGTGGACAACGGACGATGCGTCGGCTTGGAACTACCAGGCTTTGACCTCGCCCACAACTGCAGCGCGGGCGAGGAGAGCGACGATGCGCTTATGCACGGGGACTCCTACGTCTAGGGACTAACGGCAACGCGGAGTTTATACCTCTTATGGGTGAGAATTCAAGAGAATTGAGTGCCTTCCGGGGCCAAACCCAGGTCTTCTTGACCAGAGAGCGTCTGCTCGACCTCTGGGTTTTGACTCTTACGCTGAGTGCTGGCGGCCTTTGCGCTGGCCTCCTCGCGGCCGGCTATCGCATTCACCAGCCCCTCGCGGTCGCTGTGCTTGCGGCCCTGGCCCTACTGGCCGAGCACGAGGGCATCAACCTCACCCCGAACGTTGAAGTAACGATCGCCTCGCTGGTTTGTATCTTTGCGGCGATCGTCCTCGGGCCGATCTCGGGTGCCGTCGTTGCTGCGGTCGGTCTTCTCCGCGACCTGCCCCGTCGGGATACCGCGCGTCCTGTCCTGCGATGGGCAACATGGACGTCCATTCGCGTGCTGGCAACGGTCGTTGCTGGGCTGACAGCGGCGGTTGTGTTCCACGGTGGAAGGCTGGGCGACTTCCCTCTTTTGCTGGCCGCGGCGGCGGCTGCCTTTGCTGTCGAAACGGTCATTGACGCAGCGCTCGTCGGAATCGCCCCTGCGATACGCGGCACGAGCAGCGTTAAGGCAACGTTGCGCGCCGCCGCCCCAACGGTGGTTGCAAGCGTCCCCCTTCATATCCCTGCAGTCGCGATTCTCGCCTACGCGTACGGCATATCGCCCTGGAGCGTGGCGCTGTTCGCAATGCCGGCGGTTGCCGCGCAGCGGCTATTGCTTCTCTACCGCCAGCAGCAGGAGACCTCAGGAGCTCTGGGTGTTGCCAACGCTCGCCTCGCGTCCGCGAACTTGTCGTTCGCTACAGCCCTTGTGGCCACGCTGGACGCTCGAGACCGTTATACCGCTGGACACTCGACTGCCGTGGCCGTCTACGCCCGGGACATAGCGAAGAGAATGGGCTTGAGCGAAGATGAGCAGGCGCTCGCCCACGTGTGCGGGCTTGTCCACGACGTTGGAAAGATCGGTCTGCCTGCTGGACTGCTCGAGAAGCCCGGCGCGCTCTCTCTCGACGAGCGCCGCGAGATGGAGCGGCACTCGGTTATCGGCGAGGAGATCCTGCGGAACGTCGACGATTACGGTGAAATCGCGGAGGTTGTGCGGAGCCACCACGAGCGCGTTGATGGGACGGGGTATCCCGATCGCCGTGCGGGCGATGACATACCGCTCCTCGCGCGCATCATCGGTGTCGCCGATGCGTACAACGCCATGACGTCCGACCGGCCTTATCGCGACGCGATGCCGAGTCGTGTTGCTCGCCTCCGTCTGGCGCAGGCCGTAGAGAGTCAGTTCGACACGAGTGTTGTCGCAGCGTTCGAAGCGATACTCGCAATGGCACCTGAGTCATACCGCCTCGGTCTCTCTGAAGTCTTTGGTCTTCATACCGCGGCACACACGTCCGCAGAGCGCGAACGCAATGTCGGACTCAGCGGCCTTACCGCCGCGCAAGCTCTCGGCTAGTCACTGTCGTCGAGGGCCGCCGCCATGCGGGCGGCTTCCGCTCGGGAGCGAACTCCGAGCTTCTCAAAGATATGCCGAACGTGAACCTTGGCGGTCGACGCACTAATGAACAACGTCTTTGCGATCTCGTGATTCGCACGACCCTGAACGAGCAGCTCATAGACCTCAAGCTCGCGGGGCGAGAGCCGTTGTCTCGGTCGAATCTCTCGGGGGATAGTCAGACCGACGGCTCTCGCGATATCAAAGTCGCGCGACCTGGACAGCAAGCGTGTCATCGGCTGGTGAACGTCTGTCCCTACGACCTGGCGCGCAAGGTCCGGATACGCCCGACATCCGGCGACGACAGCGTCGGCGACGCCACCGTCAAGAAGGCGCCTGAGAGTCTCCAGGACCTCGGCTCGCGTGTCGCCAGAGCGCGCCTCAATGATTGCCCGAGCCACCTGTCGCAGAGCGCGGGATTCGACGAACTCGAAAGCCTCTTCGTCGCCTCCCAAGACGTCGAGGGCCTTGTCGACATCACCAAGCGCGGCCGACAAAATGGCCTGATAGCCGCGGATTTCTCCGCGAAATGCCGGACGTTCGCCCCCAAGCGGTTGGGAGTCCAGCAACGTCGTCGCACGTTTTACGTTCCCCGCGGCAATCGCTAGCCTCACGCGCTGGACGACTAGGTTGGTGAGAACAAAGTGCGAAGCCGCAGACGCACGCCGCTGCAGTTCGTCTATGGCGCGCTGAGCTTGGCGAAGCTGACGAATTCCAACATACGCCCCCGCTTGCTGCAGCAAGTCGTAGTCGATCACGAACTGCAAGCCTGTCTCGCGACCCTCCCTGATGGCATCCTTCGTCGTAGCGATCGCCCGGTCGTACTGCGCGGAGAGGAGATAGCCGTAAGCGAGGCGGTGCAAGAAGTTAGTGCGGACGAATGGGTCGGAGGTCTTCGATATGAGTTCCTTGGCAATCTCCAGTTGGATGACGGCATCGCGCACGCGCCCCGACTCGCACAGAAGGACGGCCTCCGCTATCCGGAGCCTCGATCCATGGTCGGCGCCTGCTTCGTCGAATTCGTGCAGGCGCTTGAGGATTGACTCGGCGTCAGAGTCGACCTCCTCGATCGCGTTCGTAAACGAGATCCACAGTGCCTCAATTCGGCTCGAATCTGAAGTAGCCGTCTTGAACGCGCGATCACAGAGGCTTCTAGTCTCGGACGCGGCATCCCCCAGATGTGTCGCTCGCGCGGCTGCAAGATATGCGCGAGCGGCGAGGTCGCCGCGAAGTAATGTCCCGGCGCGCTCGCCAAGTGCCTGTGCCTTCCGGCTTTCGCGTTGGCGGAGCGCGATCTCTGCTTCGGCGAGCAGAAGGATGGGCTCGCGCAGTGAACGTTCGTCGGCCAGCTCTAGCCAGCTGCTGACCGTGATGATCCGGCCAGAGTCGAGGATCTCCGTCAGTCCTCGGTTGAGCGTCTCCAAGATGAGCTCGTCGTCAGGGAACTGCTCCAGCGCAAAGAGACAGTCGTCCCAGCGGTGCTGCCCGGCGAGATAGTCGACCGCACTCGCAACAGTCGCCTCGATCTTCGCGTCGTCGAGCTCGCGCAGCTTCGCCAGCAGGAACCCGCGCAACAGTGGATGCACAGTCTGGTTCTCGCCCGCGAGAAAGCCTCGCTCCGCTGCCTCCGCCACCAGCTCGACATGTGATTTCCCGAGCAGCGCCCGCGCGCCGTCAACGCCGGCGAGCGAGAGCAGGAACATGGCCTCGCGCAACTGTGGCGACGCGCTTCGGAAGAGATCCTCGGCGAAGAAGCGGTACAGATCGTCCGGCGGCAATCCCGCCGCCACGGTCGCGCCGACCCGCATCGCGGCGAGCCCGATCACGGCCGGCCAGCCGCGGGCCTCGACGACGATCTCCTCGCCGCCACCGCCGAGCACCGCTCGCGCCTCGTCGTCCGTGAACGCAAGCGCGTCCATCTCGACGACGGCCGCTTCGCCGTAGACGACGCTCCGCGCCGGCAGCCAGCTTGGCCGCTCTCGGCTCGTGATGAGCAACCGGAACTTCGTCAACCCGACGAGCTCCTCGAAGAACGCCTCCGCGTCCGCCGAGGCGAGCGCATGGTGGTAGTCGTCCACGACGAGCACCCAGTCCGCGCCGGGCGCGCCGCCGCTCACCGCCTTCGCCAGGCCGCGGGCATCGTGGCCGCGCGCGGCGAGGATCCGCACGCGCTCGAGCATGTCGTTGCACACCGGCTCCCCCATCGACGCCAGCGTCTCGGCCAGCCCGACCGAGAACCCGGCGACGTCGATCATCGCCGGCCCGCCCGAATACCAGCCGACCCGCTCCTGCTCGCCCGTCCACTCGCGGGCAAGCGTCGTCTTCCCGTACCCCGCCGGAGCGAGGAGCAGGATGATCCGAGCCCCAGCTTCATCCAGGAGCCTGGTCAACCGTGGACGCTTGATGATGACCTGCGTCCGCGGCGAGGTTGTGACTATGCCCTCGTGCATTGCGCCTGCCAGCTACCGCACGCCGGGGTTCTCCCTGGCCTCGCCTCCTTGCCTGCCGATTGTGGACGACTTCGGGCCCCGTGAACAGGGGGCCCGCGCCCNNTCGCAATGCGCCTTCGCCGTCCGCGGCGAGATGCCGAGCCTGCGCCCGACCTCGTCGTTCGAGCATCCGAGCGCAATCAAGCCGACGACCTGAAGCTGCCTCTGCGTCAAGGCGGGTGGCGTGCCTGTGAGGGTCGTGCTCATGGCAGGCACGCTACGTCGGCCGCGGCGGCCCCGGTATCGGTCGATGGGAGTATTGGCGCCGGTTAGACCCGGGCGGCGCGGAACCCGCCTCGCACGAAGCTCGCCTCGTGGCCGCGCGCGTTCGCCTCGTCCAGCTCGTCCTGCGCGAGCGCCCCGATGCGCAGGAGCAGGTCGAACTCGTCACGCAAGTGTGTCCGCATCATCTCCGGCCCGTCCGTCGCGATGGTGAACCGGACGCCGTTCTCCACGAACGTGCGGAAGACGGCGCGAACTGCGTCCTCGTCGGCAAGCGCCTTCGTCAGCAGGTTGGACGTCGGGCAGATCTCGAGCACGACCTCCGCCTCGCGCAGCTCGCGCATCAGCTCGGCGTCGCCGGCGGCGAGGATGCCGTGGCCGATCCGGTCGGGACGCAGCACCTCGAGCACCTCGCCGATCTCCTGCCGCCCGAAGTCGCCGCCCTCCTCGCCGACGTGGATGGTGACGCCGAGGCCGGCGCTGCGCGCCTCCTCGATCATCGGCTGCACGCTGCGGTAGTCGTATCGCGCATGCCCGGGGCGCGGGCCGGCGATGTCGACGCCGACGATCCCGCGCGACGACCACCCGATCGCCTTCTCGACGATCACCTCGTTCTGCCGCTGCGTGAACGTCCGGTCCATCATCAGGATCAGCCCGGCGCGAACCTGCGGATACTCGAGGCTCGCGCGGTCGAGCCCGCGGATGGCGGCCAGGATGATGTGGTCGAGGTCGCGCTCGCCGCCGCGATTTCGCTTCATCGGGTTGAAGCGCAGCTCGAGCGTCGTGATCCCCTGCGACCGGTACGCGCCGCCGATGGCCTGGTGCACCGACGTCTCCACCGCGATCGGGCTTGACTGGATCAGCTCCGTCCAGTGGTAGATCTGGTCGAGCGCGTCCAGGTCGGGCACGCCGCGCGGGTCGCTCACCGTCACGAGCCGGTCGAAGTCCCAGTAGTCCTTCACCGGCAGCGCGATGCCCTGCTCGTGCGCGAGCGTCCAGAGGATGTCGGACGAGACCGAGCCGCCCAAGTGCGTGTGCAGCTCTGCCAGGCCGTCCATCGTCCGAGCATAATCCGACGGATGCTCGCCACGCCTCCGTGCCCGGTCCACGTCGTCGGGAAGCGCGTCGTCAATGCTTCCGGCCGCACCGTGTACACGGATCCGGGCTATCAGGCCGTCACGCACGAGATCCGGTGCAGCGGCCGCACCGTCTGGATCATGTTCCACGGCGGCGCCGCGTCGAACCAGGAGGCGTACGTCGTCGTCCGCTCGGCCGACGGCGGGCGGACGTTCCGGCTCGTCTCGGCCGAGTCCTACTTTGGCGTCAAGGCGCCGCACGAGTTCGACTCGTACTCGGGCCCCTGGACGATCGCCGGCCCGAACGACGGCTACTTCGTCGGCTCCTGCCCGGCCTGTGGACGCGGGACGGTCTCACTGTGGGTGACGCACGACGGCGGACGGACGTTCCACCGCTACGCGGTGCCCGCGCTCACCGGTTACGGCGCGACTCTCCGCTCCGTCAGCGTCTCCGGCTCGACGGTGACGATCAGTGCCAAGGGACGCACGGCGACCATTCACGCGTAGCCGACGACCGCCCAGCGTCTCCCGGCGAAGCGCGCTGCGAGCAGCAGGAGACGGGCCGCGATGAGCACGTCGAGCCCCGCCCACACGCCGACGATGCCCCAGTGCAGCTCGAGGGCGAGCGCGGCGATCGCGATGTACACGGCGCTCGCCGCGAGCATCGACCACATGAGGTACGCGGTGTCGCTCGCGCCGATGAGGATGCCGTCCAGCGCGAAGACCGCGCCGCCGAGCGGCTGCATGAGCGCGAAGAGCGGCCACAGCTTCGCCGCCTGCGCGAGCACGGCATGGTCGCTCGTGAACGCGCGCGGGATGACGTGCCCGAGCGGCAGCAGCACGAGCCCGAACACGCCGCCGACGACGACCGACCAGGCGATCATCCGCAGCGCGGCCGCGTGCGCGCCCTCGGCGTCTCCGGCTCCGAGCATCCGGCCGACGATCACCTGCCCCGCGATCGCGACCGCGTCGAGCAGCAGGGCGAGAAAGATGAAGAGCTCGAACGCGATCTGGTGTGCGCCCAGCTCCGCGTCGCCCATGCGCGCGAGCACCGACGCCGCGACGAGGAACGACGCGTACAGCGCGGTCGTGCGCACGAAGATCTGGCGTCCGACGCGAACCATCGGCCGCATCTCCTCCAGGCTCGGACGCCGTGAGGCGGCGCGCGGCCGGAGGAGCTCGCGCGCGAACGCGATGCCCATTCCCGCCTGCGCGATCGCCGTTCCGGCCGCCGACCCGGCGATCCCCCAGTGCAGCCCGTACACGAACTCGAGCTCGAGGACGATGTTGACGACGTTCGCCACCACGACGATCTCGAGCGGGCGACGTAGGTTGGACACGCCGCGCAGATAGCCCTGTCCGCCCAGCGCGATGAGCGCGGCAGGCAGTCCGATCGCCGCGATGCGGAAGTACACGAGCGCGTCGTGGCCCGACTGCCCATGCCCGCCGAGCGCGCGCAAGAGCGGCGCGGCGGCCGCCTCGCACAACACGAGCAAAGTGAGACCGATCGCGACCGACACCCACAGCGCCTGCGCCGCCAGGCGCGCGGCCCGCTCGTGCTGTCCCGCTCCGGTCGCGCGCGCGACGACCGCCGTCGTCCCGTACGTGAGGAAGTTGAAGATCGTGAACGTTCCCGCGAGCACGGTGCCGGCGAGCCCGAGCGCGGCGATCTGCGGGCGGCCCAGGTGGCCGACGATGGCGGTGTCGGCGAGGACGTACAGCGGCTCCGCGGCGAGCGCGCCGAGGGCCGGCAGCGCCAGCCTGAGGATCTCCCGGTCGTGAGGCGAGCGGAGGCGCACTGCTCGCCGACGATAATGCTCACGTGAAGGTGGGCATCGTCGTTCCGTACTCGTGGTCGTTCTGGGGGGCCGTCGTCGAGCACGCGGAGCTCCAGTCCGAGGCGCTGCGCCGCCAGGGCTGCGAGGTCAAGACGCTCATGGGCAACGATCCGCCCGGCCAGTTCACGCGCGCGCTGCACCCGCGCCACGGCCGCGACGGCCCGCCGCCGCCCGACGTGATCCCGATCGGCCGCTCGGTGATCGTGCCGGCGAACGGATCGCTCCCGAACATCATCCTCAGCCCGCGGTCGATCCTCCGCATCCGCCAGGTGCTCGAGCGCGAGCGCTTCGACGTGCTCCACCTGCACGAGCCCATGACGCCGATCCCTTGCATCGCAGCGCTCGCCCTGTCCCGCGGACCCATGGTCGCGACCTTCCATGCGAGCGGCGATCTGGGCTGGATGCACATCGCCAAGCCCGTGTGGGGCTTCCTCGCCGACCGGCTCGACCGCCGCATCGCCGTCTCCGAGATGGCGCGCCGCTCCGCGCAGCGCTGGCTGCCCGGCGACTACGAGATCGTCCCGAACGGCGTCCTCATCCCGCCGGCCGCCGATCCGCATGGCCGCGCGCACCGCATCGTCTTCGCCGGGCGCCACGAGCAGCGCAAGGGCCTGCACGTGCTCCTGAACGCCTGGCCGGACATCCGCGCGCGCACGGGGGCGGAGTTGCACGTCATCGGCGCCGACCCGCTGCGCGTGCGGTTGCTCATGCGGCGCCTGCGCGTCCCGGACGACGGCATCGAGGTGCTCGGCTTTCTCGATCAGGATCGCTTCACTGCCGAGTTGGCAGCGTCGAAAGCGCTCGTCGCGCCCTCACTCGGCGGCGAGAGCTTCGGAATGGTGTTAACGCGGGCACTTGCCTGCGCGACGCCGGTCGTCGCGTCCGACATCTCCGGGTACCGTGACGTGATGACGCCGGAGACGTCGGTGGCGTTCCCACCCGGGGACGAGCACGCGCTCGCGGACGCGGTCGTGTCGCTTCTCGCCGACGAGCCACGCCGCGCCGCCATGGGCGCCGCTGGACGCGCGCTGATGCAGCAGCGCTACGCGTGGGACGCGATCGCGTCCCGCCTCGTCGGCATCTACGAGTCCGTCGCGGCGTGAGCCGGCTGCACCCGCCGAAGTCGCTCTGGGGCCGAATCGCCCTCGCCCTCGTCTTCATGGGCGCGGTGTTCGCGCTCTTCTGGTGGCGCGGCCCGAGCTTCCGCGCCATCGGCGACGCGTTCACCGCCGTCGTCTGGGAGTGGGTCGTCGTCGCGATCGCGTTCAACCTGCTCTCGGTGGTCGTGCGCGCGCTTGCGTGGACGACGGTGATCCGCTCGGCGATGCCGCCGCCGCACCCGAAGCCGATGACGGTGTTCTCCGCGTTCTCGGTCGGCCTCTTCGCGAACGCGGTGCTTCCGGGGCGAATCGGCGAGCTCGCGCGCGTTGCGGTGCTCACCCGCAAGCTGCCGCGGCGGAAAGGGCTGTGGGCGACGCTCGTCGGCACCGTGCTCGCGCATCGCGTCTTCGACATCGTCCCGGTGCTCCTGCTTATCATCTACGTGCTCATCACCGCCAAGGTGCCGGCGTGGGCGATCACCATCCTGGCCGCCGTCGTCGGCATCGGCGTCGGGTTGTTCACGTTCACCCTTGTGAGCGCGCGCACCGACCACGGCCTCCGCAACGACGGGGTGGGCGCCGTGCGGCGCGTCGTGGCGATGGCGCGGCAAGGGCTCGGCGTGATGCGCGCGCCGCTCGGGATGGCGCTCGCGATCTCGTTTCAGATCGCCGGTTGGGTCTGTCAGTTGTTCGCGGTGTGGACGGCGATGCGCGCGTTCCACATTCACGCGCCGCTGCCGGCCGCGGGCGTCGTCCTGCTCGTGATGAACGTCGTCACGCTCTTCCCGTTCTGGCCGGGCAACATCGGCGCCGTGCAGCTCGCGATCGCCGCGCCGCTGTCGGCGAGCTACGGCGTCGCGTACGCGCGCGGCGTTGCGTACGGCTTCGGGCTGCAGGCGATCGAGGCCTCGGTCGGAATCGGCGTCGGGCTCATCTTCCTCGCGCGTGAGGGGCTCTCGGTCGCGATGCTGAAGGTGATGCCGTCGGCCGCGCAGGCGGAGCTGCCGAACGCGGGAGAGGAGAGCGACGATCGTGCCGAGCGCGAGCGTGCTCGCGTGTCCGGCTAGCCTCAAGGGCGTCCTCTCCGCGCGCGAAGCGGCCGCTGCGCTTGCGCGCGGGCTCGGCGATTGCGATCAGCTTCCGCTGGCCGACGGGGGAGAGGGGACGGCGGACGTCGTGCCGGGAGTCGTCGAGGCGGCATCGGTCATCCCCTTCGATCCGGACAGCCTCGATCCGTTCACCTCGAGTCGCCCGTTCGGCGAGCTGCTCGCGTCGTTGCGCGTCGACCGGCTGATCGTCGGCCTCGGCGGCACGGCGAACATGGACGCCGGCGCCGGCCTGCTCGAGGTGCTCGACGCGCTCCCGGCCCCGACGACGGTGCTGTGCGACGTCGCGACCACGCTGTACGACGCGCCGCGCTTGTACGGGCCGCAGAAGGGCGCGACGCCGGAGCAGGTCGTCGAGCTCGAGGCGCGCTTTCGCGCAGACGGGCGGCTCGAGCCCTATGCGCACCTTCCCGGATCGGGCGCAGCCGGCGGGCTGGGCGCTGCGCTCGCCTTGCTCGGGGCCGAGCTCGTCCCGGGCGCGGCCACGGTGCTCGACCTCCTCGGATTCGAACCGACGGCGTACAAGCTCGTCGTCACCGGTGAGGGGCGCGTGGACGCGACGACCGCCGAGGGCAAGGTCCCGTTCGAAGTCGCGCGCCGCTGCCGCGCCGCCGGCGTTCGGTGCGCCGTTTTCGGCGGAATTGTCACTCACCGGCTCCCGGGCGTCGAGATGGTTGCGCTGTCGGGCGACCCTGCGCGCGCCGCCGCCGATCTGGAGGAACTAGGGGCGCGCCTGCTCGACGCGGCGGGCTAGCTCCTCGACCTTGCCCTCGGCGGCGTCGAGCCGCGCGCGGCAGAAGGTATACAGCTCCTCGCCGCGCTCCCAGAGCTTGATCGCTTCGTCGAGCGACGCCTGGCCCTGCTCGAGGCGCGCGACGATCTGCTCCAGCTCGGCCTGCGCCTCCTCGAAGGTCGGCTCAGCCATGCGTGTCCTCGACGCGTGCGCCGAACCCGCCCTCAGCGAGCGCGACCTCGACGCGCGCGCCCGGCGCGACGTCGGCCGCCGAGCGGACGACCTTCGACCCCGTCCGGACGATCGCGTAACCTCGTTCGAGTGTTTGCAGCGGCGACAACACGCGCAGCTTACCGGCAACCGACTCGAGCGCAGCCCGCTTGCGCTCGACCGCGAGCGCTGGCGCCCGCTGCAGCCGTTCCCGGGCCTGCTCGATGCGCCGCGACTCCCGCTCGAGTGCGAGACGGGGCGCAGCCCGGAGCCGTTCGAGCATGTGCCCGAGCGACTGCCCGTCGCGCGCGAGCGTGAGCCTGACGGTGCGCGCGAGCGACGCGCGCGCGCGGTCGAGCCCGGCCAGTACAACCGAGAGCTCGGGGACGACGAGCCGCCCCGCGGCGGTGGGCGTGGACGCGCGAACGTCCGCGGCGAGATCGCACAGCGGCGTGTCCTGCTCGTGGCCGACCGCGGAGACGATCGGCACGCGGCACTCGGCGACGGCGCGCACGACCCGCTCGTCGCTGAACGGCAGCAGGTCCTCGAAGCTGCCGCCGCCGCGCGTGAGGACGATCACGTCGACGTCGTCGTGCTCGCACAGCGCGCGGAGCGCGTCGACGATCTCGAGCGCAGCGCGCGGGCCCTGCACATACGTCTCCGCGACGAGGACGTTTGCGGGCGGAAAGCGGGTCTGGATGGTGGTGAGCACGTCGCGCTTCGCGGCGGCGTCATTCCCGGTGACGAGCCCGATGCGGCGCGGCAGGAGCGGCAGGGGACGCTTTCGTTCGGCCGCAAACAGCCCCTCGGCGGCGAGCTTCGTCTTCAGCCGCTCGAGCGCGGCGAGATGCGCGCCGATGCCGAAGCGCTCGATCGTAAGCGCACGCAGACGGAAGTCGCCGCGCTTCTCGAACAGCTCGGGCCGCCCGTACACGTGCACGCGCTCGCCGTCCGCGAGCTCGAGGCGGAGCCCGTCGAACTGCCCGCGCGGCATCGTCACGCCGAGGCACGACCCGTCGGCCGGATCCTTCAGCGTGAAGAAGACGCTCGCCCAGCGGTCGTGCCGGCGGAGCTCGGTGATCTCGCCTTCGACCCAGACGGTCGGCAGCCGGCCGAGCCACTGCGCGACCCCGCGGTTGAACGCCGCGACGGAGTACACCGTCTTGTCGTCATACGGAAGGGCGTCGACCTTCGCCACGCCCGCAGCGTATCGCCGCAGGTGTTACAGCAAGATCTCGGCAGCGGTGGCGTGCGTGCAGCCCTGGCCGACGAGCTCGACCGCGACGTGCAGGTCGGCCTCGCTGGCGGCGAGCCGCTCGGCGACGTGGAGCGGATAGCCGGCCTCGATCAGCACGTGGAGCCGCCAGCTCTCGACCTTCGAGCGCTCGCTCGTCTCAGGCTCCAGTATTTCGGTCGTCTCGCTCATGACACCGTGGGTTCGTGCTTGCTTCGACGAACCCTGCCCGGGTTTGTTGGCGGCCTCCCGAAGTGTTAACGGTGTCTTTACGGGCTCTGGACGGCGGCGGTCGCGTCGATGCGCCGTAACAATTCCTGCAGGCGCGCGTCGAGGACGGCACGCTCGGCATCGGCGTCCGAACCCAGCTCCTCGAGCCGGCGGCGGACGTCCTGCTCCAGCTCGCCGATGCGGCCGTCGAGTCCCGACATCCACTCGTCGCGCTGGCGCTCGAGCGACTTCGCCGCGTCGGCGAGCTTGCGCTCCAGCCGCTGGGCGCCGGCGTCGCCGACGTGGGCCAGGCGCTCGGCGAGGACGACCTCTGCCTCACGCGCGAACGTCTCGACGGCGCGGTCGAGCTCGCGCGCGAGCCTGCGCGCCGCGTCCTCGCGGCTCGACTTCACGAGCGCGGCGAACTGCTGCGTCGCCTCGTCCGCGTACGCCGACGTTGCGCGCTCGACGGTGCGCGCGACCTGCTCGATCTGCCGGCGCTGCACGTCCTCGAACCCGGAGCGGATGCGTTGCGTAGCTTCGACTTCCTCGCGCTCGATCCGCTCCATCAGCTCCTTCTCGCGGCGGCGCATGCGCTCCTCGAGCTCATGCAGCGCACGGCGGCGCTCCGCAGCTTCTCCCTCCACCTCGCTGCGCGCGGTAAGGAGCAGATCCTCGAGCGACTTGTCCAGGTCGGCGCGCAGGCGGGTGACCGCTTCGCGCTGCGCCTCGCTCTCCGCGGCGAGGCGCTCGCCGTCGGCTTGGAGGCGCGCGCCGGCGTCCTCGAGGAGGAGCTTCTGGCGCTCCGCCAGCTCGGCGAGCCGCTCCTTCGTCGCGTCCGCAGCCCGGTCGAGGTCGCGCTTCCAGTCCGCGAGTCGCTGCGACACCTGCGCCTGGGTCTCGGTCAGCGCGACCGTCATGGATGCGATGAGCTCGCGTTCGCGGTCGCCGAACGCGGTCCGGCGCTCCTCGGCGATACGGCGCTCCTCGTCGGCGAGCAGCGAGACCGAGTCGGCGCGGGCGCGCGCGAGCGTCCGCTCGAGCTCCTCGGCGCGGTCGGCGGCCTCCTGGTCGACGATCTCTTGCAGACGCTTCTGTGCTGCAGCGACGTGCGCCTCCGTGTCCGTCGCGCGCGCGAGCGCCCAGGCGACGACGAGCGACGCGCCGCACGCGAGTGCGGCGCCGGTGAGGCCGCCGGCGGCGAGTGCGAGCTCGCGGGGATGGCTGTGCCGGAGCGCGAACATCGCCCAGCCGCCGGCCGCGCCGCCGAGGACGAGCAGGCTGAGCAGGACGAGGACGACGCGGCCGAAGAGCCGGAGCGCGGCGCCCGCGAGCGCCAGGGCCGCGACGCCGATCGCGACGGCGAGCCCGATGTCGAATCCGGTCGTCAGGGACATCGCGGCATCCTAGTAATGCCACCGGGAGAGCAGCAGAGCCCCTGCGAGCAGCGGCATCGAGGCCGCGAGCAGCTTCAGCCCGACTTCTGCCGTCCGCGCCTGCGCGGGATCGCCCGCGCTCCGGCGCGCGAAGCGGACGTCGACCGACAGGCGCTGCTGGACCATGCTGGTGACGAAGGCGAAGCCGGCCATCGCCACCGCCTCGGCGCGGATCGTGCGCGCCGACGCGAAGTAGCCGGTGAGCGCCGGGAACGCTCCCCACGCGGCCGCGAACCAGAACGGCGTGTGCAGCGCTCCGCCGAAGAGCTCGAGGTTGTAGACGACGACGATCGCTGCGCCGAATGCGATGAAGACGAGCAGCCACCAGGTCGTGTAGATCGCGACGTGAATACCGATCACGCACGCTCCCGCGATCGACAACGCAGCCAGGAACACGAGCACGCGGTCGGGGATGCGCGTGCGCAACGGCCGGCTCTTCATCTCGTCGAGTGCGTGTGCGCCGACGCCCATCGCGAGCAGGAACGCGAGCACGGTCCAGCCGAGCACGCCCCAGTTCATGTGCGGTGCGATGGCGGCGCCGAGCGCGGCGTACGAGAGATGCCACAGCGTGTACGGCGGGTGCAGGAGCGTGACGTAGTCGCGCCACCCGCCGGAGCGCAGCGCGTAGAAGGCCGGGCGAACGTCGGCGCTCACGCGCGAACGCCCCACACGACGACACCGCCGCCGAGGCTGAGGCGCCGCGCGTGAACGTCGGCAATGCCGGCCTCGCGCCAGAGATCCTCGAGCGACACGCGCGCGTGGAAGCTGCGAATGCTCGGCCCGAGAAAGCCGCCGACCTCCCTCCAGCCCGGCGAGACGATCGCCCCCGCGAGCGGCAGGCCGACGCGCACGTACAGCTCCCACAGCGGGCGCCATACCCCGCGCGGGACGTCGAACTCGAGCATCGCGATCACGCCGCCCGGCCGGACGACGCGAGCGAGCTCGCGCATGGTCGCGAGCGGATCGTCGACGTAGCGCAGCAGGTACGTGAAGGTGAGCGCGTCGAACTCGCCGTCGGCGAACGGCAGTGATTCCGCTCGCCCTTCGCGCAGCTCGATCCGGCCGCCGAGCCCAGCTCGCTCCACGCGCGCTCTGCCGGCGGCGAGCATCTCCGGGCTCTGGTCGACGCCGGCGACCGTCCGTTCCGGAACCGTCCGGGCGAGCTCGATCGCGACCGCGGCGGTGCCCGTCGCGACGTCGAGCACCTTCAGCGCCGAGCTGGGAACGCGCGAGACGAGGAACCGCCGCCAGCGCGGATCCTGTCCGAACGAGAGCAGCCGCGCGTAGCGGTCGTACGTGGGACCGAGCGGTGCAAAGAGCTCACGCGCGGTTGCTTCGGCCACACTGCGCATCATGGCATCGGTCGACGAGCTGGAGCGGATCGCCTCCGCGGCGGCGCGACCCGGCGAGCAGGTCACCGGGATCCTCGCGGCCGAGCTGCTCGGCGGCATGCGCGTCTACCTCTGCGCGTATGAGTCGGGCGGCTGGCTCGCACTCGACGATGAAGGCGCGCCCATCCCGTCGCGGCAGCTCGTCCACGACGCCGTCTCGCTCGTAGCGCTGTGCGAGGTGGCGGAAGAGACGGCCGGCGGCGGCCACCTGGACGAGCTGCGAGCGCGGCTCGCGGAGTTGCGCGTGACCGAGGCGCCCGAGGGCATCGAGGCCGCCGAAGCGGCGGCGGCGGCGCTCGCCGACACCCTGCGCCCGCCGCCGCGCCTCGCCACCACCGAGTACCTCGACGCGCTCGGGGTCGCGTCCCGCCGGCTCGAGCAGACGCTCGGCGACGAGGCCGGATCGCCATTCGCGAACGCGCTGCAGCAGGCGCTTCCCGCCGTGGAGGAGCTGGCCGAACAGGTGATCGCGCGGCACACGACACCGCTCACCTAAAGTGAGCTCCATGGAAGGTGGCTTTCCCTTCGGCGGCGATCCCGAGGATCTGATGCGCAGCCTGCGCGAGTTCGCGGAGCAGCAGGCCGAGCACGTGCAGGAGGCGCAGCGCGAGCAGTTCGCGACCCTCACGCTCAACACCGCGGTCGAGCTGACCTCGGCGGCGCTCGCGCAGGTGCAGACACAGGGCACCGTCGACGAACAGGCGGTGGCGCTCCGCGACGCGATGCGCGTGCTCTTCCCCGAGGCCGTGGCGCTCGTGAGCGCTGCACGCCAGGGCTTCATGCGCGAGCGCTCGTAACAACTTGTTCCTAGACAGAGCGCTCGTCCGACTGCTCCCGGCGGTGCCGAAGCCGGTCGTGCAGCGCTTCTCGTCGCGCTACATCGCCGGCTCCACGCTCTCCGACGCCGTGGGCGTCGTCCGCCGGCTCAACGCGGAGGGGATGCTCGCGACGATCGACGTTCTCGGCGAGGAGATCACCCATGCCGACGAAGCCCGCGCGATCGCGCGCGCGTACCTCGACGTCTTCGACGCGATCGAGCGCGACGGGCTGGACGCGAACGTCAGCGTCAAGCTCACTTCGCTCGGGCTGAAGCTCTCGTACGACCTGTGCAAGGAGAACGTCCTCGAAGTCCTCGCCCAGGGCCGTTTCGTGCGCATCGACATGGAGGACTCGACGACCACGGACGCCACGCTGCGCCTCTACCGCGAGCTACGCAAGGCTGGGCACGACAACGTGGGCGTCGTCCTGCAGGCGTACCTCCGGCGGACGCTCGACGACGTCAGGGCGCTTGCCGACCTGAAGCCGAACGTCCGGCTGTGCAAAGGGATCTATGTCGAGCCGCCCTCGCTCGCGTACAGGGGCGCAGATTCGGTGCGCACGAGCTTCGTGCAGTGCCTCGACACGCTCCTCGAAGCGGGCGCGTACGTGGCGGTCGCGACGCATGACGAGAAGCTGATCGCCGAGGCGCTGCGCAGAGACGTGCCCGAGCTCCAGATGCTGCTCGGCGTGCGCGAGGACCGCGCGCGGGAGCTCGTCGCAGACGGCCGTCGCGTGCGCATCTACGTGCCGTTCGGCGAGCAGTGGTACGCGTACTCGCTCCGCCGGCTGCAGGAGAACCCGGCGATGGCGACGACGATCGCGCGCGCGGCCGTCGGCCGCGCGCTCCGCCTCTAGACGCGCACGGCGTACAGGAGAAACGAGCCCGGGATGCCGCGGTCGTGCCGCCGGCCGGTTGCATCGAGCGGGTACTCCTCGAGCGCCTCGACGCGGAAGCCGGCGCGCACGAGCGCGCTGACGAGGCGGCCGAGCCGCACGATTCCGTCGTCGAAGTAGTCGGCATGCCAGCGCAGCAGGCCGTCCACGCACAACGAGACCGGGTGGTCGTCGAAGACGAGAAGCTCGCCGCGGCGGCGCACCGCGGCCCCGAGCCCGGCCGCCCAGGTGTCGACGTCGCTGAGGCGCCCGAGCACGCCCTCCGGCGAGTACACGAGGTCGAAGCGCGCGCGCCGGAGGTTCGCCGGCAGCGCCTGCGGGTCCGCTGCGATCCAGAGGATCGACGGCCAGCGCTCGCGCGCCGCGTCGAGGAGCGCCTCGTCGAGATCGATCGCGGTCACGACGGCTCCCTGCTCGGCAAGCTCGGCGCTGCCCTCGCCCGAGCCGCAGTGCAGGTGGAGCACGCTCTTCTTCGTCAGGTCGCCGAGCGTCTGCTTCACGATCGGCGGCAGCGACGTGCGCCCGTCGCCGCGGCGCCGGTGCACCTCGTCGAACATCCGCCGGTTGACGTCGGTCGGCTCCACGTGTCAGGCCTTGAGAGAGAAACCGCCGTCGACGACGAGCGTCTGGCCGCACACCATCGCCGCGTCGCCCGAGCAGAGGAAGGACACAGCAGCGGCGACGTCGTCGGGCTCCACGAGCCGGCCGGCCGGCGTGCGGTCGACGGTCGCGAGCATCTCCTCCTTGTTCGGGAAGAACTCGAGCGCCTCGGTGTCGACGACACCGGCGGAGACCGCGTTCACGCGGATTCCACGCGGCGCGAGCTCGACCGCGAGGTAGCGCATCACCGACTCGAGCGCCGCTTTGGACGTCCCGATCAGGATGTAGTTGTCGAGCACGCGTTGCGCGCCGAGGCTGGAGATGGCGACGATCGCCGAGCCGGCCTCCATCGCCGGTGCGGTCGCACGCGTGAGCGCGAGCATTGAGCGTGCGTTCGCGTTCACCGTCCAGTCCCAGTGCTTGTCCTCGGTCTCGAGCGCCGGACGGATGACGCCGGTGGCAGCGTTGTGGACGACGACGCGGTACGGCCCTGCGGCCGCGAGCTTCGCGATCGTCGACTCCGACGCGACGTTCCCGCGCACGAGAACGACCTCGACGCCCGCCTTGCCGAGCTCGGCCGCCGCGGCTTCGGCGGCGGTGTCGTTGCGCAGGTAGCCGAGGACCATTCGGCCCGCGCCGTCGCGCACGAGGCGGTGCGCGATCGCGAGCCCGATCCCCCGAGTTCCCCCGGTGACGAGCACCGAGGATCCGTCGAGGCTCATCGCCCGCGCGGCAGCGGCTCGTCCGCCGGCGCCGAGCTCGGCAGCTCGTCCCAGCCGGGTCGCGAGCGCGGCTCGCGCCCGCCCTCCTCGGCCTTCGAGGACGCGTATCCGAGCCGGTCGAGCAGCTCCATCTTCTCCTCCGCGTACCGCCGCACGGCGTGCCCCTCGTCCAGGTCGCAGACGAGCTCGCGCACGCGCGCGCGAAGCTGGTAGGCGAAGTGCGGCGTCGCAGGCCCGACGAGGGCGTCGACGTCGGCGATGGTCGGATCGGCCATGGTCAGAACCCTAACGGAGGTTAGGGTCGAGATCATGCGCCGAGTCGCCCCGGTGGACCTCATGCTCCTCGGGACGGTGCTCCTGTGGGCGCTGAACGTCACCGTCACGCGCTACGTCCTGACGCACGGGTGGCATCCGCTCGCATACGGGACGATCCGGTACGGCGCCGCGACGGCGCTCTTCTGGATCTTCACGTACCGGCGGGAGCGGTCGTTCCGGATCGCCCGGAAGGACTTCCGGCTGGTCGGCATCGCGGCGCTGGCGCTCTTCCTCAACCAGCTGTGCTTCGTTTACGCGTTGAAGCTCTCGCAGGCATCGACGGTGGCGCTCCTGCTCGGCGCGACGCCCGTTTTCATCGGGCTGATCACGCTGACGCTGCGGCTCGAGGTCCTTTCGAACGCCTTCTGGCTCGGAGCGGTGACGACACTCGGCGGCATCGCGCTCATCGCGGCGGCGAGCGGTGGGAACCTCTCCGCCGGCCTCGGCGGCGACCTGCTCGCCGTCGGGCTCGGGTTCACCTGGAGCTGCTACACGGTCGCGATCGCGCCGATGATGCGGCGCTACTCGCCGTTCCGCATCAGTGCGATCGTGCTCGCGGCCGGCTGGCTTCCGCTGGCGCTCGTCAGCATCCCGCAGATCGCGCACCAGCAGTTCCACTTCGGCTGGAAGATCTGGCTCGGATTCGGCTACGCCGTCATCGGGCCACTCTTCCTCACGAACATCCTCTGGTTCACCGCCATCGACCGCGTCGGCCCCTCGCGCGCCTCGCTGTTCGGAAACCTCCAGCCGTTCTTCGCGGTGTTCTTCGCGCTCGTCCTGCTGTCGGAGACCCTCCATCCAATCGAGATCGCGGGCGGCATCCTGATCTTCGCCGGGATCGCGCTGGAACGGTTCTGGCGCCGGCCCGCGGTCGCGCCTCCGGGCGAGCCATAATCCGGTCATGACCGAAGACTTCATGCCGCTGCTGGGCTGGGACTACCTCGAGCTCTGGGTTGGGAACGCGAAGCAGTCCGCGTACTTCTACGAGCACGCGCTCGGGTTCACGCGCACGGCATACGCAGGCCCTGAGACCGGTGTGCGCGACCGGGCGTCGTACGTGCTCGAGCAGGGGGAGATCCGCGTCGTCCTCACCTCAGCGGTGCGCGAGGAGCACGAGATCACGCGGCATCAGGCGAAGCATGGGGACGGTGTGCGCGACATCGCGCTGACGGTCCCGGACGCGACGGAGGCCTACCGCCAGGCGGTGCAGCGCGGCGCACGCAGCGTCGCCGAGCCGAACAGCGTCGAGGACGACTTCGGCACGATCGAGACGGCTGCGATCGCGACGTACGGCGACACGATCCACACATTCGTGAATCGCGCCGACTATGCCGGCCCGTTCAAGCCGGGCTTCGTGTCGATGTCGAGCAACGGCAACCGTGGCGCGGGCCTCGGCCTGACGAACATCGACCACGTCGTCGGCAACGTCGAGCTCGGGAAGATGGACACCTGGGTCGAGTTCTACGAGACCGTGTTCGGGATGACGAACATCCTTCACTTCGGGGACGACCAGATCCAGACCGAGTACTCGGCGCTCATGTCGAAGGTGATGTCGGACGGCGAGGGGAAGATCAAGTTCCCGATCAACGAGCCGGCCGAGGGCAAGCGCAAGAGCCAGATCGAGGAGTACATCGAGTTCTACGGCGGCGCCGGTGCGCAGCACATCGCGCTCGCGACGACCGACATCGTCCGCACGGTCGAGACCCTGAAGGAGCACGGGATGATCTTCCTCGACACGCCCGACTCCTATTACGACGAGGTGGTCGGGCGCGTCGGCGAGATCGACGAGGACTACGACGACCTGCATCGCCACAAGATCCTCGCCGACCGCGACGACGACGGATACCTACTGCAGATCTTCACGAAGACGGCGCAGGACCGGCCCACGCTCTTCTTCGAGGTGATCGAGCGCCACGGAGCGACGAGCTTCGGCGAGGGCAACTTCAAGGCCCTCTTCGAGGCCATCGAGCGCGAGCAAGCCCTCCGCGGGAACCTCTAGCCCGCGCGCTCCGTACTCTTCGCGCCATGACTGCGCAGCGACGAACGGCGCTGCTCTCGGTGTTCGCGGCCGTGGCGCTCATCGCGCTGAAGCTGACGACCGGCTTGATGACGCACAGCCTCGGGCTCCTGTCCGAGGCGGCGCACTCCGGGACGGATCTCGTCGCCGCGCTGCTCACGTTCTTCGCCCTCGGGGTCGCCGGCCGGCCCGCGGACATTGGGCACCAGTACGGCCACGGCAAGGCGGAGCACCTCGCGGCGCTCGGCCAAGGGGCGATCCTCGTCTTTGCGAGCGCGTTGATCATGTGGCGCGCAATTGTCCGCCTGACGGGCGGTGCGCACGTGCCGGTCGAGGCGAAGTGGTATGCGTTCGTCGTCATCGGCGTCGTCATCGCGCTCGACGTCGCCCGCACGCTCACGTCGGTGCGCGTTGCGCGCAGGTATGCGAGCGCCGCGATCGCGGCGAACGCGCTCCACTTTGCCAGCGACCTCGCCGGTTCGGTCGCGGTGCTGATCGGACTGCTGCTCGTCCACGCCGGATATGGCAACGCCGACTCCGTCGCCGCGTTGTTCGTCGCCGTTCTCGTGCTCGTCGCGGCTGGACAGATGATGCGCGGCAACGTCGACGTTCTCATGGATCGTGCTCCGATCGCTGCCGAGGACGCGGCACGCCGCGCGATCGTGGCGCTCCCGGAGGTCGACCTTCGCCGCCTCAGGATGCGCCAGGCCGCCGGCCGCCACTTCGCCGACGTCGTCATCGGCGTCTCGCCCGACGCTGCCGTCGGCCAGGGGCACGCCGCGGCGGACGCGGTCGAGCGCGCGGTGCAGGGAGCTCTGCCGGAGGCGGACGTCGTTGTCCACGTCGAGCCGCTCGAGAGCGAAGCGGCCGTGCGCGAACGCGCGCATGCGGCTGCGCTCGCTGTTCCGCGCGTCCGCGAGGTGCACAACGTCAGCGTCCTCTCCGTCGGCGGCGGCACGGAGGTGTCGTTGCACCTCAAGCTGCCCGGCGACCTCTCGCTCGGAGAGGCGCACGCGATCGCGGAGGAGGTCGAGCGGGCGATCGTCGAGGCCGTCCCCGAGGTCGCCGCGGTCCAGACGCATCTGGAGCCGCTGTCGGAGACCGCCGGCGCGGCCGAGGTGGCCGGCGACGTCGCCACGGTGCGGTCGATCGTCCGCCAGGTGACCGGAGTCGAGCCGCGCGACCTCCGCTTTCTCGATACCGATGACGGGCTCGTCGCCTACATGACGTTGCGGCTCGGTGCCGGCCAGGCGCTCGCGGACGCGCACGCGCGTGCGAGCGAGATCGAGGAGCGCATCCGGTTGAAGCTCCCGCAGATCGCAGATGTCGTCGTCCACACGGAGCCCGAGTGATGAAGCTCTGCATGTTCTCGCCGAAGGACGTCGCTCTGGAGCGCGGCTGGCCGGGGCGGATCGACGGCGATCGCGTGATCCAGCTGGCGGCGCAGACGCTGCAGTCGTTCTTCAGCGGCGGCAGGCTCGCGCGCGAGCACGCCGAGTACCCGCTGGACGGCGTCGTCTTCCGCGCGCCCGTGCTTCATCCGCCGTCGATCCGGCTCTTCGACGAAGACGGCGACTTCGTGTTCGCGAACCCTGCGGCGATTCTCGCAGCCGACGATGTCGTCCACGCGCCCGTTGGCGCCGCCGACGTCGTCCCGGTGCGCCGCGTCGCGGCCATCGTCGACGCGGACGGCAGCATCGGCGGCTTCACGCCGTTGATCGAGTGGGTCGCCCCGGAGCTCGAAGGCGCGAAGGCGCGCGACTTCGCGCTCTCGCTCGGCCCGATCGTGACGACGCCCGACGAGGAGGTGCCGCCCGGAATCGACTGGGAGCGGCTCGTCGCGCACGCGGCTGCGAACACGCGCCTCTATCCCGGCGACATCCTCGCCGTATGACGCGCGTGGCCGTCGTCGGCGCCGGCGTGATGGGTTGCGCGGCCGCGTGGGCGCTGCGCGAGCGCGGCGCGGACGTCGATGTCTACGAGCAGTTCGAGCTCGACAATACGCGCGGCTCGAGCCACGGCCATTCGCGCATCTTCCGCATCGCGTATCCGGATCCGTATTGGATCCGCTTCGCGCAGGAGGCGTATGCGGGTTGGAAGGACCTCGATCCGGACGTGCTCGGGCTCTACGGGCTCGTCGAGCTCGGGCCGGATCCTGCGCTGACATCGGCCCGCGCGCTTGACGAGTGCGGCGTCGAGTACCGGCTGGTGACCGAGGTCGAGGGCATCGTCGTTCCCGAAGGCTGGACGGCACTTCACGTCGCCGATGCCGGCGTCGTGTACGCGGATCGCGCGCGGCACGCGTTCCTCGACGGCATCGACGTACAGACGAACACGCACGTCGAGTCGCTCGACGATCTCGATACGGACGTGGTCGTCGTCACGGCCGGCGCGTGGATCGGACGCCTCGTGCCGGGCTTGCCCGTCCGCGTCACCCGCGAGACGGTTGCGTACTTCCACCGAGAGGGCGCTCCGCCGCCGTCTGTCGTCGACCTGGCCGACTCCGGCGGGCATGACATGTATGCGCTATACGACCCCGTGCATGGCCTGAAGGCGGGCGCACACCATGCCGGCGCAGCCGCGGATCCGGACGACCTGGGAGAGCCCGATCCCGCGATCGTCGAGCGCATCTCGTCCTGGGTGCGCGAGCGCTTCCCCGACGTCGACCCCGAGCCGGTCGAGACCGACACGTGCCTGTACACGTCGACCGACGACCAGACGTTCGTGCTCGACCGCCGTGGCCGCGTGGTCGTCGGCTCGGCCTGCTCGGGTCACGGATTCAAGTTCGCGCCCGCCGTCGGACGGCGGCTCGCGGCGTTGGCGCTGGAGTAACCTCTCGGCATGCCCTTCTACCAGCGCCTCGGCGACGTTCCGCGCAAGCGGCACATCCAGTTTCGCGACAACGGCACGCTCCTCACCGAGGAGGTGATGGGCCTCGAGGGCTTCACCGGCAACGAGTCGATCCTGTACCACCTGCAGTCGCCGTGCCGCGTGGTGAAGCTCGGTGGGTTCGAGCCGATCAAGCGTGAGGAGTGGGTGCCGGAGCAGCACGCGCACCGCCACTTCAAGACCTTCGACACCGAGCCGGAGGGGGACGAGATCACCGGGCGCCGCCTCCTGATGTGGAACAACGACGTCGAGATCTCGCTCTGCCGGCCGACGCAGCGCATGCATTACTTCTTCCGAAACGGCGAGGGCGACGAGGTCGTCTTCGTGCACGAGGGGTCGGGGACGCTCGAGACGATCTTCGGTGACGTCCCGTACAAGGAGGGCGACTACATCGTCATTCCGCGCGGGACGACCTATCGGTTCGACCCGAAAGGCCCGCAGCGCTATCTCGTGTTCGAGACGCCCGGGCTCGTCGAGATCCCGCGCCGCTACCGGAACCACTACGGGCAGATCATGGAGGGCGCGCCGTACTACCACCGCGACATCCATCCTCCGACCGAGCTGCACACGGTGCGCGACACCGGCGAGTTCCCGGTGAAGGTCCGCGTGCGCGGCGGCTACCAGACGTACATCGTCGACTACCACCCCTTCGACGTCGTCGGCTGGGACGGGTACCTCTACCCGTGGACGTTCTCGATCCACGACTTCGAGCCCATCACCGGTCGCATCCACCAGCCGCCGCCGTCGCACCAGACCTTCCAGGGGCAGAACTTCGTCATCTGCTCGTTCTGTCCGCGCAAGCTCGACTTCGACCCGAACGCGATCCCGATCCCGTATCACCACTCGAACCTGCAGTCGGAGGAGATGATCTATTACGTCTCCGGCAACTTCGGCTCGCGCAAAGGCGTCGAGGTCGGGTCGATCACGCTGCATCCGTCCGGGCTTCCACACGGGCCACAGCCGGGCCTCGCGGAGAAGAGCATCGGCCTGCACGAGACGCACGAGCTCGCGGTCATGTGCGACACGTTCAACCCGTTGAAGCTGTCGCGCTTCGCGCAGGGGCTCGACGACGGGAAGTACTGGCGTTCCTGGTACGACAACGCGGAGACGCCCGGCGACGTCGAGGACGCCTCCGGCGCGGGCTTGACGTCGCATCTCTAGCGTGATCTCGGAGCCGCACCACGACGGCTCCGAGCTGTATGTGCTCGAGCGGCCGGAGGAGGCCGGCGGCGCGGCGGTCGTCCGCTTGCGGGCGCCGCAGGGCGCAGCCGGTCGCGTCTGGCTGCGCTACGTCGTCGACGGCGAGCCGCAGACAGCGGAGGCTGTCGTCGACGAGGACGGAGACGGCGAGACCTGGTGGCGCGCCGAGCTCGAGGTGCGAAACCCCACCGTCGGCTACCGCTGGCTTGTCGACGGCGGGAACGCGGGCTACCGGTGGGTCAACGGAGTCGGCACGCACGCACATGACGTTGCCGGCACTGATGACTTTGCGATCGCGCTGGGGCGGCCCGCACCGGAGTGGCATGCCCGGTCGGTCGTCTACGAGATCTTCCCGGACAGGTTCGCAACGTCAGGAGCGGCCGCAGGCATCGAGCTCCCGGACTGGGCCGTGCGGCGCGAGTGGGACGCCATTCCGGAAGGGCGCGGCCCGAACACGCCGTACGAGCTCTACGGCGGAGATCTCCCCGGAATCGAACGCCGTCTCGACTACATCGCCGACCTGGGCGCGAACGCGCTCTATCTGACGCCGTTCTTCCCCGCGCGGAGCACCCATCGCTACGACGCGTCCAGCTTCGACCGCGTCGATCCGTTGCTCGGCGGCGATGCTGCGCTTCGCTCGCTCCTCGCCGCTGCGCACGGCCGCGAGATGCGCATCGTCGGTGACCTCACGTTGAATCATTGCGGTGCCGCGCACGACTGGTTCTTGCGAGCCGAAGAGGATCCGTCTGCGCCCGAGCGCGATCTCTTCTTCTTCGACGGGTCGCCGCCGAGCGGCTACGCGTGCTGGTTCGACGTGCCGTCTCTCCCGACGTTGAACTGGGGCTCGCCCGAGCTTCGACGCCGCATGGCTCGCGTGTTCGAGCGCTGGTTGGCCGAGGGCCTCGACGGGTGGCGGATCGACGTCGCCAACATGGTCGGCCGCTACCGGATGCTCGACGTGAACCACGAGGTGGCCGCCTGGGCGCGCGAGCTCATCGGCGACCGGCTGCTCATCGGCGAGCACGGCCACGATTACCGGCCCGACCTGGATGGCCGTGGATGGCAGGGCGTCATGAACTACGCAGGCTTCCTGCGGCCGACGTGGTGGTGGCTGCACGGCGGCAGGCTCGAAGAGGAGGTCTTCTCGAAGACGCCGGCGCCGTCGTATTCGGGGCCGGAGGCGGTCAGCGTCATGCGCAGCTTTCGGGCGGGCGTCCCCTGGGACGCCGTCGTCAACTCATGGACATTGCTCGACAGTCACGACACGGCCCGTTTCCGCACTGTCGCCGGCTCGCGTGCGACGCACATCGTGGGCATCGGCATGCAGATGACGACGCCCGGCGTGCCGATGCTCTTCGCCGGGGACGAGATCGGGCTCGAGGGGGAGTGGGGCGAGGACGCGCGGCGCACGATGCCGTGGAACCACCCGGAGTCGTGGGACACGGAGCTCCTCTCCGCGTATCGCGCGCTCATTGCGCTCCGGCGATCGAGCGATGCCCTTGCGTGGGGCGGCATGCTGTACGTGCACGTTGCCGACGATGCGATCGCGTACCTGCGCGAGACGCGTACGGAGCAGCTCCTCTGTCTCGCCGCACGTGCGCCGCACCGAGCGATCGAGGTTCCCTTCGCAGAGCTCGAGACGGTGTACGGCGAGGATGCGCGCGACGGCGTGCTGCCCAGCGGTGGCCCTGCCTTTCACGTGTGGAGAGTCGTCCGCCGCTGATTTACGTCCGTCTTACGTCCGCCGATCCTGGGGCTTACGTTGCGGGGAGATAGTTGGTGGCGTGAAGAAACTCGTGGCACTTGCATTCGTCGCCCTCGCCCTCGCCGCCGTCCCGACCGCCCTCGCGGCCGGCGGCACAGGGGTCAAGGGCAAGCACGCCCGCATCGCCCAGCTCGCGGAGCGGTTCGTGAAGCACTGTGGAACGAGCTCGACCGGCGCTCCGCAGCGCTGCGTCACCTTCGCGAACAAGGCCCTTACCCGCCTGCAAACCCTGGACGGAAAAGTCGAGCAGCGGATGGCGACTCATCCGAAGCTTCAGACGCTCGACACCTTCCTGCAGACGGTGATCGGCCGGCTACACGCCTGGTTGGGGTCTACGGGCTAACGGCCAGTACGGTCCGGGCATGGCGTTCCTCGCCGTGTCCGGACCGTTCGACTTCGACCTGACGACCGAGCGCTTCCGCGTGTTCGGCGTCGACCGCGCGAGCCTGTGGCACGAGGGCGGCCTGCACCGCGTCGTCGGCGGGCGCGAGGTGCGGATCGAAGCAGCGCCGGGCGGCGTCGAGGTCGAGCCGCTCGACGGAGAGACGGAGCCCGTGGTGCGCGCCGTGCTCGGTCTCGTGTTCGACCTCGAGGCCTTCTACGCCTGGGCGGCGGACGACGACATCCTCGCCGCCATGGTCCCGCGCCTCGCCGGCTTCCGGCCCTCGCTCAGCCCGGACCCGTTCGAGATGCTCGTCGGCGCGGTCACGTCGCAGCAGGTATCGCTCTACTCGGCGCTCGCGATCCGCAACCGGCTGATCGAGCGCTTCGGCGAGCGCGCAGTGGAAGCGTGGGCGTTCCCGGCGCGGGAGCGGCTCGCGGCCGCGCGGGAGGACGAGCTCGTCGCTGTCGGCTTCTCACGGCGGAAAGCGGAGTACGTCGTGGCACTCGCCCGCTCGGAGCTCGATCTGGACGCGCTCGCCGAGCTCTCGGACGACGAGGTCCGCGCACGGCTCGTCGCGCAGCGCGGCATCGGCGAATGGACGGCGGAGTGGTTCCTCGCCCGCCATCTCGCGCGGCCGAACGCGTGGCCGGCCGGCGACCTGGCCCTGCGGAAAGCGGTTGCGCCGCTGGACATCGATGCGGCGCGCGTACGCTTCCATCCCTTCGAGAATCTCTCCGCGCACTATCTCCTGTTGTCGAAACGCGTCCCGTGATCCGTCTAGCAACCGCCGACGACCTGCCCCTCGTCCGCGAGCTCTGGCGTGCGTTCGAGGCCGAGATCCCGGAACCGTCGTGGTACGACGACGAGCTCGAAAAGGATCTCGAGTGGCTCGCCAACGCCGTGCGCGACGAGACCGTGCTGCTCGCAGACGACGTCGGCCTCGCCGTCGCGCTCATGAAGGGCACGCGGCTCGGGTTCCTCGAGATGCTCTACGTGCGCCCGCAGGCGCGCGGCACCGGTCTCGCCCGCGAGCTCACGCGGGAGGCGGCGGCGCGGCTGAAAGAGCGGGGTGCCGAAGTGCTCGAGCTCGATGTGCTCGCCTCGAACACACATGCACGCGCCGTGTACGAGCACTGGGGCTTCCAGACGTCCGAGCTGACGCTGGCCGTGCCGGTCGACGCCCTGCAGCAGCGGCTCTCGGTCGAACCGGAAGGCCCGACGTTCGGCATCGCGCACGTGCAGACGGACGACGCAGGCGCCGTCGAGCGCGCGGTGCAGAAGATGCTGCCGCGGCTCGGTCACTCCGAGAGCGTGGACGTCGGCGGGGTTGCGAACGGATGGGTGGCCGTCCGCAGCGACCTGACCGACCGCGAGCCGGAGCAGCTCAAGGCCCTCGCGAAGGAGCTGTCGTACACGAGCGAGAGCGTCGTCGTCGCGCTCGGCGTCGAGCGCGGCGCGGTCGTCCGCTACAACCTCTTCGATCGCGGCGCGGACATGGACGAGTATCTCTCCGTGCCGGAGTTCTACGGCGAACTGCCGCCGGGCGACGTCATCGCGCTCGGCTCCAACCCGACCGTGGTCGCGCGGCTGACCGGCGCCGACCCGAAGCGCGTGCGCGAGGTCGCGCGCACGGCCGCGACACCCGCCGGGCTCCCGCCCGCGCAAGAGCTGTACGAGCAGATCGCCGACGTGCTCGGATTCGTGTCCTGATGCTCACGCTGTACGACGCCGCGCGCTGCCCGTACTGCGCACGCGTGCGCATCGTGATCGCGGAGAAGGGCATCGAGTTCGAGACGATCGAGATCGACCTCAACGATCGGCCGGCGTGGATCTACGAGAAGAACGCCACGGGGCGAGTTCCCGTCGTCGAGGAAGATGCGTGGACGCTGCCCGAGTCGGCGGTGATCATGGAGTACCTCGAAGAGCGCTACCCGGAGCGGCCGCTGCTCCCCGCCGATCCGGCCGACCGCGCACTCGCGCGACTGCGGATCTTCCGGCACGACGCATTCACCGGCCCGTACTACGCGTTACGGCGGGGCACCGACGGCGCAGACGCGCTCTTCGCCGAGCAGCTCGACCTGCTCGACGCCGCCCTCGAGGAGCGACCGTGGCTCGGCGGAGCCGACTACGGTCTAGCCGACATCGCGTACGTCCCGTGGATCCTGCGTGCACGCGACGCGATGGGGATCGAGCTCGACCCATATCCTGCGCTCAGCGAGTGGCTCGTGCGGCTGCTCGACCGACCAGCCGTCGCCGAGGAGGCACATGTCGTCGCAGGTCTCTGAGTTTCCGTCCGTCGTCGACGTGCGGTGGCTCGCGTCGCATCTCGGCGACGACGACCTCGTCGTCGGCGACGTACGCGGCCCGAACGCGCACACGCGTGGGCACATCCCCGGCTCGCGGCCGCTCGTGCTCGGATCGCCCTCGCCGTCCGCCGACGCGGAATCGCTGCAGGAGCTGGCGCAGGAGATCGTGCTCCGCCTCCGGCGGCACGGCATCACCGGACGCGAGCGGCTCGTGCTCGTCGACCGCGGCGACGGCGTCGGCGCGATGCCGTCCGCGCAGCTCGCGGAGCTTGCAGGCCACACGCGGGTATCCATCCTGCTCGGCGGGATGGCAGCGTGGGAGGGAGAGCTCGAGACCGGGCCTTTCGAGCTCGTGCCGATCCGTGAGGCCGATCTCACGCCGAACCTGCACGCATTGCCGACGCGCGACGAGCTGGCAGGACGACTGGACGACCCGTCGCTGACCATCCTCGACGTCCGCCGCGACGACGAGTACACCGGTCGCGGCGGGAGCGCGTGCGACCCGCGGCAGGGGCACATTCCGGGCGCGAAGAACGTCGAGGTCTCGACGCTCTTCGCAGGCCCCGGCCGGCCGGAGTCGCGGGAACGGATCCGCGAGCTCGTCGGCGCGCCGGCAGGCGCCGAGGTGGTGGCGTACTGCCACTCCGGCTCGCGCTCCGCGCTCGCCACGCTCGCGCTGCGCAGCGCCGGCTACGACGCGCGCAACTACGCCGGCTCGTGGCACGAGTGGTCGCGCCACACCGAGCTGCCGCTCGAGCGCTAACGCGTCGCTAGTAACAACTTGTTACTTGTCTCGAGGAACGCGGAGCACAGCGTTCGCCCGAGCTCGTTCCATGCGCCGATCTTGTGCGGTGTTTCGGCACGAAGTCCGTCGGGATCGGGCGGCGGGTCCTCGAAGTCGGCGATCCAGTGCTCCAGCTGGACGCCCGTGACCTCGGGATGGAACTGCACGCCCCAACAGGAGTCGCCAAGGCGGAACGCCTGCGTTGTCCGGTCGGTGCGCGCGAGCTCGACGGCGCCGTCGGGGACGTCGTAGGTGTAGTGGTGCCACACGAGCCCGGGGAAGCGGCGCGGTAACGATCCGAGCACCGGATCTTCTGCACCCGCATCGTTGAGGTCGATGTCGATCCAGCCGATCTCGGCCTCGTCGAGGCGCCGCACCTGCGCGCCCGCCGCCCGTGCGAGGAGCTCGACGCCGAGGCAGACGCCGAGCACCGGCCGCCGGTCCGCGAGAAGCTGCTCGAGCCAAGCGACCTCCTCCGGCAGCCAGGTGTGCTGCGCGTCCTGGTCGGGATGCATCGCGCCGCCGAAGACCATGTACGCGTCGTACGACTCGAGCGGGCGCGGCGGTCGCCGTCCCCAGGAGAAGCTCCACTCGTCCAGCGCGTGACCGCCGCGCGCGACGACGGGCTGGAACAGCTCGGCACGGACGTCCGGGCCGTGGACGACGGACAGGATTTTCACGTGCTGAGCAGACTACGCAACTCGAAGGCGTTCGTCGCAGCCTGTGAAACGGTCGCGAGCGGGTTCCGCGGATCCTGTGCCGTCGCGTTGTTGTTGAAGAGCGCGAACGTCTGCTCGGCCTCGCCGGCGAGCTCGCGCAGCGTCGGCACCCACTCCGCGAGCTCCTCCTCGGAGTACAGGTAGTCGAACCGCTCGGCCGCCGAGCCTCCGCGCTTGTTCCACGTCGACAGGTTGCGCCCGTGGAAGCGGACGTACGCGGTCGCCGACGTCACTGCGGGAACGGTTGGGACGAGGTTCTTCGCGTCGTCCGACTTCGGCGCGTCGACGGTCACGTACGTCGCGCCGATTCGCTCGAGGAACGCGAGCGTCTCTGCGCGGTTCTCGTCGTCGAGCCAGGAGCGATGCCGGAGCTCGACGAGCATCTCGTCGCCACCCAGTTGCTCGCGCGCCCACTCGATGTAATCGAGCGATCGGTCCTTGAAGACGACATACGACGGAAACTGGAAGAGGATCCCGCCGAGCTTGCCCGTGCGCCGCAGCGGCTCGAGCGCGGCGAGGAAGCGGCGGAACACCTCGGCGCGGAGCTCGCGCGGCGGCCGGTCGACGCGTCCGCGCTCGTCGACGGGCATCTCGTCGCGCAGGTCCTCGGGCAGGACTTCGATCTTCACCGGATGACGGGTCATGAGTCCGAACGCCTTCACGTGCATGACGAAGCCGGGCGGTGTCCGCTCGGCCCAACCTTCGACCATCGACTCGCCCGGCAGCCGGTAGTACGTGGAGTCGACCTCCACCGTGTCGAAATGCTCCGAGTACCACGCGAGCCGTTCCTTCGCCGGCATCTTGGGCGGATAGAAGTACTTCGACAGCGCCTCGTCCGCCCAGGAGCAGGTGCCGATCCGCACGGTCGCCGCTATTTCGACACCGCTCGCTTCAGCACGGAGAGTGCGAGCGTCTCACGCCCGACCGTCACCGATGCGCCGGCAGCGACGCCCGTCGCATACACGGGCGCGTTCCCCGAAGTCGCGGCGAGCGTCACGACGAACTTCGCGCCCGCGGGGACGCGCACGCTCTCGTTCATGAAGTGGATCTGCGCGACGCCGCTCGTCCCGGTGAGTGCGCACGCGCCGGTGCTGATCGCGGTCGGGATCCCGTTCGCCGACAGGACGGCGACGAGATGGTCCCAGTTCTTCATGCCGGAGTAGTGCACGGTGAGCGTCGAGTCGCCGAACGTCTCGTGCGGCCCGCCCGTGATGCGCGCGCCGCGCACGACCTTCCCCGACGGGCCGATCCTCGTCGTGCCCGGCAGCGAGACGGTCACGCGCTTGGTCGAAGGCAGCCCCGCGAACGACGTCAGCTTGCCGTCCCACGGATCGTGCGCGAGCTGCACGCCCGTGCCGGCGCTGCCGCTCCCCTTCAGGTACTTGTCGAACCACTTGACCGCAAGGCCGAGGTACGTCGGCGTCTCCGCCGGTGGGTTCGGCGCCGGCACGTGGCCGACGTCGCCGAGGTACAGCTCCTTCGGACCGGCGAGCTCCCTGTACGCCGTCTCCGCCTGGTCGATGTCGAAGAGGAAGTCATGGCGGCCCTGGACGAGCAGCGTCGGCACGGAGATGGAGGGAAGCTGCGCGAGCGGCGACCGCGCCGCAGCCGCTGCGGCTGCAGCCGGCGTGACCGTCCCCTGTGCGAGCGTCTCCGAGGCAGCGAGCAGGTCCGGGTCCCAGCGCGACGCGGGCGTGAGCGCGGCGAGGAGCGCGACGAGCTCCGTCTTCGCGACGCCCTCCGGCGCAAGCGCGCTCTGCAGGTTCGTCCACGTGATCACCGGGACGATCGCCTTAAAGGGAACGCCCGCGGCGGTCGCGTTCCACACGGCCCCGCCGCCGAGTGAGATGCCGAGCGCCCCGATCTCGGTGTCGGACACCTCCGGTCGCGCGGCGAGCCAGGTGTAGAGATCCTGCGCGTCCTGGTTCTCGCGCGGGCCGTCGAGCCCGAACTGCCCACCGGACGCGCCGGTGCCGCGCGCGTCGCACTCGAGCGACACGTAGCCGGCGGGTGCCAACGCGCCGGTCGCGATCGGCTCCATGTCGGTGTGCGAGCCGCCGAGCCCGTGGAAGAGGATGACGGCGGGCCAGCCGCCGCTCGGGGGCGTGCCGTCCGGCTCGACGATCGAGCAGGCGAGCTGGACGCCGTCGGAGGCGGTGATCGTGGCCGGTTGCGGCGTCGCGACGCCGATGAGCGCGGCAAGCAGGAGAGCGAGCATCTCCGTAGCCTACGATCACGCTCTATGGATGGGAGAGCCGTGGGCGTTTTCGATTCCGGAGTGGGAGGCCTGACCGTCCTCCACGAGTGCCTCGTCACCTTGCCGCACGAGGATTTCGTCTATCTCGGCGACCATGCGCGGCTGCCGTACGGCCCGCGGCCGCTCGCGCAGGTGCGCGGGTTCGCGCGCGAGATCGGCTCGTTCCTCGAGGCGCAGGACGTGAAGCTGATCGTCGTCGCCTGCAACAGCGCGACGTCGGCGGCGATGCCGCAGCTCCAGTCCGAGCTGTCGGTGCCGGTCATCGGCGTGATCGCGCCCGAAGCGCGCGCGGCGGTGCAGGCAACGCGCAATCGGCGCGTAGGCTTGCTCGCGACGCAGGCGACGGTCGACGCCGGCCGCTACGGCGACCTCGTGCACGCGCTCGACGCAGGCGTCGAGCTCCATTCGGTCGCGTGCCCGCGGCTCGTTCCGCTGATCGAGAGCGACGATCCGTACGGCGACGCGACCGAGGAGGCGGTGCGCGAATACGCGGCGCCGCTGAAGGACGCCGGCGTCGACACGGTCATCCTCGGGTGCACGCACTACCCACTCATCCGACCGCTGTTCCAGCGCGTCTTCGGTCGCGACGTGACGCTCGTCTTCTCGGCCGAGGAAACCGCGCGCGAGGTGTCCGACACGCTCGCGCGCAAGCGGATCGAGAACGACGCCGCGCGCACGGGCGTGTATCGGTTCCTCACCACCGGTGATCCCGCGGCGTTCCGCGAGATGGGACGCCGCTTCCTCCAGCTTCCGATCGCAGACGTCGAGCACGTCGCCGTGTCGCGCCTCGAAGGGGCGGCGGCATGAGTCGCGCGGAAGGGCGGAAGACGGACGAGCTGCGCCCGCTGGCATTCGAGCCCGACTATCTCGAGCAGCCGCACGGCTCCGTGCTCGTCACGCAGGGCAAGACGATCGTCCTCTGCACGGCGATGATCCAGGAGGAGGTGCCGCGCTGGCTCCGCAACCAGGGACGCGGCTGGATCACGGCCGAGTACTCGCTGCTGCCGGCGTCGACCGGCGACCGCGTCGAGCGTGAGGCGTCGCGCGGGAAGCAGCAGGGACGCACGGTGGAGATCCAGCGGCTCATCGGCCGCGCAATGCGTTCAGTCGCGGATTTCCGTGCGCTGGGCGAGCGAACGATGTGGCTCGACTGCGACGTCCTCCAGGCCGACGGCGGCACACGCTGCGCCGCGATCTGCGGCGCGTACGTCGCAGGCCGGCGCGCGCTCGACCGCTTCGGGCTCTCGCGCGCGTTCGCCGACTCCGTCGCCGCCGTCTCGGTCGGCGTCGTCGAAGGCGTGCCGATGCTGGACCTCGACTACTCGGAGGACTCGAACGCGGACACCGACATGAACGTCGTCATGACCGGCGACGGCCGGCTGATCGAGGTGCAGGCGACGGCGGAGAAGGATCCGTTCACACGGGAGCGGCTGGACGAGCTGCTCGAGCTCGCAACGGCCGGAATCGCCGAGATCGGCGAGCGCCAGGCGGAGGCCACAGCTGTTGCCCTTCCTTAGCGCCGTCGCCGCGCTGAGCTGGCCGCACGTCCTGCTGCGACTCGCCGTCGCGGCCGGGCTCGGCGGCGCGATCGGCTTCGAGCGCGAGCTGCGCGAGCGGCAGGCGGGCTTGCGCACGCACCTCGTCGTCTCGCTCGGCGCAGCGCTCTTCACGCTCGTCTCCGCCTACGCCTTCAGGAACTTCGGCAACAAGGTCGATCCGACGCGGATCGCGGCGCAGATCGTCAGCGGCATCGGCTTCCTCGGTGCCGGCGCGATCATCCGCCAGGGCTTCTCCGTCCGCGGGCTGACGACGGCCGCGACGCTCTGGCTCGTGGCGGCCATCGGGATGGCGTCCGGCGCCGGCTACTACGACGGCGCCTTCATCGCGACGCTCGGCGCGCTCTTCACGCTCGGCCCGCTGCGCATCCTCGCGTACCGCGTCATCCGCCGATACCGCATCGAGCTCGACCGCCTGCTCGTCGAGATCCCGGCAGGCGGGAGCCCCGCTCCGCTCCTCGAAGCGGTGGAGCGGCAAGGAAGCCGCGTGGTCTCGCTCGAGATCGAGCAGGAGGGCGATCGACGCTCAGTGGCGATGCTCATCGAGCTGCTCGGCGCGGCGGCTCCCGCGATCGTGGCCGGCGTCGCGGAGATCGACGGCGTGCTCGAGGTGCGGTGGACGGAATAAGGGCAACGTTGTGCTCGCGCAACGCGCACAAGGCGCGCGAGCTCGAGCGGTTGCTCCCCGGCTGGACGATCGAGCCGCTCGAGGCGGAAGGATGGCCCGAGGAGACCAGCACGACCTATGTCGAGAACGCGCGCGCGAAGGCCCAGTTCGGGCGTGAGGTGCTCGGCGCCGGCAGCTGGTTGATCGGCGAGGACTCGGGGCTCGAGGTGGAGGCGCTCGACGGCCGTCCCGGTATCGAGTCCGCGCGGTACGCGCCGGAAGGCGCGCCCGCGATCGCAAAGCTGCTGGAGGAGCTCGCCGGCGTACACGAGCGTGCTGCGCGCTACGTCTCCGAGCTCGTGTGCCTGACCCCGGAGGGCGACGAAGTGCGCGGGAGCGGCACGCTCGTCGGCCGTATCGCCGAGGAGCCGAGCGGCTCCGAGGGTTTCGGCTACGACCCGGTGTTCGTCCCCGAGGGCGAGGAACGCACCGTGGCTCAGCTCGGCGACGCGTGGAAGGAACGAAATTCGCATCGCGCCCGTGCGGCGCGCGCGCTGCTCGCAGCGCTCGGCGGGGCGCTCGTCCTCGTCGCGGCCGGCTGCGGCGGCATGGACCGCGACACGAAGCAGGTGCTGAACGCCTTCTTCGCCGGCGGTCCGGTCGCTCGCGCGCTCGGCGCGCGCTTCCCGCACAAGCCCGGCACGCTCCCGTGCGTGCTGCACGACAAGGGCGTGACGCTGCAGGCGACCTGCGCGACCGACATCTCGCTCGTGAAGCCGGCCCGCGCGGTCGTGACGTTGACGGAAGCCTGGAACCACGGTGCACAGGCGCACACGTGGTTCTTCTTCATCCGCCGCGACGGCACTGTGCAGTCAGTGATTCAAGAAGGTCGACCGGCGCCCCGCCGCTGAGCGGTCCACCAGTTCAGCTCGGCGCCGAGGACGATGACGTTCGCCATCACGTACAGCCAGATCAGCAGGATGGCCGGGCCGCCGAGCACGCGCAGTGTGACGTTCACGTCCGCGAGGCGCACGAAGATCGGCAGCACCTGGAACGACGCTTCGAGCACGATGGCTCCCATGACGGCGCCGGGCAGCACCTCGCGCACGGTGAGCGACGCGTTCGGCAGCAGCCGGTAGACGGCGAGGAGAAACACGAACACGCCGAGCAGGGACACCGCCACGGAGAGCCCGTACGCGACGACGGCATCGCTGACGAATCCCGGCGCGTAGCGCTTGAGCACCTCGACGCCGAGCGCGCCGACGACGAGGCTCGAGAACAACGTCACGAGCACGCTCGCCATCAGTGCCGCCGCGACGGTCTTGCCGCGCAGGAACGGACGGTTCGGCCGCCCGTACACGATGTTGAACGCCGACTCGAGCGCGCTGAACAGCGAGAGCGACGACCAGAGCAGGCCGACGCCGCCGATGATGCCGAGCGTCGCGGCGTTGTCCTGCACCTTGCGAACGAGCGTCAAGATGCTCTGCAGCGAGCTGCCGGGGAACGCGCGCTTCAGTTCCCGCACGAGGAAGTCGGACGCGTCCGCGCGGTGAGCGAGGCCGAGCAGCGAGAGCGAGAGGAAGATGAGGGGGACGAACGACAGCAGTGCGAAGTAGGCGACCATCGCGGCCAGATGGGTGCCGCGGTCGGCGAAGAACTTCGCAAAGAGGGCGCGCTTCCTGAGTCGCATCGGCCCAGTTTGCACCGTGCTAGCCTCGGGCACCGATGGACGCGGCCCAGGCACTCGCCGATCTGACCGAGATCTCCTCGCAGGTGGAGGCTGCCGTGCTGTTCGACGAGACGGGCGAGGTGGCGGGCTCCACGCTCCCCGGCGAGCAGGACGCCGCGGCGCTCGCTCGCGCTGCCGGGGAGCTGCTGGCGCGCGCGGCGGCGCTCGGCGACGGCGGCGAGGTTACGCAGGTCGAGGCTTCGACGCCGACCGGCAGCGTGTTCGTCGTTCGCGACGGATCGCGGCGGATCGCGGCCACAACTGCCGCGGACCCGACGACCGGCCTCGTCTTCTATGACCTCAAGAGCTGCCTGCGCGACAGTGCGCCGGAGGCCAAGCCGCGACGCAAGCGCGCGCCGAAGAAGGACGACGATGAGGCGTAAGGCGCTCAGCCTCTTCGGGTTCGGCACCGGGCTCTTCGCGGGCAGCGTTCTCTACCGGCGGACGCTCGCGCGCCGCCGCGAGCGCGTTGACGTCTACTTCGACGACGGATCCATGATCACGTTCGACGACGGCTCGCCCGAGGCGGACACGCTCCTGCCGATCGCGCGCGACGCCCTTTCGGCAGCCAAGCACTCGTGAACGATTCGGAGCTCCGCTCGGCGCTCGTCGAGCACGCGTACCTCGAGGGCGACTTCGTCCTCCGCTCCGGCCGGCGGTCGAAGTACTACCTCGACAAGTACCGCTTCGAGACCCGGCCCGACATCCTGCGGGCGCTCGGAAAGCGGATCGCCGCCGAGGTCGAGGCGCACGCGCCGGACGCGACGCGCCTCGCGGCGCCCGAGCTGGGCGCCGTCGCGCTCGCGGCCGCCGCCTCGCTCGAATCGGGCTTGCCGTTCGTCATCGTGCGCAAGGCGGCGAAGGAATACGGCACCGGCAATCGCCTCGAAGGACCGTACGAGGAGGGCGAGTGCATGTGCCTCGTGGAAGACGTCGTCACCTCCGGTGGCGCACTCCTCGATTCGGTCGACGCGCTGCGCGACGTGGGCCTGCTCGTGCAGACGGCCGTGTGCGTCGTCGACCGCGAAGAGGGCGGCGCGGACGCTCTCGCACGCCGCGCCGTGCGGCTGCGGCCTATCTTTCGGGCAGGAGAGCTCTTGGCGGAGGTGAAAAGCCCAGCAAAACCGCTTGGTTGAGCGGGACCGGGACCCCTGGTAGGGTCATTCAGGCGCGTAGAACCGATCAACGACAGGAGGAGAGGCACGTGACCAAGCAGGAGTTTACGAACGAGGTCGCGAGGCGTAGCCAGCTGACGGCGCGCGATGCAGGCAAGGCGGTCGACGCGTTCCTCGAGACGATCACGGACACGCTGAAGAGCGGGGGCGACGTTGCCTTCACCGGTTTCGGCAAGTTCTCGAGCCAGCATCGTGCGGCTCGCACCGGCGTCAATCCCCGGAACCCGACCGAGAAGGTGCATATCCCGGCCGCGCAGGTTCCGAAATTCTCGGCCGGCAGTGCGCTCAAGGCCGCCGTCAAGGGCGGCAGCGGCAGCTAGTCAGCCCGGGCACGTCTCCTCCGAGGATCTGCGAAGGGCCGCGAAAGCGGCCCTTCGCGCATTCCGAGCCGCTCAGTACATTGGGCTGACGTGTCTCGCGTAGCCGTGACGCACTTCGCAGACCGCATCGCCGAGGCGGTCGAGCGCAAGCGGAGCCAGGTGGTCGTCGGCCTCGATCCGGTTCTCGACCAGCTGCCGGTCGAGCTGCGCGGCGAGACGGTGCTTGCGCGCGAGCACGCCGCGGCCGCGTGCGCGCGCTTCTGCTGCGGCATCATCGACGCGGTCGCACCCTACGCAGTGGCGGTGAAGCCGCAGCTGGCGTTCTTCGAGGCGCTCGGAGCCGACGGCATGCGCGCGCTCGAGGACGTCTGCGAGTACGCGCGCGCGGCGGAGATGCTCGTGATCGCGGACGCGAAGCGCGGCGACATCGGCTCGACCGCGCGCGCCTATGCGGCGGCGTACGTCGAGCCGCGCGGCGATGCGCCGCCGCTCGCCGATGCGGTTACGGTCAATCCGTATCTGGGACGCGATGCGCTCGAGCCGTTCCTCGCCGCGTGTCGCCGTGACGGTGCCGGGCTCTTCTGCCTCGTGAAGACGTCGAATGCGGGCGGCGCCGACGTGCAGGACGTGCGGCTCTCTGACGGGACGTTGCTGTGGCAGCACGTCGCCGGGCTCGTGGGCGAGTGGGGCGAGGACCTCCTCGGCGAGGGCGGGCTCTCCGCCGTCGGTGCCGTCGTGGGCGCCACGTTCCCGCGCGAGGTCGCGGAGGCGCGCCGCCTGCTCCCGCAGGCCGTCCTGCTGCTTCCGGGCGTCGGCGCCCAGGGCGGGAAGCCCTCCGATCTCGCTCCGGCCTTCACGAGCGGCCCCGCCAGTGCGCTCGTCTCGGCCTCCCGGTCGATCATCTACGCCTCCCGGAACGTGGCCGACGACTGGCGCGGGGCGGCCGGCGGCGCGGCTGCGCGGCTCGCGCACGACGTCTGGGCGGCGTCCGCCTGGTGAGGCAGTACGCGGCACCGGCGGCGTCGCTGCTCGCGGTGACCGCGGCGGTGCTCGCCGTCCACTACGGGCTCCAGCAGCATTCGCCGGCTGCTGCGCCGGCGGTGACGCAGACGGTCCCGGCCCGGCCGCGGGTGAAGCGCACGGCCGCCTTCACGCGCGTCTATGTCGTGCAGCGCGGCGACAGCTTCTCCGTCATCGCGGCGAAGACGCACACGAGCGTGGCCCGCCTCGAGCGGCTCAACCCGGCGGTGAGCCCCACCGCTCTGCGCGTCGGCCAGCGGCTCAAGGTGAAGTAGCCTTCCGCCGGCATGCGCCGGGGGTCGCTCGTCCTCGTGCTCGCGCTGGCCTTTGCAGGATCGGCCCGCGCTGCTCCTCCGACCGTGGACGCACGCGCCTACACGGTCGTCGATGCATCGAACGGCACGGTGCTCGCGTCCTCGAACGCGCACGAGCAGTTGCCCATCGCGAGCATCACGAAGCTGATGACGGTGATCGTCGCGCTTCAGCACCTGCGGCCGGACGACGACGTGACCGTGACGGCGCAGGCCGCGCGCGTCGACGAGGAGCGCATCCCGCTGCGTGCGGGGCAGGTGCTGAGCGTGCACGACCTGCTCGAGGGGGCGCTGATCCAGAGCGCGAACGACGCTGCCGACGCGCTCGCGGCCGGCGCGTCCGGCGACGACGTCCCGCTCTTCATCGACTGGATGAACGAGGAGGCGAAAGAGCTCGGCCTGACCGACACGCACTTCGTGCGGCCGGATGGCCTCGACGCGCCCGGGCACGTGTCGAGCGCGCACGACGTTGCCGTGCTCGCGCAGGTGGCGATGCACTCGCCCATCGTCCGCGCGATCGTGCGCAAGCGCAGCGACACGATCGAAGACGGCGCACTCGTGCTGCGCACGTGGAACGACTTGCTCGGCGTCTTCCCCGGTCTCATCGGCGTGAAGACCGGACACACCGACAACGCGGGCTGGTGTGAAGTGGCGGCCGCGCGACGTTCCGGATACACGATCTACGCGGTCATCCTCGGCAGCCCGTCGCGGGCGCAGCGCAACTCCGATCTCGACCGCCTGCTCGCGTGGGGCGTGTCGCGCTATCGCACGCTGACGCTCGTTGGGCGCGATCCCGTCGCGCACGTCGCCCTCCCGTACGGGCGCGAGCCGGTGGCGCTCGTCGCGACGCGGCCACTCGTGCGCGTCGTCCCCGCCGGCCAGGCGGTGATCGAGCGCGTCGTCGCGCCCTCGGCGGTGACCCTCCCCGTCCAGCGCGGCCAGCAGCTCGGCCGTATCACGGTCTGGGCCGGCGGCAGCCTCATCGGATCGCGGCCGCTGCTCGCTGCGCGCTCGGTTTCTCGGCCGGGTATGGGCGGGCGTCTACGCTGGTACGCGACGCGAACCGTGAAAGACCTCTGGGGCCTCATCCCGTGATCGTCACCGTCACCCTCAACGCAGCCGTCGACCGCACGCTCACCGTGCCGAACGTGCAGCTCGGGCACCGTCACCGTGCGAGTGCGAGCTTCACGTCGGCCGGAGGCAAGGGCATCAACGTTGCTCGCGCGCTGAAGGCGCTCGAGACGCCGGTGATCGCCACCGGGCTCGCAGGCGGCCGCACGGGCGAGCGGATCGTGGAAGAGCTCGCACTCGAGGCGATCCTCAACGACTTCGTTCGCATCTCCGACGAGTCGCGCACGTCGACCGCCGTCGTCGATCCGACCGGCGGGTCGATGACCGAGATCTACGAGTGGGGGCCTGCGGTGCGGCCCGACGAGCTGGAGATGCTGCTCGACAAGCTGCGCTACCTGTCGCGCGTGGCGTCGTTCGTCGTCTTCTCCGGCTCGCTGCCGCGCGACGTCGATGACGACTTCTACGCGGAGGCGATCCGCGAGCTCAACCGGCGCGGCGTGCCGTGCGTCGTCGACAGCGAGGGTGAGCCGCTGCGCGTCGCCGTCGAGGCCGAGCCGTTCCTCGTCTCGCCGAACCAGCGCGAGGCGGAGAGTCTCGTCGGGCAGGAGTTCTCCGACGACGCAGACTTCCTCATGGCTCTCGACACGATCGCCGACCTCGGCGCGCGGAACGTGATCATCACGCAGGAGACGTCGTGCTTCGCGCTCGTGCGCGAGGAGCGCACCGTGCGCCGGCTGCGTGCGTCGATCGAGCGCATCGAGCCGATCGCTCCGGTCGGCGCAGGCGACGTCCTGCTGGCCGGCTTCCTGGCCGCCCGCTTCAACGACCAGCCGGTCGAGGACGCGCTGCGCAGCGCTGTCGGATGCGCCGCCGCGTCCGTGCTCGAGGTGGGTGCGGGCCGGTTCGACCCGCGCGAGGCGAGCCGTCTCGCCGCCGACGTCCAGGTCGAAGAGCTAGCGCCAGTCTCCGCTTGACACGTCCAAATTGGACGTGAGGCACTGCACGTCGGTGCCGTCGGTCGCCACCGTGTAGAGGTCGAAGGTCGGCGTGCCCTTCGCCTTCGCAGCGACGAGGAAGCGCGTCCCGTCGGGTGACCAGGCGAGGCTTCTCACGGCCGTGAACGGGAGCGGGACCTTCTTCCCCTGGAAGACGACGCTCGTCCCGAGGAGGTAGGCGAGGCGTCCGTCGGCCGACCAGCTCGGCGTCGTGAGCCCCGCGCCGATCGACGCGACCCTGACACGGCCGGCGCCGTTCGGCGCGGCAGTCCAAAGCGACGACGGAATCGTCGTCCCGTTGGCATATGCGATCTGCGTCGGTCCCCACGCGAGCGTCCATGCCGGGACGTGGAGGTCTTTCGGCGTCCCACCGCCGACAGCGATCAGGATCGCGTCGGGCGCCGTGTCGCACTCTGAGTGGACGTACATGATCTGGGTCCCGTCCGGCGACCAGCTCGGTGAGTCGTCGAACGCACAGTCGGGCGGGCTCGTCAGCGTGACGCCGTTCGTGCCGTCGACGCCGATCGTGCGCAACGCCTCCGGGCAGCCTTTGCAGCTCAAGCCCGCGTACTGTGACTCGCCGAACGCGATCCGCGTCCGGTCCGGCGAGATGCGCGGGCGTACCTGGTTCGCCTGCACGTTCGTGATCCGCCGCAGTCCGGTGCCGTCCGGCGAGACGGAGTAGAGATTGTCGAACGGCTCAGCGCAATAGCTCTGGTACACGATCGACCGCGTGTGGGGGACGGGCTGCAAGAACGCGATCGCGGCTCCCGGACCGCCATCGTCGTCGCAGCCGATGACGTGCGTGTAGACATGCGTACCGTTGCGAACGGCAAACGTCGTCCCTGTCGCGACAGTGTTGAGCCCGAGCGACATCGGTGTGCTCGTGAAGACGACGCCGGTCGGCGTCCAGACCGGCTCCGCAAAGCGATCGGCGACGACCTCGGATGACACGAGGCGGCCAGAGCTCGTGTGCACCTCGGCACGATGACCCTTGATCGACGCGAGCTTCCTCCCGTCGGGTGACCACGCGGCGGACGTCGCCGGGACGGAGAAGCGCTGCTTGCCGTCTTCGCCGACGACGTGGACGCGACCGTCGTATGCGCCGGTGGCGAAGAGGCCCTTAGCCGACCAGCCGACCGGGTTGGCTCCGCTCGAGACGTTCCAGGCGTGCTTTCCCGTCGGCGTGAACGCGTCGACCGCGCCGCCGTCCGTGTCCATGGCGATGAGCCGGCCGTCCGGCGACCATGCCGGCCCGAAGAGCGACCTCGCGCGCGCGAGCACGCGCGGCGCCGTTCCGAGCCTGGTGAGCCAGACCGTCTGCAGAGGATGGTTGGTCCCGCCGGTCGTGTAGACGAGCGTCCGGCTGTCCGGCGACCATGCCAGCTCGGGCGAATACTGCGAGGGAAAGCCCTTCGCCGACACGAGTCGCAGGCCGGCGCCGTTCGCGCCGATCGTCCAGATGCCGCCGCCGAATCGGTCGCTCACGAACGCGACCATCTTGCCGTTCGGCGAGACGACGGGGTTCGTCTCCTGCCACGGGCTGTGGGTCAGGTTGACGACGCGGCCGTTCCAGTCGGCCCGGAAGACGTCCCCCGTGATCGACGGCGCGCGGTCCGCGGAGAAGACGATGAGTGACGCGGTGGTGCCGTGCGCGCTGCCGCCTGCCAGCGCCGCCGCGGCGACCGCTGCGGCGAGCGCCCTCACGGCGCGAGCGTGATGGCGCGGATGCGCCCGCGCCCGGCGACGTTCTCGGCCCACGCGACGCGGTCGTCCGCGATCGAGAGGCCGATGGGCGTTCCCGCCGCCTTCGCGACCGTGCGGATGCGCCTGGTGTGGACGTCGACGACGCGGATGGAGCGTCCGACGCGGAACACGATTGCGCTGTCGCCGACGGACAGGGTCGGCGACGCGCCGAGCGGCAGCCGCAGCGTGCCGAGCGGCCTGCCCGTCGGGAGGGCGTACCAGCCGAGGACGAGCCTGCCGCCCGACCGGCCGAGCACGCCGAGGACCGTGCTCGACAGCCCGATCGCGAGCGGCGCAGCCTCGGGCGACACGCTGACGACGAGCGAGCCGGTGTTGACGTCGCGCACCTCGACCGGAACGTTGCGCGACCCGAGCGGGTGCCCGTCCACGGTCGACGCGCCGATTGCCGGGACGTAGGCCACGTCGTTACCTGACGCCGCCACGGCCACGGCTGCCGGCGCGCCGTTGATCCGCGTCGGAGGCTTGCGGCCGACGATCCGGTAGATGCCTCCGCCCGGGGCCACCTTCAGCTCGCACGCGCCCGGCTCCTTCGGCGACGACAGGCAGGCGACCTGGTCCTTGTATGCGACCTGTGCGACCGCGTAGACGAGTGTTCCGCCGCTGCCGGCGACGCCGCCGAGCCACAGGCCGGCCCCGTGGCTCGCGTGCGCGACCTCCTGGAAGCGCCGTTCCCTGGGATCGGCGACCGTGGCGCCGAGCACGTAGTCGAACCTCACCGCCTGTGCGGCGGATTCGTGCAGCGTCCACAGCAGCGCCGGGGAGCCGCCGTTGCCCGCGACTGCCAGGCTGACGGGCGAGCCGGCAGGGACCTGCCAGCCGCAGGTGACGTTGTGGTACGCGGCTCCCTCGCTGGGGAGCGGCTGCCGCGCGCTTCCGAGCTGCCAGAGCCACACCTCGTTGCAGCCCTTCGAGGCCTTGGGAGCGAACCATGCGACGAGGCCGCCGTCCTGCGCGAACGCGGCGATCGTCCGGTTGGCCGGGCTCGTGTACAGCGTCTCCACCTGCCGAGCGCGGCTCCCCGTATGGAGGATCGAGGCCGCAAGTGCGAGCGCGCCGAGCAGCATGCGCATCGCCTGCACGGTAGCCCCCTCGTGTTAGGAGGGTGAAAAGAGGTAGTCCGCGGAGGTTGGTACCCTTGCCTTCTTGAGCGTCGACCTCCGTCCGGACGAGCTGCAGCGGCTGCTCGAGCTGGACCGGAAGTTCGCCCGCGAGGGCCTCACGTTCGACGACGTCCTCCTCGTTCCGGCCGAATCGTCCGTGCTGCCAAACGAGGTCTCGACCCGCACGCAGCTCACGCGCTCGATCGAGCTCAGCATTCCCATCGTCTCGGCGGCGATGGACACCGTCACGGAGGCTCGGCTCGCGATCGCGCTCGCCCGTGAAGGCGGCCTCGGGATCGTCCATCGCAACCTCTCCATCGCCGAGCAGGTGGCGGAGGTCGACAAGGTGAAGCGCTCCGAGGCCGGGATGATCGTCGAGCCCGTGACGCTTCCTCCGAGCGCGCTCGTGCGCGAGGCGCTCGAGCTGATGGCGCACTACAAGGTGTCGGGCGTGCCGATCACCGACGACGCCGGCGTCCTCGTGGGGATCCTCACCAATCGCGACCTGCGCTTCGAGGACGACGTCGAGCAGCCGGTGTCGGCGCTCATGACCGCGCGCAACCTCGTCACCGCCCCGGTGGGGACGACGCTCGCCGAGGCGGAGGCGATCCTCCACCGTCACAAGATCGAGAAGCTCCCCGTCGTCGACTCCGACGGCCGGCTGCGCGGGCTCATCACCGTCAAGGACATCCAGAAGAAGGTCCTGTTCCCGCACGCAACGAAGGATGAGCGCGGCCGCCTGCGCGTCGGCGCCGCCGTCGGCGTCGGACCTGACGCGCTCGAGCGGGCGCAGGCGCTCGCAGCTGCGGGCGCGGACGTGCTCGTCGTCGACACTGCGCACGGGCACTCGGTCGGCGTGATCGAGATGGTGCGCAGGATCAAGGACGCGGTAGTGGTCGACGTGATCGCCGGGAACATCTCGACTGCCGAAGGGGCGGAAGCACTGGCCGCCGCCGGTGCCGACGCGGTGAAGGCCGGCCAAGGCCCGGGATCCATCTGTTCGACGCGCGTCGTCGCCGGCGTCGGGGTTCCGCAGATCACGGCGGTCTATGAAGCTGCGCAAGCGATCGACGTGCCGATCATCGCCGACGGCGGAATCACCTCCTCCGGCGACATCGCGAAGGCGATCGCGGCCGGCGCCGGCGCCGTGATGCTCGGCTCGATGCTCGCCGGCACCGACGAGGCTCCCGGCGAGGTGATCGTCCACCAGGGCGAGCGCTTCAAGGAGTACCGGGGCATGGGCTCGCTCGGCGCCATGAAGGCGCGCGGTTTCTCGAAGGACCGCTACTTCCAGAACGACGTCGAGGACGTGGACAAGCTCGTGCCCGAGGGGATCGAAGGTCGCGTTCCCTACAAGGGCCCGCTGGCGCCGATCGTCTACCAACTCGTCGGCGGCGTCCGGCAGGCGATGGGTTACTGCGGCGCCGCGACGCTCGACGATCTCCGGGCGGCGCAGTTCGTGCGCATCACCGGAGCCGGGCTGCGCGAGTCGCATCCGCACGACGTGACGATCACGAAAGAGGCGCCGAACTATCGCCGCTGAGCCGTCGAACGTCGTCCAGCTTCCGGTCGCCGAGGACCGGCCGGTGCTGGTGGTCGACCTCGGCGGCCAGTACTCCCAGCTGATTGCACGGCGTGTGCGCGAGTGCCGCGTGTACTCCGAGCTCGTCGGGCACACGATCACGCCCGAGGCGGTGCGCGCGCGCAATCCCTACGCGATCATCCTCAGCGGCGGCCCTGCGTCCGTGTACGCCGAGAACGCGCCGCATGTCGATCCGCGCATCTTCGAGCTCGGCATTCCCACGCTCGGCATCTGTTACGGCGCGCAGCTGCTCGCGCTCGACCTCGGCGGCCGCGTCGACCGCACCGGCGTGTCGGAGTTCGGCAAGACGGATCTGCACGTGCAGGAGTCGCGATTGCTGAAGGACACCCCGGCCGAGCAGACCGTCTGGATGTCGCACCGCGACACGGTGGTCGCAGCGCCCGAGGGCGCGACCGTCGTCGCGAGCTCGCCGGCCACGCCGGTGGCGGCGTTCGAGTCGCGGGAGCGCGCGCTGTACGGCGTGCAGTTCCACCCCGAGGTCGTGCACACGCCGCACGGGATGGACGTGCTGAAGAACTTCCTGTACGAGATCGCCGGCGCGCCGCCGGCATGGACACCGGCGGCCGTGATCGAGGAACAGGTTGAGCGCATCCGCAAGCAGGTCGGCTCCGAGCGCGTGCTGTGCGCGCTCTCCGGCGGCGTCGACTCCGCCGTCGCGGCACTGCTCGTGTACAAGGCGGTCGGCGACCAGCTCACCTGTGTGTTCGTCGACCACGGGCTGCTGCGCAAGGATGAGGCGGGGCAGGTGGTGGAGATGTTCGGCGAGCACTTCCGCGTGCCGCTCGTGCACGTGCAGGCGCAGGAGCGGTTCCTCCAGCTGCTCGGCGGCGTCGAGGATCCGGAGCAGAAGCGCAAGATCATCGGGCGCGAGTTCATCCGCGTGTTCGAGGAGGAGGCGCGCAAGCTTGGCAATGTCAACTGGCTCGTGCAGGGGACGCTGTACAGCGACGTGATCGAGTCGGGTGGCACCGAGGGCGTCGCCGCGACGATCAAGTCGCACCACAACGTCGGCGGCCTGCCGGACGACATGAAGATGCGTCTCGTCGAACCGCTGCGCATGCTCTTCAAGGACGAGGTGCGGCGCGTCGGCGAAGAGCTGGGCATGCCGGAGCGGATGGTGTGGCGGCAGCCGTTCCCCGGCCCCGGCCTCGCGATCCGCATCATCGGCGACGTCACAGCGGAACGGCTTGCGATCCTTCGCGACGCGGACGCGATTCTGCAGGAGGAGGTGCGCCGCGCCGGCATGTACCGCGAGTTGTGGCAGTCGTTCGCGGTGCTTCCCGCCATCCGCTCGGTCGGCGTCCAGGGGGACGAGCGAACGTACGGCTACCCGATCGTGCTGCGCGCGGTGACGAGCGACGACGCGATGACGGCCGACTGGGCGCGGCTTCCGTATGAGCTGATCGAGGCGATCTCGAGCCGGATCGTGAACGAGATCCCGGGCGTGAACCGCGTCGTGCTCGACGTGACGTCGAAGCCGCCGGCGACGATCGAGTGGGAATAGTCCGGGAAGCCCGCTAGATTCCCGGGCGTTGCCCCCGCGGATCGACCACGTCGTCATAGCAGTCTCCGACTACGAGCGCTCCAATCGCTTCTACGCCGACGTGCTCGGGGTCGAGGTGGAGGAGATCTCCCGGGGCCGCTACGCCTACCGCCTGGCGGACGGGCAGCAACTGAACGTCCACGGCCCGGGCGCGAGCCCCGTGCCGCGCGCGGCCGACCCGGTCAAGCCCGGCAACAGCGACCTCTGCTTCCGCTGGGACGGCAGGCCGGAGGAGGCGGTCGCGCATCTCCTCTCCCACGGCGTCGAGGTCGAGCTCGGCCCGGCGGCCCGCACGGGTGGGAGCGGCCGCGGGACGAGCGTGTACTTCCGCGATCCCGACGGCACGCTGCTCGAGCTGATCTCGTACCGTTAGCGGCATGGACTTGCGCGACATCCTCAAGCGGCGCCGCATGGTGCGCCACTACACCGGCGAGGCGATCCCGCGTGAGACGCTCGAACGGATCGTCGCCACCGTCCGCCGCGCGCCGAGCGCCGGCTTCAGCCAGGGACAGCGGCTGCTCGTCGTCGACGACCAGGGCCTGCTCGCCGATCTGGCGGCGCTTGCCGGTAACGACGATCCCGAAGTGGAGCCGTGGTTCCCGAGCGCGCCGGCGCACGTGCTCGTCCTGACGCGCGAGGCCGACTACCACGAGCGCTACCGAAGCGACGACAAGCTCCAGGAGGGCGAGGAGATCGAGTGGCCCGTCCCGTTCTGGTACGTCGACGCCGGCGCAACGCTCATGCTCGTGCTCCTCACCGCGGTCGACGAGGGTCTCTCGGCCGGCGTGTACGGGGTGCCCGTCGAGCAGGATCCCGCCTGGCGCGCATTGCTGAGCATCCCGGACGAGCTGCGCATCGTCGCCGGCGTCACCATCGGGCGCGGGGCGCCCGATCCGCTCTGGAGCAGGAAGACGAGCCGCGCGACGCAACGGCGCCGTGCGCTCGACGAGCTCGTCAAATGGAACACCTGGAGCTCGTAGCGCGTCTCGCCGGGGCGCGGATCGGCGCCACGTTCAACCAGTACACCGCCTCGGAGCTGCGGCGCGAGCGGCTCGGCGGCTACCTGGCCGCCCGGGAGGGAGCGGAGACGATCCTCGTCGGCGAGGCGGCCGGCTACCGCGGCGCCCGGGTCAGCGGTCTCGCCTTCACGTCGGAGCGGCAATTGACCGGGTCAGGCCCGGCCGAGGCCTCCGCGACGATCGTCCACCGGGTACTGGCCGAGCTCGGCCTCGAGGATGCGGTGCTGCTCTGGAACGTCGTCCCGACCCATCCCGGCACGGCGAGCTCGAACCGCAGGCCGACGCGGGCGGAGGTGGCCGCTGCGAGGCCGTTCCTCGCCGAGCTCACCTGCGGCCGGCGGGTCGTCGCTGTCGGCCGGGTCGCCGCCGAGGCCCTGGATGCGCCGTACGTCCGGCATCCGAGCCACGGCGGCGCCCAGGCATTCGCCGAGGGATTGCGGGCGGCTTTCGCTACAATCCCGGCCCGGCGCGCTACCCGCGCCGCTTTTCTATGAGAACGTATTCAGCCAAGCCGGGAGAGATCACGCGCGAGTGGTATCTCGTCGACGCCCAGGGCAAGACCCTGGGGCGGCTCGCCACGCAGATCGCCGACACGCTGCGCGGCAAGCGCAAGCCGCAGTTCACGCCGCACGTCGATACGGGCGACTTCGTCATCGTCGTGAACGCCGAGAAGATCGCGGTCACCGGCAACAAGCTCGACCAGAAGAAGTACTACCGCCACTCCGGGTATCCGGGCGGCTTGAAGCAGCGGACGCTGCGCGAGCAGCTCGACCGGCGCCCGACGGAGGTGCTCCGCGTCGCCGTCCGGGGCATGCTTCCGAAGAACCGCCTGGCGCGGCAGCAGATCACGAAGCTGAAGATCTACGCAGGCCCGGAGCATCCGCACGGCCCGCAGAACCCGAAGCCTTTGGAATTGGAGAGCTAAGTGAGTCAACTCGCTCAGTACCGCGGTACCGGCAAGCGCAAGACCTCGGTCGCACGCGTCATCCTCCGGCCCGGCGACGGCGCCACCTGGGTGAACGGCCGGACGCTGGACGAGTACTTCCCGCGCTCCGTCTGGCGCTCGCTCGCGACCGCGCCGCTGCGCACCGCGGGCCTCGAGGGCCAGTACGACCTCCGCGTCCGCGTCCACGGCGGCGGCCTCACCGGCCAGGCCGGCGCGGTGCGGCACGGCGTCGCCCGGGCGCTCGTCGACCTGAATCCGGAGCTCCGCGTCCCGCTCAAGCGCGAGGGCTACCTCACGCGGGATGCCCGCCAGGTCGAGCGCAAGAAGGCCGGACTGCACAAGGCGCGCAAGGCGCCGCAGTTCTCGAAGCGCTAGTTCACTAGCGGTTTCTTCCGGCCGCCCGGCGGACATCCGACGCTGCACATGAGGTCGCTAGAGTCACCCGCCGTGGCGCGGGAGCTTTTCGGTACCGACGGTGTCCGCGGCATCGTGGGCGAGTTCGTGACCGCCGATCTCGTCGAGCGTCTCGGCAAGGCGTCGGCGCTCTGGTCGGGTGGCGGCCGCGTGTTCGTCGGCCGCGACACACGCGCCTCGGGCGAAGAGCTCGCGGATGCGTTCGCGCGCGGCGTCGAATCTGCCGGCGGCGTCGCGGTGGTCGGGGGCGTCGTGCCGACACCGGCCGTTGCGCTGCTGCGACTCGACCTCGGCGTTGTCATCTCGGCCTCGCACAATCCGCCCGAGTACAACGGCGTGAAGTTCTTCGACCGCGAAGGGCGCAAGCTCACGGACGACGCCGAGGAAGAGATCGAAGCGCTCCTGGACGCCGATGCACCCGGTGGTGGCGAGATCGATCGCGTCGGCTTCGCGGCTGACAGTTACCTCGAGCACGTGCTCGAGCGCTTCGGCTCCGATCTCTCGGGTCTGCGCATCGCGGTCGACTGCGCCAACGGCGCGTATGCCGGCATCGCGCCACAGGCATTCGAACGGCTCGGGGCGGACGTGACTGCGATCGGCAACGCGCCGGACGGCAACAACATCAACGTCGGCTGCGGCGCGACCGACCTTCGGAGCTTGCAGCAACTTGTTACCAGCGGCGACTTCGACCTCGGTGTCGCCTTCGACGGCGACGGCGACCGCATGCTCGCGGTCGACGGCGGCGGCTCAGTCGTGGACGGGGATCAGATCGTCGCCGTGCTCGCGTTGCACCTCGGCGTCGACCTCGTCGCGGTGACGACGATGGCGAACCTCGGTTTCCACCGTCTGATGGAAGAGCACGGCGTGCGCGTCGTCACGACCGACGTCGGCGACCGCTATGTACTCGAGGCGCTCCACCGCGAGGGAGGCCTGCTCGGCGGCGAGCAATCGGGACACATCATCTTCCTGCGCGACCACGTCACCGGCGACGGCCTCGCCGCTGCGCTTCTCCTCTGCGATGCGGTGCGTGGGACGACCCTCGCAGAGGCGGCCGGAGCGATGACGCGCTACCCGCAGGCGAAGCAGAACCTACCCCGGTCGGAGCGCGAGCCGCTTCCGCAGTCCCTGCTCGACGCCGTGGAGCGCCTGAACGCGGAGCTGAACGGCGACGGCCGTGTGCTCGTGCGGCCTTCGGGCACGGAGCCCGTCGTTCGTGTGCTCGCGGAGGCCCCCACGGAGCAGGAGTCGGAAGCCCTCTGTGGTAGGGTTGTCGAGCTCGTTCGAGAAGAGCTCGGCTGACCGTTCCGCGCCGTTGCGGACCGGTCTGACAGCCGGGCTCGTTGCATTTCTGAGGCGATATGTGCGGGATCATCGGATACGTCGGGGAACGTGAGGCGAAGCCGCTCCTGCTCCAGGGGCTGCAGCGTCTCGAATACCGCGGGTATGACTCCGCGGGCATCGCGCTGCGCGAAGACGAGGGGCTCGACTACGTGCGCGCGGTCGGCAATCTCCAGAACCTCGTCGAAGCGGTCGGGCCGAACGGCTCCAAGTCGCGGCAGGGCCTCGGCCACACGCGCTGGGCGACCCACGGCGGCGTCACCGAGCGGAATTGCCATCCGCTCGTCGGCTGCGACGCGTCGAAGCTCGCGATCGTGCTCAACGGCATCGTCGAGAACTACCGCGAGCTCAAGGAACAGCTCGAGGCGGAGGGGCACACGTTCACGTCCGAGACCGACGCCGAAGTGGTCGTGCACCTGCTCGAGCGCGAATACGACGGCGACCTGACGGCGGCGCTCGAGCGCGTCTTCCCGCAGCTCGAAGGCCACTTCTCCATCGTCGCCATCCACCACGACCATCCCAACCTGCTCGCCGGTGTCAGACACCAGACGCCGCTCGTCGTCGGCGTCGGCGAGGGTGAGATGTTCATCGCGTCGTCGGTGGCGGCGTTCCTCAGCGAGACGCGCCGTGCGTACTTCCCGGTCGACGGCGAGATCATCGAGATCACGCCCGCCGGCGCGCGCTTCATCGTCGGCGGCGCCGAGGTCGAGCGGGAGCCTGAGGAGATCCAGTGGGACCAGGAGGTCGCCGAGAAGGGCGGCTTCGAGACGTTCATGCTGAAGGAGATCTACGAGCAGCCCGAGGCGGTGGCGGAGACGATCGGTGACCGCGTCCGCGGCCACAACCTCATCCTCGAGGCGCTCGCGATGACCGAGCTCGAGGTCCAGAACCTCCGCCGCGTCGTCATCGTCGCATGCGGAACCGCGTACCACGCCGCCGTCGTCGGGCGCTACGTGATCGAGGAGTGGGCGCGCGTCCCGGTCGAGCCCGACATCGCGAGCGAGTGGATCTACCGGAACCCGGTGCTGTCGAAGGACACGCTCGTCATTGGCATCTCGCAGTCGGGTGAGACGCGCGACACCGTGAACGCCGTCAAGCTCGCGCGCGAGCTCGGCGCGCGCACGCTCGCGATCACGAACCAGATGGGGACGCAGATCACGCGCGAGGCCGAGGCAACCATGTACACGCGTTGCGGGCTCGAGGTCGGCGTCGCCGCGTCGAAGACGTTCACCGCGCAGGCGGCGTTGCTCTGCCTGATCGCGCTGAAGCTGGCGCAGATTCGCAAGACGCTGCCGCCGGATGAGATCGACTTCATCCTCGACCGCCTGCACGAGCTGCCGGAGAAGATCCAGACGTTCCTCGACGACGTCGACGCCGGCCGCCACCGGATCGAGGAGATCGCGCAGCGCTTCTACGAGAAGCCGTTCTTCCTCTACCTCGGCCGCCACATCGGGCTCCCCGTCGCCCTCGAGGGCGCGCTCAAGCTGAAGGAGATCTCGTACATCCCGACCGATGCTTACTCGGCGGGCGAGATGAAGCACGGCCCGATCGCGCTGCTCGAGGAGGGAACGCCGGTCGTCGTCGTCGCGACGAACATCCACGTCTACGACAAGATCGTCTCCAACATCCAGGAGACGCGCGCGCGCGGCGCGCACGTGATCGCGATCGCGACCGAGGGCAACGAGGACATCCAGCACCACGCCGACGACGTCATCTTCGTCCCGCGCACGCCTGCGTTCCTGCAGGCGGTGCTCGCGGTCATCCCGCTCCAGCTGCTCGCGTATCGCATCGCCCGGCTCCGCGGCCTGAATGTCGACCAGCCGCGGAACCTCGCGAAGACCGTCACCGTCGAGTAATCAGTCCAGCGGCGGTTTCCGCAGGCGTTTGACCTGCGCGCGCCTCTGCTTCGTCTCGAGCCGGCGCTTGCGCGACGCCGCCGTCGGCTTCGTCGCAACCCGGCGCCGCTCGACGTGCAGCGCGGTACGCAGCGCCGCGACGAGGCGCTCGACGGCGAGCTCGCGGTTGCGCAGCTGGCTGCGCTCGTCCTGTGCGATAGCGCGCAGCACGGGTCCCGCCTTCGCGACGACACGCCGTTTCTGCACGGCCGACAACGCCTCCGAGGCCTCGACGTCGAAGACCGCTTCGACGCGGGTCTCGGACTTCTGCGCGTGCTGACCGCCCGGCCCGCTCGATCGTGACGTCCGCAACACGATCTCGCGCAGCGGCAGAACGACCGAGCGGGTGACGCGAATAGACTCGCCGTCCATGGCCGCGATTCTCCTTGACGTGGACGGTGTGCTGCACGTTTCCGGTCAGCCCATCCCCGGGGCAGCCACTGCCGTCCACCGGTTGCGTGACAACGGCCACCGGCTCCGGTTCGTGACGAACACGACGACGCGCTCTCGGGCACGGCTTGCCGAGGAGCTGCGGACGGCCGGGATCGAGGTCGACGACGCCGAGGTCCAGACCACCGCCGACGCGGCCGTCACCGCGCTTCGCGGCCGCCGGGTGTTCGCACTCGTCATGCAGGGCCTCGTCGGCGACCTCGAGGGAATCGAGCTCGTCGGCGACAGCGCAGACGCCGTGCTCATCGGCGGCGCCGACGAGACGCCCGAGACGAACCTGGTGTTCTCGTACATGAACCTCGCGCGCGCGTTCGCGGAGCTGGAGCTCGGCGCCTCGCTCTACTGCCTGCACCGGAACCGCTGGTGGCAGACCGCCCGCGGGCCACTGCTCGACGCCGGGGCATTCGTCGCCGGGCTCGAGTACGCGGCCGACGTCGAGGCGACCGTCATCGGCAAGCCGAGCGTCTCGTACTTCACCGCGGCGCTCGAGGCGCTCGACGCCGATCCCGAGCTCACCTGGATGGTCGGCGACGATCTCGAGAGCGACATCGCCGGCGCGCAGGCCATGAACATGCACACCGTGCTCGTGCGCACCGGGAAGTTCCGCCCGGACGCCGTCGAGGCGTCGCGCGTGCGGCCGGACGGCATCGTGTCCTCGATCGGCCAGCTGCCCGACTGGCTGGAGGAGCACCTCTGAGCGTTCGGGTGGGCACCGACCTGATCGAGATCGAGCGCGTGCGGCGCGCGCTCGACCGGTACGAGCGGTTCCGCGAGCGGTGCTTCACGGCCGCTGAGCAGGCGTATTGCGATTCGAGGCCGAATCCCGCCCAGAGTTACGCGGGCAGGTTTGCGGGCAAGGAGGCGGTCGGGAAGGCGCTTGGCTTCGGCGTCGCGCGTGCGTTCGCGTGGAAGGAGATCGAGATCGTCGGCCGGCCGAAGCCGTCGGTGCAGCTGTCGGGGCGCGTCGCCGAATGGGCGGAGCACGTCGGCGCCGGCGCGATCGACCTCTCCATGACGCACTCCCGCGAGCTCGCCCAGGCGGTGGCGGTCGTCAACCATGAGTGAGTTCGAGGCGCTGTACACCGCTGCGGAGATGCGAACCGCCGAGGAGCGATACGCCGGCACCGTCGAGGAGCTGATGGAACGCGCCGGGAACGCGGCCGCGCGTGTCGGGCTGGAGCTGTACCCGCGCGCGCAGCGCTGGACAGTTGTGTGCGGTGGCGGAGCGAACGGCGGCGACGGGCGCATCGCAGCGCGCGAGCTGGAGCGCGCCGGCAAGGACGCGCGCGTCGTCGACGCGAAGGCGGGGGAGTCGGACCTCGGCGACCCGGACGTGATCGTCGACGCGCTCTTCGGCACCGGCTTCGCGGGCGAGCCGCGTCCCGACGCCGCGGCGCTGATCGAGCGCATCAACGCGTCCGCAGCACGCGTGCTCGCGATCGACCTTCCCTCGGGTGTCGACTCGTCGACGGGCGAGGTTGCGGGTGCGGCCGTCCGCGCCGACGCCACCGTCACCTTCCACGGGCGCAAGGTCGGCCTCGTGGTCGCGCCCGGTCGCTTCCACGCAGGCGCCGTCCACGTTGCCGACATCGGGCTCGACGCGCTCGACACCGAGCACCGGCTGGTCGGCGCCGGGATCCTCCGCTCGGTCCCTCGCCGGCGCGATGCTGACAACAAGTACACCGCGGGCCACGTGCTCGTCGTCGGCGGATCGCCGGGTCTCACGGGCGCGCCGTCCCTGACCGCGATGGCGGCGCTGCGCGCAGACGCGGGCTACGTCACGCTGGCAGCCCCCGAGGAGACGCTGCCCGTCTTCGAACAGCGCCTACTCGAAGTGGTGAAACGTCCTCTGCCCGACGATCTGACCGAGCTGGCGGCGAAGGCGTCCGCGCTCGCGATCGGGCCGGGGCTCGGCCGCAGCGATTCCGTGCACGCGCTCGTGCGCCGCACGCTCGCCGAGCTCGCGTTGCCGGCGGTCGTCGACGCAGACGCCCTGTTCGGGCTCGAGCCAGGGGACTGGCCCGCGCCGCGCGTCCTGACGCCGCACGAGGGCGAGCTCGCGCGGCTCCTCGGTCGCGACTCGAAAGAGATCGCCGCGCACCGCCTCGCCTCCGTCCAGGAGGCGGCGGAACGCTTCCGCTGCGTCGTGCTGCTCAAGGGGGCGGACACGCTCGTCGCCGCGCCCGACCGCGGCCTGCTCGTCGCCGCGCTCGGGCTCCCGTCGCTCGCGACCGCAGGCACCGGCGACGTCCTGACCGGCATCGTGGCGGCGTTCCTCGCCAAGGGCATGGACGCCCAGCTCGCCGCCGCCGCGGCGGCCGTCGCGCAGCAGCGCGCGTCGGTGGAGGCGCCGCAACGCGCCGGGCTCATCGCGAGCGACCTGATCGAAGCGCTGCCGCGCGCGCTGAAGTAATGCATCGCTCGGAGATCACCGTCGACCTGGGTGCCGTGCGGCGCAACGTCCGCGTTCTGCTCGACGCGCTGCGCGGCGCGCAGCTCTGGGCGGTCGTGAAGGCGAACGCGTATGCCCACGGCGCGACCGACATCGCGGGCGCGGCGCTCGGCGCCGGCGCGTCGGCGCTCTGCGTCGCCACTGTTCCCGAGGCGCTTGCACTTCGCCGCGATTTTCCGGCGGCGCGCATCATCGTTATGGGACCGGCGCTGAACCGCGAGGTCGGTCAGGCGCGCGACGCGCACCTCGAGCTCGTCGTCTCCTCGGATGACGTTCCGCCCGGCGTCCGCGTGCACGTGAAGCTCGATACCGGCATGGGGCGGTGGGGCGTCTCGGAGCTCCTGTCGCCGCCGCTCGAGGTCGTGGGCTTGATGAGCCACCTCGCCACCGCCGACACCGATGCGGCGTACGCGGAGTGGCAGATCGAGCGCTTCCGCGCCGCGACCGCTCCGTATACGTATCTCGAGCGGCACATCGCGAACAGCGCGGGCGCGCTCCGCTATCCGTCTGCCGCGTTCGATGCCGCGCGGTGCGGCATCGCCGTGCTCGGCCTCTCTCCCTTCGGCACCGACCCGGCGGAAGACGGGCTCCAGCCCGTGCTCGGCTGGACGAGCCACGTTGCGCTGTGCAGGCTCCTGCGGCCGGGGCAGAGCACGGGGTACGGCCGGCGTTTCGTCGCCGAGCAGGACACGTGGATCGGGATCGTCCCCGTCGGGTATGCGGACGGCTTCCGTCGCGACCTGACGGGAACGACCGTCCGGGTCGGCGGGACACCCCGGCGGGTGGTGGGAACCGTGTCGATGGATGCGTTCGCGGTCGAGCTCGACGGCGAGGTCCCGATCGGCACGCCGGTCGTGCTCATCGGCCACGGCGTCCTCGCCGAGGAGCACGCGCGCGTGGCTGGCACCATTCCCCACGATCTCGTCTGCGGGATCAACAGCAATCCTCTCCGAGCTCGCCGCACCGTCGTCGATGCCTGACCGCTTTGCGCGCACCGCTGCGCAGGTGGCTGCGCATCAGGACGAGCGTGCCGCGGCGCTCGCCGGCGTCGTGCACGCGTTCGTGCTGCCGAGCGGCGACGAGCGGGCACTCGACGTCGGCACCGGTGCAGGCGCGCTCGCGCTTGCGCTCGCGCCGCTCGTGCGCGAGGTGGTCGGCATCGACCGCGTGCCGGAGCTGCTCGAGCTCGCGCGCGACCGCGCTGCCGCGTACACGAACGTCACCTTCGTCGAGGGCGACGCCGAGCACCTCCCGTTCGACGACGGCTCCTTCGACCTGGCGTGCACGCTGCGCACGCTCCACCACGTGCCGCGGCCCGAGCTCGTCATCGCCGAGCTCGTTCGCGTGACCCGGCCCGGCGGCCGGCTCCTCGTCGTCGACCAGATCGCACCCGTCGACCCGCTGGCCGCGCTCGACCTCGATCGCTTCGAGCATGCGCGCGACCCGAGCCATACGCGACTGCTGCCCGAGATCGATCTGCGGCAGCTGTTCGAGGCCAACGAGCTCGTCCTCGTGCGCGACCGGCACGACGTCGAGCGCCGGCCCCTCGACGCGTATCTCGACCTTGCAGCGTGCGGCGGCGACGAGCGGGCGCGTGCACTTGCGTTGGCGCCTGAAGGCCCGGACGTCTACACGGCCCGACTGGGCTGGTACCTACTGCAGCGCGGGTGACTCGTGCAGCGTCGGGAGCTGGTCGACGGCCTCCCGTAGCTGCCGGCGCTCCGTCTCGAGGCCGGTGAACGACATCTCGAGACGTCGCTCTCCTTCGGGCGTCAGTCGGAGATACGCGACACGGCCGTCTCGCCCGGACTGCTCGCGCTCGACGAGCCCGCTCTCCTCGGCCCGGCTGACGAGCTCGGTGACGGTGCTCTGCGCGAGCTGCAGCCGGCGCGCGAGATCGGTCACGGTGGACTGTCCGCTGCCGTCGGGCGCGCCCTTGATCATCAGCAGCAGCAGATAGCGCTGAGGCGTGAGCCCCGACTGTCGTGCAACGCGCTCGCTCTGGCGCAGGAACGAACGGAGTGCCGCCCTGAAGCCGGCGACAGCGATGACGTCATCGATCGGATGGCCATCGGGGCCCATATCCGGTGATCCTACGCCGCTCGGCGCGAAAAGCCGAGGACGCGCGCGAATGTATTCGGTAGGAATGCTTGGAGCCTGCCCGCGATGCCGTAGTAGCGCGGGACGCTCGTCTCGCCCCGTCCGTGCTCGAGCGAGGCGAGCACGTGGGCGGCGACCGCCTCCGGGCCGACGACGAGGCGCTGCATGGGCCGGGGGAGCCACGACTGCGGAAAGCCTTCGGTCTCGATGAATCCGGGCTTGACCGTGTGCACCCGGATCCGCCGCGGTCGCAGCTGCGCAGCGATCGAGCGCGAGAACGCGAGCTGCGCGTGCTTCGACGCCGAGTATGGGCCGGACGGCGGGAAGGCGACGTCGCCGGCCACGGAGACGATGTTGACGACGTCCGCAGGCGCCGCCGCCTCGAGCCCGGGCAGGAAGGCGCGCAGGCACCACACGCTGCCGAGATAGTTGACGCGGATGACGTCCTCGATCGCGGCCGGGTCGGCGTTCAGGAAGTTCGCGCGGCCCGGTATCCCCGCGTTGTTCACGAGGAGGTGGATCAGCGGGTGCCGCGCGAGCACCCGCGCCGCGGTCGCATCGACCGCCTCGCGGTCGCCGACGTCGCAGACCTCGATCTCGCCGCCGGTCTCGTCCGCGAGCGCGCGCAGGCGATCCTCCCGGCGCGCGACGAGGACGCAGCGCCAGCCCTTGCGGGCGAGGCCGCGCGCGATCTCGGCGCCGATGCCGGAGGACGCGCCGGTGACGACTGCGATCTTCTGCATCCGATCAGCCTACGCCGACTAGGATCCGCCGGTGGCCGGAGACTTCGCAGGCAAGCGCGCGCTTGTGCTGGGTGTCGCGAACAAGCGCTCGATCGCCTGGGCGATCGCGCAGGAGCTTGCGTCGGGCGGCGCGAAGCTCGCGTTCACGTATCAGGGAGAGAGGATCGAGCAGAACGTCCGCGATCTCGCGGCCGGCGTCGACACGGCACTCGTCACCGAGTGCGACGTGTGCTCGGACGACAACATCGCGCGGGTCTTTGCCGAAGTCGGCGACGCGTTCGGCGGGGAGCTCGACATCCTCGTCCACTCGATCGCGTTCGCGCACGCCGAGGATCTCGAGGGCCGGTTCACCGACACGCCGCGCGACCGCTTCTGGACCGCGATCGACGTGAGCGCGTACTCGCTCGTGGCGTGCGCGCGGGCGGCCGAGCCGCTGATGGAGAAGGCCGGCGGCGGCTCGATCGTGACCATGACCTATCTCGGCGGCGAGCGCGCGGTGCCGCACTACAACGTCATGGGCGTCGCGAAGGCGACGCTCGATGCATGCGTGCGCTACCTCGCCTGGGATCTCGGCGAGAAGAACATCCGCGTGAACGCGATCTCGGCCGGGCCGGTGCGAACGCTCGCAGCGCGTTCGATCGCCGGCTTCCCGACGATGGAGGCGATCGTCGAGGAACGCGCGCCGCTGCACCGCCACGTCACTGCGGAAGACGTCGGCGCTGCAGCCGCCTACATTCTTGGTGACGGCGCCAAGAACGTGACCGGAACGACGTTGTACGTCGACTCCGGCTATCACGCGATGGGCATGTAGTACACCGGCTGAAAGTGCTGCGCACTTTCAGCCGAGGGAGGTTCCCGCTTCGCGGGAGCGCTCGCGAGCGAAGCCCACGAGCTCTTACGAGTATGAGCGACGGTTTCGTTCTGCGCGCGCGGTGGTGGCTTCGCCATCCCCGCGCGCTACTGCGGCCGTCGCGAACGGTGTTCGCGACGGCCCTGGTTGCCGTGGCGCTTCGGGCGCTCTACAGCGTCTTTGCGGCTGCGAGCAGTTCGTCGAAATCCGGTAGCTCGGCGGGCTCGTAGCCCCACGCTCCGCGGATCACTCCTTCGCCGTCGATCAGGAACGCGGACCGCTGCGACACGTCGCGCAGGCCGCGGTGATCGATCGCGACGCCGAAGCCGTGCGTCGCCTCGCCGTTCCAGTCCGAGAGGAGCGGAAAGTCGAGGTCGAGCGCCTGCATCCAGGCGACGTGCGTCCACGGCGAGTCGCGCGAGATCGCGTACGGCTGCACGCCGGCTGCGCGGAACTCCTCGCTCCTGTCACGCAGGAGCTCGAGCTCGCTCGTTCAGGTCGAAGACCAGTCGAAGAGGTAGAAGAGCAACAGGATCGGCCCGTCGCCGACGAGCTGCCCGAAGGTCGCGCTCTCCTGCGGCGTCGTCCACACGCGTGCTTCGGGGACCCGATCGCCGACGGCCAGCATCAGTTCAGCCTATGGGAACGTCGACGTTCTCCGTCTGCACTGCGATCTCGCGCACGACTTCGACGATGTCGCGGTTCGCGTTGAAGACGCGGAGCTGCGCGTCCGCGCTGTTCCCTCTCCGCAGGATCGTCTCGATGCCTGCCAGCTCCGCCTCGGAGCCGAGCTCCCGCGCATGCGGTTCCACGAGGCGCAGTGTCCGCCGGATCACCTGTGCGACCGGCAGGCGGTTGCGACGACCGGTGTGCAGATCCATCACCGGCGCCTCGAGCCCGTAGCGTGCCGCGAGCCATTTGTTCTCCGTGGTGAGGATGCGGTGGAACGACGGGACCTCTTCCCCGGCGTCGAAGCGCTCGCTGTAGTGCTTGACGAGCGCCTGGCAGAACGCGGTGATCGCGATCACGTCGTCGAGCCTCGTCACGGCGTCGCAGATGCGGATCTCGATCGTGCCCAGCCGTGGGTGGAGCCGGATGTCCCACCAGATGTGCGTGTAGTCGGCGATGCAACCCGTGCGCTCGAGCTGCCCGACGACCTCCGCGTAGTCCGCATAGTCGCGGAAGCGCGGGGGCGGCCCCGAGCGCGGGAACGCGGCAAACACCATGTGCCGCGACGACGCAAGGCCCGTCGCCTCGCCGCGCCAGAACGGCGAGCTCGCCGACAGCGCGACGAGCTCCGCCAGGTGGCCGATCAGCGCGTTGACGACCTGGATCGCCTTCTCGGGATCGTCGACCGCGACGTGCACGTGCATTCCGAAGATGAGCTCGCGCCGCGCGATGTACTGGAGCTGGTCGACGAGCGCGCGATACCGGTCTTTCGCCGTGATCCGCTGGCGCTCGAAGAGCGAGAACGGATGCGTGCCGGCCGAGCCGACGCGCATGGAACGCTCGCGCGCGACCTCGCCCACGTAGCCGCGTAGCGTGCGGAGCTGCGCGGCGACATCGCCGGCGGTATGGCAGACCGGTGTCGCGATCTCGAGCACGGACTGCATCAGCTCGGCGTTGATGCGCGTCTCCAGCTCGTGGCCCGCGACCGCCTCGAGCACCGTGTCGATGTGCTGCACGAGGTCGAACGACTCCCCGTCGAGCAGCATGTACTCCTCTTCGACGCCGAGCGTGTACGCGTCGCTCTTGCCGAACGCGTGGTCGAGCACGCTGCCGCCCTCGGCGTAGCCGCTGCCCTTGCCGGTGATCGAGGGCGGGAAGATCTGGCTCACGGGAGCAGCGCCTCCGCTTCGATCTCGACGCGCCACGCCTGGTCGAGGAGCGCGGCGACCACGACGAACGCCGATGCGGGCTTTATCGCGCCGAAGACCTCGCCGTGCGCGCGGCCGACCGCTTCCCAGTCCGCTGCGTCGACGAGGTAGACGCGCGTCCGCACGACGTGCTCCGGCGCCGCGCCGAGCGCGGCGAGCGCGTCGACGATGATCTCGAGGCAGCGTTGCGCCTGGATGTAGGGGTCGGACGAGTCGGTGCCGATTGGGGCGGTACCGGAGACGTGGATGTGGCGGCCGTCGCGCACGGCACGGGAGTAGCCGACGGTCGCCGCCTGCGGAGAGATCGCCGGGACGAACTGGCGCTCCATCTACCTAGTATCGCGCTGTGGACGCGCTGCGGGCCATCGATTCGTGGGGCGCGCGCACGGCCGCGGCCGGCGTCGTGCGTGCCGACACCGAGCTTGGCGTGCACGGGCCGCGCGAAACCGTGCTCCGCTGGGCGTCGGTGACGAAGCTCCTGACCGGCGTTGCGGCGCTCGTGGCGGTGGAGGAGGGGACGGTCGACCTCGACGAGCCGGCGGGGCCGGAAGGCTCGACGCTCCGGCATCTCCTCGCCCACGCGTCCGGGCTGCCGCCCGAGGAGGGGCCGCCGCTGATGCCGCCCGAGCGGCGGCGCATCTACTCCAACTACGGCATCGAGCTCGCGGCGGCGCTCGTCGCCGAGCGGGCTGGCATGCTGTTCGAGGAGTACCTGCGCGGCTCGGTGCTCGAGCCGCTCGGGCTCACGGGCGCGCTGCACGGGTCGCCCGCGTGGGGCTACCGCGGTCCGCTGGACGACCTGCTCGCGCTCGCCCGCGAGCTGCTCGCCCCGACGCTCGTCGCGCCGGAGACGCTCGCCGAGGCGACGTCCGTGCAGTTCCCCGGGCTCGCGGGTGTCCTCCCGAGCTGGGGGCGGATGGACCCGAATGATTGGGGCCTCGCGTTCGAGCTCCGCGACGCCAAGTCGCCGCACTGGACGGGCGCGCGCGTGTCGCCGCGCACGTTCGGCCACTTCGGCGCCGCCGGCACCTTTCTCTGGGTCGATCCGGACACGGGCATCGCGCTCGGGGTGCTCACCGACCGCGAGTTCGGCGACTGGGCCAAGGAGGCGTGGCCCGCGCTGAGCGACTCAGTCGTCGTCGGCGAATAGCGGGCGGATGAACTCGTCGAACGTCTCGCGGTCGCAGCTCGCGACCACCGCAGGCGTGATCGCCGAAACGGTCGCCGTGCGCGGGACGTCCATCGCGAGCGCCACCTCGCCGAAATAGTCGCCCGGCCGCAGCACGTTCCGCCCGCCGAAACCGGCCTGGCTCACGGCGAGCATGCCGGCGAACAGGACGTAGAACCGGTCGCCCGGTTCGCCCTCGCGGACGAGCACCGTGCCGGGCGCCACCTCCTCCCGCTCCATCCTCTTCGCCAGCTGGGCGAGCGTCTGGCCGGGCAGGCCGGCGAGCAGCTCGACGCGGTTCAACTCGTGTTGGGTGGCCGAGGACCTGGGCATCGGCGCATTGTGCCGGTGGGTCCCCAGGCCTCCGAAGTTGAGCCGATCGGCCTATAGCGGACGACCGGCATGGGGTCGATCATCCCGGCAATGAGCGAACGCGGCCTCCATCGCATCGAGGACGACCTCGCAGAGACCTGGCTCGAGGACTGGGCCGGGGCGGGCGTCGCCGAGATCGAGGACTTCCTCGCCAAGCACGCGGCCTTCCTCAGCTTCCTCGAGGGTCACGCGGAGAGCTGAGCTCTCCGCGCCGCCTCTCTATTCCGCTAGTCCGAGCTGCTTCTCGAGCATGCCCTTCGGCATGGCGCCGACGGCGTTCGCCTTCGGCTCGCCGTTCTCGAAGAGGATCATGTTCGGGATCGACTGGATCCCGTAGCGCATCGCGAGGCTCTGGTTCTCGTCGATGTTCACTTTGACGAGCTTCAGGTTCCGCTCTTCCGAGATGCGTTCGAGCACGGGGGAGACGGCGTGACATGGGCCGCACCATTCCGCCCAGAAGTCCACGAGCACGGGCTCGGTGCTCTGCAGCACCTCGTTCTCGAATGTCGCATCGGTTACGTCTTGAGCCATTTCAGTCCTTTCAGTATCCGGTCTGTCTAGAGAGAGAACGTCCCGCTCTACACTTCGCTTCCCGAGTGGCCGAGCAAGTCTTCCAGCCCCTGCCGACGGTACCCGACCATCCCGCGCTGGAGCGGGAGGTCCTCGCCTGGTGGGACGAGCACGGCACGTTCGACCGGCTGAGGGAACAGAACCGGGGCGGCCCCACCTTCGGCTTCATGGACGGCCCGATCACGGCCAACAACCCGGCCGGCGTCCACCACGGCCATGGCCGGACGCTGAAGGACGTCTTCCAGCGCTACAAGGCGATGCAGGGCTTCGACCAGCGGTACCAGAACGGCTTCGACTCGCAGGGGCTGTGGGTCGAGGTCGAGGTCGAGAAGGAGCTCGGGCTCGGCTCGAAGCGCGAGATCGAGGAGTACGGGCTCGCGAAGTTCGCCCGCAAGTGCGTCGAGCGCGTCGCGTACTACAGCGAGGTCATGACGGAGCAATTCCGCCGGCTCGGCCAGTGGATGGACTGGGACAACGACTACTACACGTTCAGCGACACGAACATCGAGTACATCTGGGGCTTCCTCAAGACGGTCCACGAGCGCGGCTGGCTGTACATGGGCCACCGCTCGACCCAGTGGTGTCCCCGCTGCGGGACGTCGCTCTCGCAGCACGAGCAGGCGGGCGAGGAGAACTACGTCGAAATGGAGCACCCGTCGCTCTTCGTCCGCTTCCCGCTCGTGGGCCGCGACGGAGAGGCGCTCGTTGTCTGGACGACGACGCCGTGGACACTGCCGGCGAACGTCGCCGCCGCGGTCAAGCCGGACGCCGACTACGGCCTGACCGCCGACGGCCGCTGGGTTGCCGTCGCGCGCTACCCGGAGGAGAGCTTCACGCGCACCGTCACAGGCGCGGAGCTCGTCGGGCTCGAGTACAGCGGCCCCTTCGACGATCTCCCAGCGCAGGACGGCGTCGTGCATCGCGTCATCCCGTGGGACGAGGTCTCGCTCGACGAGGGGACGGGCATCGTGCACATCGCGCCAGGCGCCGGTTCGGAGGACTTCGAGCTCTCGAAGGTCCACGGCCTTCCCGTGCTCGCGCCCATCGACGAAGCCGGCCGGATGCTGCCGGCGTACGGCGCGTTCGCTGGGTTGACGACGGGAGAGGTGGCGGAGCCCGTGACGCACGCGCTGCGCGAACGGGGGCTGCTTGTCGGAGAGGGGACGATCCTGCACCGCTACCCGATCTGTTGGCGCTGCAAGACGCCGCTCGTCTTCCGCGTCGTCGACGACTGGTTCATCTCGGCCGAGGAGATCCGGCAGCCCATGCTCGACGCGAACGACACGGTCGCATGGACGCCGCCGCAGTACAAGAAACGGATGGACGACTGGCTGCGCAACATGGGCGACTGGAACATCTCGCGCAAGCGGTACTTCGGCCTGCCGCTCCCGTTCTATCCGTGCGAGTGCGGGCACTTGAACGTCATCGGATCGCGCAAGGAGCTCGAGGCGCGCGCGGTCTCCGGGCTCGACCAGCTCGAGGAGCTGCACCGGCCGTGGATCGACGCCGTGCACATCCGCTGCGAGGAGTGCGATCGCGAGCTCGAGCGCATCCCCGAAGTCGGAGACGCCTGGCTCGACGCCGGCATCGTCCACTTCTCGACGCTCGGCTGGCACAACGAGACCTGGATTCCCCACGGCTACGCGACGGGTGCATCGGCCGGCCTCTCCGGCGCGGACCTGCCGGATCACGCGTACTGGGAGAAGTGGTACCCGGCCGACTGGGTCTCGGAGATGCGCGAGCAGATCCGGCTCTGGTTCTACGCGCAGTCCTTCATGTCCGTGACGCTCACGGGCGTCTCGCCGTACCGGAGCGTCCTGACGTACGAGAAGGTCTTCGACGAGCACGGCAAGCCGATGCACAAGTCGACCGGCAATGCGATCGAGCTGAACGAGGCGCTCGACCTCATGGGAGCCGACGTCATGCGCTGGCTCTACTGCGCGCAGACGCCGAGCGAGCCGCTGCGGTTCGGCTACCAGATCGCCGACGACGTCAAGCGTCGCTTCCTCACCTTCTGGAACTCGGTGAACTTCTTCGTCGAGTACGCGAACGTCGACGGTTTCCGCCCGTCCTGGGGTGCGCTGCACCTGGACGGCGATCTCGCCTCGCTCGATCGCTGGCTGACCGAGCGCACGCACGCCTTCATCCACGACGCGCAGGCGGCGTACGACGCCTACGACACCGTCACCGTCATGCGCGGCTATCAAGCCTTCGTGGACGACCTCTCCAACTGGTACATCCGTCGCTCGCGGCCGCGCTTCTGGCAGGAGGGCGGCGACCCGGCCGCGTTCCAGACGCTGTGGTACGCGCTCGTGCAGTCGCTGCGCGTGATGGCGCCGATCATGCCGTTCGTCACCGAACGTCTCTGGCGCGACCTCGTCCTTGACGGCCCCGAGTCGGTGCATCTCTCCGGCTGGCCCGAGGTCGAAGAGCCCGACCGCTCGCTGCTCGACGAGATCGCAGCCGTGCGCCGCGTCGTCACGCTCGCGCATCAAGCGCGCGCGTCGGCGGGGATGTCGCTACGGCAGCCGCTTCGGCGGCTCGTCGTCGAGGGTGCTCCCCTGGTCGCGGCGCACGCCGACGAGATCGCCAACGAGGTGAACGTCAAGGGCATCGAGTTCGGCGTCGTCGAAGCGGAGCTGCGCGTCAAGCCGCACCTGCCGGCACTCGGCCCGCGGCTCGGCAAGGATCTGCCCACCGTGCGGCAGGCGCTGCAGGCCGGCGAGTTCGAGGAGCTTCCGGGCGGGCGATTCCGAGCAGCCGGCCACGAACTGGAGCCGGAGGAGGTGCTCGTCGAGCGTCTCGGGCACGAGGGCTTCGCCGTGGCTTCCGCCGACGGCGTCACCGTCGCCGTCGACACGTCGCTCGACGACGAGCTCATCCTCGAGGGCCGCGTGCGCGATCTCATCCGCCAGGTGAACACGATGCGCAAAGAGCAGGGCTTCGACCTCACCGACCGCGTCGTCCTGACGGTGCCGGCCGAGCTCGAGCCGCTCCTCCGGTGGGAGGAGCACATCAAGAACGAAGTGCTGGCGGTCGAGATCCGCGTCGACGGCGACGCCGAGCTCTCGATCGCGAAAGCCTAGGACTTAGCCCGCCGACAGCAACGTGTTGCCGTCCATTTCGGCGACGTCGCGGTAACCGAGCGACGCAAGGCGGCGGGCGATGTGTCCGGAACCCGGACGAGTTTCGAGGAGCAACTGCGGACGGCAACGCTCGATCGTTCCCATCGCGCCGCGCAGTGCCTGCTTCTCGAAGCCCTCGACGTCGAGATGGATGAGTGCAACCGCGCGTTCCGGCGGGACGAGATCGTCGATCGCCACGAGCGAGCAGGGCACCCGCGTTGCCGCGTGGCGGCTGATGCGGCGCTGGGACGTGATCCAGGAGCCGCCGCCGTGGGGGCTGCCGGCGGCGTCGGCGACCTCGATGCGGCGGGCTCCCGCTTTCGCACCGAAGCCGGCATTGAGGAGTCTGACGTTCTCGATTCCGTTCGCCTCGAGCGTCGACTGCGCGGCCGCGAAGTTCACCGGATTGGGCTCCGCGGCATAGACGATGTTCCCGCCCGCGGCCGCGGCCGGGAGCATGTCGCCGAAGTACGCGCCACCGGTGACGACGTCACCGTGTCGCCCCTGCTCGGCGATGAACGCGGTCGTCGCGGGCTCCCACACCTCACCGGCGAGAACCGCGCGCGCAGCAGGCCGGTGACGACTCTCGGCCGGAATGCAGTAGCGGCCGTACTGGTTCTCCCCGAGGACGTAGTCCACGAAGGCGGAGTCTGTCAGGCAGCAGAGCGCTCGGCGCGGCGGAGCTCGACCGGCAGGCGGAACACGACGTCTTCGTATGCGGATCTGAACTCTTCGATGTCGTGCACGCCGCGCGCGCGAAACCAGTCGCACACGCCGCTGACGAGCCGCTCCGGAGCGGACGCGCCCGACGTGACTCCGACGACGCTCGCGTCGGCGAGCCAGCCGTCGTCGATCTCGGAGGCGTCGTCGACAAGATGTGCCGCGACGCCTGCTGCGTGCGCGACCTCGACGAGCCGTAACGAGTTGGACGAGTTCCGCGAGCCGACGACGAGCAGCAGATCGACTTCGCCGAGCAGTTCCTTCACCGCCCACTGCCGGTTCGACGTCGCGTAACAGATGTCTTCGCGGGCGGGGCCTTCGATGTGGGGGAACCGCCGGCGGAGGACATCGATGATCTCGCGCGTCTCGTCGACGGACAGCGTCGTCTGCGTGATGTAGGCGAGGCGGTTGTCGCTGAGCTCGACGTGCTCGGCCTCCTCGGCCGACTGGACGAGGACGATCGCGTCCGGGGCTTCGCCGGTCGTGCCTTCGACCTCCTCGTGCTTCGCGTGCCCGATGAGCACGATGCGGTAGCCCTGCTCTGCGTAGCGCCGCGCCTGCGTGTGCACCTTCGTCACGAGCGGGCACGTGGCGTCGATCGAGGTCAGGCGCCGTTCGTCCGCGGCGTCGCGCACTGCGGGCGCGACCCCGTGCGCGGAGAAGACGACGGGCGAGCCCTCGGGCACGTCGTGCACGGAGTCGACGAAGACGGCGCCGTCCGCCTCGAGCTCGCGGACGACGTGCGAGTTGTGGACGATCTGCTTTCGCACGTACACGGGTGCCCCGTACAGCGCGAGAGCGCGCTTGACGGTCTCGACCGCCCGCTCGACACCGGCGCAATATCCCCTTGGAGAGGCCAGAAGGACCCGCTTCACCAAACCAGGGGCAGGGTAGCTCCGAGGAGTGAGGGCCGGGTTAAGGGCGCCTGTGAACGCTTGGCGCGTTCCCTGGATATGGAAAAGCCCGCCGCTCGGGGGGGGTCGGTGCGGCGGGCTTTCCCAAGTTGCTCACCGCGGCTGCAAACGCCTAGACGCGCGGCCGCAGTGTGCATCGCCCAGTGCTCCGGACGGTAATCGGGCGCCGGAGCACGGACAATGGGCCGTCCGGCCCATCTTTGCAAAGGGTGAGAATCACGTTCTCGGACCGGAAAACGCCTTCCGCCGGGTTTCCCGCCCCGTATGATCTTCGCCGCCCAGTATGAGCACAACTGAGTTGCAGCTTGGAGGTCTGCTCGGCCTCGCCGTGGCTTGGGAAACCCTGGCCGCGGCGCTCGGCGCGCTCCTTGTCGGGCTCGCGGTCGGGACAGTCTTCCGCCTGCGCGCGGTTCGCCGGCAGCAGGCCGCCATGGCGGAGGGGGAGCGCGAGCGGGCGGGCGAGCGCTCGGCGCTGCTGCGGGCGGCGACGGTGGTGAGCGGGGAGCTCGAGCTGACGGCGGTCTTGCAACGGCTCGCCGACGAGGTCGCAGCGTTGCTTCAGGCCGACGCGTCCGACTGCTATCTGTACGACCGCGAGCGCGGGGTGCTCCGGTGTGCCGCGGTCCACGGCCTCGACCCGTCGCTCGTCGGCTTCGAGTTTCCGGCCGACCGCGGGCTCTCGGGCCTCGCGATCCGCGAAGGGCACGCGCTCGTTGCGACCGAGTACAGGAGCGTCGCTGACGAGGTTCCGCATGCGGCGTACGCGGGGTTCAGCGACGCGATCGTCGCGCCGATGCGGTGGAGCGACGAGGTGCGCGGCGTGCTCGGCGTCGGCCGCCGCGAGTCGCGGCCGTACGGGCCGCGCGACAGCGACGTGCTCGAGGCCTTCGCCGCGCTCGCGTCGCTGGCGATTCGAAACGCCGAGACGTTCAGCAGGAGCGCGCGCCAGGCGCGTGTCCAACGCGGCTTCTACCGGATCGCCGCCGTGCTCGGCGAGTCGCTTTCGCGCGCGGCCACGCTCGACGCCGTCGCACAGGCTGCATCCGAGGCGCTCGGCGGCGCCGCCGCTGCCGCGCTGATGCCTGTCGGGGGCGGCCTCGCACTGAGTGGCTCGCACGATCTGCCGCCGTCCCTGGTCGTGCTGTTCGCCGCGGGGCCCGTCCGCAGCGCGGAGGGGCTCGTCCGTTCGGCGTCCAACGAGCGGGTCGTCGCCTCGCCGAACCTCGCCGACGACGAGCGTGTCGCGCCCGAGTGGCGCGCCGCCGCTGCGCAGGCGGGCTTCGGCGCGTTGCTCTCGGTGCCGGTCGTGAGCCCGCGGGACGGTGCGGGCGGGCTGGTCGCGGTCTTCTTCGAGGACGTCCACTCGTTCAGCGACGACGACCTCGAGCTCGCCCGGCACCTTTCCGGCGCCGCCCGCGGTGCGCTGGAGCGCAGCGAGCTGTACGAGGCGGAACGCAGCGCACGTGCTCTTGCTCAGCAGCTTGCGCGCACCGGAGGGATGCTCACGACCGAGCTCGATCCCGACGCGGTTCTCGACGAAGTCGTCGACCAGGCGCGAGAGCTCTTGAAGGCGGACGGCTGCGCGATCCGTGTGCTCAAGGACGGCGAGCTCGTCGTCAGCGCGGCGAGCGGCCTCGGCGCCGAGGCGGCCGTCGGCTCGAGCAGCTCGGCGAGCGCATGGCTTTCAGGAGACGTTGTTCAGTCGCGCGCTTCGGTCGCGCTGGAGGACGCCGGAGCCGATCCCCGGTTGCGCGAGCTCGATCCGATGCTCGCCGCCGGCAACGCGGCGTATCTCGGCGTGCCCCTCGCCGGCTCCTCGCGCTCGCCGCGCGGCGTGCTCGCCCTCTACGACGCGCGCCCGCGCGTCTGGCGGGAGGAGGAGATCGACGCGCTGCTCGCGCTCGCGGCGAGTACGTCCGCCGCCCTCGCGAACGCGGAGCTCTACCAGCGCGTCGCGCTCGAACGCGAACGAAGCGTCGCGATCCTCGCCAACATCGCCGACGGGATCGTCGCGGTCGACCGCGACGGTACTGTCGTCCTCTGGAATGCAGCCGCTGAGAAGATCACCGGCGTCCCGGCGATGGACGCACTCGGACGTACGCCGGTCGAGGTGCTGGAGCGGAAGCTCGAGTCGGACCCCGACACTCCGCCGGCCGACCGCCTCGTGCCGATCATGCGTGGTCGCGAAGAGGTGTGGCTCTCGGTGAGCGAAGCAGTCATGCGGGATCCGGTCGGCGCCGTCGCCGGTCGCATCTTCGCGTTCAGGGACATCTCGGCGGATCGGCTCGTCGAGCAGATGAAGTCCGACTTCGTGTCCACCGTGTCGCACGAACTGCGCACGCCGTTGACCTCCATCTACGGCTTCGCGGAGACGCTGCTCCGCCAGGACGTCCTCTTCGGTGAGGAGGAGCGGACGACGTTCCTCGGTTACATCGCGTCGGAGTCGCAGCGACTGACGCAGATCGTCGATGCGCTGCTCAACGTCGCGCGCCTCGACACGGGAGACCTGAAGGTGCGCATCGCGACCACCGACGTGCGCGACGTGGTCGGCGAGGCTGTGCAGAGCATGCGGGTCGGGTCGCCGAATGGGCGATCGTTCGTCGTCGACCTCCCGGAGGAGCCCGTTGCGGCAAAGGCCGACCCCGAGAAGCTGCTGCAGGTCTTCGCGATCCTGCTCGACAACGCCGTGCGCTACTCACCCGCCGGCGGCACCGTCCGCGTGGGAGCGGAGCGCAAGAACGACACCGTCGAGCTGGTCGTCGAGGACGAAGGGCTCGGCATCCCGCTCGCCGACCAGGAGCAGATCTTCCGCAAGTTCTACCGAGGCACGGATGCCGAGGCCCGCGTCGGCGCGGGCGGGACCGGCCTCGGCCTGTTCATCGCCCGCGGCCTGGTGACCGCCATGGGTGGAAAGATCTCCGTCAGTTCCCGAGAAGGAGAAGGATCGACGTTCGCAATCGAACTACCGCTGGCAGGGGCCCCGTCGTGATCCGCGTGCTTGTCATCGACGACGAGGCGCCGATCCGGCTGCTCTGCCGCGTCAACCTCGAGGCCGAGGGGATGGAGGTGATCGAGGCGGGCGACGGGCCGAGCGGGCTCGATCTCGCGCGCGAGCAGCGCCCGGACGTCGTGCTCCTCGACGTGATGATGCCCCGCCTGGACGGCTGGCGCGTCGCCGAGGAGCTGCTCGAGGACGAACGGACGAGTGAGATCCCGATCATCTTCCTCACCGCGCGCGCCGAGTTCCGCGACCGTGCGCGCGGCCTCGACATCGGCGGGATCGACTACGTCACGAAGCCGTTCAATCCGCTCGACCTTGCGCCGCTCGTGCGCGAGCTGCTCGACCGGATCGAGCGCGGCGAGCGCGACGAGCTGCGCGGCGAGAAGCTCGCCGAGCTGCGCTCTCTGATGCAGACGGAGTAAGAGGCTCTAATGGAAGAGGGGCGCCTTGCGGCGCCCCTCATGCCCTCCCGCCGAACTTCAGCCCTCGGCCTTGGAACAGGGTCGCAGGCCGTTTCGCGATCGTCGTCCCTCAACTGGGGGAGTTACCTGGCGGTCTGAGCGAGCCCGATGCCGCACAGCACGACGGCCGCGCCCACGAGCTGCGCTGCCGAGAGGGACTCGCGCAGCCAGATCCAGGCGACGACTGTTGCGACCACGGGCTCGAGCATGGCCGTGACTCCGACCTGCGTCGCCGTGATGTGCCGCATCGCGCCCACGATGAGCGTGAACGGGAGGGCGGAGCCGAGGACGATCACCCAGAGGACGAGCGCCCACACCGGCAAGTGATGCGAGCTCAGATGTCCCTGCAGCGAGACCGTCCGCCCGGCCGCCGACGCCGGGAAGCTCCACCACGGCTGCACGATCGTCCAGAAGACGAGGGCGAAGAAGAAGGCCCATGCGAGCAGCGGGATCGCTTCGCGGCTCTTCATCTCGTGCTCGGCGAGCAGGAGGTACACGGCGAAGACGACGGCCGCGATCAACGCGTAGGTGACGCCGAGGCCGTCGAGCGTGACGCCGCTCCAGAGCTGCACCATGAGCGCGAGACCGGTGAGCGAGAGGGCGAGCGCGAGCCAGATGCGGCGACGCACGTGCTCGTGCCCGAACGTCCGCGCGTAGATCGCGACCAGAACGGGGCCGATGTACTGGATCAGGAGCGCGATGCCGACCGGCAGCCGGTGGATGGCGAGGAAGTAGAAGAGCTGGACGAACGCGACGCCGACGATGCCGAAGAGCGCGAGCCGCGGAAGCTCGCGACGCTGGACGCGCAACGACGACGGCGCGCGCACGAGTGCGATCGCCGTGAGCGCGATGAACGCGCCGGCGGAGCGCGCCTCGGTCAGACGCAGCGAGGACAACCCGGACGAGAGCGCGACCTTCGACACCGGGCCGTTGATCCCGAAGAGCGTCGCCGCGACGGCGACCATGGCGTAGCCCACGACCGGCCGCCGGTCGCTCGGAGGCTCCCGGCTCGGCAACAGCGGCTCGGTCACGTGCGCAAGCTAGCCTCTGCGTACGGGGCGTAGCTCAGCCTGGTAGAGCGCTCGCTTTGGGAGCGAGAGGTCGTCGGTTCGGATCCGGCCGCCCCGATCAACGCTGAGAAGCGACGACGGCAGCCGCCACCTTGCGCGCGGCGATGCTGCCCTCGCGCAGCTGTCCGCCGAGCGTCGGCGTGAAGCCGACGAACCACAGACCGGGCAGCACGGGCTCGCCGTCCGTCTTCGCGGGCAGGCCGCGCGGGCCGAGGACGTCGAGATGGCCGACGAGCGGATCGAGTCCCGCGCGGAAGCCCGTCGCGGCGATCACGGCATCCGGTGCGATGCGCGACCCGTCTGCAAGCACGACGTCGCCGCCGTCGAAGCGCTCGACCGCGGCGACGATCTGCACGCGCCCACTGCGAACCGCGCCAACAATGCCGACGTCGAGGATCGGAGTCGTGCCCGTCGTGATGAACGACGTGCGAATCCCGTGCGCGGGACGCGGCAGGCCCTGCGCCGCCAGGTCGGGGATCGAGAGCCGGCGCTGCGTGATCGAGATCGGGTCGACCCAGTCGGGCGGCATCTTGCGGATGGCGATGCCGATGAGCTGCGCAGGAATGCCTGCCGTCGCGCGGCGCACGATCTGCGGCGGGTTGCGCACCGACAGCCGGCTGCGCGAGGCGCCGCCGTCTGCGACGTCGGTGGCGATCTCCGCGCCGGAGTTCCCCGCGCCGACGACGAGCACGTCGCGCCCGCGGAACGTCGCCGGATTGCGGTACTCGGAGGAGTGAATCAGCTCACCGGTGAATCCATCGAGCCCGGGCCAGTCGGGGATGAACGGCGCGCCGTTGTATCCCGTCGCGACGATGACGGTCTCCGCCTGCATCGGGCCGGCGGTCGTGTCGAGGTTCCAGCCGGGATCGATGCGGTTCACGCGCACGCCGGTGCGCACGTCGATGCCGTGTGCGTCGACGTACTCGGCGAAGTAGTCGATCAGATCGTCGCGGCGCACCCAGCGGCCGTAGCGCCGCGGAATCCGCTTGCCCGGCAAGCTCGAGAGCAACCGCGGCGTGTGCAGCCGCAGCCGGTCGTAGCGCTCGCGCCAGGCGGCGCCGGGCTCCGGGCCGGCCTCGAGCACGAGCGGATCCATGCCTGTCCTCCGGAGCAGCGCGGCCGTGGCGAGGCCGGCCGATCCGGCGCCGACGATCACCAGTGCATGGTTCTCCACGGCCGTGGTCATACCATCCCGTGGATGAGGACGTGGCGCTCGATCGTCGTTCGCGCCGGAAAGCGCCTCCTCGCCGACAACGGGACGATGCTCGCGTCGGCGGTTGCGTACAGCACGTTCTTCGCGATCCCGTCCGTGCTGCTCGTCGTCGTCGGCGTCTTCACGCTCGTCGCTGGGCCGGACACGATCACGACACTCATGCAGCACCTTCGCCACGTCATGCCGGCGCAGGCGACGTCGTTGTTCGGCTCGAGCCTCAGGCGGCTCGATGCGCATACCGCGCAGAGCGTCGTCGTCACCGCGGTCGGGTTCGTGCTTGCGCTGTGGTCGACGACCGGCGCGATGACGACCTACATGAAGGCGGTCAACCTGGCGTACGAGCGGGAGGAATCGCGGTCCTTCCTGCGCAAGCGCCTCGTCGCGCTCGCGATGGTCGCCGTCATCGGGCTCGCGTTCCTGCTCGTCGCGATCCTGCTCCTGTTCGGGCCGTCGGTGGAACGGGTGGTCGCGTCGCACGCAGGGCCTGCGTCCGGCGTCGTCAGCTGGCTGTGGTGGATCGCGCAATGGCCGGTCCTGCTCGCAGGCCTGCTCGTGGCATTCGAGACGCTGCTCTATCTCGGACCGGATTCGCGGGTGCGCCCGTGGCGCCTGTTCGCTCCCGGGTCGCTCGTCGCGGCGTTCGTGTGGATCGCGGCGTCTGGCGCCTTTGCGTTCTACTCGGCCTCGTTCGGCTCGTACAACAAGACGTGGGGCTCGCTCGGCGGGGTAATCGTCGTGCTCACGTGGTTGTGGTTGACCGCGCTCGCGTTGCTGTTCGGCTCCGAGCTCGACGCGGAGATCGAACGCAGTCGCGACCTCACAGAGCAGCCAGCGCCTGCGACGCAGCGTGATCCGCAATCTCCGCACAGCGCCGAGCTTCCACAACGCGCTCGTCATCCTGCCCGGCCGTGAGGTTGATCGCGACGAGCGCGACCGCGCCGCGGGCAGCGCCTGCGGCGAGCTGTGCCGCCGCTACGGCGTCCGCGCGCAGGCCTGCGTCGGCCTGGGTGGCGAGCTCCGCCCCGAGCTCGGCGATGTCGGCGGCGATGCGCGCGAGCTCGAGCGGCGGCTCCGCTGCGCGCGCGTAGGCCTGGCCGATTTCCCAGTCCCGGCGATCTTCCGGGAGCGAGGCCGTCGTGTCCTGCGCGGCGAGCGCACGGGGGTAGCGCAGGGCGTTGATGCGCGCCGCGCCTGTGAGCCGGAGCCGCAGCACCTCGGCCTGCGCTGCGAGCGCCGCCTTCCCGGAGGCGCGTGCGACCTCGGCCAGTGCGTGCGCGGCGGCGACGCCGGCCGCGGCGAGCGCGGTCGCGCCGATCGGCTCTGCGTCCGAGCGATCCTGCGACGTCATTCGGCGCCGAGGCGGAGCCGGAGCGAGGCGAGAACGGAGGGAGTCGCCTCGCAGCCGGCTTCCGCTAGGGCCGCTTCGAGATCCGCGACGATTCGGGCCCGGAAGGCTGCGTCGGCCTCCGCGCGAGCGACGATCGACTCGATCGCGGCCCGGGCGAGCGGAAGCTCCTGCGCGGCCTGCACCCACCCCTGCGGCGCCGGCGGAAGCAGGCGGAGCGAGGCAGCGATCCGCTCTTCGTCGTATCCGGTCATCTCGATCTCAAGACGGGCGCGGGGCTCACGATCTTCCCTCCAGCTCGGCGCGGAGCTTCGTCAGGCAGCGGGAGATCCTGCTGGCGATCGTTCCCGAGGGCAGGCCGAGGGCGTCCCCGATCGCCTTGTAGCTCTCGTCCCGGCAGAAGAACCGGTCGAGGATGTCGCTGCACGGGGGGCCGACCGCATCGAGGCCGGCGCGCACGGTCAGCGCCTCGTCGAGCTTGCCGAGCGTCTCGTCGAACTCGGCCGGCTCGAGCTCCTCCACGTCCGCGGGGCCTTCGCGGCGTCCCTCCCGCAGGCGGTCGATGCACAGCCGCCGCGTGAGCTGTGCGATCCACGGCCGCACGGCCTCGTCGTTCCGGAGCCGGTCGAGGCGCTCGTACACGCGGGCGAAGACGTCCTGGAACACGTCTTCGGCATCGGCGTGATTCAGACGGAACCCCTGGACGCAGATGGCGTAGACGTAGCGCGAGAAGCGCTCGACGAGCTCGTTCCACGCCTCGGCGTCGCCGGCTCGGCAGCGGGAGACGAGCTCGGCGTCCGTCCGTGTCGCCACCGCGCGAGCCTACTAGGCTTGGCCGGAATGTCGATCCTCGCGCACGAGTCGAACGAAGAGCTTCCGGCCTGGAGCCTGCCCGCCGCTGCCGGCGAGTCGATCCGGCTGCCGGAGGCGTGGACGGAGCCCGTGACACGCGAGTGGGCGTGGGGCGGCACGGCGGGAAAGGGCGTGCGCGTGTGCGTGCTCGACAGCGGGATCGAGCACGGTCATCCGCTCGTCGGCCGCGTCGACCGCTCGGTCGCGATCGTCCGCGAGGACGGCGGCATCGTCGTTCGCGAGGACGACGCGGAAGGCGATCTGTGCGGGCACGGCACTGCGTGCGCTGGGATCATCCGGATGCTCGCGCCCGAGTGCGAGCTTGTGAGCGTGCGCGTGCTCGGTGCCGGATACACCGGAAGCGCCAAGGTGATGCTGCGCGGGCTCGAGTGGGCGATCGACCAGGGATTCGACGTCGTCAACATGAGTCTCTCGACGACGAAGCGCGACTACGTCGACCGGTTGCACGAGCTCGCCGACATGGCGTACTTCAAGCGCACGATGCTGGTCGCGTCCGCGCACAACATGCCGGTCGAGAGTTTCCCCTGGCGCTTCGCGAGCGTCATCTCCGTCGGCAGTCACGAGGAGTCGGACCCGTTCACGTTCTATTCCAACCCGAGGCCACCGGTCGAGTTCTTCGCGCGCGGGCTCGAGATCGACGTCGCCTGGCTCGGCGGCGGCACGCTGCGCTCGACGGGCAACAGCTTCGCGACGCCGCACATCAGCGGCATCTGCGCGCTCATCCTCGGCAAGCACCCGGAGCTGACGCCGTACCAGCTGAAGAGCGTTCTCCACCTGACCGCGTCGAACGTGCGCGATGAGTGACCTCCAGGCAGCGGTCGCGGCCGGCGTGCTCGGCGCCGAGGAAGGACACCGCGCGCTGCTCCAGTCGACCGCCGAGGTCGCCCGCGCGATCTTCAAGGCGAGGGCGTCGTCGATCTTCCTGCTGGACACCGAGACGGACGAGCTCGTCTTCGAGGCGGTCGCCGGCGAGGGTGCGCAGACGCTCATCGGGCAGCGGTTCCCGTCCAGCACCGGAGTCGCAGGCTGGGCCCTCGTCACGCGGCAGCCGCTCGTCGTCGACGACCTCACGGCGGACACCCGGTTCTCGCAGGAGGCGGCCGAGTCGACCGGCTACGTGCCGAAGGCGCTCATGGCCGTGCCGCTGCTCGTGGAGGATCGCGCGCTCGGCGTGCTCGAGGTGCTCGACCGCTCGAGCGAGCAGCCGTTCTCGCTCGCGGACATGAACCTTCTCGGTCTCTTCGCGAGCCAGGCGGCGGTCGCGCTCGACCTGTTGCAGCGCGCGCGTCGTGCCCGCGCGGCGCTCGCGGGCGAAGGGGAGCTCGGCGCGCTCGCGCGCGTCGCCGCACAGCTCGAGGCGGCGGGCGAGGAGGCGCGGCTGTCCGGGCTCGAGCTGCTGCGCGCGCTCGAGCGGCTGCTCGCGCCGGAGTCCTAGGTCCAAAGAGAAGCCCGGGCGAGCCCGGGCTTCGTCAGTTCTTCTTCGTGGAGAGGTCGTTATTCGACGCGGCGCGAGTGCCCCTCGACCTCGTCGTCCTCGGTCTTGTCCTCGCTCTTGCCGTCGTCGTCGGCGGCCTCTTCGTTGGCAGCGACGCGACGCCCGTGGGCGTCGACCTCGTCGGTGTCCTCGTCCTGCGCAGCAACCTTGCGGCTCTCGTCCTCGGACATGGTTTCCCTCCTTGTCGGAAGTCTGTGCGCTTTCGCGCTGTCCCCCTCTAGACGTGCGTGCGGACGGGAATCTTCCCATTCCTCCTTCAAAAACACAACGAGGGCTGAGATCCTGGCCCGGTGAGCTGGATCGCCGAGTCGTTGCGCGCGTTCTCGACCTCGTTCGCCAACCCGCAGCTCCGCCGGCTGCAGCTCGCCGGCGTCGGCTCGACGCTCGGCAGCTGGGCGTACGGTGTCGCGCTCGCCGTGTACGCGTACGACGCCGGCGGAGCACGCGCCGTCGGGCTGCTGCTCTTCGCGCGTTGGGGCCTGGCTGCCGGTCTCGCGCCCTGGCTCGCGCTGCTCGCGGACCGCGTCTCCCGCCGGAACGTGATGCTCGCGTCCGATGTGTGCCGCGTCGGTCTCGTCGCCGGCATGGCCGCGATCGTCGCGACGCACGGGCCGGCGTTCGCCGTCTACGCCCTCGCGGTCGCGTCGACGGCGGCGTCGACCGCGTTCCAGCCCGCGCAGGGGGCATTGCTTCCGTCGCTTGCGAGGACGCCGGAGGAGCTGACGTCGGCGAACGTCGCCATGAGCACGATCTCGAGCGTCGGCATGCTCGCCGGGCCTGCGCTCGGCGGTGCGCTGCTTGCCGTCACGGGACCCTCGGTCGTCTTCGCCTTCACTGCGGGGACGCTCGTGTGGTCGGCGGCACGCGTGCTGCAGTTGCGGCCCGACCATCCGCCTGCGAGCAGGGAGGCCGAGGCCCTGTTGCCCTCGATGCTCGCGGGCTTTCGCGCCATCGCCGCAGAGCCGGCGCTGCGCGTCGTCATCGGTCTCAACAGTGCGCAGACGCTCGTCACCGGCGTCTTCGAGGTGCTCGTCGTCGTCGTTGCGCTGCGACTGCTCGACACCGGCAACGGCGGCGTCGGGTGGTTGAACGCAGCGCTCGGCGTCGGCGGCGTGCTCGGTGCGTTCGCGGTGGCTGCTCTTGCGGCGCGTCGGCGTCTCGCCGCCGACCTCGGCCTCGGCGTCCTCCTCTGGGGTGTGCCGATGGCGCTCGTCGCCGTCTGGTCGAACCTCGGCTTTGCGCTCGTCCTCTTCGCGGTCATCGGCGTCGGCAACACCCTCGTAGACGTCGCCGGCGTAACGCTTCTGCAGCGCTCGGCCGCCGATGAGGTGCTCGGCCGCGTCTTCGGCGTGCTCGAGAGCGTCATCCTCGCAACGCTCGCCGTCGGTGCGGCAGTCGCGCCTGCGCTCGTCTCGGCGCTTGGCATTCGCACGACGCTCGTGCTGGCCGGTCTGCTCCTGCCCGCGGTCGTGCTCCTACTCGCGCCGAAGCTGCGCGCGATCGATGCCGCAGCGCACGTGCCCGCCGAGGCGCTCGAGCTGCTCCGTTCGATCGCGTTTCTCGGGATGCTGCCGCCGCCGGTGCTCGAGCGGCTCGCTTCGTCCGCGGTGCCGGTGGCGGTCCCGGCCGGCGAGACGGTGTTCGCACGCGGGGACAAGGGCGACCGCTTCTACGCGATCGCGTCGGGGCGCGTCGCCGTCGATGTCGAAGGCGGAGAGACACGCGAGCTTGGCCCCGGGGAGTTCTTCGGCGAGATCGCGCTCCTGCGCGACGTCCCGCGCACGGCGACCGTGCGGGCGCTCGACGACGTGCGGCTGTATGCACTGGAGCGCGTCGAGTTCATCGCCGCCGTCACCGGCCACGGGCCGAGCCACGAAGCGGTGGAGCACGTCGTGGCGATACGCCTCGTCGCGCTCTGATCAGTCGAGCCACTCGGCACGCTCGAAGCCGCCGTACTCCTGAATGGAGCCGTAGATCGTCTGCACGATGCGCGTGCTGTGCACGCGCAGGCTGCACGTGCCGAACGGGAGCTTGTTCGTTCGCTTCTTCTGGCTGTATTTGGAATACACGTTCACCATGGACTTGTTGAGACACGACCGTTGAAGGCCGAGGCGGGTAAGCCAGTAGTCCTCGATCTCACGCTGCCGCTCCACGTGATCGGCGAAGAGGTTGCACGAGACACGCATCTGCTCGTTCCCGACGTCGAATTGCGTGCGTAGGAAGTCGGCGAAGAACACGATGACCTCCGGATCGGCATTGACGAGCTGCACCGAGTTGCGCGCTTTCGAGCCTTCGGCCCAGAACAACATGCATCCTGCGGCGTACGAGCTGTCCCGTTCGCGGGCGAGACGGCGGCCTTCGTCCTGATATCCGCGGCGAACGTCGCGCGCACGGGCAGCCTTGAGCTCGGCCGCCACGATCGGCCCGAGCCGGCTGCGATAGATGAGTGCGGCGCGCTGTTCCGGTCCGAGGGGAACGGACCGCACCCAGACGCTCGCCGAGGAACGTGCGATCCCGAGGGTGGCTGCGATCTCCTTGACGGAGCATCCCTCCGCTCGCATCTCGCGCGCTTGTCTACGCTCGTCCGTTTTCACGACGGACAACGTATCCAAGGCTGCGGACGGAAAGCGCCCGACGAGGTTCGAACTCGTGACCACGGCTTGGAAGGCCGTTATGTTGCCAACTACACCACGGGCGCGCGTGTCTAGGGTACCCCGATGCACGCCTCGCTGGAGGCCGTCGTCCTCGTCCCGCTCCTTGCGCTCGCGGGCGTGGCACTACGCGCTCGCGCCCTCCCGGTTGTCGCCGCGCTCGCACTGATCTTCGCGGCGTTCGCGACGAAGCTGCAGCCGTTCGCGCTGCACACGTTCCTGTGGGCGCACCTGTTGCAGAACGTCGTCCTCGCCGAGTGGGCGCCGGCGCTGCTCGTCCTCGCCGTCCCCGTCGCTGCCGTCGCCCGCGCGCGGGATTTCCCGCTTTTCCGTCCGCTCGTCGCGCTGCCGCTGTGGCTCGTCACGTACTTCGCGTGGCACCTCCCGTGGGTCTACGACTTCGCGCTGCGCCATCCGCACTCGCTGCTGCACGTCGAGCACCTCACGTATCTCCTCGCCGGCGTCTGTCTGTGGTGGCCCGTCGTGCACGGGCGCCAGTCAGCGGGCGCGAAGGCGGCGTATCTCTTCGCGGCGTTCGTCCTCGCGTCGCCGCTCGGCCTCGCGCTCGCGCTCTTCCCGCGGCCGGTCTACTCGTTCTACGCGCACGCGCCTCGCACGTGGGGGCCGTCGCCCGAGTCCGACCAGCAGATCGCCGGCGTGACGATGGCGGCGGAGGAGGCGCTCGTCTTCTTCGCCGTGTTCGCGGTCTACCTGTCGCGCTTCCTCCGCGAGGAGCAGACAGCCGGCGTCTTCGACGACCTGCGCGCTAGTCGAGGCTGATCGTTGCCGCGAGCTTCTTCGGCGCGGCGAGCAGCCATGAATCGGTGAGGAACTCGCGCATGTCGTCGCGTGATGCCTCGAGGCGCACGAGCACGTAACCCCAGCCGTGGTAGTGCGGCGTCTCGAACAGAATCTCGGGCCGCGCCTCGAGCAGCAGCGGCTTCTCGTCGAGATCGCAGCGGACCACGACGGCGGCCGGGTCGCTGCGCAGTGCCGCGACGAACTTGCCGCGCACCTTCAACGCCGGCCGTCCGTACGACGTCGACTCCTCGACCTCGGGGAGCTCCCGGGCGAGCTCGACGACGTCCTGCCACGTCAGCATCGCTAGCCGGGAAGCTCGACGCGCTCGATGACGACGTCCTGGCGGGGACGGTCGCGCGCGTCGGTGTCGAGCGCCGAGATCGCGTCGATGACATCCATGCCGCCTGTCACGCGTCCGAAGACCGTGTGCTTGCCGTCCAGCCACGGGCACGCGTCGGCTGTGACGATGAAGAACTGGCTGCCGTTCGTGTTCGGCCCAGCGTTCGCCATCGCGAGCGCTCCCTTCGCCACGGGGTGCTCGTTGAACTCGTCCTCGAACGTGTAGCCGGGGCCGCCAGAACCGGTGCCGGTCGGATCGCCGCCCTGGATCATGAAGTCGGGAATCACGCGGTGGAAAATGACACCGTCGTAGAACCCCTTCCGCGCGAGCGAGAGGAAGTTGTCGACCGTCTTCGGCGCGTCGTCGTCGAACAGCTCGACGACGATGGCGCCCTGGTTCGTGTGCAGCGTCGCGTCGGTCATGTCACAGGAGGCTATCCGCGAGCGGCGCGATCGCGCCGGCGGTAGGTGCGAGCTCGCCGCTCTCGAGGCCGGCGACGATTCGCCGCAACAGGTGCGTGGCCGCCTCGACCTGATCGGGGTCGAGGATCGTGTTCACCGCGGCGAGGTGCTCGCCGTCGCCGTACAGCTCCACGGTCACCGTCTCGATGTCTTTCGGCCGGATGTACCCGTCCTCGGGGAGGCCGACGCGGACGTGGACGGAACGGCCGTCAGGCAGCGTCGCATCGTGCTCCAGCGGGCCGGCGCGCAAGGTCATCGCGCCATTCTTCCCGAGAGTAGGACCCGTGGGTCGCAAGAAGGGGCCGATTGGCCCATAGACGGCGTCTACAGCAGGGACCACGCTGAGCCGCAGATGCGCCGGAGGATCGCCTTGGGAGCAGCTGCGCTCCTTGCTGGAGTGGTGGCTTCGGCTGCTCCGGCGGCGACGCACCGCCCGGGCATCGCGCTCTCGTCGCTCGAGCAGGGCGTGCTCTTCGACATCAATGCCTTTCGCGCGGCGAATCATCTGGCGCCGCTCCGGCTGTCGGCCGCGCTCACCGATTCGGCGCGCACCCACTCGGAGCAGATGGAGGCCGACGGCTACTTCGCGCACAACTCGTTCGACGGCACGGCCTTCTGGCAGCGCATCCAGGCCTTCTATCCGTCGAGCAAGTACGGGTTCTGGTCGGTGGGCGAGAACCTGCTCTGGTCGTCTCCCGACGTCGACGCGCAGAAGGCGCTGACGATGTGGGAGAACAGCCCCGAGCATCGCAAGAACATGCTCGATCCGCACTGGCAGGAGATCGGCGTCTCCGCCGTGCACACCGATCGAGCCCCTGGCGTGTACCAGGGGCTCGCGGTGACGATCGTGACGACCGACTTCGGCGTCAGGCGGTAACTCTCCGCCGGAGGCCGAGGCCCGCGCCGACGAGCACGAGGCCGGTTAACGCGCCCGGGAGGATTCGAACCTCCGACCCGCGGATTAGAAGTCCGCCGCTCTGTCCACTGAGCTACGGGCGCGTGCCGCAGAGGGTACCGCTGGAATAACGGGATTCCTGCAACTCCAGGCGTTACGCTGTAGCGGCTTCGCGGTGGCGGTAGCTCAGTTGGTAGAGCCCCGGGTTGTGGTCCCGGTGGTCGCGGGTTCGAATCCCGTCCGCCACCCTCGTGAACGAACGGCGCGGGCCCTGGAGGCAGGCGATCTCTCGATTTCGCCGCCGGCCGCTCGGGCTGGCGGCGCTCGCAATCCTCGTGGCTTTCGTCGTCGTGGGTGCGCTCGCCGGCGTGCTCGCGCCGTACTACCCGGGCCAGGAGTTCGTCCAGCTCATCGGCAAAGCGCATCCACCGCTCACTGCGCACCACTTCCTTGGGACGGACGCGCTCGGGCGGGACTTCCTCACGGAGCTCCTCTTCGGCGTCCGCGAGACGATCCTGTCCGCGCTGATCTGTGCCGGCGGCGCGACGGTGATCGGCGCCATCGTCGGCGCGTTCGCCGGTTATTACGGCGGACGGTTCGACGATCTCGTCACCTGGGCGACCGGAGTCGTGGTCGCCGTTCCGGCGATCGCCGTGCTCATCATCATCGCAATCTGGTCGCAGCTCCCCGTGAAGCCGATCACGGACGGCCTTTGGCTGATGGCGCTCCTCTGGCCCGGCGTCGCGCGCGTCGTGCGCGCGTCGGTGGCATCGCTTCGAACGCGCGAATACGTCGAGGCGGCGCACGCGTCCGGCGCGTCCGACTTACGCGTGATCTTTCGTCATCTCCTGCCGAACTCGAGCGGGCAGATCATCGTCGCTGCGACGACGATCGTCGGTCAATCGATCGCAATCATCGCGACGGTCGACTTTCTGGGCTACGGCTACAACCAGCCGGAACGGCCGACGCTCGGCGGCCTCATCGCGGATGCGGCCAACGCCGCTTCGGCGGCGGGCGCCTCCTCGATCGCATCGGTCTGGTGGCTGTACGTCATCCCGGCTGGGTTGCTCGTGATCGTTCTTCTGGCGGCTGCGTTCGCCGGCGACACGCTCGACGACGCGCTCAACCCGGTTACGACGTAGACACGCGCGGATCGAGCAGGCCGACGAGGAGGTCGCCGACCAACGTGAGCCCGCTGACGAGGACGGCGCTCATGACGACGATCGCCGTGAGCTCGAACGGGTCCGCGTGCCCGAGCGCGCCGAGGAACACGGACGCGAGCCCGCCGCTGCCGAAGACACCGTCGGCCGCCATCGATGCGCCGACGATGCCACCGAGCTCGAGCGACAGGAGAGACGCCACCGGGACGAGCGAGTTTCGCAGCGCGTGCCGGAGCAGCACTCGGCGCTCGTCGAGCCCTTTCGCGCGCGCGACCATCACGTACGGGCGTCCGAGCTCGACCGCCATCGACGAGCGGACGTAGCGCGCATACACGGCGATCAGTCCGACCGCGAGTGTCGCCGCCGGCAGGAAGAGATGACGCAGCCAACCAATCGGCCCTCCCACCGGCGGTCCGAGGATGAACCATCCCGCATGCGCCGTGAGCGTGAAATGCCCGTGCGAGAACGCGGCTTGCTCGTTCGGCGCAACCGCGCGCCGGACGAGGTCGGCGAGGAGGAACGTCGGGATGGCAGCGCCGAGATACGCGAGTGCGCGTGTCCCGACGTCCGCGCGAAACCGCCGTCGCTCGGCCGCGAACACACCGACAGCGGTGCTGCCGAGCACGACGAATACAAGTGAGAGCACGACGAGAGCCGCGCTGACGGCGGTCGCGTGGAGCAACTCGGGGCCGATGGGGAGGCCGGGCTGCTCGAGGTGCGGAGGCGCGCCGCCGACGGCCGTGGACACAGTCGTTCCGAAGCCGTGATGCACGAGACCGGACGCCCAGCGCCAGTAGCGCGAGAGGATCGGATCGGTGAGGTGGTAGGTCGCGCGCACCACCGCTTGCTCGCGCGGCTTGAAGACGAGCGGGAAGCTCGGATCGAGCGAGAGACCGAACCCGACGAAGGCCGCGAAAGACACCGCGACCATGACCGACGCGGCGAGCAGCAGGCGGCGGAAGACGAACGTCGCCATCCGTTGGACTCTAGTAGGGTGACGGGCCGTGGCTGACGCCCTCGCCCAGCTGAAGGCACGCCTCACCGACCTGCACGGCATTCAGGACGTCGCATCTCTCCTGGTCTGGGACCAGCGCACGGCCATGCCGCCGGCCGGCGTCGGCCACCGCGCGCAGCATCTCGCGCTGCTCCAGCGCGTCGCGCACGAACGGCTGACCGACCCCGAGATCGGACGCCTACTCGACGAGGTCGATGCGGGGTCGCTCGACCCGGATTCGGACGATGCAGGCCTCCTGCGGCTCGCGCGGAGGACATACGACAAGGCAGTCCAGGTCCCCGTCGAGCTCCGGAGCGAAATGGCCATCGCGTCGGCCGAGGCGAACCCGATCTGGGTGAAGGCGAAGGAGACGTCGGACTTCCAGCTGTTCCTCGGGCCGCTCGAGCGCAACGTGGAGTTGCGCCGGCGGTACATCGAGTGCTTCGGCCAGCAGGACGAGCCGTACGACATCCTGCTCGACGACTTCGAGCCGGAGATGAAGACCGAAGAGGTCACGCGCATCTTCGGCGAGATCAAGGCCGAGCTCGTGCCGCTGATCGCCGAGTTGCGCGACCGGGAGGTCGACGACTCCTTTCTCTCCGGCCACTTCCCCCTCGACCGGCAGATTGCCCTCGACCACGAGGTCGTCGATCTCTTCGGCCACCGGCCCGACACGTGGCGCATCGATCCGACCGAGCATCCGTTCGCAGGCGGTGCCGGCATCGATGACATCCGCATCACGACGCACTACTACGAGGACAGTCTCAAGTCGCTGTTCTCGACCATGCACGAGTACGGGCACGGGCTGTACGAGCACCAGATCCCGCGCCGCATCGCGAATCTCCCGATCGGCACCGGCGCCTCGCTCGGTCTGCACGAGTCGCAGAGCCGCCTGTGGGAGAACCTCGTCGGACGCAGCATGCCGTTCTGGCGCTTCTTCTATCCGCGCCTGCAGGAGGTCTTCCCGGAGCAGTTCCGCGGCGTCGAGCTCGATCGCTTCTATGCCGCCGTCAACCGCGTGCGCCCGTCGCTCATCCGCATCCGCGCGGACGAAGTCACGTACGGCATGCACGTGATCCTCCGCTTCGAGCTCGAACAGGACATCGTCAACGGACGCGTCGAGCTGCGCGACCTCCCGCAGGCCTGGGCCGAGAAGATGGACGAGTACCTCGGCGTCGAGGTCCCCGACGACGCGAACGGCGTGCTCCAGGACATGCACTGGGCGTCGGGGCTCATCGGGTACTTCTCGACCTATTTGCTCGGCACCGTGATGTCGGTGCAGATCTGGGAGAAGATCCAGGAGGACGTGCCCGATCTCGAGGACCGCATCGAGCGCGGGGACTTCAGCGCGCTGCGCGAGTGGCTCGGCGACAACGTGCACGAGCTCGGACGGAAGTTCACCCCGCAGGAGACGCTGCGACGAGCGACCGGCTCGGGCATCGACGCGAAGCCGTACCTCGCGTACCTGAAGCGCAAGTACGGCGCTCCGGTCGCGGCCTAACTCCGGGTTACCCTTCCTCGGCTCGGCCCCGTAGCTCAGCGGATAGAGCGGCAGACTTCGAATCTGCGCGCGGAGGTTCGACTCCTCCCGGGGCCATCGCGCGATAGCGATAGCCGCGCCCGCGCACGGTCTCGATCAGCTCGGGATGTGCGGTGTCTTGCTCGATCTTCGCGCGGAGGTAGCTGACGTAGAGGCGTGCGTTGTCGGCGGTTTCTCGGGAGAGGCGTCCCCACACGAGCTGACCAAGCTGCTCCGGCGACAGTACGCGTCCGGGATTCGCGGTGAGCGCCTTCAGCACGCGCCGCTCGATCGGCGTCAACCGGACAGGCACGCCGCTGACGACCGTGCCGTCGTCGCAGACGGTCGGGTCGACGTACGGCCGAGGCGGCCGTCGGAACACGGCCGCGTCCACCGCGGTGAACACGCGATGGCCGAAGTGGGAGAGTCGCCGTTCGAGTGCGTCCGCGCTGTCGCCGCCCTCGACGACGAGGACAGACGGGAGGTCGCAGACAGCCGCCATGACGCCAATATCGGCCCCGGCGCGGGATGGGACGATTCCCGGAACCGGGCGACGTCCCTCGCCCACCGGCGCACTGGCATCCTCGATTTAGAGGATGGGCGGTCCGCGATCTCTCGACTGGTCGGACGGCCGCTGAGGCCCGATGATCTCTTGTGTGACCGTGTCTACGGAGAACCGCACCCCGCACGAGGAGAACGCTAGGCGCTACCGCGACATCGTCGAGAACGCGAGCGACCTGATCTTCACGGTCGATCTCGACGATCGGATCACGAGCGTCAATGCCGCGTTCGAGCGCGCGTTGGGGCGCTCGCGGGCCGACCTGCTCGGCCGGCCGCTCTCGAGCGTAGTCGTGCCCGCGTGGCGCGGACAGCTTCGTGACGCGACGTCGGCAAAGCTCAGGCGCGGTCCGAACGCCACCGTGTACGACCTCGAACTGCTCGCCGAGGACGGCCGGACGGTACCCGTGGAGGTGGCGAGCTGGGTCGTCGTCGAGGACGGGGAGCCCCGCGCCGTTCAGGCGATCTGCCGCGACATGAGCGAGCGCAACGCTGCCGAGGAGGAGCTGCGGACCATGCGGGCGGAGCTCGCCAAACGCGACGACTTCCTCCGGCGCGCGTTCGAGGACACCGCGGTCAGCATGGTCGTGACGACTCCGGACGGTCTGATCGAGCGCGCCAACCAGGCGTTTTGCGACCTGCTCGGCTACACAGCGGCGGAGCTGAGCGGGACGAACATGCTCGACATCGCGCATCCCGACGATCGAGCAATGGTCCTGACGGCGATCGGGCAGCTGCGCAGCGGCGAGCTGCGCCGGTTCACCGGCGAGAAGCGCTATCGGTGCAAGGACGGCGGGACGGTGCGCGCTCAGGTCGGCATCTCGGCGATCTTGAGCGCGACCGGCGAAGTCACCTCGTTGATCTCACAGATCCTCGACGTGACCGAGCAGCGGGCGGTGGAGGCTGCGCTGCGCGAGACGGGCGAGCTCTTCCGCGCCGCGTTCGAAGACGTCGAGGCCGGAATGATGCTCGTGGCGCCCGACGGCCGGATCGTGCAGTGCAACGCTTCGGTGTGCGAGCTGCTCGGCTACACGCCGGAGGAGCTCCGGGAGCTGGACGTCGTCGCGCTCACCCATCCGGACGACCGCGATCGGACGCGCGAGGCGCTCGCCGGACTGGCGACCGGAGAGTTGAACAGCCAGACGTTGGAGAAGCGCTACCTGCGCAAGTCGGGCGAAGCTGTCTGGGCTCGCAGGTCCCTCTCGACCGTCCGGGATGCCAACGGCGACCTGACGTGCACCGTCACGCAGATCACCGACGTCAGCGCGCGGCGCCAGAGCGAGGAGCGCTTTCGGGCGCTCTTCGAGTCGAGCCCGCAGGGGATGGCAGTTGTCGACCAGGGCGGCAGACTCCTCCAGACCAACGCCGCGCTCGGGGAGATTCTCGGCTGCGACTCGAGCGAGCTCGTCGGCCTCAAGTTCACCGAGTTCACGCACCCGGACGACTGCGCGGCCGACCTCGAGCTCTACACCGAGCTGATGGAAGGCCGGCGGACGCACTACGAGCTGGAGAAGCGTTTTCTGCGCAAGGACGGCGGGGTGGTCTGGGGGCACGTGACCGTGTTCGCGCTGCCCAATCCGGGCGGCGGCCCGCGTCTGGCGATCGGCATTCTCGGTGACATCACCGAGCGCCGCGCGCTCGAGGACCAACTTCGCCAATCCCAGCGCATGGAGGCGGTCGGGCAACTCGCCGGCGGCGTCGCGCATGACTTCAACAACTTGCTCACGGCGGTCGCGAGCTACTGCGACCTCGCGTCAGACGCGCTCGAGGACGACAGCAATCCGGTGCTGCACGCCAGCGTCGACGGCATTCGCAGCGCGGCCGGTCGCGCGGCCGACGTCACGCAACAGCTGCTCGCCTTCAGCCGGCAGCAGGTGCTCGAGCTGAAGCCGCTCGACCTCAACTCGGCCGTCTCCGACCAGACCCGCTTGCTCCGGCGCCTGCTCGGCGACGATGTCAGCATCCGCCTCGCGCTCGAGCCCGGCCTTCCTGCAGTGACGATGGACGAGGGTCAGCTCGCGCAGGTGGTGATGAACCTCGCCGTCAACGCGCGTGATGCGATGCCGGACGACGGCGGGATCCTCATCATCGAAACGCAGCGCGTCGATCTCGACCGCGCTCCGACGATGACGGGGAACGTGAGCGGGCCGCACGTGCTGCTCGCCGTCAGCGACTCCGGCTGCGGGATGACGCCGGCAACGCGCGATCGGATCTTCGAGCCGTTCTTCACGACGAAGGAGCCCGGCAAGGGAACCGGTCTCGGCCTCTCCACCGTGCTCGGCATCGTCGAGCAGTCGGGCGGCCGCGTCAGCGTGTATAGCGAGCCCGGCGTCGGCACGACCTTCAAGGTGTACATGCCGATCGGCGGCGCCGTGGCTCCGGCGCCCGAGCGCGCGCCCGAGGGTGTGGCGACGCAAGACCGCCCGGGAGGAAGCGGCGTCATCCTCCTCGTCGAGGACAACGACGCGGTTCGTCGGCCGGTCGCGCGGCTCCTATCCGACTTCGGGTACGACGTCGTGGCAGCGGACGGGCCGGAAGAGGCGCTGCGGCTCGCCGCGGGACGGAGGCTCGACCTCCTCGTCACCGACGTCGTCATGCCGACGATGAACGGCCGCCAGCTCGCCGAGCGACTGCTTACCGACCAGAGTGACCTCAAGGTCCTGTACATCTCCGGCTACACCGACGACGCGGTGATCGCTCGCGGCGTCATCGAGGCGGGCACCGCGTTCCTCCAGAAGCCGTTCGGCGCCGATCAGCTCGCGCAGAAGATCCGCGAAGTGCTCGACGCGGACTAGTCGATCAGCGACATCCGCAGCGCGTTGGCGACCGCCTGTGTCCGCGTGTCCGCCTCGAGCTTCGCCATCGCCTTCTCGATGTGCGTGCGCACGGTGAGCGGCGAGATGCCCAACTCGAGCCCGGCCTGCTCGTTCCGCATGCCGTCGGCGAGGAGTCGCAGCACCTCGCGCTCGCGCTTCGTCAGCCCGGGGATGCGGGCTGTTGCATCCGGTCCCGCGAGGACGCCGGCGAGCACGGGATCGACGTACGTCTGGCCTCCGGCGACGGTGCGGATCGCGCGCACGAGGTCGGATAGCGGCGACTCCTTCAGCACGAAGCCGCGCGCGCCGGCGTCGATCGCCTCGATCACGATGGCCCGCTCCGCGTACCCGGTGTAGATGATCACTCCGGTCGGGCATCCCGCGGCCGCAAGCTGTCGCGCTACCTCGATGCCGCCGATTCCCGGCATCTGCACGTCGACGACCGCGACGTCGGGCTGGAGCTCCTGGACCCGGGCGACCGTGTCCGCTCCTCCTCCTGCCGTCCCGGCGATCTCGATCCCTTCCTCGCTGGCGAGGAAGCGGGAGACCGCATCGACGATCGCGGGATGGTCGTCGGCCACAAAGCACCGCAAGGCCATAGTTGGACAAAAGTATAGGCCGCGTTCTCAGGCAATCAAGGAATCGCGGAGCGCGACCGCGACCGCCTGCGTGCGCGTCTTCGCGCCGAGCTTCGTCATCGCCCGGTGGGCGTGCGCCCGAACGGTGTCCGGAGAGAGGAAGAGCTCGGCGCCGATCTCTCCGTAGGAACCACCTTCGGCGAGGAGCCGGAGCACGTCGCGCTCGCGGCCGCTCAGTCGCTTGGCAGCGGCCGGGTCGGTGCGCGCGAGGTCGGCGGCGAGGACCGGGTCGATGTAGACCGAGCCCGAGGCGATGAGGTCGATCGCGCGCGTGAGGTCGTCGAGCGGCGAATCCTTGAGAGCGAAGCCCTGTGCGCCGGCCTCGAGCGCCTCGGCGACGAGGCCGCGGTCGGCGAACCCGGAGTAGAGGAGCACCGCAGTCTCCGGCGAGACCGACTTGGCCGACCGGGCGAGCTCGAGGCCGCCGATCCGCGGCATGCGGAGGTCGGCGACGCAGACGGCCGGGCGGTGCAGCTCGATCGCCGCGAGCGCCTGCTCCCCGTCGCGTGCGGTCGCGACGACTGCGTATCCGGCCGCGGAGAGGTACCGCGCCACGCAATCGATGATGGGCGGATGGTCGTCGGCGACGATGCAGGTGACCGTCGAACGGTCGGGGTGGGGCTTGGTCATACGGCGACTGCCTCCTCATGGCGTACGAGCGAGCGCGCGAACGCGTCGACGACTGCCGGATCGAATTTCCGTCCACGCTGTTCGATGACGTACGCAAAGGCATCCTCCGGCGTCCACGCGCTGCGGTAGGGGCGGTCGCTCGTGAGCGCGTCGCAGACGTCGGCGACGGTGACGATCCTCCCTGCGAGGGGAATCTCGTCCCCGGCCAGCCCGCGCGGATAGCCGGAGCCGTCCCAGCTCTCGTGGTGCGTCCAGGCCACGGTCGCAGCCAGTTCGAGGAGCTCGTTCCCGGAGCCGGCGAGCAGCTCGTGCCCGACATCGGTGTGACGCTCCATCGCGCCGCGCTCGTCGGGGGAGAGCTCGCCCGGCTTGCGGAGGATCGCCTCGCCGATCGCGATCTTGCCGATGTCGTGCAGCGGGCCGGCCAGCCGCAGTCGCTCGGCGACGACGGTGGTCAGTCCGAGCTCGACCGCGATGACGCGCGCGGATTCTGCGACGCGCTCGACGTGCTCGCCTGTCGCGAGGTCGTGGAACTCCATCGCGCGACCGAGTCGAGCGACGGTCTCCGCGTATGCTCGGCGCAGCTCTTCCTCCGACGCTGCGATAGTCGCGTACGCGCTCTCGAGCTGCGCGGAGCGGGACTCCTCGATGCGGCTGCGGTGCACCGCGCCGGCGACGGCGATGAGGAGGTCGTTCGGGACGAAGGGCTTCGTGAGGTAGCCGTGGGCGCCGAGTGCGAGCGCGCGGTCGGCCGTGTAGGGGTCGTCATTGCCGGTCACCATCACCGTGGCTGTGGCCGGCAGGGCCGCGAGCTCGGAGAGGAGCACGAGCCCGGATTCCCCGGGGAGGCCGATGTCGCAGAGGACGACCGCGTAGTCGTGGACGGCGAGGAGCCGCCGGGCCTCGTGGGCGTCCCCGGCGCAGTCGCACGTGTAGCCGGCGACGTTGAGCAGACGTTTGATGCACGAGCGGACGTACGGGTCGTCGTCCACGCAGAGAATCGGCTTTCCGGTCACATTCCCATGATCCGTGCGATCGGTCGCCGGCGGAATCCGTCCGAAACCGGACTTTCACCTGGGATCTATGGCGGCATGCCCTCCTGCAAAGGGAGTAGTTTGGGCAAATGCTCGAGCTGACACCCGACGAGCTTCTGTCCACGACGCGCGCCGTCCGCAAGCGCCTCGACCTCACCCGGCCGGTCGAGCGCGAGGTGCTGGAGGAGTGCCTCCGGCTCGCGCAGCAGGCGCCCACGGCGAGCTACTCGCAGAACTGGCACTTCGTCGTCGTCACCGACGCCGAGAAGCGGGCGCACCTCGGGGAGCTCTGGCGCGAGGTTGCCTTCCCGTACCTCCAGCGGGGCGAAGGGCCGCGCGAGGGGCAGATGGCGCGGATCGGCGACGCCGTCGTGCACCTCGCCGACCACATCCACGAGGTGCCGGTGCATGTGATTCCGTGCGTCGTCGGCCGCTACGAAGGGAAGTCGAACCCGCTCGTCGCCTCGATGTTCGGGTCGATCGTCCCGGCAGCGTGGTCGTTCATGCTGGCGGCACGCTCACGCGGGCTCGGCACGTGCTGGACGACGTTCCATCTCATGCACGAGCGCGAGGCGGCCGAGATCCTCGGCATCCCCTACGACGAGGTCACGCAGGTGGCGCTCATCCCGGTCGCGTACACGATCGGAACGGACTTCAAGCCCGGCAAGCGCAAATCGCTCGACTCAATGGTGCATTGGGATACGTGGTAGCCGTAGAACGCTTGAAGCGCTGAGGCGCCCCAGGACGGAGCGAACGCGAAGCGTTCGAGCCGGCCGCACCCGCGCGTAGGGATGGCGTAGCCACCACCATGCGCGCAGAACGAAACCGTCGCTCAGACTCGTAAGAGCTCGCGGGCTTTGCCCGCGAGCGCTCCGCGAAGCGGAACCTTCAGCGGTTGAAAGTGCGCAGCACTTTCAACCGAGATAACGGCCGAAGTACTCGAGGACCGCGTCGAATCGTTGGACGCGGTGGATGGGCGAACCGCTGCGCGTGAGCTCGTGGCTCTCCGCCGGGAAGCGGAGGAGCTCGACTTCTTTGCCGAGCAGGCGTAACAACGAGAACAGGTGCTCGCCCTGCTCGACCGGGCAGCGCAGGTCGTTCTCGGAGTGGAGGATGAGCAGCGGCGTCTCGATGTTCTTCGCGTACGTCGACGGCGACTTCTCGAGATGCGACTCGACGTTGTCCCACATCGGGCCGCCGAACTGCCGCTCGAACACCCAGAACAGGTCGCTCGATCCGAACATGCTCACGAGGTTGTTCACGCTCCGCTCGGTTATCGCGGCCTTGAAGCGATTCGTGTGCCCGACGATCCACGACGTCATGAATCCTCCGTATGAGCCGCCGATCACGCCCATGCGCTCGCCGTCGAGGAAGTCGAACTTCTCGAGCGCGGTGTCGACGACGGCCATGACGTCCTCGTAGTCGACGGTGCCCCAGCCCGGTCCAGCGTCTCCGACCGGTCCGCGGATCGCGCGTCCCCACTCCTCCGAGTAGCCGGACCCGCCGCGCGGGTTCGAGAACAGGACGACGTAGCCGCCGGCGGCCATCACCTGCACCTCGTCGAAGAAGCCGGTGCCGTATTGCGTGAACGGGCCGCCGTGGATGGTCAGGATGACCGGGTAGCGCGTCTTGGGGTCGAAGCCCGGCGGCCGGACGATCCACGCGTCGACCTCGGTGCCGTCCTTCGACACCGCGGTGAAGCGCTCGGGATCGCTCAGCTCGCGTCCCTCGGTGAAGTCCTTTCCGACGTGCGTGAGTTGCTTCCCGTCGCGCCCGCTGTAGAGCTCGCGCATCGTCGTATGCGTGCTGCCGACGTAAACGAGTGCGTCGCCGGCGATGTCGAAGCCGCCGATCACCTGCTCGCCTCCGACGAGCCGCTCCGGCTCGCCGCTCCCGTCCGCAGCGACCGAATACAGGTGGGCGTTGCCGCCGTCCTCGACCGCGAACACGACACGGTCGCCGTTCCACACCGGTCCGCGGATCGGCGGGTACGGCCCGCACTGGCGGTCGAGTGACGAGGTGAGGACCTTCGCCGCGGCTCCGGGCTTCTGCGCGACGGCGATCTGCGTGTGATGCGGATCGGTGCCGTCCTCGACGGTCCAGTCGTATGCGAGCCGGCCGTCAGCCGAGAATGCCGGCCAGCCGCACGCCGCGTCGTCGCCGGTGATCTGCTCCGGCTCGCCGCCGGCCGCGTCGACGGCGTAGAGCCGTGTGATCAGCTCGACGTCCCAATCCGGCGTGCGGAGCGCAGCGAAGAAGACGCGCTTCCCGTCCGGCGTCCACGCCGGGGTGTCGTCCTCGAAGTCGCCGTCGGTGAGCTGGCGCGTGTCGCCGTCGAGGTCGACGATCCAGAGGTGCTTGCGGCGGTCGCCCGTCCACCCGACGCTGTCGAGCTTGTGGAAGACACGCCGGAAGCGGCGCGGCGCGCGCTTGCGGTCGTCCTCTTCGTCGTAGGCCCCGTCGCGGGCGCGCGCGGTGAAGACGATGCGCGACGAGTCGGGCGACCACTCCGCGCTCTCGACGCTCTCCTTCAGGTCGGTGAGCTTGCGCGCTTCGCCGCCTTCGGCCGGAATGAGGTAGAGGTTCGCGGGCGTCTTGTCCTCGCCGCGGTTGGACACGAACGAGAGCCACCGGCCGTCGGGCGACCAGCGCGGCAGTCCGTCGCGGCGGTCGCCGGAGGTGAACTGCTCCGGCTCCCCGGATCCGTCGAGCCGGGCGATCCAGATCGCACCGCGGTAGTCGTTCTTGTCCGTGTCGATCGACCAGACCTGGTACGCGACGCGCGTCCTGTCCGGTGAGATGCGGGGATCGGCGACGCCGGTGAGCTCGTAGACGTCCTCGGGTCGCATTCCGGCCACGAGGCGGGACTATAGATCGGAGGCCGTTGCCATGAGACGATTGGCGCATGGCGACGGTCGAGGCGGTGGAACGGAAGATCCGGTCGGTGGAGGGGTTCCGCGTCGCGGTGCGCCACCTGGACGGGCGGAACGTCCGCGGCGACCGGACGCACATGCCGACGTACCAGTTCCGGCGCGCGATGGCGGACTCGGCGAACGTGAAGGCCTGGCGTGAGGGACGCTTCCGCGGGCGCTATCCCGGCTTCGAGGTGGACGTGCTCCATCGCGACGGGACGCGCGCCCACGGCGGGACGCTGCTCGGCACGATGCGGGCCGAGTACCGTTAGACGCGCGCGCGGGCGTGGCGAAACGGTAGACGCGCCAGGTTTAGGTCCTGGTGGGCGAAAGCCCGTGGGGGTTCAAGTCCCTCCGCCCGCACTCACGCGTGCGGGTGCGCGTGCTCGTCCATCGGCGTGTCCATCATCTTCAGCATCGCCATCCCGCCGCCGCGGCGGAAGTAGCGCCACACGAGTGACGCGGCCACAAGCAGGAAGACGATGTTGAGATACGTCGTGTAGTTCCACGTCACCGACGCGGTCATGACCTTCGCGTTGCGCGCCGTCCGCTCGATGCCGAGCCCCTGGAAGAGGAACTCAACCACGAGGCCTGCAGCGGCCATCGCGGCGTAGAAGGTGACGAAGATGAACACGGCCATGCGCTTGCCGTAGTAGCGGCGGTAGATGTCGAGGATGGGGAGGATGAGCAGGTCGGCGAACACGAACGCGATCACGCCGCCGAAGCTGATGCCGCCGTTCCACAGCACGGCGGCGAGCGGAACGTTCCCGATCGAGCAGACGAAGCTGAGCATCGCCACCGCCGGCCCGATCAGCGGCCCCCACACCTTCCCGAGCGTGCCGTGGTGCTCGAGGAAGAGCCCGCGCCAGAATGAGTTCGGCACCCACGCGGCGAGCGCGCCGGCGATGAGCAGACCGCCGAAGACGTCGCGGCCGACCGCCGCCCAGTCCATGACGAAGTAGTCAGCGGTCGACGTCAGCCCCGCTGCCGACAGCAGCCGCTTCCCGGGACCGATCGACATGTCCATCTCGGCGTGCCCCTCCATCGAGCCGAGCCGGCCCTTCTCCGCCTCGGCGCGCGCCTCCGCAACGAGACGTGGGCGCAAGAACGCGCGGAAGAGCAGCGCGACGAACACGATCATGAGCGGGCCGCCGACGAACTCGCCGACGACGAACTGCCAGCCGAGCAGGAGCGCCATGACGATCCCGAGCTCGATCACGAGGTTCGTCGACGCGATCTCGAACGCCATCGCCGCGGTGAAGTCGGCGCCCTTGCGGAAGAGCGACCGCGCGAGCGCCACCGACGCGTACGAGCACGACGACGACGCTGCGCCGAGGGCCGACGCGACGACGAGCGTTCGCGGCGAAGAGTCCGGCAGCAGCTTGCGCATCTCCCGCTTCGACACCACGGCCTGCACCGCGGCCGAGAGCGCGAAGCCGAGCACGAGCGCCCACAGGATCTCCCACGTCATGCCGAACGCGAAGCTCAGCGCGCGCCAGAGCTCGTGGAGGAGGTGGATCAACGCCTAGTGACGAGTCGTGCGCGCCATGCGACCGCGCCGGCCATCGCTGCCCAGAGGAGCGTGACGACGCCGACGAGGAGCCAGGACAACGCGTTCATCGTTCGGTTGGATCCATTCGCCGGAGAAATCCTGCGTCCTCCTACCGGACGACACGCTCGATGTGCTCGGCGGCGCGGCGCAGGGCGTCGTCGTCGAAGAGATACGGCGTCGTGTTCGGGATGCCGTGCTCCGGCGCGTCCAGGTCGGGCGATCCGGCAGCGGCGTTGAGCGCATACCGGATGGGGATCTCGTGACAGACGACGAGCGTCGCAGTCTCGTGCCGGTCGAGCAGCCGCCGGAAGGCGCGGACGTACCGCCGTGCCGCGTCGTCGAGGCTTTCGCCGCCGGGGAACGCATCCGCCCGCGTGTGCGCGTGCTTCCACGCCCGGTACTCGCCGAGCGTCTCTCCCTCGAGCTCGCCGACGTCGATGTCGTCGAGCAGCGGCTCCAGAAGGAACGGGACGTTCCGGCCCTGCAGGATGCACTCGGCCGTCTCCTTCGTTCGCTCGAAGCGGGTGTAGACGCAGAGCTGGAGCCCGAGCGGCGCGAGCTGGTGCCCCAGGCGAGCCGCTTCGGCCCGCCCCTCGTCCGTCAGCGGCACGGGGATGGCAGGGTCGCCGTTGATTCGACCCTCGACGTTCAGGGTGGAATGGGCGTGCCGAGTCAGGATGAACAGGCGCAACCGAGGCCGCAGGCTACACCCCCTCTGCTTGAATGGCCGGGTGCAGACACAGGTCGAAGAGCTGCCCGAGAACCGGGTCCGGATCACCGTGCAGGTGCCGTCGCACGACGTCCACCACGCCGTCGAGCATGCCGCCTCCGACCTCGCGAAGAGCGCGAAGATCCCCGGCTTCCGAAAAGGCAAGGTGCCGAGGGGCGTCCTCGTGCAGCGCGTCGGCCGCGAGCGCCTCATGGCGGAGGCGGTCGACAGCCACATCGGCGGCTGGTTCTGGAACGCCGCCGCGCAGTCGCGCGTGCGTCCCGTCGAGCAGCCCGAATATGACTTTCAGCTTCCCGACTCCGAGGATCAGGACTGGCAGTTCATCGCAACGGTGACCGTCCAGGCGAAGCCGGAAGTCGCCGACTGGAAGCAGCTCGAGGTCGGCGCGTACGAGCCGGAGGTCCCGGAGGAGCTCGTCGAGCGAGAGCTGGACGCGCTTCGCTCCACCGTCGCCGAGCTCGTGCCCGTCGAGGGCCGGCCCGTCGGCCCCGACGACACCGTCATCGTCGACATGGTCTCGCCGCAGGGCGAGACTCGGCGCGACTACGTCGTCGAGCTCGGTCGCGGCGCCGTCGTCGAGGAGATCGAGCAGGGCACCGTCGGCCTGAACGCCGGCGAGACGAGGGAGATCGAGTTCGAGCTCGTCGACGGGTCGAAGCAGAACGTCTCGGTGACGGTAAAGGAGATCAAGGAGAAGGTGCTGCCGCCGCTCGACGACGAGTTGGCGCGCGCCGCGAGCGAGTTCGATTCGTTCGCCGATCTGCGCGCCGACGTCGAGTCGCGCCTGCGCGACCAGATCGAGGAAGAGATCGATGCCCAGTTCCGCTCGGACGTCGCCGACGCGCTCGTCGAGGCGTCGAAGGTCGATGCCTCCGGGCCGCTCGTCGAGTCGCGCACACGCGAGCTGCTGCGCTCGCTGGCCCGCCAGGTCGAGTCGCGCGGCGTGCGGCTCGAGACGTATCTGACGATGACGGGCCAGTCCGCCGACGACCTGCTCGAGCGCCTGCGCGAGGAAGCCACGCGCTCGGTTTCGCGTGAGCTCGTGCTCGAGGCGGCTGCCGAGAAGCTCGAGATCGACATTCCGGATTCCGAGATCGAAGCGCTCATCCGCGAGCAGGCGGAGGCGTTCGACGAGGACCCCGAGGATCAGCTCCTGCGCCTGCGCGAGTCGGGCCGCTTCGAGTCGCTGCGCGAGGACCTGCGCCTGCGCAAGGCGCTCGACACCGTCGCCTCGGAGGTCAAGCGGATTCCGCGTGAGCTGGCGGCGGCACGCGAGGCGCTCTGGACGCCCGACAAGGAAAAGCCTGACACCGAAGCGAAACTCTGGACCCCGGGAAGCTGAGGAGCCACATGAATCCGACACCGTCGAACCTCGTCATACCGTCCGTCATCGAGCAGACCTCGCGTGGCGAGCGTTTCTTCGACATCTACTCGCGGCTCCTGAACGAGCGCATCATCTTCCTCGGGACGCCGATCGACGACATCGTCGCGAACCTCATCGTCGCCCAGATGATCCATCTGGAGTCGGAGGATCCCGACAAGGACATCCAGCTGTACATCAACACGCCGGGCGGCTCGGTGTATGCCGGGCTCGCCATCTACGACACGATGCAGTTCATCCGCTGCGAGGTCGCGACGACCTGCGTCGGCATCGCGATGTCGATGGGCGCCCTCCTTCTTGCGGCCGGCACGGAGGGAAAGCGGTCGGCGCTGCCGAACTCCAAGATCCTCATCCACCAGGTCTCCGGTGGGTTCCAAGGGCAGGGCACCGACATCGAGATCCAGGCGCGCGAGACGATCAATCTCAAGCGCGGCCTGGAGGAGATCATCGGCAAGCACACGAATCAGCCGGTCGAGAAGGTCTCGAAGGACATGGAGCGCGACTACTACATGACCGCAGAAGAGGCCAAGGAATACGGGATCGTCGACAACGTCGTCGCCCACCGGTAGACGAAAAGCGGGATCCGAGGTACAAGGAGAGCACCGTGGCCAGGGCCAGTGAGGGAAACGAGCAGCTCCTCTGCAGCTTCTGCGGGAAGAGCCAGCGCCAGGTCAAGAAGCTGATCGCCGGCCCCGGCGTCTACATCTGCGACGAGTGCATCGATCTCTGCAACGAGATCATCGACGAGGAGCTCACCTCCCCGACCCAGCTCGACCTCGACAACCTGCCGCGGCCGCGGGACATCTACACCGTCCTCAACGACTACGTCGTCTCGCAGGAAGAGGCCAAGCGGACGCTGTCGGTCGCGGTCTACAACCACTACAAGCGCGTGCAGATGGGCACCGACGAAGACGAGGTGGAGCTGCAGAAGTCGAACATCCTGCTGCTCGGCCCGACCGGCTGTGGCAAGACGCTGCTGGCTCAGACGCTGGCGCGCATCCTCAACGTGCCGTTCGCGATCGCCGACGCGACCGCGCTCACGGAGGCCGGCTACGTCGGTGAGGACGTCGAGAACATCCTGCTGAAGCTCATCCAGGCGGCCGACTTCGACATCAAGAAGGCCGAGACCGGGATCATCTACATCGACGAGGTCGACAAGATCGCGCGCAAGGCGGACAACCCGTCCATCACGCGCGACGTCTCCGGAGAGGGCGTGCAGCAGGCGCTG
>PLJC01000006.1 GCA_003139545.1 Actinomycetota bacterium
CGAACAGGCCGATCTTGCCGCCGCGCACGTACGGCGCGATCAGGTCGACGACCTTGAGGCCGGTCTCGAAGATCTCGACCTTCGGCGACAGCTCGCTGAAGCTCGGCGGGTCGGCGTGGATCGGCCGGCGGTCACCGCTCGCCGCTTCCTTGCCGTCGACGGGGTCGCCGAGGACGTTCCAGACGCGGCCGAGCGTCTGGTCGCCGACCGGGACGGAGATCGGCGCGCCCGTGTCGACGATGTCGACGCCGCGCGCGAGCCCGTCCGTCGAGTCCATCGCCACCGCGCGCACGCGGTCGTCGCCGAGGTGCTGCTGCACCTCCGCGATCAGCTCACGCGTGCCGTCGCCGTCAGGGACCTGGATGCTGAGCGCGTGGTTGATCTCCGGCAGCCCGCTCGGGAAGACGGCGTCGAGGACGACCCCCTTGATCTCGATGATCCGGCCGGTGCTCTTCTTGGTCTTCGTTGCGGGCATGTGTCTCCTTATGCGGTCAGCGCGTCGGCGCCGGCGACGACTTCGAGGATCTCCTGGGTGATCTCCGCCTGGCGGGCGCGGTTCATCTGCAACGTGTAACTGTCGATCAACTCGTTCGCGTTCTTCGACGCGTTCCGCATCGCCGTCATCTGCGCGGCGAGGAACGACGCGGCCGACTCGAGCAGCGCGCGGTAGATCTCGGTCTCGAGATACACCGGCAGCAGCCGCTCGAGGATCTCCTCCGGTTCGGGCTCGTAGATGAAGTCGCCGCGCAACGCCTGCTTCTTCGGGTCCGGATCCTCCTCGTCGCTTCCCTCGAGCACGTGCTCGGGGATCGGCAGGAGGTCGGACACGACCACTTGCTGGACGAGCGGCGAGACGAACCGGTTGTACACGACGACGACGCGGTCGACCTGCTCCTCCGTGTAGAGCTCCGCGAGCTTGTGCGCCACCGCCTGCGCGTCGTGGTACGTCGGTTTGTCGACGAATCCCTCCCAGTGCGCGGCGACCTCGAAGCGGCGGAAGCGCAGCGTCGATCCGCCCTTGCGGCCGACGACGGTCCACACGACCTCATGACCTGCGGCGCGCTCCTCGCGCTCGAGCTGGAAGGCACGACGCAACACCTGGCCGTTGAACGGGCCGGCGAGGCCGCGGTCGCCGGTGAAGACGACGACGCCGACGCGTTGCTCTTCGCGCCGCTGCATGAGCGGCAGGTTCCGAAACGAGGAGGCCGCGCGCGCGGTGCCGACCATCAGCTCCTGCATCCGGTCCGCGTACGGCCGCATCTCCTCGATCCGCGTCTGCGCGCGCCGGAGCCGGGCTCCGGCGACGAGCTCCAGCGCCTTGGTGATCTTGCGCGTATTGCGGACGGAGGCGATCCGCCGGCGGATGTCCTGCTGCGAGGCCATTTAGATCAGGCCGGACTCTTCCTGGACGTTGAACGTGTTCTTGAACTTCTCGATCTCGCCGTTCAGCTTCTCGGCGAGGTCGTCGGGCAATTCGCCCGTGTCCTTGATCTGCTTGTAGATCGTCCCCTCGGCGCGCATGTGCTCGCGCAGCTCGTCCTGGAAGCGCTGCACCTGCGGCGTCGGGATGTCGTCGAGGTAGCCGTGGATACCCGTGTAGATGCCGACCACCTGGTCCTCCATCGGCCACGGCTGGTATTGCGGCTGGTTCAACGTCGCAACCATCTTCTCGCCGCGCGTCAGCGACTGCTGCGTGGCGCGGTCGAGCTCTGAGCCGAACTGCGCGAACGCCTCCAGCTCGCGGTACTGCGCGAGATCGAGGCGCAGGCGCCCGGCGACCTTCTTCGTCGCCTTCGTCTGCGCATTGCCGCCGACGCGCGACACGGAGATACCGACGTTCACGGCCGGACGCACGCCCGAGAAGAAGAGGTCGGACTGCAGATAGATCTGGCCGTCGGTGATGGAGATGACGTTCGTCGGGATGTACGCCGAGACGTCACCGGCCTGCGTCTCGATCACCGGGAGCGCGGTCAGCGATCCGCCTCCGAGGTCGTCCGAGAGCTTGCACGCGCGCTCGAGCAGCCGCGAGTGCAGGTAGAAGACGTCCCCGGGGAACGCCTCGCGGCCCGGCGGGCGGCGCAGCAGCAGCGACAGCTGCCGGTACGCGTCCGCGTGCTTCGAGAGGTCGTCGTACATCACGAGCGCGTGCTTGCCGTTGAAGAGGTAGTGCTCGCCCATCGCGCAGCCCGCGAACGGCGCCATCCACTTGATCGGCGCGGCCTCGTTGGCGGACGCGGTCACGATCGTCGTGTACTCCATCGCGCCGGCGTCGCGCAGCCGCTCGTAGATGCCTGCGACCGTCGACGCCTTCTGCCCGATGGCGACGTAGATGCAATGCACGTCCGTCTCGCGCTGGTTGAGGATCGTGTCGATCAGGATCGCCGTCTTGCCGGTGGAGCGGTCGCCGATGATCAGCTCGCGCTGTCCGCGGCCGATCGGGGTCATCGAGTCGATCGCCTTGATGCCGGTGGCGAGCGGCTCCTTCACCGGCTGGCGCTCGATGACGCCCGGCGCCTTGAACTCGAGCGGGCGGCTCTCGTCCGACTCGATCGGGCCGCGTCCGTCAAGCGGGTTGCCGAGCGGGTCGACGACGCGGCCGAGCAGGCCTTCGCCGACGGGAACGCTGGCGACGGTGCCTGTGCGGCGCACGGGCTCGCCCTCGCCGACCTTCTCCCACTCGCCGAACAGCGCGACGCCGACCTGGTCCTCCTCGAGGTTGAACGCGAGGCCGACGACGCCGTGCTCGAGCTCGAGCATCTCCAGCGCCACGGCGTTCTCGAGGCCGTAGACGCGCGCGATGCCGTCGCCGATCGAGAGGACCGTGCCGACCTCGGCGAGATCGGTCTCGACGTCGTACTGCTCGATCCGCTGGCGGAGGATCGACGTGATCTCTTCGGGGCGCAGCTTCAAGGGTCTCTCCTATCTCCTGACGAGTTCTTGTCTCAAGCGTTCCAATCGTCCGCGGACGCTCGCGTCGACGCGGTACGAGCCTGCCTGCAGCACGATGCCTCCCACGAGGTCAGGATCGACGCTGCGCGTCGCCTCGACCTTGCGGCCGGCCGCCTTCTCGATCTGCGCGACGATCGCCTGCGCTTCGTCATCGGTGAGCTCGCGCGCGGTGGTCAGCTCGACCGTGAGGCGGCGCTCCTCGCGCGCCATCAGCCGTTCGAACTCCATCGCGATGTCCTCGATCTCCCCGGCGCGGCCCTTCTCGGCGACGAGCAGGAGGAAGTTCTTGAACAGCGGCTCCTCGTCACCTGCGAGATCGGCGAGGATGCGCGCCTTCTCCGTCGACTCCAGCTGCGGGTTGCGCAGGACCATGCGCAGCTCCGGCGTTTGCTCGATCGCGGCCGCGAAGTCGGTGAGGGCCTCGCGCACCTGCGCGAGCCGCTTCTCCTCCTTCGCCGCGCCGAACAGCGCCTCGGCGTAGATGCGTTGCGCAGCGGCTATGCCGACTCCTCGAGGCGCGAGAAGTCGAGCGAGTCGATCGCCTCGCTGATGAGCTCGCGGTCGCGGTCGGCGTCGAGCTTCTTGCCGACGACCATGGACGTCGCCTCGAGCGTGAGGTCGGCGACCTCGTTGCGGATCCGCTCGAGCGCGCGCGAGACCTCCGCGTCGATCTCCTTGCGCGTCTCCTCGAGCCGCCGCTGCCGCTCGGCCTCGGTCTCCTCGCGCATGCGCTGCTCCATCGATTCACGCGTCTTGCGCGCCTCGGCGAGGATGCCCTCCGCGTCGCTGCGCGCCTGTCCAATGAGCTGACGATGCTCTTCCAGCAGCTTGCGCGCTTCGTCGCGCGCGTTGTCCGCCTCCTCGATCGAACGGCGGATCTGCTCGCGCCGCTCGTCAATCGTCTTCTGGATCGCACCGAACGCGAACTTCTTCAGCACGAAGAAGACGATCACGAAGAAGACGAGCGTCCAGATCATCAGCCCCGGGATGATCTTGGTGAGCGGGCTTGAGGCTGCGACGAGCATCTACTTGACGAGGACGAAGCCGAGGAAGCCACCGACGAGGCCATAGAACACGACCGCCTCGGTGAGAGCGAAGCCGAGCCACATGATCCCCTGCAGTTCGCCGCGCAGCTCGGGCTGGCGGGCGACCGACTGGATCATCGAGGCGAAGACCGTGCCGATGCCGATTCCAGCGCCGAGCGAGCCGAGGCCCATGCCGAGGCCGAAGCCGAGCGCCTGCGCGGCCTTAATGGTGGGTGACGTTGCTGCGAGCAGGTGGAGCACCGATTCCTCCTTAGTGGGCCGGCTCGATGGCGGAGCCGATGTAGATGGCGGTCAGGGCGGCGAAGATGAACGCCTGGATGGTGACGACGATTACGACCTCGAAAAGGTAGAAGGCGATCCCGATCGGCAGCGAAAAGACTGCGACGATCCAGAACGTCAGCCCACTCAGGATGAAGAGCAGACCGATCGAGACGAGGATCAGGATGTGCCCGGCCAGCATGTTCGCGTAGAGCCGGACGCTGAGACTGATCACGCGGAAGACGTGCGAGATGATCTCGAGCACGAGCATGAGAGAGAGCGGGATGAACGTCTTCAGCGACCATGGCGGCAGGCCGGCGGGCAAGAAGCTCTTGAAGTACTTGAGCCCGTTGTACCGCACGCCTTCGGCGTGCGTGAAGACGACGGTCAGGACTGCGAGCACGAGCGTCACCGACAGCTGCGACGTGACGGCGTAGATGCCCCACGTCGGCACGCCGTGCCATTTGTCGCCCGTGAGCGGCAGCGGGATGAAGCCGACCATGTTCATGGTGAAGATGAAGAGGAAGAGCGAGGCGACGTACGGGAACCAGCGGCCGATCGCCTTCGTCGGCAGCCCTTGTTCAGCGATCTGCGTCTGCGCGAGCTCGTACAGCGCCTCGCCGACCGTCTGGCGTCGGCTCGGCAGGAGTGCGAGCCGGCTGCGCATCGTGAAGATCCCGAGCAGGATCGTCAGGAGCGCGCTGATGGCGAGGTAGACGACCGCCTTGTTGATCGACATGTCGAGCGGGCCGAGGTGAATCCCGACCCATTGCTTCAGCGCGAACTCGTCCGCAGGGTTGAACGTCGCGGCGATCATGCGGTGAAGTACTCCAGAAGCGAGACACCGAGCGAAAGGGTGTACGCGAGCGCATACAGGATGACGGCGGGGACGCCGAGACCCTTGTTCGCGACCGTCACCGCGAGCAGGACGACCATGACGCCGATGCCGCGGAACGACATCGCGAGCGCGACCATCCCGGACTTGCGCAGGTTGTCGGCACCGGTCGGGATTCGCCCGAGCCAGACGCTCAGCGCCTCACCCGCAGCCCAGAGGACGGCGGCGAGCGCCCAGCCGTCGATCGAGAAGCCGCCGACGAGGAAGACGGGGAGCCCGAGCACGATCACAGCGGCACCTGCGAGCGCGGGTACACGGCGGCCCGGAGCGGGTCGCGGGGTGGAGAACACGCCCGCCATCACGAGAAGTAGCCCTTGAAACGGTGGTAGACGGCGAAGACTCCGGTGGGGATGCCGACGATCACGCCGCCGAGCACGCCGAGACCGGCGGAGCCGAAGCCCCAGCCGACGAGCGCGCCGCCGGCGGCGCACATTCCCGTCGTGCCGGCCAGAATTGCGCCCGCTTCGACGGGCTGAAACGACGAGCGGGAGGCGGCCTGCATGCGCCGCGAGAATAGCATGTTCGACCCCCGAAAAGCGCCGACTTTGTAACAGTGGAATCCGTGATGGGAAAAGGGCCACGGCTCCTGTTCGTGCACGGCAGCGTGCTCAACGGCGAAGCCACCTGGAACGCCCAGCGACCGCTCGCCGAGCGCTTCGAGCTCGTCGTCCCGAACCGGCGCGGATTCCCGCCCGGACCGGACGTGGAGCGGGTCGACTTCGGCGATGAGGCCGTCTGGCTCGAGCAGTTTCTCGTGCCGGGGACGCACCTCGTCGGGCAGTCGTACGGCGGCGTGATCGCGCTGCTCGCCGCCGCCCGGCGCCCGGAGCTCCTGACCTCGCTGACGGTGATCGAGCCGCCCGCGTTCGACATCGCGCGCGGCCACCCCGCCAGTCGAGGCGTTCGTGGCCGCCGGCGAGGCGATCTCCGGCGACCCGGAGTCGTACCTGCGCGGCTTCCTCGACCTCGTCGGCTCGCCCCAACCCGGGCACCCACTCTCCCCCGCGCTGCTGCAGGGCGCACGCATGCTCATGGTCGAGCGCCCGCCGTGGGAGGCCGAGATCCCGCTGGAGGCGCTGGCGGCGGCGCCCTTCCCGACACTCGCGGTCAGCGGCGGCCACAGCGCGGCCTTCGATGCCGTCTGCGACGTCCTCGAGCAGCGGATCGGAGCCGAGCGGGCTGTGCTGCCCGGCGCCGGCCACTCGCCGCAGAGGCTCGGCAAGCCGTTCAACGAACTGCTCGCGGCCTTCATCAAATAAATCGCGCCTCTGCCGCGTTTCATCACTCAGTGGAAGCGGCGGGCAACCTCGAGGTGCGGACCCGCGACTACGCGGCGCTCGGCGCCGCCGGCATCACCGTGCTCCTCTGGGGCTCCGCCTTCGTCGGGATCCGCTCCGCCGGACGCAGCTACTCGCCCGGCGCACTCTCGCTCGGCCGCCTCGCCGTCGCCGTCGCCGCCCTCGCCGCCATCGGCCTCGCGCGCGGCGAGCGCCTCCCGAGCCGCGACGCCCTGCGCGAGGTCGGCATCCCACTCCTCGTCTGCGGATTGCTTTGGTTCGGTGCGTACAACGTCGCGCTCAACTCGGGCGAGCGGCGCGTCGACGCGGGAACGGCGGCCATGCTCGTCGGTGTCGGGCCGATCCTCATCGCCGTCCTGGCGGGCCTGCTCCTGCGCGAAGGATTCCCGCGCAGCCTCTTCGCCGGGGTCGGCATCGCCTTCGTCGGCATCGTCGTCATCGCGATCGCGAGCTCGACGCACACCGCAACGACGACCGGCGTGCTCCTCTGCCTCGCCGCCGCGGCCGCGTACGCGGCCGGCGTGATCGCGCAGAAGATCGTGCTGCGGCGGCTGACGCCGGTGCAGACGGTCTTCTCGTGCGCCGTCATCGGCGCGGTTGTGTGCGCGCCGTTCGCTCCGCAGCTCGTGCACCAGCTCGGCCCCGCCCACGGCGGCTCGACGGGATGGATCGTGTACCTCGGCATCGGCCCGACGGCACTCGGCTTCATCACGTGGGGCTTCGCGCTCTCCCGCACCGACGCCGGCCGCCTGGCGGCGACGACGTACCTCGTCCCGCCGGTCTCGGTGCTCCTCGGTTGGGCGTGGCTCAACGAATCGCCGGCGTCGCTCACCTACCTCGGTGGCGCGCTGTGCCTCGCCGGTGTCGCGGTGTCTAGGAGGCCTTCCGCAACGGGTCGCCCGGCTCCCGCCGCCGCTGATACGGGTTCGCGATCTTGACGATCTCGAGCACGTACACGACGTAAGCGGAGATCGAAAGCGCGAGCAACGCGATCGCGGCTGCGCCGATCGTCGGCCACACGTGCCACTTGCCGTGCGCGTGGATCGGCAGGAACCGCGTGCCGAGCGCCGCGGCGGCGAGGGACAGGCACCAGGCCCAGATCGTCATCGTCGCCTGCGGCTGCGAGAACCCGCGGCGCAGGAAGCGGTGGTGCAGGTGCGCCTGGTCACCCTCGAACACGCGCTGGCCGTGCTTCAGCCGCCGGACGACGACGAACGTCGTGTCCACGATCGGGACGGCAAGCACAAGGAGCGGGAAGAACAGGGCCACGGTCGCCGCCGTCTTCAGCAAGCCCTGCACCGACACGGCGGCGAGCACGAAGCCGAGCAGGAGCGCGCCGGAGTCGCCCATGAAGATCCGCGCCGGATAGAAGTTGTGCCGCAGAAAGCCGAGCGATGCGCCGAGCACGATCGCCGACAGCACGGCCGCGTCCGGCTTCCCGAGCGAGAGCGCGATGACGGCGAAGGTGCCGCCCGCAATCGCGGCGACGCCGGCGGCGAGGCCGTCCATCCCGTCGAGGAAGTTGACCATGTTCATGATCGCGACGATCCACATCACCGTCAGCGGCATGCCGACCCACGCCGGCAGCGCGTGGATGCCGATCACCGGGAACGTGAAGCGGTCGACCCAGACGCCGAACCCGACGGGGATCGCGGCCGCGAGCACCTGGCCGGCGAGCTTCTCGAACCAGCGCAGGCCACGGAAGTCGTCGATCGCGCCGACGGTCACCGCGACCGCCGAGCCAAGGAGCAGGCCGCGCGTTTGGTGGCCGAGGTGCAGGAACGCGAGCGCCGGGACGAAGATGCCGAGGAAGAGGGCGAGACCACCGAGCCGCGGGACCGGGCTGCGATTGAGCCGCCGGCCGCCGGGCGCGTCGACCGCGCCGAGGAGCCGCGCCATCCCGCCCACCGCCGGCGTCAGCAGGACGACGATGACGAGCGCGACGAGCGCGCCCCACACGACCTGCAGGTGCTGGTCGAGCTGGTCGAGGACGTCGTAGTGCGCGGCGGCGGCACCGATCATCACGGGTTATTTCGTGCCGTAGAGCCGGTCTCCCGCATCGCCGAGCCCCGGGACGATGTAGCCGCGCTCGTCGAGACCGCGGTCGAGGGCGGCGCAGACGATGTGCACGTCCGGATGCCGCTCGTGCACGTGCTCGACGCCGGGCGGAGCGGCGACGATGCAAACGAGCGTCACCGACTGCGCGCCGGCCTCCTTCACCGCGTCGATCGCCGCAGCGCTCGAGTGTCCCGTCGCCAGCATCGGATCGAGCACGATCGCGTCGCGGTCGGCGAGATCGGTCGGGAGCTTCGAGTAGTACTGCACCGGCTCGAGCGTCTCCTCGTCGCGGTACATGCCGATGAACCCGACGCGCGCGCTCGACACGAGCGAGAGCACGCCGTCGAGCATCCCGACGCCGGCGCGCAGCACCGGGCATACAGCGACCTTCTTCCCGGAGATCCGCTGCGCGGTCATCGGCTCGAGCGGCGTCTCGATGTCGTAGTCCTCGGTGGGGAACTCCTTCGTCGCCTCGTACGTGAGCAGCAGCGTGATCTCGTTCGCGAGCTTGCGGAAGTGGACGGTCGGCGTCTCCTTGTCGCGCAGGTAGCTCAGCTTGTGCTGGACGAGCGGGTGCTCGACGACGGTGAGCCGGCGCGTCTCGATCACCTGAAGCTCGTGTAGCCGCGCCAGCCGGGATAGAGCGGCCGCTTCTTGCACAAGGCGGCGACGCGCGCGCGCAGGCCGTCGACGTCGGGCGACTCCACCAGTGCCTCGGCGATGATGCGGCCGGTCTCGCGGAAGTCCTCCTCGTCGAAGCCGCGCATCGTCATCGCCGGCGTGCCGACGCGAACGCCCGAGGTCACGAACGGCGAGCGCTCGTCGAACGGGACGGTGTTGCGATTGACCGTCACGTTCACCTCGGCCAGGCGCTCTTCCGCGTCCTTGCCGGTCCACTCGGACTTGCGCAGATCGATGAGCAGCAGGTGCGTGTCCGTCCCGCCCGTGACGAGCTCGAGCCCGCTCTCCAGCAGCGCCTCGCCGAGCGCGTCGGCGTTCGCGCGGATCTGCGACTGGTAGGAGCGGAACGCGTCCGACATCGCGATGCGGAAGCACGTCGCCTTCGCCGCGATCGTGTGCATGAGCGGCCCGCCCTGCATGCCCGGCATCACCGCGCTGTCGAGCGCCTTCGCGTGCTCCTCGCGGCAGAGGACGAACCCGCCGCGTGGCCCCGCGAGCGTCTTGTGCGTCGTCGACGAGACGAAGTCGCAGTGCTCGACCGGGCTCGGCACGAGACCGGCGGCGACCAAGCCGGCGAAGTGCGCCATGTCGCAGAGCAGGAGCGCCCCGACCTCGTCCGCGATCGCGCGGAAACGGTCGGCCTCGACCGTGCGCGGATACGCGGAGCCGCCGCACACGATCACCTTCGGCCGCGCCTCCTTCGCCAGCCGCAGCACCTCGTCGTAGTCGACCGTCATCGTCTCGGGCGAGACTCCGTAGTGGACGACGTTGTACAGCCGGCCGGAGAAGTTGACCTTGTGGCCGTGCGTCAGATGGCCGCCCTGATCGAGCCGCAGCGCCAGCAGCGTGTCACCGGGCTTCATCGTGGCCGCGTACACCGCCATGTTCGTCTGGGCGCCCGCGTGCGGCTGGACGTTGGCGTGCTCGGCGCCGAACAGCGCCTTCGCGCGGTCGATCGCGAGCTCCTCGATCTCGTCCACCACCTCGCAGCCGCCGTAGTAGCGGCGCCCGGGATACCCCTCGGCGTACTTGTTCGTCGGCACCGACCCGACCGCCTCGAACACCGCCGGCCAGGTGAAGTTCTCGGACGCGATCAGTTCCAGCTGGCCCCGCTCGCGCTCCAGCTCCCTGGTCAGCAGCGAGGCGATGTCGGGATCGACGTCCGCCAGGCCCGCGGTCTTCAGGTGCTCGAACGTCTCCTGGGCCAGCGCCATCGGAAGGATGGTAACCAGTCCTCCAGCGATCACGGGTTCGGGCCGATAGACAGGAGGTGGGCTCTCTGCGACTTCTCGCGGTCCTCGCGACCGCCCTCGTGATCACGCCTGCCGCGTTCGCCGGCCCCAACCTGTTCGTGGGCGCTGCCGAGGACGGCGCGGTCTGGGGCGACCCGACCGCACAGATGAATCTCGCGCAACAAGCCGGCTTCGATTCGATCCGCATGACGGCGCAGTGGGTGTCGGGCAACACGCAGCTCGATCCGATCATCGCCGCGAAGCTCCGGAACGCAGCGGCCGCCGCTGAGGCGCGCGGGATCCGGCCGGTGGTGTCGATCTACAACGTGAACTCGATCCAGGCGCCGGAGGACCCGATCCTGCAGTCGGAGTTCGCGACCTTCGCGCAGAACGTCGTCCTCACGCTTCCCACCGTCACGACGTTCATCGTCGGCAACGAGCCCAATTCGTCCTACTACTGGCAGCCGCAGTTCGACACGCGCGGCGCCGACATCGCGGCGTCCGCCTACGAGACGCTGCTCGCGGACACCTACGACGCCATCAAGGCCGTCCGGCCGAACGTGACCGTCATCGGCGGGGCGCTGGACTCACACGGGACCGACAACCCGAAGACGCGTCCCTCCCACTCCCCCATCGTGTTCATCCGCGACATGGGTCGCGCGTACCGCGCGAGCAAGCGGACGCGGCCGATCATGGACGTCTTCGACGAGCACATCTACGGCGACAACTCCTTGATGCCGCCGAGCATGTCGCATCCGAACTCGAACACGATCACCGAGGGCGACTATCCGAAGCTCGTCGCCGCGCTCGGCCAGGCGTTCAACGGCACGGCTCAGCCCGGCTCGACGCTGCCGATCGTGTACGGCGAGTACGGCGTCGAGTCCGTCATCCCGCCGAACGAGGCTCCGAACTACACCGGCCACGAGAGCGCGGCTGGGAAGCCCGTGGACGAGACGACGCAGGCGGCCTACTACGTTCAGGCGATCAAGCTCGCGATGTGTCAGCCGAACGTCGTCGGGATCATGCTCTTCCACGTCGAGGACGAGGCCGGCCTCCCCGGCTGGCAGTCGGGGCTCTTCTACGCCGACGGGACGCCGAAGTCGTCACTCGACCCGGTGCGGATCGCGATGGCCGCAGCGCGCGCGGGAACGCTGACTGCGTGCCCCGACGCAACCGCTCCGACGGTGAGCGTCGCGTCGATTGCGAACGGGACACTCGTCGCCCAGGCGACGGACGACGTCGGCGTCGCCAAGGTCGAGCTGTACGCGAACGGCGTCCTCATCGGGACCGACTACGCGGCGCCGTACACGTTCTCGCTCGCGATCCTGCCCAAGGGGAGCTTCAACCTCGTGGTGAAGGCCTACGACGCCGCCGGGAACGTCGGCCAGGCTACGGTCGCGCTGCGCCTTCGCGCAACACAAGCGGCTCATCGCCGGTGAGGTCGAGCACCGTCGACGGCGTGCCCGGAAGCTCGCCGGCATCGATGACGGCGCCGCAGGCATTCCGGATCTCCTCCGGCACGTCCTGAACGCGGCGCGGGCTCGGCCCGCCCGCTGCGTTCGCGCTCGTCGCGCAGACGACGCCGACCTCGCGCAGCACCGCCGCCGCCTCCGGCGGTAGCTCGGGGACGCGGACGCCGATCGCATTCGGGTTGTCGCCGTTCAGCCACGGGAAGCGGTGCTCCGGGTTGGGGACGACGAGCGTGTACGGCCCCGGGAGCAACCCCTCGGTGAGCGTCACGTCGAGCTCTGGGAGCACGAGCAGGAGCGCATCGAGATCGGCCGCGAGCAGGGCAATCGGCTTCGACATATCCCGCCCCTTCAGGCGGTAGAGGCGCTCGACCGGCTCGGGCCGGAACGGCAGTGCGCACAGGCCGTAGACCGTGTCCGTGGGGAGGATCACCGGCCGGCGCGCGCGGAGTGCGGCGACCGCTACGTGCACGGTGTTCAACGTTCCCCTTCCACGACTCTTGCAATCCTGCTCAAATCTGCCGTAATCCTGACGTTTCTGTACGCGAGCGCCTCGAGCGCCGCAGCGACGCGCTCTGCCTGGCCCGCGCCCACCTCGAGCACGAGCGCGCGTGTGCGGGCCTCTTCGGCGAGCCGCTCGTGCAGCCCCGAGCCGACGAGCGCCATCTCCGGCTCGAAGCGCAGCTCCGGCTGGAGACCCTCGAGCGTGTCGACGTACGGCGGGTTGGAGACGACGAGATCCCAGCCGTCCCGGGCCGCTTCGAGGCCGCCGAGCCGCAGGTCGACGTCGAGGCCGAGCTGCTCCGCGTTCTCACGCGCGAGTTCGAGCGCCGCCTCCGACTCGTCGACGCCGGTCACGTGTGCATCAGGCCGCTCGTCCTTGAGTGCCAGCGCGATCGCGCCAGAGCCGACCCCCACGTCCAGAACGCGGGGCGCCTTCATCCCGCCGAGGAGCGCCAGTGCGCGTTCGACGACGACCTCCGTCTCGGGCCGAGGGACGAGCGCGCGCGCGTCGGTCTTCAACGTCAGCCGGCGGAAGCCCCAATCGCCGAGGACGTACGCGAGCGGTTCGCGACATTCCCGCCGCGCGAGCAAGGGCTCGAGCCCGTCGACCTCGCGGTCGAGGTCGGCGTAGAGCTGCGTGCGCGAGACGCCGAGTACGTGCGCGACGAGCAGCTCCGCATCCACGCGCGGCGTATCGACGCCGGCAGCGGCAAGACGCCGTTCCGCGTCCGCGATCGCCGCGCGAACCGTCACGCGAGCGCGCGCTGCCGCTCTTCCGCCGTCAGCGCTTCGGTGAAGGGCTCGAGCTCGCCCTGTAGCACGCGGTCGAGCTGGTGCTGCGTCAGCTTGATGCGATGGTCGGTGACGCGGTTCTCCGGGAAGTTGTACGTGCGGATCTTCTCCGCGCGCGCGCCGGTCCCGATCTGCAGGCTTCGGGTCGCGTCGAGCTCTGCACGCTGCCGCTCCAGCTCGCGGTCGTACAGCCGCGCACGGAGAACCCGCATCGCCTTGTCCTTGTTCTGGAGCTGCGACTTCTCGTCCTGCATCGAGACGACGACACCGGTCGGCAAGTGCGTGATGCGCACGGCGGAGTCGGTCGTGTTCACCGACTGGCCGCCGGGGCCTGTCGAGCGGTAGACGTCGATCTTCAGGTCGTTCGGATCGATCTCGATCTCGACTTCCTCCGCTTCCGGCATGACAGCGACAGTCGACGTCGAGGTGTGGATGCGGCCCTGGCTCTCCGTCTCGGGGACGCGCTGCACGCGGTGCGTGCCGCCCTCGTACTTGAAGATGGAGTAGGCCCCGTCGCCCTTGACCGCGAACGTGACCTCCTTGTAGCCGCCGCCGTCGCTCGGGCTCGAGCCGAGCTCCTCGACCTTGAACCCGCGCCGCTCGGCGTAGCGGGCGAGCATGCGGTAGATGTCGCCGGCCCACAGCGCAGCCTCGTCACCGCCGACGCCCTGCCGGACTTCGAGGATGACGTCCTTGCGATCGGCAGGATCCGTCGGGACGAGCGCCTGGCGGAGCTCCTGCTCGAGGTGCGTCGTGCGCTCCTCCAGCTCAGGTACGAGCTCGCGCAGGTCGGAGTCCTCGCGCGCGGCCTCGAGGTCGTCGCGAGCGGCGCGCCACGCCTGCGCGAGGCGATGCGGCGCCTCCAGCTCCTTCAGACGGCGTCCGACGTCGGCCGCCTCGCGGCGGTCGTTGTGCAAAGTCGGATCGGACATGCGCGCCTGTGTCTCGGCGTAGTTGCGCTCGATCTCGTCGACGAGGTTGTCCAGCGTGGCGTCCATGAGGGAGCAAGGGTAGCGTTGCCCTTCGTGGAGCTCGTCGAGGCCCAGACGCTCGGAGACGCGTGGCTCGAGGTCGCGCGGCGGATCGTGGAGCACGGCGCCGATGCCGTCTGGGACGGCGCACCGACGCGCGAGCTCGCGCTGCTGACGCTCACGGTCGCGCAGCCGGATCCCGCCGACGCGTTGATCGCCGAGCTCGGAGACCCGGAATGGCTGCGGTGGATGCACGAGAACTTTTTCGTCCAGAAGACCGTGCCGGAGCTCGGCGGCGCCGCGAGCTATGCAGTGCGGCTCTTCAACTACGAGGGCGGCGGGCGCGACCAGGTCGCATGGGTGGTCGAGCGGCTACGAGCGAACCCGGAGTGCCGCGACGCGACCATCACGACGTTCCAGCCGCACACGGACACGACGTACATCCCCTGCGTCAGCGTGCTCGACTTCTGGCTCCGCGACGGCGCGGTCGAGCTGATCGTGTATGCGCACAGCCTCGACTTCGGCAAGAAGGCCTACGGGAACCTCGTCGAGCTGGCGGCACTGCAGGCGCACGTCGCGACCGAGCTCGGTGCCACGGTGGGCGCGCTCGTCCTGCACGTGAAGACAGCGCACGTGTACGAGCCGGAGCTCGAGCTGATGGCCTCGCTTACGCGAGACGTGCTTCGAGCGTGATCTCGGGGACGCCGGCGAGCGCCTTCGAGACCGGGCAGTTCGCCTTCGCGCCCTCGGCGGCGGCCTGAAACGCGGCCGCGTCGATCCCCGGCACCGTGCCCTCGACGGCGAGCGCGATCTTCATGATCCCCTCGCCGGGCTGGAACGTCACCGTCGCCGACGTGTGCAGCTTCTCGGGCGGATGGCCTTCCTTCGACAGCCCCGCCGAGAGCGCCATCGAGAAGCACGCAGCGTGCGCCGCTGCAATGAGCTCCTCGGGGCTCGTGCTGCCGCCGGCCTCCTCGGTGGAGCGCGCCTTCCAGCTGACTGTCTGGCCGCCGATGGCGCCGCTCGTCGACGAATCGATCGTCCCGCTCCCCTCGAGCAGGCTCCCGTTCCATGTCACCTCTGCCCGGCGGTCCGTTGCCATGACGCTCCCTTCGTTCGATGGATGCGTAGGCAACGTACCGCCGGGCATGGGTGCTGCGCGTCAGGCGACCGCGGGGGTGACGGCGCGACGCGGCTCGCGCCGGACGAACGCGATGCTCACGCAGACGACCCAGATCGGCCACAGCAGCTGCGTGAACTGGCCGACGCCGTCGACCGAGAGCGGCGTGAGGACGAGCGTGAGCGCGACGATCGCGAGCGCGCTACGGCCGGCAAAGCGCCGCCCCGCCTGGAGTGCGAGGAGGCCGACGGCGGCGAGAAAGCCGGCGACGACGAACCACGAGCACACATAGGCGGCCTCGTTGACGATGACGAGCCCACGCGCCACGGACACGGTCATGCCGCGGCCCGCACCGTACGAGATCGCGTCGCCGATCCCGAGCGAGACGATCGTCGCCCCGGCATACGCCGCGGCGGTCAAGCGCGCGACTGAGCCGAGCACACCGCCGCCGAGCTTCTCGGTCACCCACACCGCGAATGCCAGGAAGAAGAAGACGCTGACGATCTCCATGTACGCACCGACCCACGTTCCCGTGCCGACGGGGTGGGCCAGCGCCGTCGCGATGTCGGAGGTCGTGCTCGAGACGGTGAGGCTATGGGTCTTCCCCGTGCCCATGGCGATGAAGGCGCCGCCGAGCTCGAGGACGACGAAGAGGATGCCGCAAGCGGCGAAGAGGCGGTCGTGCAGGCGTGCAGTCATGTCGATGCTCCTTGGGTCGATGACTCCACGACCGTAGGAAACGACCGCCGCGCCGTCATCGGCGGGCCGGGCGATCTTCGTGTCAGCCGATCGGCCGATGACAAGGGCCGCGCAGCCGTCTAGCGTCCCCTGCATGTCCCCCGTCGCCGTCGATCGGGCGCTTGCCGCCGTCCTGCTCGCCGTCGGCGAAACGGAGGTGTGGACGACGCACGACGCCGGCGGGCACCGGATCCTTGCGGCGCTCGTGGCACCGATCCTGGCAGCCGCCCTCGCCGCCCGCCGCCGGTATCCCCTCGCCGCGGGCATCGTCGGACAGACGGCGAGCGTCGTCCAGTTCGCGATCTCGCACGACGTTCAGATCATCGCCACGTCGGTGGCGTGGTTCTGCGTCCTCTACGGCCTCACCGTGTGGACGTCACAAAGGCGGTTCGTGATCGGCGCCGCGTATGTCTTGGCGTCGAACCTCTTCCCTGCGATCGCGGGCTATGGGAAGCCGAACAGCGTCTTTCCGTTCGGTGTCGTGACGCTTGTGGTGATGCTGCTCATACGCCGCGTGCTCGGCGATCGCGAGCGCCGCCTCGCCCTCGCGGAGCGGGAGCGGGACGTCGTAGCGCGCGAGGCCGTGGTCGAGGAGCGCGCGCGGATCGCCCGTGAGCTACACGATGCGATCGCACACAACGTGTCGATGATGGTGGTGCAGGCCGGCGCGGAGCGGCGCACGCTCGCCGACGCGTCGCCGACACGCGAGGTGCTCGAGACGGTCGAGCACATCGGACGCGCCGCGCTCACGGAGATGCGCCGCCTCGTCGGCATGCTGCGCAGCGAGGACGACGACCTGCTCACGCCGCAGCCGGGGCTGCGCGACCTCCCGACACTCATCTCGCAGGTCTGCGAGGCAGGGCTCCCCGTCGACCTCGAGATCGACGGCGACCCGCGCGAGCTGCCGGTGGGGCTCGAGCTGTCTGCCTACCGCATCGTCCAGGAGGCGCTGACGAACGCGCTGAAACATGCAGGCGACGCGCACGCGACCGTCCGCGTCGCGTACGGCGCCGACTCGCTCGAGCTCGAGATCGTCGATGACGGTCCGGGCGACGCGGCCGCGGTCGCAGGCGGTGGACACGGGCTCGTCGGCATGCGCGAGCGCGTCGCCCTGTACGGCGGCCGATTCGAGGCCGCCCAACGCGCGAGCGGTGGTTTCTCCGTCCGCGTCCTCCTCCCGATCCGATGACGAGCGTTCTCATCGCCGACGACCAGGCCCTCGTCCGCGTCGGGTTGCGCAAGATCCTCGAGAGCGAGGCAGGTCTCACGGTCTCCGGCGAGGCGGAGGATGGAAGCGACGCGGTGGCGGCGGCGAGGCGGCTCCGGCCGGACGTCGTCCTCATGGACGTGCGCATGCCGGTCCTCGACGGGATCGAGGCGACGCGGCGCATCATCTCCAGCGGCGCGCCGACGAGGGTGCTGATCCTGACGACGTTCGGCCTCGACACGTACGTGTTCGAGGCGCTCCGCGCCGGAGCGAGCGGGTTCATGCTCAAGGACGCGCCTCCGGAGGAGATCGTCGCCGGCGTGCGCATCGTCGCCAACGGCGAAGCGCTGCTCGCCCCGGCAGTGACGCGCTCGGTGATCGAGGAGTTCGCGCGCCGCGACGTTCCACCGCCCGCGGCCCTCCCGCCGGCGGTCGAGGAACTGACGCCCCGGGAGCGGGAGGTGCTCGACCTGCTCGCGGCCGGCCTTTCCAACCCGGAGATCTGCGCGCGCCTCGTCATCAGCGAAGCGACGGCGAAGACGCACGTGGCGCGGATCCTGCAGAAGCTCGGCCTGCGCGACCGCGTCCAGGTCGTGATCTATGCGTACGAGGTCGGCCTCGTACGTCCCGGCGTCAGGCCATGACCTCCACGCGCCCAGCCGACGGGTCGCGCGTTCCCTCGAGCTCCAGGACCTCGCGCAGCGCGCGAATCGACACCTCGAGCTGTTCGAGCGACGGCTCGCGCGTCGTCAGCCGCTGCAGCCACAGGCCCGGCGCGAGGATCGTCATCACGACACGGTTCTGATGCTTACCGGCGAAGCGGATGAGCTCGTACGCGAGCCCCGCGATGAACGGCAGCAGCGCGATGCGCTCGACGATCAGCCAGTACCAGGCCGGCCGCCCGAAGAACGCGAAGACGAAGACCGCGATCACCATCACCCAGAGCAGGAACGCGGTGCCGCAACGCGGGTGGATCAACGAGTGGCGCTGCACCGTCTCGGGATCGAGCTCCTCGCCCGCCTCGTACGCATTGATCGCCTTGTGCTCGGCGCCGTGGTACTGGAACACGCGCCGAAGATCCGGCAGGAGCGAGATCAGGCCGAGGTACGCGACGAAGATCGACACGCGGATCGCGCCCTCGACGATCACGAACCAGCCGCCGCTCTTGATCGGTAGCGCCTCCGTGATCAGGCCCGGCGTGACCTTGAAGAGCGCGACCGCGAATCCGATGGCGATCGCGAACGCGAAAATGAGCGCGCCGCGCGAGAGCTCCTTCTCGGCCTCTGCGGGATCGGCGCCCTCTTCCTGCGCGGCGTAGTTCGCCGAGATGGCGAGCGCGCGGAAACCGATGGCGAGCGACTCGCCAAGCGCCATCACGCCGCGGATGACGGGCAGGCGGAGAACCCAGTGGCGCGCCATGGCGGAGTCGATCGGCCGGGTCACCTGCGCGATCACGCCCGCAGGCGTCCGGACGGCGACAGCCCAGTTCCCGGGGCTGCGCATCATGACGCCCTCGAGGACGGCCTGGCCTCCGACAGTCATCAACGGGGGGCCCTAGCTGCGCTTCGCGCGCTCGGCGCGCTCGAGCCGGCGCTGGAAGCGCTCGACCCGTCCGCCGGTGTCCACGAGCTTCTGCTTGCCCGTATAGAAGGGGTGGCACTGGGAGCAGATCTCGACGTGCAGCTCCGGCTTGGTCGAGTGGACCTGGAACGTGTTTCCACAGGAACACGTCACCGTCGAGAGCACGTAATCGGGATGAATACCGGCCTTCATCGTCCACCCAGGATAGCAGCGGCCTGTTCGGCTACCGCGTTGCCGCCCGACACGATGGCGACGGTCGGGGCTGCGATATCGACTTTTCCCGCGAGGATCGCCGCGACGGCGGCGGCTCCGGCGGGCTCGCAGGCGAGCTTCGCGCGGGCATAGAGGAAGCGCATGCCCTCCGCGATTTCGTTTTCGCTCACAAGGACGCTATCGACAGCCCCGCGGCAGATCTGGAGGGCCAGCTCACCCGCAAACGGGGGTGCGAGGCCATCGGCGATGGTGTTCGTCTCGACCCTGACGCTGTGACCGGCCTCGAGGCCTGCCCGAAAGGCCTGCGCCTGCTCGGGCTCGACGGCGACGATCCGCGCCCGGCCCGCCAGCGCGGTGACGATGCCGGACACGAGCCCGCCGCCGCCCACTCCGACGACGACCGTGGCGAGGTCGGGGACGTCTTCGAGCATCTCGAGCGCGAGCGTCCCGTGGCCGGCGATGACGTACGGGTCGTTGTGCGGGTGGACGAAGACGCGTCCGGTGTCCTCGACGATCGCCATCGCGCGGTCGAACGCGATCGCGTGGTCGGGCGCCTCGAGGTCGACGATGGCGCCGTAGCCGCGCGTGGCGGCCACCTTCGAGGGGCTCGCGTGCATGCTCATGACGACGACGCAGTCGACGCCGTATTGTGCGGCCGCCCACGCCACCGCCTGCGCGTGGTTCCCGGCCGACCAGGTAACGACGCCGCGGCTGCGCTCGTCGGGCGTGAGGGCGGCGACGCGGTTCAACGCGCCGCGCGCCTTGAAGGAGCCCGTCTTCTGGAAGAGCTCGGCCTTCAGGTGCGCGCCGAGCGCGGCCGAGGAGAGCATGGGCGTGCGGTGAATCCGGCCTGCGAGGACGCCGCGGGCGCGCTCGACGTCGTCGATCGTCGGGGCCGACACGCGCCCGAGCCTACGCCTTGTAGCGAGCGTCGGAGGGGCGTACGATCGTGGCGTGAGACGCCTTCTCGTCTTCGGTGCGGTGTGCACCGCAGCGCTCGTCGTCGGGCCACTCCAGGCCGGCGCGAAAGGGCCGCCCTCGGCGCACTCGTACGTCTCGCAGCTGGTCTCGTTCTACGAGCAGGTCGCGGCCATCGTCAAGAAGGACTCGCACAGCTGCGGGAAGATGGGCGCCGACCTCCAGGCGTTCTCGAAGAGCCATCAGGCGACGGTCGCGGCGCTCAACGCAGCCGCGCCGAAGATCAGCAAGACGCAGGCAGCGGCCATCGTGTTCACCTACGAGACCCGCTTCGCCACGGCCGCGACCACGATCGGCCAAGGCATCGCAGCCTGCTCATCGAGCAAGGCGCTGATGCAGATGTTCAGCGAGCTCAACAAGCTCAAGAAGTAGCGCCGGCGCGCTCGACGCCCGCTTCGACGGGAACCGGCAGCCGAACGGTGAACGTCGTCCTGTGGCCCGGCTCGCTCGCGACGTCGACGCGTCCCCCCATCGCCTCGGTCAGCTCCTTCACGATCGCAAGACCGAGACCCGTACCGACAGCGCGCTCGCGGCCGTACCGCTCGTGCAGGTAGAAGCGCTCGAAGGCCCGGTTGCGCTCCTCCGGCTGGAGGCCCGGCCCCGTGTCCTCGACGCGCAGGACGCCTGGAGCCGTGACGACGCGCACCTCTCCACCGCGCGGCGTCAACCGCAGCGCGTTCTCGACGAGGTTCGACACCACCTGTAGCGCGCGGTCGGCGTCGGCGAACGCAGGGGCAAGCGCCTCCGACACCGCCACGAGGTCGACGCCGAACGCGGCCGCCTGCTGCTGGTAGCGGCGGACAGCGTCGTCCGCCACCTCGGCGAGGTCGACCTCGCTCGGATGAACGCTGAAGTCGGTGCGGTTCATGCGCGCGAGATCGAGGAGGTCGCCGACCAGCCGCTCGAGGCGCGCCGACTCGGCGGCGACCGTCTCCGCCGCATCGTGCGCGTCCACGGCTCCCTCGCCGAGCGCCTCGGCCCAGCCGCGGATCGCGGTCAACGGCGTCTTCAGCTCGTGGCTGACCGAGAGCAGGAACAACCGTTCCGCCTCCTGCGCACGCGCCAGCTGCTCGGCGAGGTCGTTGAACGCGGTCGCAAGGGTTGCGAGCTCCGCCGCGCCTTCGACCGGCACGGGCTCGGGACGGGTGCCGCGCGCGAGGGTGCGCGCAGCCTCGGCCACGCGATGCACAGGCCCGGCGATACGTCGTGCGAGCAGCAGCGCGGCCACGCCGGCCAGCAGTGCGCCGGCGAGCGCCGCGATCAGCAGCGCCCAAACGAAGGGCGACCACTGCGATTTCGTCACGCTCTTCGGCCGTAGGAGGACGAACGCCTGGCCCTCGATCGGCTGCGCGGCGAAGAAGTACGCGGTGCCGTCGATCGTCACGGAGCCCTGCGCGGGCACGTTGTGCAGCAGCGCGTCCTGCGCCGACGCCGGCAGCGCAGCCGCGCTCGTGCGGTAGCTCTCGTGTTGCTTCTTCAGGTACGGTCGCAGCGGCTTCAGGTACGTGAACGGCGACACCGCCACGCGCTCGCGCTCGGCGATGAGCGCCGCCTGGTGCGCGACGTCGTCGAGCGTCGCCCGGTCGACCGCGCGGCGCGTCAGCAGCAGGCCGAGCGCGAGCGTCAGCCCCACGCACAGCACGACGATCAGCGTGATCGCCTGGAAGAGCCTTGTGCGCAGGCTCGTCATGGTCAAGAGCTTACGCAGCGACGAGCTTGTACCCGGACCCGCGCACGGTGCGGATGGACTCCGGATTGCCGAGCTTGCGGCGCAGCTGCGCGACGTGGACGTCGACCGTCCGTGTTCCACCCGGGTAGGTCATCCCCCAGACGAGGTCGAGCAGGCGCTCGCGCGACAGCACGATGCCGGGATGCTCGAGGAAGCACGCGAGCAGGTCGAACTCCTTGCTCGTCAGGTCGACCGCGGATCCGTCGACGGTGACGTCGTGCTCGTCGCGGCGCAGCTCGATCGGCCCGGAGACGAGCACCTCGGCCGGGTCGCGATGCTCGGCCCGGCGCAGGATCGCCTTGATGCGCGCCGCGAGCTCGCGCGGCGAGAACGGCTTCGAGACGTAGTCGTCGGCGCCGAGCTCGAGGCCGGCGACGCGGTCGGGCTCCTCGTCGCGCGCGGTGAGCATCACGATCGGCACCTTCGAGTGAGCGCGCAGCGTGCGGCAGACCTCGAAGCCGTCGATGCCGGGAAGCCCGATGTCGAGCACGACGAGGCGCACGGGATGGCGGCGGAGCTCGGCGATCGCCTCCTCGCCGGTGCGCAGCCACAGCACGTTCCAGCCGTCCTGCTGCTCGAGGTACGACTTGACGAGCCGGCCGATCGCGTCGTCGTCTTCGACGAGCAGAAGGACGCCCCCGGTCCCTGCCCCAGTCATGCTCAGCCGCCGAAGCCCTCGACCTGGATCGTGTCCGCCGGCTCGTTCGCGCCTCGCGCGATGACGACGCGCATCCCCCGCTTCAGCTGCGAGGTCGTCTCGACCTGCGCACCGATGCGCACCGTCGCGTCCGGGGCGACGGGGATGACGTCAGCCGGGCGGTCCCGTTCCCGGAGCGTGATCGAGCCGGGCGCGACGGCCGTGATGACGCCACGGTAGAGCTGGGTGTCGCGGATGGTGCCGTCCGGCGCCTGCCAGACGACCTCGGCGCGGATCATCCGCCCGCCGAGCAAGGTCTGGATGATCCCGCTCGCACTAGGCAGCGCGAAGCCGCTCCCGGCGAGCCAGAAGAAGACGTTGACCGAGACGAGCACGACGGCCAGGACCGCGAAGCGACGGCGAGTCACACGCACATGATCCCTCCAAGCCCGGAAAGAACGCGTAAGACCTCTGTAAATCAGGTGTTGGTGTACTCGGGGCCCGAGCCGCCCTCGGGCGGGGTGAGCCGGCCGCCCTTGGCGGTGATCGCGCCGCATTGGACGCAGTTCGACGGTGCGAGCTGCACGGTCACGGTGCCATCGCCGCCCTCGGTGCCGAGCTCGTACACGTGCGCCGGGCACATGTTGATCCAGAGATCGGCCACGTCGCGCGGCACGCGCCGCTCGATGCGGATGTGGTTCGGCTGGTCGTCGCGCGTCTTGTTCCCGGAGAGGAAGACGGACGAGAGCTTGTCGAACGTGAGGATCCCGTCCGGGCCCGGATAGCGCGAGCCGCGGTCGGTGCGCAGCAGCGGCTGGTCCGCGTCCGGCTCTGCCTGCAGCTTGCCCGGCGCGAGGCGCCCCTTCGAAACCGTCATCGCACTCGCGAGCGCGCCCCCGACGAAGAAGCCGCGGCCGAACACCTGCCGCATGTCGCGCACCTCGCGCAGGTCGTCCCAGATGAAGCTCGAGCGGATCGCGTCGTCGTACGAGCCGAGCGCAGTCGCCGGCGTCGCGCCCCGCTGCAGCGACGCGAACGCGGACTCGGCAGCAAGGCGGCCCGACTCGATCGCGTAGTGCACGCCTTTCAGCCGCGCGATGTTGACGAGCCCGACGCCGTCGCCGCACAGCAGCAGCCCGGGTGCGTGCAAGCGCGTCGGCAACGAGTGGAAGCCGCCGCTCGGGATCGTCTTCGCGCCCCACGCCACGCGCTCGCCACCCTCGAGCAGCTTGCGGATCTTCGGATGCGTCTTCAGCTCCTGCAGCAGGTCGTGCGCCGACAGCTCGACGTCGCGGTAGTCGAGGCCGACCACCATCCCGATGGTGAGCATGTCGTCGCCCATCGGGTAGATGAACGAGCCGCCGAACTCGCGGTACTTCGCGGCCGTTCGCAACGGCCAGCCCATCGTGTGGATGACGCGATCGAGCTTGCGCGGAACCTTCCAGACCTCTTTGACGCCGAGCTCCCACACCTGCGGCTCGTTGCCGCGCAGCCCGAAGTGGTCGAGCGCGACGCCGGTGAGATGGCCCTGCGTCCCCTCCGCGAGGACGGTCACCTTCGCGACGAGATCCGCACCGGGCTCGTAGTTGCCGAGCGGCTCGCCGTCGCGGCCGCGCCCCTTGTCACCGGTGCGCACGCCGACGACGCGGCCGTGCGCGACGAGCAGCTTCTCCGCCGTCGTCTCGGGGAGGATCGTCGTCCCGCCCTCCTCCGCGCGCTCGCCGAGCCAGCGGCCGAGGCGCGAGAGCGAGAACACCCAGTTGCCGTGGTTGCGCATCGTCGGCGGCGGCGGGATGCGCAACGCATTGCGACCGGTGAGCACGTACACGGACTCGTTGTGCACCGGCCCGTACGACGGCAGATCCTCCACGCGGAAACCGAGCTTGCGGAACGCGCGCGGGTTGACGACGGCGCCGGAGAGGAGATGTGATCCGGGCTGCTTGCCCTTCTCGAGCAGCGCGACCGGCACGTCGCCGAGGCGCTCGGCCACCTCCGGGTGCTGCTCGAGGAGTTGGCCGAGGCGGATCGCGCACGCGAGCCCGGCCGGGCCGGCGCCGACGATGAGCACGCCGACCTCGATGCGCTCGTCGACCGGATCGGTCGGCTCGCCGACGAACTCGGCCGCCGCGAACGGCGGCGGGAAGTCGGACGCCCTGACGGTCACGAGCTCTTGCGCTGGTTCACGAGCTCGGTCAGCTTCGGCACGATCTCGTGCACGTCGCCGACGACGCCGAGATCGGAGAACTCGAAGATGGGCGCGTTCGCGTCCTTGTTGATCGCGACGATGACGCTCGAGCTCTGCATGCCGACCTTGTGCTGGATGGCGCCGGAGATGCCGAGCGCGACGTAGAGCTTCGGCGACACCGTCTTGCCGGTCTGGCCGATCTGCGCCGAGTACGGGTACCAACCCGCGTCCACGACCGCGCGCGTCGCGCCGACGGCGCCGCCGAGCGCCCGGGCGAGCTCCTCCGCGAGCGTGAAGTTCTCGGGCGCGCCCAGCCCGCGGCCGCCGGCGACGATCACGTCCGCGTCCTCGATCGATGGACCGCTTGCCTCCTCCAGCTGCTGGTCGACGATCGTCGCCGCGCGCGAGTGCTCCTCGAGCTCGACCACGGCCTGCACGATCTGCGGCGCGCCGCCGCCGGTCGGCGCCGCATCGAACGACCCCGCGCGGAAGAGCCCGAGCCGCGGCGTCGAGCGCCACCCGACGTCGACGAGGACGGAGTCCTGCAGCGCGGGACGCTTGCCGACGAAGTCGCTCGTGAGGTCGATGAGATCCCAGTTGAGGCCCGCGTCGAGGCGCGCGGCGAGCCCGGCCGCGATGTCGGCCGCGAGAACGGAGTTCGCGAACAGGACGGTGTCGTAGCCGCCGTCGGCGACGACCTTCGCGATCACGTCGACGCGCGCCTGTGGCAGCGGCGGGTCGAGCGATGCGTCGTCGGCGACGTGCACTTTCTTCGCGCCGTACGTGCCCGCTTCCGCGGCGAGCGCGGACACGCCGCCGCCGACGAGCACCGCGTCGGCGTCGCCGAGCGACGCGGCCTTCGCGAGCACGCCGAGCGAGCCCTTCTGCAGCTCGCCGCCGTGATGCTCGAGGAAGACGAGCGTGCTCATACGAGCCGCTTCTCCGCGAGAAAGTCGACGATCGCCTGCGCCGCGTTCGCGTCGCCCTCGATCTTGCGGGCGTCGCCGCGCGCGGGCGGGCTGCCAAGCGCGAGCACCTCGGTCTTCGATCCTGCATCGCCCGCGTCCGCGGGCTCGACGCCGGTGTCGGCCAGGGTGAGCGTCTCGAACGGCTTCTTCTTCGCGCCCATGATCCCCTTCAGGGACGGGTAGCGCGGCTCGTTGATCGCGTCGCTGACCGCGACGACCGCGGGGAGCGACGTCTCGATCACGTCGTACCCGAACTCGGTCTGGCGCTTCACGCGCACCGTGTCGCCCGTGACCGTGACCTCGGCCGCCTGCGAGACGACCGGCCGGCGCAGCCGCTCGGCAACGGCGGCCCAGAGAACGGCGCCGTCGGCGTCCGACGCCTGCTGCCCGAAGAGAACGAGATCGGCCTCCTCGCGCGCGAGCGCGCCCGCGAGCACCTTGCTCGTGGCCACGAGGTCGGAGCCCTCGGCGGCCGCGTCGCTGACGAGCACGGCGCGGTCGGCGCCCATCGCGAGCGCCTTGCGAAGGGAGTCGGCCGCCTTCTCCGGCCCCATGGAGATGACGACCACCTCGCCGTCGCCGTCGCCCTTGAGCCGCAGCGCCTCCTCGACCGCGTTCGCGTCGAAGTGGTTCAGGGCCCCCTCACCCGATCGGTCGAGGCGCTTCGAGCCAGGATCGATCCGGCCGTGGCCCTCGGGGACGTGCTTGACGCAGACGGCGATCTTCATACCGTCCGCGATCCTAATTACATGCGGGTCTGGAGGGCCTCCACATCGGCGACGAAGACATTGCTCACCTTGTACAGCCCGTGCTTCCGGACGGCGCGCTCGCCCTGATACCAGGCGGCCAGCGCGAGCCGCTCGTTGCCGCTGAACACGCCGAGGAGATGGTGGATCAGCGCGACGCCCACTTCGACGTTCCCGTCGGCTGTGTGCGCGACCGGGTGGCCGATGAGCACGTTCTCGACGTACTTCCACGTCGATGGGAGGAGCTGCATGACGCCCTGGGCGCCGACGGAGGAGACGACGTCGTTCTGGTAGCCCGACTCCATCCACGCGAGCGCGCGGGCGAGGCTGGGATTGACGCCGTAGTGCGCCGCCCACTGGTCGATCGACGCGCGCACGGCGGTCGCGTCCGTCGCCGACACGGACACGGAGCGCGACGCCGACGACACCGACGCCGGCAGGCGCAGCTTCGCGCCGATCAACAGATAGCGACGGGGATTCAGGCCGTTCAGGTGCGCGAGCGTCTTCAGAGTCGTGTGCGACCGGCGTGCGATCGCGGTGAGCGAGTCGCCCGGCTTGACGACGTAGAGCTGCATCGACACGCGTACAGCGCGCACCGGAATGCGCGTCTGCAGCCCGAGCGCGGTGAACGTCGCGCGGCCGGCGACACCGTCGGCGGCGAGATGTAGCTCTAGCTGGTAGCGGCGGATGCCGCGGATCGTCGGCCCGTCGACGTAGCCGTTCACCGGCACGCCGATGCCGTGGCGGACGAGCAGGAACTGGAGGACGGCGACGTCCCAGCCGAACTCGCCGCGCGAGATCGTGCGCGCGCCGAAGAGCGGCGTGCCGAATGGGCCGAGCGCGCGGCGCATGCGCACGTCGGCGAGGCCGGTGACCTTCAGCCCGTGCGTTCGCTGGAACGCGCGGATCCCGGCCACCGTGCGCGGCCCGACGATCGCGTCGATGGGACCGTCGTACAGTCCCTGCGCGCGCAAGGCGACCTGCAGCCCCGCATGCTGCGGATTCAGTGCGCTCGCCGTCATGGGTGCCGCCAGACCCGCTGCGAGCGCCCCCGCCAGTGCCAGCCGGAAGCGCATGGACTGCCTGATTACTCCTCGAAAGTAGGAAGTCCTTCTAGCGCGCTGTAAAGCGCGGCGGACGCTTCTCGACGAAGGCGGCGAGCCCCTCCTTCGCGTCCGCGCTGTCGAACAGCTCGCCGAACTCGCGCGCCTCGGCGTCGAGCGCGTCCGGCGCCATGTTCACGAGGCGCTTCGCGAGCGCGAGCGCGCCGGCGCTCTTCGCCGCCAGCGAGTGCGCCACCTCGAGCGCACGTTCGAGCACCGGATCGGCGATCTCGTTGATCAGCCCGATACGCAGCGCCTCCCCCGCGTCCACGGTGCGACCGGTGAAGATGAGGTCCTTCGCGACGCCGATGCCGCACACACGCGTGAGCCGTTGCGTGCCGCCCCACCCGGGGACGATGGCGAGGTTGATCTCCGGCTGGCCGAGCTTCGCGCGCGCGGACGCGTAACGGAGGTCGCACGCGAGCGCCAGCTCGCAGCCGCCGCCGAGCGCAAAGCCGTTGATCGCCGCGATCGCCGGCTTCGGCATCGACTCCAGCGCCGCGGTCGTCTCGTGGCCGAGCGCGCCCCACGCTTTCGCCTGCTCGGCATCGAGCCCGCTCATGTACTTGATGTCGGCGCCGGCTGCGAACGCCTTCTCCCCCGCGCCGGTGAGGACGACCGCACGCACGGCCGAGTCGCCGCCAACCTCGCGCAGCCGGTCGCGCAGCTCCGTGAGCGTCGCGACGTCGAGCGCGTTCAGCGCCTCCTCGCGGTCGATCGTGACGACGGCGACGGCGCCGGCGCCGTCGCGCTCCACCTGGATCAAGCCGGGACTGCGCCTTTCAGGAACTCGACGATGTCCGTCGTCGGCGCTCCCGGCCCGAACACCGCGGCGACGCCCTGCCGCTTCAACTCGTCGGCGTCGTCCCCGGGGATCGTCCCGCCGAGGACGACGAGCACGTCGTCGGCGTCGTTGTCGCGCAACAGATCGAGGATGCGCGGCACGAGCGTCATGTGCGCGCCGGACAGGAGCGAGATGCCGACGGCGTCAGCGTCCTCCTGGATGGCCGTCTCGACGATCTGCTCCGGCGTCTGGTGGAGGCCCGTGTAGATCACCTCCATGCCCGCGTCACGCAGCGCGCGCGCCACGATCTTCGCGCCGCGGTCGTGGCCGTCGAGCCCCGGCTTCGCGACGACGACTCGGATCTTCCGCTCCATGGCGGGAAGTCTATGACGCCACTGCGAGCGGGGTGTGCAGGGCGATGACGTCGAAGTCGGTGTCGCGGTGCAGAAGCTCGGTTCCCGTTCGAATAGCGACGGCTGCGATCAGGCAGTCTTGGACGCGGCGGACGGTCGCACCTGCACGCCGGCACGCGCGATAGAGCGCAGCCGCGGCTTCGTAGTCAGACGGCTCCTCGAGCGGAAGGAATCGGCATCGAGCGAGCAACTGCTGAAGCTCGAGCGCCCGCGTCTCGTTCTGCGCACCGGCGAGCAATTCCAGCAGGACGATGCCAGTCGTTGCCAGCGGCTCGTCGTGCTCGAGCGCGCGGCGCACCCGGAGGTTCACCGCGCTTCCGGTGGCGCGGTCGAACTCCACCCAGGCGGACGTGTCTACGAGGATCACGCCGAGCGCGGGGGGCCGCGCATCTCGTCGAGGTCTCCCTCCCACAGATTGCGACCTTCCATCGCAAGCGCCTCCTCCTTGCTCATTGGTTCGATGTCGAGCCGTCGCAAGGCGAGGTCGACCGCCGCCCGCTTCGTCCGCAGGCCGTAACGGCGCATCACGCGGGTGATGACCGCATCGTCGATCTCGATGTTTGTGCGTGCGATGTGTATAGCTTACACCAAAGTCGGCGGGCCGGCTCTTGCGAAGCCNNCGTACTGCGTCGGGTCGGGCGCCATGGCCGAGGAGAGGCTGAAGTCGCCGAGGCCGATGTCGGACGTCCCCGCCGCGTCGGCGCTGTACGTGCCGGTGCCGGTGTCGGACGCCGGGTCCTGCGGAACGACGACGTAGCCATCGCAGATCGCGTCACCGAACGAGGCGACGTCCATCACCGTGGGATCGAGGACCCACACGGTGCCGTCCGAGCACTGGATCGTCACCGTCGGCGGCACAGCGTCGTCGGCGCGCACTGTGCCCGCGGCCGCGAACGAGATTGCGGCCACCGCAAACACAACAAGCATCAATCGCTTCACAGGTGTTCTCCTTTTCACGCGAGCGTTCGTTATCGCTCGTCGTATCGGTGAACCTGTGCCGCCGGAGTGTCCGGAGATGCGCGGTTTCCGCACTCCTCCTTTTCGGAGAGGCCGGCCCCTCCGAAGAGAAGCCGGCCCCCGTTTCGTCACGCCCGCGCTGTTACGCCGCCGGGCAGACGAAGTCGTCGCCACTTGCTACTGCCCAGATCTCTCCATTCGGACACTGGACCTCGGTGGCGTACTGCGTCGGGTCGGGCGCCATGTTCGTCGAGAGGCTGAAGTCGCCCTCACCCGTCTGGTCACCTTCGGAGTCCTGGGACTGCGTCGTGAATGCCGGCGGAGACAGGACGGCGTACTCGCCGCCGCAGATCGCCTCGCCGAACGAGCCAACGTCCCAGGACTGGTCGAGTGCCCACACGGTCCCATCCGAGCACTCCACGTAGATCATCGATGTGTCGCACGTGCCCTCTGCGTACCCGCACCAGTCGGTGCCGGCGGCGAGCGGCGGCACGCTTGCGCGTGCGGTGCCTGCCGTTGCGGCGGCAGCGCAAACTGCCACGGCGAGCAGGACGCCGATCTTCAGCATCACGGCTGTCTCCTTTATTCGGGCGACGCACACGACGCGGCTGTCGTGGCGTGCACCCTGCTATCGGCCCAGCGCCGTGTGAACGAGTCCTCCGTTCGGAGGAATCGTGGTCCGTTGTTTTCCGGTTAGAAGACAGGCGTCTCGCGCCAGGTGCCCCAGACCCGGCGGAGGGTGTCGCACATCTCGCCCATCGTCACGTACACGCGCGAGGCGTCCATGATCGCCGGCATGAGGTTGGTGTCGGACGCAGCGTCGGCCTCGAGCCGCTTGAGCGCGGCCTCGACGGCGGCGGCGTCACGGCGGCTGCGGACGGCCTGCACGCGGTCGATCTGCTTCTGCTCGAGCGCGGGGTCGATGCGGAGAAGCTCCACCGGCGCCTCCTGGTCGAGCGCATACCGGTTGACGCCGACGACGATGCGCTCGCCGCGCTCGACCTCGCCCTGGTAGCGGAAGCTCGCCTCGGCGATCTCACGCTGCTGGAAGTTTTCCTCGATCGCCGGGATAACGCCGCCCAGCTTCTCGATGCGCTCGAAGTAATCGTACGCCTGCCGTTCCAGCTCGGACGTCAGGTGCTCGAGGTAATAGGAGCCGCCGAGCGGGTCCGCCGTGTTCACGACACCGGTCTCGTGCGCGATCACCTGCTGCGTGCGCAGCGCGAGCCGAACCGCGTTCTCGGTCGGCAGCGCGAGCGCCTCGTCGAAGGAGTTCGTGTGCAGCGACTGCGTGCCGCCGAGGACCGCGGCGAGCGCCTCGATCGCGGTGCGGACGATGTTCACCTCCGGCTGCTGCGCCGTGAGCGACACGCCGGCAGTCTGCGTGTGGAAGCGCATGAGCAGCGAGCGCGGATCCTTCGCGCCGTACTTGTCGCGCATCTGCGTTGCCCAGATGCGGCGCGCCGCGCGGTACTTCGCGATCTCCTCGAAGAAGTCGAGGTGCGCGTTGAAGAAGAACGACAGCCGCGGCGCGAACGCGTCGACGTCAAGGCCGCGCGCAATGCACGCGTCCACGTACGCGAACCCGTCGGCGAGCGTGAACGCAAGCTCCTGCGCGGCCGTCGAGCCCGCCTCGCGGATGTGGTAGCCGGAGATGGACACCGGGTGCATCAGCGGCATCTCGTGCGTGCACCACTCGATCATGTCCACGACGAGCCGCATGGACGGCGCCGGCGGGAAGATCCACTCCTTCTGCGCGATGTACTCCTTGAGGATGTCCGTCTGCACGGTCCCTCGGAGCGACGCGAGCGGCACGCCCTGCTCCTCCCCCACGCACGCGTAGAACGCGAGCAGCATCGCCGCCGGCCCGTTGATCGTCATCGACGTCGACACCTCGCCGAGCGGAATCCCGTCGAACAACGTCTCCATGTCCGCGAGCGAATCGATCGCGACACCCTCACGGCCGACCTCGCCCAGCGAGCGCGGATGATCCGAGTCGTAACCCATCAGCGTCGGCATGTCGAACGCCGTCGACAAACCCGTCTGCCCATGCTCGAGCAGGTAGCGAAAACGCTCGTTCGTCTCCTCCGATGTCCCGAACCCCGCGAACTGCCGCATCGTCCACAAGCGCCCGCGGTACATCGACTCGTAGATGCCACGCGTGAACGGAAACTCGCCCGGCCTGCCGAGGTCGCGCTCGACGTCGACCTCGACGTTCTCCGGCGAATAGAGCGGCTCGTTCTCGATCCCGGAGATGGTCGAGCGGAGCTCGGTGGGCCGCTTCGTCGTCGCCATGGAGGGATTGTAGAAAGCAGAGGGCCCGGCGCTGGCCGGGCCCTCTGAGGACGTGCGGGTGGAGCCGTCGGCTACGAGATGGTCACCTTGATCGTTCCGGTGCCGGCCGCGTTGCCGATCGTGATCACCTTGTTCGCCCCGGTGACCGCGTTGTTGGGGATGGTCACCGAGATGTCGCCGTCGCTGTTCACGTTGAAGCTCGCGTTGAGCGTTCCGACCTTCACGCCGGTCGTACCCGTGAACCCGGAGCCGGTGACGTGGATCGTCGACCCGCGGCTCGGGGTACCGGTCTCACCGGTCGGGTTCGGCTTCACGACGATCGTGAAGCTGTCGTTCCCGCTGTTGCCAGACAGCGTTTCCACCTTGACCGTGATCGGCCCGGTGACGGCGTTCTTCGGGACGACGGCCGTCATGGTGGTGTCGTTGAGGACCGTCGGCTTCGCAGCCGCCGACTGCTCTCCGAACTGGACCTGGGTGGCGCCCGTGAAGTTGGTGCCGTAGATGGTCACCTTCGTGCCGACCTTGCCGTAGGCCGGGCTGAAGCCAATCACGACCGGCGTTGCCAGAATGACGAAGTTCGTCTTGCTCGTCGCCTGTCCGCCGGGGTTGATCGCGACGACCGGGCCCGTCGTGGCGCCCACCGGAATGTCGACGATCAGCGACTTGCCGTCGACGGGCTGGCTGACGAACGCCGGGGTCGCCGCACCGGCACCGAAGTCGACCTCGGTCACCGTGTTCAGGTTCGTGCCCGTGATCGTGACCGCGTCACCGACCGGCCCCGCCACGAGGCCGAGCTTCGTGATCGTCGGCGCGGTCGAGAGAACCGTGAACCCTTGCTGCTGTGACTTGCCGAGGGCGTTCGCGACGATGATTCCGCCCGTTGCCCCGGAGCCGGGTCCCGTCGGCGCACCGGTCGGCACACGCGTGTCGATCGTGGTGTCGTTGACGACGGTGAACGACGCGGCCTTGCCGTTGAACGTCACCGACGACGCGCCGATGAAGTGGTTGCCGTCGATCTCGACGGCCGTGCCCCAGCCGCCGCTGTTCGGGGTGGCCGAGCCGATCGTCGGATGGAAGATGAGGACGACGAAGTTGCCGGCGCTATGGCCGGAGCCGACGCCGTTCGTGACCGTGATCTGCCCGGTCGTGGCGCCAACAGGCACCTTGACCGTGATCTGCGTGTCGCCCTTGATCGTGGCCTTGATCGCAGCCTGGCCGTTGAAGTCGACCTCGGTCGTCCCGATGAAGGACGAGCCCGTGATCGTCACCATCGAGCCGACCGCGCCGAAGCCCGGCGAGAACGAGGTGACCGTCGGTGCACCGATGACGGTGAAGCTCTGCTTGCTCGTCGCCTGGCCGGTCGCGTTCAGCACCGTGATCGGCCCCGTGTGCGCGCCGGTCGGAACTTGAACCTGCGCCTGGGTCTTCGTCGGGATCGAGATGATCGGGCTGTCGACGGTGCCGCCGCTGCCGTCGCTGAAGAGCACGTCGGAGGCGGTGTCGAGGTTCGTGCCTTTCACCATCAGCGTGACGCTGCCGTCGGCGACGCCGCTCGTCGGCGTGAAGGAGGTGATCGTCGGCGCGCTCGAGTCGACCGTGAAGCCGGTCTGCGCGGAACCGACCGGGTTGGTCACGACTACGAGACCAAGGCCGGTCTTTGCACCACTAGGCACTGAGGTCTGGATCTCGCTGTCGCTGACGACGGTGAACGCCGCAGCCTTGGTGCCGATCTTGACGCTCGTCGTCCCGAGGAGGCCGCTCGTCGCGTCGATCTCGACCGGCGTGCCTGCGCCACCCTCGATTGGGGTGGTGGAGATGGGGGTCGGGGCGGTGAGAACAGTGAACGGATCGGCGCTGTCGCCCGAGCCGGCACCGTTCGTCACTTCGATCGTCCCGGACGTCCCGTTACCCGGAACGGTGAACGTCAGCGAGGTGGACGAGTTGACGAAGAAGCTCGTGGCCTCGCCGTTCAGGTCGACCTCGTTGATCGCGCTCGGCCCGGTGAAGTGCGTGCCGGTGACGGTCACGGACGAGCCGGGAGCGCCCTGCATGGGCGCGAAGCTCGAAACCGTCGGAGCGACCGCGTACTGCGACTCGGCGGACACAGGCCCGCCGCCGCCGCGCACGGTCTGATTCGGCCCCGGAGCACCGGGGACCGGCCCCGGCGAGGTGGCATGGGTCGACTGGGCGACGCTGCGCGCCGCCCCGGCAATGCTGGAGGCTGCGGAGCTGAAGCCGCCGCTCGCGCCCACGGCGGCGACCATCACCGCAGTGGCGACGCCGGCGACCGCGATCCGCGACCTGGTCCGGACGGGATTGGCGGGCCGCGGGTTGATGCGGGCCGCAATCGACTTGACGAAATGGTTGCTCGGCGTCGGCCGGCTTGCCTTCAGCTCAGCCTCGATCTCGAGCCCTCGTCCGTGCTTCCAGTTCTTGAACCAGGTCTTCATGCCACTCCTCTGCGCCTCGGGATTCAGTGCCTACATCCCTTACAGAGAATCGGGGTCAGATGCTTACAGCCTCTTCGCCCCCGGTTTGACCGGAGGCAGGCTTAGGGCGGCGCTGCTCCCCCTCGAGGGCGGCCCGCAGGCGGGCGTGGGCCCGGTGGAGCGCCACTTCGACGGTGTTCGTCCGCTCGCCGAGCATCTCGGCGATCTGGCGGGCAGTGAGGTCGGCCCCGTAGCGGAGCGCGACGAGCTCCCGCGAGCGCTCGTCCAGCGTCAGCACCGCCTTCTGGACCGTCAGCTTGCGCACCATCTCCGGCTCGAGGTCGCCCGTGCCGGCCACGTCAGCGGTCAGCTCCGCAATCGGAGGCCGGGTCGCATAGAGATCGTCGACCGCCCGGCGGGCGATGCCGAGCAGCCAGGCGATGGGCTCGCCCTTGCTGCGGTCGTATCGGTGCCGGTAGCGGAGCGCCCGCTCGAAGGTGTCGCTCGTCGCGTCCTCGGCGTCGGGCCCGTCTCCGAGCCGGTACGCGGCGTAGGCGTAGACCCGGCGGATGAGCGGCTCCGGGCGCGCGAGGGGGTCGACCCGGATCACGGCTTCGCCCCTGCGGCGAGCAGCTGCTGCACCGTCTGCCGGATCGAGTCGTCGAGCGGGTCGAGGGCGATCGCCTGGCTGAACGCCTTCCAGCGAGCCGGCCCATGCTCGACCGTGGCGAACTCGACCCAGAGCTGCGCATTCTGCGGATCCTTCGCCACCGCCTTCCGGTAGCTCAAGAGGGCATTTGCCTTCTGGCCCAGCCCGAGCTGCGCGTGGCCGAGCGCCTCCCATGGCTGCGCCGACCAGGGCGCAAAGAAGCGCGCCCGCCGCGCGTCGGAGGCAGCGGCGCTCCAGTGCCCGGAGTGGGCCGCTTTCGCGCTGGAGCTGAGGCTCAGGTTGCCGATCAGGCCGCCGAGGGCGAGGAGTCCTACGGCCGAACCAACGGCGATCGGGAGCGCCCGCCAGCGACCGGCCGGGCGCTCGCCGCGTGCGGCCACGAGCAGCGCGCCGCCGCATAGGAGGCCGACAAGCGTCACGCCGGAAAGCTCCCAGTCCCAGTCGACGGCCGCCTCGACGAGGAAGGCCGTGTAGCCGGCGAGCGCGAACGCCGCGAGCGGCTCCTTCCGGGCTCGCCTGAAGGCCGCGAGCGGCGCAAGCAGGGCTGCGCCGAGGATGAGCATGCCGACGATGCCCGTCTCGGCAAGCGTCTCGAGATAGAGGTTATGCGCGTCGCGGATAACGAGGTTCGTCTTGCGGTGAGCATCCCAGTACTGCTCGAACCCGCCGGCGCCGAGCCCCCCTATTGGGTGCGCTTCGAAAGCGTGTAGAGCGACACGCCAAGCGCCCAGACGGCCGTTGTTCGAGAGTGAGAAGAGACGGCTGTTTAGGTTCGCGGTCTGATTCGGCGTCGCGCGCGTGAAGGAGTCGTATCCGTGCCGCGCGACCGTCCACGGCGCGCCGTAAAGCGCGAGCACAGCGACGATCGCCAGAGCGACCAGGGCCAGCCCTGCCCAGGGCGCGGCGCGCTCGACCTGCTCCGGAACGCTGAGTCGGCCGGCGATGTAGGCGGTGTAGCCGGACAGAATCACCGCGACGAGGACCACAGCCGCAAGACGGTGCCCGTCGTGCGTCGCTGCCGAGAGCGACCGCCCGACGTGAGTCAGTGCGGCGGCGCGCGAGGACTCCCACGCGACGAGCGCTGCGATTAACGCCAGCGGCGTGACCACAAGGGCGAGCCGGATCCGGCTCCGATCCACGGCAAAGAGGACGACAAGCCCGGCGAAGGTCGAGAGCCAGGCGCCACGGCTGAACGTGAAGTAGAGCGTCATCACGAGCAGCGGAACGGCCGCGCCGGAGGCGGCGCGCGCGACCGGCGCAGCCGAACGCGCGGCGAACCCGAGCGCGAGCAGGACGCCGATGCCGGCGACGATGCCGAGCCCGTTCCAGTAGCCCACCGGAGTCGAGAGTCGCGCGCCCGACCAGGTGTTCACCGAGTTGAACCCGTTCGGGAAGAGGCGCGTCAGGAGTGAATAGACGCAGACGATCGCGACTCCGGCGAGGATTCCCGCGAGCAGGAACCGGACGTGCTCGCGCCCGACGAGCGTGAGCAGCGCGAGCGCCGCGGCGACGTAGACGAACGTCCGCTCGGCCTCGAGGCCGGCCGCGGTCGCCGGGCCCCAGATGGACGAGGCGGCCTGCCAGGCGGCGAACGCTGCGAGGGAGCCCACGAAGACGAGCTCCAGCCGCGACGGCCGGGAGACCGGGCGCAGGAGAGCCCCCATCACGGCGGCCCAGGCAAGCAGGAGACCGGACCAGCCCCAGGAGGTCGGAAAGTAGCCGCCCTGAGCCGCGAGAACAGGCGCGACAGCGACGCCGAGCGCAGCCGCCGGTAGGCGCCCGTCCGCCGCCTCGCGGACGCGAGAAGCCGATGCAGTTGCGACGAAGCTCACACCCAGCCTTTCCGGGACGCAGCCGTAGAGCCACGCCCCCACACCCGAGTCTGAGCTTAAAGCCCCCACCCGAAAAGGGGAAGAGGCGAAATCCGCCGGAAAATCGATTACGGTGAAGGGGCGGGGATGTCTACAAGGTTGCGGGAACGCGCGACCGCCCTTTGGGTCGCCATCTTTCTGGTCCTGGCGGTGACGGTCGCCGTCGTCGCACGGCTCGAGCTGGTCCACAACCCCAAGACATCCTCGCCGAGCGCGAATGCCTCGCTTCGGCTCGGTCCGGGTGCCGTTAGGTTCCGCCTCCGGTCGGCGCTGCGCCCGGGCGCGGCCGCGCGTGCGCTCGCCGCGGGCGACTACAGCTCGTGCGCGCTGATCGCCGGAAAGTTTGCCTCCGTCTACTGCTGGGGAGACGGAGCGAGGGGTCAACTCGGCGATGGCACGAGAGACAGCAGCCTGGCGCCGGTTCCTGTGCAGGCCCTGCCGGCTACACCGTCAGCGGTCGCGGTCGGCGGCAGCGAAGCTTGTGCGCTCCTCACCGACGGACGCGTCGCCTGCTGGGGCTCGAACGGCGCCGGCCGTGAGATGTTGAGGCCCACGCTCGTGCCTAGCCTGAGAGGCGCATCGGCGATCGCCGTCGGGATTGCCAACGCCTGCGCCGTCGTCGCGGGCGGGGCCGTCGACTGCTGGGGATCCAACTCCAACGGCCAGCTCGGGGACGGCAAAGCGACAGCGGCCAGCGCAAGACCCGTCCGAGTCATCGGCGTCAAGACCGCGCGGGCGCTTGCCGCCGGGCTCGCGCACACGTGCGCGCTCCTTCTGAATGGGAACGTCGATTGCTGGGGCGCAAACACCAACGGAGAGCTAGGCAACGGGCAGCTGGCAGACAGCAACGTTCCCGTTCCGGTCAGCGGGTTGAAGGGCTCAGCAGTGTCGATCGCCGCCGGGGATGGGCATACCTGCGCGCTGCTCGCCTCCGGGTCGGTCGAGTGCTGGGGCTGGAACGTCGAAGGACAGCTCGGCAACGGCGGCGGCGATAGCTCGGCACCAGTCCAGGTGAGCGGGCTGCCGAAAGTTAGGTCCATCAGCGCCGGCGGCAACAACACATGCGCCCTGCTCAGGGACGGCGCCGTCGACTGCTGGGGCGCCAACCCCTACGGCCAGCTTGGCAACGGCACGACCTCGGACAGCTCCTCGCCCGTTCGGACACGAAGTCTCGGAAGCGGCGTCGTCGCGATCACGACCGGCCTCTACGACTCGTGCGCGCTGATCCGCGGTGGCGCAACGACCTGTTGGGGAGGGAACAGCGAAGGCGAGCTCGGCGACGGCCTGACGAGCTCGTCAGCCGTGCCCACGCCTGTGACGGCGCTCGGTTTCGCCCCCGACGGCAGCGGAACCGTCTCCGCGTCGCCGGCGGTGCTTGCCAGCCGCACGAAGCTTCTTGGCATCTCATTTACGTACACGGCGGCCGCCGGCGGCACCCACGAAGGGACGCTGGCGATCACCGTCCCCGCCGGATGGACGCCGCCTTCGATCAATCCGGGCGAGCCGGGCTTCACCTCGGCAAGTGCCGGGCGGCTCTCGGTCGACGGCCGAACAATCCGGGTCGACGGGCTCAGCCTGGCCACCGGCCGAAGTCTCGTGGTCCAGTACGGGCACGGAGCAGGCGGGATTCGTCCCACAGCGTCAGGCGCGACGTCATGGGTCGTCCGGGAGCAGTCGAGTCCCGGCGGCGCGCTCAGTCCGCTTCCGAAGCCCACGCAGATCGCGGTGCTGGCGCCGGACGGATCCGGGACGATCGCAGCATCCGCGAGTGCTGTCCCCAGCGGTGAGAGCCAACGGGCACTTCGGTTTGTCTACACGGCCGACACCGGCGGGCTCAGGGACGGCGGCATCGAACTGGTCGTGCCGCCTGGCTGGTCTCCGCCCACAACCGCAGCAGGGCGCCCGGGCTTCACAACGGCGTCGAGAGGATCAGTCGCGACGCGCGGGCGCGTCATCTCCGTCACCGGAGTTTCGCTCGCGGGACGAGCGTCGCTCTCGATCGTCTACCGCGACGGCAAGGCGCCTTCCTCCAGCGTCGGCGCACAGGATTGGATCGCGAGTGAACAATCCGGAGCAACCGGACACATGGTTCGCCTCGGTGCATCGGCGAAGGTAAACGTCCTCGCGCCAGATGGGTCCGGATCCCTGACCGCGAATCCCGCCAGCGTCCCGAACGGCGCTCGACACGTCTCGATCACCTTGACCTACTCCGCGGCCTCAGGCGGAGTGCGACGCGGCGCGCTTACCTTGGTCGTGCCCGTGGGCTGGAGCGCACCGTCGACGGAGAAGACGGCTCCGGGTTACGTCGCGACGACAGACGGCAAAATCATCGTCTCGGGGCGAACGGTGACTCTGCTGGTGAGGAGCCTCGATGGCGGCGCAACGGCCTCGCTGACTTACGGGAGCCCCGCTCAAGGTGGGCCGGGCGCCGAGGCGCCGACGGCGGGGGTCGGCGAGCAGCTCTGGGCAGCGAAGGAGCGTTCAAGGGCTGCGGGAAAGCTGAGACCGCTGTCGAGCCGGTTGCGCGTCACCGTGTTGTCACCCGATGGGTCGGGCTCGCTGCTTCGCGCCACGGGAGACATAGCACCCGGGTCGCACGGGAACACAATCGTGTTCGTGTTCGTCGCGGCAACGGGCGGGATCAGCGACGGCGAGCTACGGCTCATTGTCCCGCCCGGCTGGACACCGGCGTCGACCGATTCGAGCAGCGGCGGATACGTAACCGCAAGTCCCGGAACGGCTTCGATGAGGGGGCAGACGATCGACATCTCCGGCTTGTCGCTCAGAGGCGGCGAAAGCATGACAATCGTGTACGGCAACCGCTCTCAAGGCGGAGCGGGTGCGACTGCGCCTCAAGGCGGCGTCGGCCCGAAGGTCTGGCGCGCCCTTGTTCGATCAAGCGCCACCGGTCAGCTCGAGCCACTTCGTTAGCCTCGACCAATGAGCGCTCCGCCGTCGCATATGCTCAGCGCCCGATGCCGTCGATCGCTGTGAGCATCGCCAAGGGCGTCCTGCTGACGCTTCCCCCGGTACAGCGCCTAAGGACGAAGCGACGCCTTCACGACGGGTACGACCGCGGGAAGGACGGGGCCGACTACGCCAGCCGCGTCTTTGCTCGACACGCTGTCGTCGCAGACGTTTCCGGCCTCGACGTGATGGAGATCGGCGCGGGCGCCAACCTTGGCACCGCCGCACTCTTCGCCCGCCACGGAGCGCACCGCATCGTTTGCATTGACACGATCGCATGGGCGTCCACAGTGCCGCACGGCGTCGAGTACCTGACGCCGGTGAACGTCGAGGCGACCGACCTGCCCGCCGCATCCTTCGACCTGATCTACTCCCACGCCGTTTTCGAGCACATCCTTAACCCAGACGCGGCCATCGCCGAACTCGCGCGGCTCCTCCGGCCCGGCGGCTTGACGAGCCACCAGATCGACCTCCGCGACCACCGCGACAAGACCCGGCCGCTCGAGTTCCTGCAACACAGCGGTCCGACATGGCGTCTCGCGACGCTTGGCCACTCCGACTGGGCATGCAACCGCTGGCGCCGCGGCGATTACACCGACAGTTTCGCGCGGCAGGGCTTTCGCATCGTGTCGGTTCTCACAACCGACACGACCGATGTTGTTCCCGACAACCTGCATCCGTCGTTCGCAGATCGCAACGACCTGGACGTCATCGGCATCCAAATCGTCGCGGAGCGGCTGTAGGGCGACCGTCACCTCTCGTTTCGCCTCGCTGCGCGGTTCGGAGTTGGCGTTTCTTCCGCATTTAGGACGGCCTCCGACGAAATCGAACGCCCGGACCTTGGCCCCACTCTCAGCAGCAGCCGCGGCGAACAGTCCACTGCCCGCTCCGATGTCGAGGAACGTTCGACCCTTGAGGTCGCCGAACCATTCCTCGAGCGAGGCCCGCGCATGCGCGCGCTGTTCATCGGTGACCGACGCATTGAACCTTCGCCAATTCGCGCCGAAAGCGAAGCGGGATGTCATCTGGCGCGCGAAGGCTCCTTCTCGAGGAGCATCACGCGAAAGTACAGCGCATCGTAGGCCCATGCGATTGGGACGATGATCTTGGCAAGCCGAGCGACGACCTTCACGGCGGGTCGGCGCGCCGACACCAGGAGCCAATCGCGCTCAACGAATGCGCTACGCGCATAGTGGCGACGCGCGAGGCGGATGTAGTGCCTTCGGCTCAGATAGTTCGTCCGCTCCGCGAGATACCGAGCATTCTGAGCGCCGACGACTCGTGCTGAAAGTCCTCGCTGGTGGGTAGCCCTCACGCCGATCCTCGCCCACATACCTATCCAGCCAGCTGATTGGATGAAGGAGCCCAGGGGAACCCTGGTGTGCGACTCGATAAGCGCGGTGCGCGGAGGGAAGAGGTGCAAGGCGATGCCGCCCGGCTTGAGCACTCGTGCGATCTCCCGGAAGCACTGCTCCTGATTTCCCATTACGTGCTCGAGCACTGTCTCCGAAACAACAAGGTCGAAAGTCTCATCTGGGAAAGGAAGCCGTCCGTCCGGCATCAACTCGACAAGGTGCGGCGCTTCCGCGACATGGATGTCGACACCCCACGCGTCGTAGCCCTCGTCACGGTAGGCGTGCGCGAGGGCGCCGTCCCCGCAGCCGTAGTCGAGTACCGCCGCACCGGGCGCCAGCACCCGCCCACTCCGGGCGAGGAGATCGATGTGGCGCTTGACAGTTACGTTCGTTTCAACCCTTCCCGTGCGGGACTTGACGTCCCCTCCCCACCACGACGTCGCATCAGCAATGATCGACACACCCGCTTGGCTCTTGGTCTCGCTACTCATCGGAGCCGCTTCCTGTTACGCGGGCAAACCGGACGCGCAAGGTGGCTTCCGTAGAGCGGTCCAGCCTCGCGGCGCGCGAGCCAGACACGTCCCTCAGCAACTGCAAGTGCTCTTGCTCGACGACTGGCAGTGTCCACTCTGCGAGTAGGCGGCTGTCGACCGGCGACCGAGGTGTCCGCAGCGCCTCTGCGACACGGACCGCCAAGCCATCGCCATTCGCATGAGCGAGCAGGAGTGGGCCAGGTACCTCCCGGATACCCAACGCCTCGGTTGCGACGACCGGAAGTCCTGCTGCATGCGCCTGAACGATCGTCTGAGGGACACCTTCTATCGTCGACGCGTGTACGAGTACGTCGGCTGCGCCGAGGTACGGCGCCACGTCTTCTACGAAGCCGGGCAGATGGACCGCGCGTTGGACTCCCAGCGTTGCGACGAGACGCTCCAGCGCCTCTCGGTCCGGTCCGTCACCGAGAACGATGACCTGGAGCCCCCGGCGAAGAGGTGCAGCGAGTGACGTAAGGATCAGATCGACGCGCTTGCGCTTGTCAAGCGCCGAGATGACAAGACCAACGCGGCGATCCGGGTCAAGCGCATGCCGGCGGAGCACCTCACGCCGTCGAGTCTCCTGCAAGCCTCGCTCACCGACAAAACGATCGATGTCCACGGGCGATCGAATCACTCGGTACTGCTCCGGGCGCCCGATGTCTGCTCCGACGTACCGGTCTGCGAGCTCCCGTCCAACCGACACGAAGATGTCTGTCTTTCTCGCGCAAAGCCGCTCTGCTGCGAGATACACGCGGCCGCGTACGAGTGGGTATTCAGGCCCGAACGAAGGCATGTGGAGCGAGTGGATCACGACGGCTCGCGGCGGGGCCGCTAACCGACCGAGCACCCCCGCTTTGGACTGATGTGTCCATACGACATCAGGAGCAGCGTCCTTAAGGATCCCCTTCAGTGCACGGAGGGCCATGAGGTCACGTCGAGGGGATGGCTGTCTCACCAACGAAGGGAGCACGACCACATTCGTGCCGCTCGGGAACCAACCGCTCCTGCTTTCTTCCCCAACGACGGCGGTAACGGAGTGTCCCTCACGTTGGGCGACCTCGATGGCGTGGATGAGGTTTCGCTCAGCCCCCCCATGCCGATGCCGTGTCGCGATGTGGACGATCCGCACCTACTCCCCTTCACGCGGCGCTGTCATATGCCGATACGCTCGACGACGGACTGTCGATCCACCTCTGGAGCCAGAGCTCAAGTTGGACCAGCGACCAAAGCCGGCGCCCATGATTGCGCCGGCCGGAGCTGTGCTCCGCGAGCAGGCGCGAGACAACAGTCTCGTCAAAAATGCCGCGTTCTCGAACGCGAACGGGATCGAGCGCATCTCGCGCAAGCGCGGCAAGATCGCCACGGAACCACGCGTCGATCGGAATGCCGAACCCCATCTTTTGCCGACTAACCAGCTCAGCGGGGAGACGACCGTCCATTAACCGTCGCAGGAGGTACTTGCCTTCCATCCCGCGGAGGCGCTGCTTCGCCGGCAGCGAGAGGCCGAAGCTCGCAAGCCCGGGATGGAGGAAGGGCGCCCTCACCTCAAGGGACGCAGCCATGCTTGCACGATCGACCTTCGCGAGAATGTCATTCGCCAGGTACGTCTCCAGGTAAGCGCGCGCGGTCTCGTCGTGCGCAGCTGCGCCGTCGGGGACACCCGCTTGGAGACTCGGCAAGACATTGGACAGCGGGTCTCCCACTCGCCGCCGCAGGCCCGGAGCGAGCACGAACCGGCCGTCACCCTTGAATGCACCGAGATGTGAAAGGAGGCGTTGCCGCGGCGAAAGCCTGAGGTCTCGGACCAGCGCGGCGCCCTTGACCTTCACAGCAGCTTCGGCGGGCATCAGGCGCGCGAAGCTGGAGGCGACAGCGGCGATTGGTCTTGGCGTTAACCAAGCGGCCTTCATCAAGAGGTATGCCTTGTATCCCATAAAGATCTCATCGCTTCCATCCCCGCCCAGCGCCACCTTCACATGGCGCCGTGTGAACAAGCTCAAGAGGTAAGTTGGGAGGACGGACTGATCAGCAAGCGGCTCGTCCAGGATGTCTACGATCGACGGCAGCAAGTCGAGCACACGCTGCTGCGAGAGCTTCTCCACGTGATGCTCGATCCCAAGCCTTTCGGCAGCGAGACGCGCGTACGCTGTCTCGTCGTATGAGGCCTCTTCGAAGCCGATCGAAAACGAAACGACACGCTTCGCATGACGACACATGTAGAAGCCGACCGTGCTGGAGTCGAGGCCGCCACTCAAGAAGAGGCCAACCGGAACGTCCGAGACAAGGCGCGTACGCACAGCCTCGTTGAGGAGTCTGTCGAGCTCGACTAGCTGATCGGGCTCATCGCGCGGAACCTCGATCGGATTAGCAACCCAGTACCGCCACGTGCGGAGGCCTGCCTCCGCCGATATGAACCCGGCCGTAGCCGGGCCAATCTTGCTGACGTCCGCCAGCAACGTCCTTGGAGCTACCGCGAAGTCGAACGACAGGTATTCGGCTAGGCCATCAATGTCCAGCGCACGGCGAAGTCCCGGGAAGGCGAGCAGGCTCTTTATCTCGGACGCGACAATCCATCCGCGGCCTGTGCGTCCGACATACAGCGGCTTCTCGCCAAACCGATCTCTTGCGAGGAAAAAGTCGCGGCGACGGCGATCCCAGATCAGAAACGCAAACATCCCATCGAGGTGACAGGGAAGCTGCTCCCCCCATTCCTCGTATCCATGGACGAGCACTTCGGTGTCGCTGTGATCCGTGCGGAAAGCATGTCCAGCAGCGACGAGCTCCTCGCGAAGCACCTCGGCGTTGTAGATCTCACCGTTGAAGACGACGCATACTTTCTCGTCTTCGCTCCACATAGGCTGATGCCCGTGCTCGAGATCGACGATGCTCAGCCTTCGCATGCCAAGCGCGACCCCGTCCTCGCGGAGAATCGCTACTCCGCGGTCGTCGGGCCCACGGTGACGCAAACTCTCTACCATCGATTCGATGGCATCGAGCTCACTGGCGTCACCAACTATCGCGGCAATGCCACAGATGGCTCCTCACCCCCGACGGCCCCGAGCGCGGCGACGGCGCCAAACAAGAACCACACGAGCGTGCTGACCGCCGCGCTTTGAAGCACCGAACTCCCAATCATCGCCGCTCCGACTCCCGCCAACATGCATACGAGGCCGACCCCGAGAGAACGCCGTGGGCCGCCGAGCTGCGCCCGCGCTGCGCGCAACCAGGTCATGAGGATGAAGACGAAAAGAACGAAGCCGGCGAGACCGCCATCGACCAATTGGCCCAGGTACTCGCTCTGAACCGACTGGCCGCGCGCGACAGCGGCGGCCCCCGGTGCTGCGCTTTCCACGAAGTTCGACCCCGCGCTGAAGTGATAACCGAGACCAAAAGCGGGGTCACGGCCGAGATCGCTCACAGCCTGCTTCCAGATTCCTTGGCGCGCGACCAACGTCGGGGCGTTCGCCTGGAATTTCCGCGAGCTCGGCAGGAGCGTGTATGCCTGGACAGCACCCGCGATGAGCGCAATGAGAAGGACAACGGTCGCGCGACGCCGGCGGTCGCGCCAGTTCAGCAACAGCCACACGAGCGCGGCTACGCCGAGCGCGATAACTCCTGTGCGCGACTCGGTTGCGTACACCGCACTGCCTGCCGCCAACACCGCGGTTGCCGCCAGCAGCTTGTCGTGACGGCTGCCTTCGAGCAGCGGGGGGACCGAAAACGCGGCGAGCGCGACGATCACGACCACTCCCACGTTCGGAGAATCTTGGACGAGGGGAAAGATGGAGCGGCCCGGGTAGACGCTCGCCTGGCTGGCCTGGCTAAAGAGGTGCTCGAACGGACCAGCGCTGACGTGCCCGTGGAGCCATGCCCAGAACCAGAACGCCGCCAAGCCAGCCACCCCGGCGCTTAGACCGGCCACCCGGGCGAGGCGCAGAACCGCCATCGAGCCCGCTCGGCCATCGCGGTCACGAGTTGCACCACCCCCAATGGTCGACGCGCCGACAATCGCGGCGAGCGGATACGTGACCTGACGAACAATGAGTGAACCTGTGCCGGGTGGGAAATCTGACCTGAAGAACGCGACGACGAGCTCGAGGGCGTAGAGGGCGCAGTAGATGAGCAAGGCCGTCCGGACCAGGGAAGGTAGGACGATGCGCTCGCCTCGCAGCAAACTCCGCATGATGAGAACGGCAAAGACCACAGTGACCCAGCGGCCCTGGCCAGCCAAAAGAGACGCTGCCGACGATCCGCCGCTGGATGAGACGAGGAGAATGAGCGAGGGGATCGCGATGGTGCCAGCAATGAGCGCGGCAGCGAGCGACGCACGTGAAGCCCCGATGAGCGCGGCCGATGCAATGATCGCCAAGAGAAGTACTACAGCGACCTTTGCGTTCATCCCGACCGTGAGTCCCACAGCGACGGCGAGGAGCGGAAGCCCAGCGGCGATCATGCCACCGCGCATGTTGCGACTAGTGGCACCGCGGAAAGAGACGAGTATCTCGCTCACCAGTTCACACGCGCCCGAGCCGGCTGGATGAGGATCGTGAACGTGACAAAAGCGATCACGACCACTGCCGCGCGAACGAAACCAGCTGACGTGCCTGTGAGCAGGACACCACCGGCGACGGCAACCGTAAGACCGGCGACGGCCAGCGCACGACCGAGGTCATTGCTCGAATGCCGATCGACGAGGCCGCGTCGCATGACAACCACCACCTGTGCGAGAACGATCAGAACGCTCGCGACCGAGTAGCCTCCGGCAACGCCGACGGGACCCCAGATGGCAGCGCCTACAACCACGGACGTCAGGCGTGCGCACGCTCGCGTCACGCCTGTTCCTATCGCAAGGTCATTCCACTTCATCGCGAGCACCGCTTGCGCAACGATCAGACTGAGGCCCTCAGCCACGAAGCCCGGAAGAGCGAAGACCAAGATATGTGCGACTTCCTTGGCGTCCGCCGCACTAAAGCTCCCACGCTGATACGTCAAGCTGACGAGCGTGCGCCCAGCAACGAAAGCAACGGCTGCAGCGAGGACGAGGGCGAGACCGCCGATCACGAGGGCGCGCGGGAACCTATCGCGCAAAGCCCGAAGACCTCCGGTACGAGCGAGGGTCGACCAATCGCCGATCGACGAAAGTAAGAGGCCGCCGATGAGGAGCTGCTGTGCAACCGCTAGACCGCGTACCGCGAAGTTGTAAGCCGCACCGGCGGACGACGCGTGCCAGGAGGCGAGCTCGAGCTCAATCGGTGGGAGAAGCGCGAGGAGGACAAACTGGGCGACCGTCAAGAGGGAAACGCCCACGGCCGAGTCACCGTGCTCCGACGAGAGACGGATATGGCGGCACGCGACCAGCAGGAGGCACACCTGCGCAGTCGAGCCGAGGGTGACACCCATCATCACGCCGGACGCAGATGGACGCGCCGCGACGATCAGTACGATCGCGCCGCCGAGCGTTGGGAGCACAGGAGCCGCTGCCGGCAGAAAGCGGCGCCCCTTGGCAATGCAGAGCGCTCCCACTCCACCTGCAAGCCCCTGGGTCAGGGCGAACAGCGACCCCCATCTGATGACACCGTCGATGCCACGTACCTTGCTCTCTGACCGGACAAGGAAGTGAGCGAACGCAGGATCTCCGGCGACGATGGCGGTGAGAAGGAACACGAAACCCAACAGAACGGCAGCGAGGAATGCAGGGCGTCTCGCGATCGCTCCGTCGTCAGCGATTAAACGCGGTATGCCCACCGAAGTGATTGTGGAAGTGGTAATGCTCGCGACGGCGATCGCAAATGCGTACAACAGGATGAAAGCCGTAGCGCCGATCGACATCCCGAGCTTATCCGCCAGCATGACTTGGAGGAGAACCGTGCTGCCGTAACTGAACCATGTCCCAAAAGTCGCGCGGATCATTGCCCTCGGACCATCGTTCGGTATTCGATCTCAAGGCGATCGACCACCCCGCGGATATCGAACTCGGTCGCGGTATCTCGTGCTGCGTCTTGCAGGCACCTCCGAAGCACCTCGTCAGCGAGTACCTTCGAGAGCTTTTCTGCAAGTGCGCCGCGGTCCCGCGGCTCGAACAAGAGAGCGTCAACCCCGTCTGTGACGATCTCGGCCGTGGCCCCCGAAGTGCTCACCACGCACGCCATGCCGCATGAAAGGGCCTCAAGGACGGCGTTCGACATCCCGTCGGCGTGCGACGGATACACGAAGACATCGCAAGCCTTCATGTATCGAACAACTTCGTTTGTGAAGTCACGCACGATGACGCGTTCACCGCTGAGCCGACCCTCGATCGGCCGATCCGTGTCCGCCGTCCCCACGAGCACAAGCGTCGCACCGCCTCCGTGGACCGTTTGCCACACGGCGAGAAGATCGGAAATCCCTTTGTACTCAGCAAAGCGGCCGACGAAGAGCACGAGAGTCTCGTGATGCGGAAGATCGAGTTCGCGCCGCAACTGGAGACGAACCTCGACCGAGGCGGGCGAGAATGAGTCGAGATCGAGGCCATTTGCGAGGCGGACGACTCGACGCGGGTCGACGCCGATGTGGTCGAGTTCGACGGCGATCTCCGAGGACAGCGCTTGGACGCGCGTCGCATGACGGATCCCGAACCATCGCGTCAATCGAGCGACACGCTGTAACCGACGGAACTCCCCGGCCTCGCCCCCACATGCGAGCTTCGCATAGACCGGCCGACGAAGCACCATTGCGATCGGAACGATCACATCCGTTTGGACGTTCGCGAGATGAACGTGCATGAGGTCGTACATCCGCCCTTCGCGAAGTAGAAACCCGACGATCGAGAAGAGGTATGTGATCCTTCCAAGACCCCGCAGGCGGCTGCGATAGAGACGGCGTACGGCAACGCCACCTATCGCGGCGCTCTCGGTACCCGGCCACCGTGGGCATACAACCGTTACTTCGTGGCCGCGGCGGGTCAGCTCCTCGGCCTGCAGCCGCGCTTGACGCTCTGCACCGCCAGTCGGGGACGGGTAGTAGTTCCATGCAAAGAAGAGGATGCGCAGAGGACGCGCGACGACGTCCGGGAGCAGTTCCACGGAAACAACCGACTCGGCAATGTCGGTCACGACGATTTCGAGAAGAGAATCCGCGGGAGCGTTCGCAACACCAGGCTGACGTCCCGCCCGATCGACCAGCTCGTGACGTAGAGGTAGTCGAGACGGGTCATCTCCTCGAACCCGATTTCGTCGCGCCCCAGAACCTGCCAAAGGCCAGTGATGCCGGGCTTGAGCGCCAGGCGCCGCTCGGCCCACTCCCGAATATGCTCGTGCTCCTCGAGGATGAGCGGACGCGGACCGACGAGGGACATTTCACCGCGCAGAACGTTGATGAGCTGCGGGAGCTCGTCGAGGGAAAGCCTTCTTAGGTACGCGCCGACGCGCGTCACGCGCGGGTCGTTGTCGATCTTGAACATCCGCGGATCCCCGCCCGGCGCCCGATGCTTGTTCAGGTGCGCCAGCTCAGCCTTGTTCTCGTCCGCGTCCGCCGTCATCGTCCGGAGTTTCCAGATGCGGAAAACCGAGTGCCCAGAACCAGCACGGACCTGGCGGAAGAAGATCGGCCCACGCGAGTCGAGCTTGATCAAGAGTGCCAGCATCGCGAAGAGCGGCGACAGAAGCACGAGACCCACCAGAGCTCCGAGCACGTCGAGCGATCGCTTCATGAGCGCGGACGAACGAGACAGCTTGAACGGCGGAAGACCAATGACCGGGACCCCCTCGACTGTGTGCACATCGACGCCGCCTCCGATCACCTCAAAGAACCGCGGAACGACGTCCACCTGGACGTTGAGGTCGTTGAGCATCCGGATGAGGTAGACCGACTCGCGGTGGCCCCCGGTTGAAAACGCGAAGATGACGCGCTCGATGTCAAGCAGCCCGACGAGATCGATGAGCTCATCTGAGCCGCCAAGCATCGCGACATGCACAAGGTCGTGGGCCGGTTCGATGGGGTCTCGATCGACGAATCCGACGAGATTGAGACCGTACTCCGGGTGCCTCAGGAGCTTGCGCGCGAGGGATTGACCAACCTCTCCGGCGCCGACGATGACTGTGTTCTGCAGATATTGGATCTGACGACGGCAGAACGCGCGTCCGGCCGTACGGGCGAGAGGCACGCTAAGGACCGCGCACGCCCAGAACACGAGCAGCTTCTTCAGCTCGGGATGCACGGGCGTGAACCGGGAGACCACGAAAATCAGCCACGTCACCACGGTGATCAGATGGAAAACGCCTGTGAAGTCTTGCGTTGTCGAGTGGTCCGTCCGTTCCTCGTCCTTGTCGTAGAGGCCGTACAACTTGGCTGCAACGGCCCACGCCGGGAGAGAACACACGAACAGCAGGTATTCGCCAGGCGTCCCGAGGTGCCCATTTGCCGAGATGCCCCCGCCGAACAACTGTTCAGAGACGAGGAACGCAGCAGTAAGGCCGCAGACGTCAGCCACGAACAGCGCGCGGCGAACCAGCCAACCGCGCCGTTCCACGCGGGGGCTGCTGCGGCGTCGTTCGAGAATCTCGAGCGTCCGCTTGTCGATCTGGTCGTAGATCGCCGGGAGGGTGCTCATCGAGCACCCTCCATGGACCTATGCCCGCCTTTCTGCACCGCGTCCCCCACGGCCTTTCTAGACGACCTCGGTCTGCTCTGACTCAGCCGGCTTCGGCAGGTAGTGGCCGTAGCCATACCCGTAGCCGTAGCCGTGTCCATACCCGTAGCCGTAACCCTCTTCGGCCTCGGCTCCGGTAACGACGAAACCGAGTACACGCGCGGGCGAGGTCTCGACGATGCGGTGAATGTCGGCGAGCATCGGCCGACGCACCTTCTCCATTCGCGTCGCCAGCAGCAGCGCGTCGACCTTCGCCGAGAGCACCATCGCATCGCCGACACGAAGGAGCGGCGGCGCGTCGATGAGGATGACCTCGGCGATTTCTTGAAGCTGAAGCAGGACCAACGTCAGTGCATGCGAAGCGACGAACTCGCCCGGGTCAGGAGGAATCGGCCCAGAGCCGATGACCCACAGCTTGCCGTCGACCCCGTTGCCGTTCCCGTTCGAATGGCTGCTCGAAGACACGTCGTACCGCGGGCGAAGCTGCGGGCTCGGCTTCATCGAGGAAATCGGCACATGTACAAGCGCCTCATCGAGCGTCGCGCGACCGAGCGCGACCTGCGTGATGCCAGGTCGATCCCCAAGGTCGAAGAACTTGTCGACGTATGGGCGCCTGAGGTCGAGGTCGACGAGCGCGACGCTCTGACCGCCACGCGCGAGCGCGACCGCGAGGTTCGCGATTGTCGTGGACTTTCCCTCCTGCTCGACCGCGCTCGTGATCATCACGCTCCGAACGGAGCTGTCGAGGACGCTGAACTCGATGTTCGTACGGAGGACGCGGAAGGCTTCGGCGTGCAGACCAGACGGCTCCTCCAACATCGAAAGCTTGTCCGCGATCCGGAGGTGCTTCGGCGGCTCCGGCACGCGACCGAGCAACGGCAAGTTCAGGCGGTCGCTGATTTCCTGAGCGCTGCGAACGCGAGTGTCGAGAGTCTCACGCAGGAAGGCGAGCCCAACCCCGAGCACGACGCCGATGAAGAGACCAAGGAGGGCGTTCCTGCTGGTACGCGGCGCGATCTGCACCGCCGGCTGGGACGCTTGGATGATGGTGGCGTTAGACGTCTGCAGAGCCTCGAGGGTTTGGAGTTGCTGCTCGCGCTCGACGAGAGACGTATAGAGCGCGCCGGAGGCGTCACCCTGCGAGCTGAGCTGCCGAATCCGCGCGGCAACCTCGAGGCGGGCGCTTTCAAAGGAGGCTGTGTCCAATGCGTGCTTGTAGGACACGTAGTTCTGCGCATACGCGGTCGCTGCCCTCGCCGCCTGCACTGGATCCGTACTCTGGAAGTGGAAGCCCAGCGTGTCGGCGTCGAGCGACTGCGTCACTGAAGACGCACTCAGGAACTCCCGAGGCGTCATCGTGCGGAGGCCGAGCTGCGCGATCGTGCGACTCGCGATCTGGGACACGCGGGCAATTGCTGCCTGAGTCGGAACCAGCGTCGTGCTGTACGCCGTCTGGTTTGGCGTATTGAGCAGTTGATCCGCCAGGTCCTGCCGCGACAGCAGAACGGTCGCGGAACCCTGATACACCGGAGTCTGGTGCCAGGAATACAGAAGTGCCACCAGCGGCACCAGGACGACCGCCTGCAAGATGATCCACTTCTGCCTGCGACCGATGTGCAGGTAGTCGCGCAGGCTAGAGGCGCCATGCCCCTCAACGCCGGTCTTCACCGGTGTGACCTTCCTCTCCCTCGACCACGGCCCCCGCAAAGAGACCCGAACGCCCATTTTGTACAGATCCCATGGGGACAATCAATAGGACCGCAGCCCCATCACCCAAACGAGTGAGTCCCAGTGCCGGACCACCGAGAAGGGCCCTAGGCCCAGGGCTTCTTCTCGGTTTGCGGGGTGTGGTCGCGCCCTCGGCCCTTAGCTCAGCTCTTCACTCAGGTTGCTAGCACCCTGAGCGTCGCGTCCAAGCCGTGCGGCGTAACGAACCTGATACGCCCGCGGACGGCGGGTTACTTACATTAAGGAGCGACGAAGCAGGCGAGCGCCGCCGAGTCGGCTGCGCACCGAACCTGCTTGAGCCCGGCCGCTCGCGAGCTCCCGAGAGCGACCTCGATATGCCCGACATGGGCGATGTGGACCGGCACGGAGCCCCCGAAGGGGCTCATCGTGACGGCTGCGGGGTTCGTACCGATGGCATGGGCGGCGATTGCTGCGGCTGCTGCGGCGGCTGCGGTTCCGAGGAGGGGGCCGACCATCTCCTGAGCATCGGCCTCGCCCCGCCACGCGGTGATTCTCGATGCAGATCGACGCGTATCCCCCTTTTGCGCGCTCTGTAGGAAAAACGTAGGAACTGGCCGAGTACCCCATTTGGGCTAGATGGCCTCGGTATCCGGTCTCCGATAGAGGATTTGTGTTGCTTTGCGGAACTTCCCAGTAGGAAAAAGGTAGGAAGGCGAATCCCGGTATAGACGATGGTCAAGATCGTTGGTACAAGCCAAGTAGGCCTTTTCTACGACTTGCGGCGCGGAAAAGGTGGCAGGTAGCCCGCCCAGGCTCGAACGGCGGTCGCCTGCATGTCCGATAAGCCCCTAGAAGGAGCAACCATGTCCAAGAAGCGAATCAAGCAGTATCTGATGCTCTTGACGGTGATCGGCCTCGTGTCGATCGCGTCAGGCTCGGGTACGTTCGCGTCGTTCTCGGCTGAGACGACGAACGCAGGAAACACCTTTGCAACCGGCACGATCGTGCTCTCGAACACGGTCAACGCCGGTAGCGCATGTCTCTCGACCGGTGGCGGCAATACGAACACGAACGTCAACGCCGCCTGCACCGCGCTCTTCAACTCGAGCGTGAAGAAGCCGGGCGACTCGTACACCGCCGATCAGCTCGATCTCAAAAACGCCGGCAGCCTGGCAGCGACCACGCTCAAGCTGAGCTCGACCTCCTGCATCACCAGCGACGCGGCGGGCCAGACGTACCACGGCACGGGCGACCTCTGCCCGGTGCTGGACGTCTACGTCCAGGAGTGGACGAGCAACACGTACGCCACGCCTCTGACCTGCTGGTACGGCGGCGCGGTCGTCGCGAACACCTGCGACTTCAGCGACAACACGAAGACGCTGACCGCCCTCAACACGGCGAGCCCGCTCACGATCACGGGCGGTATGGGCGCAGGCACTGACCGCTTCTTCACGATCGGGATCAAGCTCGATCCGCTCGCCGGCAACAACGTGCAGGGTCGCTCGGCGACCGCCGACCTCACCTGGCACGTCGACCAGTAAGGACGAATTGAGCCAAGGGGCATGACGACAGGGTCGAATCCGCTCCTGTTCGGCCCAGACGAACACGGTGCCGCCGCCCATCGGGGCGGCGGCACCACCCCTCACTCACTCACACACACACCATGAAAAACCTTCAGACACTCAAGCTCAGCGCGTCCTCCATCGGCGCAGCCCACCCCCGGCAGACCCGGGTCGCGGCTCCCGGCGAGGCGACGCAGGAGCTCCCAGCGCCCGCCGTCGAGGCCGCGCAGACCGAGCCTCAGCTGGTCGTGCGCCCCGCGACGCAGCGCAGCAGGCACCTGCTCGCGCTTCTCGCGCTCGCGGCGATCTCGACAGCCGCCGCCGTCGAAGCGACCGGCGCGATCCACAACGGTTTCTTTCGCTTCGCGACGTTCGGCCTGGCGCTCTTCGCAGCCGCCGGCCTGCTCGCCGCCCTCGCGATCGCCTACAAGTCTCAACGCCCGGCGAGCGTGTCCGCCGTCGCCGCCACGGCGCCTGCGGCCCGCAAGCCCTTCAGCGCGTCCAAGGCACTCCTCATGCTGCTCATGGCAGCCGGGATTGCCGCGTACTTCGGCGGCAGCGGCACGTTCGCCGGATTCACCGCGGAGACGAGCAACCCGAACGACGCGCTCGCGTCCGGCACCCTGATCCTGCGGAACAACGTCGCCAGCAACTGCGACTCGAACCTGGGCGAGTCGACCAACAACGTCAACGTGAACTGCAACGTCGCGCTGAGCTTCGCGAACCAGGAGCCGGGCGTGTACGTCGGCACGGCGACCGTGACGCTCACGAACACCGGCAGCCTGAACGCCTCGAAGCTCTACCTCTGGGCGCCGTACGGGAACGGCGTCTTCAACGGCGCGACGATCAACCCGACGAACACCGTCAGCACGCTGAGCCTGTACGCGAGCGGGCACGGCCCCGCCGGTGTCGAGGGGACGATCGCAGGCGGCGACCTCGTCGTCGTCACCTCCGGCTCGAGCTCCCAGACCTTCAAAGTGGGAGCTGCAGGCGCGGCCCCCGGCGCGACCTCGATCCCGATCGTCAACGACGTGACGTACCCGAACGTCTCGACGATCACGATCTCGGCCGGCGCGACGGTCGCCGACCAGTCGAGCGACACGACTGCTGCAAACACCAACTGCTACGACACGCAGCAGACCGTCTACACCTTCAACCCGACCACGAACAACCCCCTGTGCTCGACGGCGATCTTGTACGTGCAGGAAACGACGGGGGGCAAGAACTACTGCTGGTGGGGCAACACGTCCTCCTCGCCTGCGGCCGGAGCCTGCAACGCCCCCATCTCGACGAAGCCGACCGCCGTCGCCGGCGGCATCGTCGCGGCCAGCTCGACATACACCGTGACGGCGCTCACCGGAAACATCAAGGCGGGCGACACACTCCTGTTCACCGAAGGCGGCAACCAGGTCAGCTGCACCGCGAACGGCAGCAACTACTACGTCGGCGCGACGAGCATCACGCTCAGCGGAACCGCCTGCACCGTTCCCTCCGGCACGAACACCGGCTTCGACAGCAACACGGTCATCACCGACTCGTCCACGCTCCAGACGATCGCGAGCGACGGCGGCACGAACAGCGTCTCCCAGTTCGACATCCACAAGAACTACAGCGGGAAGATCGAGCTCGTCCCCGTCAGCGCGAACGGCACGACGACCCCCACTGGCACCGATCTCGCCGCAAGCGGCGGCTCGCGCACCTTCCTCGTTGGCATCATCCTTCCGGGTCCTGCAGCCGCGCAGAACCAGCTGCAGGGTCTGAAGTCGACCTTCGGACTGACCTGGCATATCGACCAGTAGAGCCATGCGGTCCAAGACGATCAAAAAGCTTCTTCTGAGCCTGATCGTCATCGGGATCCTCGGCTCCTTCACGGCAGGCGGCACGTACGCGCTCCTCACAGGCGAAGGCTCGAACCCGAACGACTCGATCGCGAGCGGAACCCTTGTGATGGACAACACCGTCGGCGCCGGCGCCCCGTGCCACTCGCAGAGCGGCGCGCTCAACATCAACACGACCTGCACCTCGCTCTTCACCTCGGGGCTCCTCTATCCGATCGTGAGCTCGGGCACCCCCGCGTCGACGACGTACGCGTTCGCGAACGTGACGATCAAGAACGCAGGCACGCTCCCGGAGGTGCTCAAGATCTACATGCCGAGTTGCACGTACGCGGTGAACGGGAGCTTCCCGGCGGTCAGCTGGGCGGCGATCAATCCCTGCTGCCCCGGCACGGCGAGCGGAGCGCTCCCCGCCGGGCCGTGCACGAGCGGCAGCCTCGACTTCATCGTCCAGGAGTACACGAGCTCTGCGTTCACGACGGCCATGAGCGCCTGCGTCTGGCCCGTCAACATCGCAGCGGCGTGCACGTTCCAGGCCGACTCGTTCGGCAGCTTCTGGTCCGGCCACCACGACAACACCCACTACCTCTCGCTCGGATCGACGCCGCTCGCTGCCGGCAGCAGCCGCTACTTCCAGATCGCGGTGGCCGAGCCGACGGCAGCGGCCAACGGCTTGCAGGGTCAGACGGCGACGTTCTCGCTCTACTGGCACGCGGAGTAGAGGGCAGTTGACCGCCGAAGCGAACATAATGGGGCTCGAGATGACGACGTCACAGCAGACGACGCCGCAGGAATCCGACGCGCCCGCACCCGTGCAGGAGCGTACGGCCCTCGGTCTGGTGGGCAAGATCCTCGGCTGGGTCGGGCTGGTTGCGGCCGGCCTGGTCGTGCTCGGCCTTCTCGCCATCACCATCGGCCCGCGCTTCCTCCCGTACCAGGCGCTCATCGTCCGGTCGGGCTCGATGTCACCGACCATCCCCACGGGATCGATCGTCTTCTACACGAAGATCCCCTCGTCCAAGGTGAAGGTCGGCGACGTGATCGTGTTCCAGAAGCCGGGCTCGACGAACGAGAAGGTCACGCACCGTGTCTACAAGATCGGCCAAGGCCCGACCGGCACGTACTTCATCACGAAGGGCGACGCGAACGGCACGCCCGACGACTGGCAGGTGCCCGCGGTGGGCACCGGCTGGATCGCCCGGTTCCACATTCCGTCGGTCGGCTACGCCCTCGTGCACCTGCAATCCACCCTGGCGCGTCTGCTGCTCCTCGTCATCCCCGCGATCCTGCTAGGAGCGATCACGCTCTACGAGATCTGGCAGGACCGCGCTCGAGGCACGACGGCGTGAGCCAGAAGGCCCGCAAAAGGGCCGCCGCAGTCGCCCTCGTAGCTCTCATCGCCGGCGGGGCCCTCGCGTACGGGCAGGTCAGCGGCACATTCGCGATCTTCATCGCCGAGACCGAGAACCCGAACGCCGCGGCCCTCGGCAGCTGGATCCCGCCGCCGACGCTCACGAGCACCGCGCTCAACGGCAGCCCGTATGCGACCGAGCACCTCGTCTGGGTGTCCGGCAACAGCACGGTCATGCCCGGAGCCGCGGCGAACCCCGTTACCGGACAGGCGCTGCTCTACGCCGACGGCGGCTCCGCCGCGGCCGCGGTCTGCCCCGCCGCGGGCTCCGGCTCGTATGCCTCCTTCACGCCGTCGCCTGTGCTCACCGCCACCTCGACGACCTCCGACGTGACGGGCACGAACGTCCCCGACTGGTGGTGCTGGGAGCTGCAGTCGACCTCCACCTCCGCAACCACCTCGGGCGCCTGGACGTCCGATTACAAGGCGTTCACCTCGGCGCAGTCCAAGCGGCTCTTCGTCGTCACCGGGTACAGCCAGAACGACACGGGCGGAACGCTGGACAAGTTCGAGAACGGCGACCAGATCGTCCTCACGTTCAACCAGAACAGAGGCCCCATCGGCGCCGGCAACGGCACCGTCTTCGTGCGCGCGTGCAACACCAACATCATATTGATCAGCACCGTCGCGATCGCATCCTGCGCGACCGTGCCGACCATCGGCCAGGTGACGGGGCAAACGGTCGGCACGAACCGCAACTGCACCACGTCCACCAGCGCGGGGAACGGGACGACAACGCTGACGATCACGCTCGCTTCGTGCGGCGGCAACTCGAGCATCGGCGCCGGCACGGCGACGTTCACCCCGACCGGGACAGGCCTCGCCGCAACGGCCGGGACGAACCTATGCTCGAGCGGCGCGGCCCCTAACTGCACGGCGACGACCGCAACGCGGTTCTAGGAGGCCCGGGTGGCCGTCACCGAAGATCCGTGGCTCACCTGGCCCGAAGACTTCCCGCCCGGCACGAAGCGGCCCGGCGGCGGCGGCGGGCCTGCGCGGCCCGAGCGCTGGTACATGCGGCGCGAGCTGCACCTCGCGATCGGCATTCTCGTCGCGATCCTCACGGTGTTCTTGGCCGGGCAGCGCGCCACCGCCGGCGCGCGCGCGACGCTCGACAGCCGGCTCGTGCAGGGCGGAGCGGACGCCGACGCCGGCCTGATCGCCATCGAGTCGGAGCAGCTCTCGGCCGCCCGCGCGGTCGCGTTCACCCAGGGCGTCGCGACTGCGCTCGCGGCGGACGACGGCCCCGCGCTCAACCGCCTCGTCACGCCGCTGCAGGCGAACTCGACCGTGCCGATGATCGACATCGTGCAGCCCGACGGCCGCGTGCTGCTCGCGGTTCGCGCCAAGGGCGCGCCCGCGCCGGTCGCGTCACGTAAGGGCCTGCGCGCGCTCAAGCTCGCGCTGAGCGGCATCCACAGCTCGCGCGGCGGCCGCTTCAGCGAGGTCGTGATCTATCGCAGCGGCCCGACGCTCCTCACCATCAGCCCGATCGTGCTCGGATCGAAGCCGGTCGGCGCCGTGCTCGCGATGACGCCGCTCGCGGACGTCCTCGGACGGCTCTCGCAGGAGACCGGCGTGGAGTTGACGACGTACGACACGATCGGCGATCCGATCGCGACGAGCGCCGTCTTCAACCCGAAGCCGCTCAGCTCGGACGTCGCGCAGACGCTCATGGGCGGCGGCGCGATCGTCACCCGCTACAACTGGGCCGACCATCGCGAGAAGCTCGGCCGGCTGATCGTCGACCACCAGCCCGACGCCGTCCTCGGCGTCTCGCTCGAGGACGACAGCAACGTCACCGGCCGGTGGGTGAGCATCGACGTCGCCATCGGCCTCATCTGCACCGCGCTCATCCTCGCGACCTACTGGGCGCGCGTCGTCCTCGCGCGGCGGCGATTCGAATGAAGCGCGCGGCATACCTCGCCGTCCTCCTGGGCGCGCTCGCCGTCCCGGCGCTCGCGCACGCGGCGCCGCCGATCGCGCGGCCCGATCCGGTCACATATCCGATCAAGCTCGACTACGAGGATCCGCTTCCCGGCTCCCTCGCGCCGCTCGGCCAGGGCGTCATCATGGCGTCGACACGGGATGAGGCGTATCTCGCGTTCGAGCGCCGCGACGACCTCGGCGGCTTCGTGCCCGCGCCGATCGGGCGCCTCACGCTGACGACGGGCGGGCACGACGTGCTCTCGCCCGGGACGCACAAGCCGCAGATCCCGCTCTTCCAGCGGTCGGCCGGCGGCAAGGTCAACAGCTTCACGTTCACCGGCAGTCCGCCCGCGACGACGCCGCCGCCCGACAACGGGAACGGGAACGGCGTCACGCCGCCGCCCCCGCCGACGCCAGGGAACAACAACGTCCCGCCCGCGAACCAGGGCTTCGGCGGCCTGCCCGGCGGCGGAAAGAGCGGCGGCGGCTCGAGCACGACCGGCACGACGACGACCACCGGTGGGAACGGCGGAGGCAACGGCGGCGGCACGACGACGACCACGTCGAAGCCGCCCCCGACCACCACGACGACGCCCGCCACGACGACCACCACCGGAACAACGACGACCACGCCCTCCGGGGGCGGCGGCGGCGGAGGCGGTGGCGGCGGCAGTGGCTGCTCGGGCGGCACCTGCGCCGCGGGCAGCTGTGGAACGCCCGGCATCCAGATCGACAGCGCGCCGGCCGGCTGCGTCATCAACCTCCCGAACGCTGCTCCAGGCGACTCCGAATCGGAGATCATGACGATCACGAACACGAGCGACACGACGTACACGCTCAAGTTCAGGGCGGTCGCGGCAAACAACAACCACCCTCCGCCGGACCTCGAGATGGACGTCTTCGTCCCGTCGGCAGGCCCGGCGTCACCCATGCCGCCGCTCAACTTCTGGATGGGCACCTTCCACGCGCTGACGACGCTCACCCCGGGCCAGACGGTCCAGTACGAAATCGAGCTCTACCTGCCGACGACAGCTGGCAACGCCGACCAGAACAAGTCGGCCGCGCTCACGTTCGACTGGAAGGCCGCGGGATGAATCGGGTAAGACCCTCGCTCGAGCGCTTGTAAGTCACCCGGCCCCACGGCTACATTTCACTCGTTCCAGTGATGTCCTTTGCGGCGACATCCAGGAGCGCGGCCTGCGGCAGGCGCGCGCTCACACTCTCTGCGGTTGCGGTGATCGCAGGCGTCGCCGCGCTCATGGGCGGGGTCGGCGGCGCCTCGGCCACGAGCCTCGCGCTCTGCCTCACGTCCATCTCGGCTCCGACGGCGACTCCGTCGTCCGTCCCCGCCGGAACGCCGATCACGTACACGGCCACCGTCACCGCCGCAAGCGGATGCACGAACGGCAGCCCGACGGGCACCGTCGCCTTCTATTCGAACTACGTCGCCAACGGCCAACAACAGTCGTTCCAGATCGGCGTCCCCGTCTCGCTGCAACCGACGGGAACACCGGGACAGTCGATCGCAACGCTCGTCGACAACAGCCTGCCCAAGGGCTCGTACGCGATCACCGCGGCGTACACGAGCAGCGACGAGTCGCTGTTCTGGGACGCAGGCCCGAGCACGGGAACGAGCGTCGTCATCCTGAGCAACGCGCCGACAACGACGACGATGGACTTCACCGAGGACGCGTCGACGATCACGGTCGGCCAGACCGTCACCTTCCACGTGCACATCACGCCGGTCGACCAGAACGGCAATCCGACGGGCGGCGTCGCGACCGGCACGGTGGACTTCTCCGCCGGCCCGGCCGCCGCGTCCGGGCAGGTTCACTTCGAGTCGGTGCAGCTCGACGGCACCGGCTCGATCACGTTCTCCTACGCGGGATTCGTCCCGGGCGACTACATCGTCGTCGCGTCGTACACGGGCGACCCGGTCGACTACGGCATCTCCGGGCAGCTCCCGCTCAACGTCCTTCCGTCGACCGGCGGAGGTAGCAACCAGCAGGCAACCACGATCGCGTACACCGGCGAGGTCGAGGCGGGTTTCGGGACGCAGACAACTCTCAGCGGCCATCTCGAGAAGGGGGACGGCAGCGCGCTCAGCGGGGAGCCGCTCACCCTCTCGATGGGATCGCAGAGCTGCACGACGGGCGCGACCGACGGCAGTGGCGACGCGTCCTGCCAGATCACGATCACGCAGGGCTCGGGCCAGTATCCGGCGACCGCGCAATTCGCGGGCGACGCCAACTGGAGCCCCGCCGTCGCGTCGACGACCTTCACCGTCGACCAGGCGCCGACCCAGCTCGCCTATACCGGAGCGACGAGCGGCCCCGGCGGCGTGCCGGCCACGCTCTCGGCGCACCTGACGGCGAACGGTTCCGACCTCGCCGGCGAGATCGTCTCACTCTCGCTCGACGGGAACAGCTGCACGGGAACCACCAACTCCTCCGGCGTGGCCTCCTGTTCGGTCACGCCGACCGAGGCGCCGGGGAGCTACGCGGTCGCAGCGCACTTCGCCGGCGACGCCGACTATCTCCCGAGCGACGCGACGGGGACCTTCACGGTCACGGCCGTGTTGTCGACAACAACGCAGGCAGGCCCGATCGCGCCCGTTCTCGCCGGCACGACGGCGACGCTGACGGCGACGGTGACCCCGGCCACGGCGACGGGGCCGGTCACCTTCTCGACCAGCGGCACGACGCTCTGCACCGCGACGCTCGCCGCCGGTGCAGCCTCGTGTGGTGCGACCTTTGCACAGCCCGGCTCGTACACGGTCAAGGCGAGCTACGGCGGCAACGGCGTCTATCCGCCGTCCTCCGGCACGACCACCGTGCTCGTCTACGCGCTCGCGCCCGGCGGCGGGTCGTTCGTCGTCGGCGACAAGAGCGCGACCGGCTCGGTCACCTTCTGGGGCTCGCAGTGGGCGAAGGTCAACGCGCTCAGCGGCGGCCCCGCGCCGGACGCATTCAAGGGCTTTGCACTGAACGGCGCGACGTGCGGCGGCACGTGGAGCACCGACCCGGGCAACAGCTCTCCCCCGCCCGCCGGGCCGCTCCCCGCGTACATGGCGGTGCTCGTCACGAGCAACTCGGCGAAGGCCGGCTCGACGATCTACGGCAACACGGTCGCGATCGTCATCGTCCAGACGAACGCGGGCTACAAGAATGATCCGGGACACGCAGGCACAGGCACCGTCGTCGCGACGCTCTGCACCGGCTCCGCGGCGCTGACGAAGCCTGCGACGAAGACGACGTACACGGGTGCGACGTCCGGGGCGACCGGCTCCTCGGCGACGCTCTCGGCGACGTTGACCGACGCGGCCGGGAATCCGCTCAGCGGCGAGACCGTGACCCTGGCGCTCGGGACGCTCAGCTGCACCGACAAGACCGACACGAAGGGCAACGCGAGCTGCAACGTCATCGTCGCGCAGGGCGCCGGGACGTATCCGGTGAGCGCGACGTTCGCGTCCGCCGACGGCTACGCCGGCAGCAGCGACTCGGCGACGTTCAAGGTCGGCGCCGGAGGCGGCGGCGGGAAGCGCACGTCGTGCGGCGGCAGCTTCAACGGGACGTCGATCCACGGCGGCAACACGCTCTGGTTCAACAGCGCGCTCAAGGTCAACGGGCTTCCGAAGAACGGCGCGACGATCACGTTCACCGGTCAGACGATCACGATCGGCGGCCAGACGATCAGCGTTCCGGACGCGAAGATCGTGTTCTCGTCCAGCGTCACGACCGCGACGACCACGTTCACAAACGGCGTCTGGGTGACGACCGTGCCAGTGAACGTGAGCGGCAACGTCTTCCTCTCGGGCGTCGCCTATCAGCTGGCCGCGGCAGGGCTCGCCGGTGCCCAGAACGTGACGTGGTCGGGGGCGATCGCGAGCGACACTCCCGGCCTGACGGTCAACTGGCAATGGGGCGCGGCCGCCTACACGGGCTTCGGCTCAAGCCTTGGCAGCCTCGGCGTGAAGCCGGTGGACGACACGAAAGCGAGCAGCTGGAAGAACGCAGATCACGCAGGCACGCCCGAGAGCTGGGGCAACGGCGTGACCGGCGGCGGCACCGGCGGCGGCGGCTCGAACTACACCGGCTCGTACAGCAGCACGAGCTCGGTCGGCTTCTAGCCCCCCGGCTTCCAGAGCGGCTCGTCGGCGCCGGCGGCGGCGTTCGCGGCGCGCGCTGCGATGAAGAGCAGGTCGGAGAGCCGGTTCAGGTACACGCGCGCGAGCGGATTGACGTCCGCCTGCAGTGAGGCGAGTTCGGCGCGACGCGCGACGGTGCGGGCGACGTGCAACCGCGCCGCGGCTTCCGAGCCGCCCGGGAGGACGAAGCTCTTCAGCTCGGGCAGCGGCTCGTTCAGCTCGTCGCACAGACGCTCGAGGCCGTCCACCATCTCCTGTGTCGTGCGCAGCCTGCCCTCCACCGAGTACGGCACGGAGAGGTCGGCGCCGACGTCGAAGAGTTCGTTCTGGATGCGCGACAGCGTCGTGTGCAGCGAGTCGGGAAGGTCGCCGGCGAGAGCGACGCCGATCTGCGAGTTCAGCTCGTCGACGATCCCGTACGCGACGATGCGCGGATCGAGCTTCGAGACGCGCGAGCCGTCGCCGAGGCTCGTCTCGCCGGCGTCGCCGCCGCGCGTGTAGATCTTCGTCAGCCGCACCGGTTCGTCGCGCTTCCGCATCAGCCGCGCCGACCTGCGACGGAGGGCTCCTGCAGCCCGAGGATCGAGCGCGCGATCACGAGCCGCTGGATCTCGCTCGTCCCCTCGTAGATCTCGGTGATCTTCGCGTCGCGGTAGTAGCGCTCGACCGGGAATTCCTTCGTGTACCCGTAGCCGCCGAGGATCTGGATCGCCTCGCCGGTCTGCCGCCGCGCCACCCCGGATGCGAACAGCTTCGCCTTCGCGCCCGCCTCCGTGTGCGGTTCGCCTCGCTCGCGCAGCGTCGCCGCCCGATACGTGAGCAGGCGCGCGGCCTCGATCTCGGTCGCCATGTCGGCGAGCTTGTGCTGGATGGCCTGGAAGGCGGAGATCGGCCGTCCGAACGCGTGCCGCTCCTTCGCGTACTCGCGCGCGACGTCGTACGCGGCCTGCGCGATGCCGACCGCCTGCGCGGCGATGCCGATGCGGCCGCCGTCGAGCGTCTTCATCGCGACGCGGAAGCCGTGGTTCTCCTCGTGCAGCAGGCGGTCGCGGCCGACGACGGCGCCTTCGATCACGATGTCGTTCGTCGTCGACGAGTTGAGCCCGAGCTTCTCCTCGTCGCGAGTCACCCTCACGTGGTCCGCGTCGAGGACGAATGCGCTCACGCCGCGCGCTCCCGCGGTCTCCTGGTCGGTACGCGCGAAGAGCAGGAACGTCCCTGCGTAGCGCGCGTTCGTGATCCATTGCTTCGCGCCCGTGATGCGCCAGCCGTCGCCCTCCGCATCGGCGCGCGTGCGCAGGGCGCCCGCGTCGGAGCCGGCCTCCGGCTCGGTGAGCGCAAACGCGCCTAGGTGATCACCGCGTGCGAGCGGCGGGACGAAGCGCGCTCGCTGCTCGTCGGTGCCGAAGGCGAGCAACGGCAGCGTCACCGCGCTCGTGTGCACGGCGACGGTCACCCCCACGCCGGCGTCTGCTCGCGAGAGCTGCTCGAGCACGAGGATGTAGGAGAGGAAGTCGGCGCCGGCGCCGCCGTACTCCTCCGGCACGCACGTCCCCATCAGGCCGAGCTCGGCCAGCTTGGCGAAGATCTCGCGCGGGAAGCGGTGCTCGCGATCCCACTCGGCGGCGTTCGGCTCGATCTCGCGGTCGGCGAACTCGCGCGCGAGCTCCTGGATCTCCTTCTGCTCCGGGCTCAGCTCGAAATCCACGCGGGAAGCGTAGTCGTAGTCTTCCCACATGCTCGTCGCTCCGCCCACGCCCTCGCCCGCCGCGATCGTCCGCGCCTGGAGCGCCGCGCTGAACACGAATCACAACGCCGCGGCCGCGAAGCTCTTCGCGCCGAACGCTCGCATCATCCAAGGATCGCTTGAGGCGCGGGTGACATCGCCGCAGCTCGCGCTCGCCTTCAACGCCTCGCTGCCATGCGCCGGGAAGATCACGCGCATCACCGTCAAGGGCGACCGCGCGACCGCGACGTTCGTCCTCGGCCACCGCCCCCGGCACACTTGCACGGCGGCCCGCAGCGAGAAGGCGGCCGCGGTCTTCGTCGTTCAGGCCGGGAAGATCGTGCTCTGGGAACAGGTGCCGGTGCCGAAAGGCCCCGGCGGCTTGCCCGCCTAGGCGGCGGCGGTCTCCCGGTAGGCCGCGACGAGCAGGGGCTCGCAGTCGTGGAACGCCTCCACGACGATGGGGTCGAACTGGCGGCCCGACTCGGCGACGATCTCCTCGCGCGCCGCGGTCCAGGCGAGCGCCTGCCGGTACGGCCGGTCGCTCGTCATCGCGTCGAGCGCGTCGGCGACAGCGAAGATGCGCGCGCCGATCGGCGTGTCGTCCGCGCGGAGCCCGTCCGGGTAGCCCTTTCCGTCCCAGCGCTCGTGGTGCGAGCGAACGATCTGTAGGCCTTCGCCCTGAAGCAGGGCGACACCGGAGAGCATCTCTTCGCCGAGCAGCGTGTGCTGCTGCATGCGCTTCCGCTCGTCCGGCGTGAGCGGCCCGGCCTTCTGGAGGATCTCGTCGGGAATCCCGATCTTTCCGACGTCGTGCAGCAGGAAGCCGTACTCGATCCCGCGGTCGCGGTCGGCGAAGCCGGGCTCCATGGCGGCGAGCAGCTCGAGCGCGTAGCGCACGACGCGCTGCGAGTGGTCGTGCGTGTTCGCGTCCTTCCACTCGAGTGCGGTCGCAAGCGCGGTCACGGTCTCGAGGTACGAGCCCTCGAGCAGTGCGCGCTGCCGCCGTTCGACCGCGAGCATGTGGCGGAGGTCGCGCGCATAGAGCAGCAGCTCCTCGTCGTCGTGCATCTCAACAGCACGCGGACGCATGGTGGGCGTCCGCGTGCCGTTCTGGGTGAGCCGCTCGACGACCGCGAGCAGCTCGAGCGGGCTGAACGGCTTGCGCACGAGCGCCTCGGCGCCTGCATCCTGCCCGCGGCGAGCCTCCTCGAGATCGGCGCCCGTGAGGAGGACGATCGGGATCTCGCGCGTGTCCGGCGATCCCTTGAGCCGTGCGCACAACTCGGCACCGCCGACGCCGGGCATGCGCAGGTCGAGCACGATGAGATCGGGGCGGGCCGTCCGGATCCGCGCCTCGGCTTCGAGTGCCGAGCCGGCCTCGTCCACGGTCACGTCTGCGCCCTCGAAGGTGACGCGCAGGAGCTCGCGGAGGGCGGGCTCGTCGTCGACCAGCAGAATCTTCATTCCCCGCCCTGCATTTCGGCAGCCCGGGCCATGCGGGTGAGTCCCCGAACGGGTTACTCGTACTTGTAGAAGCCTCGGCCGCTCTTGCGGCCGAGGCGTCCCGCCTGCACGTACTGGCGCAGAAGCGGGCAGGGCGCGTACTTCGGGTCGCCGAGGCCGCGCTGGAGCACTTCCATGATGGCGACGCACGTGTCGAGGCCGATGAGGTCGGCAAGGGCGAGTGGCCCCATCGGGTGCGCGAAGCCGAGCTTCGCGATCGTATCGATCGCTTCCGGCTCGGCGACTCCTTCGAGCACCGCGTACGCGGCCTCGTTGATGAACGGCATGAGGATGCGGTTGGAGACGAAGCCGGGGAAGTCGCGCGCCTCCGCGGGCGTCTTGCCGAGGTCGCGGGCGAGGGCGACGATCGCGGCCGTGGTCTCGTCCGAGGTGTCGAGGCCGCGGATCACCTCGACGAGCTGGAGGACCGGGACGGGATTGAAGAAGTGCATCCCGATGACGCGGTCCGGGCGGTCGGTCGCGGCGGCGAGGCTCGTGATCGGGATGGACGAGGTGTTCGAGGCGAGGATCGCGGCCGGCGGGAGCGTCTCGTCGGCGCGGCGGAAGATGTCGACCTTGATCCGGGCCTCCTCGACCACGGCCTCGATCAGGAGGTCGGCGGGAACGAGGTCGTCCACGGACTCGATGCGCGCGAGCACCTCGGCCGGGTCGGCACCGCCCTTCTCGGCGAGCTTCGTGAGGCTCCGCTCGATCGCGCCGAGGCCACGCTCGACGGCGCCGGGGGCGCTGTCGTGCAGCGAAACGCGGCGGCCCGAGGCGGCGACGACCTGCGCGATACCCCCGCCCATCTGCCCCGCGCCGACGACCAGAACGTGCTCGAAGTCCACGCGCGGAGGCTATCGGTGCACCGAACGACCGGTAACAGTTACCCGCACAAGGCCGTCAAGAAATCTGGACGGTCTCGTACAGGTACATCGGCAAGGGTGGCACCATGCCACCGAAACCACCGGACGTCCGAGCCGGAACGTTCCACATCTTTACCCACTGCATCTGGGCGGTGCTGCGCCTCTATCGCGATGACATCGACCGGCTCGAACTCCTCCGTCACCTCGCGCGAGCCGTCAAGCCAAAGTTCTCGCCTGCCCAGAGAACGCTGAGGTCCGAGTAGCGGGAAGCTCCGACCTCTCGGTGTTCATCCCAAACAGGAGAATCGCGCGGGCGTGAGGACATTGGCGCAGACCAGGAAGCTCGGCCCGTTTCAGTTTCCGGTCGCCCACTCTTCCAGCGCTACGTGTTCGCGGACGTCGTCGATGTCGCCCGCCAAGACGGCAAGCCAGGCAGTGCCGGCAGGCGATCCGGCGCGGCGTGCTGCGCTACTACACGCGGCGCGAGGCCGACACGTAGAACGCTCCGGGGACGTCCGGACGGGCGGGAGGCGCGCGCGTCCAGGCGGGGTGGGGAAGCTCAAGAGGACCGGGTGGGTCCAGAGGACCCACCCGGTCAGTCGCATCGGTCCTCAGCTCCCGGGCGGCGGTGGGGGTGCGGATGGGTCGTGCAGCGGCGCGGCCAGCGGCTTGGGCGTGATGGTCACCCCGGCGCCGCACACCACGTCGTAGCAGTCGGCCGGCACGTTGCCGGAGGCGACGTTCCCCTTCCCCGGCGCGCCGTAGTCGGCGTAGAAGCCGTAGTCGCCGTTGTTCTTCGCCGTGTTGCTCGAGAACGACAGCACGTTGTAGTACTCGTAGTTCTCGGAGAGGTCGAAGCCCTCGTCGGTGTTGCCGGTGGCGGTGTTGCCGGTGATCGTGTTCCGGGCCGGGTATTCGAGGTAGAAGCCGTACTCGTTGCCGGTCGCGGTGTTGCCCGTGTACGTCGCGTTGTACGACTCGTAGTCCTCGAAGCCGTAGTCGGTGTTGTTGCTGGCCTTGTTGCCGCTGATCAGCGTGTACGGCGCCGAGTACGTCTCGCCGTTGTAGTTCTCATAGAGGTAGAAGCCGGTATTGGTGGCCTCCGACTCGACGTTGTTCTTCGCGACCACCGCGCCGTAGTCGTCCTCGTCCAGGTAGAACCCGTACGAGCCGCCGGTGGAGGTGTTGCCGATGAACTCGTTGAGGTCGGAATCCTCGTCGTAGTAGTTGTCGTCGCTGTTGGTGACGTGGTTCAGCGTGAACTCGTCGTGGGCGTCCTCGTACGTCTGGATCCCATAGTCGGGTGCGTTCGAGATCGTGTTCCCCGAGACCAGGTCGGAGGCGCTGTACTCCATGAAAATACCCTCGTCTGACTGGCCTGTGATGGTGTTGGACATGATCTTCGCCGCCGTCTCGTACTCCAGGTAGACGCCCTCGGTGCCGCCCGTGAGCGTCAGGAAGCTGGCGGTGTCGTGCGACGACTCGTAGAAGGACACCTGCTCGTTCCCGCCCGAGATCTGCCCACCGGTCACCGTCGCCCCGTTGGCGTCGCTGTACACACCCGTCTCACCGGAGTCCACCGTGAGCGTGTGGTGACCGAGATTCAACGTCACCCCCGCATCCAGCGTCAAAGCCGTCCCCGCATACCCCGAGCAGTTCAGGTCGCCCGGCAAGGTCGCGCTCCCCGTCAACGTCTCCCCACAGACCAGAGGCCCATTCCCGATCACATGCGGCGGCAGCTTCGGCGGCGCCGGCCGATTCGCACCCGCCGACCCCGCAAACAACAACCCCGCCGCAACAGCCGCCCCCACCAGAACCGAAACCAACGTCCGAGACCTCTCCACCGTTCGCTCCTCCCTCGAAGGGGTTACCCAGGCGGACTCTACGACCCCAGGCACGCGAATACAAAGCTCGCGGAAGTTGAGCCGCACCGCACCTCCTAGCGCCCGCGCGGACCTCCGCGACCGTGCGTCCGTTCGCCTTGATCGTGCACACCGTGCCGTCCTTGCGCTCGTGCACGTCCAGACCGTCGATCAGCGTCGCGACCGTGTCCTTGAAGTTCCCCGGCTCCGACATGCTCAGGGGACATTCCTGAACT
>PLJC01000018.1 GCA_003139545.1 Actinomycetota bacterium
CACGCGCGAGGGCAACGACCTCATCCTCGAGATGACGGAGTCGAAGGTGATCGACAAGGTCGCGCTCGTCTTCGGTCAGATGAACGAGCCGCCGGGCGCGCGCCTGCGGGTCGCGCTCTCCGGGCTGACGATGGCCGAGTACTTCNNTTCATCGACAACATCTTCCGTTTCGTCCAGGCGGGCTCGGAGGTGTCGGCGCTGCTCGGCCGCATGCCGAGCGCCGTCGGTTACCAGCCGACGCTCGCCACCGAGATGGGGCAGCTGCAGGAACGGATCACGTCGACGCGCACCGGCTCGGTGACGTCGGTGCAGGCGGTGTACGTCCCCGCGGACGACCTCACCGACCCGGCGCCCGCGAGCACGTTCGCGCATCTCGACTCGACGACCGTGCTCTCGCGCAGCATCGCCGAGAAGGGCCTCTATCCGGCCGTCGATCCGCTCGACTCGACGTCGCGCGCGCTCCAGCCGGGGATCGTCTCCGACGAGCACTACCGGTGCGCGACGCGCGTGCAGGAAGTGCTGCAGCGCTACCGCGACCTGCAGGACATCATCGCCATCCTCGGCATCGACGAGCTCTCCGACGAGGACAAGCTCGTCGTCACCCGGGCGCGCAAGATCGAGCGCTTCTTCTCGCAGCCGAACTTCGTGGCCGAGCAGTTCACCGGCACACCGGGCGAGTACGTGAAGCTCGAGGACACGATCCGCGGCTTCACGGAGATCCTCGACGGCAAGCACGACGACCTGCCCGAGCAGGCGTTCTACATGGTCGGCGTCATCGAGCAGGCAGTCGAGCGCGGCAAGCAGCTGGCGGAGTCTTAGTGCCCCTCCCAGTGATAGTCAGTGAGTCCCTGGCGGCTGCAAAGCGGCGCGCTGCTGCGTCCTCAGTCGCGTCCGTAGCCAAAGCTACGAACGCTCCCTGCGTCCTTGCATCGCTTGCTTTTCGCGCGCCAGGAACTCGAGACCATCACTGGAAGGGGCACTAGGTGGCACACCCGAAGTTCTCGGTATCGCTCGTCACGCCGGAAGGCTCCGCATTCGAGGGCGAGGCGGAGATGATCATCGTGCCGGGAGCGGCGGGCGAGATCGGCGTGCTCGCGCGGCACGCGCCGCTCGTCGCGATGCTGAACGCCGGCTCGACGCGTGTGTACGTCGACATGGACAGCGACCAGATCCAGACGTTCGCAACCGGACCTGGGTTCTTCCAGGTACTCGAGGACCGCGCGATCGCGCTCGTCGACGATGCCGTCATCGCGACGGAGATCGACGTCGAGCGTGCGCGGCATCAGCTCGAGGAGGCGCAGGCAGAGCTCGCGAAGGTCGATGCGGGGGATTCCACCGCCGACCGGTGGCAGCTCGAGCAGCGCATCCGGCACGCCGAGAACCAGCTGAACGTCAGCGGCGCCAGCGGCTAGCTAGCAGACCAAGGCTCACGACTCCGCCACGGAACCCGTGCACTCTCGTGCGGGTACCAGGTACCCGAACGTAAGTGTCACGAGACTCAGGCGGCGGTGAGCGCGGCCGCGAGGTCGCGGTGCGCCGGGAGGTACAGGCGCTCGACGTACTCGCGCACCATGCGGTTCGTGCTGAACTCGGTCCCGAGCTCGGCGATCGAGTGCCGCATCATCTCGACCCACCGCGGCGGCAGGCCGTTCGCGTCGCGCTCGAAGAACGCGGGCAGCACCTGTTGCTCGAGCACGGCGAAGAGCGCCTCCGCGTCGGCCGTGTCCTGTTCTTCCTCGCTCCGCGTCGCGTCTTCGTCTCCGATGGCGAAGCCGCGCTCGGGCGTGTAGCCCTCGGCCCACCAGCCGTCGAGGATGGAGCAGTTGAGCACGCCGTTCAGCGCCGCCTTCATCCCCGACGTGCCTGACGCCTCCATCGGCCGCCGCGGCGTGTTGAGCCAGACGTCCACGCCCTGCACGAGGCGGCGCGCGAGCGTCATCTCGTAGTCGGGAAGGAACACGACGTGGTGATGTGCGCTCTCGCCGCGCGAGAAGTCGACCACCTGGCGGATGACGTCCTTGCCGCCCTCGTCCGCCGGGTGCGCCTTGCCGGCGACGACGATCTGCAGCGGGCGATCGGGATCGCCGAGCAGCGCCGCCAGCCGCTCCGGCTGGCTGAGGAGGAGCCCTGCGCGCTTGTACGTCGCGAACCGCCGCGCGAAGCCGATCGTGAGCGCAGCGGGATCGAGGTCGGGCGCGCCACGCGTGCGCGAGATGAACTCCATGAGGCGTGCCTTCGCCGAGCAGTGCGCCTCCCAGAGCACGTTCGCCGGGAGTTCGAGCGCACGCTCCAGTTTGGGCGTGTTCGTCCCGAGCATCCCTTCGAGCTCGCCGCCGAGCCACGTGCGCACGTGCACGCCGTTCGTGATCGACGTGATCGGCACCTCGTCCACCGGGCGGTCCGGCCAGAGGTCGTGCCACATCTCCCGTGAGACGGCGCCGTGGAGCTTCGAAACGCCGTTCGCATACGCCGACGTCTTCAACGCGAACGGCGTCATCCCGAAGTCCGAGTCTTCCGCGTGCACCTTGCCGAGGGCCTCGAACTCCTCCCAGGAGAAGCCGCAGCGCTCGACGAGTGGCTCGACGTTCCGCCGCACGAGCCCCGGCTCGAACACCTCGTTTCCGGCCGGCACGGGGGTGTGCGTCGTGAAGACCGTGGACGCGCGCAGCCGCTCGAGCGCGGCATCGCGGTCGATTCCTTCTTCCTCGACGAGCTCGCGCAGCCGCTCGAGCTGGAAGAACGCCGAGTGGCCCTCGTTCATGTGGAATACCGTCGGCTCGAGGCCGAGCGCACGCAGCACGCGGACGCCGCCGATGCCGAGCACGAGCTCCTGTCGCAGCCGGTTCTGCCGGTCGCCGCCGTACAGCGTGTTCGTCACCTCGCGCGCCCAGTCCGGATTGCCCTCCACCTTCGTGTCGAGGAGGTAGAGCGACACGCGACCAACGCAGGCGCGCCAGACGCTGATGCGCACCGGGACGAGGTTGCCGTCGTCGTCCGCGAGCATCACCTTCGGCGCCATCGGCACGAGCGTGAGCGGCAGCCGGACGGTGTCGTTGCGCGGATAGCGCTCGACCTGCCGGTCTCCCTCGTCCAGCCTTTGCCGGAAGTAGCCGCGGAAGTAGTTCAGCCCGACGCCGACGAGGGGCACGCCCAGCTCCGACGCGGACTTCAGATGGTCCCCGGCGAGCACGCCGAGACCGCCGGAGTAGATCGGGAGGCTCTCGTCCAGCCCGAACTCGGCGGAGAAATACGCGACGAGGAAGTCGTCCGGGTGTCCTTCCTGGGTCTCCCACCAGCTGGGGCGCTGGGCCTCGGCGGCGAGCCGCTCTTGCACCCGCCCGAGCCGCATCGCGTACTCCGGCGTCAGCGCACGGGCGAGATCTTCGTCCGTCAGCTCGGAGAGGAGCGCCGTCGGGTTGTGCAGGAGCTCGCTGAAACGCCTCCGGTCGAGCTCCGCGAAGAGCTGGCGAGCGCCCGGCGTCCAGCTGAAGGAGAAGTTGCCTGCGATCTGTGCCAGCGCGGCACGAAGGCTCGCCCCGTCGTGGGCCTCGGACATCGGGCGGCACCCTACCGAAGCGACGGTTGGTACCCTTCGGTTACCCGGAGAGATTTGACAGGCAGCTTGGCGACCGGGTTAACAAACGCCTAAAGAGCCCGTGGGCGCTTCCCCGGCGCTCCCGGACCTGAAGGCGGGAGCGGGAGACGGGACATGCGGGACGCACGCGACAAACTGGAAGCGATCCTCGGCGAGCGCATCGCGGTGCTCGACGGGTCGTGGGGCGTGCTCATCCAGCGCGAGGTGCGCGGGGAGGAGGCGTATCGCGGCGAGCGCTTCCGCCACCATCCGCGCGACGTCGCGGGCGATCCCGACCTGCTCAACTTGACGCAGCCGGAGATCGTGCGCGACATCCACCGCTCCTACTTCGAGGCCGGCGCCGACATCGCCTCGACGAACACGTTCACGGCCACCCGCATCGGCCAGGCCGACTACGCGCTCGAGGACTACGCGGCAGAGATGAGCCTCGCCGGAGCCCGCATCGCGCGCGAGGTCGCCGACGAGTTCGGCGGGCTCGTCGCCGGCTCTGTCGGCCCGCTGAACGTCACGCTGTCGCTCTCACCGAAGGTCGAGGACGCCGCGTACCGGGCCGTCACCTTCGACGAGGTCGTCGCGACGTACGCCGAGCAGATGGCGGCTCTGCGCGAGGGCGGCGTCGACCTGTTCTTGATCGAGACGATCTTCGACTCGCTCAACGCGAAGGCGGCCATCGTCGCCGCGCGAGAGGCCGCGCCGGAGGTGCCTCTGTGGCTCTCGTTCACGGCCGTCGACCGCAGCGGCCGCAACCTCTCCGGCCAGACGGTGGAGTCGTTCTGGGTGTCGGTCGAGCAGGCGAAGCCGCTCATCGTCGGCGTCAACTGCTCGCTCGGTGCGAGCGAGATGCGTCCGTTCGTCGAGGACATCTCGCGCGTGGCGACCACCTGGGTCGCGTGCTACCCCAACGCAGGCCTGCCGAACGAGTTCGGGACGCACGACGAACAGCCGGCGGACACGAGCCGCCTGCTCGGCGAGTTCGCGCGCGACGGCCTCGTCAACATCGTCGGCGGCTGCTGCGGCACGACGCCCGACCACGTGCGCGCCATCAAGGCCGCTGTCGACGGCGTCGCTCCGCGTCAGGTGCCGTCGCCGCCGCGCCTGACGCGCTTCAGCGGGTTGGAGCCGTTTGCGATCACGCCCGACACGAACTTCGTGATGATCGGCGAGCGCACGAACGTCACCGGCTCGGCGCGCTTCCGTCGCCTCGTCGAAGCGGGCGACTACCAGCAGGCGCTCGACGTTGCGCTCGAGCAGGTGCGCGGCGGCGCGAACCTGATCGACGTGAACATGGACGCCGACCTGCTCGACGGCGAGGAGGCGATGACGACGTTCCTCAACCTCGTCGCCACCGAGCCCGAGATCGCGCGGCTGCCGATCATGGTGGACAGCTCGCGCTGGACGGTGCTCGAGGCGGGCCTCAAGTGCCTGCAGGGCAAGGGCGTCGTCAACTCGCTGAGCCTGAAGGAAGGCGAGGAGCTCTTCCTCGAGCAGGCGCGGGCCGTGCTCGGCTACGGCGCCGGCGTCGTCGTCATGGCGTTCGACGAGCAAGGCCAGGCGGAGACCGTCGAGCGCAAGGTGGCCATCTGCGAGCGCGCGTACCGCCTGCTCGTCGACGAAGTCGGGTTCGCGCCCGAGGACATCGTCTTCGATTCGAACGTGCTCGCCGTCGCGACGGGGATCGAGGAGCACGCAGAGTTCGCGAAGGCGTTCATCGCCGCGCTGCCGCTCATCAAGGAGCGCTGCCCGGGCGTGAAGACGAGTGGCGGCATCTCCAATCTCAGCTTCTCGTTCCGCGGGAACGACGTCGTCCGCGAGGCGATGCACTCCGCGTTCCTCTACCACGCGATCGCGGCGGGGCTCGACATGGGCATCGTCAACGCCGGCCAACTCATCCTCTACGCGGACATCGAACCGGAGCTGCTCGAGCGGGTCGAGGACGTCATCTTCAACCGGCGCGACGACGCGACCGAGCGGCTCGTCGAGTACGCCTCGCGCGTCAAGGGCGAAGGCACGCGCCGCGAGCTCGACCTGTCCTGGCGCGAGACAACGGTGGAGAAGCGCCTCGAGCACGCGCTCGTCCACGGCATCGTCGACTTCATCGAGGAGGACGCAGAGGAGGCGCGGCAGAAGCTCGCCCGCCCGCTCGACGTGATCGAGGGGCCGCTGATGGCCGGTATGCAGGTGGTCGGCGATCTCTTCGGGGCCGGGAAGATGTTCCTGCCGCAGGTGGTGAAGAGCGCGCGCGCGATGAAGCGTGCCGTCGCCTACCTGGAGCCGTTCATGGCCGACGAAAAGGACTCCGGGCGCGTGCAAGGCAAGGTCGTGCTCGCGACCGTGAAGGGCGACGTCCACGACATCGGCAAGAACATCGTCGGCGTCGTCCTCGGCTGCAACAACTACGAGGTCATCGACCTCGGCGTCATGGTTGCCGGCGACGCGGTGCTCGAAGCTGCGCGCGAGCACGGAGCAGACGTCGTCGGGCTGTCCGGCCTGATCACGCCGTCGCTCGACCACATGGTCGACGTCGCGCACGAGATGGAGCGGCGCGGGCTGTCGCTGCCGCTGCTGATCGGCGGCGCCACGACCTCACGGCAGCACACCGCTGTGCGCATCGCGCCGCAGTACTCGCAACCGGTCGTGCACGTGCACGATGCCTCGCGCGTCGTCGGGGTCGTCTCCGATCTGCTCGATCCGGAGCGGCGTCGCCGTCTCGACGCGGAAAACCGTGACGAGCAGGAGCGGCTGCGCGACCAGTACGCGGAGCGCGAGCGGAAGCCGTTGCTCCCGATCGAGGAGGCGCGTACCAATCGGCAGCAGCTTCCGTTCGACGACCTGCCGGTCCCGAGCTTCACCGGCCTGCGCGTCGTCGAGCCCGAGCTGGCGACGCTGCGTGAGTACATCGACTGGCAGTTCTTCTTCCACGCCTGGGAGCTGAAGGGGAAGTACCCCGCCATCCTCGACCAGCCGGCGGCGCGCGAGGTGTGGGACGACGCCCAGGAGCTGCTGGACGAGATCGTGCGCGACGGCTTGCTGCGCGCGCGCGGCGTCTACGGGTTCTGGCCGGCATCCTCGGACGGGGACGACGTCGTCCTCGCCGACGGGACGCGCTTCTGCTTCCTGCGCCAGCAAGCTGCGTTCGGCGACTCGCGGCCGAACCGCGGTCTCGCGGACATCGTCGCGCCGGCCGGCGACCATCTCGGCGCGTTCGCCGTCACCGCGGGCATCGGCGCCGACGAGCTGGCCGCTCGATACGAAGCCGAGCATGACGACTATCGCGCGATCATGGCCAAGGCGCTCGCCGACCGGCTGGCGGAGGCGTTCGCCGAGTACCTGCACGAGATCGCGCGGCGCGAGTGGTACGAGACGGGGCGGAAGCTCTCGAGCGAGGAGTTGTCCGCTGAGCGCTATCGCGGCATCCGACCTGCGTTCGGCTATCCCGCCTGCCCGGACCACAGCGAGAAGCGGAAGCTCTTCGACCTTCTCGGTGCGGAGTCCATCGGGCTCGCACTGACGGAATCGTTCGCGATGACGCCGGCCGCGAGCGTGAGCGGCGTCTACTTCGGGCATCCCGACGCGCGGTACTTCTCCGTCGGCCGCATCGGACGCGACCAGGTCGAGGACTACGCCGTGCGCAAGGGCGTTTCCCTCGCGGAGGCGGAGCGCTGGCTCCGGCCGAACCTCGCGTACGAGCCAGACGCCGTTCCCGTTTAAGAGGTACACGCGTCCATAACCGGGAGACCCACCTCCCGCCCCGTCGGCCTGAGCCTACCCCGGCACTTGATGCGCATGGTCACGAGCGACCGCCGGTTTTGCAACGTTTTCGTTACGTCGCGAGACCTCGGGGAGGATCGGCCGTGTCGCCCGCTAACCTTGATCTCCGCCCGTGCGGACGACGCTGAAGAGAGGAATCGGCCGCGGGGCGGCTGTCAACGGCAACGGTCACGGCGTTCTTCCGCCGACCGCGATCGAGCCGATGCAGCGCTACCGGCAGCCGGATCCGCCGCGGCGTTCGACGAAGCGGCTGCTCGCGCAGGTCTTCGGCTGGATCCTGATTGCGCTGATCGTCGTCGTCGCCGGCCTCGGCGGCGGTCTGTACCTGTACTTCCACCAGACGCTGAACGCGCTCGCTCCGCACTCGAAGTCGGTCAAGGAGTCGACGAAGTTCCTGCATACCGTGCCGCCGTCGCAGCCGGCCACGGCTCTCCTCATCGGCTACGACGCGCGCGCGGGCGTCGACTCGTTCGGCGCGGCGGGGTCGCGCTCGGACACGATCATGCTCGTCCGCGCCGATCCTCAGCAGAACACGTTGTCCCTCTTCTCGTTTCCGCGCGACCTGGTCGTCCCGATCTACTGCAAGGACCAGACGACCCCGATCACCACCGACCGCATCAACAGCGCGTGGACGAGCTGCGGGCCTACGGGGACGCTGAACACGGTGGAGAAGCTGACGGGCATCAACGTCAACTACTTGATCACGATCGACTTCCACGGTTTCAAGTTGCTCGTCAACAAGTTGCACGGCATCTACATGGACGTCGACCACCGCTACCTGAACACGGTCGGTGGCCCGGGCGGCTACGCGACGATCGACCTCGAGCCCGGCTATCAGAAGCTCAACGGCCAGCAGGCGCTCGACTTCGTGCGCTTCCGGCATACGGACAGCGACCTCTACCGCGTCGCTCGCCAGCAGCTGTTCATCGAGGCGCTCAAGGACCGGCTCTCGACGGGCGTCTCGATCTTCCAGATCCCGAAGCTGATCGGTGCGCTCAAGGGCAGCGTCGAGATCGGCAGTGGGAACTGCGCCACCTGCCCGCCGAGCTTCTCCGAGATCGAGTCGTACGCGGGCCTCGCGTACAAGCTGCCGCCGGGCCACCTGTTCCGCGTCGCGCTGCAGAATCTGCAGCCGTACGGGATCGCAAACGCCGAGTTGATCGCGCAGACGGCGGACATCCAGACCGCGGTGACCTCGTTCGAGAATCCCGACGTGACGCAGGCGGTGCGCTCGACCGACGCCGCGCTCGGACGCAAGGCCAAGCTGCCGAAGGGGCCGCCGCTCAAGTCCAGCCAGATCTCGACGGTCGTCCTCAACGGGACGACGACCCCGGGGCTTGCGCGCGACACGTCATACAAGCTGTCGGTGGCCGGCTTCCATACCGTCCAACTGCCGGCGAACGTGCTCGCCGACGCGCCGAGCCAGGGCTACTACGGGACGACCGTCTACTACGACGCCGTGCAGGCGAACGCGAAGCAGGCGGCGCGCGAGCTGAAGACGGCGTTCGGCGCGCATACGACGATCGCGCCGCTGCCGCCCGAGCTTTCCGGGTACGCGCAACAGGCGGGGAATCCGCTGACCGTGATCGTCGTCGGCTCGAGCTTCACCGGACAGCTCAACAATCCGCAGGCGCATGTGGCGCCAACCCCGCCGCACCAGACGGCGGCGGTGCGCAGCGAGGCGAGCCTGACGACGTACTCGCTCGAGCAGGTTCGGTCGAAGGTGCCGTTCCGCGTCCTCGTCCCCACGTCGGTGGAGCAGAGCTCGCGGCTGGCCTACCTCGACCCGGTGCGGGCCTTCAAGCCGATCCCGTATCACCATGAGCTGGCGCTGACCTTCGTGACCGGGGCGGGCAACGTCTACTGGCAGGTGATCGAGACCGACTGGACAGACGCGCCGGTGCTCCGCCACCCGACGTCGTTCGTGCACATCGCCGGCCGGACGTACCGGCTCTACACGACCGGCGGGAACATCCACATGATCGTTCTGCGGCAGGGCGGGGCGAGCTACTGGGTCGTGAACACGCTTCGGGACGAGCTCTCGAACGAGACGATGATCGCCATCGCGAAGGGCCTGCAGCCTCTCGCGAAGGCGCACTAGGCTAGCTCTGTGGCAAAGATCGGAATGTTCGGCGCCGGCTACGTCGGCCTCGTCACCGGTGCCTGCTTCGCCGATCTGGGGCACGACGTCGTGATCCGCGACATCCTCCCGCAGCGGATCGAGCGGCTTCAGGCCGGCGAGGTGCCGATCTACGAGCCCGGCCTCGAGGACGTCCTCGCCCGCAACCGCGACCGGCTCCACTTCACGCTCGACGTGGCGGATGCGGTCGACGGCGCCGACTTCCTCTACGTCGCCGTCGGGACGCCGCCGACCGAGTCCGGCGACGCCGATCTCGCCGCCGTGTGGTCGGTCGTCGACGAGCTGCCGGTCGACGTGCCCGGGCGGCCGATCGTGGTGATGAAGAGCACGGTTCCCGTTGGGACGGGCAAGCACGTCCGCGCGCGCCTCGACGCGCGCGGCCTCTCGCACGTCGGCTACGTCTCGAACCCGGAGTTCCTCGCCGAGGGGAGCGCCGTCGCCGACTTCAAGAGCCCGGACAGGATCGTCGTCGGTGCGTTCGAACCGGGTGACGCCGATCGCGTCGTCGAGCTTTTCGACGGCATCGACGGGCAGATCGTGCGAACTGACGTCCCGTCGGCCGAGCTCGTGAAGCTCGCCTCGAACGCATTCCTGTCCACGCGTATCAGCTTCATCAACGAGATCGCGAACGTGTGCGAGCTTGTCGGTGCCGACGTCGTCGACGTCGCGAAGGGCGTCGGCCTCGACCATCGGCTCGGCCCGCACTTTCTTCGCGCAGGCATTGGCTTCGGGGGCTCATGCTTTCCAAAGGACGTGAGCGCGCTCAAGCAGCTCGCCGGCAACGAGGGTTACCCGTTCATGCTCCTGCATGCGGTGTGGGAGGTGAACGAGCTCCAGAAGCGACGCGTCGTGCAGAAGCTGCAGAAGCACCTCGGCCCCCTCCGCGGTAAGAAGATCGCGCTCCTCGGTCTCGCGTTCAAGCCCAACACCGACGACATGCGCGAAGCGCCGAGCCGCGTGATCGCCTACCGGCTGCTCGCCGAGGGCGCGACGGTCCGCGCGTGGGACCCGGTCGCGCACCCGGACGACCTCGTCGGCATCGAGCTCTGCGACACCGTCCTCGAAACGGTGCGCGACGCCGACGCTGCCGTCATCGTCACCGAGTGGCCCGAGCTCGCGACGCTCGCGTCTCCCGAAGTGCGCGACGCGATGGCGCGCCCGCTGATCATCGACGGACGCAACCTCCTCGATCCGGAAGCCACGCAGGCGGCCGGGTTCGCGTATGAGGGGATCGGCCGCCCGCGCCACGCTTCGCCGGTCGCAACCGCCTGATGGAGGCGTTGGTCCTTGCGGGCGGCAAGGCAGAGCGGATGGGGGAGGCGGCGCAGGGGCTGCCGAAGCCGCTCGTCCCCGTCGCCGGCTTCCCGCTCGCCGAGTACACGGTTGGCCGCCTCGTCACCGCCGGCGTCACGCGGGTGATCGTCGCCTGCCGCGCCGGCCAGGAGGAGGTGTTCGTGAATGCGCTCGCCGGCCTCGGGGCCGAGATCGAGCCGGTGGGGGAGCCGGAGCCGCTCGGCCGCGGTGGCGGCCTCCGCCTCGCCGCGTCGCGGCGCAAGGAGACCGGGACGGTGCTGGCGCTGAACGGCGACGAGCTGCTCGACGTCGACTTCGCCGCGCTCTACGAGGATCACGAGCGCTCCGGCGCCGCTGCGACGATCGTCGTCTCTCAGGTCCGGTCGCCGTTCGGCGTCGTCTCGATCGAGGACGACGGCAGCATCACCGGCTTCCGCGAGGCGCCGCTTCTGTCCGACTGGGTCAACTCCGGGGTCTATGCGCTCGGCGAGGAGGCGCTGGCGCGCCTACCCGAACGCGGCGATCACGAGCAGACGACGTTCCCCGAGCTGGCGGCCGAGGGCAAACTCCGCGGCCATCGCCACCGCGGCGTCTGGCTCACCGTGAACACGCCCAAGGACTTGCGCACGGCGGAGGAGTTCATCGCCGCGCATCCCGACTGGAAACCGCAGAGAATCCTTCCGTGAGCGTCGACTCACCGAACTACGAGAGCCTCGACGCCTGGTCGTTCGAGCCGCGCCGGGTGGAGAAGCCCTGGGGCTGGGAGCTCATCTGGGCGCACACCGAGGCGTACGTCGGGAAGCTGCTCTTCGTTCGCGCCGGCCAGTCGCTCAGCCTGCAGTTCCATCGCGAGAAGGACGAGAGCTGGTACGTCGAGAGCGGACGCGCGAAGCTCGAGCTGGGGGACACCGGCGACGCCGTGCTCAAGCGCGAGGTCGTCTCGGCCGGGGCGTGCTTCCACTACCGTCCGGGCACCGTTCACCGCGTGACGGCGCTCGAGGACACGACCATCATCGAGGTCTCGACCCCGCAGCTGGACGACGTCGTCCGCCTCGAGGACGCGTACGGTCGCGCAGGCACGAGCGAACCTTGACACGAATGTGTTAGGGTTGCGGCAGTGGAGGGAACCCACGTCTCCGAGGCGGCCGCCCGCACGGGCTGGTCGGCGCGCATGCTCCGCTACCTCGAGCGGGTCGGCCTTGTCGTCCCGGCACGGACGGCCGCCGGCTACCGGCGCTACGGCCTGCGGGAGCTGAACCAGCTCAGCTCGCTCGCCGAGCTCCGCCGCCGGTTCCAGGTCGACCTCGCCGAGATCGCGTTCGCGGCGCGGCTGCGCCGCGAGCCGGAGCTGCGGCGCGCGGTCGACGGCTGGCTCGCCGGCGCAGACGACCTCGCGTGGGTCGAGTGGGAGCAGCGCAAGCACGAGAAACTCCTTGCCGCATAACCGAAAGGATCGAATGGCAGCGACGAAACGGTACGACGTGAAGGACCTCGCGCTCGCGAGCGAGGGCAAGCGCAGGATCGAGTGGGCCGACCGGCAGATGCCGGTGCTCGCCGCGATCCGCGAACGCTTCGAGCAGGAGCAGCCTCTGAACGGCCATCGCATCTCGGCGTGCCTGCACGTCACGACCGAGACGGCGAACCTCATGCGGACGCTGAAGGCGGGCGGCGCGGACGTGGTCTTGTGTGCGTCCAACCCGCTGTCGACGCAGGACGACGTCGCCGCAGCGCTCGTCGAGGAGTACGACATCTCCGTCTTCGCGATCAAGGGCGAGGACCACGACACGTACTACTCGCACATCGAGGCCGCGGTCGACCACAAGCCGCACCTGACGATGGACGACGGCGCGGACGTGATCGGCGTCCTGCACTCGGCGCGGCGCGAGCAACTCGGCGACATCATCGCCGGCACCGAGGAGACGACCACGGGCGTCATCCGCCTGAAGGCGCTCGAGGCGGAGGGCAAGCTCGGCTTCCCGATCATCGCCGTCAACGAGGCGCAGACGAAGCACCTGTTCGACAACCGGTACGGCACCGGCCAGTCGACGGTCGACGGGATCATCCGCGCAACCAACGTCCTCCTCGCCGGCAAGAAGTTCGTCGTCGCCGGCTACGGCTGGGTCGGCCGCGGCGTCGCGTCGCGCGCGCGCGGGATGGGCGCGCTCGTGATCATCACCGAGGTCGATCCGCTCCGCGCGCTCGAGGCGTCCATGGACGGCTTCGAGGTCATGACGATGGAGCGGGCGGCCGAGGAAGGCGACATCTTCTGCACGGCGACGGGCGACAAGCACGTCATCAACAAGCAGCACCTGGCGCTGATGAAGGACGGCGCGATCCTGTCGAACACGGGCCACTTCAACGTCGAGATCGACATTCCGGCGCTGCGTGAGCTCGCGAGCGACACGCGCATGGCGCGCGAGTTCGTCGAAGAGTTCACGCTCGCGAACGGGAACCGGCTGTACCTGATCGCCGACGGCAGGCTCGTCAACCTCGCCGCCGCCGAAGGCCACCCGGCACTCGTCATGGACATGTCGTTCGCCAACCAGGCGCTCGGCGTCGAGTACGCGGTGCAGCATGCCGGCGAGCTCGACCGCAAGGTGTACCCGGTGCCGGCCGACATCGACAAGGAGATCGCCCGCCTGAAGCTCGAGACGATGGGCGTCGAGATCGACAAGCTCACCGAGGAACAGTCGAACTACCTCGCCTCGTGGGACGAGGGGACCTGAAAGCCCTCATCCTCGCGGCTGGATACGCGACCCGGCTTCGCCCGCTCACCGACAGCGTCCCCAAACAGCTGCTGCCGGTGGGCGGGCGGCCGATGGTCGACTGGATCCTCGACAAGATCCGCGAAGCCGGAATCGACGACGTCCACCTCGTGACGAACGGGCGATTCGCGCCGCTGTTCGAGCAGTGGGCGGAGGGAAAGGACGTGCACGTCCACGACGACGGCACGATCTCGAACGACGACCGGCTCGGTGCGATCGGCGACATTCGCTTCGTGCAGGAGCAAGCGGACATCGACGACGACCTGCTCGTCATCGCGGGCGACAACCTCTTCGACTACGCGCTCTCCGACTACGTCGACTTCTGGCGGAGCAAGGATGGCGCGAGCGCACTTGCCGTGCACGATGTCGGCGACCTCGGCCTCGCGCGGAAGTACGGCATCGTCACCGTGGACGAGGACGACCGGATCATCGGCTTCGTCGAAAAGCCTGAGGATCCGGCGAGCACGCTCGCCGCGACCGCCACGTATCTGTATGCGCGCGCGCACGCCCGGCTGGTGCCGGCGTATCTGGACGAGGGAAACCCGCCGGACCAGCCCGGCAACTACGTCGCGTGGCTGCACAAGCGCGAGCCGGTGTACGCCTATCGCTTCGCGGGTGGCTGGTACGACATCGGCGATCCCGATCAGCTGCTCGCGGCCGACAACCGCATGCGGAAGCGCGCCGGCTTGCCCGCGCGCGACACGTACTTGCTCGATTGACGTCACACTTCCGCGGTTAGCGTCGTGGCGTGCTCGATGTGCTGCTGCCGAGGCGCTGCCTCGTCTGCGGTGCGGCCGCCACCCACCTGTGCGCCGCCTGTCGTGACGGCCTGCCGCGGATCGACCCGCCGTGGTGCGACCGCTGCGGTGCGCCGACGGAATGGCCGGTGCAGCGCTGCCGCGAGTGCTCGGGCCGACGGCTCGCCTTCACCCGGGCTCGAGCGGCAGTCGCGTACGACGACGCGGTGCGCAAGATCGTGGCCGGCTGGAAGGAGCGCGGGCTGCGCCGGCTCGCGGACGATGCGGCAGCGATCGTCGTCGAGCGCATCCCGCTGCCGGAGGCAGACGTCGTGACGTTCGTCCCGGCAGACCGTCGTCGGCAGGGCGAGCGCGGCCACCATCCCGCGGAACGGCTCGCGCGCGCCCTGGGCGAGCGCTGGCAGCTGCCGTGCCGCTCACTCGTCGTGCGAGTGAGGGAGACGGAGCGGCAGCGGGGGCTCGCTCTCGCCGACCGTCGCCGCAACGTCGCCGGCGCGTTTGCCGCGCGCCCGGTGACGGGCGAGGTGCTGCTCGTCGACGACGTGTACACGAGCGGCGCCACCGTCTCGGCAGCGGCTGCGGCGCTCCGCGCTTCCGGCGCGGCACATGTGAATGTGGTGAGTTTCGCCCGCGCGGTTCGGACCCGCGGATAAGGTAAGAGAGCCAGATTCGGCGACCGGAGGAGGCAGGATGGAGCTTCATGTCAAGGGCAAGAATCTCCAGGTGAGCGACGCCATCAGGAGCTATGCCGAGCGCAAGCTGAGCAAGCTCGACAAGCAGGTGAGCAAGCCCGTGCGCGTCGAGCTCGAGCTTGCGGTGGAGAAGAACCCCTCCATCGCTGCGAACCAGGTGGCGGAGGCGACCGTCTGGCTCAAAGGACACACGCTGCGCGCGCGCGAAGCGACGCGCGACATGAAGCTGTCGATCGACGAGCTGACCGAGAAGCTCCTGCGGCAGGTCAAGGACGAGCGCGAGCGCAAGGCGTCCAAACGGAAGATCGACAAGCACGCGCTGGACGCCGACGACGCCGCAACGCCCGACGTTTGAGCCTCTTCCGGCGCAACGAGCCGCTGCACGAGCGCCTCGCGCGCGAGGGCGGCCTGGTCGAGCGCGAGCAAACTGCGCCGTCTCCGCCGTGGCGCGAGGTGGGCGTCCACGGCATGCAGCGCGGGCGCGAATGGGACGCGACGCAAACGGTGGAGGCGCCGGGCATCGAGGGCGACGCGGCCACCTTCGTCGTGCTTCCGGACGGCTCCGTGCTCGTCGAGGAAGGCTCCGACTCCTCGCTGCAGCTCCTGGCCGACGCGATCGAGCATCAGCTGCAGCCGCCGTACCGCGCCCGCGCTGCACGGCAACGCGGCGACCTGTGGGCTGTGCAGGCGCGCCGGATCGAGGTGCTGTCGCTGCCGGACGCGCCGGTCGGTGACGCGATCGACCTGACGCAGACGCAGGACGACCACGTGCTGAGTGTGGACGGCGTGCGGATCTTCGGCTCGCTGCCGGCGCTGGAGAAGCGCGGCGAACGGGAAGGGCGCGACTACGCGGTGCACGCAGAGCGGCTCGACGACGACCTCTGGGAGGTCAGGGCCTCGGCGTTGTAACCCCCGCTACCCTGTCTTCTGTATGGCCCAGCAGTTCGGCTCTCTCGAAAAGGTTCTCCGCGCCGGCGAAGGCCGGCGCCTCAAGCGGCTCGCCGAGCAGGCGGCCTACATCGGCACGCTCGAGCCCGATTTCGAGAAGCTCTCGGACGCCGAGCTCGCCGCGAAGACGGTCGAGTTCCGCCAGCGGATCGAGAACGGCGAGAGCCTCGACGAGCTCGTCTTCGAGGCGTTCGCGTCCGTGCGCGAGGCGTTCAAGCGCACGATGGGGGTGCGCCTCTTCGACGTCCAGCTGATGGGCGGCATCGTTCTGCACGAGGGCGACATCGCCGAGATGAAGACCGGCGAGGGCAAGACCTTCGTCGCGGTGCAGCCGATGTACTTGAACGGCCTCGCCGCCCGGGGCGTGCATCTCGTCACGACGAACGACTACCTCGCCCAGCGCGACCAGAAGTGGACGGACCCCGCTTTCCAGGCGCTCGGGATGCGCACCGCGTTCATCGAGAACATGATGCCGTTCGAGCCGCGCCGCGAGGCATACCAGGCCGACGTCACGTACGGGACGAACTCCGAGTTCGGCTTCGATTACCTGCGCGACAACATGTCCGTCTCGCTCGACGGCGTCGTACAACGCGGGCATCCGTACGCGATCGTGGACGAGGTCGACTCCATCCTCGTCGACGAGGCGCGCACGCCGTTGATCATCTCCGGCGAGCCGGAGACGGCTGCGCAGATCTACTACGACTTTGCCCGCGTTGCTGCACAGCTCGTCGGGCACCGCTCGAGCCCGGGCGATCCGAAGGGCCACGCGGAACAGCTCGGCGTCGATTACGAGTACGACGAGAAGCACAAGACCGTCGCCATCACCGAGCAGGGCGTCGCGAAGGTGGAGCGTGCGCTCCGCATCGAGAATCTGTACGCGCCGCAGAACGCGCAGCTCGTCAACCACGCAATTCAGGGGCTGAAAGCGCAGTCGCTCTTCCAGCGTGACGTCGACTACGTCATCCAGGACAACGAGGTGAAGATCGTCGACGAGTTCACCGGCCGCATCATGGAAGGCCGCCGCTGGAGCGAGGGCCTGCACCAGGCGGTGGAGGCGAAGGAAGGCGTTCGCATCCAGGAAGAGCACCTGACGATGGCGACGATCACGCTCCAGAACTACTTCCGCCTGTACGAGAAGCTCGGCGGCATGACCGGTACGGCGAAGACGGAGGAGAAGGAGTTCGTCGAGATCTACAACCTGCACGTCGTCGAGATCCCGACCAACGTCGCGGTCGCACGCGACGACAAGCAGGACTACGTCTTCAAGACGAAGGAGGGGAAGTTCCTGGCGGTCGCGCGCGACATCAAGGAGCGCGCCGAGAAGGGCCAGCCGGTGCTCGTCGGCACGATCGCGGTCGAGACGTCCGAGTACCTGTCGCAGTTGCTCACCCGGCAGGGCGTGCGCCACAACGTCTTGAACGCGAAGGAGCACGCGCGCGAGGCGGAGATCATCAAGGACGCGGGGCAGGCCGGCGCGGTGACGATCGCGACGAACATGGCGGGCCGCGGCGTCGACATCAAGCTCGGCGAGGGCGTTGTCGAGGTCGGCGGCCTGTACGTGCTCGGCACGGAGCGCCACGAGTCGCGCCGCATCGACAACCAGCTCCGCGGTCGTTCAGGCCGCCAGGGCGACCCCGGCGAGACGCGCTTCTACCTCTCGGGCGAGGACGATCTCGTGCGCCTGTTCGCCGGCGACCGGATCAAGGGGATCATGGAGCGCTTCAAGATCCCGGAGGATCAGCCCATGGAGGCGAAGATCCTCAGCCGGCAGATCGAGGGCGCGCAGAAGAAGGTTGAGGAGCAGAACTTCGTCATGCGCAAGAACGTCCTCAAGTACGACGACGTCCTCAACCGTCACCGCGGCCGCATCTACGAGCAGCGCTTCCAAGTGCTCGAGGGCGAGGACATGTCGGAGCAGGTGAACCTCTGGATCGACGAGGTGGTCGAGGACACCGTCGCGCAGTTCACCGAGGAGGCGTACGCCGAGGAGTGGGACCTCGAGGCGGTGACGAACGCGATGGGCGCGCTGTACCAGACGGAGATCACCGCCGCGGAGCTGCGTGAGGATCTCGGCGAGATCTCGCGCGAGTCGCTGACCGAGGAGTTCCAGCAGGACGCGCGTGACGAGTACAAGGCCAAGGAGGAGGAGTTCGGCTCGGAGCTGATGCGCGAGCTGGAGCGGTTCGTGATCCTCCAGGTGGTCGACGTGCGGTGGCGCGAACACCTCGAGCACATGGACTACCTGCGCGAAGGCATCGGCCTGCGCGCGATGGCGCAGAAGGATCCGCTCGTCGAGTACACCGCCGAGGGCGAGCGCATGTTCACCGACCTGAGCCGCTCGATCCGCGGAGAGGTCGTGCTGCATCTCTTCCACGCGGAGCTCGCGCCCGAGCAGGCGCAGCAGGAGCTCGCACAGCAGCAGCAGCAGCAGGGGAACGGCAACGTCCGGTACGAGCACGAGACGGCGCAAGGCGCGGAGGCGATCGCGGCCGCCGGCGGCGCCGGCATCGCGCCGACGCTGGGGCTCTCACCCGTGGCAGTGCAGACGAGCTCGCCGCACAAGGTTGGTCGCAACGATCCCTGTTGGTGCGGTTCCGGCAAGAAGTTCAAGAAGTGCCACGGGGCATAGGACGATGGCCGACGAACGCGAGCTCTCACTCGAGGATCAACTGAAGGAGATCGGAGCCCAGCTGGACTGGGTTCGTGGTTACCTTTGACGTCGCTTCGCTGACGGCCCGTGTCGCCGAGCTCGAAGAGGAGCTCGGGAAGCCCGATTTCTGGAACGACCAGCAGCGCGCCGCGAAGCTGTCGGCCGAGCACACACGCTCGCAGCGCAAGCTCGATCGCTACGAGCTTCTCGAGAACAACTTCGCCTTCCTGAAAGAGAGCGTCGGCACGTTCCCCGACGAGGAGCTGCTCCCCGTGCTGCACGAGACGCACCAAGAGCTCGCCCAGCTCCAGGAGGACGCGCTCTTCTCCGGCGAGTACGACGCCGGCGACGCGGTCGTCTCGATCCAGGCCGACGCCGGAGGCACCGACGCGCAGGACTGGGCCGAGATCCTGCTCCGCATGTACCTGCGCTGGGCGGAGCGCCGCGGGTTCCCGACCGAGATCCTCGAGACGAGCCCGGGAGAGGAGTACGGGATCAAGTCGGCGACGTTCACGGTGAAGGGCGAGAACGCGTACGGGATCCTCAAGGCCGAGCGCGGAAAGCACCGCCTCGTGCGCCTGAGCCCATTCGACCAGGCGCACCGCCGGCACACGAGCTTCGCGCAGGTGATCGTCGCGCCGCTGCTCGAGGACGTCGCCGGCATCGAGATCGACGACGACGACATCCGCATCGACACGTTCCGCTCCTCCGGCGCCGGCGGTCAGCACGTGAACAAGACCGACAGCGCCGTGCGCATCACGCACATTCCGTCCAACATCGTGGTGTCGGTACAGAACGAGCGCAGCCAGGGCGCGAACAAGGAGACCGCGCTCAAGATCCTCCGCTCACGCCTCGCCGAGAAAGCGGAGGAGGAGCGCGAGACGGAACTGGCCCGCGAGCGCGGCGGCGTGAACATGGGTTTCGGCGGAAACGCGATCAGGAGCTACGTCCTGCACCCGTACCAGCAGGTGAAGGACGCGCGCACCGGCATGGAGGTCGGAAACGCCCAGGGCGTGCTCGACGGGGACATCGACGGCTTCATTCGCGCATTTCTGCTGCAAGCGGCAGGAAACGGAAGTTGACCCGCCGAATGGTTCGCTAGACTCGGCTCTCGGTGCGGGGTCTCTGCGACCGGTTCGAAACGTGACAGAGCTTGAGATAGAGCCACAGCCGGCGGAAGTTGGCGAAGTCGAACGGGCGCCGATCGGTGCCGGCTCGATGATCACCTTCGACGACGTGACGAAGGTGTACGAGCCCGACGTCGCAGCGCTCAAGGGCGTCACGTTCGTGATCGAGAAGGGCGACTTCGTCTTCGTCGTCGGCGCGTCCGGCTCCGGCAAGTCGACGCTCGTGAAGCTCCTCCTGAAGGAGATCGATCCGACCGGCGGCCGGATCATGGTCGGCGGCCGCGACCTCTCACGGCTGAAGCACAGTCAGGTGCCGCTGCTGCGCCGCAACGTCGGCTGCGTGTTCCAGGACTTCAAGCTGCTGCCGAGCCGCAGCGCTGCCGACAACGTCGCCTACGCGCTGAAAGTGCAGGGCGAGAGCCGGGCGATGATCCGGCGCAAGGTGCCCGAGGTGATGAACATGGTCGGCCTCGCGCACAAGATGAATTCGTTCCCCGACGAGCTCTCCGGCGGCGAGCAGCAGCGCGTCTCGATCGCGCGCGCCGTCGTCAACCATCCGCCGCTGCTCGTCTGCGACGAGCCGACGGGGAACCTCGACCCCGACACGTCGGTCGGAATCATGCAGCTTCTGTACCGCATCAACCGCTCCGGCACGACGATCTTGATGGTGACCCACGACCGCGAGATGGTCGACAAGATGCGCAAGCGCGTGATCGCGCTCGAGGACGGCAGGCTCGCCCGTGACGAGCGCCGCGGAGGGTACGCGTCCGAGTGAGCAAGGTTCGCCTGATCTTCTCCGAGGCGTGGTCCTCGATCTCAGCGAACATCTCGACGACGTTCGCGGCGACGATCACCGTCCTCATCTCGATGTTTCTGCTCGGCCTCTTCCTCGCGCTCGGCACGTGGGTGCTCTCCTACAGCAACCACGTGAAGCGGGAGCTCGTCGTCAAGGTCTACTTCGCCACCGGCACCCACCAGCCGACACAGGCCGAGGAGGCTCAGGTCGGGCAGCGCTTGCAGCACGACTCGCGCGTGAAGACGGCAACATTCGTCTCCAAGGAGACGGCGTTCAAGACGGAGTCGGCGAAGATGCCGCTGCTGTACAAGAACGTCCCGACGAACCCGCTTCCGGATTCTTGGGTCGTGAAGCTGAAGAACGCGAACGATTCGCCGACGCTCGGGCGCGAGATCCAGTCCCAGGTGAAGGGAACGCCGGCGCAGCGCGCGCTGTGGCCGGGCGTGAACGGCGTGGGCTGGGGCGATAAGACGACAAAGCGCGTGCTCACGGTCGCGGAGGTGATCTCGATCGTCTTCCTCGTCGCGATCGTCCTGCTCGTGACCGCGTCCATGCTCCTGATCGCGAACACGATCCGACTGTCCATCTTCGCGCGCCGTCGCGAGATCGAGGTCATGAAGCTCGTCGGCGCGACGAACTGGTTCGTTCGCGGCCCGTTCATGCTCGAGGGCCTCCTGCAGGGGTTTGTCGGGTCCCTCTTCGCCGTCATCCTGCTCATCCTCGGAAAGACGGTCGCCCTGCCCTCGATCCTGGGCCACCTGCACAGCACGAGCGACGTCCACGCCCTCCCGTTCGTCCTGAACGCCGTCGCCCTCCTGGCCGCCGGGCTCCTCCTCGGGGCCGTCGGCTCCGGTCTCACCCTCCGCCGCTTCCTCAAGGTCTAGCAACCGGACCCCGGGGGTCGTATGCTCCCGCCGGTCCGATGCGGCGCGCGCTGATCCTGCCGGCTGCGATCATCGTTCTCGCCGGCCCGTTCGTGGCCGGATACCTGCTTTCGCGCCCTGACCGCGCCACGTCGCCGGTCGCGATCCCGTCGCTCGTCGCCGAGGTACGCGAGGCGCTCGCAGCGCGCTATTACCGACCCGTTTCCGCCGGCGTCCTGCGCCTCGACTCGGTCGGCGCCATGCTCTCGGCCCTGCGCGACCCGTACACGGCGTACCTCACGCCGCTGAGCTACCGGCTCGTCCGGCACGACACCGCTGCGCGTTACTCCGGGATCGGCGTCGAGGTGCTGCCGACGGAGCGCGGCCTCGTCGTCGTCACCGTGCCGCCCGGCCCGGCCGCCCGGGCCGGCGTGCAGCGCGGCGACGTCATCGTCGACATCGGCGGCAGCTCGGTCGTCGGCCTGAACGCCGCGAAGGCGCTCGCGCGCGTCGTCGGCGCGCCCGGCAAGCGCATCCAGCTCGTGCTCGACCGCCAGGGCGTGACCGTCCAGCTCAGCGTGCACCGCAGCTTCGTCCGCGCGCCGACCGTGCAGGGGCGGTTGATCGCGTACGCCGGAGCGCAGTGGGGCTATGTCCGGCTCGCCAGCTTCCGCTCCGGCGCGGCCAAGCTTGTCGCGCGCGAGCTGAAGCTCCTCGAGCGAAAGGGCGCGAGCGGGATCGTGCTCGACCTGCGCGGCGATCCCGGCGGGCTACTGAGCCAGGCGATCGCCGTCTCGTCGCTCTTCCTCAACGGCGGCGTCGTCGTCTCCCTATCGGGAGCCCACTTCGTGCACGAGGTGTTCCGCGCGACGACCGGCGAAGCGACGCGACTGCCGGTGGTCGTGCTCGTCGACCGCTACACAGCGAGCTCGGCCGAGATCGTCGCCGCCGCGCTGAGCCAGCACCACCGCGCGGAGCTCATCGGCGAACGGACCTTCGGAAAGGGCGTCGTGCAGGCAGTCGATCCGCTCGACAACGGCTCCGCGCTCATCCTGACCGTGGCTCGCTATTTCACGCCGGACGGCGACAGCATCGAGCACGTCGGCATCGTCCCGCAGCAGCACGCGGTCGACGATCCGGCGACGCCGCAGGACGAGGCGCTCATCGCCGCCCTGCACGCGCTCGCACGCCCACCCTCATAAGTGATGTAACCGGCAGCGTTCGCAGGGTCGCGACCCGGGAACCGTGCAACGCCACCGGTCACATCACTAGCTACCGTGGCGCTGTGGCCTCCCGGCGCCAGAAACGACCGTCCCGGAGCCAGCGGTACGAGCGGCGGCAGCCCCGGCGCAAGCCGTCCGCAGAGCTGACCGTCCGCCTTCCGCACCGGACGACCGAGCCCGAGAGCGTCGTCGCGCACCTCGGGCCGACGAACTCCGGGAAGACGCACGACGCGCTGCGCTTCCTCGTCGAGACGGGCCGCGGTGTGTACGCGGCGCCGCTCCGCATGCTCGCGCAGGAGGCGCACCGACGTCTCTCCGCCGAGATCGGCGAGGAGCGCGTCGGCATCGTCACCGGCGAGGAGCGCGTCAACCCGGACGCTCCGATCATCTGCTGCACGGCCGAGATGGCGCCGATGCGCGGCGAGACGCTCGTCCTCGACGAGGTGCAGTGGGCCGAGGACGACGAGCGCGGCTCCGCCTGGACGCGGCTCATGCTCGGGGGCGAGTACCGGCACATCCTGCTGCTCGGAGCTGTCGAGGCGCTGCCGCTCGTGCGGCACGCGTTCCCGAACGCCGACGTGCGCTTCTTCGAGCGGAAGGCGCCGCTCGACTGGGTCGGCCGACGGCCGATCACCGGCCTGCGCGGAGGGACGGTCGTGGTCGCGTTCAGCCGCCGCGCCGTCATCGGCATCGCCGGCGAGCTCAACCAGCTGCACCCGGGACGCGTGGCCGCGCTGTATGGCGCGATGCCGCTCGCGTCGCGGCGGGAGGAGATCGACCGCTTCATCTCCGGCGCCGCCGAAGTGTGCGCCGCCACCGACGTGCTCGGCCACGGCGTCAACCTGCCGTGCGAGACGCTCCTCTTCGCGGAGACGCAGAAGTTCGACGGGAAGGAGCGGCGCGACCTCGAGCCGTGGGAGATCGCGCAGATCGCCGGCCGCGCGGGGCGCTTCGGCTTCCACGAGCGCGGCAACGTCGGCGTCCTCACCGGGCTGCCGTGGGCGAATCCCGATCCGGAGCTCGTGCGCGCCGCGCTGACGCCGCACGTGGAGCTGCCGGGCGGCCATCTCGGTTACCGCGTCGTCGACACGGGCCGGTTGCGACCGCAGCTCTCCGACCTGAACGTCAGGAACGTCGACGAGCTCGAGCCGGCGCTGCACGCGTGGCGGCAAGCCGCGCTCCGGTACTGGAGCGTCGACGGCTGGCTCACCGTCGAGTCCATCCAGCCGCTGCTCGAACGGCTCGACGCCGTGCGCGAGGCGCTGCACCACAGCCGGCGCCGGCTCGAGCTCGCGGACGTGTGGAGGCTGATGCAGTCGCCGATCGACGAGGACGGCCTCGCGCTGCTCGGGACGCTCGCTTGCGCCCTGGCCGGCGACCTACCGCAGCAGACCATCATCGGCTGGCTGCTCGACCCGGTGCGTCTCCAGGCCGCCGGGCTCACGGAGGCCGAGCAGGCGGCGCGGGAGGCGTCCATCCTGCGCTGGTTCGCACTCCAGTATCCGGGCGTCGCGGGCGTGACGATCGAGAAGGCGGCGGCGCTCGAGGAGGCCGCCTCGGCGCGCGTCGTCGAGGAGCTGCGGGCCGAGATCGCCGATCCGACCATCGGCCGCTGCCGCGCGTGCGGCGCGCGGACGGCGCCGTGGGCGAACCTGTGCGACCGCTGCTTCATGGCGCGCGGCTACCGCCGCCGCTAGCCCGACTCCTACACTGGCCCGATGGCGAGGGCCAAGGGCGAGAAGCTCATCTCCGACAACCGGCGTGCGCGCCACGACTACCACCTCCTCGATCGCTTCGAGGCGGGCGTGGCGCTCACCGGCACCGAGGTGAAGGCGCTGCGCGACTCGAAGACGTCGCTGCAGCGTGCGTACGCGGACATTCACGACGGCGAGGCGTGGCTCGTGGGCCTGCACATCGCGGAGTACGCCCAGGGCAACGCCGCCAACCACGAGCCCGACCGGGAGCGGAAGCTGCTGCTGCACCGGCGTGAGATCGACCGCTTGTACGGAGAGGTGAAGGAGAAGGGCGTGACGATCGTGCCGACGCGGATGTACTTCAAGGACGGCCGCGTGAAGGTCGAGCTTGCGCTCGCGCGCGGCAAGGAGCTGCACGACAAGCGGCGCGACATCGCCACGCGGGACGCGCAGCGGCAGATCGACCGCGAGCTGGGGCGGCGGCGCTAGCGAACTGTCGATCGACGGGGCCTTCGTTCGTCGTGTCTGCACACACACGACCAAGGAGGCTCCACCATGGCTCATCCCGTCATCCACGCGGAGATCCGCTCGACCGACCCGGACGCGACGCGGACGTTCTTCTCCGAGCTCTTCGGCTGGTTGTACTCCGACGGCGCGTTCCCGGGCTACACGTTCGTCGAGACAGGCGCCGAGGGCGCCATCCCGACCGCAATCGGCCCGCTGCAGGGCGGCAAGGACTCGGTCCTCTTCTTCATCGGCGTCGAGGACGTCGAAGCGACGCTCGCGCGGGCCGTGGAGCTCGGCGGGACGATTCTCCAGCCGGCCCAGCAGGTGCCGGGCGTGACCTTCGGCGTCTTCGCGGATGCGCAGGGGCACGCCGTCGGGGTGGCCGCGAACTGATCCCGGCTACAATCGAGGGAACGAACATACGGGGGCGACCTGGTTTCGACGTGGTCGATCCATCCGGATGAGCTGCAAGCCGAGGTCGCCGGTTGGCCTCGTAAATCCACCGGCAAACAACAAATGCGAATCCTCGTGATCTCGCACTCGCTGCCTAGTTCGTAAGAGCTAGAAGGCGACGCCCCTCCGAGTTGGGCCCGTGGCCCGGAGGCGGCGCCAACTAACGGGCTCGGCGCCGAGGGAAAGCCAATCGCCCGGAGCGCAACACGAAAGGATGGCTAGCGCGACGGTAGGGCGGCTGCACTCCGGCCGTCGGGCGAAATCAAAGGGCAGCCTACGCTTGTAGATGCTTATTCGGTGCGGCTGCGGACGCGGGTTCGATTCCCGCCGCCTCCACTTTTCCCGCCGTTTCCCGGTCGGGGTTGATCAAGAGCGCTGCCTAGTGACCCGTGCTACAATCTGGTGTAGCCGCGCCTCATCAATTGGCGCAGCGAGTCAGTTAGCGGTCGCCACAGTCATCGGCCGCCGCGAAAAGGTCCGCCCTCAGCAGAGCAGGTCGGAGTAAGCCGACGGATGGCTTGTCTTGTCGGCGATGAACTCAGGCTGAAGGAGCGCGACATGGGTATCAGCGTAAGTTTGCTATTGGCCGCTGGCGGCGCGGGCGGTTTCGGTGGTCGGCAAACGACAGCCAGCCGCGATCGCGTCGTCGAGCATCCAGACGCATGATCTGGCTACTCGTACTCGTGCTTCTACTTTTTGCCATTGGTGGAGGCATCTTCATCTCGAAGTTTCTGTTCGTCGTATTGATCGTCGTGCTCGCCGTAGCCCTGCTCGGCCGCCGGTCGAAAGTCTGAGCCTTGGTGGGCGACCACGAGACTCAGCACTTACGTGTCCTGATCGCAAACGAGCGTCGCGATCGCCTTGAGTTGCTGGCCCAGGTCATCGCAGGGCTCGGGCACGAGGTGATCGCGAGCGAAGTCGCGGTGGAGACGATCGCAGAGGTGACGTTGCGCGAGCAGCCTGATGTTGCGCTTGTTGGTCTCGGTCAGTCATCGGAGCACGCGCTCCACATGATCGAGCTGATCGTCCGGGAGTCCTCCTGTCCCGTGATCGCGTTGCTCGCCGCCGAGGAGCCGGCGTACATCTACGAGGCGGCCAAACGCGGCGTCTTCGCCTACATCGTCGACACCACGCCGGAGGAGCTGCAGGGCGCGATCGACATTACCCTGCAGCGCTTTGCGGAGTACCACAGCCTGCAAGGAGCGTTCGGGCGCAGGGCGGTGATCGAGCAGGCGAAAGGGATCCTGATGGCCCGCCACTCGATCGATGCAGACAAGGCGTTCGAGATGCTGCGCAACCACTCCCAGCACAACGGTCGCAAGCTCTCATACGTCGCCACCGCGATGGTCGACAGCCACCTTCTGCTCTTGCCGCAGACGGCGCTTGCGCGGTCGCCGCAGGTGAAGAATGGCACTCCAAGAGAACTCGCTGCCGTGGTCGTGTCCGACGTGCCAGCTGAAGCGCCCGACCTTCCGAGATGACCGAGACCGCTGCCGCTTCGCAGGGGCCAGTCCCCCCGACGCCTGCTGAAACGGAGCCGATCCGCGTGCACGAAGAAGCCGGAGGCTGGCAGGTCGACTATGGCAGCTACGCCCAGAGCTACCACGACAGTCGCCAAGAAGCGATCGAGAAGGCAACGATCGCCGCCGCGCGAGAAGACCGCGAACTCACAATCGAGGACGCCAAAACAACCTCCGGGTAGGACACCTGCGCAGAGGCGTTCGCTGGGCGCTCCCTATAAGAGCCCGCACCACGGCCGATCGAAATCTTGCGCAGGTTCGCAGGTCCGGTGGGGATGCCATGATCTTCGTGTGACATCTCGTGAGCTCTTCGCGCGCGAGCATCAGCGAATCGTCGGGCTCTTGCTTAAGGGCGGCGCGCGCTGACGGCGCAGATTCCCCCCGCAGGCTTCAACAGCAGCACTCGCTGTCTGGTGTTCTGAGTCGCGCGTGGTGCGCTGGCGTCACATCGTGTCGAGACACGGCGCGCGCCGTGGGGCGCTCCTCCTTGTCACCGGGGTCTCGCTCTACCTCGTGTTCCCCAGTCTTGTATCCGTGTTCGGCTCTTGGAGGTCGCTCGTTCATCTCGAGTGGCGTTGGGCGGTGTTCGCTCTCCTCGCCGAGAGCGCCAGCTTCGCCTCTTTGTGGCAGCTCGATCGAATCGCGCTTCGAACCAAGAGCTGGTTCGTGATTGCCTGCATGCAGCTGAGTGGAAACGCTGTCGGGCATATGGTGCCCGGCGGGGGTGCAACGGCGACTGCGTTCGAGGTAGGGATGTTGCGCCGTGCGCAGGTCGCGGCCGGTCGGGGTGTTGCGGCGCTCGCGGCGTCCACCGGGCTGCAGATCGCCACCACACTGGCGCTCCCGCTACTTGCACTGCCGGCGATCTTCGCCGGCGCTCCCGTGAGCAGGAGCCTCATCGTGTCGCTCTACCTCGGGGTCGCTGCGTTGCTGTTGCTGGTGACGGCGGGAGCGCTCTCCTTTGCGACCGACTGGCCGTTGACGCTCGCGGGGCGCGGCTTTCGATGGGCGCTCTCCCCGATCGTTCCGTGGCGCCATCGGCTTGCCGCGCTACCGCAGAGGCTGCTCGATCAGCGGAACTTCATCCGTGCCACGCTTGGTCAGCGGTGGCGCGCCGCGCTTCTCTCGGCGACGGGAAACGCCGCCTTCGATTACATCGCGCTTCTCTGCGCGCTTCGCGCCGTCGGTGCGGAACCACGACCGTCGCTCGTCCTGCTCGCGTACGTCGCCGCATCGTTCCTGAGCCTCATACCCTTCACGCCGGGCGGGCTCGGTTTCGTCGAGGCGGGACTCGTCGCCACCCTCACGCTCGCCGGTGTGAGCGCGTCCCACGCCCTCGTGGCCACGCTCCTCTATCGACTGGTTGCGTTCTGGCTCCCAATCCCCGTTGGAGGCGTCGCCTACCTGGCGTTTCGCAGACGCTACTCGTGAGCATCTGCCGACGGTGTCGCTCTCGTCTCAGCCGGCCGTCGGCACCGCGAGCAGCACGACACCCTCGATCGCGTCGACGTCGACCTCGCTCGACGGAACCTTCCTCGACGGCATGCCGAGCGCTGCGATGAACTCGTCGGGCGGATCGAGGAAGTTCACGGCCGGCGTCCGGTAGTGCATCGGCACGACGACCCGCGGCGCGATCATGCGCACGACGTCGGCTGCGCCTTCGCCACCGATCGTCGGGCCGCCGCCCACCGGGATGAACAAGACGTCGATCTCGCCGATCGCCTCGTGCTGCGCCGGACGAAGCGCCCGCTGGCCGAAGTCGCCGAGATGGCAGCAGCGCACGCCGTCGAGCTCGAAGCGGAAGATCGTGTTCGGCCCGCGCACCGTTCCGGCTGCGTCGTCGTGCTCCGAGGCGATCGCGACGACCTCGCCGACCGGCGACTCGAACCGGCCCGCGGTCGAGCGGATCGTCACCGGGTCGCCGCCGACGACCTCGACGACGTTGTGGTCGCCATGCTCGTGGGTCACGAGCAACAGGTCTGCGGTCACGCCCGCGACCGGCGGGTAGTTGAACTCGATGCCTCGCGCGGCCAGCCCGCTCATGTCGCCGAACGGATCGATGAACACCGTGTGGTCGCCCGAGAGCAGGAATGCGGACTGTCCATACCAGCGAATGAGCATTGCGTCCTCCTTAGATGGTGTCGGGCTCGGAGCTGTCGGTCAGGACCGCGGTGTGCCGCTCGGGGCGGCGTGCGCCTCTCGACCACGACATGACCGCCGCGAGCGCGCACGCAACGATCGCGAACGCGAACGCCTTGTGCAGCCCCGAGTGGAAGGGTTCTGCGATGAGGTTTGGGAAGAAGCTGTGGTTCGTGATCGCCGCGGCGTTTGCCGGTGACAGGTGCGAGATCACGTGGGGCCCGATCAGGGAGCGCACGGGGTCGTAGCCGAGGAACGCCGCGAACAACACCGAGACCGGAGGGAGATGCGCGGCGTGTGTCGCGGCCGCAGCCGGCACGCCGTGCGCCTCGAGCCCGGCCGCGAGCGACGACGGCAGCGTGGCCGCGAGCCCGACGATCATCAGCGTGAAGAAGATCCCGATCGACAGCACCTGCGCGGAGTTCTGGAACGTCTGGTTCATCGCGCCTCCGGCGCCGCGGTCGCCGGCCGGCAGGCTGTTCATCACGCCCGCGCGGTTCGGTGCCGCGAAAGCGCCCATCGAAAGCCCCATCAACAGCAGCGCGCCGGCGAACACTGGGTACGAGAAGTTCACGGGCAGCATGTCGAGCAGGACGAAGCTGAGCGCCGAGCCGATCATCCCGCTCGTCGCGAACGGACGCGAGCCAAAACGGTCGGACAGGAATCCCGACACGGGCCCCGCCGCGAGGAACCCGACGGTGAGCGGCAGCATGTAGATCCCCGCCCACAACGGCGTGCGGCTGAAGCTGTACCCGTGCTGCGGCAGCCAGATGCCTTGCAGCCAGATGATCAGCATGAACATGAGCCCGCCGCGCGCGACCGCGGAGAGGAAGCTCGAGAGCACTCCGAACGTGAAGGCGCGGATGCGGAACAGCGGCAGCTTGAACATCGGGTGCGCAATGTGCGCCTCGACGAACGCAAACCACGTGAGCAGGAGGACGCCCGCCACCATGCAGCCGAGCACGAAGGGGCTCGTCCAGCCCATCGGGCTCGAGCCGTGCGGCCGGATGCCGTACGTGATCCCGATCATGATCAGGACGAGGCCGACCGCGAACGTCGCGTTCCCGATCCAGTCGATCGGCGCACGGTTGCGCACGCCGATCTCCTTGAGCTTGCGATGCGACCACACCGTTCCGACGAGGCCGAACGGCACGGAGACGAGAAACACGAGCCGCCAATCGATGGGCGCGAGCAGTCCGCCCACGAGAAGGCCGATGAACTGCCCGCTGATCCCGACGACGTTGTTGAGCCCGAGCGCGAGCCCGCGCTGGTTCGCTGGGAACGCGTCGGTGAGGATCGCCGCCGAGTTCGCGATCAGGAACGCGGCTCCGACGCCCTGCACGAGCCGGAAGCCGATTAGCCAGTCGGCGCCGGCCGAGCCGTGCATCCAGTCGATCGTGAGCAGAAGCGACGCGACGGTGTAGATCGCGAAGCCGAGCGTGTACATCCGCACGCGCCCGAACAGATCGCCGAGCCTGCCGAGGCCGACGACGAGCACGCTCGTCACGACGAGGTACCCGAGGATCATCCAAAGGAGGTAGAAGCTGTTCCCCGGCTGCAGCGGGCTCAGGTGGATGCCGCGGAAGATGTCCGGCATCGCGATCAGGACGATGGACGCATCGAGTGTCGCGAGCAGCACTCCGAGCGTGACGTTCGAGAGCGCGATCCACTTGTAGCGCGGCCCGGCGTCCATCCGGATAGACAGGCTACCTGAACATCCCTATCATGGTCGCATGCGGCGGAGCGCCGATGCGATCCGCGCGGCAACCGAGCTGCGCGCGGTGCTGGGACAGCTCATGCGCCGGCTCCGGTCGGAGAACACGCGGCCGCAGGCGCAGCTTGCAGTGCTGAGCCGCCTCGATCGCGGTGGTCAGCAGACGACGAGCGGTCTCGCGGCGGCGGAGCACATGCGACCACAGTCCATGGCCGAGGTGGTTGCCGAGCTGCAGGGCGAAGGTTTCGTCGACCGCACCCCAGATCCGACCGACCGCCGCCAGCTGCTCGTCGCGCTCACGCGGGAAGGCCGGGAGTTCGTCAAGAGCGAGCGGCGGCGACGCGAGGACTGGCTCTCGCAGGCGATCGCCGACGAGCTCAGTCCCAAGGAACAGGCATTGCTCGTCGAGGCGATTGCCCTGCTCCGGCGCCTCGCCGAGCTCTGACGCCGTACGTCTACGAGGTCAGTGCTGGATCAGGAACGTGACGGTGACGACGGACTCCACGTCCTTCAGCCGTGACGTGACGTCGTCGATGCCGTAGTCGCTGACCTCCGTCGAGTTACGCGGCGTGATCTGGTAGACGCCGAGCGTCGTCTTCTGTACAGGCCCGAGCTTCGCATCGAGCCCCTGCGCGATGGTCGTCGCGCGCTTGCGTGCGTCCGCAACCGCGAGCCGAAGCGCAGCGAACTTCGCGTTCGTCAGCTTCGTCGACAGGTATTCGATCGAGGAGACGGAGACGTCCGTGCCTCCCGCGAGGAGGTTGCCGACCTGCGACGCCGTCCGGACGAGCGTGTCGATCTGCGTCGTCTCGATCGAGAAGCTTTGACTCACGTGCCACGCCGGCACGCGGCGGAACGCGGGCTTCTTCAGACCGGTGGGAACGTTGACGAACACCTGGGACACCTGGATCGGAGGCTTCGTGATGTCGCCCGTCGCGACGCCTCCGCGAGCGAGGAACGAGTCGATCTGGCCGACCTTCGTGCGGAGCGCTTTGATCGCCTTGGACGGAGTCGATTCCTGCGCGGACGCACGCAGGATCCACGTCGCGAGGTTCGCCGAGATCGGGTATCGCGCCGATCCGGTGACGACGAGCGTGTTCCTCGCCTGCTTGATGTCCTTGACTCCGCTCGTGGCGATTGAAGCGGCCAGCGGGATCGCTATCACGAGGGCGATGGCAACGGCGATGAGACCCGCAGCCTGCGGGATGCCCCGCCGGCCCGGCCTCGGCTCCATGCCCGGAGCGTAGCGTCCGCCGCGGCGGCCTACAAGCCGACTGACTTTCGCAATCCAGGGCACACTGGGCCGATGCGCTTCGTCGTCGCAGGCGTCCTTGCCGCCCTGTCGGTTCAGGCTTACCACGCGTCCTCGCAGCCGCTCACGCCGACCGCGAAGCAGGAGCTGATCGCGAGCAAGCACTGGTACTCGAAGTGCCCGGTGCCTCTCTCCGGCCTGCGGCTCATGACGTTGAACTACTGGGGCTTCGACGGGAAGGTGCACACCGGCCAGCTCGTCACCAACGCGAGCTCGGTCGGACCGCTCACGAGCGTCTTCCGGACGCTGTACTCGATGCACTTTCCGATCCACCACATGAAGCTGACCGACGCGTACGGCCCGGTGAGCGAATGGCCGAAGGACCTGGACGTCACCTACTCGTTCTCGTGCCGCCAGGCGGTTCCGTCACCGTGCAGCGGCGGGACCGGCACCGGCAGCTGGTCGATGCACGCCTACGGCGAGGCGATCGACATCAACCCGGAAGAGAACCCCTACGTCGGCTGCGGGCAGACGCGCGACAAGACCGCCGTCTCGTTCATGAAGCGCACGCCTCTCCGCAAAGGGATGGTGACGCCGGCCGTGCTCGCCGCGTTCCACGCCGTCGGGTGGGGCTGGGGCGGATCGTGGTACGGCTCGACGAAGGACTACATGCACTTCTCGTCCAACGGCCACTAGCGCGGCGCGCAGCGGCTACTTCAGCGTCTTGAGGTAGGCGATCAGCGACTGCACATCCTGGGCCGGGATGATCCCGCCCCAGTGCGGCATGCTCACGATCGGTGCGCGGCCGATGACGCTGCCGCTCCTGATCACCGCTGCGATGGCCTTGTCGGTCGGGAAGTCGTGGCGGAAGCCGCCGCCGGAGAGCGGCGGAATGCTCTTGTCCGGCGACAAGGGATTGGCGACGCCGCCGAGCCCGTTCGGGCCGTGGCAGTTGATGCAGCCGTCGCGGACGTAGAGGGCCGCACCGGCGACTGCGGGTCCCTGGCCTTGCGGGATGGCGACCGGCTGCGTGTCGGGCACCGCCGGAAGCCCGGCACGGATGTACGCGACGAGGTCGTGCACCTGCGTGCCCGAGATGACCTCGCCCCAGACCGGCATGTACGGCTTCGTCGGGTTCTTCGACTCGCCGAGCCCGTGATTGATGATGTGCGTCAACTGCTGTTCGGTGAGCGCGCGGCCGACGGTCGTCAGCGCGGGAACGTCGGGCGAGACGCCGCCGCGGCCGAGCGCGCCGTGACACTGCGCGCACGCGAACTGGACGAACGTGTGCGCCCCGGCGGCGACGGTGGGATCGACCGACGTGGTCGGCTGCGTGGCCGGTGCGGGCGCAGCGGCGGCGGCGGTCGTGACCGTCGTGACCCGCGAGGTGTAGTGGCCGGCGGCGAAGCCCACTGCGACGCCGGCGACGACCATGCCCACGAGGCCGAAGAGGATCGCCGGGAGGAGCCCCTTTCCGCGCATCTGTAGAAGGTGCCGCAGAGGCCGGACGGAGGCATCGGTAGGAAGCCGCAGGGAGTAGCGCCGGTGGCATGCGAGCAGCCGCCCCGTTCGGAGCGGCTGCTCGTCGCGCCCTTGTTCGGCGGCGCCTAGCCCGCTGCAGGCGGCGGGGCCGGCTGCTCGGCGGTCGTCGCCGTCGCCGTCAGATCGCTCGTAGCCTGCAGGAACTCGTCACGCGTCATCTGGCCGCTGGCGAAGCGCATGCGCAGGATCTCGAGCGGGTCGGGCCGGCCGCCGCCACTGCGCATCCGCGACATCGGCGGGCCGAAGTGCCCGCGGTGACGCCGGCCACCGCGCGAGAAGCGTGCGATGAGCAGCGCCCCGACCGTGAGGACGAGCAGGAGGACGAGCGCGAACGTCGCCCAGGCGAGCGGGGAGTTGGCCATGTGCTCGTGGACGCTGAACGAGCCGCCGTAACCGAAGCCACGGCCCCGGAGCTGGAACGGGGGAGAGGGATTCATGTCCGCACCGTACGGCCTGCGGGTGAGCACTTGCTAAGAGACTGCAGGCAGTCCGACCGACGCCTTTGTCAAACTCCTGGACGTGGGATCCCTGTCGACGCCGCTCTTGGTGGTCGTCTTCGGGGCAGGCGCGATCGCGACGTGGATCGCCGGGACGGCACTCTCGAAAACGACGGACGTCATCGACCGTCGCTTCGGCCTGGGCGAAGCGCTCGGCGGCGTCATCTTGCTCGCGATCGCCGGCAGCCTCCCGGAGCTCGCGATCACGATTTCGGCCGCGTCGAGCGGCCACCTCGGCCTCGCGGCGGGCAACCTTATCGGCGGCATCGCCGTGCAGACGATGGTGCTCGTCATCTGCGACGGGGTGGCGTCGAGGACGCAGTCGCTCACGTACCTCGTCGGCTCGCTCGTGCCGGTGCTCGAGGCCTTGCTCGTCATCTTCGTCGTCAGCGGCGTCCTCATGGGCGCGCTCCTGCCGGAGTCGACGCGCATCGGGCCGGTCAGCCCGGCGTCGATCGGCATCGTGCTCGCGTGGTTCGCGGGCATCTACGCGCTCAACGCGGCCCGGAAGAAGCCGCGCTGGGAGTGCGCGATGGTCGGGAGCCGCCCCGGACGCCCGCACCGCCGGGTCGCGCACCCCGCCGAGAAGCCGAGCCCGATGACCGCGTCGACGGCACGGGCCATCACGTTCTTCGTCGTCGGCTGCGTCGTCACGCTCATCGCCGGCGTCGTCCTCGAGGTCGCGGGCAACCAGCTCGCCAACCGCGCGGGCATCAACGGCGTCATCTTCGGGGCCACCGTCCTCGCCGTCGCAACCGCGCTGCCGGAGATCAGCTCCGGCATCGCCGCCGTGCGTCTCGGCGACAACGAGCTCGCAGTCGCCGACATCTTCGGCGGAAACTCGTTCCAGGTCATCCTCTTCCTCCTCGCCGACCTGATCGCGGGCAAGCCGGTCCTGCCGGGCTCCGGCCGTCAGAACAGCTGGCTCGCCATCCTTGGGATCGCGCTCACGGTCATCTACGCCTACGGGGTGATCCTCCGCCACGAGCGCGCCTACGCGCGCCTCGGCCGGGACTCGATTCTCGCGGTGATCATCTTCGGGCTCGGCATCGTCGGGCTCGTCGTCGTCCACGCCTGAGCGCGATGTAATGTCGCACCGATGCTCACCCTGGAGGAGCTGAGGGCGGACGCCGAGACCGGCGCGGTGGACACGGTCATCGCCGCGTTCACCGACATGCAAGGCCGCCTGATGGGCAAGCGCCTCGACGCGGAGTTCTTCCTGCACGAGCTAGAGGGCGGCCACGGCAGCGAGGGCTGCAACTACCTGCTTGCCCTCGAGATGGAGATGGACCCGGTGCCGGGGTACGCGATCGCGAGCTGGGAGCGCGGCTACGGCGACTTCGGGCTCATTCCCGACCTGGCGACGCTGCGGAGGATCCCCTGGCACGAGGCGACGGTGATGGTGCAGTGCGACGTCGAATGGCACGACGGGACGCCGGTCGCGCCGTCGCCGCGGCAGGTGCTGAAGGCGCAGGTGGAAAAGGCGCGCGCGCTCGGCTACGAGCCGATGTTCGGGTCGGAGCTCGAGTTCTTCCTCTTCCGCGAGAGCTACGAGGAAGCGCACGCGAAGCACTACCACGACCTGACGCCGTCGGTGCCGTACGTGCTCGACTACCACGTCCTCGCCTCGAGCTACGACGAGCCGTTCCTGCGCGAGGTGCGCACGTCGATGAAGGCCGCGGGGATGATCGTCGAGTCGTCGAAGGGCGAGGCCTGGGCTGGGCAGCACGAGATCAACTTCCGTTTCGCCGACGCGCTGAAGGCCGCAGACGACCACGTCGTCTACAAGACCGGGATCAAGGAGATCGCGTATCAGAACGACTGCTCGGTGACGTTCATGGCGAAGCCGCACCACGAGTGGGTCGGCTCCTCGTGCCACATCCACTCCTCGCTGTGGCAGGACGGGAAGGCCGCGTTCGCCGGGGAGTCGGAGACGTTCAAGAGCTATCTCGCCGGGCAGATCGCGTGCGCCGCCGACCTCGCCGTGTTCATCGCGCCGACGATCAACTCGTACAAGCGCTTCGCGGCCGGAAGCTGGGCGCCGACGACGCTCGCCTGGGGATACGACAACCGCACGTGCGGCTTCCGCGTCGTCGGCAAGGGATCGGCGCTGCGTGCGGAGACGCGCATCCCGGGCGCGGACGCAAACCCGTACCTCGCGTTCTCGGCGCTCCTTGCAGCGGGCCTGTACGGCATCGAGCAGAAGCTCGAGCTCGGACCTGCGCTCGAGGGCAACGCGTACATCTCCGACGCGGAGCGCTTCCCGCACGCGATGCGGGAGGCGATCGCGAGGCTCGACCAGAGCACGGTCGCGCGGCAGCTCCTCGGCGACGAGGTGATCGACCACTATCTGCACTACGCGCGCACCGAGCAGGAGCTGTTCGACAAGACGGTGACCGGCTACGAGCGGGAGCGGATGTTCGAACGTGGCTAGGCCCGTCGTTGGGATAACGACATACGTCGAGCCGGCGTCGTGGGGTGCATGGCACCTCGACGCGGCGCTCATCCCCCTCATGTACGTGCAGGCGCTCGAGCAAGCCGGTGCGCGGCCGCTGCTCGTGCCGCCGAGCGTCGACGGGGTGGAGGAGACGCTCGACGCACTCGACGGACTGCTCTTCTCCGGCGGCTCCGACCTCGGCCCGGAGACGTACGGCGCCGAGGCGCATCCGGCGACCAACGGCGTGCGCGCCGCACGCGACCGCGCCGAACTGGCGCTGCTCGAGGCTGCGCTCGCCCGCGACATGCCCGTGCTCGCGGTCTGCCGCGGGTCGCAGGTGCTCAACGTTGCGCGCGGCGGAGACATCGTCCAGCATCTCCCCGAAGTCGTCGGCCACGAGGAGCATCGCGCCGTCCTCGGCACGTTCTCCGAGCATCCGGTGCGGATCGAGGACGACTCGCGGCTCGGCGCGCTGCTCGGCGAGCGCGCGCCGGTGAAGTCGCACCACCACCAGGGCATCGGCCGCCTCGGCGAGGGGCTGCGCGAGGTGGCGTGGGCCGACGACGGCGTCGTCGAAGGCGTCGAGGATCCGTCGATGCGGTTCGCGGTCGGCGTCCTCTGGCACCCGGAGGCGGGCGAGGACGCGCGGCTCTTCGATGCGCTCGTCGCCGAGGCGCGCGCCTACCGCGAGGAGCGCGGCCGGTGACCGCGGTCCTCAATCCGGCCACCGAGGAGACGATCGCCGAGGTCGAGGCGCACAGCGCCGAACAGACGGATGAGACGGTCGCGCGCGCGAAGGCCGCGTTCCCGGCGTGGCGCGCCGTCGCGCCCGCTGACCGCGCTCGCCTGCTGCGGAGGCTCGCGACGCTCGTCGAGGAGCACCACGAGGAGCTCTCGCGCATCGAGTCTCGCAACGCCGGCAAGCCGATCGCCGGCGCGCGCGGCGAGATCGGGATGGTCGCGCAGGTCTTCCACTTCTACGCGGGCGCGGTGGACAAGCACTACGGCGAGACGATTCCCGTCGCCGGCGGCGTCGACATGACCTTCCGCGAGCCGCTTGGCGTCGTCGGCCTGATCGTGCCGTGGAACTTCCCGCTCAACATCTCGTCGTGGAAGCTCGGGCCGGCTCTGGCATGTGGCAACACCGTGGTGTTGAAGCCCGCGGAGCTGACGCCGCTCTCGGCGCTCCGTCTCGCCGAGCTCGCGCTCGAGGTCGGCATTCCGGAGGGCGTGCTCAACGTCGTCACCGGCAAGGGCTCCGTCGTCGGGCAGCGGTTGATCGAGCATCCCGACGTGGCGAAGATCGGCTTCACCGGGTCGACCGAGGTGGGGCAGCAGGTCATGCGCGGTGCGGCCGGCACGATCAAGCGCGTGACGCTCGAGCTCGGCGGCAAGTCGGCGAACGTCGTCTTCGCGGACGCCGACCTCGAGAAGGCGGCCGCCTCGGCGCCCTACGCGGTGTTCGATAACGCCGGCCAGGACTGCTGCGCCCGCTCGCGCATCCTGGTCGAGAAATCGGTCTACGACCGCTTCGCGGAGCTGCTCGTGACCGCGACGCGCGGGGTGCGCGTCGGCGATCCCGAGCTGGACGACACGGAGATGGGTCCGCTGATCTCCGCTGCGCATCGCGAGACCGTCGCGTCGTTCGTCGAAGGCGAGCCGTTCTTCCGCGGCGACGTTCCGGGTGGCAAGGGCTACTGGTATCCCGCAACGCTCGTCGAAGCGCGGCCGGACGACCGGATCGCGCGCGAGGAGGTCTTCGGGCCGGTCGCGGCGCTCATCCCGTTCACCGACGAGGCGGAGGCGGTGCGGATTGCGAACGACTCCGTATACGGGCTCTCCGGCTCGATCTGGACGCGCGACGGCGCCCGTGCGCTCCGCGTCGCCCGTGCGCTCGAGACCGGTGTCTTGTCCATCAACTCGAACTCGTCCGTCCGTGTCTCCACGCCGTTCGGCGGCTTCAAGCAGAGCGGCTTCGGCCGCGAGCTCGGCATGGAGGCGATGGCCGGCTACAGCGAGGTCAAGAACGTGTTCTACTCAACGGAATGAACAGGCTCGACGGAAAAGTGTGCGTGATCACCGGCGCCGCCGGCGGCATGGGCGCCGACGCGGCCCACCTCTTCACGGAAGAGGGCGCGAAGGTGTGCGTCGCCGACGTGAACCTCGAGGCGGCCGAGACGGTCGCCGCCGAGGTCGGCGGGCTCGCGGTGCAGGTGAACGTCGCCGACGAAGACTCCGTCCGCGCGATGTACGCAGCCGCGAAGGAGAAATTCGGCGGCATCGACGTCCTGTACAACAACGCGGGTATCTCGCCGGCCGACGACGACTCCATCCTCGAGACGGACCTCGAGGCCTGGGAGCGCGTCCAGGCCGTCAATACCCGCGGCGTCTACCTGTGCTGCAAGCACGGCATTCCGTACCTGCTCGAGCGCGGCGGCGGATCGGTGATCAACGTCGCGTCGTTCGTGGCGCTCGTCGGCGCGGCGACGTCGCAGATCTCCTACACGGCGTCGAAGGGCGCGGTGCTGTCGATGAGCCGCGAGCTCGGCGTCCAGTTCGCGCGCCAGGGCGTGCGCGTGAACGCGTTGTGCCCGGGCCCCGTCGAGACGCCGCTCCTGCTTCGCATCTGGAGCGAGACGCCCGGCGCAGCCGAGCGCCGCCTCGTGCACGTGCCGATGGGGCGGATGGCGAAGCCCCGCGAGATTGTCAACGCAGCGCTCTTCCTCGCCAGCGACGAGTCCTCGTACGTGAACGCGTCGACGTTCCTCGTGGACGGCGGCCTGACGGCCGCGTACGTCACGCCCGAGTAGCCATTGCACTTGGACGGCGGACCTGAGAGGGTCTGCCACGTGTCAACAGCGAAGGACTACGACACGAACCCGATCGTCCCCGAGCAAGTCGATCTGGACGAGCTCGTGGTGGACGTCGAGGTGAGCGCCGGGTGGATTGACATCAGCGGTCGGTGCCCGCGCTGCAAGGACTTCGTGCACTTCGTCATCCCGGAGCGCGAGTTCAGCCCGGACGCCGGGGGAGGTGGGCCGGCGCCGGCGGCCGCGTCGGACTCCAAGTCGGCCGGTGTGACCATTGCCGAGGTCGAGCACGAGCACGTGCTGCCCGTACCGGCTGAACCGCGCGTCCGGAAGCCGCAGCCTGGCGATCGAAGCATGGCCCTCCAGTGCAACTGCGCAACGACGCATCTCGATGCGCACTCGCAAAAGCCCGTCGGCGGCGGCTGCGGGGCCTGGTTCAGCGTGACGTTGCCGCACACAAAGCATCCGCACCTGTATCCGGGCCCAGCCTTGAGTCTCTACGAGGAGAACAACGCCCTGGCGCGAGACAAGCTCGCCGAGAGCCAGCTCGCGCGTGTGCGGAATGCAGCCGCCGGCTGGAAGACCGGGCTCGCGGCACTCGTAGCCCTCATCCCGACGCTCGTCGTGGTCAAGGGCGCGGACACAGTGGACAAGCTGGCGCGTTCCGACGCGATTGTCGTCGGAGTGTTGATCGCCGTCGGCGCTGTCAGCGCAGTCGTCGCGACCCTGCTCGCGCTCCGGGCCGCGAACGGGCCGCTGAGCGAGTGGAGGATCACCGGTGACGACCTTCGGCCGTTCCGTGAGCAAGAGGTTGACGCGACGATCTCTTATCTACGGTCAGCGAGGCAGACAACGGTCCTCGCCGCGGCTGCGCTCGCCGCAGCGATCGCGTATGCCTGGGCGGCACCCACGAGCAAGCCATACATCTCCGTCGAGCTGACCGGCGGCGCCGGGTACTGCGGCAAGCTCGTGAGTCTCGACGCGAAAATCGCGCAGGTTCGCACGGCGGACGGCAAGACCACGCCGGTACCGCTCGCCGACGTGAAGTCGACGTCGTTCGTCTCGTCCTGCTGAGCTACGTACCGACGACCTGGACGAGCCAGCGCCGGTCGCGCTCGCGGTCCAGCTCGATGAAGAGCACGCGCTGCCACGTTCCGAGCTGGAGCTCGCCTTCGCGCACCGGCACGGACTCGCCGGCGGTGCCGAGCAGCATCGCCATGCAGTGCGAGTGGCCGTTGCCGATCTCCATGTCTTCGGGGCAGATGTTCTCGGTGCGGCGGTCCCAGTCGTCGTGCGCGTAATACGTGTCGTTCGGGACGAGTCGGCGCAGCAGGCTTGTGAAGTCCTCGAGAAAGCCTTCCTCGAGCTCGTTCACGCGGACGCAGCAGGTGGTGTGCGGGGAGTACACGCACGCGATGCCGTCGGTGATCCCGCTCTCGCGGACGGCCGTCTGCACGTCCTCGGTGATGTCGGTGACGGTCAGCCCGCCGGCGGTGCGGAGCGTCTTCTCGTGCTGAAAGACCTTCACAGGCTCGTATTCTGCTGGATGGCGCGGTGCGATCGGCGGGAGAATGCGATCCTCAAGAGAATCTGCGCCCATAGGGCCCGTAGCTCAGCTGGTTAGAGCAGGGGACTCATAATCCCTTGGTCCCTGGTTCGAATCCAGGCGGGCCCATGTGTCTCAGGCGGCTGCGCCGATCCTGAGGTCCGGCGCAGGCGCGCCGAGCTGGCGGGCGAGCGCGAGCGTGTTCCAGACATGCCAGAGGTCGGTGAGGCGGCCTTCGGCGTCGTAGTGGAAGAAGTGCATGTGGGGGACTTCGACGTGGGCGCCGTTGATCGGCAGGCCGGCCATCGGCCCGATCCGCAGCGGCCCCTGGTGGGTTCCGGTCATGGTCGAGCGGCAGGCGACCGTGTCTCCTTCGGCGACGAGCTCGTGAACGTCGAAGTGAAGATCGGGGAAGGCGGTACGAAGCGTCGCGATGACGTCCTTGAGGTGCGCGGCGAAATCGGTGCCTTCCGGCTCCTGGTGGTCGACGGCGCCTGCTGCGACCGTGCCGTCGACGTAGTCGAGGTCTCCTTGATTGAACATCCGCTCGAATCCCTCGAGCGTCCGCGCCTTGAGCTGCTCGGTCGTCATCCGCCATCTCCTTGGAATAGCGTTCTATTGATTAGAATGGTATTCTAATACGATGGGTTCCGTCAAGACGCGGGCGCAGGTTGCGGCCGAGGAGACGCAGCGGGTGATCGTGGAGGCGGCCGCGCGACTCTTTCTCGAGGGTGGCTATCACGCGACCTCGATCGGGCGGATCGCCGCCGAAGCGGGAGTCGCCGTGCAGACGATCTACAACGCGGTCGGCTCGAAAAGAGACGTCCTCTCGCGGGTGCTCGACTTCGCCGCGGCCGGCGAGCGCGCGCCTGTGCCGGTGCCCCAGTTCATGCGCGAGCAGGCCGAGTCGGAGCCCGACCCGCGGCGGATCATCGCCCAGCTCGTCGACTTCTGGCGCGGCGCACTCCCGCGGACCGCGTCTGTGTTCCGGATCATCCGCGAAGCCGCCGCTGCCGACCCGGAGATCGCCGCGCTCGAGCGCGAGCGCAGCGCCCAGCGGCTCCGCAACTATCGGCACGCCGCACAGCTGTTGGCCGACCGCGGCTCGCTGCGGGGCGGGATGACGATCGAGAGCGCGGCGGCGGCGATCTTCGCGATCGGCCACTCCGAGACGTACCGCGCGCTCGTTCTGGACGGCGGCTGGGACGACGACCGGTGGGCTACCTGGGCGCAGGCAACGCTCGAGGCTGCTTTGCTCAGCGCCGCTGCTTGACGATCAGGACTGGTCTTGCGACGTCCAGGTGCCGCTCGACGTGCAGGTCGCGTCGTCGCCGCTCGAGAAGGTGACGCTGATCTTCAGCGTCCCCGTCCCGGTGCCGGTGGTCGTCAGCTTCCCGGCGAAGTCGGCCGCGCCGCTCGCATTGCTGTAGGTCAGCGTGATGTGCCCGGACACGGATCCGTCCGACCCGATCGCGAACGAGCCGGTCACCGTGGTGAGCGGCCCGGCCTGCGTACCGCCGTCGGAGCACGCCCCGTTGAAGTCGAACTCGAGGTTCGTGAACGTGGTGCCCTGCACGTCGAAGTTGAAGGTCGTCCCGTCCGAGTACGTGCCGACGTAGTGGCCGGCCTTGGCGGGCGGAGGCGGCGGCGGGGGAGGAGGCGGCGGCGCCGGCGGCTTCGGCTCGGCCTTGAAGAACGCGTGCACCACGCGGGAGCCGGTGATCTTCACCGTGCACTTGAAGTTCGTCCCCCTGGGAGCGCTCCAGTGGGAGAACTCCGACCCCGAATAGGGCGTCGCCGTCAGCGTGACCTTCTCGCCCTTGTGCGCGTGCAGCTTGCACGACGGGTGGCAGCTGATCCCGGCCGGATGGGAGATGACGGTGCCGGCGCCGCTGATCGCAACCGTGAGCGTCGGCTTTGGCGCCGCGCCGGCCGCGGCTCCGACGATCTCGAGCGCCGCGACAGCGATTGCTATCCGAACGAGTGTCTTCACCTGCCAGCCTCCCCTTGCCAATTGACGCTACTCCCCCGCCCGGAAGGCGTCAAGACGGGTTTCCGCCGGCCCCACCAGGTGCATACTCCTAACGCGGTGGGTCGGATCGCGATACGTCTCAGCCCCCGGCTCCGCTTCGGCCGGAGGCGCTTCGCTGACGCGCGCGGAACGGGCACGGTCATCCGCATCCTCTTCCTTCGCGTCTACGTGCACGACTAGCCGCGCGGCACGCTCAGGAACGCGTTCCACGCCGGCTTGTGGACGCCCGTGACGGTTTCCAGGCCCGACTGCCAGCCGCCGATCTGGGGCTGGTCGCGGACGAGGAACCAGAGCAGCATGTCGATGCGCGGGTTCTTCCGCGCGATCGCGTAGGCCTGCTTCAGGTCGGCCGCCTGTTTCGCCCAGCTCACGCCCATGATCGTCTTGTCGGGTGGGTTCGTCTCGTAGCCGTACTCGGTGATCCACAGATGCTTCGGCCCGTACAGCCGCGTGATCTCCGCCAGGAGCTGCGAGATGTTGCCGAGCTGCGTCCGCCGCTGCGTCTTGCCGGTCGGCACGAACGCCGGCGACTCGTTCCCGGCGGCCGGATACGGGTTGTGTGCGTACACGTCGAACGTCTTCATCCCGTACTTGTGTGCCGCGAGGAGGAACGACAGCGGATCGACCGAGGCGCGGCTCGTCGCCGGCGCGTCGTTGCCCTTCGGATCGGTCACGCCGCACGCAACCTTCTCACTGGACTGCGTGTGGATCCCGGCGTACACGGCGTTGCAGATGCGCGCGTAGTTGTACGCGCTCTCGACCATCCACTTCCCGCCGACCTTCTTGTACTGCGGCGCGAGGAAGACCGGGTTGTTCGGCTCGTTCCAGGCGGTCCACATCTTGATCGCGGGGAGCGGGACTGTCGGGTCTCCGAGCGAGGGATCCTGCTGCGCCGCGGGCGGAACGTACGTGCCGCTGTAGCGCAGCGCCGCCGCGCGCGCGAACGACTGCAGGTTGGCGAAGCTCGTCGGCGCGTGGTTCTTGCCGGCGCCATGGTTCGCCCACGAGGGCGTGCCCACGATCGAGAGGAGGAGCTTGATCCCGGAGTTGGCCGCGTAGATGTCGAGCCGATCGTAGAGCGACCAGTCGTAGGCCGGGTCGCCCGGATTGGCTGCATTCGCGGGCTTCGTGTTCGCGACCGCCCACTGATTTCCGCCCCAGTACAGGTTCGCGCGCAGCACCTGTGTGTGCAGCGACTGCAGCGTCTCGAACGCCGAGGTGGGATCGCCGTACAGCGTGAACGCCTCGTCGTTGATCCCGACGAGCAAGTTGCTGGACTTCGTGGTCGCGTGCTTCTTGGTCGTCGCGGTCGCGCTCGCCGCGGCGAGCCCGGTCACGATCAGCGCCGCCACGGCGACGCGAATAATGCGCATCCTCACAAGTACCCCCCTTGTTGGCTTGCAGCGAACGTACCCGTCAGAAAACGTTCAGAACGTAGATCGAGGTAAATCCGTACCCTTTGCTCATGTTCTCGTTCATGAAGCCAGCACACATGGTCACGCCGGAGGAGGCGCTCCCCGGCCGCAGCGACCCGATGCCCGTCCCCGAGCGCCACGAGGTGCTCGGCACGCCGATCGCCCCGCCGTTCCCGGACGGCCTCGAGCAGGCGATCGTCGGGATGGGCTGCTTCTGGGGCGCCGAGCGAGTCTTCTGGCGCGCCCCGGGCGTCTACACCACCGCCGTCGGCTACTCCGGCGGATTCACGCCGAATCCGACGTACGAAGAGGTCTGTTCCGGCCGCACCGGCCACACGGAGGCGGTCCTCGTCGTGTTCGATCCAGCGCAGACGAGCTACGAGGAGATCCTCAGGCTCTTCTGGGAGGGCCACGACCCGACGCAGGGGATGCGACAGGGCAACGACGGCGGCACGCAGTACCGCTCCGCCGTCTACTGGACGAACGACGCGCAGCGCGAAGCGGCTGAGGCGTCGCGCGAGATGTTCCAGGGTGAGCTCATGCGCGCCGGTTACGGCGAGATCACGACCGAGATCGCCGAGGCAGGGCCGTTCTACTACGCCGAGTCGTACCACCAGCAGTACCTGGCGAAGAACCCGAACGGCTACTGCGGGCTGGGCGGGACCGGCGTCGCCTGCCCGGTCGGGCTGAAGACCGCCTAGGCGGTTTCTCCACCGTCGATCGCGATCGCGGCGCCCGTGATGTAGCGGGCGTCGTCGCTCGCGAGGAACGCGAAGAGCGCGGCGATCTCCGAGGGCTCGGCGTGGCGCTTCAGCGGGATCCCGTCGTTCACGGCGGCGAGCATCTCGTCGGTGTACTCGGCCCGCTGCATCGGCGTCAGCACGTAGCCCGGGCACACGGCGTTGACGCGGATGCGCGGCGCGAGCTCGCGCGCCATCGTCCGCGCGAGCAGGATCACGCCGGCCTTCGACGCGTTGTAGTCGGCGTAGTTCTCGTGTCCGGTCAGGCCGTTCGTCGACGCGGTCACGAGGATCACGCCCTCGTCCATCCTGCGTGCCGCCAGCTGCGCACAGTGGAAGATCCCGGTCAGGTTGACGTCGAGCACGCGGCGCCAGTCCTCCTCGCGGATCTCGAGGAACGGCGCGCGGATCGAGATGCCAGCGTTCGCGACGAGCACATCGACGCCGCCGAGCAGTTCGTCCACGCGCGCGAACGCGCGCTCCACCTGCGCGGCGTCGGCGACGTCGCAGACGATGTTCTCCTCTCCGTCGTCGACGGCGATGCTGACGACGCGCGCGCCCTCGTCGCGAAATCGGCGGCACGTCGCCTCGCCGATGCCGCTCGTGCCGCCCGTGACGACGACGCGCTTGCCGCTGAGGCCCTTCACTGCAAGCGCTCGGCGAGGTACCGCAGCGCGATCGGATAGCGGTATTCGATCGCGCTGTGCGTGGCCTCGAAGAGCTCGAAGAAGACGTCGGTGACGCCGATCCGCTCGAGCGCGCGGCGGAAAGCCTCGGCGCCGAGGTCGAGATAGAAGTCGTCCCGCTTCCCCGCGTCGATGTAGACGGCGCGCAGCCCGCGCAGCGCGTCCGCGTGCCCGTCGACCATGCGCACCGGATCCCACGCGAGCCAGCGCTCCCAGACGTCCGGCTTCAGCTCGCCGGTCGCCGGATCGAACGGCAGCTCACCGGGCGAGTAGCACTCGGCCATCGCAAACGTGTTGATGAGCGCGTGATCGGTTGCCTTCGAGAATGCGGGCCGCGAGCGGAAGTCCTGCCAGAACGCGTCGAGCGAGCCGTCGTAGTGGTCGCGCAAGGCGCGCACGGCATCGCGGAAGTCGGGCAGGTAGCAGAGCTCGAAGAGCGCGTCGCCCGCATGCGTCGCAAGACCGGTGAACACGTCCGGGCGGAGCATCGCGGTCACCATCGCGCCGTACCCGCCGCTCGACTTGCCGGCGATCGCGCGCGCGCTCGTCGGGTAGCGCTCGTCGACGAAGCCGACGACGTCCTCGCAGAGATACGTGTGGTAGTTCCCGACACCGGGCGAGTCGAGGAACTGCGAGCCGCCGTACGACGTCCACGCATCGACGAACACAACGCGCGCCGGCGCGCGGAGGTCGTCGACGAGCTCGAGCACGGTCGGGCGGAAGGCGGACCGGTTCCGCCACATGTCGACCTGGCCCGTGAAGCCCTGGATCAGGTAGACGGCCGGCAGCGTCGCGCCCTCCGCACCCGGCGGCTCGTACACCCACAGCGGACGCTGCGTCGGGTCGCCGAGGGGGTTGCCGGCGAGGGCGGCGCTGTCGAGCTCGTGCTCGTCCAGCCGCCCGGCGAGCTTCTTCGACCACGGCTCCATCGCCGCCGGACCCTACACTCGTGCCGTGCGCCGATTCCCCCTGCTCGCCGCGCTCCTCCTCGTCTTGGTCCTGGCCGCCTGCGGCGGCGGATCGAGCAAGCCGTACACGGCCTCGGGGACGAAGGCATGCCTGATCCAGAAGGGCTTCACCGGCGTCACGACCAACGCGGACAAGGTCGGGTTCATCGCCGCGTTCGCGGCCAACGGAGGCATCCAGGCGAAGTCGTCGACCGGCAACGTGCTGACGATCGCCTTCACGCAAGGCCCGGGGAGCGTCGCCGGGACGGAGAAGGCATTCCGCCGGAACGCACCGGCGAACCTCCGGCCGCACATGAGCGACATCATGGAAGCGCAGGGGAGCGCCGTGCTCGTGTGGACGGTGTCGCCGACCACGCAGGAGCTCTCCGATGCCGAAGGCTGCCTCGCCTCCTAGCTAAGCTTTGGTCATGGCCGAATACGGGACGATGCGGGTCAAGAGCGGCCTCGCCGAGATGCTCAAGGGCGGGGTGATCATGGACGTCGTCGACGCCGATCAGGCGAAGATCGCCGAGGCGTCGGGAGCGGTCGCGGTGATGGCGCTCGAACGCGTTCCCGCCGACATCCGCCGCGACGGCGGCGTCGCGCGCATGTCCGACCCGGAGATGATCCGGGAGATCCAGGAGTCGGTCAGCATCCCGGTGATGGCGAAGTGCCGCATCGGCCACTTCGCCGAGGCGCAGATCCTCCAGGCGCTCGAGATCGACTACATCGACGAGTCCGAGGTGCTGACGCCCGCCGACCTCGAGCATCACGTCGACAAGTGGCGCTTCACCGTCCCGTTCGTCTGCGGCGCGACCAATCTGGGGGAGGCGCTCCGGCGCATCTCCGAGGGCGCGGCGATGATCCGCACGAAGGGCGAGGCGGGCACCGGCGACATCGTCAACGCGGTCACGCACATGCGCTCGGTCTTCGGGCACATCCGGAAGCTGAAGACGCTCGCCGAGGAAGAGCTCTACACCGAGGCGAAGAACCTGCAGGCGCCGTACGACCTCGTGCGCTGGGTGGCCGAGAACGGGAAGCTCCCGGTCGTGACGTTCACGGCGGGCGGCATCGCAACGCCGGCCGACGCGGCCCTGTGCATGCAACTCGGCGCCGACGGCGTCTTCGTCGGCTCGGGCATCTTCAAGTCGGGCGACCCGGAGCGGCGCGCGAAGGCGATCGTCGAGGCGACGACGCACTTCCAGGACGCAGAGATCCTGGCCCGCGTCTCCGCCGGCCTGGGCGAGCCGATGGTCGGCATCTCGACGGCATCGCTCGATCCGAGCGAGCTGCTCGAGTCCCGCGGCTGGTAGTCCGTCCGCCGCGAGGCGGATGATGCACGCGGTGCAGAAGCCCGTCTGGAAGACGTCGTCGTTCCTCGTCTACACGGGCGGCCTCACGGTGCTCGGCGCAGCCGTCGCGGCGCTCAGCTACCTGTCGGGGCACTATGGCAAGGGCGCGCTCACCGCGTGGGCGCTGCTCGTGCTCGTCGTCCTGTACACGATCGCGAACGGGTTCAGGCATCGCGGCCGCTGGGTCGCCGCCGGCCTCTTCGCGTACGCCTCGGTGATCGCGTGGGCCGCGTTCGTCGCCATCGCCTGGAGCTGGGTCGGATGGCTGCATTCGTCCACGTCGTTCTCCGATTTCTCGCTCGGCCGGCTTTCGCTCGAGCTCCTCGTCCTCATCACGGCGATCTACGACCGACGCCGATTCGAGTTCCCGTTCATCACGTCGATCGTGGCCGTCGTCCAGTGGGTGTTCGTCATCGACCTCATCTCCAGCGGCGGCGCGTGGACGAAGGTGGTCACGCTGTTCGTCGGGCTCGCGTACTTCGTCGCGGGAGCTATCTCGCGGTCGCCGTCGGCGTTCTGGCTCCATCTCGTCGGCGGTGCGCTGATCGGCGGCGTCCTCCTCGACTGGTGGCACGCGACCGACACCGACTGGGCGCTGATCGCGGCGGCATCGCTCGTGTACGTCTTCATCGCGTACATGACGAAGCGCTCGAGCTGGGCCGTGTACGGGACGATCGGCTTCCTCGGCGCGACCATTCACTACCTCGTCAGCACGGCCGGCAGCACGAGCATCGGCGGCGCGGGCTTCAACGTCTCGGTGCCGTCGATCAGCGGCTGGTCGCCGTCGGTCGCCTTCGCGTGCCTCGGCTTCTGGCTCGTCCTGCTTGGGATCGCAGGACGCCGGTCTCGGTCCGAGTAACCGAACCTACAATGGCGGGGTGGAAAAGCCGCTCCGGATCGGTGTGCTCGCCGTGCAAGGGAACTTCCGCGAGCATGCGGCCGTACTTCGGCGTCTCGGCGCGGAGCCGGTCGAGGTACGGCTCCCCGAGCAGCTGGAGGGCCTGGACGGCCTGATCCTGCCCGGCGGCGAGTCGACGGCGATCACGCGGCTCATGCGCCTGTACGGGCTCGACGAGGCGCTCCGCCGTTTCGAGGCGCCTGTCTTCGGAACGTGCGCCGGGATGATCGTCCTCGACCGCGACCATCTGGGGCTCGCCGACTTTCGCGTCCAGCGGAACGCGTTCGGCCGCCAGGTGCGCAGCTTCGAGGCCGACCTCGACGTCTGCGCTACGCGCCCGAGTTTCAGGGACTGTGAAAAGCCGCTCCGCGGGATCTTCATCCGCGCGCCGTGGATCGAGGACGCAGGCCCCGACGTCGAGGTGCTCGCGGAAGTGGACGGGCATGCGGTGCTTGCCCGGCAGGGGCGCGTGCTCGTCGCCGCGTTCCATCCCGAGCTCACGGACGACACGCGGATCCACGAGCTCTTCTTGAATCTCGTACGGGAGGCATCGAGTGTCCGGGCATAGCAAGTGGTCGTCGATCAAGCACAAGAAGGGCGCCGCCGACGCGAAGCGCGGCAAGCTCTTCTCGAAGCTCTCGCGCGCGATCATCGTCGCGGCGAAGGAGGGCGGCGGAGACCCGTCCGGCAACCTCGCGCTGCAGAACGCGATCGAGAAGGCCAAGTCGTACTCCATGCCGAAGGACAACATCGACCGCGCGATCGCGAAGGGCTCCGGCGCCGACGCAGACGCGAGCGCGTTCGAGACGGTCGTGTACGAGGGCTTCGGCCCGAGCGGCGTCGCCGTGATCGTCGAGGCGCTCACCGACAACCGCAATCGCACCGCGTCCGACGTGCGCCACACCTTCGCGAAGAACGACGGGAACCTCGGCGGCTCGGGCGCCGTGGCGTGGCTGTTCGAGCGGCGCGGGCTCGTGGTGGTCGATGCCCCGGGCGTCGACGAGGACGAGCTGATGCTTGCGGCCGCGGAAGGCGGGGCGGAGGACGTCGAGCTCGACGGTTCCAGCTACCAGGTGACGTGCGCGCCGGAGCAGTTGGCGGCGGTGCGGGAAGCGGTCGAGGCGGCCGGTTTCTCCGTCGATGCCGCCGAGCTGACGATGGTGCCGAAGACGACCGTCGAGGTCGCGGACGAGAACGAGGCGAAGAAGATCCTCCGCCTCATCGACCAGCTGGAGGACAACGACGACGTCCAGGACGTGTTCGCGAACTTTGACATTCCCGAGCGCGTGCTCGAGGCGGTCGCCGGCTGATACCCCATTCGGGTAGAAGGATCGTCCGACCCGCTGCCTAACCTCTCCCCGTGAAGGTCGTCGGCATCGATCCAGGGACGGCTGCTTGCGGGTACGGGATCGTCCACGAAAGCGGCGGGCGCCTCAGGGGCATTCACCACGGCTGGTGGTCCACGTCGCCGCGCGAGCGCCCCGAGGTTCGGCTCATGACGATCTACGACGGGGTAGCCGGTCTCATCGCCGAGTACGCCCCGGATGCGGTCGTCCTCGAGGAGTCCTTCGTCGGCGTCGACGCCCGCACCGCGCTCTCCGTCGGACAGGCGCGCGGCGCCGTGCTCGTCGCAGCCGCCCACGCCGGCCTGCCCTGCGCGGAGTACGCGCCGTCGGCCGTGAAGAACGCCGTGTGCGGATACGGGCGGGCCGAGAAGTCTCAGGTGCAGCGGATGGTGAAGGCCATCCTCGGGCTCGACGCGCTCCCGACTCCCGACCACGCAGCCGACGCGCTCGCGGTCGCGATCTGCCATGCGCTCGCGCCGCGGCTGTTGAAGATGGCCGGATGATCGCGCAGCTGCGCGGCAAGCCCGTCGCCTCGACTCCGGAAGGACTCGTGCTCGACGTCGGCGGCGTCGGTTATCTCGTCGCCGCCACGCCTGCCGCCGTGCGCAAGGCGAGCGGGGTGGACGAGGTGACGATCGAGACGTACATGGTCGTGCGCGAGGACGCGCTTCAGCTCTACGGCTTCGCCGAGCGAGCCGAGCGCGACCTGTTCGTCCAGCTCTTGACCGTGAACGGCGTCGGTCCGAAGGTCGCGCTCGCGATCGTCTCCGGCTCCCCGGCCGACGAGCTGCGGCGCGCCATCGTGCGCGAGGACATCGCTCGCTTCGTCGCCATTCCCGGCATCGGCAAGAAGACGGCCGAGCGGATCGTGCTCGAGCTCAAGGAGAAGGTCGGCGTGCTGGAGGCGATGGCGCCGACGGGCGACCTCGTCGCACGCGACGCACTCGTCGAGCTCGGCTGGTCGGTGCTCGACGCGGAGCGCGCGCTGCAGGACGTCGACGAGACGCTGCCGGCCGAAGAGCAAGTCCGGGCCGCGCTCCGGAGGGCTGCATGAGCACGCAGTTCCTCGCACCCGTCGTCGCAGAGGAGGACCAGGAGCTCGAGCAGACACTGCGCCCGCGCCGCCTGGACGAGTTCGTCGGGCAGGAGCGGGTCAAGGAGCAGCTCGCGATCGCGCTCACCGCCGCGCAGGCGCGCGGGGAGGCGCTCGACCACGTCCTGCTCGTCGGGCCCCCGGGCCTCGGCAAAACGAGCCTCGCGTTCATCGTTCGTGAGGAGCTCGGCGTCGGCATCCGCACGGTCGCCGGCCCGGCGCTCGAGCGCAAGGGCGACATGGCGGCGATCCTCACCGCGCTCGAGCCGCGCGACGTGCTGTTCGTCGACGAGATCCACCGGCTCAACCGCGCGATCGAGGAGATCCTCTATCCCGCGCTCGAGGACTTCCGGCTCGACATCATCGTCGGCCAGGGGCCGGCGGCCCGCACGCTGACGCTCGACCTGCCGCACTTCACGCTCATCGGCGCGACGACGCGCACCGGCCTCTTGACGACGCCGCTGCGCGACCGCTTCGGCATGACGTTCCGTCTCGACTACTACGAGCCGGCGGAGCTCACGACGATCGTCCACCGGTCGGCGCGCATTCTCGGCGTCGAGATCGCCGCCGACGCCGCCCAGGAGATCGCGCGCCGCTCGCGCGGAACGCCGCGCATCGCGAACCGCATTCTCCGGCGCGTGCGCGACGTCGCCCAGGTGCGGCACGAAGGCTCGATCACGAACGCGATCGCAGCCGAGGCGCTCGAGCTGCTCGAGGTCGATCAGGTCGGGCTCGAGCGGACTGATCGCGAGCTGCTGCGCACCATCGCAGGCAAGTTCGAGGGCGGCCCCGTCGGGCTGTCCACGCTCGCGGTCTCGCTCGGCGAGGAGCCGGACACGATCGAGGACGTGTACGAGCCGTATCTGCTCCAGCTCGGCTTCATCCAGCGCACGCCGCGCGGCCGCACGATCACGAAGCTCGGGCGGGCGCACGTGGGCGCAACGGCCGGCGACGCGAAGCTGTTCTAGCGACCGCGCTGGATGGTGTTCGCGTCGGCCATCTTGCCGGCGGGAATCTCATCGCGGCGTGGAGGTTCTGTCCCCTGCGCGGGCCGCTTGAAGAGCTTCGCTACGAACGACGGAAGCTTCATGCCGCGACTCTACTCCCTCGCAGCGGCGACCGCCTCGACGCCGCAGCAACGATCCACGGCGCGACGAGCAGCGCCATCACGTCGAACCAGACGTAGCCGCTCGCGACGCCGCTCGGCGGGTTCCCGTCCGCGATCCCGAGGCCGGGGATTGTCCGCGCCCAGCGCCATGTGCCGATGGACGTGCCGTACAGCTCGAGCGCGCCGACGACGAGGAACACCGCCGCGTAGGTCGCGCGTGCGCGCGAGCGCCAGAGGAACACGCAGAGCAGCGGGACGCCGATCGCACCCGCGACGTCGAGACGAGGGAGCACCGTCAGCCCCGCGAGCCCCCAGCCGATGGAGCCGATCGCGGCCGCTGCGACGAGCCTGCGCGCCGGCACGATCCGCGTGAGCGCGAGCCCGCTGAGATAGACGACGCCGTGCGCCGGCGGGATGAACAGCGGCAGGTTGTGCAGCCGGTAGTGGTAGACGCCCCAGATGAGCGATCCCGTCACCTCGCCGACGGTTGCGAAGACGACGACGCCGAGCGCCTGCGCGCGTGCGAGCGGCGCGAGCGGCCGCAGTGCAGCCGCGAGGACGATCCACGTCAGCGCGCCGAGCGCCAGCTGGCCTCCGTAACCCACCTGCGTGTCCACCGCGAGCAGTGCCGCGAGGTACGCAGGCCCCACCGCCGCGTAGAAGCGCGGCGTCACGGCCGGTACTGGAGCTCGTGCCAGCTCGGCGTCGGCAGCAGCTCGAGCAGCGCGCGCCCTCCGTGCGGATCGCGGTACGAGAACTCGGAAGTGTCGTCGTCCCAGCCGACCTCGAGCTTGCCCTCCTTCACGTGATGGTCGAGCCACGCGCCGCGGAAGACGAGCCGCTTCAACCAGTCGAGGAGCGACTCGCCGCCGACGAGGGAGACTTCGTCCCAGCGGCGAACGAGATAGCGGCCGAGCGCGCTCCGCGGTTCCTCGATGGAGCCGAGCTCCACGAGCTCGACCAGGTCGGCCGTCTCGTCGCCGTCGAGCTCGTTTCCTGGAATGAGGCCGAGCTTGACGGCGGCTGCCGTGACGCGCTGCTCGAAATCCTCCGCGTTGAAGCTGAAGCTGTAGCCGAGGAACTCGACGAGATAGTCCTCCCCCGAGTTGTAGTGGGCCTCGGCCTCCACCGTCCAAGCGTACCCTTGCCCTGTGCGCTCACTCCGCATTCCCATAGCTGCTGCCGTCGTGCTCGCACTCGTCGTGTTGACAGCCCTCGTGCTCGGCTGGTCGGTGCAGCGCGCGGCGTATCTCGCGCCTGTGATCGTGGTCGGATTCGCGGCCGTCGCAGGCCTGCTCATCCTGTGGGGCAAGGTCGCGGTGCAGCAGTTGCGCGAGACCAAACGCCCGCGGCTCGTGCTCACGCTCTGGGTCGTCGGACTCGCGCTGCTCGTCGTGCTGAGCTTTCTCGGCGTGAAGCTCCCGCGCGAAGGCGGTTGATCACTCGCCGAAGCGAGCGACGAGCGCCGGCCACAGGGTCGGCAAGCTCGAGCGCAGGTCGCACCGCGCGATCGGCTCTCCGCGTTCCTGGTTATCGACCGGCATCTGGACGCGCGCGACGATGAGATAGCGGCTGCAGAACGTCGCATCGGTGGGCGAGAAGCCGACGAGCAGCGCGCGCTGACCGGCGACCGCTGGTCGCCAGTAGCGGAACGTGACGTCGGGCGAGGCAACCGGAGGCAAGTCGTGGCCGAACAGTTCGAGCGCACCGGCCTCGCCGTAGTTGCTCGCGAGGACGACGTCGACGCCTCGCGCGTTCAACGAGACCAGATCGGCGAGCTGGGGCCACCCGATCTCGTCCTGGTAGTCGCTGCGGTCCTTGATGATGCCGTGCGCATTCGCCGTCTTCAGCGGTAGGACAGGGACGGCGATCGGAAGCGCGACGAGGAAGACGGCTCCGTACGCCGCACCTGCGACCCACAGTCTGCGCCGCGTCGCCCACGCCTCGAACGGGACGGCGCCCGCCGCGAGCGCGAACAGCACTTCCGGCGCCGCGTAATACGACTTGCCGCCGAGCACGAAGTACGCGACGACGCTCCCGACCACCGTCCATGCGAGCGGACGCGCGACGCGCAGCCGGTGCAGCCGCACGATGCCGGCGACGACGACGGGGATGCCGACGAGCGCGACGAGCAGCAGGACGTTCACGATGAACTGTGGCCGCGACTCGTCCGTCGCGCTCCCCGGCGGGTGCACGAAGAAGTGGACGCTCACCCAGTCGTGCTGCGCCTCCCACACGAGGTTCGGGACGAGCAGCACTGCGGCGATCGCCGTCGCGCGCGCGATGCCGGCGAGCTGCAGCGCGTCACGCCTCCAGACGGCGAACGTCGCGGCGAGGAGGATGACCGGGATCGAGAGCGTGTACTTGGTCTCGAGGCCGATGCCGACCGCGACACCGATCCACGTCCAGGAGCCGCGGCCGAGTGCGAGCCGCAGAGCGAGCCAGAGGACGACGAGCGTCGCGAGCGAGTCGAACGACACGGGCTGAAAGAGCCCGTTCGTAGCAAGGACGATCGGCGAGAAGCCGACGGCGATCGCCGCGATGATCTGCGCTCGCCGTCCGCCGCCGAGCTCGCGCGCGACGAGGGCCGCGACGACGATGCTCGCGGCGCCCGCGAGCACCGGGAAGACGCGGAAGCCGACGAGCGAGTATCCGAAGAGGAACCGCGCGAGCGCGGAGAGCAGCGCCGTGACCGGCGGGAACTCGACGTAGCCGCCCTGCAGGTGCTTCCCCGCGACGGCGTAATAGAGCTCGTCGCGCTGCCAGCCGTAGTGGTTCGCGAAGCCGAGGTCGAGCTCGGACTTGACTACGGCGACGACGAGAACCGGTCGTGCCGCGAAGCGGATCACGCCAGCGCTTCCAACAGCCGGTCGACGTCCGCGCGGTCGTTGTACGACGCGATCGAGAGGCGCAGCAACGTTCCGTCGTCCGAGATGGGGATCTCGATGCGGTGGTCGTCGAACAGCCGTCGATTGAGATCCACATCGGGCTCCGGCAAACGGACGCTCGCCATTTGCAGCACCATCGACTCCGGCGCGATCGGCTCGGTGCCGAACAGCTCGCACAGGTCGCGCCGGGCCTCGCGGGCGAGCGCGACGCATCGGTCGCGGTCGTCGTGCTCGCGGACGAACGCGATCGCAGCGGGGACGGTGAGATACGCGGACGAGTCGCGCGTGCCCTGCCGCTCCGTGTGGGAGATGAACGTCGCCGGCTCCTCGTAACCCCAGCTCGTGATCGCGCCGTCGACGCGCTCTTGCCACTCGGGCCGTACGTGCAGAAAGCCGGCGCCCTTCGGAGCGCACAGCCACTTGTGGCAGTTGCCGGTGTAGAAGTCGGCACCGAGCGCGTCGAGATCGAGGTCGACCTGCGCAACGGCGTGCGCGCCGTCGACGATCGTCGTGAGCCCGAGCGAACGCGCGTGGGCCACGATCTCCTCGACCGGTAGGAGGAGCGCGGTCTCGGAGGTGATGTGCGACACGAACACCGCCTTCGTCCGCGCGGTCACGTGCTCGAAGAGCTCGTCGACGCCCGCCTGGACGAAGGTGCACAGCCGCTGCCACGTGAGAACGCACGCGCCGTACTCGAGGTTCGTCGAGAGCACCTCGTCACCCGGCTCGAGCCTGAGCGCCCGGGCAGCCATGTTCACGCCGGTGGTGGCGTTCTGAACGAAGGTCAGGTCGTCCGCCCGGGCACCGACGAAGGCGCCCAGCTCGGCTCTCGCCTCCGCCAGCAGCGGGCCGAGGCGGCGCGCGATGAAGTCGACGGGCTCCCGCTCCAGCTCCCGCTGCCAGGCCTGGTAGCGCTCGAAGACGGCCCGCGGCGTGGCCCCGAAAGAGCCATGGTTGAGGAACGTGACCTCAGGGTCCAGGAGGAACAGGTCTCTCACAGGGCCAACCGTATGCCGTCCGACGGTGCCCGTAGCGTGACTGCTCGATGCACGAGGGCAGCTGGACACTGAGTCCGGCGTCGCACGAGGTGCAGGCCGAGCTCGCGTCCTCACTCGGGGTGAGCGAGCTGACGGCAGGCGTTCTCGTCCGGCGCGGCTACGACGACCCCGCCGCTGCGCGGGCGTTTCTCGCCGGCGAGCTGCCCCCGCACGACCCGTTCCTCCTCGGCGACATGGCCGTCGCCTGCGAACGCATCCGCGCCGCGATCGCCGACGGCCGTCGGATCTGCGTGCACGGCGACTACGACGTCGACGGCATCTCCGCCACCGCGCTCGCCGTCCATCTCCTGCGCGAGCTCGGCGCCGACGTCGACTGGCACCTGCCGAGCCGGTTCGACGAGGGGTACGGCGTCAGCGCCGCGACGCTTGCGCGGCTCGCCGACGAAGGCTGCGGCCTCGTGCTCACGGTCGACTGCGGCATCACGGCGGTGGAGGAGGTGGCCGACGCGCGTGCGCGCGGCCTCGAGGTGATCGTCACCGACCACCACCGGCCCGGCGAAACGCTGCCCGACTGTCCGATCGTCGCTACGCGGCCGTCCGACTATCCGTTCCCGGAGCTGTGCGGCACCGGCGTCGTCTACAAGCTTGGCCAGGCGCTCTTCGGCGTCGACTCGGAGATCCCGAAGCGGCATCTCGACCTGGTCGCGTTGGCAACGATTGCCGACGTCGTCCCGCTGGTGGATGAGAACCGCACGCTGGCGATCGCGGGATTGCGCGCGCTCGCGCGTACGCAGAAGCCCGGCCTGCAGGCGCTGATGAAGGTGGCGGGCGTCGACCCGGCCGCGATCGACGCCGGCGCCGTCGGCTTCCGGCTCGGGCCGCGCATCAACGCCGCCGGCCGGCTCGGCCATCCGCGCGCAGCGCTCCATCTTCTGCTGACGGACGACGCCGAAGAGGCGCGGCTCCTCGCGGACACGCTCGAGGAGCTGAACCACGAGCGACAGGCCGTCGAGGGCCGCATCGTGCGCGAGGCGATCGCGCAGGTCGAGCAGTGGCCCGAGGCGGACAAGCGCCGCCGCGCATACGTCGTCGCCGGCGAGGACTGGCACGAGGGCGTGATCGGCATTGTCGCGTCGCGGCTCGTCGAGCGCTTCAACCGTCCGGTCGTGCTCATCGCCGGCGGTGAGGGCGACTGGAAGGGATCCGGCCGCTCGATCGCGTCGTTCGACCTCCATGCGGGCCTCGGCGCGTGCGCGGACCTCCTCGAGCGCTGGGGAGGACATCGCGCGGCGGCCGGTCTCTCGATCAAGCCGGAGAACATCCCTGCCTTCGCGGAGCGCTTCGCCGCGCACGCGGCCGGGCTGCTGGAGGAGGAAGATCTGCGCACGGTCACGCGCGTCGACGGGATCGTCCCGCGTGGGACGCGGCTGACGCTCGACCTGTGCACGGAGCTTGCACAGCTCGCGCCGTTCGGCCTCGGGAACCCGGAGGTGACGCTGCTCGCGCCCGGGTGCGAGTTGGGCGACCTCGCCACCGTCGGCGAGGGAAAGCACCTCCGCTTCCGCGTGCGGTGCGACGGCGCCGACGCGGGCAGCGCGATCGCGTTCGGGATCGGCTCTCGGCTCGACGTCTACCGGCAGGAAGGCCGGTGGGACGTCGCGTTCCGCCTGTCGGAGAACCGCTGGAACGGGACCGTTTCACCGCAGCTCGTCGTGCGGCGGATCTTCGCGGCCGACCCGCGGGTCGACGAGCTGCGCGAATGGCTCGTCGGCGAATACCGCAAGCCAGAGGCCGCGCGCGATGCCGAGGCGGCTGCAATCTTCGCGGAGCTCGGCCCGGGCAAGCGGCACGTGCTCGAGTCGGAGCGCTTCCGTGCGCTGCTCGCAGGCCCGCCCCTGCTTGCGCGCGCGGCCTAGCTCTAGCTCTTGCGGCCGACGAAGATCGCCCAGCCGAGCAGGCGGCGCTGGAAGCGGAGGTAGTGGTCGCGGCCTTGCTCGTGTCGCTCGCGGATCCCGGGCGCGTCGGGGTCGTCCGGATTGGCGGCGAGCCATTCCTCGAGCGCGCGCCAGTGATACGACTCGTACCTGTCCCAATCGTCCTCCGACGCGGCGATGAGCCCGACGAGGGCGAGGCCGGCGGCCTCGAAGCGCGCGACGGTCTCCGGGAGCGTCACCCAGCCCTCGTCCTCGACCTCCGTCGGCAGCGGCCACTCGCGCCAGTACGGCTCTCCGACCGCGACGAATCCGCCCGAGCGCACCGCCGGCGCGAGCGCGGCGAGCGTCCCGTCCAGGTCGTCGTAGACGAACGATGCGCCGAGGCAGAGAGCGGCGTCCCATGACTCGGGCTCGAGCGGGTACGCACGCGCGTCGCCCTCGACGATCTCGATGCGCCCCGCGAGGTGCGCGGCGGCGATGCGCTCGCGCCCGGCGGCGACGAACTCGGGCGCACGCTCGACGCCGAGGATGCTGCAGCCGAACTCCGCTGCCAGGACGAGCGCCGGGCCGGCCTTCCCGCACGCGACGTCGAGGACGCGCGAGTCGGGGCCGAGGCGGAGCAGCCGACCGAGGTCGCGGATCTTCTCCGACCTCGTCGGGTCCTGGATCTCGTGGTCGCGCTCGGCGACGGCGAAGTACCACGGCATGCCCGCAAGACTACGGTCAGCGAGCGAGCGCGGCGAGGACGGCCGCGAGCTTCTCGACCTTGCGGGCGTCACGTCGCCGGAGTCGGAGCATGGGGCGCGTCACTTCGACTTCTCAACGTCCGTTCCTCCCTCGGAGGTGCGCCGGAAAGGGCCGGGAGTACACTGAAATCGTGGTGACAGTGCAGACAGGAGAGCAGCATTTCGAGCTCCTGGAGGGGCTGCTCGCCGAGCTCGACGGGTACAGCGGCGAGCTCGATCGCGAGCTGATCGTCCGGGCGTTCACGTTCGCCGCGGCGGCGCACGAGGGTCAGCAGCGCCGCTCGGGCGAGCCCTTCATCATGCACCCCGTCGGGGTGGCGACGATCTGCGCCGGTCTCCGCCTCGACGAGCAGACGATCGCCGCCGCGCTCCTGCACGACGTCGTCGAGGACACGAACACCGAGTTGTCGACGGTGCGCGACGAGTTCGGCGAGGAGATCGCCGCGCTCGTCGACGGCGTCACGAAGCTGACGCGCGTGCAGTTCCAGAGCCGCGAGCAAGCGGAGGCGGAGAACTACCGCAAGATGGTCGTCGCGATGGCGGCCGATGTGCGCGTCATCCTCGTCAAGCTCGCCGACCGTCTGCACAACCTGCGCACCATCGAGTATCTGGGGCGACAGAAGCAGGTGCAGAAGGCGAAGGAGGCGCTCGAGGTGTACGCGCCGCTCGCGCACCGTCTCGGCATCCATGCGATGAAGTGGGAGCTCGAGGATCTCTCGTTCCAGACGTTGCACCCGCGCAAGTTCGAGGAGATCAAGGCGATGGTCGCCGAGCGTCGCGCCGATCGCGAAGGGCACGTCGCCGAGGCGGCGGACGTGCTCCAGCGCGAGCTCGTGAAGGTCGACATCCCGGCGGAGATCTCCGGGCGCGCGAAGCACTTCTATTCCATCTACGACAAGATGGCGAAGCGCGGCCGCGAGTTCAACGAGATCTACGACCTCACTGCGATGCGCGTCACGGTCGAGCGCAGCGGGGAGGAGGGGACGCGCGACTGTTACGGCGCGCTCGGGCTCATCCACTCGTTGTGGAAGCCGATGCCGGGCCGCTTCAAGGACTACGTCGCGATGCCGAAGTTCAACGGCTATCGCTCGCTGCACACGACGGTGATCGGTCCCGAAGGACGGCCGCTCGAGATCCAGGTGCGCACGCGCGAGATGCACGAGACGGCGGAGTACGGGATCGCTGCGCACTGGGCGTACAAGCGCGGCAAGAAGACGACTGCCGACGCCGAGTGGCTCAAGTGGGTGGAGCAGCTGATGGACATCCACGCCGACGAGACGGACTCGCGCGAGTTCGTGAAGTCGTTCCGCACCGACCTGTTCGACGAGGAAGTGTTCGTCTTCACGCCGAAGGGCGAGGTGAAGACGCTGCCTGCGGGCGCAACGCCGATCGACTTCGCGTACGCGGTGCACACGGACGTTGGCCACCGCACAGTCGGAGCGAAGGTGAACGGGCGCATCGTCCCGCTGCACTACAAGCTCGTGAACGGCGACCGGGTCGAGGTCCTCACGTCGAAGAGCGGGCGCGGGCCGTCACGCGACTGGCTGTCGCTCGTCGAGTCCTCGCGCGCGCGGAACAAGATCCGCCAGTTCTTCTCGCGTGAGCAGAAGGAGGATCTCGAGGCGAAGGGCCGCGAGACGCTCGAGCATGCGCTGAAGGGGCAGAACCTCCCGTATCGCAAGCTCGCGGGCTCGGCGGTGCTTGCCGGAGTCATCCGCGAGACCGGGTTCAAGAAGGCGGAGGAGTTCTACGTCGCGCTCGGCTCCGGCAAGCTCACCGCCGCCAGCATCGTCAACAAGGTCTTGCAGCGGTTGAAGACGGACGAGGTCGCCGAGGAAGAAGCGGTCACCCCGCGCAAGCGGCCGAAGGCGCGCGACGCGCTCGCGAGCGAGACGTACGGCATCAAGGTTGTCGGCGTGGAGGACGTGCTCGTTCGGCTGGCGAAGTGCTGCACGCCGGTGCCCGGCGACCCGATCGTCGGCTACATCTCACTCGGCCGCGGGATCACCATCCACCGCGAGGACTGTCCGAACGCGCGCGCGCTCAAGCGCAACCCGGAGCGGTTCACGGCGGTGGAGTGGGAGGGCGGCACGACGCAGAGCTTCCGCGTCCAGATCGCGCTCGACTCGTGGGATCGCCCGCGGCTGCTCGAGGACGTCGCGCGGACGTTCGCCGAGCACGGCGCGAACATCGTCGCGTACGGCGGCACCGTCGAGGATCAGATGGCGCGAAACTGGTACGTCGCCGAGGTGGGCGAGGTGAAGGCGCTACGGGCGCTGCTGACGGCGCTCCGGAACGTCGAGGGCGTCTTCGACGCCTATCGCGTCACGCCGAGCTAGGCGATGGGCCGTCTCGAGGGCAAGGTCGCGATCGTCACGGGTGCCGGCCGCGGCATCGGTGAGGCGACCGCGCGGCTGATGGCGCTCGAGGGCGCCTCTGTCGTCGTTGCCGACCTCAACAGGAGCGAGGCGGAGCGCGTGGCCGGCGAGCTCGACGGCGCAGTCGTGGCGGAGGTCGACGTGTCGGATGAGGAGAGCGTCATACGCATGATCGATACGGCCGTGGAGGCGTTCGGCGGGCTCGACGTGCTGCACAACAACGCGACCGATTCGGCGACGAACGCGGTCGACACCGACATCGTCACGCTCGACATGGCGATCTTCGATCGGCTCGTCGCCGTCAATCTCAAAGGTCAGTTCATGGGGTGCAAGCACGCAATTCCGCGCATGCTCGAACGCGGCGGCGGCTCGATCGTCAACACGGCGTCGGTCGACGGCTTCGTCGGGCGCGGCGTGCGGGCCGCGTACGGAGCCTCGAAAGCCGGCGTCGTGCTCTTGACGAAGTCGGTCGCGTCGCAATACGGCTCGCGGGGCATTCGCTGCAACGCTGTCGCGCCGGGCCTTGTGCGCACGCCCGGGGCCGAGCTGCATGCGCCGCCGGGGTACGTCGAGGCGGCGGCGTCGCTGTATCCGATGCCGCGGCTCTGTCGCCCGGAGGATGTGGCCAAGGCTGTGGTCTTCCTCGCCTCGGACGATGCCGCCTACGTCAATGCGACGACGCTCATGGTCGACGGCGGCGCGACCGTCTACATGCCGAGCAGCCGCCTCTAGGGGCTCATAGGTATGTGGCCGAGGTGAAGGCGCTTCGGGCGCTGCTGACGGCGCTTCGCAACGTCGAAGGCGTCTTCGACGCCTATCGCGTTACGCCGGGCTGATCAGCGTGGTTGACTCTGGCACAAGGACACTCGCCCAACTCAGGATCCGTCACGGCGGGTATCCAACGATGTAGTACATCCAGGCACCGAACCCGGTGTTAAAGATGATGCCGCGTTTGTCCTCCTGCCGCTTGCCCTTGTACGTATAGGTCAGCGTCAATCGAGTGAAGCGGCCGTTGATCGGCCGAAGGGCGACGACCTTAACGGCGTACGGACTGAACTTGCCTGTAGCGCAGTCCGGATTGCAGTCGTCGATCCAGACCGCTCCCGATGCGCGCGCGAGGGTCGTCGTCCACATCGACCAGACGAGGTGGCCCGGATGTGCGCTGCCGCTGCCGTCGAAGCCGCCAAGCACCCCCGATCCGTCACCGGTGTAACCGATGTGCGCGGGACGTACCTGCCAGGTGAGCGAGAAGTGAGGGCCGTCGGCGAGGAGTCTCGGGAGTCCGCCCGAGGCATGCGTCGTCGTCCCGACCACAAGCGCAGCACAACCGGCGACGACCGCGCATAAGACGGTCCGGCAAAGCCAACCGAGACCTGGCGCTCTGCTTGTCGCCTGCGCGGCTCGGCCTCCTGCTTGACCTCTCACTCAGGAAACCGTATCGGGCTGCGTTCCGCCCTGGGGACATTCTCGCGCACTGGCGCAGGCGAGGGTCTCTGCCTTTCACGGTTCCCAGACCTCGCCGCCGGTGTCCCAGCCGACGAGGCAGAGGTCGGCGATCTCCGCCGCGACCTGCTCGAGGTGCGCGCGGTCGACGTCGCCGTCCGCTGCGAGCTCGGCGACGCGCTCGCCCTTCCACGTCACTGGGACGCTCACGCGCCGCGCGTCGTCCGCCGCGCCCGCCTCTGGCCCGAGCACGAGCTCGCCCTCCTCGACGAAGTAGATCCCCGCCCACGTGCAGCCGTCGCCTGCGGCGAGCGTAGCGACCGTCTGCCGCAGGACGTCGTCGGCGTCAGCCGACACCGAGCCGCGCCTTGTAGTCGTCGGGAATGGGCAGCGCCACACGCTTGGCGAGGTCGACGTAGACCAGCGTCTGATGCGCGGTGACCATCAGTGTTCCCTCGGGGAGCTTGTGCGCAGCGAACTCGTACGTGAGGCTCGTCCGCCCGAGTCGCGCGACGCGCACGTGGATCTCGAGCTCGTCGTCGAAGCGCGCGGGCGCGAAGTACTCGACGTCATTCGCGCGCATCACGAACTCGCCGGCGCTCTCGTACCGCAACAGGCCGACGGAGCGGAGGTACTCGACCCGCGCGAGGTCGAAGTACGGGTTGTAGCGCCCGTAGTAGACGACCCCCTGCGCATCCGTGTCGGAGAAGCCGACACGCGTCCGGGCGGTGAACGCGTATTCGTCCGTCACGATCGGATCAACGAGAGCACCTCGTCGCGCTTCTGCTCCATGAGCTCCTGCGACGTCGCCTCCAGGTTGAGGCGCAGCAGCGGCTCGGTGTTCGAGGGACGTACGTTGAAGTGCCAGTCGTCGGCATCGACGGAGATGCCGTCGAGATGCGAGATCGTCCCCTCGCCCGCGTAGTGCTCCTTGATCTCCTGGAGCTTGAGCGCGACGTCCTTCACCGTCGTGTTCAGCTCGCCCGTGATGAAGTACTTCGCACGCAGCGGCGCGAGGATCTCCGACAGCGTCTGCCCTTTGCGCGAGATGAGCTCGAGCATGAGGAGGAACGGGACGACGCCCGTATCCGCCTGCGAGAAGTCGCGGAAGTAGTAGTGGCCCGACACCTCGCCGCCGAACGCGGCGTGATCCTTGCGCATGCGCGCCTTGATGAACGCGTGGCCGACGCGATTGATCAGCGCCTCGCCGCCGTCGCGCTCGATCGTCTCCGGGACGGCACGGCTCGCGCGCACGTCGTAGATGATCTTCGCACCCGGCTCTTTCGCGAGCACCGTCTCGGCGAACAGCGTGGTGACGAAGTCGCCGGGGACGAACTCGCCCGTGTCGTCGACGAAGAAGCACCGGTCGGCGTCGCCATCGAACGCGACGCCGAGATCGGCCCCCTCCTCGAGCGTCTTCTTCACGATGAACTCGCGGTTCTCGGGCAGCAGCGGATTCGGCAGGTGGTTCGGGAAGTTCCCGTCCGGCTCGAAGAAGCAGCGAACGGCGTCGACCATCGGCAGCCGCTCGAGCACGGGCGGGAGCATCGCGCCGGCCATCCCGTTCGCGGCGTCGATCACGACCTTCAGCGGCCGGATCGCGGACAAGTCCACGAAGGACATCACCCGATCGACGTACGCCGGCCAGATGTCGTAGTCCGTCACCGTCCCGGCGGGACCCGCAGGGGGCCAGGCACCGGCCATGGCTCGGTCGCGCACGTCCAGAAGGCCGGACTCGCCCCCGACGGGCAGCGCCCCGCGGCGGACGATCTTCATGCCCGTGTACTCCTTCGGGTTGTGCGAGGCGGTGACAGTGAGGCCGCCGTCGAGCCCCAGCTCGCCGACCGCGAAATAGAGCATCTCCGTCCCGATCATCCCGAGGTCGAGCACCTCGGCGCCTCCGTCGGCCACGCCGCGGATCGCCGCCGCCGCGATCGCCGGGCTCGACAGGCGCATGTCGTGGCCGACGGCGAAGCGCTTCGGCTCGAACTGCTGGACCACCGCGCGCCCGATCGCATACGCGCCTTCCTCGTCCAGCTCGGAGGGGTAGAGCCCGCGCACGTCGTACGCCTTGAAGATCTTCGGATCGAGCATCCCGCGGCGATCCTAGCCACGTAGCGCCTAACTACCATGAAGGGCATGGAGCGCAAGCTCGCCACCGTCCTTTTCGTCGACCTCGTCGACTCGACCGAGCGGCTCGCCGGCCGCGATCCGGAGGTCGTGCGGCGCCAGGTCACGCGCTTCTTCGACGAGGTCGCGCACTGCATCGTCACGCACGGCGGCACGGTGGAGAAGTTCGCCGGCGATGCGGTCATGGCCGCCTTCGGCATCCCGCTCGCGCACGAGGACGACGCCGAGCGCGCCGTGCGCGCCGGCCTCGCGACGCTCGCCAAAGTGCGGGAGCTCGACCTCCAGGCCCGTGTCGGCATCGAGTCCGGCGAGGTCGTATCCGAGGACGGGCACGACTCGACCTTCGCCACCGGCGAGCCCGTCAACCTCGCGGCGCGCCTGCAGCAGGAGGCGGAGCCGGGCGAGATCCTCATCGGGCCGGGCACCGCCAGCCTTGTCCGCGGACGGGTGGAGCTGGAGCCGCTGGAGCCGCGCGACATCCGGGGCTTCGGACAGCCCATCGTCGCGCACCGCGTCGTGTGTGCGATTGAGCTCGGCCGTCCGCTCCGTTCCCTCGCGGCGCCGCTCGTCGGGCGTGACTCCGAGCTCGAGCTCCTCGAGAACATCTTCGCGCGCACGGTTCGAGACAAGCGCGCGACGCTGCTCACGATCTACGGCGACCCGGGCGTGGGGAAGAGCCGGCTTGCGCGGGAGTTCGTCGCCGGGCTCGACCGCGCCAACGTTCTCTCGGGTCGGTGCCTGCCGTACGGCGAGGGCGTCACGTACTGGCCGCTCGCAGAGATGGTGAAGTCCTCGGCCGGCATCACCGACGACGACCCGCTGGACGAGGCGCAGCGGAAGATCCGCGAGTGCTGCGAGGACGAAGCGGTCGCCGACCTGCTCGGGCTCGCCGTCGGCGTGCTCGAAGCGGTCGAGGGCGAGCGCAGCCAGCAGGAGATCACTTGGGCCGCGCGCGCTTGGGCGGAGCAGCTCGCCGCCGGGCAGCCGCTCGTGCTCGTGTTCGAGGACGTGCACTGGGGCGAGGAGCCGCTGCTCGAGCTGATCGAGCATCTCGCCGCCTGGGTGCGCGAGCAGCCGCTGCTCCTGCTCTGCATTGCGCGGCCGGAGCTGCTCGACGTTCGCCCGGCGTGGGGTGGCGGGCGCGTGCGGTCGACGTCGCTCGAGCTCGAGCCGCTTCAGCCCGAGGAGAGCGCCGAGCTCGTCGCCGCGCTCACCGCAGAGCTCGAGCTGCCGGTCGACATCGCGGCGGTGCTCGCGAAGAGCGAAGGCAACCCGCTGTTCGTCGAGGAGACGATCCGCATGCTCGCCGAGCGCCCGCGCGACGGCGCCGAGCGCATTCCCGACACGCTGCAGGCGCTGATCGCCGCCCGCATCGACCGCTTGCCCGGCGCTGAGCGCGTGCTTCTGCAGCGGGCGGCCGCGATGGGGCGCATCTTCATGGCCGGCGCCCTCGCACAGCTCTCGCCCGAGCTGGACGACGTGAGCGACCCGCTCGACGGCCTGATCCTGCGCGACCTGATCGTTCGCGAGCCGCGCGCGACCATCAGCGGCGAGCAGGCGTTCAAGTTCCGCCACGTGCTCATCCGCGAGGTGGCGTACGCCGGTCTCTCGAAGATGTCGCGCGCCGAGCTGCATCGCGCGTTCGCCGGCTGGCTCAAGGAGCGCGCCGGCGACGAGCTCGTCGAGATCCGCGCGTTCCATCTCGACCAGGCCGCCCGGTTGCTGGCGGAGCTCGACGGATCCGTACCGCACGACCTGAGCGAAGAGGCGGCGGCGGCGCTGACGCACGCGGGCCGGCGCGCGCTGTCGCGCGAGGCCTTCCGAAGCGCCCGCAAGCTGCTCCTGCGCGCGTCCGAGCTGGCGCCGACGCTCGAGCGCCGCTACTTCGCCGGCCGCGCGGCGTGGCGGCTGGGCGACATGACCGCGGTGATCGTGGAGATGGAAGACGTCGCCTCCGTGGCGGCCTCGCACGGCGAGCGTCAGCTCCAAGGCCGGGCGCTGACCGCGCTGGCCGAGGCGGTGCTCAATCAGCGTGCCGACGCGATCGCCGCGCGGGAGCTCGCGGAGCAGGCAATCGCGGTACTCGCGGACGAGCCGCCTGAGATCCTCTTCGAGGCCTTCCGCGCGGCGGCGACCGTGGCGGCGTGGCTCAGCGACGGCGAGTCGTTCGAGCGCTGGGCGAAGCTCGCGCTCGAGGCGGCGCGCGCCGCGCATCGGAAGGACCAGGAGGCGGCGATCACGCTCGGCCTTGCCCAGACCTACATCCTGCGGCTCGAGCTCGACGAGGCAGAGCCGCTCGTCGAACGGGTTGCCGAGCTCGCGGAGGAGAGCGGCAGCGTCGTCGGCCGGGCCGACGCGCTGCTTGCACGCGGCTCGTTGGAGAACTGGCGCGGCAACGAGGTCGTGGCCGAGGCCGCCTTCACGGGCGCGCGCGAGCTCTACCGCGAGGTGGGGAACACGGCCGCCGAGTCGGGTATGTCGATGATGATCGCCCGCTGCGCCATGGTGCTCGGCGACTACGCGCGCGCGGAGAAGCTGCTCGCAGACGCGGTGCGCACGATGAAGGGACTGAACGACCGCGCGAGGCTTTGCGAGGCGCAGCGTTCGCTCGCCGAGGTCTACGTCCACGCCGGCAGGCTCGAGGAAGCGGAGCGGGTCGCGCTCGAAGCGCGCGAGTCGGTCGGCCCAGAGGACCGTGTCTCCATCTCCACCACCAAGATCTCGCTCGCGGCGGTGCGCGCAGCGCAAGGCCGCGACGACGAGGCGGAGCATCTGCTGCGCGAAGGCGTCGACGAGCTCGAGCGGCTGCAGATGCGCGCGATCGAGCGCTGGGCCCTCCGCCGGCTCGTCGCGTTCTATGCCGAGCGGGACCGCGAGGACGAGGCGATCGGCTACGAGGCGCGACTCGCGGAGCTCTCATCGAGCAGCACCGCGCCGATCGCCTGAGTCGACTCGGCGTCGGGCGACTCGCTGATCACCGTCGCCGGCCGCTCGAAGCGGGCGAGCGCGTCTCGCAGCGGCTCCGCGCGCAACGTCCCTTCGCCGTACGGCAGATGCTTCGTCTCGTTTCGGTTCGCGTACGCGATGTCGCTGAAGTGGATGTGGAACGGCGCACCCGTTTCGAGCACGTCGTCGACCGCTTCGAGCGCGGCGGCGAACGGGTCGACGCCGACGAAGCCGCCGTCGCTCGTCGCGTGCATGTGCGCGAAGTCGAGCACGGGGCGGACCCAGCCGAGCTGCGACGCGATGAAGACGACGTCCTCGAGCGATCCGATCTCGCGCACGCGGCCCATCACTTCGACGCCGAACGGCACCGCGCGCCCCTTCTCCTCCAACCGCGCGCGCAGCTCGCCCAGCTGTTCGACGATCGAGCCGAGCGCCTCCTCGCGCGTGCGGCCGAGCAGGAAGCCGGGATGGAACACGACGAGCTCCGCGCCGCAGGCGGCGGCGATGCCGGCCGAGTGGTCGAGCATGCCGATCGCCATGTTCAGCTTCTTGCCGCGCTCCGCGTGGCCCATGAAGCCCGCGAGCGGCGCGTGGACGGAGAGCGCGACCCCGGCGTCCCGCGCGAGCGCGCCGAGCCGCTCGGCGAACGCGTAGTCCATCCAGAACTTCCCCTCAAAGTCGATCTCACAGGCGGTCAACCCGCGGGCCTGGAGCGCGTCGATCGCGGCCTCGGGGCTCTCGCGGGAGGGCATTCGTGCCGGTCCGAACTTGATCGCGCCCATTCCGTCCGACGCAGTTTCTACCTTTTCGGCATGGCCAAGCACCCGTCGCGGATCGACCTTCTGGAGCTGGACATCGACCTCCGGCTGGCCGAGCTGTGGCGCGAGGCGTCCGACATCTCGGAGTGGAACCTCGACGTCGTGGCCGCGTTCCTGCGCGCCGCGTACGGCAAGGGCTACTGCGACGCGCTCACCGAGGACGCTCCCGGCTCGCTTTGTCACGATCATGGCTATCGGGTGCCGGCCCGGCGCGTCACCGCAGGCGAACAGCACTAGCGCCCCGATACGATCCCGGGCGTGAAGCGGAGCCCTGCTCGCCTGGTGATCGCACTCTCCGTGGCAGCTGTGCTCGCCGTCTTCATCGTCTACACATCGATCGCGGGCGCCGGCACGCCGGAGATCGGCCCGAGCACCGTCGGCCAGCACGTGGGCGAGGACGTCCTCCTCGTCGGGACCGTCGTCGGACACGTCGGCGGCAACGCGCACGCCGGCGGAATGCGCTTCCTGCTCAAGGACGACCACGGTGCTGCCGTTGCGCGCACGCGCGTCCTGTACTCGGGCAGCGTCCCCGACCTGTTCCGGACCGGCCGGCAGATCGTCGTGGAGGGAACGCTCCGGAACGGCACGTTCGTCGCGAAGCCGGGATCGCTCGTGACGAAGTGCCCGTCGAAGTACACGCCTGCCAAGTCGAACGCGTAACACATGGCGCTGTTAGGTCGCGCCGCGCTCCTCCTCAGCTTCGGGCTCGTCGTGTATGCGCTCGTCGGCGGATCGCTCGCCGCGTGGAAGCGGCGTCGCCGGCTCGCCTTGTCCGCGCAGAACGCGCTCGTCGCATCGTTCGTGACCACGCTCGTGGCCGCGATCGTGCTGTTCATCGCGCTCGGCCGGCGTGACCTCTCGTTCGTCTACGTCGCGCAACACACGAGTCACTCGCTTCCGCTCGGCTACGCGCTCTCGGCGTTCTGGGGCGGGCAGGAAGGCTCGCTGCTGCTCTGGCTGCTCGTCCTCACCGGCTATGCGTCGCTCGCCGTCTTGCTGAATCGCCGCTCGCGCGAGCTCATCGCATGGACGGTTCCCGTGCTCGGCGGCATCGCCGTCTTCTTCGCCATGATGCTCTGCTTCGTCTCGAGCCCGTTCGCGACAGCGGCAGCTCCTGCGGACGGCGCCGGCATGGATCCGAGCCTGCAGAACCCGTACATGCTCGCGCACCCGCCGATGCTGTACCTCGGCTACGTCGGGCTGACGATCCCGTTCGCGTTCGCGATGGGCGCGCTCCTCGCACGGCGCACCGACGAGCGCTGGATCGTTGCGACGCGGCGGTGGACGCTTGCGGCCTGGACGTTCCTCGGTGTCGGTCAGCTGCTCGGAGCGCACTGGGCGTATGTCGAGATCGGGTGGGGCGGCTACTACGCCTGGGATCCGGTCGAGAACGCGGCGCTCATGCCGTGGCTCGCGGCCACCGCATTCCTGCACTCGGTGATGATCCAGGAGAAGCGCGGCATGCTGAAGATCTGGAACGTGACCCTCGTCTCGCTCGCGTTCTGTCTCTCGATCTTCGGGACGTTCCTCACGCGCTCCGGTGTCATCAACTCGATCCACTCGTTCTCGCAGAGCTCGCTCGGCGGCTGGTTCCTCGGCTTCTTGGCGCTCGTCATCGTGTTCTCCGTCGCGCTCATCTACCTGCGCTTGCCGCTGCTGCGTTCGAAGACGAAGCTCGAGTCGCTCGTCTCGCGTGAGGCGACGTTCCTCTACAACAACCTGTTGCTCGTCGCGCTTGCGCTCACGATCCTGTGGGGCGTCGTCTACCCGCTGCTGACGCAGGCGGTGAACGGCGAGACGCGCTCGGTCTCGAAGCCGTACTACGACTTCTTCCTGCACAGCTTCGGGCTCCCGCTCCTCTTGCTGATGGGGATCGGGCCTCTCGTCGCCTGGCGCCGCGCGTCGCTGCGTGCGCTCGGGAAGACGTTCGCGGTGCCGGCCGCCGTGTCCCTCGTGACCGGGATCGTGCTCCTCGCCCTCGGCTTCGGAAGCTCGACGCCGGGCTTGCTCGCGTACACCTTCTCCGCGTTCGTGGCCGCGTCGATCGCGCTCGAGTTCATCCGCGGGCGCCGTGCCACGGGCTCGCTGTCGCGTCTCGTCGCGCGCAACCGCCGCCGGTACGGCGGCTACATCGTCCACGCGGCGATCGTGCTGCTCGCAATCGGCATCGCGGGCTCGAGCGCGTATCAGACGATTCGCGAGCAGAGTCTCAAGCCCGGCCAATCGATGCGGGCCGCCGGCTACACGCTCACGTACGTGTCGCTGGGAACAAGGCAGCTGCAGAACGCACAGCAGACGAGCGCCGTCATCGACGTCTCACGCGGGGGCTCGCACGTGACGACGCTGCACCCGGGCAAGAGCTGGTTCCCCGTCGAGCAGTCGTCGTCGAACGACGTCTCGATCTATCACGATCCGCGCAGCCTCGGCGACGTGTACACCATCGCCGACGGCATCTCGAAGAACGGCACGCTCGACCTGAAGGTGCTCGTGAAGCCGCTCGTCAACCTCGTCTGGGCGGCCGGCTTCGTCTTCGTGTTCGGCTCCCTCGTCGCGATGTGGCCGGACGCCGTCGAGCAGCGCAAGCTCGCCGACCGGTACGCCGCCGTCCCGGTATGACCCTCGCGCTCGTGCTCGGCGGCATCCTCGCGGTGCTCGCCGTGGTCGCGGTCGCGCGGCCGTTCCTGCGCGAGCCGGCCCCGGAGAGCGATGCCCTCGACGAACCGGGCGAGCTCGAGCGCCGGCGGCTGACACTCGCCGAGGAGCGCGATCAGGCCCTCGCCGCGCTGAAGGAGCTCGAGTTCGACCATCGCACGGGCAAGGTCTCCGACGACGACTACCGCGTTCTCCTGGGGCCGCTGCGGCGGCGTGCGGCCGAGGCGTTACGCGCGCTGGAACCGCGGGCAGAAGCCCGTCATGCCCGCGTCGCACGACCACGCTGACCAGCCCACCAGGCGCGTCCCGCTGCCACCCGATGAGACGGGACCGGTTCCTGTCTCGTTCGCCCGTGCGGAGCCGCGGTGGGTCGGCGTGCCGCCGCCGCTTCTCCTGCTCGGGCTCGCGGTCTTCTCGTTCGCGCTCGCCGTCGCGCTCTTCGCCGGCGGGAGCTGGCCTGCCGGTCTCATTCTGCTCGGGCTCGCGGCGCTGTTCACAGCGGCGTTCCTGGAGATTGCGCGCCGTCGGCCCTCGGACGCCGTCATCGGCGCTCGTTCCTGGGCACGCCCGAGGCTGGAGCTCCTACTTGCGCGGTCGAGCACGATGGCGGACGCACAGCGCCTGCGCGGCGACCAGGCGGTGATCGAGGTCGAGCGGCAGGCGGCGCTCCTGCGCCTCGGCGAGGCCGTCCAGAGCGAAGACAAAGCCGCAGCCACGGCGGCGCGGGAACGGCTGGCCGAGCTCGACCGAGCCGAGGAAGCGCTGCACGGCCGGCTGGCGGCTCGGCTCACCCAGGCGGATGAGCGCGTGAGGCGCGTCCGGATGTCCATCCAGCAGACGGTGATCGCCCGGCCTTCGGACGACGATTCCCACCGTCCAGCTGCGTAGAGTTCGCTGACGGGGCAGGGACGCGGGGCGTCCCGACGAAACCCCTCTTTTGATGGCCAGACGCGTCGTTGTCCTTCTCATCCTCGGATTCGCCCTCGTAGCCGCGCCGGCCTTCGGCGGAGACAACCTCGGGCAGCAGAAGGCGAGCCTCGACGCGAAGCTCGCGTCGGTGCAGGCGAAAATCGCCGCCGCACGCACGCGGGAGTCGGCCCTGAACACGCAGATCGGCGGCCTGACGTCGCAGATCCAGACGCTCGAGACGCGCGTCGGCGGCGTCTCCTCGAAACTGTCGTCGCTCCGCGCCGACCTCGCGCTGCACCAGCGGCGTCTGAGCACGCTCAACCGCCTGTATGCGGTGCAGACGTCGCGCTTCACCGACCTGCGGCACGAGTACTCGCTCGCGGTCATCCGGCTCGACAACCGTCTCGTGTCCATCTACAAGCAGTCGGAGCCCGGAACGATCGATCTCATCCTGCAGGCGAAGAGCTTCCAGGACGTGCTCGACGAGCTCAACTACCTCGGACTGCTCGCGAAGGCGGACAACACGATCGCGACGCAGGTGCAGACCGCAAAGATCCAGGTCGCCGCGGCGCGCAAGAAGACGGCTTTGGTCCGGCAGACGGTCGAGGACGAGGCGAACAAGATCAACGCCTACGTGCAGCAGGAGGCGTTCCTGCGCAGCTCGCTGCTCGCCAACCAGGGCAAGCTCACGGGGGCGAAGGCGGGCAAGTCGCACGCGCTCCTGGAGACGAAGGCGCAGGAAGAGGCGGCGCAGCAGGAATCGGATGCGATCCAGGCGGCGAGCGCGGCGATCGAGGCGAAGATCCGCGCGGCGACAGCAGCGCCGGGCGACAATCCGAGCGGCACGGTCGCGACGCCGAGCGCGGCCGGCCTCATCTGGCCGGTGCAGGGCCCGATCACGAGCCCGTTCGGCCCGCGCTGGGGCGGCTTCCACCCGGGCATCGACATCGGCGTCCCGGAAGGCACGCCGATCCATGCCGCGGCGGCCGGCACCGTCATCTACTGCGGGTGGGAGAGCGGCTACGGCAACCTCGTCGTCATCGACCACCACAACGGCCTCGCGACCGCGTACGGGCATCAATCGAAGATCGAAGTGAGCTGTAACGAGAACGTCGCGCAGGGCCAGGTGATCGGGCTCTCCGGCTGCACCGGCTTCTGCACCGGCCCGCATCTGCACTTCGAGGTGCGCGTGAACGGCACGCCCGTGGACCCGCTCGGCTACTTGCCGTAGCTCTCAGATGACGTACGAGGCAAGCAGGTAGACGTTCAGCCCGGCGATGAGGGCCGAGATGGCGATCGCCGCCGCGCTCATCAGGCGGCTGTTGACCTGGAGGCCCATCACGTCCCGCCGGCGCGTGAGGAGGACGAGCGGGATGAGGGCGAACGGGATTCCGAACGAGAGGACGACCTGGCTGAGGACGAGCGCGTTCGTCGGGCTGACGCCGATCGCGAGCACGACGAGCGCCGGGATCATCGTCACCGCTCGCCGAAGCATGAGCGGGATGCGCAGGTTGACGAAGCCGGCCATCACGACCTGCCCGGCGTACGTGCCAACGCTCGACGAGGACGCGCCCGAGGCGAGCAGCGCGACCGCGAACGCGAGTGCTGCGGTTCCGCCGACGAGGCGGCCGAGCTCTGCATGCGCTTGTGGAATCGTGCTCAGCCCGGACAGTGCCGGCGTGTGGAAGAGCTTCGCCGCCACCGCCAGCATGGAGAGGTTGATGACCCCGGCGAGGCCGAGAGCGATGATGACGTCCAGCCGCTCGAACCGGAGGATGCGCGCTCGTTCCCCGTCGTTATGCGCCGGCGTGCGGCCCTGCGTCAGGGCTGAGTGGAGGTAGATCGCGTGCGGCATCACCGTCGCGCCGACGATCCCGACGGCGAGATAGATGGAGGAGCCGCCGGCGAGGTGGGGGATGAACGTGCCACGCAGCGACCCACTGGCCGACGGGCCGATCTTCAGCGTCTCGTACAGGAAGCCGAGGAAGATGATCCCGAGCAGCCCGGTGATCGCGAGCTCGAAGCGGCGGAAGCCGTGTCGCTGCAGCTCGAGGATCCCGAACGCGAGAAAGCCGGTCATGATGCCGGCCGGGAACAGCGGGACGTGGAAGAGGAGGTTGAGGCCGAGCGCGGCGCCGAGGAACTCGGCGATGTCGGTCGACATCGCCATCACCTCCGCCTGCACCCAGAGGCCGCGGCTGACCCAGCGCGGATAGTGCGTGCGGCACAGCTCCGGCAGGTTGCGGTCGGTGGCGATCCCGAGCTTCGCCGACAGGTACTGGATCAGCATCGCCATGAGGTTCGCGGCGAGGACGACCCAGAGCAGCAGGTAGCCGTACTTCGCTCCGCCCTGCACGTTGGTGGCGAAGTTGCCGGGGTCGACGTACGCGATCGCGGCGACGAAGGCCGGGCCGAGCATCGCGAGCGTCGCGCGCAGCCGACCCTTGGCGAGGACGGCTTCGAGCGGGCTGAGACCGCCGGGACGGTCGAGGACGACGGTTGCGGTGTCGGCGGGAGGCGGCGTCATGCGGTGACCCGCATCGCGCGGGCGAGCACCGCTCCGAGCACGTGCTCGTCGGCCGCGACGCGGACGTACAGGGGGCCGTCGAACGGTTGCCGGTCGACCACCTCGATGGCTGCGCCCGGGGCGATCCCGCGCTCGCTGAGGAAGCGGAGCATCGCCGGATCGGAGTCCGAGACGCGCACGAACGTGCCCTGCTCGCCCGGCTCGAGCGCATAGAGGCTGCGGCTCTCGTCCGCCGGCACGGTCAGCTCCCGGCTCGGAATCGGGTCGCCATGTGGGTCGAACGCCGGGTCACCGAGCTTGGCGGCGATCAGCTCCTCGAGCTCCTCGGAGAGGACGTGCTCGAGCACCTCCGCCTCCGCGTGGACCTCGTCCCAGCTCATCCCGAGGTTCTCCACGAGGAAGAGCTCGAGCAGGCGGTGGTGGCGGACGACCTCGAGCGCGACGCGCGTGCCGTGCTCGGTGAGGCGCACGCCGCGGTACGGCTCGTGCTCGACGAGGCCGAGGGCGGTCAGCTTCGACAGCATCCCGGAGACCGAGGCGGGGCGGACGTCGAGCCGTTCAGCGAGCGCCGTGGTCGTCACGGAGCCCTCACCGGCTTCGAGGGTGTAGATCGCCTTGACGTAATCCTCGACGGCAGCCGTGACACTTTCAGGCATGCCTAAACTGTAGCTGAGGAAGGGCTAGTTCAGACGGAGCGAAGCAGCCGCAGGTCGGGCAGCTGGCGCCACCGTTCCTCGAGGTCGAAGCCGTAGCCGACGAAGAGCTCGTCGGGCACGACGAAGCCGACGTAGCGCACCGGGATGTCCTCCACGAGGCGCCGGTACGGCCGGTCGAGTAGCGTGACCGCGTTGATCGAGCGCGGCCGGCGCAGCTCGAAGGTGCGGACGAGGTAGTTGAGCGTCAGGCCGGTGTCGACCACGTCCTCGACGACGAGCACGTCACGGTCGAGGACGTCCAGGTCGAGATCCTTGAGGACGCGGATCTGCTCGTGGCCGCCCATCTGGGCACTCCCGTAGCCGGCGAGCTCCACGAAGTCGAGCCCGTGCAGGATCGGGATGGCGCGGGAGAGATCGGCGAGGAAGACGAGGCTCGCCTTCAGCGAGCCGACGAGGATCGGCTCGAGACCGGCGTAGTCGCGGGCGATCTCGGCGCCGAGCTCGCGCACGCGGGTGGCCAGCTCCTCGGCCGAGAGGTAGACGTCTCCGATCCGAGGGTCGAGCTCTATGACGCCAGGTCGAGATGGAAGTGCTGCGCCAGCCGTTCCAGATCCCGCTTGTAGAAGAGCTTCACCCTGACCTCAGGGTAGCGGGCGCGGAGCTTGCGCAGCTTCCGGTTCTTGCGGGTCACGAGCGACTGTTTCATGAGCGTCAGCTCGACGTAGAGATCCTGGTCGGGGAGGTAGAAGTCGGGCGCGAACGCCTCGAGCACTCGGCCGTTCTCGTCCTCCTCGAGGACGAAGGTCCGCGGCTCGTACTCCCACGGCACGCCGTAGTAGTCGAGGACTTTCGCGCACTCGAGCTCCGCCTGGCTGGCGAAGCGCGGCGGCTCGGAGCCGCGGAAGGCCTGGAAAACCGGGGTAACAAGCCCCATCTGAAGGTCAAGGTAGCGATCGGGTCGGACGGTGAAACGGCCGTAGACTTTCGCCCATGACGGGGAAGAACGGGAACGTGTTCACGCTCGTCCAGCTGTCCGACCTGCATTGCGGGACGCAGTTCTTCCTCCCGAACCTGCTCGAGCGCGCGATCGCGGAGGTGAACGAGCTCGTCCCCGACGTCGTCGTCATCTCCGGCGACCTGACCACGCACGGCTTCAAGGACGAGTACGCGCTCGCGAAGCGGTACCTCGACACGATCGAGTGCGAGTCGATCGTCGTCATCCCCGGCAACCACGACTCGCGCAATGTCGGCTACGTCCACTTCGAGGAGCTCTTCGGCGATCGCAACTCCGTGCTGCGTCTCAACGGCGTCGCGATCGTCGCGGTCGACTCCACCGAGCCCGACCTCGACAACGGGCAGATCGGACGCGGCCGCTACCCCTGGATCGCGGAGCAGTTCGCCGAGCCCGCCGACCTGCGCGTGTTCGTTCTCCACCATCACCTGCTGCCGGTGCCGGGAACCGGTCGTGAGCGCAACATCGTCAACGACGCGGGCGACGCGGTCGAGACGCTGCAGCACGCAGACGTCGATCTCGTGCTGTGCGGGCACAAGCACGTTCCCTATGCCTGGCAGCTGGAAGGGCTCTTCATCGTCAATGCCGGCACCGTGTCGTCGTCGCGCCTGCGCGGGCACGGACGGCCCTGTTACAACGTCGTCGAGGTCGACGGCACCCACGTGGACGTGTGGCGGCGGTACCCGTTCCACGGGCAGGAGAAGATCATCCAGTTCTCGACCGACACGAAGACGTACGAGAAGTACACCGCGCGCATCGAGGGCGAGGTGACGACGACGCGGTGAGAGCGATCGCGATCGTCGACGGCGAGCACTATCCCGACGTGATCCGCGCGGCGTTGGACGAGCTGCCGTACGAGTTCGTCGCCGTCCGCTTCGTCGGTGGGACCGAGAAGCTGCGTGGTGCGCCGGACTACGGCGTTCCGATCGTCGACGGCGTTCCGGACGTCGACGTCGCGATCGACCTCACCGACGAGCGGCGGCCGGACGTGATCGCCGACTTCCTCGCCGCCGGAATCTCCGTCGTTGGCGCCGACTTCCGGTTCGACCCGCCACCGCTGCACGAGTTCGAGCTGCCGTCGATCTCGGTCATCGGCACGCGTAAGCGCGTCGGCAAGACGGCAGTGACTGCGCACATCGCGCGACTGCTCGCACGCGATCGCGATGTCGTCTGCGTCGCGATGGGCCGGGGCGGACCCGCTGAGCCGGAACTTGTGACGACGCCGCCGACGATCGACGAGCTCGTTGCGCGCTCGCGCGCAGGACAGCATGCGGCATCGGACTACCTCGAGCTCGCGGTGCTGACCGGCGTTCCGGCAGTCGGATGCCGCCGCGCAGGCGGCGGAATCGCCGGCGCACCGTTCGTCTCGAACGTGATCGAGGGCGCTCGGCTGGCGGCGTCGCTCGAGCCCGACGTAGTCGTCTTCGACGGCAGCGGCTCGGCCATCCCGCCGATTGCGTCGACCGTTCGCATCCTCATCGGCCGCGAGCCATTTCGCGAGCGAATAAGCGACATCGTCCTCGACGAGGTCGAACTGCGCCTGCGGCCGACGGAGCCGCTGACCGGCCGCGTCGCCGTCTTCACGGCGGGGCCGGCGGCCACCGATCACCTGGAGGCAGAGGTCGCCCACGTCTCGCACAACCTCGCGCGCCGCGACCTGCTGCGCGAGGAGCTGGAGCGCGTCGACGCCGACACGTATCTCGTCGAGCTGAAGGCGGCCGCGATCGACGTTGTCGCCGAGCACGCTCTCGCGAACGGCCGCCGCGTCGTCTTGGCAGGGAACGAGGTCGTGTCGAACGGGCTCGACGATGCCGTCCTCGCGTTTCTCCCGCAGGGGGTGCGCGCGTGAACGACCGTCCCCTCGTCATCCTCATCGGCGGCGCGACGGGCACCGGTAAGTCCACGGTCGCCACGGAGATCGCGTACAAGCTCGGGATCACGCGTCTGACCTCGACGGACTCGATCCGGCAGACGCTGCGGGCGTTCTTCTCGCACGAGTTCATGCCGACGATCCACTACTCGAGCTTCTCGGCAGGCGAGGCGGTCGCCGACGCGGACGATCCGCTCGTGGCCGGGTTCCTCGAGCAGTCGCGCAACGTCCTCGTCGGCGTGAACGCGTCGATCGAGCGCGCGCTCCAGGAGGGATGGTCGATCATCTTCGAGGGTGTCCATCTCGTCCCCGGGCTGCTGCCCACGCGGATGGAGGGCGCGCTCGTCTGCCCGTTCGTCCTGACGATCAAGGACGAGGACGAGCATGCGCGGCACTTCTTCTCGCGCAACGCCGGCAGTGAGCGCCCGCTCACAAGCTACCTCGATCACCTAAGCGATATCCGGCGCCTCCAGACGTTTCTCGTCGAGAGCGCCGAGCGCGAGGGGATCCCCCTGATCGAGAACGTCAGCGCCGAGCAGGCGTCGGCGGACGTGATCGAACGCGTACTGTCGGCGGCAGAACGGGTGGAGGCGCTTTGACCGACACGATCGAGGAGCCGGCGGCGATGGAGGGGCAGGTCGAGGAGGCCGCGCCCTGTCTGTGCCAGTCGTACCTTCGTGCGACCGAGCACGCGGCGCTCATGGCGGCGCGCTGGCTCGGCCGCGCCGACCAGGAGGGAGCGGAGGAAGCCGCCGCGGCGGGCATGCGTACGTCGCTGGACCGGCTGCCGATCCGCGGCCGCGTCGTGCTCGGTTCGACGGAGGAGGCCCTCGCGCCTGGGGCGACGCTCGGCTCCGGCGGCATCGACGTCGATCTCGCGCTCGATCCGCTCGAGGGTCGCGGCGTCGTCGCGCGCGGCGGGAACGGCGCCATGTCGATGATCGCGGTGGGCGAGCCGGGGCAGTTGATGGCGCTCCCGGACATGTACATGCGCAAGATGGCCGTCGGGCCGCGCGCGCGGGGCGCGATCGACCTGCTGCGTCCGGTCGGTGAGAACATCGAGGCGATCGCGGAGGCCTTCGGCCGGCGCGTCAACGACGTGACGACGATCATCCTCGACCGTCCGCGGCATCACGACCTGATCGAGGAGATCCGCGCTGCGGGTGCGCGCATCAAGCTGATCCAGGACGGCGATGTCACGGCCGCGATTTCGGCGGCGATCCGCGGGACGAACGACCATCTCGCGATCGGCATCGGGGGTACGCGGCAGGCGGTGCTGTCTGCGGCGGCGCTGCGTTGCCTGGGCGGCGAGCTGCAGGCGCAGTTCTGGCCGACGTCGCGGGGCGAGATCGACGAGCTGCGTGAGCGCGGGATCGAGGACTACTCGCGCATCTTCCGGACGGAGGATCTCGCCCCCGGCGAGATGATCGTCGCCGCCACGGGCGTCTCCAACGGCGACCTGCTGCACGGGGTGCGCTTCCTCGCGGACAGCGCGCGGACGCACTCGCTGCTCATGTGCACGCGTTGCAACTGGGTGCGTTTCGTGGACGGAATCCACTTCTTCGCGCGCGAGCGGCGCGAGGACGTGCGGCTCATGGGCTTCTAGCGGCTTCCTTCGACAGTGATCGCGAACGTGGCGCAATGCCCGTTGGCAGATCCTCCCAAGATGGGTCAAGATGCTGGAAGGGCAAGCGACCGAGGGAGGCCAGGGTGGGATCGCTGCTCGCGTTGGCCAGGCGGGCATGAACGGGCGGCCAATCCGATTTTCGGGAGCTTGGTTGGCGCGCCTGACCTTCGTGGTCGCGGTCGCGGCAACCTTCGTGACATCCGCGCTCGGCATGGTTTCGCCGGGGAGGGTGGCCGTCGCTGGAGGATCCTGTCCTACCGGCTCAAAGCCGGCCATCATCGCCGGGAACTTCAAGTGCCTTCGCGTCGGATCCTCATGCGCATCCACGCATCACGTCGCGTACCGCAAGCTCGGGTTCAGCTGCGTCAATGGACGGCTCCACAGGTACGTCAAGCCTCATAGCACGCCGACTACGACAGTGGTCGTGACGACGTCAGCACCTGCGCCGCCCGTCTACCAGGATGGCCATTACGTCGGCACAACCTCGCAGTTCCAACCGATCTCGTTCGACGTCACTTCAGGGCAAATACAGAACGTGACGAGCGGCGACGTCAATGAGTCGTGCAACCCGCCGACCAACCTCTACGGCGGCAATGTCGACGTCCCGCAGTACACGCTCAATGCAGACGGCACTTTTGACGTTGATTGGTCGGGGAACGGGACGGTGGGAGCGTCGTTCCCGTCCACATTCCACAACGTCGTGACCGGGCGTGTGCAGGGCGGAATCGCCTCCGGGACGATCAAAGAGGACACAAGCTTCGAGGAGTACGGCAAGGGGTACATCTGCTCTTCCGGTCTAGTGACCTGGACGGCAACGCTGGCCTCCTGACCCCTACACTGGTCTCATGCCGACGAAAGAAGAAGTGCTCGAGCTCATGCGTACGGTCGAAGACCCCGAGCTCGGGATGGACATCGTCGACCTCGGCCTTCTTTACGAGGTAGAGGTCGAAGGTCCGAAGGTGAAGATCCTGTACAGCCTCACGTCGATGGGCTGTCCGGCCGGGCCGCTCATCGCCGGCGACATCGAGCGCGCCGCGCGCGAAGTCGAAGGGGTGGAGGAAGTCGACCTCGAGCTGACGTTCGACCCGCCGTGGACGCCGGACAAGATGTCCGACGACGCGAAGTTCATCCTCGGCTTCGGGTAGGAAGCCCTCATGCCGGAGTACACCTGGGATGTGCTGCTTCCGGGCGAGGACTTGCCGCGCATTCTGACGACCGACTATCTCGTCAGTGAGGGCGAAGAGATCGACATCGACGGCAGCGAGTGGCTCGTCGAGCGCGTCGAGCTCAACGAACGCGACGACGACGAGGCCGCGAACGTTCCGGCTGGGGTCGTCACGGTCATTCCACCTCGGTCGTAGAGGGGTGCAGGAACGGCACGACGCCGTTCCACCTCGCGCGCAAGGCCTCGAGACTCGACCGCGGTGTGACGATGATCGCGTTCCCGCGGAGCCGTGCGCGTCGCTCCGTGTAGCCGCCGGGCGTCCACCGAAGCAGCTCCGAGCCGAGCACGAGCCAGGGCTCTTCTTCCACGAGAACGAAGGCGCCGTCGGGCAACTCGTCGACGCGGCCCTCGCGATAGGGGCCGAGCCGCTCCGCGTGGATGCGCTCGTCGATCGCATCCGCCCTCGTCTCGCCGACGAGCGACATGAAGCGGTTGTAGTCCTCGCGGCGACATTCCGCGCACGGGCGATGGCCCGCCGCGAACGCCGTCGCTTCGTCGAGGAAGAACAAGCCCGTGTACCGGCCGGGTGGCATCGGGTCCGCTCGGTGCCGGCCGCGGAACTCGAGCCGGCACGCGATCCAGCGCTTCACCTGGAAGGGCCGGCGAACGTGGCGCTCGGCGTCATGCAAGCAGCCGCGGTTGCCGTACACGAGCCCGCGCTCCGGCGCGGCGATCAGCTCGCCGAGCGGCGTCACCCGGTTCTGGAGCGTCACGGGATCGAGAGAACGATCTTGCCGAGCTGCTCGCCGGCCTCGAGCCGCGCGTGCGCCGCGCGGATCTCCGCCAGCGGCACGACCTCGTCCACCACGGGCAGCGCGCGGCCGCTCGCGACGAGCTCGTACGCGCCCTCGAAGTCGGCCTTCGTCCCCATCGTCGAGCCGAGGATGGTGAGCTGTTTCCACCAGACGCGATGGAGCGCGGCCGGCGGGTTCGGCCCGGACGTCGCACCGCACACGGCGATGCGGCCGTCGCGCGCCGCCACATCGAGAGAGATGCGCCACGTCGCCTCGCCGACGCTGTCGACGACGACGTCGGCGCCGCGGCCGCCCGTCGCCTCGCGCACGGCAGCCTTCACGTCGCCGGTGGCGTGATTCACGACGGCATCCGCTCCGAGCGCGCGCGCCCGCTTGAGCTTCGCGTCGCTCGACGAGGTGACGATCGTCTTCGCCCCGAGGGCGCGCGCGATCGCGAGCCCGGCAGTAGAGACGCCTCCGCCGATGCCCCACAGCAGCACCCACTCGCCCTCGCGCAACGCCGCGCGCGTCACGAGCATCCGATACGCGGTCTCGAACACGAGCGGAAAGGCGGCCGCGTCCTCGAACGAGAGCCCCTCGGGAATCGGATACACGTTCGTCGCCGGCACGGCGATCAGCTCGGCGTTCGTCCCGTCACCGTGCTCGCCGATGACGTGGATGGCGCCGTCGGCCGCCTCCACGCCCGGGTTGATCACCACCCGCTGTCCCGGCTCGAAGCCGCTCACACCGTCGCCGAGCGCTTCGACGACGCCGGCGCCGTCTGCGCCGAGGATGCGCGGCTTCGGTACCGAGGGCAGGCCCTGGCGGATCCAGACGTCCAGATGATTCAGGGCCGACGCGCGCAGCCGGATGAGGACCTCGCCCGGGCCGGGCGACGGGTCGGGCGCCTCCTCCAGGACGAGCACCTCGGGGCCGCCGTCCTCGTGGATACGAACCGCAAGCATGCGCGGCAGACTATCGGGGTGACCGCGGATCAACTCGAGCAGCTGGCAGCGGAGCTCGGGATCGACGCCGTCGGTGCCGCGCCCGCCGAGCCGTACGCCGAGACCGAGCGGCACATCCGCGAGCGCCGCGCCCGCGGCCTCTTCGCCGACATGCGCTTCACGATGGCGCGGCCGGAGGAGTCGTGCCACCCGGAGCTGCTCCTGCCGGGCGCGCGCACCGTCGTCTCGGCGGCGCTCTGCTACTACGCGCCCGAGCCTGACCGGCCACCCGGCCACGGGCGCCTGCCGCGCTACACGTGGTGGGACGCGTACGCGGAGCTCCGGGAGAAGCTCGACGCGCTCGGTCGTGAGATCGGCGGCGCGTATCGCGTGCTCGTCGACGCGAACCAGCATGTCGACCGAGAGGGTGCGGCACGAAGCGGCGTCGGCTTCTACGGCAAGAACACGCTGCTCATCACGCAGCGCCATGGATCGTGGGTCGTGCTCGGCACGCTCGTCACCGACGTCGAGCTCGATCCGACCCCGCCGCTCGACGCCGACTGCGGCGCGTGCCGCCTGTGCATCGACGCCTGCCCGACCGGCGCGCTCGACGAGCCGGGCACGCTCGACGCGACGAAGTGCCTGTCGTACTGGACGCAGGCGGCGGCGCCGATGCCCGAGGCCTATCGCGCCGAGCTCGGCCCGCAGGTCTACGGCTGCGACATCTGCCAGGACGTCTGCCCGTGGAACCGCGGCGTCGAGAAGCGGCGTGCAGGCGCATCGCTTCCGGCGGGCGCGGAGCCGCACGTGTCGCTCGCCGATTGGCTCGCCGCCGACCCCGGCGAGCTTCGTCGCCGCTACGCGCGCTTGTACGTGCCTCGCAACGACGGTCGGCTGCTCCAGCGGAACGCAGCGATCGCCGCGGAGAACGTCGGTGCCTAGGCGCCCCGGCCACTGGTTCGTCCTGCTTCGCGGTTCCCTCGTCGTCGTCGCGATCGTCGATGTGTCGCTCACGGACTTCCCGTCGTCGTACCGGCCGTGGGCGTGGGGGGTCGTCGCCTTCTTCGCCGCGTCCACCGCGCTCTCGGGCGCGATCGCGTGGGTCGAGCTCAGCAGCGCCGGTCGCGCGCGCGCCCGCATCCTCGCGATCTGCCTCGACGGCATCAGCACGATCGGCTTCGTCGCCGTCTTCTCCTACCAGTCGGGCGAGCCGTACCGCGCGCTCTATCTCGTGCCGATTGCCGAGGCCGCGCTGCGGTTCGGTCTCGCCGGCGGTCTCGTCGGCGGCACCGTCATGGTCGGCGCGACGCTCGTCGTCGACGTGTTCGGTCCCGGCGTCGCCTGGCGCACGGTCGTCTCCCGCATTCTGGTCGGCGCCCTCGCGGGCATCGTCATCGGCTGGTTGCGCGACGGTCTCGCGGCGCGCGCCGCCGAGGCCGAGCGGCTTCGGGACGAGCTCGGCCGGCGGAGCGACATCCTCGAAGGCGCGAACCGCTGTGCGCGTGCGCTCGGGTCGTCGCTCGAGATCGAGACGGCGTTCGCTGCGTTCATCCGCGAACTGCGCACGGTCGTGCCGTTCGACCGGACGGCGATCGTCCTGATCGAGGACGACACGGCGAAGACGATCGCCACGGCCGGCCGCGGCGCCACGGAGATCTTCCCGCCCGGAAGCTCCGGCCCCGTACGCGGGTCGGTGCTTGACCGCGTGCGCGGCGGCGACGTCATCGTCCGGGGCGACCTAGGGCAGTCCGAGTATCCGGAGGACAAGCTGTTCGCCGACCTCGGTCTGCACAGCGAGATCGTCGCGCCGCTGCTCGCCGGCACGCTCCCGATCGGGATGATCGCGCTCTCCCGCGTGCAGCCGGACGCGTTCACGCCGGACGACGTCGAGCTCGTGTCACTGCTCGGACGCCTCGCCGCCACCGCGGTACAGAACATCCGCGCCTATGAGGCGGAACATCACACGGTCGAGGAGCTGCGCCGTCTCTCGGCACTACGTGCGGATTTCGTGTCGCTCGTCTCGCACGAGCTGCGCAGCCCGATGGCCGCCGTCATCGGCGCCGCGCGCACACTCCAGGAGCGCTGGCGCGTGCTCGCGCCCGAACAGCGTGAGGCGTTTCTGGCCCTCATTGCGGACGAGACGAACCGGCTCGCCGATCTCATCGGCGATGTCCTGAACACGTCGCAGATCGAGGCCGGGACGTTCAGCTACAGCTTCAGCGACGTCGACCTCGGCCGTCTCGTCGAGGACGCGGTCGCGATGGCTGCGATCGGTCAGGACGAGGTGCGCGTGACGGCGAGCGTGTCGCAGTCGCTTCCGGCGATCCGTGGGGACAGGGAGCGTCTGCGCCAGGTGCTCGCGAACCTCATCGAGAACGCGATCAAGTATTCGGTCTCGGGCGACGAGGTCGACGTGCGCGCGCAGCCGGTCGACGGCAAGGTCAGGATCTCGGTCGCCGACCACGGGCCGGGCATTCCGCACGACCAGCAGCGGCTCATCTTCGAGAAGTTCGGACGCGCCGACATCGCCGGCGGCTCGAAGCCGGGCACAGGCCTCGGCCTCTTCATCGCGCGCTCGATCGCCGAGGCGCACGGCGGCACGATCGACGTCCGCTCGAGCCCCGACGCGGGCTCGACATTTACGTTGACGCTGCCCGGGTGACTGGACGCTGGCGCAAGCGAGGGTCCCTCGCGATTCGCAGCGCTTTGTTTCACGTTCCGATCTCTCGCGCCGCCGCGAGGACGAGCGTGTCGCTTGATCCTTCGATCACGACGTACAGCCCATCGTGTGTGCGGAGCGATGCGTTTGGGTTACTCGAGACGGCTTCTTCTGCGTCGATGAGGGCCGATCCCGCGGGCGGGAAGTAGCCGCGTGTCGCGCGGGTGAGGGCGTTCGGTCGGGTGAACTCGGTGATGGAGAGGTATGGCTTCAGGCCCGTCGTGTCGGGCTCTCGGTCGTTCGGCAGTCCGGTGTTGAGCAGGCTGCCGTAGTAGAGCTCGGCGCCTGGGAACCGGAATTGGCTCAGCTCCGTCGCGGTCGCTGGGCTCTGCGTGAGGAGCACGAGGGGCAGGGTGGCGATGCGGCGGCGGATGATCAGCGGCGGGCGCAGCGAGCGGGCCGCTCTTATGCTCAGCGGCGGATACCCGCCGGGAAGCGCGTACGTAAGCGGGGCGAAGCGGGGAGTCGTTCCGTGCAAGCTTGCGGGGGCGTGGTCGGTCGACTCGATCGAGACGACGCGTTCTCCCGATCCTCGCTCGATGCGTCCGTTGAGCAGGCGGCGGGAGAACAACGGCTTGAACGTCATCTTCGAGATCGCGACCTGCTCGACTTCGGATCGGTCCGGGCTTCCGAGAATCTGCGGCGTGCTCTCGATCCAGTAGACCGGCGTCCCGCCGATCTTCCCGCTGCCGGTGACGTGGAACTGATGAGTACGGAGCTGCTCGCGATAGCTCGCGACGAACGCGTCCCACCCGTTGATCAGGCCGGCTGGGAGGAAGTTCGCTCCCACCGAGCTGCCGCGGAACGACCAGCGAGCGAACAGGCCGACTCTCGGTCGGTACCAGACCTCGGCGCGACCGCTGACCGGCGTCCGCGCGCCCGTGCGCAGGTCGAGGATGTAACCGCCGAGGGAGTTCTCTAGCACGACGTGCGTCACGGGTCGCGTCCCGAGCGCGGCGAGCGCGTTGTCGAGAACCGACGGCGAAGACGCGAACGGCCATAGAAGGACGACCGCGACGATCGCAGCGGCCACGGCGAGGACCGGAGCGCTCGCGAGGACGACCGTGCGCCTGTGTGGATGCCAAGGAGTCTCCGGCCCTACGGTCGCGACCAGCGCGTCCGCGATAGCAAGCAGCTCCGGGTCTCGCCCGAGCAGCTCCACCAACTCACGATCACGAAGCGGTGAAGTGGTCTTGGTCATGGCTGCAATCCCTCCTCTTCAAAGATCGACCGCAGGTGCTGCAACCCGCGCATGAACCGCATCCGACACGCCTCTTCGCTCAGGTTGAAGTCACGAGCAAGCTCTGCGAAGCCACGCCCCCGAAGGAGACGGCCGGTGACGACCAGCCGCTGCCCCTCCGGCATCGACTCCAGCCCGGCCCGCAGCGCCCGCGCGACTCCCTCGCCGTATCCGTCGGGTTGAGTCGGATCGTCGACAAGCTCAAGCGGAACGGTTGGCGTGCGCGCCCGCCGCCGTGCCTCATCGACGATCCGCCGCCGAGCGACCGTGTACAGCCAGGCCAGAGACGGCTGAGCCACCGTGGAGGAATGCGCGAGTGTCGCCGCTGCGTCCACGAAGACCTCCTGGGTAACCTCCTCCGCCGTCTCGCCAGACCGCACACGACGGCGTACAAACCGGAGCACCTCCCGGTACTGCTCGCGCACAAGTTGCTCACCCATCACCAACAAAGTCGCTCCGGACCGGTCGAACGTAACAGCCTGCCCTCAAGTTGCCGTCGTCTCGGTAGAGAGACTCCGGGGACTTTCCCGCACACTGGCGCACGCCAGCTGGGCATCGCTCGGCGATGCTGCTAACGCGCACTGTCCTGCTGTCACTTGCCGACCCGCGCAGGCAGTCGGCGGCGCGGCAACCTCAGTTGTACGATCGGGATGTGCTCGCGACGACGGGTCCCGCGCAGCGGTTGGTCGAGGCGGAGGCCGCCTACGTCGTCGCCAATCCGGAGTCGCGCCGGCTGCACGAGGAGCGGGCGCGGTTCATGCCGGGCGGTAACACCCGCACGACGATCCACCAGCCGCCATTCCCGCTGACGATCGTACGTGGCGATGGTGCGCGCATCACTGACGCGGACGGTCACGAATACACGGACTTTCTCGGCGAGTACACGGCCGGGCTGTACGGGCATTCGCACCCGGTCATCGTCGAGGCGATTCGCGCTGCGCTCGCGGACGGGATCGTGCTCGGGGCGCCGAACCGCTACGAGACGGCACTGGCCGAGGCGATCTGCACGCGCTTCCCATCGGTCGACCTCGTCCGCTTCTGCAACTCCGGCACTGAGGCGAACCTCCTCGCGCTCTCGCTCTCGCGGGCGGTCACCGGCCGCTCGGGCGTGCTCGTCTTCGCCGGCGCATACCACGGGGGGATCCTGCTGTTCGCCCACGGCATCTCCTCGCTGAATCCGCCGTTCCCGTGGATCGTGGGCGAGTACAACGACGCGGAGGGCGCCGCGCGGCTCGTCGCAGAGCACGCGCGCGAACTCGCCGCCGTCATCGTGGAGCCGCTCCAGGGGGCGGCCGGGGTGATCCCGGGCGACCCGAGCTTCCTGCGCGCGCTGCGAGAGGCGACGACCGAGAACGGGGTGCTACTCGTCTTCGACGAGGTGATGACGTCGCGGCTCTCGACGGGCGGCATGCAGCAGCTGCTCGGCATCGACCCCGATCTGACGACGCTTGCGAAGTTCGTCGGAGGCGGCCTCTCGTTTGGTGCATTCGGTGGCCGCGCGGACCTCATGGGCCGCTTCGACCCGTCACGGCCCGACGCGCTGCAGCACGGCGGGACTTTCAACAACGACGTCCTGACGATGGCCGCCGGAGCCGCTGGCCTGACGCAGGTCCTGACGGAGACGGAGATCGCGCGGCTGAACGGTCTCGGCGACCGGCTGCGTAACCGGCTGAATGCGTTCGCCGTCGAGCGCGGCATCGAGTTCTGCGCGACCGGATACGGCTCGCTCGTCGGGCTGCACTTCACCCGCGGCCCCGTGCGGAACGAGGGCGACGTGCCCGAGGCGGCGGAGCTGCGCGGCCTCCTTCACCTGCACATGCTCGAGTGCGGCTTCTCGTACGGTCGCCGCGGCTTCATTGCGCTCTCCCTCCCGCTTTGCGAGCGGGAGATCGCCGGCTTCGCCGCCGCGGTCGAGGAGTTCCTGACCGGCGTGTGACCAAGCGCTCAAACGCGCGCGCGAAGGCGCTCGACGCCGAGCTCCTTCGCCAGTGACCGTGCGCGCTCCGCGATGCGCGTGCGCAGATCCGCGGGCTCGAGGACGATCGCCTCGCCTCGCTTCGACAGGATCTCGCTCTCGAGCCACTCATCGCTGCCGACGGGGATCTCGCGCAGCGCAGATTTGTCGGTGAGCCGTCGCGCGCCGCGCTCCACCTCGTAACGCGCGATCGCAGGCGTGTACAGCACCAGGGCGCGGCGGGCGTTTCGCAGCCGCACCGGCTCGAAGTCCTCGCGCGCCTCGAACTTCTCCTTCGTGAGCTTCGCACTGCGCATCCGGTCGAGCCGGAAGGAGCGCTCGCCGTCGCTCGTGCGATCCCACGTGTGCACGTACCACCACGGCAGCGCGCGCTCGAACTTGTACGGCTCGATGACGCGCGTCGACGGCTGGACGTCGGACTCCTTCTGGTACTCGATCTCGACGAGGCGGTGCTCGCGCATGCCGCGCGCGAGCGTCGAGACGAGATCCTCTTCGCTTGGGCCGACGTGCGGCTCGGGCGTCTGCTGGAGCTCGAACTGGCCGAACGTCTCCTCGAGCTTCTTGCGCACGCGCTCGAGCGGCGTGTGCGCGTCGACGGCGATCATCGGGCCGACGTACTCGAGCGCGAGACGGATGGCCCGCGCCTCCAGCGGCGTCAGGCGCGGCGCGAGGCGGAACGTGTCGCCCCACAGCTCCTTGTCCACGTGGACGGCGTCCTCGCGCAGCTCGGCGTAGATCGTGTAGCACCCGCCGCCGAAGTTGACGAGGTTCAGGAGCGAGAGGTGCTCCTCCAGCTCGTCGGCCGGAATGGAGGGGAAGCGCTCCAGGAGGTCGGCGACCGGGATGGCCGCTTCCTTGTTCTCGCCGCAGGCGGCGAGCAGGAACGCAAGCAGTGCCTGGAGGACGGCGAAGCGCTCCGGCGCGACCGGGCCGGCGGGGCGCTCGGGGATCCCGTCCACGCTGCGCAGCGGTGCGTCGCGGGCCGGGACGGGGGCCTTGCCTTCGTGCCCGTCGCGAACGCGGCGCAGGGAGGACGCCACCTCGCGGCGGAGCTCCTCGGGCTCGAGCGGCACGGCGCGGCCGTCCTGGCGGAGGACCCAGCTCGCGAGCTGCTCGACGGACGAGTACTCGGTGATCCAGACGCCGTCCTCGAGCCGTCCCGTCGTGCCGTACGCGCGCTGCACCCACCAGGCGGTGTCGCCCGGCACCTCGATGCGCGCCTCGCCGACGATGTCGCCGATCTGCCACGGCGGCCGCCCGCGGAACTGCTCGATGTCGAAATCGGTCGGAATGCGGAAGTCGCGCTCGCGCCGGGTCGCGAACCGAATCTCGCCGCGGATGCGCGACACCCGGAAGGTGCGCAGGTCGTCGCGGTCGAGGTCCTGTCCGACGACGTACCAGACGCCGTTGTCGGGGAGGAGCGCGTACGGGTTCACGGTGCGCTCGGACTCGACGTCGCGCGAGATCGACCAGTAGTCGAACTTGACTGTGCGCTGCTTCGAGATCGCACCCTCGAGCTTCGCGAGCCGGCCCGGCATCTCCGGCGAGTAGTCGGGGTCGAGCACCTCGACGCGACCGGCCGTCGCGGACGGCGACTCGACGAACCCGGGGCGGCCGAGCGCGAGGTTCTGCAGCGCGAGCCGCAGCGGCTCGGCGTACGCGAACTTTCCCTCCAGGAGGTACAGCGCCGTGTTGAGCGCGGCGAGCTCGTCGTTCTCGAGCTCGAGCTTCGGCAGGAAGTACTGCTCGGAGCGGAGGGTGTACAGCTCTTCGCCGGTGAACTCGTCGCGCTGCGACTGCAGCGGGACGCCGAGCGCGAGCAACTCGGCCCGGTCGGAGTAGAAACGGCGCGCGAACGCCTCGTCCGACATCTCCGAATAGCCCTCGACGTTCGACTTGACGTCGCGCGCGGTGATAGGCCGCCGCTCCGCCATCAGGAACGCGACCAGCGAGAGCTGGCGGATCAGCTTGTCAGTGTCGTGCGACAGTGTGAAACGAGCTTACTGCGCAAACGCTGTGGAAGGCGCTGTGGAAAACCGTCCGATCGAAGAGCTGGCGCTCTTCAATCGGCGAGGTTTGTGCTTCGCCGAGCGGACGCGGGCAGAGCCCGCGTCCTCTTATGTGACCTGAGCGGCGCTTTTGTTCTGCGCGGGTGGCGGTGCGCTGGCGCGCATCCCCACCCGCGTCAGTCCGCCTCCACGTAAGCCGGCTTCGCCGGTCTTACGCTCCGACCTCGGTGCGTGTGGGGTTCGAACGCTTCGCCCCCAAATCGCGTCATGGGCCGCAGCTAACGCGAAGCGTTAGCGGAGGCCGGACGAGCGCGCGGGGATGGCGCAGCCACCACCGCGCGCGCAGATCCGAACCGTCGCTAACACTCATAAGAGCTCGCGGGCTTCGCCCGCGGGCGCTCCCGCGAAGCGGGAACCTTCAACCGCGGGAAGTGCGCAGCACTTCTCGCGGATCTACGCCGCGGCGCGTGCTTCGAGGTGCTGATGCGAGGGGCAATAGTCGCGATCAGGCAGTGGCGTGCGCTGACACGGCTTGCCCTTTCGGGTCGTTGCGCGGCAGCGTGCGACGCCGCCGTCGAGCGCACCGGACTCGATCTGCTCCTGGATGAACGTCGACGCAGCGGTCACGCCGGCCTGCACGGCCCACGCGACTTCCGCCTGCGCAGTGATGGGGAAGTAGCGGCGAATGTCCTGGAAGAGCGCGCGATCCGGCTTCGCGAAATACAGCGGATCCTTCGCCAACCGCTCCATTGTCTGCTCGCATGCTTCGAGGACCGCACGCCTCGACTCGATCTGCGATTCCCGGTCGGAGTAGGGATCGATGAGATCCTTGATCGACCGGTAAATCGCTCGCGAGTACTGATACATGCAGTGTTGCAACTGGAGGGTCCGCTCTTCGATCACCAGTCTCGCCTTCTCCTATGAAGTCCCCGCCAACACGGTGTTAACAGCGGGTTAATCGTCCTGCCTGCAATCCCCTGCGCTCGATCCTACACGCTCCGGCCCCTGTTACAAAGTCGCGGCTTTTGTTGCCGACTGAGCAAACAGGAGCCGTCGCCCAACGCCCGTCACGTGCCCGCTCCGGCGGGGTTTACACCTCGTCTAGGGGTGTATGACGCGGGCCACGTAGGCGTCCGGGAAGCCCCGCGCATGGGCCGCTGTGAGGGCTGAGACCGCCTCGGCCGGGGTGGAGTAGACCCCGGAGAAGACGACGTAGTAGCCCGGGTGGAGGCTCGCGTAATCGGCGGAGACGAGGACGCCGGCCCTCTGCAGGCCCGCCGCCTTCGCCTGGCGCGCCCGGGCGACGGCGACCGCGCGGCCGGCCGAGAGGGGCACGGATTCGAGCACGTCGGTGTAGCCCGTCCCCTTCCGCGGCCAGACGGCGAGGCCGGCCGCGACCGGCGGCGTGGGCGTCGTCGCGGACGGCGTGGAGGGTGCCCCGGGCGCCTTCGGGAGCGTGCCGGTGGTCACCGTGGGCTTCGGGGCTGTGGCCGAGCGCTGGGTGCCGGTTCCGACGGTCACGCTCGGCTGCGTCGCGACGATGGTCGTGCCCGAGCTGGAGGTCGTGGCCGCGGCGATCGCCGTGGCCACGATGGCGATGACGAGGAAGAGCAGGGCGGGCCAGACCCAGTCGCCGGGGTACCAGGGGAACCGCCGCTGCCAGGCGGCCCTGAGCACGCCGACCGTTCCTCGGTTCGTCGGAAGCCGCTCCCCGCACTCGAGGCAGTACTCCTGCAGGGGCTCGTAGGCGACGCCGCAGCGCGGGCAGTACTGCGGCTCCTGCTTCCCGCTCATTGCGCCTCGACCGGCCGGCCGCACTGGGCGCAGAAGCGCGCTCCCGCGAACACCGCGGCGCCGCACTCGCAGTAGACGGCCGGGAGCACGCGCCCGCGTGACACGGCGGCGGCGATGAGCGTGTCGAGCTCCGCGATCCGGTCCTCGAGGGCCACGAGCTCGCCGCAGCGCTCGATCAGCAGCTCTCGGCGGAACTGGTCGCGGCGGAACATCTCCAGCATCAGCCCGCCGAGGTCGCGCAGGCGGTCCTCGCGCGACCGGAGGAGCTCCCGGCGCTCCCGGCGCAGGCGGCCGACCGGCGGGAGGGCGCGGCGAACGGCACGTGCAGACGGCGCCGACTCGGCGCTTGCGCGACGAAAGCCCGGCAGATGCGGCATCGGCGCGACTCTAACTAGTAGCGCCGACGCACAGGCTGCCCGCGCCGGCCGAATCCCGCAAGCCACAGGAGGCACAGGACGACCCCGACGATGGCGACCGGGATCCCAGCCCGCGGGATGAGGAACATCAAGACGATTCCCACGATGACGAAAGCGACGCCGACGCCGATCACGGCGTTGAGATACCCCGCCCGTCAGCGTTGAACCACGACGAGATGCTCTTCGGTCATCTCGCGCACCGCATACGCAGGACCTTCGCGGGTGTTCCCGGAGTCCTTCACGCCGCCGTACGGCATCTGGTCGCTGCGGAACGTCGGCGCCTCGTTCACGATCACGCCACCAAAGTCGAGCCGGTCCGCTGCGCGCAGCGCGGTGTCGATCGACGCCGTGAAGACGCCCGCCTGGAGCCCGTAGCGTGTGCCGTTGGCGCGCTCGATGCCCTCGTCGACCGAGCCGATCGGGTTGACGATGACGACGGGGCCGAACACCTCCTGGCAGCTCACCTTCGCGTGATCGGAGACGTTCGCGATCACCGTCGGCCTGATCAGACCGTCCTGTTCGCCGCCCGTGAGGACTTCGCCGTCCGCCTCGGCGATCCACGCGAGGATGCGCTCGCGCGCTTCGGCGTCGATCACCGGCCCGACGTCGGTGTCGTCGTCGGCTGGGTCGCCGACCTTCAGCGCCTCGACCTTCGGTACGAACGCTGCGAGGAACGCATCGAGCACGGGACGCTCGACGTAGATTCGCTGGACGGAGATGCAGCTCTGGCCCGCGAAGGCGAACGCGTTCGCCGCGAGCTTGGCGGCCGCCGTCTCCACGTCTGCGTCTGCGGCGACGATCACCGGCGTGGAGTTTCCGAGCTCGAGCTTCACCCGCTTGCGCGGCGCGCGCTCCTGCAGCTTCCACCCGACCTCACTCGAGCCGGTGAACGTGATCATGCGGACGCGTTCGTCCTCGACGAGGACGTCGCCAATCTCGGAGGCGGGGCCGACGAGCACGGTGAGCCACCCCTCCGGCAGGCCGGCTTCGTGCTCGAGCTCGGCGAGCAGCAGCGCCGACAGCGGCGTCGCGCTCGCAGGCTTCAGCACGACGGGGCACCCGGCGGCGAGCGCGGGCGCAATCTTGTGCGCGACGAGGTTGCACGGAAAGTTGAACGGCGAGATCGCGCCGACGACGCCGATGGGGCGGCGGAGCGTGAACGCGAGCTTGCCCTCGCCGGCCTGTGCCGCGTCCATCGGGATCATCTCCCCAACGAGCTTGCGCGCCTCGACGGCGGCGAACGTGTACGTCGACATGGCGCGCGACGCCTCGACGCGCGCGGTCTTGATCGGCTTGCCCGCCTCCTCGGAGATCGTGCGCGCCACCTCCTCGTGGCGGCGGCCGATGAGGCCGGCGGTCTTGACGAGGATCTCGGCCCGCTTGTGCGCGGGCAGCGGGCTCTCGAGCGCGCGCGCCGCCGCGTCGATCGCGCGGCGCGCGTCGTCGGCGCCGCTCTTCGGCGCCTGGCCGACGACCTTTCCGGAGTAGGGGGAGCGAACTTCGACCACGGCGTGTGAGTCTACGCAGGTGATCCGGCCTCACCTCGCCGCCACCGTCAAGGGCTTCCCCGTGTACGTGCACACGATCGAGCACCCGGACGGCCTCGTGCTCGTCGACACGGGGATGATCGATTCCACGCCGAAGCTCGACGCCGAATGGGATCCGGTGCCTATGCCGGAGAACGTGCCGCGCGACGTCGTCTGCGTCATCAACACGCATCTCGACTTCGACCACTGCGGCGGGAACCGGCTCTTTCCGGGCGTCCCGATCTACGTGCAGTCGCGCGAGCTCGCGCACCCGCGCGCGCCGCTCGAGTGGGTGCACTTCGACGGCGCGACGTACGTCGAGCACGACGGGGAGGCAGAGGTACTGCCGGGGGTCCGGCTCCTACCAACGCCCGGTCACTCGCCGGGCCACCAGTCCGTCCTCGTCGACACGCCGGACGGGCTCGTCGTCATCGGCGGCGACGTCGCCTATACGTTCCGCGAGCTCGGGTCCGGAGCGACCGAAGGGCAGCGGCGCGTGCTCGCGCTTGCCGCTCCGACATGGCTCGCGCACGCGGAGCGGCCGAAGGTTCCTGAAAGGCGCTAGGCGGCGAGACGCAGCGCGGCGGCTGCGAGGACCCGCGTCTTGATCCCGGGCGCGTCGTGCATGAGCGAGCGGAACGCAGGCGCACTGAGGATGAACAGCTTCGACGGGCTCCGGGTCGTCACCGTGGCCGTCCGCGGCCCGCCTGTGACGAGCGAGATCTCGCCGAAGAAGTCGCCGGGGCCGAGCGTGTTCACGATCTCGCCGCCGCTCTCGACGTCGGCGATGCCGTCTGCAAGGACGAGGAACTCCTTGCCTCTCTCGCCCTCCCGGGCGAGCGTCTGACCCTCGGGGAGCTCGAGCTCGTCCACGAGCGCCGCGAGACCGGCCAACTCTCGCTTGGAGCAGTGCGCGAACAACGGGACCTTCCGGAGCTGCTCGATCTTCGGGTTCTTGTTCATACAGAAAAGAACGCCCGAAGAGGTCGATCTATTCCGTCGGAAGCCGCTCCGCGAGCGCGTCGAGCACCTTCAGCTGCAAGGCAGGATGGTCCCGCAGGAGGCTCCGGAACGCAGGCGCCGTGAGCACCAGCAGCCGCGACGGCTCCGTCGTCGTGACGGTGGCCGTGCGCTTCTGCCCGGTGACGAGCGCGATCTCCCCGAGGAAGTCGCCCGCCCGTAGCCGGTTGACCACCCGGCCGCGGCGCTTCACCTCGGCCGCGCCCTCCGCGATCACGACGAACTCGTGCCCGGCGGCTCCCTCGGCGGCGAGCTTCCGGCCGGCCGGGAGCGACAACTCGTCGGCGAGCGCCGCGATCTCGGCGAGCTCCCTCTTCGAGCACTGCGCGAAGAGCGGGACCCGCCCGATCAGCTCGATTTTCGCGTTCTTCCGGAGCACGACACAGATACAGTAATGAGGTGGCCGCGCAAAAGACAGATGCGCTGATCGTCGACGCAGTCCGGAGCCCGATCGGCAAGAAGAACGGGACGCTCTCGCACATCCGGGGCGACGACGTCTCGGCCCAGGTGATCAACGGGCTCGTCGAGCGGAACGGGGTGGACCCGGGCGAGGTCGAAGACCTCCAGTGGGGCTGCGTCTCCCAGGTCGACGAGCAGGCCTGGAACACCGGGCGCAACACCGCGCTCGCCGCCGGGTGGCCCGTGTCGGTCTGCGGGACGACGGTCGACCGGCAATGCGGCTCCTCGATGCAGTCGAACTTCAACGCGGCCGCGGCCGTATGGTCGGGTCAGCTCGACCTCGTCGTCGCGGGTGGTGTGGAGATGATGTCGCGCGTCCCCATGGGCTCGAATCGCGGCTCGATGTCCGATGCGGTGTACGAGCGCTTCGACATCGTCATGCAGGGCATCTCGGCCGAGGAGATCGCTGCGAAGTGGAACCTCTCGCGCGAGGACCTCGACCGCTACTCGTACGAGTCGCACATGCGCGCCGCGCGCGCGATCGACGAGGGGCGCTTCGACAAGGAGATCATCCCCATCGAGCTCGACCTTCCCGCGCCGGACTCCGGCACGACGCTCATCCGGACCCGCTTCGCGGTCGACGAAGCGGTTCGGCGCGAGACGACCGTCGAGAGGATGGCGTCGCTCCAGCCGGCGTTCGTCCCAGATGGAAAGGTGACCGCCGGGAACTCGAGCCAGATCGTGGACGGGTCGGCCGCCGTGCTCGTCGCCTCGGAGGAGAAGGCGTCTGCGCTCGGCCTCGAGCCGCGCGCCCGGTTCCTCGGCTTCGGCATCGCCGGCGTCGACCCGCACCTGATGCTGCACGGCAACCCGCAGGCGTGCGACCGCGCGCTCGCGAAGGCCGGCCTCACCTGGGACGACATGGAGGTCATCGAGGTGAACGAGGCGTTCGCCTCGGTGGTGCTGCAGTTCCTCGCCGACACGAATCTCGGCGAGCGCTGGGAAGCGGGTGACGTCAATCCGAACGGCGGCGGCATCTCGCTCGGCCATCCGCTCGGGGCGACCGGCGCACGCATGACGGCGACGCTCGTGTCGGAGCTCGAGCGCCGCAACGCCCGCTATGGCATCGCCGCGATGTGCATCGGCTTCGGCCAGGCCATCGCCGGCGTCGTCGAGCGGCTTTAATTGTTGTCCGGTACCAGGTACCGGTCTTTCGCGTAACGGAAGCAAGGGGCGAAAGTCTGGTACCTGGTACCGGTGTAACTCGAACAGCCCACAGAGCGCTCGTCGCCGGCTTCGTCGTGCTCGGCGCGATCGACGGCGTCTGGGTCGCGCGCCTGCCGGCGCTGAAGCACAAGCTGTCGCTCGACAACGGCCGCCTCGGCATCGTCATCTTCGCCGTGTCGGCGGTGGCGACGTTGTCGCTGCCGCTTGCAGGATGGCTCGCCGCCCGACGGGGAAGCCGCGGGCCTGCCGCCGTCGGGCTCATCCTTGCGTCGGGTGCGCTGGCGGGCGCCGCCTTCGTCCCGTCGTTCGCTCCGATGCTGCTTGTCGCGTGCGGGCTGGGGTCGGGAGTCGGCATCGCCGACGTTTCGCTGAACGCCCACGGCGTCGAGCTCGAACGCCGGACCGGCCGGCACCTGCTCTCGCCGCTGCACGCCGCGTGGAGCTTCGGGCTCCTCGGCGGCTCCGCCGTCACCGCCGTTTCGGCGGCGGTCGGAGTGGGACTTCAGGCCGAGCTGCCCGCGGTCGCGACTGCCCTGGTGCTGATCACGCTGGTCGCGGCGCCGAGGATGCTGCCCGGGACCGCGGCCGGTGTCGAGACGGCTCATCTCGCACTCCCGCGCGGCCCGCTTGCGCTTCCCGCGGTCTTGATGTTCTGCGCCTTCTTCGTCGAGTCGGCGGCGATGAGTTGGAGCGCCGTGTTCCTCAGCGGCCCGGTGGGTGCCAGCGCGGCGGTCGCGGCCGGCGCCGTCGTCGCATACGCCGCCGCCATGGGCGTGGCGCGACTCTTCGGCGACCGGCTCCTCGCTCGGTGGGGCTTCGGTGGGCTCGCCCAGCGCAGCGGGATGGTCACGTGCGTCGGGACGCTGCTCGCGATCCTCACGCGGTCGACCGTTCCCGCCCTCATCGGGTTCGCGCTCGTCGGAGTCGGCTGCGCTGCGATCGTCCCGGCGCTGTTCCGGATCGGGGCGGCGATGCCGGGAATCTCGCAGAGCGCCGGCGTCGCTGCGATCGCGACCGCCGGCTACACCGGCGGCTTGCTCAACGGCCCCACGATCGGCTTCGTCGCGCGAGGAGTCGGTCTCAGCGCCGCGCTCGGGTTGCTCGCGGTCGCAGGTGCCGTCATCGTCGTGCTCGGTCCGCGATTAGGGTCCCGCGCATGAAGGTAGGCGTCGTCGGACTCGGTGCGATGGGCTCGGGCATCGCGCAGCTATGCGTCGAGGCGGGCCTCGACACCGTGGGTCGTGAAGTCACGGCAGATCTCGGCGAGCGTGCGCGCGAGCGCATCGGGCACTTCCTGACGCGGAAGGTGGAGAAGGGAAAGCTCGAGTCGTTCGACCTCGCGCTGCTCACGACGACGACCGAGCTCGCCGACCTTGCGGACTGCGACCTCATCATCGAGGCGATCGTCGAGGAGCTCGGTCCAAAGCAGGAGCTCTTCGTCGAGCTCGAGCGCATCTGCCGCCCGGACGCGGTGCTCGCGACGAACACGTCCGCGCTCTCGGTGACCGAGATCGCGTCCGCGACGTCGTCGCCGGAGCGAGTCGTCGGGATGCACTTCTTCAACCCCGCGCCGTTGATGCCGCTCGTCGAGATTGTCCGCGCCGAGCTGAGCTCCGAGGCAGCGTTCGACGCTGCATACGCGCTCGGCGAGAAGCTCGGGAAGCATCCGATTCGCTGCCACGACACGCCGGGCTTCGTCGTCAACCGTGTGCTCATCCCCCTGCTCAACGACTGCGTGCGCGTACTCGACGAGGCGCGTGTGAGCCCCGAGGACCTCGACGCCGGGATGAAGCACGGCGCCGGATGGCCCATGGGCCCGTGCGAGCTGCTCGACCTCGTCGGCATCGACGTGCACGTGCACGCGAGCGAGGCGCTGTACGACAAGCTGCGCGAGCCGCGCATGGCCGCGCCGCCGCGGCTCGTCGCGATGGCGAACGCCGGTCTCTACGGCCGCAAGAGCGGGCGCGGCTTCTACACCTACTAGACACGCGTGTCCACAGGCCTCGCCGCCGTCCTCTTCGTGGTGTCGCTGGCCGCGACGTTGTACGCCGCCGCCGTGTTCGCCGAGCGGCTCGACCATCTCGGCGAGCGGCTCGGGCTTCCGGAAGGGCTGCTCGGCCTCCTGACCGCCGCGGGCGCCGACGCGCCCGAGCTTGCGACCGCGATCGCTGCGCTCGCGACCGGCGCGAAGAGCGCCGGATTCGGCGTCGTCGTCGGCTCGAACGTCTTCAACATCGGCGCGATGATCGGCGTCAGTGCGTTGGTGTGCGGCAACGTGCGAATCCAACGTGACGCGCTTGCGCTCGAGGGCGGCGTCGCGCTCGGCATCACGCTCGTCGTCGTCCTGCTCGTGTTCGGTGTCCTGCCGGCGTGGGCGGCGGTGACCCTTGCGCTTCTGCTTCTCATCCCGTACGCCGCGGTTGCGCTACGCCGTGAGCTCGGCGCGCGCCGCCATCCGGAGGGCGTCGACATGCGCGCGGTGCTGCTCATCCCGCCGGCCCTCACCGTCATCGTGCTCGGCAGCATTGGGATGGTCCATACGGGCTTGCGGCTCGGACACGCGGCCGGCGTACCGAACGTGCTCGTCGGCGTGCTCGTGCTCGCCGTCGTGACGAGCCTTCCGAATGCGTACACCGGAATCCGGCTCGGCCGCGCCCGGCGGGGCGCGGCGCTCGTCAGCGAGACCATGAACTCGAACACGATCAATCTCGTGGGCGGGCTCGCGATCCCTGCGCTCTTCGTGACGGTCGCAGGCGGGAGCGGGCTCGAGCGGGCGGACGGCATCTGGCTTCTCGTCGCGACGGCGATCGCTCTCGTCTTGCTCGCGCCTCGCCGTGGCATGGGACGTGCAGGCGGCATGCTGCTCGTCGCGTCGTGGATCGCATTCGCGGCCGTTCAAGGCATCTTCGGCAGCTGAGCGCCCGTTACAGAACCTTTACGGACCGCTCAAAGGCCGGAAACGGCAGACGGAGATACTCTGATCGTGATGCGGCGTCTAGCCATGCTCTGCCTGCCCGTACTCGCGCTCGCGCTCCCCGCGACCGCGCTTGCGCTGCACGACGCCTCGGGCGACGGCACCCTCGTCGTCAAGAACGGCACCGCGCCCCGCGGCGTCCCCGTGGTCACGCTCGTCATCAACGGCACCGCGATCGGTCACGTCTCGACCGGGTCGCCCGATCAGTTCGACAAGGTCGTCATCGACGACCCGAACAACACCAACGACATCGGGGCCAGCCTGACGAACGGTGCGCCGTCGCTCGCGCGCACGACGATCTCCGACACGAAGACGAGCTTCGTCGGCAGCGACTTCCGCTTCCGCGCGGCCGGCGGGGTCTACAAGGTCTGGGTGTACGGCTCGGGCGTCGACGTGTTCGCGGTCGGAAAGGGCACGGTCGTGCTCCAGGGATCGCCGGACTCGAGCGGTCCTGACGGGCGCTACTCGCTCAACGGCAACGACTGGCATTCGCTGCCCGCCGTGCCGACCGATCTGCTGAAGATCACCTCGAGCGGGTAGGGCAGCGTGGCCACGAAGCCGCAGACGGTGCTGGTCGTCGAGGACGAAGCGTCGATCGCGTCGTTCGTCGCCGCCTACCTGAAGAACGCGGGATACACCGTTCGCACGACGGCGAGCGGCCAGGAGGCGCTCCGCCTCGTCGAGTCGGAGAAGCCGGCGCTCGTCGTTCTCGACCTCATGCTTCCCGACATCGACGGCGTCGAGGTCTGCAAGCGGATCCGGCAGCACGGCGATCTGCCGGTGCTGATGCTGACCGCGCGGGACGAGGACGTCGACAAGATCATCGGCCTCGAGGTCGGAGCCGACGACTACATGACGAAGCCGTTCAACCCGCGCGAGCTCGTCGCTCGCGTGCGGGCCATCATGCGGCGCTCGACGGCGCACGGCGTCGACCGGGAGAGCGCGGTCCTCGAGCACGGCGACCTCGTCATCGATGCCGGCCGCCGCGAGGCCAAGGTCGGCGACACCGAGATCCAGCTCGCGCCCAAGGAGTTCGACCTCCTCTGGGAGCTGCTCGACCACCGCGGGCTCGTGCTCACGCGCGACCAGCTGCTCGAACGGGTCTGGGGATACACGTTCGCGGGCGACACGCGCACGGTCGACGTGCACGTGCGCCAGCTTCGGCGCAAGCTCGGCGATGCGTCGCCGATCGTCACCGTGTGGGGCGTCGGCTACAAGGTGAGCCCGGCCCCGGCGCGCGAGACTCCGGCCGCCTAACTCCCGGAGTAATGTCGGGCCGTGCTCGGCTCTCTCCGCTTCCGGCTTCCGGCGTTCTTTCTGCTCGGCGTGGTCATCGCCGGCCTCGTCGCCACGGTCATCTCGATCCGCTTCTTCCAGAGCTACACGCGGACGCGCACGATCCACGAGCTGCGCTCCGAGTCGATCGGCATCGTGTCGCTGTACGCGAGCCAGGCCGGCGCGCAGGAAGTGCCTGTGGCGACGCTCCGGAAGGCGATCGGCGGCGACCGGATCTTCTACGTTCCCGTCGTTCCCGGGGCCTCGCTCTTCGCCGGGCCGCTGCCGCACCTGCCTGTCGGGACGCTGACGCGCGCGCAGCTCGCGTCCGACCAGCCCACGACTCTCAACATCCATGTCAGCCGCACGGCGTACCTCGCCGTCGCCGAGCCGGTGACGATCGGCAAGCAGGTCCTCGGCGCGCTCGTCGTCGCCAAGCCGGCATCGCAGCTGCGGAGCGGCTGGCTCGGTCTCCTCGAACGCCTTGCGATCGCGTTCGGCGGCGGCGTCCTCGTCGCCGGGCTCATCGGCGTGTATCTGACCCGTCGCATCGCGCGTCCGTTGCTGGCGCTGTCGGCCGCGGCGGACGAGATCGCAGCGGGGGAGTACGGCGTCGAGGTGCCGCAGCCGCGTGGACATGACGAGATCGCGCAGCTCTCGGCGCGGTTCGCCGACATGGCGGCGAAGCTCGGCGAGGCGGAGCAGCTGTCCCGGATGTTCCTCATGTCGGTGTCGCACGAGCTCCGCACGCCGCTGACGGCGATCCGCGGTCACGTCTCCGCGCTCCGTGAGGGCGTCATCGAGGACCCGGAGGCCTACAGCGCATCGCTCGCCGTGATCGAGGAGGAGGCGATGCGGCTCGAGCGGCTCGTCGGCGACGTGCTCGACCTGGCGAAGCTCAACGCGCACCGCTTTGCCGTCCTCGAGGAAGAGGTCGACATGCGTGAGCTCTGTGAGCGCGCGTACGCGGCGTTCGGCGAGGTCGCACGTCAGCGCGGGATCGACTACCGGCGCGACTTCACGGTCGGCCCCGTCATCGTCACCGATGGAGACCGTGTGCTCCAGGTCATCTCCAACCTGCTCTCGAACGCGTTTCGCTGGACGCCGGAGGGCGGCCGCATCTCGCTCGCGCTCGGCGCGGAGAACGGCAGCGTGTCGGTCGTGGTCTCCGACTCCGGCCCGGGGATCTCGCCGGAGGAGCGGGAGCGAATCTTTCGCCCGTTCTGGTCGCGCGACGGCGGCGGCACTGGGCTTGGGTTGGCAATCGCGCGCGAGTTGGCGTTCGCGCTCGGCGGCCGCATCGACCTGCGCAGCGAGCCGGGGCTCGGTGCGCGGTTCGAGCTGATCCTTCCGCTCTAGGAGGGTCTGGCGGCATAGTGCTGTGTCGCAGATGGTGCGCTGGATCGGCGCGCTGCTGCGTCCTCGGTTGCGTCCGTAGTGAAACTACGAACGCGCCCTGCGTCCTTGCATCGCATCCGACCAGCGCATCCCTGCGACGAGCACCATCCCGCCAGACCCTCCTAGCCGGTCTGTTGCTCGGGGCGTTCGATGCGGTAGACGACCGCACTGTTGCCCGCGCGCGGCTCGAGGGCCGCTTCGATGCGTGCGAGGCGCTCGTTCGCGCCCCGCCAGCCGGAGCTGATCAGGTCGACGAGGAGCGCGAGGTCGTCGACGCGCGCGTTCCGCTCGGCGAGCAGGTCGGTCTCGAGCCGCTCCATGCGCCTGATCATCTGGTTCATGAGCCCGCGCACCTCGGCGAGATGCCGCGCGCTCGGGCGGAAGTGCTCGCGCAGGCCCTCCTCGATCTGGCCCGGAAGCCCTGTCTGGAGCACGGTCGTCGCCGCGGTGAGCGACTCCACCTGGACCCGTGCGCGCTCGAGCGCCGCATCGAGCATTGCGGGGTCCGCGCGGGACTCGCGCGCTCCCGCGATTCGCTCCAGCGCCCGCTGCACGGCAGACTCGTCCATTGCGGGCGACGTTAGCGTCCGCATCGGATGGATATCTCCGACCTCGACTACGAGCTCCCGCCGGAGCTGATCGCCCAGCATCCGGCTGAGCGCCGCGACGAGTCGCGGCTGCTCGTCTACGAGCGGGCGACCGGCGCCGTGCGCCACCGTCGCTTCTCCGACCTGCCGGACGAGCTGCCCGGGGAGCTCGTCGTCGTGAACGACACACGGGTCGTTCCGGCCCGGATCCCGATCGACGCGCCGCGTGGCGAGGTGCTCCTCGTCGAGCGGCTCGAAGGCGACCTGTGGGAGGGGCTTGCGCGCCCGACGCGGCGGCTGAAGCCCGGGGCGACGTACGGGCCGGTGGAGCTGATCGAGCATCTCGGCGAGGGCCGCTGGCGTCTGCGGCTCACCGGCGACCCGGCGGGGGAGACCCCGCTGCCGCCGTACATCACCGAGCCGCTCACGGATCCCGAGCGCTACCAGACGGTGTTCGCGCGGGAGCCTGGATCTGCCGCGGCGCCGACCGCCGGCCTGCACTTCACGCCGGAGCTGCTGCGCCGGCTCGACGTGGAGCGCGTGACGCTGCATGTCGGTCTCGACACGTTCCGGCCGGTCGCCGAGGAACGGCTCGAGGAACACCGCATGCACGGCGAGCGCTATGCGGTGGAGGCGGCGGCCTGGCGTCGGATCGAAGCGGCGCCGCGCGTGCTCGCCGTCGGCACGACGACGGTGCGCGTGCTCGAGACGCTTGCCCGCGGGGGGCCGTTGACGGGGCGTACGGAGCTCTTCATCACGCCCGGCTTCGAGTTCCGGCGCACGAATGCTCTGCTCACGAACTTTCACCTGCCGCGCTCGACCCTCCTTGCGCTCGTGATGGCGTTCGCGGGCGTGGAGGAGACGCGTGGCCTGTACGCGCTCGCCGTGCAGGAGCGCTACCGCTTCTATTCGTTCGGCGATGCGATGCTGATCCTGTGAGCTTCACGATCGAAGCGACCGACGGCACGGCGCGCGCGGGCGTGCTGCACACCGCCCACGGCGACGTGCCGACCCCTGCGTTCATGCCGGTGGGCACGAAGGCGACGGTGAAGTCGCTCGACCCGGACGAGCTGCGCACGCTCGGGACGCGCATCCTGCTCGGGAACACGTATCACCTGCACTTCCGCCCGGGCGAGGACGTCATTGCAGAGCTTGGCGGCCTGCACGCGTTCATGGGCTGGGACGGTCCGATCCTCACCGACTCGGGCGGTTTCCAGGTCTTCTCCCTCCGCGACACGCTGCTCGCGTCCGACGACGACGGCGTCACGTTTCGCTCCGTCTACGACGGCAGCGCCGAGCGGTTCACCCCCGAGCTCGCTGCGCGCATCCAGACGGACCTCGGCTCGGACGTCGCCATGTGCCTCGACATCTGCCTGCCGCCAGGCGTCCCACGCGAGGACCTGGAACGTGCCGTGCAACGAACGACGCTGTGGGCGCAGCGGCAACGCGACCTACCGCGTGCGCCGGGGCAGCTGCGCTTCGCGATCACGCAGGGCGGGCTCGACCGTGAGCTCCGCGCGCGGTCGGCAGAGGGGCTCGTCGCGCTCGACTTCGACGGGTACGCGATCGGAGGGTTGTCGGTCGGGGAAGAACGCGCGCCCATGTTCGCGGCCACGACCGCCGCCGCCGCCGAGCTCCCGGCCGCCAAGCCGCGCTACTTCATGGGCATCGGTGACCCCGAGGGCGTGATCGAGGTGATCTCGCGCGGCGTCGACATGTTCGACTGCGTCCTGCCGACGCGCACCGCGCGCACGGGCAGCGCGCTGACCTGGGAGGGACGGCTGAACATGCGCAACGCCCGCTTCGCGCGCGACCCGCGGCCGCTCGACGACGGCTGCGCCTGCCCGGCATGCACGAGGTTCACGCGCGCGTACATCCGGCATCTCGTCAACCAGGACGAGATTCTCGGCCTCCGGCTCCTCAGCCTGCATAATCTCCGCTTCTTGCTCGATCTCGTCGTCGCGGCGCGGGAGGCGATCGAGCGCGGCGCCTTCGCATCGTGGAGCGCGGACGCGCTCGCCCGGCTCGCCCTGCCAACGGAAAGGGAACTCACCCCGTGAACAACCCCGGCTTCCTCCTGATCATCGTCGCGTTCGCCTTTCTCTACTTCGTCATCCTGCGTCCGCAGAAGAAGCGGCAGCTTGCGGCGCGGCAGATGCTCTCCGAGCTCGTCGTCGGCGTCGAGGTCGTGACTGCGGGCGGGATCTACGGCCGGGTTACCGAGCTGCACGACGACAGCGTGGTGGTCGAGATCGCACCGCAGGTCAGCGTCCGCGTGGCCCGCCGTGCGATCGCCAGCATCCTCCCGACCGCCGAGGCCGAGGAGGAGCTCGCGACGGAGGAGCCACCGGCCGCGGAGAACGACGGCTAACCTGTTTTCTCGCGCGTGAGTGACCGCCGCAAGTACCTGATTCTGATGGGCGCGATCATGGCCGCCGTCGTCGGCGCGGTCCTGCTCGCTGTCCCGGGCACTCCGATCCACAAGAAGCCGGTTCTCGGCCTCGACCTCCAGGGCGGCCTCGAGGTCGTCCTCAAGGCCGTGCCGCCGAAGGGCGTGAAGGTCGACGCCGCCGGGATGGTTACGGCCCAGGAGATTGTCCAGAGCCGCATCGACAAGCTCGGTGTCTCCTCGCCGGAGGTGCGCAGGCAGGGCAGCAACCAGATCGTGGTCGAGCTCGCCGGCGTGCACGACCCGGCGAAGGCGGCGGCGCTCATCGGCAAGACGGCGCAGCTGCAGCTGTTCGACTTCGAGGCCGACCTCACCGGTCCGTCGACGAGCTCGAGCGGTGCGCCTGTCGCCACGCCGTCGCTGTACGAGCTTCTCATCCAGGTGCAGAAGCAGGCGGGGAAAGGCTCGCCCGAGGTGTACTACCTCTTCCGCAACAAGACGACGACGAAGACCACGCCGGCGGCGAAGAAGGGCGGCAAGCCGACGACGACCAAGACGGTCAAGCACTCGCTCGTGCAAGGGCCGGCGAACACCCTGGCGCAACTCCTGCGCCCGTACGGCGGGAAGGCGCCGGCGAATACGCAGGTGATGAAGGTGCCTGACCACACGACCGTCGTCAGTTGCGCCGAGACGACCGGGTGCCTCGGTGTGAACACGAACGCGGCGATCTCGCCGACGTACTACTACCTGCTCAAGTACTACCCGGCCCGCAAGACCGGCGCCGGGCCGGTCCCGGAGATGACGGGAACGGATCTCGTCCGCAGCGGCACGACAGCGGACTTCAGCCAGAGCACCGGCCTTCCGGTCGTGCTCCTCCAGTTCACGAGCCACGGCGCCAAGGAGTTCGGGAAGATCACCGCGGCGGAAGCGCACCGCGGGCAGATCGCCTGGCAGCTCGCCGGCAGCCCGGCCATCAGCCCGGCCAACAACCCGTACGCCCAGCACTTCGCGATCGTGCTCGACGGCCAGCTGCAGTCGACGCCGTATATCGACTTCCAGCAGAACCCCGACGGCATCTCCGGCCCGAACGCCGAGATCGACCTCGGGGCGGGCGGCTCCTTCACCGACGCGAAGAACCTCGCCCTCGTCCTGCAGACGGGCGCGCTCCCGTACAACTTCCAGCAGGTCGAGCGGACGGATGTCTCGGCGACGCTCGGCAAGGACTCGCTGACGCAGGCATGGCATGCCGCCCTCGTCGGGCTCATCATCGTCGCGATCTTCCTGCTCATCCTGTACCGCTTCCTTGGGCTCGTCGCGGTCTTCGGCCTCGCCATCTACGCGGCGCTCTACTACGCGGCCATCCTCCTTTTCAACGTCACGCTGACGCTGCCGGGCTTCGCAGGCCTGATCCTCACCATCGGCGTCGCCGCCGACGCGAACGTCGTGGTCTTCGAACGCATCAAGGAAGAAGTGCGGTCCGGGAAGTCCGTGAAGGCGGCGATCTCGGCCGGATACGGCAAGGGCTTCCACACGATTCTCGACGCGAACGTCGTCACCGCCATCACGGCGTTCGTGCTGTTCCTGATCGCGGTCGCATCGGTGAAGGGCTTCGCGCTGATGCTGCTCATCGGCACGCTCATCTCGCTGCTCACCGCTGTCGCGGCGACGCGCGCCATGCTCGGGCTGCTGAGCGGCTTCCGCTGGTTCGACAACCCGCGCTTCATGGGCGCGCACGGGCAGCAGACGGCGAAGTGGCTGCAGATCGACTTCATGCGCCGCCGCTACTGGTGGCTCGCGCTCTCCGGCGTCGTCATCCTCGCGGGCGCCGTCTCGCTAGGCGTGCACGGCCTCAATCTCGGCATCGACTTCAAGGGCGGCACGCAGCTCACCTTCAAGACGCACCAGCCGCAGACCCAGGCCAACGTGCTGAAGATCGCGGCCGCCGACGGCCAGCCCGACGCGGTGGTGCAGGGGACGGGATCGTTGGTAAACGGCGGCTACACAGGGTGGCAGGTGCGCACGAAGTCGCTGAGGAGCGCGCAGCTTTCGACGCTGACGAACGACTACCAGCGTCAGGCCGGCGCCTATGCCACGGGATCGAAGGACGTCTCGTCGAGCTTCGGCCATCAGATCGCGATCGACGCGATCTACGGGATCCTCGTCTCGCTCGCGCTGATCATCATCTACATCACGCTGCGCTTCGATTTGAAGTTCGCGGTGCCGGTGATCCTCGCGATGATCCACGACATCCTCATCACGGTCGGGATCTATTCGCTGGTGTTCAAGGAGGTGACGATCGACACGGTTGCAGCGGTACTCACCGTGCTCGGTTACTCCATCTACGACACGATCATCATCTTCGACCGCATCCGCGAGAACATTCCGCTCATGCGGCGGCAGCCGTTCGCGACAATCACCAACGTCTCGCTGTGGGAGACGATTCGCCGCTCGCTGGCCACGACGTTCATCACGCTGCTCCCGATCGCCGCACTCGAGGTGCTCGGCGGATCGACGCTGAAGGACTTCGCGTTCGCGCTCCTCATCGGCGTCGGTTCCGGCGCGTACTCGTCGATCTTCATCGCCGCGCCGCTGCTCACGATGTGGAAGGAGCGCGAGCCCGAGTACGCGCGCCGCAAGCAGATGGCCCGGGCCGGCGAGATCGAGCCGCCGACAGTCGACGGCCTCAAGCGCGGCCGCGGCCGGCTGAAGGTGAACGCGGGCGATGCCGCGCTCGAGGAGTCGGAGCAGGCGCTCGCGCAGGAGTCGACGCCGGAGCTCGTGGACGTCGTCACCGCGTCACCGTCGGAGCCGGCGGCGCAGGCGCGGCGCGAGAAGCGTCGCCAGCGGCGCCGTTCGAGGCCGCACGGCCGTGCCCGGTAGCCCTCGTATCGTCGAGGCCCTCGAGGAGCTGCTGGGCGAGCTGCCTGCACGGATGCGCGGCTCCCGGACGCGCGCCGGCGAGCAGACGATGGAGCTCCTGCGGAGCCTCGTCGAGGATCTGAACCTCGTTACGCGCGACGATCTGGACGAGCTCGAGCTTCGCGTTGCTCAGCTCGAGCATCGGTTGACATTGCTCGAAGCGCCGCACGACGCGCCGCCGGCGTAGGCCGGCGAAACTGGTCGAACGTCGACTGGAAGCGCTCGACGTCGATGACGATGTACGCGCAGAGCGCGGCCAGCGGCAGCTCGCCGAAGACGGCCTCGAGGGCGGCCTCGACGATCTCGCCGCCGGATTGCGAGGTGACGATGTCGAACCACGCGTCGCAGACGAGCATCGTGCCGGTCACGGCCGCGAGCGGTACGAGCCAGTGCTCTCGGCGAACCGTGGCCCACGCCGTCGCGCCGAAAACGATCGCGAGGACGATGTCGAACCCGACCCAGGCGAGGTCGTAGTGGTCGGTGACGTGCCGTGCGGGGAGCGAGAAGGTGAGCCACAGCGTCCACGGGACGAGGAAGAGCGCGATGAGCCCGAGGAGCGGGCCAAGCCAGCGCGGCAGCGGCGATCCGGTCGGCATGACGACGTTGTACCCTGCCTAGGTGAGGCTGCGGAGCCCTAAGGCCGAGTCGTTGATTGCTTGGGCCGCCGCGTTCGTCGGCGCCCTGGGCATCGCCTCGGCCCTGACGCCCGAGATGGCCGACCGAGTGCGCCTCGTGCGGGGCGTCCTGCCGCCGGGCTTTCCCACCGCGGCCCGGGTGGGCGCGCTTGCGTTCGGCATCATCCTCATCTGGCTGTCCCGCTCGTTGGCGGCCCGCCGCCGGCGCGCCTGGCAGCTCGCCGTCGCGGTCGTGCTCGGGTCGGCCGTCGCCCACCTGGCGAAGGGGCTCGATTTCGAGGAGGCGACGGTCTCGCTGCTCCTGCTTGTCGCGCTCGTGCGGTATCGCAGCCGGTTCGATGTTCCCGGCGACCCGGCGTCGACCCGACCGCTCGTGGCGCTGGCCGCGGCCGGCGCGGCGGCGGCCGCCGTGGTACTCGGCTACGAGCTGCACGGCGGCGAGATTCCGGACGACCTGTCGGAGGTGTTCACCGCCCTCGGCTTCCTGTTCGGCACCGCGGCCCTCTACTACTGGCTACGGCCGTTCACGCACAAGGTCGCGCAGACGGTGGGGGAGCGCCGAGTGGCCCGCGCCCTTGTGGACGCGTACGGGAGCGACAGCCTCTCGTTCTTCGTGCTTCGCCGGGACAAGAGCTACTTCTTCTCGCCGACGCGCCGTTCGTTCCTCGCGTATCGCGTCGTCGCCGGCGCGGCGCTCGTCAGCGCCGACCCGGTCGGCGAAGAGGACGAGTTCGACGCGCTGCTCGCGGAGTTCCAGCGAGTGGTGCGCGCGCACGGCTGGCGCATGGCCGTCCTCGGCGCCTCCGACGCACACCTCGACCGCTACCGCGCGATCGGGCTGCGTCCGATCCTGCTCGGCGAGGAAGCGGTGTTGCGACCGGCCGATTTCTCCCTCGAGGGACGGCCGATCCGCAAGGTGCGCCAGTCGGTCACGCGGCTGCAGAAGGCGGGCTACCGGTTGCGCGTCGTTGCCGCGGAGGACGCCGATCCGGCGCTGCGCGTCGCACTCGACACCGCCTCCGAGCTGTGGCGCGGGAACCAGCCGGAGCGCGGCTTCACGATGTCGATGGACGAGCTGTACGTGCCGAGCACGGTGTTTGCGGTCGCCGAGACCGAGAACGGCGAGATCGGCGGCTTCCTGCACCTCGCACCGACCGCGGCCTCCGGCGGCTGGTCGCTGAGCACGATGCGCCGCCGCCCCGACAGCCCGAACGGGCTCACGGAGTTCCTCATCGCGGAAACGCTGGCGTGGGCAAAGAAGACGGACGTCGCCGAGGTCTCGCTCAACTTCTGCGCGTTCACCGAGCTGATCTCTCCCGACCGCGCCGTCACGGTGCCGCGGCGCTTCGCCCGCCGCGCGCTGCTCGCCGCCGACAGCGTGTTCCAGCTCGAGCGCCTGTACTCCTTCAACCGCAAGTTCTTCCCCGAGTGGCGGCCGCGCTATCTCATGGTCGAGCGCCTCAGCGACCTGCCGCGCGTCGGGCTCGCGTACCTGCACGTCGAGCAGCTCCTCGTCCCGCCGGGACCGTGGACGCGGCGTGCGCAGCGCGAGCGCCAAGTCGTGTCACACTGAGTCGCATGGCCCAGCCGGCGCCGCGCACGCTCAGCCGCCTGTCCGAGATCGCGCAGGTCATGGTGCGCCACGGCTTCGGATACTTCTTCGAGGCGCACCGGCTCACCGACCTCATTCCCGGACGGCGGATGGGGGACGTGGAGGCGATGACGCCGTCGGCGCGCGGTCAGCACCTGCGGGAGGTGCTGGAGGAGCTCGGGCCGACGTTCGTGAAGTTCGGACAGCTCCTGTCCACGCGGCCCGACATCGTCCCACCCGACTTGATCGCCGAGCTCCGGCCGCTGCAGGACGACGTCCGTCCGTTCCCGTTCGAGCAGGCGGAACGCGTTATCGAGGAGGAGCTGGGGAACTCGATCGAGCGGCTCTTTCTCGACTTCGACCCGATGCCGGTCGCGGCGGCGTCGATCGGACAGGTGCACCAGGCGACGCTTCCGAACGGCCGCAAGGTCGCCGTCAAGGTGCAGCGCCCGGACGCGGTGCGCCAGATCGAGGCCGACCTCGTCCTCCTGTACCAGGCGGCGAAGCTCGTGAAGGAGCGCGTGCGCGCGCTCGACTTCATCGACGCGCGTGCGCTCGTCGACGAGTTCGCGCGGCAGATCAGGCAGGAGCTCGACTACCGGCTCGAGGGCCGCAACGCGCAGACGTTCCATCGCAACTTCGCCGGCGACCCGCACGTGCAGGTCCCGAAGGTCTACTGGACGTACACGCGCGCACGCGTGCTGACGCTCGAGTGGCTCGACGGAACGCAGCTCGCCGACGTCGATACGCTCGGCCTCACGCTCGAGGAGCGGCGCGACCTCGCGTACCTCGTCGCCGAGACGTGGATGACGATGATCTTCCGGCACGGGTTCTTCCACGCAGACCCGCATCCGGCGAACATCCTCGTGCTCGAAGAGGCCGGGACGATCGGCCTCGTCGACTTCGGCTCCGCCGGCAAGCTGAGCGACGACGACATGACGAAGCTGACGCGGCTCTTCATCGACGCCGCGGCGGAGAACGTCGACATGCTCCCGAAGCGGCTCGCCGACCTCGGTGTGCGCTACCCGCGCGAGCGCGAGGAGGAGTTCCTCGCCGAGCTGCGCGAGATCTACTACCGCTACTACGGCGCGAGCCTCGCCGAGATCGATCCGATCCAGGTGATCCGGGAGGCGTTCCAGCTCATCTACTCGATGAACCTGCACCTCCCGACGCGCTATCTGCTGCTCGATCGCACGATCGCGACGCTGGGCTCGGTGGGCATCGAGCTGTATCCCGACTTCAACGTGTTCGAGGTGGCCCGTCCGTACGCACGCGGGCTCATGCTCGAGCGGTTCACGCCGGACAGGATCGCGCGGCGGGCCAGGCGGGACGCGTTCCAGTACGCGCACATCCTGCGCGAGGCGCCGCAGCAGATCCACGAGATCCTCGAGGAGTTGCGCGACGGCCGGATCGAAGTCGGCTTCGTCCACAAAGGACTCGATGAGTTCTTGGCCGACCTTCAGCGCGTGTTCAACCGGCTCGTGATCGCACTCGTCGTCACGGGCGGCTTGATCGGCTCGAGCCTCATCGGAATCTTCGCGAAGGCGGGGCCGCATCTGCTCGGCGTGAACGTCATCTCAATCATCGGGTTCGCGCTCTCCACCGTGCTCGGCGTCTGGTTGTTATGGGGCGTTGTTCGCTCCGGACGCTTGTAGACGAGAAGTCACACTTTCGCGGCAAAGGACATCTGGCGCGCGCTGGAACGCGCGGCTACCTTCGCCGCATGACCGCGCTGATGCTCGCCGAGCCCGAAGCGTCGGTGCGCGGCTTCCTCGCGCAGCAGCTCGCGAGCGACGGCTTCGACGTCCTCGCCTTCGAGCGGGCGGACGAGCTCCCGCGCGCGGCCGAGCCGGACGTGCTCGTGCTCGGCGATCCTGCGGGGCTCGATCGCTGTCGCGTCGGCAACTGCGCGGTGATCGTGCTCGGCCGTGCGGACGCGTCCGAGCGTGTGCGCGCGCTCGAGCACTGCGACGACTATCTGACGCGCCCGTTCGCGTACGAAGAGCTCGTCGCGCGCATCCGCGCGGTCCTTCGTCGCCGTTCGCCACGGGCCGACCTCGTCGACCTCGGTGAGCTCGTCGTCGATCGCTCGGCGAGGCGCGTCATCGTGCGCGGGCGCGACCTGACCCTCGCGGCGAAGGAGTACACGCTCCTGCTCCGGATGGCGCAGGACCCGGACCGGGTGTTCACGCGCGAGCAGCTGCTGCGCGACGTGTGGGGGTATCGCACCTTCGTACCCACGCGCACGGTGGAGTCGCACGCCTCACGCGTGCGCTGCAAGCTGGCGGCGGCCGGGCTTCCCGGCTGGGTCGTCAACGTGTGGGGCGTGGGGTACAAGCTCCGTCCGACGGCGGCGTGACCATTGTCGGCATGCATCCACTCCTGTTCATCACCGTGCACAACGCGCTCCGGCTCAGGGAAGTGTCGGCGGCGCTGGTCGCGATCGCGGGCGCCTTCATGGCCTTCGGCTCGATGATGCCGTTGGGCCGCCGCGGCAGTACGTGGTTCGCAGGGCTCGCGCTCCTCATCGCGGGCGTTCTCGGCGTCATCGCCCTCCACTGGGGCAAGTAAGCAGCCCGGCTAGAGGATCGCGCCCTCGAGGCGCAGGAGCAGCTCCTTACGGTGGAGCCCTCCGCCGTAGCCGGTCAGGCTGCCGTTCGCGCCGACGACGCGGTGGCACGGCAGCACGATCGGCACCGGATTCCGGTTCATGACCGTGCCGACCGCCCGCGCAGCACGCGGGTTGCCGGCACGCGCTGCGAGCGTTCCATACGTCGTCGTCTCGCCGTAGCCGACACGAGCGAGCTCGGCCAGCACGCGGACGTAGAAGTTCGGCTGGCCGCGGAGGTCGAGGTCGACGTCGAAGCTCCGCCGGCGCCCCTCCAGGTACTCGTCCAGCTCGCGGTGGACCCGGTCGACCGGGCGCGAGGAGCGCAGGACCCGCGGGCCGTAGACACGGGCGAGCTGCTCCAGCTCGCGCTCCGGATTCGGGTCGAACGAGATGCGACAGAGGCCGCGGTCGGTGACGCCGACGAGCAGCGGCCCCATCGCCGTGTCGTCGAACACGTCGTACGCGACGTCGAGCAGGCCCTCGGCGGCGGCTGCCGCGCGGAAACGCTCGTCGAGCTCGAAGGTGGGACTGTCGATCACTGCTGCTCCTTTCGCAGGCGCCGCACGCCGGCGGATGCCGCCTGGCGCGCTGCCGCTTCGGTCGAGCCGAGCGCCGCGCCGATCTCGTCGTAGCCGAGGTCGTAGCCGTACCGCAACACGACCGCGGCCCGCTCCTTCGGAGGCAGATCGTCGGTCAGCGGTGCGAGCTCCTCGTAGGCGGGTCGTCCGTCCTCGGTCACGAGGTCGGGCATGTCGCCCTGCGGCCGCTGTCTGCGGGCGCCGTCGAGCACGATCCGGTTCGCGATCGTGAGCGCCCAGGCCCGCAGGTGCTCACCGTGCTCGAGCCGCTCGTACGCCCGCAGCGCGCGGAGGAACGTCTCCTGGAACGCGTCCTCGGCGCGGTCGCGGCCGATTCGGCTGACGAGGAACCGGAAGACCTCGGTCTTGTGGCTCTCGTAGAAGGTCTCGAACGGCGGGACTGCGACGGCCATCGACACATACAACGTACTGCCGCGCGAAGATGTGAGACATGAGAGTCGCAGTCGTGGGCCACGTCGAGTGGGTCCAGTTCGCCCGCGTCGAGCGGGTGCCGGAGCCGGGGGAGATCGTCTCGGCGGTCGAGACGTGGGAGGAGCCCGCCGGCGGCGGCGCGGTGGCGGCCGTGCAGCTGGCCAATCTCAACGGCTCCGTCGACTTCTTCACCTCCCTCGGCGACGACGAGATCGCCATCCGTTCCCGCGAGCGCCTGACCGAATTGGGCGTGACCGTGCACGCCGGCAAGGCAGGACAGCCGCAGCGGCGCGCCTTCACGTACATCGACTCCGACGGGGAGCGCACGATCACGACGCTCGGGCCGAAGCTGCGTCCCTCGGGCGAGGACCCTTCGCTCCCGTGGGAGGAGCTCACGCGCTGCGACGCCGTCTACTTCACCGGCGGCGATGTCGCCGCAGTCCGTGCAGCGCGCCAGGCCAAGATCTTCGCCGCGACGTCGCGCGAGCTCCCGACGCTGCACCGTGCGACCGAGGAGCTCGACGCGCTCATCGGCAGCAGCGGGGACGCCGGCGAGCGCTTCGACGCGATCGATCTCGACCCGCCGCCGCGTCTCGTGGTCAGCACGTCGGGCGCGCTCGGCGGCTGGATCCGCCCCGGCGGCCCGTTCCGCGCAGCGACGATTCCCGGCCCGATCGAAGACGCGTACGGCTGCGGCGACTGCTTCGCCGCCGGCTTCACCTTCGCGCTCGGCGCCGGGATGCCGGTGGACGAAGCGGTCGCGCTTGCGGCGCGCTGCGGCGCGACCGTGCTCACCGGCCGCGGCGCCTACGGCCGTCAGCTCACTGCGGCGGATGTGGCGTCGGGATAGGTCCTTCGGGTCCGCCGACCGCGTTCGACCACAGCAACTGAATCGGCACGGTGCCGCTCCCGTCGGCGAGCGGCACTTCCTTCATCACGCGACCGAGATCCCCGCCCGCTTCCGCCATCGGGATGTCCCCGATCTCGCCACCGCGCGGCGAGTACCAGCCGAGCAGCCGGTCGGCGCCGGGCGCAGACCCGAGGCGGATCGCATCCTCGACGTCGGGATCGGTCCGAGTCTCCTGCAGCTCGTGGTACAGCGTCGCGCAGACGTTCTTCCACGGCTCGTCGAACGCGACGATGCCGTTGTCCCCGTCGGAGTAGACGGCGACCGCGTAGTACCGCTCGCTGCCGTTGACCTTGACCGAGCCGTGGTACCCACCGAGGCCGTGCTTCGAGTCGACGTCCCCCGTGTCGACGAGGACGGCGCCCTTCGGTAGGAGCAGGCAGGCGACCGTTGGGCCGAGATCGAGCGCGGGGACCAATGCCTCGACCTGGTCGCGCGTAAAGGTCGCGGGCAGCGGGCCTTCGTGCACCTTCGAGCCGGCGAACGTCGTCGTCACGTCCGCCCTGGGGAAATACTGCGTCAGGACGTTGTTGAGCCCGCGGTCGCGCATCGCAGCGGCGAGCGCGTGGTCGAGCTCGCTGCGCTCGTCCGCCTGCCAGCTCCCGAGATAGACGACCGAGTAGCGGAGGTGGGGGAGCGTCTTCCCGCCGAAGAAGCGCAGGTCGAGGCCGGCCTCCGGGCCGAATCCCGGGGCGAGCACTGCACTCCGGTACGAGGCTGCGGCCTCCGAGTTGGGACGGAGGACGACGCTGAGCGGTCCCTCGATAACGCGGTTCCGGGTCTGGGTGGACATGGGCTCCTCTCGTCGAGCCGCAGACCTGGGTGCCGCGGTCGCAGCGTACTCGGGCCACGGCCGGTGAGCAAGTGGGGCGAAGGGTGGACAAGTGGGGTTAAGTGGTCTAGAGTGGGGCGAAGTGGAAGGGAAGGACCCGGCCCCGAAATGCTGCTCGGCACCCACGACCACACGATCGACGACAAGAGCCGGCTCACGCTGCCGGCCAAGTTCCGCCGCGCGTTCGAGGGCGGCGTCGTCGTGACGCGCGGCCTGGACCCGTGCCTCGTCGCCTATCCGCGGGACGAGTGGACACGGAGCCTGAGCCGCATTGCCGACCTCGACTCCCTCAGCGGCGAGGCCCGGAGCCTCCAGCGCGTCGTCTACGCAAACGCCGTCGAGGGCGACCTGGACAAGCAGGGACGGATCGTCATCCCTTCAGCGTTGAAGGAGTACGCGGGCCTCGACCGCGACGTCGTCGTGGCGGGCGTCAACGACCACCTCGAGATCTGGGATCGCGCCGCCTGGCGACGCGAGCTCGCCGAGTCGGAAGGGAGGACGCGAGATGTTGCCGAACGTCTTGCAGCCCAGCGCGACTGATCACGTTCCCGTGCTCGCGAACGAGGTGCGCGAAAGCCTCGCCGTGCAGCCGGGGGACACCGTCGTCGACGCGACCTTCGGCGCCGGCGGTCACGCGGCGCTCCTCGCCGCCGATCTGCAGGGGCGCGGAAAGCTGATCGCGATCGACCGCGATCCGACCGTCCGCACGTACTTCGAGCGGCTCGAGCGCCGGAGCGGCGTGCAGGCGCGGCTGCTCCGCGGCGACTTCGGCGTCGTGCTCCCGCAGCTGGCGGAGAACGGCGTGTCGGCCGACGCGATCCTTCTCGACCTCGGCGTCTCGTCGATGCAGCTCGACCGGCCCGAGCGCGGGTTCTCGTACGCGACCGACGCGCCGCTCGACATGCGCATGGACTCCTCGCAGGACCTCGACGCGCGCGCGATCGTCAACGAGTGGCCGGAGAAGGAGCTCGTGACCATCTTCCGCAAGTACGGCGAGGAGCGCTACGCACGGCAGATCGCGCGGGCGATCGTCCGGCGGCGGCGCGACGAGCCGTTCGAGCGCACCGGTGAGCTCGTGGACACGATCAGGGCTGCGATTCCGGCGCCGGCGCGTTTCGGCGAAGGCCATCCGGCGAAGCGCGTCTTCCAGGCGCTCCGCATCGCCGTCAACGACGAGCTCGGCTCACTCGAGGTCGCGCTGCCCGCAGCGCTCGCGATGCTCCGCCCCGGCGGGCGGCTCGCGGTCATCTCCTTTCATTCGCTCGAGGACCGGATCGTCAAGCACTTCCTCCGCGAGCGCGAGCGCGGCTGCACCTGCCCGCCCGACTTCCCCGTCTGTGTCTGCGGGCACGAGCCCGAGCTCCGCGCGATCCAGCGCCGCCCGGTCCGTCCGAGCGAGGCCGAGGTGGCCGTGAACCCGCGTGCCGCCTCAGCGCGCCTGCGCGCCGCGGTGAAAGCCGAGTAGTGGCCACGGTCGACTGGTTCGCGGCGGAAGCCGTTGCGGTCCCGGCGCCGGCACGGCGGCGCGCTCGGCCCGTTGCCGCACCGAAGCCGCGCGCACGCACGCGCCGGCGGACGCGCCGCGTCACGCCCGGCATTCTCTGGATCTCCGCGTTCGCGCTTTTGCTCGCCGGCGTCGTCGCCATCAACGTCGCCGTGCTCCGCGCGAACGTCGCGGTGAACAAGCTCGACCAGCGGCAGGTCGAGCTGCAGAACCAGAACGCAGCGCTCTCGTCGCAGGTGTCGAGCGCGATCGCGTCCATCCGCATCGAGCAGGCGGCCCGGCACTTCGGGCTCGTTCCCGCCGCCGCGGCCGACACCAGCTACCTCGATCTGAACCAGAGGTAACGGCGTGCCGCGCGTCGTCAACTCGCGCATCCGTCTCATGTTGCTCGTGACGCTCGTCGTCTTCGGCGGGCTCCTCGCGCGCGCCGCGTGGATCGCCACCGTACGCGCGGCGCCGCTCGCGGCGATGGCGACGGCGCAGACGAGAGCGACCGTGCAGCTGCCGGCAGGACGCGGAGCGATCTTCGACGCGGTGGGTACGCCGCTCGCGCTCGGCGAGCAGGCGACGACGGTGTACGTCGATCCGACCGCCGTCACGCAGCCGCGCACGGAGGCAGCGACCGCCGCTCGCATTCTCGGCCTGAAGCGCGGTGCCGTCCTTCGCGCGCTCGGCACGCATGGCACGCACTTCGTCTACGTCGAGCGGAAGGCGCCGCCCGACAAGGCGAGCTTGCTCGCCAAGCGGAACCTGGCGGGCTTCCACTTCTACGGCGAGGAACGGCGCACGTACCCGCAGGGCTCGGTCGCGGCGCAGGTGCTCGGCTATGCAGGCGTCGACAACAACGGGCTGGCCGGTCTCGAGCTCGAGCTGAACTCGGAGCTCACCGGGATTCCGGGCCAGGAGACGATCCTGCGCGATCCGTTCGGCCGCACGCTCGACGTCCAGGCCGTCCAGCCGGCGAAGCCCGGGAAGGACGTCTTCCTCACGGTCGACCACCGCATTCAGGCGAACGCGGAGCAGGTGCTGCGCGCCACCGTCGCCAAGTGGCACGCGAAGTCCGCGACCGCGATCGTGCTCGACCCGCACACGGGCGGTGTGCTCGCGATGGCGACCGAGCCGGGCTACAACGCGAACAACTACCCGCAGGCGTTCGCGCAGGGCATCACCGCGAACCGCGCGATCTCCGACGTCTACGAGCCGGGATCGGTCTTCAAGGTCGTCACCATCGGCGGCGCCCTCGCCGAGCACCTCGTTACGCCGCAGACCTCGTTCCTGCTGCCCTACTCGATCCACGTCGCCGACCGCGTTGTGCACGACGCAGAGATACGCCCGACCGAGCGCATGACCGTCGCGCAGATCCTCCAGCGCTCGTCGAACGTCGGCGCCGTCACCATCGCGCGCACGAAGCTCGGCGAGACGCGGCTCAAGGAGTGGATCCACCGCTTCGGCTTCGGGGAGCAGACCGGCATCGACTACCCGGGAGAGAGCGCCGGCCTGCTGCCGTCGTACTGGTCCGGCTCGACGATCGGGAACGTGCCGATCGGCCAGGGCATCTCCGTCACCGCGATCCAGCTCGCATCCGTGTATGCAGCAATCGGGAACAACGGCCTTTGGATCCAGCCGCATCTCGTCGACCACGTGCAGGGCGTCGCCACCCCGGCGCCGCGGAAGCGGCGGATCCTGCCGCGCCCCGTCGACCGCCAGCTCCTCGCCATGCTGAAGGGCGTGGTCTCGGACGCCGGCACCGGCGCCGCCGCGGAGATCCCCGGCTACACCGTCGCGGGCAAGACCGGCACGGCGCAGAAGCCAGGCCCGAACGGCTACATGCCGGGCCAGTACGACGCGACGTTCATCGGCATGGTGCCCGCGCGTTCGCCGCGCGTCGTCGTCCTCGTCACCGTCGACGAGCCCCGGGGCGCGTACTACGGCGGGGTCGTCGCCGCTCCGGCGTTCGCGCAGATCGCCACGTTCGACCTGCAATACCTCGAAGTTCCGCCCGGCTAGACTCGCCTCGAGATGATGCAACTTGAGCGCCTCGCCGCTGCGCTCGGAGCGGCGGAGGTCGTCGGGCCGGCCAAGGTCGAGGTGCTCGACCTCGTCTATGACGCGAGGGACGCGGGGCCGGGCGCCCTCTTTTTCTGCGTCCGCGGCGCACACGCGGACGGGCACGACTTCGCCCCGCAGGCAGTGGCGAACGGCGCCGTCGCCGTCGTCGTCGAGCGGCCGCTCGCCGTCGACGTGCCTCAGGTCGTCGTCCCGGACGCTCGCGCTGCGATGGCGCTCGGCGCGGACGCGTTCTTCGACCGACCGACCGAGGAACTGCAGGTCGCAGGCGTCACCGGCACGAGCGGCAAGACGACGACGTCGTTCCTCCTGTACGCGATCCTCGCCGCCGGCGGCCTGCGACCGGGTCTCCTCGGAACCGTCGAGGCGCGCGTCGGCGGAGAACGGCGCGGTGTCCTGCGCACGACGCCGGAGGCGATCGACTTGCAGCGGACGTTCCGCGAGATGCTCGACGCCGGCGACCGCTCGTGTGCGATGGAAGCGTCGTCGCACGCCTCGGAGCTGCACCGGCTCGACCACGTGCAGTTCGCCGTGCTCGTGTTCACGAACCTCAGCCAGGACCATCTCGACTTCCACGGCGACATGGAGTCGTACTTCCAGGCGAAGCGGCGACTCTTCACCGAAACGACGCCGGCGGTCGTGAACGTCGGCGACGAGTACGGACGGAGGCTCGCAGCCGAGCTGCCGGACGCCGTCACGTTCAGCGGTGACGATGCGACTGCGCTCGACGGCATCGAACTCAAGCTGCGTGGGCGCTTCAACGTCGAGAACGCGCTCGGCGCAATCGCGGCGGCTCGCGTGCTCGGGATCGACGACGACGCGATCAAGCGAGGCGTCGAGTCGGTGCGCGGCGTGCCGGGCCGGTTCGAAACCGTCGAGGAGGGGCAGCCGTTCACGGTGATCGTCGACTACGCGCACAAGCCGGACGCGCTCGAGAAGGTGCTGCGCGCGGCGCGCGACATGACGCGGGGACGTGTGCTCGTCATCGTCGGCGCGGGCGGCGATCGCGACCGCGGCAAGCGGCCGCTGATGGGGCGGATCGCGTCCGAGCTCGCCGACGTGGTCGTCGTCACCTCCGACAACCCGCGGAGTGAGGACCCGCAGGCGATCATCGAGGAGATCGTCGCGGGAACGACGAACGACGTCGAGGTCGTGTCCGACCGTGCGGGAGCGATCGCGCGCGCGGTCGAGCTTGCGCGCGACGGCGACGTCGTCATCATCGCGGGCAAGGGCGCCGAGCAGGGCCAGGAGTTCGCCGACCGCACGATCCCGTTCGACGATCGCGACGCTGCGCGCGACGCCTTGCGTGCGCTGGGAGCCCGTACCTGATCCCGCTGCCCGTCGATGCGGCGCGCCGGCTGGGCAGGCTCGAGACGGACGCCGAGGAGGTCACCGGCGTCCAGATCGACTCGCGCCGGGTGCGGCCGGGCGATCTCTTCGTCGCGATCCGGGGCGGGACCGCGTACCTCGACGATGCCCGCGCCAACGGCGCCACGGCGACGCTCGTGCCCGACGACGACTTCGCGGCGCTCGCCGCCATCGGGCGCGCCGTCCGCGAGCGCATCGCCGTGCCCGTCGTCGCCATCACGGGGTCGGTCGGCAAGACGTCGACGAAGGACATCCTCACGGCGCTCCTGCGCCGGCGCGCGAACGTGGTCGCGGCCGAGGACGGGTTCAACAACGAGATCGGCTTGCCCCTCACCTTGTGCCGCGTCGAGGCCGACACCGACGTGGTCGTGACGGAGATGGGCATGCGCGGCGCCGGGCAGATCCGTGCGCTCGCCGAGATCGCGCGTCCGCAGATCGGGGTCATCACCTCGATCGGCCCCGCGCACCTGGAGATGCTTGGCAGCATCGAGAACGTCGCGAAAGCGAAGGCGGAGCTGCTCGCCTTCGTGGAGGTCGCGGTCCTGCCGGAGAATGCGCCGGTGCTCGAGCCATTCGTCCCTGCCGGGCTCGACGTTCGCCGCTTCGGCGCGCCCGACGTCGAGATCCGCAACGGCCACGCGATCGTCAACGGCGTGGAGTTCTCCTTCGGCGCCCGGCACCAGGCCGAGAACGCGGCGGTGGCGCTGGCCACGCTCGAGGTGCTCGGCTATCCGCCGCCCGACGGGCCGGTCGAGGTGCAGTTCTCGCGCTGGCGCTCGCAGGAGCGGGAGCTGCCCGGCGGCGGCCTCCTCATCAACGACGCCTGGAACGCGAATCCGGTCGCGATGCGGGCGGCGCTCGAGCATCTGCAGGAGCGCGCCGACGGCCGGCGTACTGTCGCGATCCTGGGCGACATGGCAGAGCTGGGGCCAGATGCACCGAGCTACCACGAGGAGATCGGGCGCGCAGCCGGAACGATTGCGGTCGTGATCGGTGTCGGCGAGCTGGCCCGGGGCTACGAGCCCGATGCGTGGGCGCCCACGGCCGCGGAGGCGGTCGCGGTCGCGCGCGAGATCGTCCGTCCCGGCGACGCAGTGCTCGTCAAGGGCTCGCGGTCGGTAGGCCTCGAGGTCGTCGCCGAGGCGCTCGGTGAGTAGGGTCCTCGTCGCCGCGCTCGTCGCCTTGATCGTGTCGATTGCGATCGGGCCGCGCTTCATCGAGTTCCTCCGCCGCAACGAGTTCGGGCAGCACGTCCGCGAGGACCTCCTCGCCCATCACTCCTCGAAGCAGGGCGTGCCGACGATGGGCGGCCTGCTGATCCTCTTCGCGGCAACGGTCGGATTCCTGCCGGTGAGCCACTTCCGCTTACAGTCGCTCACCGTGCTGTTCGCGACTGTCGCATGCGGCGGCATCGGCTTCCTCGACGACTTCATCAAGCTGACGCACCAGCGCTCGCTCGGCCTGCGCGGCCGCTGGAAGATGCTGCTGCTCGCCGCGGTGACGGTGGTGGTCGCGATCGCCGCGCGTCATCTTCACCTCAGCACCGACGTCTACATCCCGATCGCGAACGTGTCGGTCCCGCTCTCGTGGGGCTGGTACCCGTTCCTCTTCCTCATCATCGCGGGAGCGTCGAACGGGACGAATCTCGCCGACGGTCTCGACGGCCTCGCGGCGGGCACAGGGATCATCGCGCTGTTCACGTTCATGGCGATGATGGTGGTCGCGTACGTCCGTTCGAATACGAATCCCGCGGCTCGCAACCTGACGAAGCTCGACCTCGCCATCATCGCCGCCGCCCTCATCGGAGCGCTCGTGGGATTCCTCTGGTACAACGCGTTCCCCGCCGAGGTGATCATGGGCGACACCGGGTCGATGGCACTCGGCGGCGCGCTTGCGACGTTCGCGATCATGACGAAGACCGAGGTGCTGCTGCTCCTGATCGGCGGCATCTACGTCATCGAGGCGCTGTCGGTGATCATCCAGGTGGTGTCGTTCAGGTACCTCGGGCGACGCGTGTTCCTCATGGCCCCGATCCACCACCACTTTGTGATGAAGGCGTGGTCCGAGACGAAGATCATGGTGCGCTTCTGGATCGTCGCCGCGATCCTCTGCGCCGCCGGCTTCGCGCTCTTCTACCGCTACTACTTCCACCAGGCGTGAGCGGCGTCGTGTGCGTGCTCGGCGCCGCTGCTGCACGCGGCGCGCTGGACAGTTTCGACGGCTTCGACGAGATCGTCATCCTCGAGCCGTCCGTGGACGAGCTCGAGCGCCTGCTCGCGGAGCTCGCCGATCCGCGCCTCGACTACCTGCTCGGCGAGCTGCCGGTGCTGCCACTTCCGGATGCGTCGGTCGACCGCGTCATCGGCGCCGAGGAATCCCATCCCGAGGTGGCGCGCGTCCTTCGGTAGGGCGAGGCCAGGATCCGCCCCTTGGGGGGCGAAGTACAGCCGGATGAGCGACCTTCCGAGGCGCGTGCTCGTGCTTGGCCTCGCCGTGACCGGCGAGGCCGCCGCGCTTGCGCTCGCAGCGCGCGGCGTCGAGGTCGTGGTCTCCGACCACTCGCCCGACGCCGACCCCGGGAGGCTCGCCGGCACCGGCGTCGAATTGCGCCTCGGGACGGAGGACGAATCGGTGCTCTCGGGAGTCGAACTGGTGGTGAAGAGCCCCGGCGTGCCGGGGCGCTCGCCCGTTGTCTCGGCCGCCCGCGAGCGCGGCATCCCCGTCTGGAGCGAGATCGAGCTCGGCTGGCGGCTCCTGCCCGGCAACCCGGTGCTCGGCGTCACCGGCACGAAGGGGAAGACGACGACGGTGCGCCTCCTCGGCTCGATGTTCGCAGCCGGCGGCGTCGACGCCGTGCTGGCCGGCAACGAGCACACGCCTTTGAGCGAGGTGGCGCTCACCGTCGACCCGGGAACGTGGGTGGTGTGCGAGCTGTCGAGCTTCCAGCTCGAGGACGTGGAGACGTTTGCGTGCGACATCGCGGTCCTGCTCAATCTCGAGCCGGATCATCTCGACCGGCACGGAACCTTCGAGGCGTACCGCGAGGCGAAGCTGCGGATCTTCGAGCGCGCGCAGGTGAAGATCGTCCCCGCCGGCCTTGGTCTCGACGGGATCGAGTTCGGGGCCGACGATCCACTCCCGGCGGAGCCGAAGATGCCGGGCGCGCACAATCGCGAGAACGCCGCAGCCGCGACTGCCGCTGCGCGCGCCGCGGGTCTTCCCGACGAAGCGATCGCCGAGGCGCTGCGGACGTTCGCCGGCGTGCCGCACCGGCTCGAGCTCGTGCGCGAGCTGCACGGTGTGAAATACGTCAACGATTCGAAGGCGACGAACACGGCTGCAGCACGCCGAGGCGTCGCCGCGTACGACGAGCCGTTGCACCTCATCCTCGGCGGTTCGCTCAAGGGGGAGGCCTTCGGGCCTTTTGCACAGGAGCTCCCTGCGAACGTCCGCTCGATCCATCTCATCGGCGAAGCGAGCGACGAGCTCGCGGCGGCGCTGGACGCTGCCGGCCGTGCGTACGCACGCGACGGCGACCTCGCCTCGGCAATCGCGCACGCGACCGCCGACGCGCAGTCGGGTGACGTCGTGCTCCTCTCGCCTGCGACGGCAAGCTTCGACCAGTTCCGCAACTTCGAAGAGCGTGGCGACACGTTCCGGCGCCTCGTCGAGGAGCTCGCGTGAGAGCGCGGTCGTTCGAATGGCAGCTGCTCGTGCTCGTCACGCTGGCGCTCACCGCCTTCGGGCTGATCATGGTGTACAGCGCGACCTCCGCCTCGGCAGCGCTCGGCAACGGCAACCCGACGGGCTACCTCGAGCGCCAGGGCATCTACGCGCTCCTCGGGTTCGCGTTGCTCGTCGTCGCGGCGCGCACCGACTTCCGTAAGTTGCGCGCGATCGCGCCGACGCTCGTCGGCGTGGCGCTCGCGCTCTGCCTCGCCGTCCTCGTCATCGGCACCAAGGTGAACGGCGCGCGGCGCTGGATCGGCTTCGGCCCCGCGACGTTCCAGCCGTCCGAGCTGGCCAAGCTCGCCCTCGTGGTGTGGGCCGCTGCTTATCTCTCGCGCCGGCCGCCGCCGCGGACGCTGAAGGACCTCGCACGTCCGGTCGGACTGCTCGTCGGAGTGTTCTGCCTGCTCATCCTCGCCGAGCCGGACCTCGGCACGGTGATCACTGTCGTCGTGATGATCGGCGCCGTCCTGCTCGTGTCGGGGACGCCGCTGCCGACGCTCGGCGTCGCATACACGATCGTGTTCGGCGCGGGCGCGATCGCCGCGTGGTCATCTCCCTACCGGCGCGCGCGGCTCTTTACGTTCCTCGATCCGTGGAAGGACCCGCTCGGTGCAGGGCTGCAGAACGTTCAGGCGCTGATCAGTCTCGGGTCGGGCGGGGTCTTCGGCCGCGGGCTCGGCCAGGGGATCGAGAAGATCCACTACCTGCCGGAGGCACACACCGACATGATCTTCGCCGTCATCGGCGAGGAGCTCGGGCTCGTCGGCGCCGCCGTCCTCGTCGCCGGCTACTGCGCCTTCGCGTATGCGGGCCTGCGCCTCGCGATCGCGTGCAAGGACCCGTTCGGGAAGCGCCTCGCAGCGGGGATCACCGCCCTCATCTGCGGGCAGGCGGCGATCAACCTCGCTGCGGTTCTGGGGCTCGCTCCGTTGACCGGGATCCCGCTCCCGTTCGTGTCGTACGGCGGCTCGAGCCTCGTCATCACCCTCCTGGGCGTCGGGATCCTCCTTAACATCGCTCGTGGCCATGCCGGAACACAGACAGCTTCGGTGCCTGATCGCCGCGGGCGGGACGGTGGGACATCTCGCCCCGTCGCTCGCCGTGGCGGAAACGCTGCGCGAGCGAGGGGTGGCAGTGACGTTCGCCGGGTCGCCGGATCGCGTCGAGGCTCGGCTCGTTCCTGACCACGGCTATCCCTTCGACGAGTTCGCGGTCGCGGGCTTCCCGCGCCGGCTGGGGCCGTCGCAGCTGCGCGCCGTCGCGCTCGCCGCGGCCGCGCCGGTCGCCTGCCTGAGGATCCTCGACCGCCGCCGGCCCGATGTCGTCCTCGGCGGCGGCGGCTACGTCGCCGGGCCGATGGTGCTTGCTGCGCGGCTGCGGCGCATCCCGGCCGTGCTGACCGAGGCGGACGCGCACCTCGGCCTCGCCAACCGGCTGGCGGCACCCTTCGCCGAGCGTGTGTTCCTCGCACTTCCCGTTCCGGGCCGGAACGGCGCGAAGTACGTCGCCGTCGGACGTCCGGTGCCGGCGCGTTCGCGGGCGGCCCCGCGCGCGGAGGCGCGCGAGCGGCTCGGCCTGCCGGCGGAAGGGCCGGTCGTGCTCGTGTTCGGCGGCTCGCTCGGAGCCCGGCTGCTGAATGAGCTCGCACTCGATGCGTGGGGCGAGGCGGGACCGGCGGTGCTGCACCTGTGCGGCGAGCGCGACTACGAGGCGATGCGCGGCCGGGCGACGCGCCCGGACTACGTGCTGCGTCCGTTCATCGACGAGATCGGGCTCGCGTACGGCGCTGCCGACATCGCGGTCGCGCGTGCGGGCGGTTCGGTCTGGGAGCTCGCCGCGGCAGGGTTGCCGGCCGTGCTCGTGCCGGGCGAGTTCGCCACCGGCGGGCATCAGCGGAAGAACGCCGAATGGTTCGAGCGCGCAGGCGGCGCCGTCATCGTCTCCGAGGCGGAGATCGCCCGTGTTCCGCAGCTCGTCGAGTCGCTGCTCGCCGACCCGGCGAAACTCGCCGCGATGGCGGCGGCGATGCGCGCCGCCGCGCGGCCCGATGCAGCCGAGAGGATCGCCGATGAGCTCGTCGAGCTCGCAGCCGCTCACCGGTAGGCGCATCTGGATCGCGGGCATCGGTGGCGCCGGCATGAGCGCGTACGCGCTGCTCGCGCACGCGTGGGGTGCGGAGGTGGCCGGCTGGGATCGCGTCGACACGCCGTACCTCGCGCACCTCTCCGGGATCGACGTCGCAATCTCGGCGGAGCCTCCGAAGCCGCCGGAGGGGTGGGAGGTGTACGTCTCCACGGCGTTCGCAGGACGCGTCGCCGGGCAGCCGCGCGCGACGCTGCTCGCGGAACTCGTCTCGCTGCGCCGCTCGATCGTCGTCGCGGGCGCGCACGGCAAGACGACGACGAGCGCGATGATCGCCTTCTGCCTCGACCGGCTCGGCCTCGATCCCGCCTTTCTCATCGGCGGGGACGTTCCACAGCTGGGCGGGAACGCGCGCGCGGGACAGGGATGGCTGGTCGTCGAGGGCGACGAGTCCGACCGCTCCGTCGCAGCGCTGCGCCCGGAGATCGCCGTGCTCCTCAACGTCGACCTCGATCACCACACGACGTTCGCCTCGCTCGCCGAGGTCGAGGGCCTGTTCGAGGCGTGGCTTGCCGCGGTGCCGCACGTCGTGCGCGCCGAGCGGCTCGAGCCGGTCGATCTCGTGCTCGCGATCCCGGGCGAGCACAACCGGCGCAACGCCGCCGCCGCGCTCGCGGCGCTCGAGCTCGCCGGCGTCGAGGGCGCCGAGCGCGTGATCGTCGAGTTCGCCGGCGTCGGCCGCCGGTTGCAGCGACGGAGCGAGCGCGTCTTCGACAGCTACGCGCACCATCCCGCCGAGCTCGCCGCCGACATCGCCGCCGTCCGGAATGGCGGCCGCGTGCTCGCGCTCTTCCAACCTCATCTGTACTCGCGCACGCGCTATCTCGCGCACGAGTTCGCCGTGGCGCTCGCTTCCGCGGACGCGGTCTGCGTGACCGACATCTATCCGGCGCGGGAAGAGCCGATCCCGGGCGTGACCGGCCGCCTGATCGTGGACGAGCTCGCGCGCGTGCGCCCCGGCATGCGCATCGGCTGGGCGCCAGCGCTCGACGATGCGGCGCGAATCGTCTCCGCGTGGGCGCGTCCCGGCGACACGATCCTCACCCTTGGCGCCGGGGACGTCGACCGCGTGGTGGACCTCTTGTGACGGATCTCTCGCGGTACACGACGCTCGGCACGGGCGGACCGGCGCGGGAGTTCGCGCAGCCCACGTCGGTGGTGGAAGTCGAAGAGCTCCTGCGCCGCGGCCTCCCGGTCGCCACGATCGGCCTCGGCTCGAACCTCCTCGTCGCGGACGAGGGCGTCGACGCGCTCGTGCTCAAGCTCGGCGGTGAGCTCACGGCGGTAGAGATCGACGGCGACGTCCTGCGCGCGGGCGGCGGAGCCGCCAATGCGGTGTGCCTGCATCGCGCGCGCGAGGCCGGCCTCGGCGGCTTCGAGTTCGCGGCCGCGATCCCCGGCACGATCGGAGGCGGCATCTGGATGAACGGCGGCGCGTACGGCGGCGACTTTTCCTCCGTGCTCGTGCGCGCGCTCGTCGCCACCGCCGACGGGACCGGCTGGCTCACGCCGGCCGACCTGGGCCTCTCCTACCGGCACTCGAACCTCCGCCACGGGCAGGTGGTCCTGCAGGCCGAGCTGCGACTGCGGCCGCGGCCGCCGGAAGAGATCAAGGCCGTCGTCCGCGACCTGAACGCGCAGCGCAAGGCTGCGCAGCCGACGAACCGCCGCACGTTCGGCAGCGTCTTCAAGAACCCCGACCACGAGCTGAGCGCGGGGCGGATGCTCGAGGCGTGCGGGCTGAAGGGGCACCGGATCGGCGGGGCGCAGATCTCGCCCAAGCACGCGAACTTCATCGAGAACGCCGGCGGGGCGCGCACGGCGGATGCGCTCGCGCTCATGACCGAGGCGCGCAGGCGCGCGCTCGTCGAGTACGGCGTCGAGCTCGTGCACGAGGTCGAGTTCCTCGGCCCGATTGAGCTGCCCCCCACGTAGGAGCGCCCGCCGGCGCGGCGAACTCGAACCGATGGCCGCCAGGCGGCGTGCGCTTGTCATCGCGATCACCCTCCCGGTCGTCCTCACCGGCGCGTACTTCGCTGCCCGCGAGACCTCGACGTTCGCAGTCCGGACGATCGCCGTCTCCGGCGGCACGCCCGCGCTTCAGGCCCGGGTGCGCACCGCCCTGGCGCCTGTCGTGGGGAAGAGCCTGCTGGCCCTGAACGGCGCCGCTGTCGAGCGCCGGATGGATGCGCTCCCGGCCGTCCTCTCATCGCGCTACGACCGCGCCTTCCCGCACACGCTTCGCGTCACCGTCGTTCCCGAGGCGCCGGTCGCCGTCGTCCACAAGGGCAAGGAGACGTGGCTCGTCTCGGCGCGGGGGAGAACGATCGAGCGGATTCCCACGGGCACCGATCTCGTGCTGCCGCGCATCTGGGTCCCGACCGCGACGCAGATCGCGCCCGGCGGCTTCCTCGCGCCGGACGAAGGCGGCACGGCCGCGCACGTGCTCGGGCTCGCCGCCGGCTTCCCGGCGCGCTTCACGACCGTCTCGTTCGCGCACGGCGAGCTCACCCTCCGCCTCCGCCTCGGCATCGACCTCCGGCTCGGCGACCCGGTCGACGTTCGGCTCAAGCTCGCCGTCGCCCGCCGCGCGCTCCGCGTCCTCCCGGCCGGCTCGACGTACCTCGACGTGGCGGTCCCGCAGCGTCCGGTCGCGGGAGCCAACCCTCAAGTCTCAAGTACAGGTTCAACCTTTGGAGGCTGAACCTCTGATTGACAGCGAGGTTAGGCGCATCTACCCTGCGGCGCGAACGCCCTGTTTGTGCCCCTACGCTCCACTAAAGGTTCAGGTGTCGGCCCCATGAGCATGCGCGACCAGTCGGGCAACTACCTCGCTGTCATCAAGGTCGTCGGCGTGGGCGGCGGCGGCACGAACGCCGTCAACCGCATGGTCGATGCCGGCCTGACGGGCGTCGAGTTCGTGGCGGTCAACACCGACGCGCAGGCGCTGATGATGTGCGACGCCGACGTGAAGATCCACATCGGCTCGAAGGCGACGCGCGGGCTCGGAGCAGGGGCGGACCCGGCCGTCGGGCTGGCCGCGGCGCAGGAGAGCCGCGACGAGCTGAAGGAGGCGCTGAAGGGCGCCGACATGATCTTCGTCACCGCAGGCGAGGGCGGCGGCACCGGCACCGGAGGCGCGCCCGTCGTCGCCGAGCTCGCACGCGAGCTCGAGGCGCTGACGGTGGGCGTCGTCACCAAGCCGTTCGTTTTCGAAGGGCGGAAGCGCTCGCAACAGGCCGACATCGGCATCCAGAACCTGCGCGACCGCGTCGACACGCTGATCGTGATCGAGAACGACCGGCTCCTCCAGGTCGTGGAGAAGCGGACGTCGGTCGTCGACGCCTTCCGCATGGCCGACGACGTCCTGCGCCAGGGCGTCCAGGGGATCACCGACCTGATCACCGTGCCCGGCCTCGTCAACCTCGACTTCGCCGACGTGCGCACGATCATGCGCGACGCCGGCTCGGCGCTCATGGGCATCGGCATCGCCTCCGGCGAGAACCGCGCCACCGAGGCTGCCCGCGCCGCAGTGTCGTCGCCGCTGCTCGAGACCTCGATCGAGGGCGCGACCGGCATCCTGCTCAACATCACCGGCGGCCCCGAGATCGGGCTCTTCGAGGTCAACGAGGCGGCCGAGGTCGTCACGAGCGCGGCCGACCAGAACGCGAACGTCATCTTCGGCGCAGTCATCGACGACTCCCTCGGCGACGACATCCGGGTGACCGTCATCGCCACCGGCTTCGGGGCCCAGCGCCGCCGGCGGCGGCGGGAGGGCGGCTCGGAAGCGCCGATCCCGTCCGGCGTGCCGGGCGGCGGCTTCGAGATCCCGGACGAGGCGCTCGACGTGCCCTCGTTCCTGCGCGAAGACTGACCCCGAAAACGGGGCCGCCCCGATACGTCTTGCGACATACCGGGGCGGCGGACCGGGTCGTGGGGTTGGCGTTTAGGGGCACCAACCCTTTGAGGGCACCCGTTGTGTACCGCACCCCGGGGGCGGTCAAACATCCTCTGCATAAGATCGTCACGGCATGGCTCAGACGCTCCAGCGCACGCCTTTGCACGACCGGCACGTCGAGCTCGGGGCACGGATGGTTCCCTTCGCCGGGTGGGAGATGCCCGTCCAATACGAGGGTGTCATCCAGGAGCACCGGGCCGTCCGAACCGACGCCGGGGTCTTCGACGTCTCCCACATGGGCGAGATCGAGGTCGAGGGGCCGCAGGCGCACGCGCTCCTCCAGAGCCTGCTCTCGAACGACCTGGACAAGATCGCGCCCGGCGAGGCGCAGTACACGCTGCTCACGAACGAGCGCGGCGGGATCATCGACGACGTCATCGCCTACCGCCTGGGCGAGTGCCGCTATCTGGTCGTCGTCAACGCCTCCAACCGGGAGGCGGACTACCGCTGGATCAAGGAGCGCGAGGTGCGCGGCTCCGAGGTCACCGACGTCTCTGCCGAGTACGCGCTCCTCGCCGTGCAGGGGCCTCGGGCGATCGAGCGCCTCGGCCTTCCGCCAGCGAAGGCGTTCACGTTCGCCGAGAGCTCGATCGACGGCATCGACGTGATGGTCAACCGCACCGGCTACACCGGCGAGGACGGGTGCGAGCTGCTCTGCATGGACGAGGACGCCGTTGCGCTGTGGGACGCAGTGCTCGCCCGCGGCGTCGTCCCGTGCGGGCTCGGCGCGCGTGACACGCTGCGCCTCGAGGTCTGCTACCCGCTGCACGGCAACGACATCGGGCCTGACACCGATCCCATCTCGGCAGCGCTCGGCTGGACGTGCGCGCTCGGCAAGGAGTTCACCGGCGTCGACGTGATTCGGCGCGTGAAGGACGAAGGGCCGCAGCGAAAGCTCGTCCCGTTCGTGATGGAGGAGCGTGCGATCCCGCGCCAGGGGATGGCGATCGAGGGCGGCGGCGAGGTGACCTCCGGGACGCACTCGCCGATGCTCGACGTCGGCATCGGGATGGGGTACGTGCCGGCGGCGCAGGCCGCTCCCGGCGCGCCGCTTGCCATCGATGTGCGCGGCAAGACGCGCACGGCTCGCGTCGTGACCAGACCGATCTACAAGAGGGAGGGCTGAATGGCCGCCGTGGAGTCCTATCCCGACGACCTCAAGTACCACGAGGAGCACGACTGGGCCCGCATCGAGGGCGACGAGGCCGTGCTCGGGATCACGTGGTTCGCCGCCGACGCGCTCGGCGAGCTCGTGCACTTCGAGCCGCCGCAGGCGGGTGCGACCATCACGAAGGACAGCTCCTACGGCGAGGTCGAGTCGGTCAAGGCCGTCTCCGATGTGATCGCGCCGCTCTCGGGCGAGGTGCTCGAGGTGAACCAGAAGGTCGTCGACGCGCCGGAGACCGTGAACCTCGATCCGTACGGCGACGGTTGGCTCATTCGCATCCGCATGTCGAACGCGTCCGAGACGGATGCGCTCCTCGACGTGAGCGCCTACAAGACCGTCCTCGCAGACCAGTGACGCATCCGTTTCTCGCCCTCACCGAGAGCGACCGCGAGGAGATGCTGCGCACGATCGGCGTCTCCTCCGTGGACGAGCTCTTTCGCGATCTGCCTGCCGGCGTCCGTTTCGGCCGCGACCTCGACCTCGAGCCGCCGCTCTCGGAGCAGGAGCTGTCCGCGCACCTCGCAGAGCTCGCGGCGCGTAACGTCGACACGACGCGCGAGCTGTCGTTCCTCGGCGCAGGCATCTACGACCACTACGTGCCTGCGGTCGTCGACACCGTCATGCAGCGCGGCGAGTTCCTCACGGCGTACACGCCGTACCAGCCGGAGATGAGCCAGGGCGTCCTCCAGTCGATCTTCGAGTACCAGACGGCGATCTGCGAGCTCACCGGCATGGACGTCTCGAACGCTTCCGGTTACGACGGCGAGACAGTTGCGGCGGACGCCTGCTACATCGCGAAGCACGTAACGGGCAGGACGAAGATCGTCATCACCGAGGCGACGAACCCGCAGGTGCGCCAGGTGATCAAGACCTATGCGCCGGGCTTCGGCCTCGAAGTCGTCGAGGTTCCCCACCGGAATGGGACGACCGATCCCGATGATCTGGCGGCAGCCGCGAAAGACGCGGCGGCGGTCTTCTTCCAGCAGCCGAACTTCTTCGGCTGCCTCGAGCCGGCGCCGGAGCTGGCTGCGGCTGCGAACGACGCGGACGCGCTCCCGATCGCGCATGTCGACCCGCTGTCGCTTGGCATGCTCGAGGCTCCCGGCCGGTACGGCTGCGCGATCGCGCTCGGCGAGGGCCAGGCGGCCGGGAACGTCATGGCGTACGGAGGCCCGCACTACGGGTTCATCGCTGCGCGCCAGGAGTTCATCCGGCGCATGCCCGGCCGCATCGTCGGCGAGACCGTCGACACCGAGGGCAAGCGCGGCTACGTCCTCACGCTGCAGACGCGCGAGCAGCACATCCGGCGCGAGAAGGCGACCTCGAACATCACCACGAACCAAACGCTCCTCGCCCTCGGCGGTCTCGTGTATCTCACGTGGCTCGGCCCGCAAGGGTTACGCGAGGTGGGGGAGACCTGCCTCGCTCTCGCCGAGCACGCGAAGCGGAGGCTGCAGGAGCGCGCCGGGCTCGAGCTCCTGTTCGCGGATCGGCCGACGTTCAAGGAGTTCGCAGTCCGCGTCGGACGGAACGCGCGCGACGTCGTACGCGATGCCCGTGCGCTCGGCGTCCATCCCGGGTACGCGCTCGGCCGCGACTACGAGGGCATGGACGACGTGCTGCTCGTCGCGGTGACCGAGAAGCGAACGCCGGAGGAAATCGACCGGCTCGCCGACGTCCTCGCCGAGGTCGCGCGATGAAGCTCATCTACGAGAAGTCGCAAGCGGGCCGGCGCGCGTCGGTCATCCCGCGCCCGGAAGGGCTGCCGGCGGCGGACGTTCCGGAGGAGCTGCGCCGCGCGGAGCCGCCGCGTCTGCCTGAGGTTCCCGAGTTCGAGCTCGTGCGCCACTTCACGGAGCTCTCGACGCGCAACTTCGGCATCGACAACGGCTTCTATCCGCTCGGCTCGTGCACGATGAAGTACAACCCGCGCGTCAACGAACGGCTCGTGATGCTTCCGGGCTTCGCGCAGCTCCACCCGCACCAGGAGGAGGACGGCGCGCAGGGCGCACTCGAGCTCGAGTGGCGGCTGCAGGAGATCCTCATGGAGGTGACGGGTCTCGACGCCGTCTCGCTCCAGCCCGCGGCCGGCTCGCAAGGAGAGCTGACCGGGCTCATGCTCGTCCGCGCGTACTTCGAGGACCAGGGCGAGAGCGAGCAGCGGCGCAAGGTCGTCATCCCGGACACCGCGCACGGCACGAACCCGGCGTCGGTGACGATGGCCGGCTACGAGCTCACGCCTGTGCGCACGGACGCGCGCGGGAACATCGACGTCGAGGACCTGCGCGGCAAGGTGGACGAGCACACGGCCGCGCTCATGCTCACGAATCCGTCGACGCTCGGGCTCTTCGACGAGAACATCGAGGAGATAAAGGAGATCTTCCACGGCGCCGGCGCACTCATGTACTACGACGGCGCGAACCTCAACGCCGTGTGCGGGATCTCGCGCCCGGGCGACATGGGCTTCGACATCGTGCACATCAACCTGCACAAGACGTTCTCGCAGCCGCACGGCGGCGGCGGGCCCGGCGGCGGGCCGATCGCGGTGCGGAAGATCCTCGAGCCGTACCTGCCCGTGCCCGCGGTCGTGCACAAGGAGGATGGGACGTTCGCCCTCGACTACGCGCGCCCGAAGTCGATCGGCAAGGTGCGCGGGTTCACGGGGCCGTTCGGCGTCTTCGTGCGTTCTTACGCGTACATCCGCATGTACGGGCCGCTTCTCCGCGAGATGTCTGAGACGGCGGTGCTGAACGCGAACTACGTCCTCGCGCGGCTGAAGGACGCCTACGACCTGCCGTTCGACCGGCTGTGCATGCACGAGTTCGTTCTCTCAGCGCGCAGCCTGAAGCGCGACCACGGCGCGACGGCGCTCGACGTCGCAAAGCGTCTGATGGACTACGGCTTCCATCCGCCGACGGTCTACTTCCCGTTGATCGTCCCCGAGGCGCTGATGATCGAGCCGACGGAGACGGAGACGAAGGAGACGCTGGACGCGTTCTGCGACGCGATGCTCGCCATCGCCCAGGAGGCGGCCGACGACGTCACGCTCCTGAAGGAGGCGCCGCACGACCGGCCGGTGCGACGTTTGGACGAGGTGCGCGCGGCGAAGAACCCCGTTGTGAAATACGGCTTCGAGCCGGCGCCGGTCGCTTGAGGCTTGCGCTCGCAGCGGCGGCCGCGGTAGTCGTCGCGACGCTGGTCGACGACCTGCTCGCGCCCAGCCGTCTGTCGCACGCGCGCTCCCCGATCGCGCTCGTCGGCGCTGGCGCGCTCGCTGCCGGGTTGTTGTTCCTCGTGCCGAGAGCTCGCTCGCTCGCGATGTCGTTGGGCGCGGGCATCGCGGCAGGCGGTGCGGCGGCGACGCTCGTGGCCGGCCTCGCGTGGCGGAACGGCGTCCCGAACCCGCTCGTGCGCGGAGGCATCGCGTTCAACGTCGCCGACGTCGCGATCGCGGGCGGTGACGGGATGCTTATCGCCGCGGCAATGTGGCACGCGTGGCGGCAGCGCGCCCGGCTCTACGAACCGGTTTAGGCGCAGCCGCAAGCTGCCCGCACGCGGCCTCGATGTCGCGGCCGCGCGTCAGGCGGACCGTCACCGGCACGTGGTGATGCTCGAGCTCCGACTTGAACCGCGCGATGTGGTCGCGGTCGGAGCCGTCGTACATACCTGTCGGGTTGTACGGGATGAGGTTGACCTTGAAGGCGTCGCCGCCAAGCAGTGACGCGAGCGCTCGCGCCTGCGCGCGCGAGTCGTTGACGCCGGCGAGCATGACGTACTCGATGAACACGCGACGCCTGCGCTGCGCGACGTAGCGGCGGCACTCGGCGATGATGTCGCGCAGGGGATAGCGATCGTTCACGGGCATGATCTGCGAGCGCAGCTCGTCGTCGGGAGCGTGCAGTGAGAGCGCCAGCCGGATCGGCTCGTCCACCTCGTCGACGAAGCGCGTCAGGCCGGGGAGCCAGCCGACGGTCGAGATCGTCGTCCGGCGGGGCGTGATCCCGATCTCCGGAAGACGCCGTGCAGCGCCGAGCACTTCGTCCAGGTTGAGCATCGGCTCGCCCATGCCCATGAACACGGCGTGGTCGACCTCCGTCAGGCGGCGGAAGTGCAGCGCCTGGTCGAGGATCTCCGACGCGGTCAGGTTCCGGCCGAACGCCATCTGCCCCGTGGCACAGAACGTGCATGTCAGCGGGCAGCCGGACTGCGACGAGAGGCAGAGCGACCGCCGTCCGTCGCGGTACCGCATGAGCACCGCCTCGACCGGGTGGCCGTCGGCGGTGCGGAACAGCACCTTGATCGTGCCGTCGCGCGCCTCGCGCTGGACCTCGACCGAGAGCGTCGAGAACGGCACTCGCCCGGCCAACTCCTCGCGGAGCCGCTTCGGGAGGTCGGTCATCGCTTCGTAGCCGGCGGCACCGTGCGCAGCCCACGACCACACCTGGCCTGCGCGGTACGCCGGCTGCTCCAGGTCGGCGAGCACTGTGTCGAGGAGAGCGACGTCCACGGCTACTCGTACTGCAGCGCTTCGAGCACGTTCAGCCGGCCGGCGCGCCGCGCCGGGAAGATCGCCGCCACGATGCCCGCGATGATCGCGGCGAAGATGAACGTGACGAGTGTGCCGACCGGGATCGTGAAGGCCGCGAACTTGATCGCCTTGCCGACCATGAGCGCGAGCACGATCCCGACCGGGATGCCGAGGGCCGCCCCGATGAGAGCCGTAATGATGCTCTCGTGGCGGATCATCCGCCGCACCTGACGACGCGTCATCCCGACCGCGCGCAGCATGCCGAGCTCGCGCGTGCGCTCGAACACCGTGAGGACGAGCGTGTTCACGATCCCGAAGAGGCTGATGATGATCGAGAGCGAGAGCAGGACGTAGAGCAGGTTGAGCAGCATGTCGATTCCCTTTTCCTGGTTCTTCTTGAACTGGCTCGCGGTCGCTACCTTTGCGTCGGGAAAGGTCTTCAGCGCGGCGGTGAGCTTGGCCGTGTTCGCCGCGGTGGCGCCGCCCGCGATGTTCACGAAGGCGAAGACGTTCTGCGGGTTCGGGTACTCCGCGTCGAAGCGCTGCGTCGAAACGGTCACGTCACCGTAGGGCGATCCGCCCTTCGGCGGCGCGAAGATCCCGCGCAGAACGAGGTGCATCGTGTTCGCCGACGGCGTCTCGACAGCGATCGGCGAGCCGACGGTGAGGTGATGCTTCTTTGCGTACGCCGTGGCGACGAATGCACCGTTGTTTCCGAGCTCCCCGGGCACGGCCTGCGAGCCTGCCTGCCACTTGACCGTGATCACCTTGCTGATGTCGCCGGACACGCCGGTGACGCCGATCCTGCTGCCGAACGCCTTGCCGTCGCCGGCGCGGACGCCCGAGACGACCTGGACGCCGGGCACCTTCTTGAGCGCGTTGGCGGACGCGATCGAGATGGGGGAGAAGTTGTCCGTCGCCGTGACCGCGTACTGCCCGGTGAACACCGAGTTGACAGCGTTCTCGAACGTCGTCTTGAGCCCGGACGCGAGGACGGACACGAGCGTGACGAGCGCCAGGCCGATCATCAGCGCGGATGCCGTCGAGGCGGTGCGCTGCGGGTTGCGCATCGCGTTGCCGCGGGCGAGCGCGCCCGCCGCTCCGCCGATTCGCACTGCCGGCCAGCCGAGCACGCGCGCGAGCGGCGGCACGAGCGTCTTCGCGAGCATCGCTACGCCGACGAAGACCGCGGCTGCACCGACGCCGATCGCGAGTAGCCGGTCGGTGGTCGAGATGCCGCCGACGAACAGCCCGATGAGCATGATCGCGGCCGCGCCGCCGATGGTGAGCAGGGCAGCCGCGGCGCTGAAGCGGGCGAAACGCGAGGTCGGAAGGACCGCGCCCTCGCGGACGGCCGAGATGGGGGGCACGCGCGTTGCCCGGATTGCCGGCCGCAGCGCCGCGATGAGCGTGATGCCGATGCCGACGGCGAGCGAGACGACGACGGTGCGCGTGGCGAAGACCGTTCCTGCCTGCGGTAGGTCGATTCCGAAATGCACGAAGAGCCGGTTCAGCCCTTTGGCGAGCCCGAGACCGAGGAAGAGGCCGGCCACGGAGCCGAGCGTTCCGATGACGAGCGCTTCGAGCATGACCGAGCGCAGCACCTGCCGGCGGGTGGCGCCGAGCGTGCGCAGCGTCGCCAGCTCGCGGGTGCGCTGCGCGATGGTGATCGAGAGCGTGTTGGCGATGACGAACCCGCCGACGAAGAGTGCGACGCCGCCGAACGCGAGGAGGAAGTCGTTGATGATGGACAGGAAGCCGTTCGTGTCCTTCGTCGCCTGCGCGGCCTGCGCCTGCCCCGTCCGCACCTCCGCGTTCGCCGGCAGGAGGGGCTTGACCTCGCGCACGAGCTGGGAGGGGGAGACGCCGTGCTTGGCGGCGATGTCGATTGCGTCGAGCTTGCCGACCTTGTTGAAGATCTTCTGCGCCGTCGGGAAGTCGAAGATCGCCATCGTCGCCCCGCCGAGCGACGCGACTCCGCCGATCTTCACGACGCCCGCAACGGTGAACGTCTGCTCAGGCCCGCGGGCGATGACGCCGATCGTGTCGCCGACCTTGTAGTGCTTCTTGCTCGCCGTGTTGGCGTCGATCGCAATCTGATGCGGGCCGACCGGCCATGCGCCGCTGACGAGCGTAAGCGGGTTGAAGTGCTGGTCGCCGTGCGGGTGCACGCTGAACGCGAGCGACGGGGCGCCGCCTCCGGAGATGACCTTGCCGTCGCGACCGACGAGGCTGGCGAAGTCGCTGATTCCGCCCTGCGCGTCGGCCACGCCCGGGAGCCCTTGCACCTTCGCCAGCAGCGACGCCGGGAACGAGGGCGGCAGGTTGTTGTTGTTCGTGTTGTTGCCGAGCGCGCTCTTCGAGGTGATGACGGCGTCCGTGTTCTTGTAGACGGTCGTGAACACCGTGCCGAAGGCGGCCTTGATCGTGTCCGTCAAGACGTAGGTGCCGCTGATCATCGCCACGCCGAGCACGATCGCGACCGCAGTGAGGGCGGCTCGCAGCTTGCGGCCGAGCAGGCCCTTCAGTGCGACGAGGGTCACGAGCTTAGGCTGCTCATCACGGTGAGCACGTCTTCGGTGCTCGCCCCGGTGAGCTCCTTGACGATGAGGCCGTCGGCGATGAAGAGGATGCGGTCGGCGATCACCGCCGCGCGCGCTTCGTGCGTCACCATGACGATCGTCTGGCCGTAGGTGTCCACCGAGTCGCGGATGAGGTCGAGGATCTCGCCGCCCGTCTTCGAGTCGAGGTTGCCCGTCGGCTCGTCGGCGAAGAGGATCGTCGGCTTCGTGATGAGTGCGCGCGATATCGCCACGCGCTGCTGCTCGCCTCCGGAGAGCTCCGACGGGCGATGCGACCGGCGCTTCGCGAGCCCGGTCTTCTCGAGCAGTTCTTCCAGCCACGCCTTGTCCGGCTTCTCGCCCGCGATCGAGAGCGGCAGGACGACGTTCTCCTCGGCGTCCAGCATGGGCAGCAAGTTGAAGAACTGGAAGACGAAGCCGATGTGCTCGCGCCGCAGGCGCGTGAGGTCGGTATCGCCGAGCTTGGTGATCTCGGTGCCGGCGATCTCGACGGTGCCGCTCGTCGGCGTATCGAGCCCGGCGAGGATGTGCATGAGCGTCGACTTGCCCGAGCCGGATGGGCCCATGACGGCGACGAGCTCACCCGCGCGCACGTCGAGGGAGACGCCGCGAAGCGCGTCGACGGCGGTGTCGCCCTCGCCGTAGCGGCGCGTCAGGTCGCGCGCAGAAACGACGACGTCGCCCGCAGCGGGCCGCTGCGGCTGCGTCTGATCCTGGGCCGTGGCCACGGCTCCAAACTAGCGGTTCCCGGCGGCGAGGAAGCCGATGGCGATCAACGCGTACGCGACGATGAGAACCACTCCCTCCCGGCGGCTCGACCGGCCGTTCACAATCGTCGCGCCGGCAAGCACGACCGCGCCTGCGATCGCCGCGAGCTCCTCCCAGCGGAAGGTGAGCGGAAGCTCGTGCGTGAACAGCAGCGAGAGGAGCATCACCACGGGCGCGACGAGCAGCGCCACCTGCGCGCTGGATGAGATCGCGATCTCGCTCGCGAGCTTCATCTTCCCGGCGCGCGCGATGACGATGGCGCCTCCGTGCTCCGCGGCGTTGCCGACGATCGCGACGATCACCGCGGCGATGAAGAACTCACTCGCGCCGATCGCCGACGCGAAGCCCTTGAGCGAGTGGACGAGGATCTCGCTCACGATCGCCGTCGCGAGGGTGGCGACGCCGAGCACGGTGAGCGCGAACGGGAGCGGCCACGCGGCCGACGACGCTTCGGCGCGCTCGAGCTGCGTGTGGCGGCGCAAGTTGCGCCCCGTCACAGCGAGGTACAGCACGAGCAGCGCGACCGAGATCGGGATCGAGACGAGAACTGCCGTGTGGCGCTCCGGCGATCCCGTGTATCCGAGGACGACCGGCGGGACGAGCAGCACGACGGCGGCGCCGACGAGGCCGAGCTGCGTGAGGAGCGAGCGGCGGTCGAGGCGCTTCTCCGGGCCGACGACCTGGGTGACGCCGAAAACGAGCAATAGGTTCGAGATGACGCTGCCGGCGAGTGAGCCGCGCACGACCTCCGGCAACCCGTCCGCGATCGCGAACATCGCGATGATCAGCTCGGGCGCGTTCCCGAAGCTCGCGTTCAGAAAGCCGCCGACGCCGGGGCCCGTGTGCTCGGCTGCGTGCTCGGTCGTTTCCCCGATCAGCCACGCGAGCGGGATGAGCGCGATCGCGGCGAGGACGAAGAGCGCGGTGTTGCCGGGGTGCGCGGCGTAGCGGACCGCGATCGTGGCGGGCGCGAGGGCCAGCGACGCCCAGAGGATCCTGCGAGCCACGGGCCGGTAGCGTAGTCGGGGCGGTGGATCTGCAGGCGGTCCTCTTCGATTGGGGCGACACGCTCATGCGCTGGGAGTGGGAGCCCGAGCTGCTCGCGGTCGGACACGACGCGGGCCTGCGTGCGATCGGCCGCGAACCGGTGCCCGCGCTCACCGAACGGTTCCGCGATTCGTACCTGCCTCTCCTGTGGGTGCCCGGCACGCTCGAGGAGGTCGAGTACCCGGCGCTCGTCCGCCGGCTGCTCGCCGAAGAGGGAATCGCCGTGACCGACGAGGATCTGGACAGCTTCCTCGAGGCGGAGCACGCCGCGTGGCAGCCCGCGCGCATGCTCGCGACGACGACGCACGCGTTGCTGGAGGCGCTGCGCGACCGCGGCCTTCGGGTCGGCCTCGTGTCGAATGCGTTCGATCCGCCGGATCTTCTCCATCGCGATCTCGAGCAGATGGGCGTCGCCCAGCGGCTCGACGTCGCCGTCTTCTCGTCCGAGGTCGGCTATCGCAAGCCGCACCCGTCGATCTTCCGGCGCGCCCTCGACGCGATCGAGGCTCATCCCGCCGAGACGCTCTTCGTCGGCGACTCGCTCGTGAACGACGTCGCCGGCGCGTCGGCGCTCGGCATGCACACGTGTCAGGCGCTCTGGTTCCGCGCCGAGGAGGACGAGGAGATCGAGCCCGAGTTCCGCGCGTTCACGCAGATGGACGTGCTGACGGCCGTCCGCCGCCTGGCGTGAGCCGGGCGAGCACCCTCGCGAGCGCGATCAGCGGCGTTCGCCTGCGCGAACGGCGCGACACGAAGATCGGCGTCGAACCACGGTCGTGGCTCTCCACGACGGGTTATATCGGCGGCGGCGACGTTCTTTCGATCGCTCGAACGGCGGTGCTTCTCTAGGCTAGCCGCGTGATTCGGCTTCGACCGACGGATGTGCTGCGGCCACGGTTCCTGCTCGGTGTGACCCGCCGGCGGCTGCGGGTGCGGCTGGGCGCACTCATGGGCCGCGATATCGCCGTCGATCTCGGCGACGGTTTCCGGCTCCGTTTGCCTGCGCGCGACTCTCTCGTACGAAAGCTTCTCGAAGACGACTTCGAGCGTCCAGAGCGCGACTTCATCACCCGAACGCTGCGGCCCGGCGATGTGTTCGTCGACGTCGGCGCGAACATCGGTGTGCACGCGATCGTCGCCGCCCGCGCCGTCATGCCGGGTGGCCGCGTGTACGCGCTCGAACCGAACCCCGCGACGTTTCGAGCGCTCGAGCGCAACGTTGCGGCCAACGGGTTCAATGGAACTGTCCGCTGTATCTGCGTCGCCGCTTCCGACGCTGCCGGCGTCGCCTCCCTTCACGTTCCGGGCGCAGGGTATGCGGCACACTCGTCCCTCGCTGACCCGCACATGCCGCTCGCCGGCGAGATCGAGGTCGAGGTTGCACAGCTGGACGACCTTGTCCAGGACTCGCCGGCGCTCGTGAAGATCGACGTCGAGGGCTGGGAGCGACACGTGATCGCCGGCGCCCACCGGCTGCTTTCGGCCCGCGACGCGCCCCATCTGCTGGTCGAATTCGCGGACTTGGCATCCGCGTACGCCGGCACCACCACGGACGAGCTCGCTGCCGATTTCGAGCGATTGGGTTACCGGCTCTTCCGCTATGACCATCGCGCTCGCGAGCTTGCAATGGAGCAGCGGCCGGGTAGGTACGGCGGAAATCTCGTCGCGAGCAAGCGCATCGACGAGCTCAGGGCGCGGATCGGGAAGCAGGAAGCGGTTTCCGCAAGCGGAAAACGCGGGATCTGTCAAGACTTGCGGGACCCGAAATTCGGCGCACACAATGCAGGCAGATGAGTGAGCTGACGCTCACGCTCCGCCCCCAGGATCAGGTCGAGTGCCGCGCCTGTGGCGTCCACTGCGACAAGGTCGTCTATCCGTCCGCCTGCATCGACCGGTCGTGCCCGTTCGTCTACGCCTACCAGGAGCACGGCCACACCTTCATGGGCTGCATGCGGAAGGTGTTCGAGGTCGAGATCGACGTCGACATGCTGCGTGAGGCTGAGGCGCACCGAGCCGGGTTCGGCGCGGTGAAGGCGATGCGCCACCCGCTGCCGATGTGCCACGCCGAGATCGAGCCGTGCTACGAGCAGCGCACGGGCGAGCTCGGCTGCATCAACCCGGAGTTCAACGAGCTGCCGGCGGGATCGCCGACGTTCCGGGTCTTCGCCCGGCTGTCCTAGCTTCGGGCACCAACTGCAGGGCGAGCACGCCGAGCAGCGGCCCGAGCGCGGCGAGCGCGAACGCGAGCCGCCACGAGGATGCGGCCACGGCGGCGAAGGCAGGCGGCGCGGCGGCGACGACGACGCCGAGCAGCGTCTGCTGGAAGCCGAGGGCGGCGCCCGTCCGCGCCGCGCCTGCGGCCTCCGCCGCCGCCGCGAACGCGAGCCCGTTCCAGGCCATGCTGAGGACGCCCGCGACCGCGAACGCCGGGATGAGCGCGGCGAGCGGCGCGTCCGTCAGCGTGGCCACCACGGCTGTCGTGGCTGCGAGCGAGATCCCGATAGCTCGCAGGGGTCGCATGCGCGTGCGCAGCCGGTCGGAGATTCGGCCGGCGCCGATGCGCGCGCCGATGGCGAGGACGTTGATCCCGGCCAGCAATCCGGCGGCGGCATGGGTGGACACGTGCCGGTGCTCGTGCAGGAAGAGCACGACGAAGCTGGTGATCCCGATCTGCGCCGTGAGGTAGAGCGCCGTCCCGCCGCCGAGGAGCCACATGCGCGGGTCACGCATCGGGCCGCTGATGTCCGTGAGCTCGGGCTCGCGCGCGGGCGTGCCGCGCATGAGCGCGGCGGCGACGATCGCGCCCACGATGCACGAGCCGCCGAGGAAGAGGAACGCGGACCGCGTCCCGCCGAGCATGGGGAGGAGGGCCGCGCCGAGCGCGCCGCCGATCGGGATCGCCGTCTGCCGGATCCCGAGTGCGAGCCCGAGCTCGCCCGGCGGGAACCAGCTCATGATCGCGCGGCCGCTGGCAGCGTTCACGCTTGCGCCGAGCGCGCCCGCCGCGATCAGCGCGCCGACGAGCGAGCCGAACGCGCCGGTCTCGCCGGCCGCGCCGAGCGCCACGCCGGCGCCGACGAGGCCGGCGGCGATCACCCAGCGCTCGTCGAACCGGTCCGCGAGCAGGCCCCATGCGAGGAGCGTGCACAGCATCCCGATGCCGATCGCGGCGAGCACGACGCCGGTCTCGCTGAGCGAGAGCCCGTAGTGCGAGCGGATCTCAGGGGCGAGCGCGGGCAACCCGACCGATGCGGTCGAGAAGCTCGCCTGCGCAAGCGTGCCGGCGCCGAGGATCACCCACCGATAGCGCGTGCGCGTAACTCCTTGGCCTTGCGAACCTCGTTCGCATCAGGCCCGTGGTTGTCGGGGCCGCCCGTCTCGAGCACCGCGGGCAATGTCTGCAGCCGCGGATTGCCAAGGAAGACGCCGAGCCGCTCGCCGAGGATGCCCTCGCCCATGTTCGCGTGGCGGTCGCGGTTCGAGCCTAGGGCGGTGGCGGAGTCGTTGACGTGCAGCGCGCGCAAGCGGTCGAGCCCGATCGAGGCGTCGACCTCGTCGAGGCATGCCTCGAGCGCCGCGGGATCCGCGACGTCGACGCCGGAGGCGTACAGATGGCACGAGTCGAGGCAGATTCCGAGGCGGGGGTGGTGGTCGAGTCGCTCGAAGATCGTGGCCAGCTCGTCGATGGAGCGGCCGATCGTCCCACCGGTGCCGGCGGAGTTCTCCATCAGCAGCCAGGTCTTGTCGGTCGTCCGCGTGAGCACCTGCTCCATCGCCGGCACGACGCGCTCCAGCCCGTGCTCGAAGCCCGAGCCGAGGTGCGAGCCGACATGGAACACGACCGCGTCGGCGCCGATCGCGCCCGCGACCTCCATCGTGTTGCTCAGCGCGGCGATCGACTTCTCGTACACGTCGTCGTTCGGCGCCGCGAGGTTGCAGAGGTACAGCGCGTGGCAGAGGACGCCACCCATCCCGGTCTCGGCGCGCCGCTCACGGAAACGGTCGAAGGTGGCGGGGTCGTGGTTCGTCGGCCGCCACATGCGCGGGCTCTGGGTGAAGAGCTGGAGGGAGTCGGCGCCGATCGCGACCGCGCGGTCGACGGCGGTGTGGATGCCGCCGGAGGACGAGACGTGTGCGCCGATCTCCATCAGATGCGGTGGAACGACACGGACCGGCCGGTGAGGACGGCGAACTCCGGGGGGTCGGACATGACCGCGCCGGGATTCACGTACAGCGCGCCGCCGATTGCGCGCGTCCACTGCAGATGCGTGTGGCCGCCCGCGAGGACCTCGAAGCCTGCGACGCGCCAGGCGGAGTCGTCGTCGGTCTCGGGGAGCAGCACGTCGTCGTAGGAGCTCGGCGAGCCGTGGAACGCGAGCAGCGAGCCGATCTCGATCGTGCGGGCGAACGAGCGGATCTGCTCCAGGTGGCGCGGTTCGAGCTGCGCCAGCGTCCACTCCCGCTTGGCGAGCTGGGCCTCGGTGACCGGCTCGGGGGAGTCGACCGGCACGTCGAGGAGGAAGTCGTCCGCGTTCCCGAGGACGACCGGCCAGCCGAGGGCAGCGAGACGGTCGAGCACCTCACGCGGCTCGTCCCCGCCTTGGACCGCGTCGCCGAGGCAGACCGCGTGGTCGATGCCGAGCCGCTCGAGCTCCGCGACGACTGCTGCAAACGCACGGTCGTTCCCGTGAATGTCGGAGACGAGCGCGAGCGGCACGGCTCTACGATAGGCAGACAGTGAGCGTTCGCGTCCGCATGGCACCGAGCCCGACAGGTCTGTTGCACATCGGAGGCGTCCGCACCTTCCTGTTCAACTGGCTCTTCGCGCGCAAGCACGGCGGACAGAACCTCCTGCGGATCGAGAACACGGACACGAGCCGCGAGGTGGCCGAGGCCGTCGACCACATCCAGACGTCGCTTCTCTGGCTCGGCATCGACTGGGACGATGAGCTGACCTTCCAGCTCGATCGCATCGACGACTGCCGGCGCGTCGCCGAGCAGCTCGTCGCCGAGGGCAAGGCGTACGAGGACGAGGGCGCGATCCGGTTCCGAATGCCGAACGAGGGCGTCACGGCGTGGGACGACGTGGTGCGCGGCCGCGTCGAGGTGCAGAACGAGACGATCGAGGATCTCGTGCTCGTTCGTTCGGACGGACGGCCGACCTACAACTTCGCCTCACCGATGGAGGACGTCTGGGACGGGATCACGCATGTGATTCGCGGCGACGACCACATCTCCAACACGCCGAAGCAGATCAACCTCATCCGCGCCGTCGCCGGCGACATCCCCATCTACGCGCACGTGCCGAGCATCTTCGGCCAGGACGGCAAGAAGCTCTCGAAGCGGCATGGCGCAGTCGGCGTCGGGGAGTTCCGCAGCGCCGGGTACCTGCCCGAGGCGCTCGTGAACTTCCTCGCGCTCCTCGGCTGGGCGCCGGACGGGGAGACGACGATCATGAGCCGCGACGAGCTCGTCGAGCGCTTCACGCTCGAGCGCGTCAGCGCCAGCCCGGCGCAGTTCGACTACGCGAAGCTCGACTGGATGAACGGCATGTACATCCGTGCGCTACCGCCGGACGAGTTCGCACACCGGCTCATCCTCTGGCTCGGCGAGAACGGCTACGACTGGGACGCGGAACTCGTGCGCAAGGCGGCGCCCCTCGTGCAGGAGAAAGTCGCGCGCCTCGACGAGTTCCCCGACTACGCACGCTTTCTCTTCGAGGACGTCGAGGCGAGCGTCGACGGGGGCGCGGAGGTGGTCGCAGCCGCGCGAGACGCGCTCGCCGATCTGGAGCCGTTCACCGCCGAGGCGATCGAGGCGGCGCTCCGCGACGTCGTCGAGCGTCTCGGCCTGAAGCCGCGTCAGGCGTTCCAGCCGATCCGCGTCGCGGTCACGGGCTCGACGGTGTCGCCGGGGCTCTTCGAGAGCATCGAGCTGCTCGGTCGCGAGACGACGCTCAGAAGGCTGAGCTCCGCCTCTCACTCGTAGGAAGCGGCCGCGGCCGCGCCAGCGGGTCGAGGGCGCGCTGATACATGCGCCACGCCCGCCGCCTGAACGCCGGCGCCGGCGCCGGAAGATCGTGCTGTGCCGCCTCGTCCCCCCGGTCCACGGGCGGCCATCTGTCGCCCGTTTCCGTTTGCATGGCCAAAGGGGGAACGGCCGGATCACCGACCGGGATACGGAGTACATTCCCAGCCGAATACGGAGTACATTCCCCGCCGTGGATCGCCCGGCTGTCCTCGTCGTGGACGACGAGCCCTCCATCCGGCTGCTCTGCCGGATCAACCTCGAGCTCGAGGGCTTCGACGTTCTCGAGGCGGGAACGCTCGCCGAGGCGCGGGCGGCCGCGGCGTCGCGTGAGCTGAGCGTCGTCCTCCTCGACCTGCGCATCGGCCACGAGACCGGAAGCGACCTCGTCCGCGAGCTGCACGACCGGACGCCGCGCGTTCCCGTCGCGTTTGTCACCGGCTCGGCCGAGATCGGCCCGAATGTGGACGGCCTCGCGGACGCCTACCTGCGCAAGCCGTTCACCATCGATGCGCTCCTCTCGACGGTCAAGCGGCTCGCCGCCGGGTAATCTCCGAACCATGTCGACGACAGCCGTTCGCACGCCTGCCGAGTACGAGTCGCGCCTGCGCGACTACTACTTCGAGCGCTCCGAGGAGGGCCGCGCCGTTCGCGTCGGCGAGAAGGAGGTGTCGGCGCAGGCGGCGATCGTCGCCCGCTACACCGACCTGTTCTCGCGCGCGCAGCTCGAGGCGCTGCACGAGGCGGAGAACGCCGCGCAGGGCGAAGACCGCGAGCGCCTCTACCGGCTGCGGAAGACGTGCGAGGGCGGGATCATCTCCGCCGAGCTCGCGGACAAGCAGGACGCGCTCGAGAACGCACTCATCGGGGCACGCGTCATGTTCAAGGGCGAGGAGATGCCGCTGCGCGCAGCCCAGGCGCGCCTGGCCGTCACGGACGGCTACGCCGACCGCGAGGAGCTCGGCAATCTCGAGCGGACGGAGTCGGCGAGGCTCAACCCCGACCGCCTGCAGCTGCTCGCGGCCGTCGAGGAGCTCGACGCAGCGATCAGCGGCGAGCCGGACCCGGTCGCGCGTGCCGAAGAAGAGAAGGCGATCTCGCTGCGTGAGCTCGAGCGCGCGCTCGTCGCAGCCTCCGACGCGACCACCGCGCCGTACGAGGTGATGCACGATCGCTGGTTCGACCGCATCCTCGGGACCGAGCGGGACGCGATCCCGACAAGTGGTCACGTCGCCTACGTTCGGCGCCTGTCGCCGCTGGAGTCCACGTACACGAAGGAGCGGGCCACCGCCATCTGCCTGGAGACGACGTCGGCGCTCGGCTTCGACCTCACCGCGATCCCGAACATCAGGCTCGATCTCGAGGACCGGCCGCAGAAGAATCCGCGTGCCTGCGTGATCGCCTCCGATCCGCCCGACGTCGTGCACCTGATCACGCTCGCGCAAGGCGGGCTCGCCGATTACCAGGCGTTCATGCACGAGGCCGGCCATGCGCTCCACTACGCGGGCGTCGACCCGCGGCTGCCGTTCACGTTCCGCGCCATCTCGCGCGATCACGCGCTGACGGAGATCTACTCGTACATCTTCGAGGCGATCACGCGCGAGCCAGGCTGGCACGCGCTCCACTTCGATCTCTCGGACGCGCAGGCGGAGGAGAACGCCGAGGCGACGCTGTTTCTCGAGGCGCTGCTGTACCGGCGGTACACCGCGAAGCTTCGATACGAGCTCGGCTTCTGGTCGAACTTCGCCGAGGAGCGCGGCGCGTCGTCGCGCGACTACTCGCCGCTCCTCACCGAGGCCACGGGCGTCCGATATGACCCGCGCAACTATCTCTCCGACATGGACGGCGGCTTCTACTCCGCCGACTACCTGCGTGCGTGGATCCGGAGCGCACAGCTGCGCGCGCACCTGCTGCGCGAGGTGGGCGAGGACTGGTGGCGGAGCGCGAAGACGGGCGACATCCTGCGCGACCTCTTCGCGGAGGGGACGAAACCGTCGAGCGAGGAGATCGCCGGACGACTCGGCTTCGAGCCGCTCGACACCGGGCCGCTCGTCGCGGATCTGTCGGCCGTCAGTTAGTCGGACTTAGGCTTGCGGCCGAGCAGTCGCGCGAAGTTGATCGCGTAGCCCCAGCCGAACGATCTCGGAGTGAACAGCCGCGGCTCGGCGGGGTTCCACCAGCGCGACTTCGCCCGGGCGAGCGTCGGACGCCGCCAGTCGTACGGCATCCCGAGGAACTTGCCGGTCTTCGGTGCCATGTTGTCCTCCTTCGAGTCCGTCGGTCCGACCATCCCGCTGACGCGGCGGGCCGGCCGCGACCGTTGCAAGGCGGCAGGTCAGCGACGATATTCCCACGAGTGCCTATCGATCAGGATCGTCTCGAGCCTGCGATTCGAGCGTATACGGAGCGCGCTATGCAGGAGTTGGCGGCTAGGTGCGGTGGAGGACCTGACGAGGTCCTGGCGGGACTCTCAGAGTGGCAGCGCATGGATGCACAGACCTTCGTCCTTCGGGAGCGGACGCTGCGTTATTGGACGAGATGTCTGTATGCAGAACGCGATGGGATGCATCAGTGGCCGGAGTACATGGAAGTTGTCGAGGCAATCCGGGTTGACCCAGTATTGGGCGGACAGGTCGACACGATGATTGGCCATCGCCTCGGGACTCAGCGTCAGGACATCTCGCAGGTGGCTGATGGTGTGTTGTGGGCTCTCTGTCAGCGAGCGGACGGGTTCGTGTTTGACGACGATGCCTTCCAGGAGGAGTTCGCTCGATTGGTCGTCAGTCAGGAGCGTGACGTCTTTGAGAGCGTGATTCTTGGACCGCTTATTGGCTTTAAGAGCGAGGGACTTCCCTTCGATCTTGGCGGAGGCCTGCAAATGGTGGTGTTGTCTGATGCTGAGATAGCTCGGTGCATCCAGATGGGTCTGCTTCGGAGCCCGTTTGGCATGTCGGGTATGGCGCACATCGGCGAGGGCGTTGGGATTCGAATCCCGTTGAGCCTTCGAAAGATCGTGGGGGACTTGGAACCGGACGAAGACGAACAGAAAGAGGCTTTTGGCGAGCTAGCTGCTGTAACAGAGCGAGCCGAAGAGGTAGTGGAGGCGTTACGCGTCTTCAAGCGTGGCGGGTTCTCTCTCGGCGGCCTTGTACACGTTGTGGAACATGTGCTGCCGCTCGGAGGTTGGTCGGCATCGGGTATCGGGGGAGGTATGCCGAGCCGGCATGCGTGGGGCGGGGACTACGAGTTAACGGCGGAAGATGCTGCGGAGTTCATGGTCTTCTGGGATGCATTCAAAAGAGCGGAGCAGCGCTCGGTTGTCGATGCGGCTTTGCGCCGGTTCAGCTACGCGGCGGACCGGCATCGGACTGACGACCGCTTGGTCGATTTGGCGATCTGCGCTGAAACGCTCTTCCTTGGGGGCAGTGACAGTCCGCAGGATCGGGGGGAGCTCCGCTACAGGTTCTCCTTGCGAGCCGCGAGTTTCATAGATATCGACGCTACGAAGCGTGAGACGTTCCGCTTCATGCGGAACACGTATGACGCCCGAAGCGCAATCGTCCACGGAGGCTCGCCGGAGTCGGAGGTCCTGTGCAGTCTCGGGGGTGAGAGAGTCGAGCTGGAGGTCTTTACGGATGCTGTGGAGGGTGTTCTTCGGCTCGCGCTCCGCAAGGCGGTGACCTTGAACGGGCCGCGACGCGGCCCGCTGCTCGACTGGGACGAGCTGATCCTCGGCTGACCTCGCTCGCGCTGCGTTCGTGGTTTAGTTCGCCTAGAGACGCGCCCGGATCAGCTCACCCCGCTTACGGCGTTGATAGGCGTGCGCAGATCGAGACGTCCGGGGGGCACCCGTGTGCACCATCCGGGCAAAGGCGCACACTCGACGACCATGGACTCGGGCTGGATCACTGCCAGCTTCGGCCTCGGTGGCGTGCTCGTTGGCGGGGTGGCGAACGCTGGCGTCGCTGCCTTCAACGATTGGCGTGGACGACAGCACGGCGTGCGTTCAGCGGCGCGGCTTGTGCGAACCGAAATCGAACTCATCTCGAACGTCACGGCGGCGGTTCTAACATCAAACATTTATGGACCAATGTTCGTTGACGGTCTGCCGACGGCGGAGTGGGATACAACCAGGCAGGTACTCGCCGATGGCCTGAAGTACGAGGCTTGGTGGGCTGTCTCCGACGTCTATAAGGCCATAAGTCACATCGAGGTTGGAATGGCGTTGAACACACCCCCGACTCGTCCGATCGACCCGCTGGAAAAGAACGACCGGACTGCCATCCAGCACCTGAAGGAAGCGTGCGGCCTCGCGCTCAAGCGGCTTCAGGCAAGCGTCGACTCGTAGCCCTACGACAGCCGCCGGAGGAGGGTGGACCGGGGTGTACGCCGCACGCCTACTCGGGACATCTGCGGCGCATATGGTCTACGCAACCAAGCGGTTTCCGCCTGGTTGCGCGAACCTGGAAAGGCGCATACGGGATTCGAACCCGTGCCGCCGCCGTGAGAGGGCGGTGTCCTAGGCCACTAGACGAATGCGCCCCGAATCGGCGGTTAGTGTAGCGGCGCCCCGGGCACAGGGAATGCATGTTCGGGCGGCGGAAGAAGCGCGATGACCAGCAACGCGCGGCGACGGAGCAGCGTGCTCACGATCCGCGCCTCGACGTGCCGAGCATCGGATATCGCTTCGCGCGGCCCGCGGACATCGTGGAGGCCGAGGGAACGGTAGTGGCCGGTCCCGGCGGCTCACCCGAAGACCCGCTCGACGCGCGGCGCCGCGCGTCCTAGCTGCGCCGCGCGAGCCTGACCGCGAGCCCGACGACTGCGACCGTGCCGGCCGCGCCGAGGACGGTCCAGGCGAGCCCGCTCCCGGCCGGCGCCGCCGCGAGTGCGATGACGAGCGCAGCCAGCGCGAGCGAGCCGAACGCGAGCGCACCGAGCGCGACCGCTCGCGCACGTCGCACGGCTCGCTCCGCGGTGATGCGTAACCGCTCGTCGATCGACCAGGCAGCGAGCTCGCCGCAGAGCAGCAGCCCGACGGCGACGAGCGGCGCCGCGCCGTCCACGCCCGCGCCGCGGACGACGAGCTCGACGCCGTACGCAACACAGAGAAACGCGAGCGGCCACGGCACGAGCTCCGCGTTCGCGCGCACGAGCACGACGACGAGCAGCAGCCCGCCGATGCTCCCGAGCGCGCCCGCCGCCGGCAATGCCCTGCCCGATCGTGCGAGCGTGTACGCGAGCACGCCGGCGTAGCTGCACGCCGACAGTGCGGCGAGTGTCACGCGCGCGCGGGCCTGGCGTAGCGCCTGAATGCCGACACCTCCTCGAGCGGGACGTTGAGGGGGACGCCGTCGGCCCACTCGACGATGGGGACGCCGGCCTGCTGGTAGCGCGCGCGCAGCGCCTCGCGCGACAGCCGCCAGAGCCGGTACGACAGTTGCTCGAGCTCGCCGCCGCCCGCGTCGACGAATGGCACCGGCGACACCTCGACGACGACGAGGTCGTAGCCGCGTGCGCGGAGGTCGAGCAGCGCAGGCCCGGTGCGCGGATCGAGCATCGGCGTCAGCGCGAGCACGAGGGCTTTCGGCGGCAACGAGCGCGGCGGCAGGACGGCGACATCGCGCGCGGCGAAGCTGAGCACGATGTCCATCTGCAGCAGCGAGTCAACGATGCGGTACAGCTGCCGCGTGCCGGATTCGGGCTCGAGCCACGAGAGGTAGCCGCCGAAGCTGACGAGCCCGACGCGATCCTTGCGCTGGAGGTACCGGTGCGCGAGCGAGGTGGCCGCGCGCACCGTCAGGTCGAGCGTCCCGCGGCCGCCGTACTGCGCATCGGTGAACGTGTCGAGGAAGAGGACGACGTCGGTGTTGCGCTCCGGATGCTGCTCGTTCACCCAGAGCTCGCCGCGCCTCGCGGTCGCGCGCCAGTTGATGCGCCGCGGGCGATCGCCGGGGCCCCAGGCGCGAATGTCAGCGAACTCGATCCCGTCGCCCTTCGTCCGTGAGACCTGATTGCCGACGAAGACCTGCGTCTCGAGCGGAGCGAGGAGCGCGTGCAGCGCCTCGACAGTCGGATAGACCCGCAATGCAGCGCGTCCGCCGAGCCGCGTCTCCCAGGAATAGAAGCCGAGGCGGTCGTGCGCACGCAGGAGCGGAGGGCCGAGGACGAAGGCGCCCCAGCGGTTGCAGCGCAGCGGGAGCTCGAGCGTCCGCTCCTCGCCGGCCGCGAGTGCAACTGCCTGGAGGTTGCGGCCCGCCGTCGAAAGCTCGCGCGGGAGGTCGAGGAACACGTCCACGCACTCCGCATCCGCCGCCGTGAGCGAGAGCGTCGCGTCGACGATTTCGCTCTCCAGCGCGCGCTCACGGTCGAGCTCGAGCGCGACGCGAAGGCTCGGCGCGCGGGCGAGGGCGGGCGCGACGACGGCGGCGAGCGCGAACGGGGCGGCGAGAGCGACGAGCTCGACGCGCCCGAGGACGAGCCCTGCCAGCAGTCCGGCCGCGGCGAGCGCGACATAGGCGGCCAGGCGCGGCGAGACGTGCTGCGTCACGTGGCCGTGCGGACGTCCTCGGCCGGCGGCGTCGGCACCGACTCGAGCGCTTCGGCGACGACGTCCTCGCCGCGGATGCGCTGCACCCACAGCTCGGGACGGAGCGTCAGTCGGTGCGCGAGTGCCGGGACTGCAATCGCCTTCACGTCCTCGGGCACGACGAAGTCGCGGCCGGCGAGCGCCGCCTTTGCGCGCGAGAGCTTCAGCAGCGCCAGGCTGCCGCGCGGGCTGGCGCCGACGGCGAGCTGTCGTGACGCGCGTGTGGCCGCGACGAGGTCGACGATGTAGCCCTTGATCGCGGCGGAGACGTGCACCTGCTCGAGCGCGCGCTGCATGGCGATGAGCGTCGGTGCGTCGACGACCGGCGACAGATCCACCTCGTCCTCGCCGCGCGCGAGCCGGCGGTCGAGCATCTCGATCTCGTCGTCCCGCGCGGGATAGCCGATGGCCGCGCGGATGAGGAAGCGGTCGAGCTGCGCCTCGGGCAGCGGGTACGTCCCCTCGTACTCGATCGGGTTCTGCGTCGCCAGCACGACGAACGGCGACGCGAGCGGCCTGGTCGCGCCCTCGCTCGTCACCTGCCGTTCCTGCATCGCCTCGAGCAGCGCCGCCTGGGTCTTCGGTGGGGCGCGGTTGATCTCGTCGGCGAGGAGGAGGTTGGTGAAGATCGGGCCGGGCATGAACTCGAACTCCGCGCGCCGCTGGTCGAAGATCGACGACCCGGTGACGTCCGAGGGCATGAGGTCGGGCGTGAATTGGATGCGGGAGAAGCTCAGGGACGTCGCGCTCGCGAACGAGCGGGCTGCGAGCGTCTTGGCGAGCCCGGGATAGTCCTCGAGCAGCACGTGGCCGTCGCAGAGGACCGCAAGGAGGATGAGCTCGAGCGCTGGCCGCTTGCCGACGACGACGCGCTCGACCTCGTCGAGCACGCGCGCGGCGTGGTCGCGCAGCACCGGTAGTTCCATCACAGGCGCTCGACCGCCTCGACGAGGGCGGCGATCCGACGAAGCGGAAGGCCGTGCGCGGTGCGATCGTCGGGCGCCGGCCGGTCGGGGCGGAGATACTCCCACGCCTCCTCGCCGAGGAGGTCGTGCGCGTGCGCGAGATCGACGTCGTGCCGGTCGGAAAGGCGCGCGGCCGCGACTTCGCGGAGCTGCGGCAGGACGCGCGCGTGCAGCTCGCCGGCGTTTGCGCTGCTCAGCGTGAGGTCCCGTTCCGTCCGGATGAGCTCGGCCGGCCGGCCCTGCGTCATCCGGCGCCGTGCGAGCGCACGCTCGAGCTCGGACGTCGCCCGCTCCCATTCCTCTTCGGTGCGCGCCATACGCGTGAGCATGACGAGCGCCATCGCGGTCAGCGCCAGCACGTAGGCGGCGAGGATCTCACGGACCGAAACCGGGCGCAGCCCGAGCGCGATCGCGAGGCCGATGGTGACGACGGCGAGCGTCCCGATCGGGATGCGTGGCCTCTTCACGCCGCCGCCTCGACCGGCTGCCGGAGCTCGTCGCGCAGGGCGACGAGCGCGTCGATCGCCTCGTCGCGCATCGACGCGTCCGGGTCGTGGTGGCTGAACTTCGCCCACTCGAAGAGATCGGTCAGGCGCGTGACCGCGCCCGCGCTCGCTTCGAGGTCGTGCAGGGCGCGCGCGAGATACTCGCGCGGGGCTTCCGCTGGCCGTCGCGGGATTCCCGCCGCCGCGAGCGTTCGCTCCATGCGCGCGTACGCGGCGATGATCGCGCGGCGCAGGTCCGGCTCCGAGCGGAGGTCGTCGAGGGACTCGTCGAGGGCGAGCGCAACCTCGTCCTGCGAGCGGCGCCGCAACGGCCTCATCGGCTTTGCGCTCCGGCCTGCGAACGCGGCGACACCGGCGGCGGCGAGCAGCGCGGCGACGATCGCCACCTCGTCCCAGCGCAGCCGTGCGCCCCGGAGGACGGAGGGGTTGGGTTTGTTCGCAGGCGTCCCCTTCCCGGCCGCGCCCGGCTTGGTGCTCTTGGTCGTCTTGGCCTTCGCGGGCCGGTGAAAGTGGGCGTGGAGGAGGAACCAGCCGAGCAAGAGGCTCGCCGCGAGCGAGAACAGGAGCTGCACGAGATTGAACTTCGGCCTGTTCTGCGCAGCCTTATCCGGCTTCGCGCCGAGCAGGCTCCAGACGACGATGACAGCGATCGCGAGCACGAAGAGCGCGACCGTCGTGAACACGTAGTCGAAGAAGTGCGACGTCGGCCCGGTGCCGTGCGATCCGTTCAGCGGTCGTCCGTGGCTTGCGAGGGCGGCGACGGCGAGGAGGCCGGCGACGGCCAGGACGAGCGGCAACAGGCGGCGCGTGCGCACCGCGGCAGTCTCGCAGGGAAGAGGCTGCGGGACAGGGATTCGAACCCCAACTTCCGGTTCCAGAGACCGGCGTCCTACCGTTAGACGATCCCGCAACGGGTCGCCCGCAGTGTAGCGAGGCCGTACCGCAGGCTCAGACGTCGAGCCGGTACACCGGGACGAGGCGCCGCTCGGTCTCGGTGTCGATGTGCGCGACCACCTCGACGTACGGCTCGAGCCCGGATCCGCGCAGCTTCGCGCGCAACAGTCCGTCCACCTGGAAGAGGCCGGACGAGTTGTTCATCAGGATCTCGATGAGGATCGGCCGCTCCTCGCCGTCCGTGATCGTGACGTCCTCGATCGCGGCCGCCGAGAGCGAGTGCATCGACACGCGGCCGCGCTCGAAGCCGATGCGCGAGCGCCCCTTCGCCATGTCGAGCGCGTCGGCGACCCGGACGATCCCCGCGTCGGTCGTGAGCGGCTCGCCGTCGGCGCGGTGGCTGATGATCGCCTGCAGCACCTCGGACACGACCACCGTCCGCTCCGGCTCGTCGTAGAGGCCGGTGAGGAGCTCGCGCATCTTCGGTTCGGACAGGAACAGGCTGAAGTCCTCGTGGCCGTGGCGGTGGATCGACATGCCGATGCAGTGCATGAGCGCCGCGAGGGTGACGACGACCTCGGCGTCGTCGTTCGTCATCCCGTAGTCGCGCACCATCGCCGACTCGACGCCGTGCTTCGTGAGCTGCCGCAGAAGCTTGAGCGCGATGTTGGCCACGATCTGCACGTGCACCCAGGAGTGGTCGTTGATCTCCATGCGCGCGACCGCGTTCACGTTGGAGACGTGCCACCACCCCTTGATCTGCTTGTCGGCGTTCACACGCTCGATGACCGTGCGCAGCTTGCGGTTGCCGCGCACCGGCACGTTGATGCGCATGCGCTCGATCGCCTCGGCAGGCGTGAGCCTCGCTTCGCGTTCCGCTTCCTCCGGAACGGGCTGGTCGATCCGGCCGGCTGTCTCCTCGTCGAGCGCCATGGATGCAGTCTGACGGATGTGCCATAAGTGTGGAATGCACCAGGACCATCCCGTCAAGCTCGTGGTCACGGACGACCTTCGGCGCAGTCGGCCGCGGGTCTTCTTCACGCTCCTCCTCGCGATCCCGCACTTCGTCTGGCTCTTCCTCTGGACGGTCCTGATGGTCGTCGTGGTGATCCTGAACTGGGTGGTCGCGCTCGCTACCGGTCGGCCGGCGGCCGCCCTCCACCGGCTGACGTGTTCGTACATCCGCTACGCGACGCACGTGAATGCGTATGTCGATCTCGTCGCGAACCCGTATCCAGGCTTCAGCGGGGAGGAGGGCAAGTATCCGATCGACGTACGCCTGCCCGAGCTCACACCGCAGTCGCGCTGGAAGACGTTCTTCCGGTTGTTCCTCGCCGTGCCGGCGCTCGTGATGGCGTCGGCGCTCGGAGGGGGTGGGATCACGTACACCACCTCGAGCAGCGGGCGCTCGCGCTTCGCGGGAGCGAGCGCTCGCGGCGCACTCGCGATTACATGCGCGGTCCTCGGCTGGTTCGCGAGCATGGCGCAAGGCCACATGCCGAAGGGCCTCCGCGACGCGTCTGCGTACAGCCTCGGCTACACCGCGCAGGTGATGGCGTATCTGCTGCTCGTCACGGATCGGTATCCCGACGCGGACCCGACCGCGATGCTCGATGGCGTCGGGCGCCCGCCCGTGCACACCGTGCGCCTCGTGGGCGACGCCGACGACCTGCGGTTCTCACGGCTGACCGTCTTCTTCCGGCTCTTGCTCACGATCCCGCATTTCGTCTGGCTCGTCCTTTGGGGCATCGCCGTCTTCGTCGCGGCGATCCTCAACTGGTTCGTGACCCTCTTCCGCGGCACGCCGGCCCGTTCGCTGCACGCGTTCATCTCGCGGTACGTCCGCTACCAGCTACACGTGTATGCGTTCCTCTATCTCGCAGCGAACCCGTTCCCCGGCTTCGACGGTGCTCCGGGCAGGTACCCGCTCGATCTTCAGCTCCCCGAGCCCGCTCGCCAAAACCGCTGGAAGACGGGATTCCGCATCGTGCTCGCCGTTCCGGCACTCGCAGTGAACGGCGCGCTGGGGTACGGCCTAGCGGCAGCCGCGTTCCTCACGTGGTTCGTCGCGCTCGCCCGCGGCTCGGCGCCTTGGGGGCTGCGCAACTTCTCGGCGTACGCCCTGCGCTACCAGGCGCAGGCCAACGCCTATCTCCTGCTTCTCACCGACGCATATCCGCACGCGAGCCCGCTCGAGGGAGCTGAGTCGCCGCAGCACGAGTTCGCCGAAGCGGCGTGATCCGCCGGGCGTCGCTGCTCGCCGCGGCGGCCGCGGTGTGGGGCGTTGCTGCGTGGTTCCTCTGGCGAACGACGGTCCCGTCCTCTCTCCATCTTCCGCACGTCGACGAGCATGGGTTCTTCACCGCCGCGCAGCTGCACGCGGCAGCGAGCTTTTCGCGGGTCGAGGACATCCTGTTCTGGGGAACGACACTGCTTCAGATCGCGGCGCTCGCGGCGTTCGCGCGCTGGGGCGCCCGTTGGGCACGCGAGTCGGCGGCCGGTCCGGTCGGCACAGGGATGCTGCTCGGGATGCTCGGGTTCGCGCTCGTGTGGGTAGTACAGCTCCCGCTCGAGGTCGTCGATCTCTGGTGGCAGCGTCGCCACGACCTCTCGAAGGTGGGCTACACGTCATTCCTCTTCGGCGATTGGTTCTCGCTCGCCGGCCAGTTCGTCTTCCTCTGCCTCGCGCTCGCGATCGTCATGGGGCTTGCGCGCCGCTTCCGGAGCACGTGGTGGATCTGGGCGGCGCCGCCGTTCATCGGCCTCACGCTGCTGTTTGCGTTCGTCAGCCCGTATCTCGTGACGACGCATCCGCTGCACAGCGCCCGCCTGCGCGCGATCGCGTCGCGGCTGGAGGTGCAGGAGGGCGTAGGGCACGTGCCGATCGAGGTCCAGGACATCCACGACGTCACGTCGCTGCCGAACTCGGAGGCCACGGGTCTTGGGCCGAGCCGCCGCGTCATCATCTTCGACACGATGCTCGACGGCCGCTTCACGACGGGTGAGCTGAAGGTCGTCATCGGTCACGAGCTCGGCCACCTCGCCCGACACCACATCTGGAAGGACGTCGGCTGGTACGCGCTCTTCGCGTTCCCGGGGCTCTTTCTCATCGCCCAGGTGACGAAGCTCCGCGGCGGGCTGCGTGAGCCGGCGGCGGTGCCGCTCGCGCTTCTCGCCCTCGTCGTGCTCGATCTGTTCGCGCTACCGCTGCAGAACGCGATCAGCCGTCACATGGAGGCGGAAGCCGACTGGCGTGCGCTCGTCACGACGCGCGATCCGAAGGATGCGATCGCGCTCTTCCGTCGCTTCGTGCCGACGACGCTGGACGAGCCGAACCCGTCGACGTGGGACTACGTCATGCTCGAGAACCACCCGACGATCGTGCAGCGGATCGCGATGGCCGAGGCCTACGCGACGTCGGCGGCCCAGTCGCCGTAGAGCGACGTGTACAGGCCGCGGCGTGCGAGGAGCTGCTCGTGCGTTCCCTGCTCGACGATCCGGCCGTGCTCGAGGACGACGATGAGGTCGGCGTCGCGGATGGTCGACAGCCGGTGCGCAATCACGAATGCCGTGCGCTCGGCGAGCAGGATCCGGAGCGCCTGCTCGATCTTCCGTTCGGTGCCGATGTCGACCGACGACGTCGCCTCGTCGAGGATGAGGATGCGCGGATCGGCCAGCAGCGCGCGCGCGAAGGCGACGAGCTGCCGCTGCCCGAGGGACAGGCGTGAGCCGCGCTCGCCGAGCTGCGTCTCGTAGCCGTCCTCGAGCCGGAGGATGAAGTCGTGCGCGCCGACGAGCTGCGCCGCGCGGACGATCTCGTCCGTCGAGGCTCCCGGCTTGCCGAAGGCGATGTTCTCCGCCACCGTGCCGGCGAAGAGGAAGCCCTCCTGTGGCACGACGCCGAGCTGGGAACGCAGGGAGCGCTGGCTGACGTCGTTCAGGTCGTAGCCGTCGATGACGATTCGGCCGCCGGTCGGTTCGTAGAAGCGGGCGAGCAGCTTCGCGATCGTCGACTTTCCGGCGCCGGTGTGGCCGACGAGCGCGACCGTCGTCCCGGCGGGAACGTCGAGGTCGAGCCCGTGCAGCACCTCGTCCCCGCGGCCGTACGCGAAGCGAACGTTCTCGAAGCGGACGTGGCCTGCGATGGCCGGCAGGTCGCCCGCACCGGGCCGGTCCTCCACGTCGGGCTTCTGCTCGAGGATCCCGATGATCTTGTCGAGCGCCGCCGTCGCCGAGAGGAACGTGTTGTACAGCTGCGACAGCTGCTGCACCGGGTCGAAGAAGTTCTGCACGTAGAGCATGAAGGCGAAGAGCGTGCCGAGCGAGATGGAGTGGTCGAAGTACAGGTGGCCGCCGTAGCCGAGCACGACCGCGAGCGCGACCGTCGAGAGGAAGTCGACGAACGGGAAGTACACGCCGTTCAGCACGACCGTCTGCATGTTCGACTCGCGGTAGCGCTTCGCGACCTCGCGGAAGTTCGCGTACGCCGCGTCCTCGCGCGTGAACGCCTGAACGACACGCATGCCGGAGATGTCCTCCGCCAGGGTCGCCGTGACGAGGCCGAGCCGTTCGCGTACGTCCGCGTACGCGCTCGCGGAGTGCTTGCGGAAGATCACGGTCGCGACGCTCATGAGCGGGATCACCGCGCACGTGGCGAGCGCGAGGCGCCAGTCGAGGATGAACAGGAGAATGGCGGTCCCGAGGAGCGTGAGCGTGCTCTGTACGAGGGTGGTGACGCCGTCGGTGACGAGCTGGTCGATCGCCTCGACGTCGTTCGTGAGCCGGCTGATGATCACGCCTGCGCGGTTGCGTTCGTAGAAGCCAAGCGAGAGGCGCTGCAGGTGCCCGAAGAGCTGCTTGCGCAGGTCGGCGAGGATCCGCTCACCGACCCAGCCGGTCAGGTACGTCTCGACGTACGTCATTCCCCAGTTGGCGAGACCCGCGGCGACGAAGATGCCGACGACGATCTCGAGCTTCGCGCCCGTGTGGCCGTTGATCGCGTCGTCGAGCGCGTACTTCGCGAGGTACGGCGGCGCGAGCGCCGTCGCTGTCGCGGTAAGGAGCGAGATGACCGACAGCCCGGTGCGGCCGCGGTACGGCCGCGTCAACCGCCAGAGTGTCCCGAACCGGCGCCTCGTCGTCCGCCAGGACCAGTCGTCGACATCGGCGCCGCGCTCGCGCATCAGGCTGCTACCGGGCTGGTGGACCCTCACGTCCCTGGCCGCCTTTCGCTCCCGCCCGGCGGAGCCGGGCTCCGCGAAAGGCTGACGCCGCTGGCGGCAGGATCCTGCGCGCGCGGCGCTTGGTCGTACGTCATGTACTGCCCTGCGCGCCGCGCGCTTGGCTCCTTTGCCAGCGCCGCCCCAGGAACGTGAGGCGAGCTCATGCCACGTCCGCCCGCGCCTCGACCGCGTCCGCGAACTGCCGCTCGAGCAGGCCGTGCTCGTAGATCTCGCGGTACACCTCGCTCGTGCCGACGAGCTCGTCGTGTGTGCCCCGTGCGGCGACGCGCCCGTCGGCGAGGACGACGATCTCGTCTGCGAGCGCGATCGTCGACAGCCGGTGCGCGATGATCAGCGTCGTGCGGCCTTCCATGGCGGTGCGCAGCCCGGTTCGAATCTGCGCCTCGGTCGTGGCGTCGACCGACGCGGTCGCATCGTCGAGGATGAGGACGCGCGGGTCGACCGCGAGCGCACGCGCGATGGCGATCCGCTGCCGCTGCCCGCCCGACAGCGTGATGCCGCGCTCGCCGATGACGGTGTCGTAGCCCTGCGGCAGCCGCTCGACGAACTCGTGCGCCTGCGCGAGCCGCGAGACGCGCTCGACCTCCCCGTCGGAGATGCCGGCGCTGCCGAACGCGATGTTCTCGCGCACGGTGGCGGAGAAGAGGAAGGGATCCTGGGCGATCACGCCGATCGCGCTGCGGAGCGAGATGAGCGTCACGTCGCGGACGTCCTGGCCGTCCACGGTGATGCGGCCGGCGGTCGCGTCGTAGAAGCGTGGGACGAGCGAGGTGAGCGTCGTCTTGCCGGAGCCGGTGTTACCGATGAGCGCGACCGTTCGCCCGGCAGTGATGTCGAGGTCGATGTCCTGGAGCACGGGCCGGCCCGGTAGGTACTCGAACGAGACGTGCTCGAAGCGCACGCGGCCGGGGCCGGGCTCGAGAGGGGTCGCGCCGGGGCGGTCCGCGATCTCCTCCGGCTCGTCGATCACCTGGAAGATGCGCTCGCCCGAGGCCGTCGCACGCTGGGCCTGGCCGATCCACATCCCGAGCGAGCGCAACGGCGTGACGAGCATGCCGAGGTAGAGGAAGATCGCGCTGAAGCTTCCCGGCGTGAGGTCGCCGCGCGCGACCATGCGGGCGCCGATGAGCAGGACGAACGCTTGCGCGAGCAGCGGCACGAACGAGATGAGCGGCACGTACGTCGCGCGCTGGCGGTTCACCTTCAGCGTCTGGTCGAAGACGAGCTCCGACCGGTACTCGAACTTGGCCTCCTCCGCGGGCTCCTGCGCGAAGGCCTTGACGACGTGGACGCCGACGATGTTCTCCTCGGCGACGGTGGCGACGTCGGCGAGACGCTGCTGCACGTCGCGCAGCGTCGGGTGGGCGATGTGGCTGTACCGGTATGCGAGCACGACGAGCGGCGGCGTGATCGCGAGCGCGATGAGCGCGAGCTCCCACTGGAAGAAGAAGAGGACGACGGTCACCGACACGACGGTGAGCACGTTCTGGAAGAAGAAGATGAGGCCGTAGCCGAGGAAGAAGCGGACGCCCTGGAGGTCGACAGTCGCGCGCGACATGAGCTGGCCGGTCTGATGGCGGTCGTAGAAGCCGTACGACAACCGGACGAGGCGCGCGTACAAGTGGCTGCGCATGTCCATCTCGACGTCGAGCGCCTGCTTGCCCGAGAGGAGGCGCCGCCCGAGCATGAACACGGCCCGCGCGAAGCCGAGGGCGACGATTTCACCGACCGTCAGCCAGAGGCGATGGCGGTCGTGGTGGATGAGCGCGCCGTCGATGACGTTGCGGCCGGTGAGCCAGACGAGCGCGATCTGCGCGGCCTGGGAGCCGACGGCGAGAACGATGGAGACGGCGAGGCCGACCCGGTAGGGCCGGAGGAAGCCGAGCAGACGCACAAACGTCGCCCGGTAGGGGACGGCACTCACCTTCTCAATGTAGACGCGCGAGCTCCTGGTGAATGAGGGAAAGGGCGCTGTCGAGGCGCTTGCGATTGGCCGGCACGTTCGGCCAGCTGCTTGCACCGGAGGGATGTGGGAGCGGGATGACCGGCACCCCGTCCAGCTCGTGGCGCTCGCCGATGCACTCCGTCAGCGAGGACGGGCCGAGGATCGCGCGCAGAGCGAGCCCGCCCACGGGCACGATCAGGCGCGGCCGGAGGAGCTCGACCTCCCAGCGATGCCAGAACGAGCACAGTTCCTGTTCGCGCGGCGTGGGGGTGCGGTCGCCACGTCCGGATGCCGGGCGACCTGGGTAGCAGCGCGTTACGGATGCGCAGTAGAACGTCGCGTAGAACGCGTCCTCGTCCAGCTCGAGCCAGCGGCGAAGCGTCTGCCCGGCGCGGCCGCGCCACGGCAGGCGTTCCTCGCCTTCGACGATGCCCGGCGCTTGTCCGTACAGATACGCGCGCTGGTTCGCGAACGGCGCGCGCACCGGCAGCGACTCGAGCGGATAGCCGGCCTCCGCGCACGCGCGGCAGCGGGATAGGTCGCGCTGCAGGGATGTGAGCGATCGATACGCTGATTTGCGGACGGTCATGCGCGGTCTCTTCTCGTTTCCGAACCCTGTCAACGAAACATCCGCGCGGCTCGTCGCCGGCGTCGTCGCGGTGCTCGCCGTGGTGGCGATCGCATTCCAGCAGGGTTGGATCCTGCCGGTGCTCGCGTACGGGTTCGTCGCCCGCGCGCTGACCGGGCCGAAGCTGAGCCCGCTCGCGTTCGCGGCGACGCGCTTCGTCACGCCGCGCCTCCCCGTCGCGCACCGGTATTCACCGGGGCCGGCCAAGCGTTTCGCCCAGACGATCGGCGCGGTTTTCACGGTGGCGGCGAGCCTCCTCTGGTACGCCGCCGGCCAGCACACGGCGGCGCTCGCCCTCGTCGGGGTGATCGCGCTGTTCGCGTCGCTCGAGTCCGGCTTCGGTCTTTGCGTCGGCTGCAAGGCGTTCTACCTCGGTATGCGACTCGGGCTCGTTCCGCCGAGCGTGTGCGAGGACTGCGCACCCTTCCTGCGGGCGTAGTCTCTGCGCGTGCTCCCGCTCGAGAGCGTCCCGAACTTCTCCGAGGGCCGTGACAGCCTCGTCATCGCCGACATCGGGACGGAGCTCGCGCGCTTCGCAAAGCTCCTCGACGTCCACTCCGACGCGGATCACAACCGGTCCGTCTACACGTTTGCGGGAGACGAGGAGCAGATCGTGGACGCGCTGCTGGCCGGCATCGCAGTCGCACAGGAGCGGATCGACCTGCGCGAGCACGCGGGCGTGCATCCGCGCATCGGCGTGGCCGACGTCGTCCCGGTCGTCGCGATCCGGCGTGAGGACGGAGAGCTCGCGCGCGAGACGGCACGCATCGCCGCGCAGCGCATCGGCGAGGAGCTCGGGCTGCCCGTCTTCCTGTACGGCGAGATCGGCGAGGGCCGCGGCCCCGCGTTCTTCCGCCGCGGCGGTCCGGAGGAGCTTCAGCGTCGAATCGATGCGGGCGAGCTCACGCCCGACTTCGGGCCTCGGCAGCTGCACCCCTCGGCAGGCGGCGTCATCGTCGGCGCGCGTCGCCCGCTGATCGCGTTCAACGTGAACCTCGCAAATGCCGACGTCGAAGCGGCGCGCGCGATCGCCTGCACGATCCGCGAGCGCAACGGCGGCTTCCCCGGCGTGCGCGCGCTCGGGCTCGACCTGCCCCGCGCCGGCCACGCGCAGATCAGCATGAACGTCGAGGACTGGGAGGCCGCCGCGCTGCACGACATCGTCGCCGCCATCGAGCGCGAGGCGGCGGCGCGGGGCGTGGAGCTCGCAGGCGCCGAGCTCGTCGGGCTCATGCCGGCCGGCGCGGCGATCGCGGCGGCGGGCGCGCTCCTCCGCATCCAGGGCTTCGACGCGTCGCACATCCTGGAGCTGCGGCTACTCGAGTAGCGCCCGCCCGACGACAGCGCCCTCGAGGCCGAGCGCGGCCAGCGCATCGAGATCTTCTTGCGACCGGACGCCACCCGCGGCCAGCACCGGGCCGCCGAAGCGGCCGACGACGCGCTCCATCAGGGCGAGATCGGGGCCGCTGAGCGTTCCGTCGCGGTCGACGGCGGTACAGAGAAGACGCGCGACGCCTGCGGCGCGGCAGCGGTCGACTGCCTCGTCGACCGTGAGGCCGCTGCCGCGCTCCCAGCCGCGCGTGCGCACCTCGCCGTCCCGGACGTCGACGGCGACGACGAGTCGCGCGCCGAGTGCCTCGACGTACGGCTCCGGACCCTGCTCGAACGCGGCCGTGCCGACGATGACGCGCTTGATGCCGGCGCCGATGAGCGCGCGGGCGTCGTCGGGGCTGCGCACGCCGCCGCCGAGCTGGACGGGGACCGGCGCAACCGCGGCCGCCAGGCGTCGCGCGAGCTCGATCGGAACGCCGCCCGAGCGGGCAGCGTCGAGCACGACGACGTGGAGCAGGGGAGGGGCGGTCGCGGCAAAACGGCGCGCGAGCTCGACCGGATCGCCGGCCTCGCGGGTCACAGCGTCGAAGTCCCCGCGCTCGAGCCGCACCGCCCGCCCGTCGAGGACGTCCACGGCCGGAAGAAGTTGAAAGCCTTGGTGTACCGTGTTACCATGCTAACACGATGGCAGCGACGGAGCCCCGACATTGGCCGACCCGAGAGCACCGAGACCTCTTCGAGACGGTCGTCTCGCTGCGGACGAAGGAGGAAGCCCAGAGCTTCCTCCGGGATCTCTGCACGCGCGCGGAGCTGGACGCGATGGCGCACCGGTGGCAGGTGGCGCGCCTCCTGGACGAGGGGCTGCCGTACCTGGAGGTCGCGCGGCGAGCGCACGCGTCGACGACGACGGTGACGCGCGTGGCGCAGTGGCTGCGTCGCGGCGAGGGCGGCTACCGGCTGGCGCTCCAGCGGCGGCGAAGATCCTGAGGATCGCGGTCCCGTCGAAGGGTCGGCTGCGCGATCCCGCGATCGCGCTACTCGAGGACGCCGGCCTCGGGCCGGAGACGCCCGGCGACCGCGCGCTCGCGTTCCCGTGCCGCAACGCGCCGGTCGAGGCACTGCTCGTGCGCGCCGACGACATCCCCGAGTACGTGCAGGACGGCGTCGTCGACTGCGGCATCACGGGTCTCGACATCGTCCGCGAGCGCGGTGCGAACGTCACGGAGCTGCAGCGCCTCGGCTTCGGCGCGTGCACGCTCGAGGCCGCAGTGCCGGAGGAGTCGGCGTTCGTCTCGCCCGAAGACCTCACGGGCGCGCGCATCGCGACGAGTTTCCCGCGGCTGGCGCAGGATCTGTTGCCCGTGCCGATCGCGCTCGTCGACGTGCACGGCTCTGTCGAGCTCGCGCCGCGACTCGGTCTTGCGGACGCGATCGTCGATCTCGTCTCGAGTGGGAGCACGCTGCGCACGAACGGCCTCCGTTCGATCGGCGTCCTGCTCGAGTCCGAGGCGGTGCTGATCGGCCCGCCCGAACCGCATGCCGCGGCCGTCCAGCTCGCCGGCGTCTTTCGCAGCGTCGTCGACGCGCGGGGGATGCGCTACCTCATGCTGAATGCGCCCGAGGATGCGATCGACGCGATCTGCGCACTCGTCCCAGGCTCCCGCGCGCCGAGCGTGCTGCCCCTCTCCGAGCCCGGGATGGTGGCGGTGCACAGCCTCGTTCCCGCCGCCGACATCTGGCGCCTGCTCCCGGAGCTCGAGGGCGCGGGCGCATCGTCGATCCTCATCGTCCCCGTCGAACGGATGCTCGGATGAACATCGTCGAGGACGTCAAGGCGCGCGGCGCCGACGCGGTGCGCGAGTGGGCCATGCGCCTCGACGGCGTCGAGCCCGCGCGCGCGGAGCCGTCGGGCGACCTTCCGGAGGAGGCGGTGCTGGCGCTCGCCGACCGTGTGCGCCGCTGGCACGAAGTGCAGCGGCCGGCCGACGTGCGGCTCGAGGTCGAGCCCGGCGTCGAGCTCGAGCGCCGCTGGATCCCGCTCGATTCCGTCGGCGTGTACGTGCCGCGCGGGCTCGTCTCGACGCTCGTCATGTGCGCAGTACCCGCGCAGGTCGCAGGCGTGCGGCGCCTCGTCGTCTGTACGCCGCCCGAGGGTGCGGGCCTCGTTGCGCGCGCCGCGGAGCTGCTCGGCATCGACGAGGTGTGGGCAATCGGCGGGCCGCAGGCGATCGGCTACCTCGCGTACGTCGAACGCGTGGACAAGATCGTCGGACCGGGAGGCCCGTACGTGAACGACGCGAAGCTCGCGGTCGCGCGCGACGTCGCCATCGACCTGCCGGCAGGGCCGTCGGAAGTTGTGGTTGTGCTCGGCGCGGGCGGCGACCGCCGGCTCGCCGAGCTCGAGGTCGCGGCACAGGCCGAGCACGGGCACGAAGCCGTCTGCCGCATCGTCTCCACGCTGGAGGAGGCGGAGGCGATCGCGCCCGAGCACCTCGTGTTGCTCGGCGACGCGGAGGCGCTCGCACCGCGTGTGCGCAACGCCGGCGCCGTCTTCGTCGGCGAGTGGTCGCCGGTGGCGAGCGGCGATCTCGGCACCGGCGCGAATCATGTGCTTCCGACGGGCGGCTGGGCGCGTCGCGTCGGCGGCCTCGGCCTGGAGGCGTTCCTCAAGCCGATCACCGTCCAGCGGCTCACGGAGGAGGGACTGGCTCGCGTCCGGCCGACGGTGGAGGCGCTTGCAGCGCTCGAGGGGTTGCCCGCGCACGCCGAGGCGGTGCAGCGATGAGAGCGCTCTCGTCCGAGTTCGCCGAGTACCAGTGGGCGCCGTCGACGGCCGAGCTCGCGCGCCGCGCGGGGCTCGACCCGGTGCAGATCATGCGGTTCGACGGCAACGTCCCTCCGCTGCCGCTCCCGAGCTCGCGCCCCGCGGCAATCGCGTCGGCGCTCGCGCGCGTGAACGAATACGCGCACGGCGGCCACCCGTTCATCCGCGAGGCGATCGCCGAGTACGCGGGCGTCGAGACCGAGAACGTGGTCCTTGGTGCCGGCGCGGACGACCTCATCCTGCTCGTCGCGCGCTCGTTCGCGGGCCCCGGCGACACCGTTGCGATCCCGTCCTCGCCGACGTACCCGCTGTTCCGCGTCGCCGCCCAGCTCGCCGGCGCGGAGGTCGGCGACGAGGCGCCTGTCCTGACATTCGCATGCCGGCCCGGGAATCCGACCGGCGCGCTCGAGCCGCTCCCGTCCGCGCGCCCGCTCGCCGTCGACGAGGCGTACTTCGAGTACGCAGACGATCCCGGTGCGGTCGGGCTGATCGACGACGGCGTCGTCGTTCTCAGGACGTTCTCGAAGATCTTCGCGCTCGCGGGCGCGCGCATCGGCTACGCGCTCGCATCGCGGGACGTCGCCGCCGAGCTGAACGCGCGGCAGGCGCCGGAGCCCGTGTCGTCACTCTCGGTCGCGCTCGCACTCGCCGCGCTCGCGTCGCCGCCGGACCCGGCACCCGTCATCGAGGAGCGCGAGCGCCTCGCCGCAGAGCTGCGCGGGCTCGGCTTCGCCCCGCTGCCGTCGCGCGCCAACTTCGTCTACGTGCCGGTCGCCGATCCCGGCGCGGCCGCGGCCACGCTGCTCGCCACCGGGTGCGTCGTGCGCGTGTTCGAGGACGCCGTTCGCATCTCCGTGCGCGACCGCGAAGACGACGACCTCCTCCTCGCCGCGCTCGCCGGCGAGCCGCCCGCGCAGAAGCGCCGCGCCCGTTACGTGCGAACGACCGTCGAGACGACCCTGCGCGTGCGACTCGCGCTCGACGGCGCCAGCCGCGTGCGTGTCGGTACGGGCGCCGGGCTCTACGACCATTTCCTGGAGCAGCTCGCGTTCCATGCGGGCTTCGACCTTGTGCTCGAAGGCAACGGCGATCTCGAGACCGGCGCCCACCACACCGCCGAAGACGCGGCGATCGCCCTCGGCGAGGCGTTCGACCGTGCGCTCGGCGACCGTAAGGGGATCGCGCGCTACGGCGACGCGGTCGTGGTCATGGATGACGCGCGTGCGAGCGCCGCTGTCGATCTCGGCGGCCGCCCGCATACGAAGATCGTCATCGATCCCGCCGTCGGCCTTGCGCCGCACGTGCTGGCGAGCTTCGCGAACAACGCACGCATCGGCTTGCACGTCGAGTCGACCGGCGACGACGCGCACCACGTCGCCGAGGCGGCGTACAAGGCGACCGGCCGTGCGCTCCGCGCCGCGATCCGGAGCGAGAGCGACGTGCTTCCGTCCACGAAGGGCCTGATGTGAAGACCGTCGCGATCGCGCGCTACGGCGCCGGCAACGTCCGCTCCGTCGAGCTCGCTGTCCGCCGCCTCGGAGCGGAGATGACGGACGACCTCGAGCGCGCAGACCTGGCGGTGCTCCCCGGCGTCGGCTCCGCCCGGTCGGCGATGGACGGGCTCGGTCCGGCGGCCGACGTCTTGCGCGCACGCCAGGCGGCAGGCCGGCCGATCCTCGGCATCTGCCTGGGCCTCCAGCTCGCACTCGACGAGAGCGAGGAGGACGGCGGCGTCGCGGGGCTCGGGATCGTGCCGGGCCGCGCCGTGCGGCTGCAGGCGGAGCGCGTGCCGCGCATCGGCTGGGCGACGGTCGACCCCGGCGGGGAGGCGTACTGGTTCGCGCACTCGTACGAGGCGGTGACCGATGCGACGGTGGCGACGAGCGAGGGTCACGCCGCGATCGTCGAGCACGGCTCCTTCGTCGGCGTGCAGTTCCATCCCGAGAAGAGCGGCGTCGCCGGTCAACGGTTTCTGGAGCAATGCCTCTCCCGCGGCTGATCCCGTGTCTCGACGTGGCCGGCGGGCGCGTCGTCAAGGGCGTGCGCTTCCGGCAGCTGCGGGACGTCGGCGATCCGGTCGAGCTCGGTGCGGCCTACTCCGACGGCGGCGCAGATGAGCTCGTGTTCCTCGACATCTCTGCCACCATCACGTCGACGGTCGCGGCGGCCGGCGTCGCCGCGCGCGTTGCCGAGCACGTGACCATTCCCTTCACCTTCGGCGGCGGTATCCGATCGGTCGCGGATGCAACCGTGCTGCTCGAGGCGGGCGCGGACAAGATCAGCGTCAACTCGGCGGCGCTCGCGCGTCCTGAGTTGATCGAGGAGCTCGCACGTGCGCTCGGGAGCCAGGCGGTCGTCGTTGCGATCGACACGGAAGGCGGGCGCGTGCGCTCGCACGCCGCAACGCGTGACGCTGCGCGCGACACGGTCGCGTGGGCGCAGGAGTGCGAGCAGCGCGGCGCAGGCGAACTGCTCGTCACGTCGATCGATCGCGACGGGACGCAGGACGGCTACGACCTCGAGCAGCTCGCCGCCTTGCGCGATGCGGTCTCGCTGCCGGTGATCGCGTCCGGCGGGGCCGGCAATGCGCAGCACGTCGCCGACGCGCTCCAGGTTTCGCAGGCAGCGCTTCTCGCTTCCATTCTCCACGAGAACCCCGCGCGGCTGGTTTCGCTGCGAGCGGAGCTGAAGGAGCTCGGCGTATGCCTTCGCTGAAGGCGGCGATCGTGCAGGACGCCGGCGACGGCCGCGTGCTCATGCTCGCCTGGATGGACGCCGAGGCGGAGCGGCTGACGCGCGAGACCGGCGAGGCATGGTTCTGGAGCCGCTCGCGCGAAAAGCTATGGCGCAAGGGCGAGACGTCGGGGAACGTGCTCGCGGTGGAGGAGATCCGCGACGACTGCGACGGCGACGCGCTGCTGCTGCGCGTTCGACCGGCGGGGCCGGTGTGCCACACGGGCGCGCGCTCGTGCTTCGCACCTGCGCTCTGGCGGACGGTCTCGGAGCGCAAGAAGGAGCGGCCCGAGGGCTCGTACGTCGTCTCGCTCCTCGACGCCGGCGTCGCGCGGTGTGCGCAGAAGGTTGGCGAGGAGGCGGTCGAGACGGGCCTCGCAGCCGTTTCCGGCGACCGCGAGGCACTCGTCTCCGAGGCGGCCGACCTCGTGTTCCACCTGTACGTGCTGCTCGCGGCCGCCGGCGTCGACGTCGCAGACGTCGAGGACGAGCTCGCGCGCCGCGCCGAATAGAGTCCCTCTGTGCCTCCGGTCGCCCTTACCGGCGACGACCTGACCGTCGCCGACGTCTGGGCCGTCGCCGTCGAACGTCGGCCGACCGAGCTGACCGACGCCGCACGCGAGAAGATGCGCGCCGCCCGTGACGTGGTCGAGCGTGCGGCGCACGGCACCCACGAGCACACGTACGGCGTCAACACCGGCTTCGGCCGCTTCGTCTCGCAGTCGATTCCGGAAGAGCTGACCGAGGAGCTGCAGCTGCGCCTGCTGCGGTCGCACGCCTGCGGCGTCGGCGAGCCGTATCCGGAGGAGATCGTGCGCGCGGCGATGCTCCTGCGCGCGAACACCCTGGCGAAGGGGAACTCCGGCGCGCATGTCGCGACGGTCGAGCTTCTGCTCGCGTGCCTCGACCGCGGCATCGTCCCGGTCGTTCCGGCGCGGGGGAGCGTCGGCGCGTCCGGCGACCTCGCTCCGCTCGCACATCTCGCGCTTCCGCTCGTTGGGGAGGGCGAGGCGTTTCTCGACGGCGAGCGCATGCCGGGCCTCGAAGCGCTGACGCGCGTCGGTCTCGAGCCGGTGCAACTCGCCGCGAAGGAGGGTCTCTCGCTCATCAACGGCACCCAGTTCATGGCCGCGTTCACCGCCCTCGGGCTCGTGCGCGCGCGGAGGCTCGCGCACGCCGCCGACGTCGCGTGCGCGCAGTCGCTCGAGGCGCTGCAGGGATCGCGTACGTCGTTCCTGCCGGCGATCCACGTGCTTCGCCCTCTGCGCGGGCAAGCGGCGTCCGCGGCACACGTGATCGAGTTGCTCGAAGGCTCCGCGATCATCGAGTCGCACCGCTGGTGCGACAAGGTGCAGGATGCGTACTCGCTGCGCTGCGCGCCGCAGGTGCACGGCGCGTCACGCGACCTGCTCGACTACATCGATTACACAATCTCCGTCGAGCTGAACGCGGCGACCGACAACCCGCTCGTGCTCGTCGAGCAGGACGCGCTCGTCTCGAACGGCAACTTCCACGGCCAGCCGCTCGCCTTCGCGCTCGACGTTATGGCGATGGCGACGGCCGAGCTCGCATCCATCTCCGAGCGGCGCGTGGAACGGCTCGTCAACCCGAACCTGTCCGACGGCCTGCCCGCATTCCTGACGAGCGAGGGCGGGCTCAACAGCGGGTTCATGATTCCCCAGTACGTGGCCGCATCGCTCGTCTCGGAGAACAAGGTGCTCGCGCATCCGGCGTCGGTGGATTCGATCCCGACGAGCGCCGGGCAGGAGGATCACGTGTCGATGGGAAACGCGGCGGGACTCAAGGCGTGGCAGGTGCTTGCGAACTGCGAGAACGCGCTCGCCATCGAGCTGCTCGCCGGCGCGCAGGGCGTCGAATTCCTTGCGCCGCTGGAGCCCGGGGTCGGCGTGCGCGCTGCGCGTGCATTCGTTCGGGAGCTCTCGCCGCGACTGAAGGACGACCGCTCTCTCGCTCCCGATATCGAGGCCGTGGCTGCAGCGATTCGTGACGGCTCGCTCGAGAAGGCCGTCGGGTGAGCGTCACGACCTCGCGCGTCGAAGCGCTGTGCGGCGACCTGTCGCGCATCCGTGCACCGCGCGGCACGACGCTCAACGCGCGGCAGTGGTCGACCGAGGCGCCGCTGCGCATGCTGTTGAACAACCTCGATGCCGAGGTGGCCGAGAAGCCGGAGGAGCTCATCGTCTACGGCGGCTCGGGGAAGGCGGCGCGCAACCACGAGGCGCTGCGCGCGATCGTCGCGACGCTGCTCGAGCTCGGGCCGGACGAGACGCTCCTCGTCCAGTCGGGCAAGCCCGTCGGCGTGCTCGCGACGCACGAGGGCGCGCCGCGCGTCCTCATCGCCAACTCGCTGCTCGTTCCGCGCTGGGCGACGTGGGACGAGTTCCGCCGCCTCGAGGCGCTCGGCCTGACGATGTTCGGGCAGATGACAGCGGGGTCGTGGATCTATATCGGCACGCAGGGGATCCTCCAGGGCACGTACCAGACGTTCGCCGCCGCCGGCGAGAAGCACTTCGGCGAGCCGCACCTGCGCGGTCGCACGATCCTGACGGCGGGGCTCGGCGGTATGGGCGGTGCGCAGCCGCTCGCGGGCACGATGGCGGGCGCGGCGATCCTCTGCGTCGAGGTCGACCCACATCGCATCGAGCGGCGACTCGAGACGCGGTACCTCGACGAGGCGACGGACTCACTCGACGACGCGCTCGCACGCATACGCGCGGCCGCCGCCGAAAAGCGTGCACTGTCGGTCGGGCTGCTCGGGAACGCCGCCGACGTCGTGCCGCTTCTTGCCGCGCGCGGCGAGCACTTCGATCTCGTCACCGACCAGACCGCCGCGCACGACCCGCTGAACGGGTACGTGCCGAGCGGGTACACCGTCGACGAGGCGACAACGTTGCGCACGTCCGATCCGGACGAGTACCTGCGACTCGCGCGTGCGTCGATCGCGATGCACGTCGAGGGCATGCTCGAGTACGTCCGGCGCGGTGCGTATGTTTTCGATTATGGCAACAACCTGCGAGGGGAGGCCCGTGAAGCCGGCGTAGCGGAGGCCTTCTCATACCCGGGCTTCGTCCCGGCCTATATCCGGCCGCTGTTCTGTCGCGGGATCGGGCCGTTTCGCTGGGCGGTGCTGTCCGGGGACCCGGCCGACATCGCGACGATCGACGAGACGTTGCAGAGGCTGTTCCCGGACGACGCGCTTCTGCAGCGGTGGCTCGAGCTTGCACCGGGTCGCGTCGCATTCCAGGGGCTGCCGGCGCGCATCTGCTGGCTCGGCTTCGGCGACCGCGCGAAGGCGGGGCTCGCGATCAACGAGCTCGTGCGCAACGGGACCGTGAAGGCGCCCGTCGTCATCGGGCGCGACCACCTCGACGCGGGATCCGTCGCGTCGCCCTACCGCGAGACCGAATCGATGCGCGACGGCTCGGACGCGATCGCCGACTGGCCGATCCTCAATGCGCTCGTCAACGTCGCCGCGGGCGCGACCTGGGTGAGCGTGCACCACGGCGGAGGCGTCGGGATCGGCAACGCGATCCACGCGGGCATGGTCGTCGTCGCCGACGGCACCGACGACGCGGCGGAACGGCTCGAGCGCGTGCTCACGACCGACCCGGGCACCGGTGTGCTCCGCCATGCGGACGCCGGTTACCCCGAGGCGATCGAGATGGCGCAAGAGCATGGGCTGCGACTGCCCATGCGGGAGGCGTAAAGCTCACAGGACACTCACAGGTGGCGCTCACAGGCGGCTTATGGCGCGTGGCGAAACTCGCACCATGAATCCCGCTACGGCCTCCTTCACCGCGCTCGGCACCACCGCCGAGATCACCGCCCTCGACGCGATGTCGTTGTCCGACGCGATCGACGTGCTCGAGCGCGAGCTCGACGCGATCGACCGGGCTTGCAGCCGCTTCCGCGCCGACTCCGAGGTCTCGCGTCTCGCCGGCAGCGGCGGGCAGTGGATGCCGGCAAGCCGGTTGCTGCGCCGGGCACTCGCCGCCGGCGTCGACGCAGCTGTCGCCACCGGCGGCGCCGTCGACCCCACCGTAGGCGCGTCGATGCGCGCCCTGGGCTGGGATGCCGACTTCCGCGTCGTCGTCTCCCGGCGCGAGCCCACCCGGATCGAGCTCGTCCCCGCCGCCGGCTGGCAGCGGATCGAGATCGACGACGAGCGTGGCCGCGTGCGCGTCCCGGCCGGCGTCCTCGTCGACCTCGGCGCGACCGCGAAGGCGCTCGCCGCCGACTGTGCGGCCGCAGCGGCGTTCCGCGCGACCGGCTCCTCGGTTCTCGTGAACCTCGGCGGCGACATCGCCGTCGCAGGGCCGGCGCCTGCCGGCGGCTGGCCGATCCTCGTCACCGACGACCATCGCGCTCCCTCCCCCGCGGACGGTCAGACGGTGGCGATCGCCGCCGGCGGGCTCGCCACCTCGAGCACAACCGTGCGTCGCTGGCGCACGACCGACGGCATCGCGCATCACATCCTCGACCCGCGTACCGGCCGCCCCGCCGCGGAGGTCTGGCGCACGGTCAGCGTCGCCGCTTCGACGTGCGTCGGCGCGAACACCGCGTCGACCGCGGCCATCGTCCTCGGTGAGGACGCGCCGCACTGGCTCGAGAGCGCCGGCGTTGCCGCCCGTCTCGTCCGTCCCGACGGCCGCGTCGTCGTCACGGGTGGTTGGCCTGCACAGGAAGAGCTCCCGTGCGCAGCCTGAACAACCCCATCATCTGGTACCTCATGCGCGGGAGCGGCGTCGTGACGTTGATCCTCTTCACCGTCGTCGTCGTCCTCGGCATCGCGACCACCCGCCGGTTTCGCACCGCCCGGCTGCCGCGCTTCGTGACGCTCGGCCTGCATCGCAGCATCTCGCTGCTCGCCGTCGTGTTCCTCGGCATCCACATCGCGACGGCGCTCGCCGACTCCTACGCGAAGGTCAGCTTGGCCCAGGCGCTCCTCCCGCTGCCGAGCGCGAAGTACGGCCTCTGGCTGGGCATGGGTGCGCTGTCGCTCGACCTGCTCGCGGCGGTGATCGTCACGAGCCTTCTCCGGCATCGGATGAGCCAGCGCGTGTGGAAGAGCGTGCACTGGCTCGCCTACGCGTCGTGGCCGCTCGCCTTCGCGCACAGCGTCGGCATCGGTACCGACAAGGCCGCCGGCTGGTTCCTCGACACGGGGGTCGCCTGCGCCGGCCTCATCGCGGTCACGCTCGTCTGGCGACTGCTTGCGCTCCGCAATCCGTATCCGAAGTACCTCGGGACTGCGTCGTGAGCGCCGCCGTCGCTGCTGAGCGGCGAGCAGACGTGTCTGCGCGCCTCCTCGCTCCGATCGACACGCCGTTGCCGCGGCGACGACGTGCCGAGCTGCTGGCCGAGATCGAGGCGAGCGGGCTCACGGGCCGCGGCGGAGCCGCGTTCCCGACGGCGCTCAAGCTCGCTGCCGTGGCACGCACCCGCAATGCGGTCGTCGTCGCGAACGGAACGGAGGGCGAGCCGGCGAGCTGGAAGGACAAGGTCCTGCTGGCCGAGAACGCCCACCTCGTCGTCGACGGCGCGATGGTCGCCGCCCGGATCGTCGGCGCCCGCCGGATCATCTTCGCGGTCGGCCGCGAGAATCGCACCGTTCGGAAGCGTCTCGAACGCGCACTCGCGGGGCGGAGTGACGGCTTCGATTGCTTCCTCGAAGCGGTGCCCGATCGCTTCGTCGCCGGCGAGGAATCTGCGCTCGTCAACCACCTGAACGGCGGTCCGGCGAAGCCGACGATGCAAAAGCCGTACGAGAGGGGCGTGCTCGTCCAGAACGTCGAGACGCTCGCGAACCTCGGCCTCATCGCGCGCTACGGGGCCGAGTGGTTCCGCGAGCGCGGGACGGCGGACGAGCCGGGCACCGTGCTCATCACCGTTCTCGGCGCTGTGCGGAGCCCCGGCGTCGCGGAGGTCGAGCTCGGCACGCCGATGCGAGACGTCCTGCAACGGTTCGGCGGGCTCAGCGCCCTTCCGAACGCAGTTCTCGTCGGCGGCTACTTCGGCACGTGGATGCGTGCGCACGACGCGCTCGACCTCCCGCTCTCCGACGCCGCCCTGAAGCCCTTCGGCGCGTCGCTCGGCGCTCGCTCGATCGTGGTTCTGCCACAGGACGCGTGCGGGCTTGCCGAGTCGGCGCGGGTCGCGCGCTACCTCGCCGAGGAGAGCGCAGGCCAGTGCGGGCCGTGCGTCTTCGGTCTCCCCGCGATGGCCGACGCGCTCGAGACGCTCGACGTCGACCGGCTCCGCCGACTGGCTCCGCAGATCTCCGGTCGCGGCGCGTGCGCGCATCCGAACGGAGCAACCCGCTTTGTCGCGAGCGCCGTGGACGTCTTCGCGGACGAGATCGTCCGCCACCACGCCGGCCGTTGCACCGGGTCGGCACGTTCCCCCGTGCTCCCGCTGGGATCCTCCCGCGAATGGAGATGAGCATGAAACTCCGCGTGAATCCGATCCTCTGCGACGGCTACGGCCACTGCGCGGAGCTCCTGCCCGAGCTCGTCGAGCTCGACGAATGGGGCTACCCGATCATGCCGCGCGAGCCCGTCAGTCGGAGTCTCGAGCCCGCGGTGCGGCACGCCGTAAAGATGTGCCCGCGCCTCGCGCTCTCGCTCGAAAAGCGTGCGCGATGACCCCCAAGAGCCGCGACCGGAACATGACTCGCGTCCGCCGAATCACCGGTGCCGTTGCCGGCGCCGCGCTCGCCGCGTGCGGGCTCTTCGCCGGGCTTGCCGCCAGCGCGACGCAAAAGGCCTACTCGACGACCACTGCGACCACGACCAAGAAGCACGTGCAAGCGACAACGACAGCTGCAACGACGACCGTCGCGCCGGTAACGGTGACACCGGTAACCGTGACACCGACACAGTCCGCACCCGTCGCCTCCTCGGGAGGCTCGTAGACTCACCGCGTGCGCCTCCTCATTCGCGATCTCGCCCAGGTGGCGACACCGGCGGGCCGTGAGGCGCCGCTGCGCGGCGCACAGCTCGGCGAGGTGGACGTGCTCGAGGACGCGTACGTCCTCTGCGACGGCGACACGATCGAAGCGGTCGGCAGGATGCGCGACCTCCCGTCGCTCGACGGCGACATCGACGAGATCTACGGCGACGGGTGCTGCGCGATCCCGGGCCTCGTCGACTGTCACACGCACGCGGCGTTCGGTGGCGACCGCGTGGAGGAGTTCTCGCTCCGTGCCGCCGGGACGACGTACGAGGAGCTGCACGCGCGCGGCGGCGGGATCCTCTCCACCGTTCGCGCCACGCGCGAGGCGGGGGAGAACGGTCTGCGCGACGCAGTCATGCTCCACCGGGACTGGATGCGGCGGCACGGAACGACGACGTTCGAGGCGAAGTCGGGCTACGGCCTCGACCGCGACACCGAGCTCGCGTCGCTGCGCGCGATTCGAGACGCGGGCGGTGTCCCTACGTGGCTTGGCGCGCACGCGGTGCCGCCGGAGTTCGACAACGCGGACGCGTATCTCGACTTCGCGCTGGCGGAGGTGCTTCCCGAGGCAGCGGAGATCGCCGAGGCGGCCGACGTCTTCCTCGAGCGCGGCGCGTTCGACGCGGCCCAGGCGCGGCGCTACCTCGAAGCGTGCCGCGACGCCGGTCTCGCGCTCCGGCTGCACGGCGACCAGTTCACCGAGCAGGGAGCGATCCCGCTCGCGATCGAGCTCGGCGCGCGTTCGGTCGACCACCTCGAGGCGACAGGCGACGAAGGCATTCGCGCGCTCGCCGCGAGCGACGTGACCGGCGTCGTCCTTCCGGCGAGCGCGCTCTTCCTCGGGCGGCCGATGCCCCCGGCGCGCGCGCTCGTGGACGCGGGCGCCGCGGTCGCGCTCGCGACCGACTTCAACCCGGGCAGCGCGTTCTGCGAGAGCCTGCCGCTCTGCTGCTCGCTCGCGGCCACGCAGCTGAAGCTCTCGCCGGCGGAAGCGCTGTCCGCGTGCACCGTGAACGCGGCGCACGTCCTCGGGCGCGCCGACCGGATCGGCCGGATCGCGCCCGGATACCGCGCGGACCTCGTCCTCCTCGACGCACCCGACTGGCGCTACCTCGCCTACCACCTCGGCGGCGAGGTCGTCGCGAGGGTCGTGCCCGGCGGCGAGCTACCCTAGGTTCTCCATGCCGACGAGGAAACAGAAGCGCCGCGAGGCGAAGGCCAAGCGGCACGACTACGAGTTCGTCTACCTCGACGACGACGGGAACGAAGTCGAGGCGTCGGATGACACTCCGGCCGAGCCCCGTCGCAACGGCGCGAAGCCCGCGGTGAAGAAGGGTGCGCCTCCGGCGCGGGGACGCCGCCGGACGCCGCAGCCGCCGTCTTGGGGGCGGGCAGGCCGGCGCGCGCTCATCCTCGGCGCCGTCGTCTTCGTCCTCTTCGGGATGCTGAACAAGACGCACAACTACACGGGCGCGGCGGTGGCCGCGGTGCTCTACACCGTGCTCTTCATCCCCTTCACGTACATGCTCGACCGGTTCGCCTACCGTCGCTGGCAGGCGCGCGAACAGGCCCCTACGAAGCGCTGACGCCGACCTCGTCGGGGTCGCCGCGGTAGTGGCCGACGCCCGGCCACGGGGACAGCACGAGCAGAAGCCGCGCGCCGCCGGAACTCGTCACCGCGCGTCGCTCGTCCGGGTCGAACCGGAAGAGGTCGCCGGCGTGTGCCTCCACGGACTCGTCGCCGGCATCCACCTTCGCGTCGCCGTCGACGACGAGAATGAGGGCGGCCTCCTTCACCTGGTGCTCGCCGAGCTCCTGCCCGGGCGTCAGGGCGATGAACACGACGCGTCCCTCGCCGTCGCGCGAGTGGAGCACGGTCGGCGAGCGTGAGCCGTCCGGTGCGGGGATCTCGTGCAGGTTCCAGTGCCGCATAAGGCGAGCGTGCCCGAAGACGTGCCTCGTTACACTCGCTCGATGCCGCTGGTCGTGGATACATACGGGCTCGGACCGCTGCAGACGAACTGTTACGTCGTGCGCGCGGAGCGGGGCGCGGCGGAGGCGGTCGTCGTCGATCCCGGCGGCGACGCCGCGCAGCTGCGCCTCGAGCTAGCCGGAATGGGCGCTTCCTGCGCGGCCATCCTGATCACGCACGGGCACTTCGACCACGTGGGCGGGGTCGCCGATCTCGCCGAGGGAACCGGCGCTCCGGTGTACATGCCCGAGGGGGAGCGCGACCGGCTGGAGCGCTTCCCGGAGTTTGCGCCCGCCGGTGCGCCCGGACGGGCGTACCCGGTCGACCATCCGCTCCAGGGTGGCGAGACGCTCGAGCTTGCCGGCATCACGTTCGAGTGCGTCGCGATCCCCGGCCACTCCCCCGCGCACGTCGCGTTCCACGCCGACGGCTGCCTCTTCAGCGGCGACCTGCTCTTCGCCGGGTCCGTCGGCCGCGTCGACCTCCCGGGGGCCGACTGGGACACGCTGCTCGCGTCGGTGCGCACGCTCACCGAGCGGTATCCCGAGGACACGATCGTGTACCCCGGCCACGGGCCGCGGACGACGCTCGGCGCCGAGCTCGCGCGCAATCCGTTCCTCGCGGAGCTGCGCGCGTGACGCGCATCGAGGCGCCGAAGGGAACGCACGACATCCTCCCGTCCGAGCAGCCGCTCTGGCAGACGGTGACGGGAGAGATGGAGCGCATGTGCGCGCTCTACGGCTACCGCCGCATCCAGACGCCTGCCTTCGAGGACACGGAGCTCTTCCAGCGCACGTCGGGCGCGGGCTCCGACATCGTCCAGAAGGAGATGTACACGTTCGAGGACCGCGGCGACCGCTCGCTGACGCTGCGTCCGGAGGGCACGGCGCCGATCTGTCGCGCGTACATCGAGCATGGCATGCACCGCGAGCCGCAGCCGGTGAAGCTCTACACGATCGCGACCATGTACAGGTACGCGGCGCCGCAGCGCGGCCGGTTCCGGGAGCACACGCAGCTCTCGCTCGAGTGCATCGGCTCTGCGGAGCCGTCCGTCGACGCCGAGGTGATCCAGTACTACGACGCGCTGTTGCGCAACCTCGGCATCCGGAAGTTCGAGCTCCAGCTGAACTCGATCGGCGACCGCACCTGCCGGCCGGCGTACATCGAGCGGCTGAACGAGTGGCTCGACGCGCACTCCGATGTCCTCGACGACGACGCGAAGCAGAAGCGCGCCACGAGCCCGTTGCGAGTGTTTGACGTGAAGAATCCGAAGGTGCGGGCCGCGCTCGAGGACGCGCCGAAGATCGGCGACTCGCTCTGCGACGAGTGTGCCCAGCACTTCGCGCGTGTGTGCTCGTACCTGGACGAATATGGCGTGCCGTACACCATCGTGCCGACGCTCGTGCGCGGCATCGACTACTACACGCGGACGACGTTCGAGTTTCTCGGCCCGGACGAGAGCGCGCAGGCGTCCACGATCTGCGGCGGCGGGCGCTACGACTATCTCGTCGAGGAGATCGGCGGCCCGCCGACGCCGGGGATCGGCTTCGGCGCCGGCATCGAGCGGCTCGTGCTGTCGCTCGAGCTGGAGGGGATCACGGCGGAGCAGCCGCTGCTCGACGTGTTCTTCGTCGTCGAGCCGGGGCAGCCCGCGCTCGCCGCCGTCTACGAGCTGCGCGCCGCCGGGATCGCGGCCGACTCCGACCACGCCGGCCGCTCGCTCAAGGGCCAGGTGACGTACGGGCAGAAGCACGCACGCGCGACGGTCATCGTCGGCGCTGACGGCTGGATGCTGCGGCGTCAGGGAGAGCTGGACGTCGCTGTCGACGGTGTCGACGAGCTGAAGGAGCTGCTCACGTGAGCTGGCGCGACACGATGTGCGGCGTGCTGCGCGCGGGCGATGCGGGCCGTCGGGTGACGCTCGCCGGCTGGGTCGACGCGCGCCGCGATCACGGCGGCCTCGTGTTCATCGACCTGCGCGACCACACCGGTCTCGTCCAGCTCGTGGTGCGGCCCGAGAACGATCCACTCGCACACGACGTGCGCAACGAGTTCGTCCTCCAGGCCGAGGGCGAGGTCGTCGCACGCGCGCCGGACGCGGTCAATCCGAACATCCCGACGGGCGAGGTCGAGATCCAGGTCGACACGCTGCGCATCGTCTCGACGTCGGAGCCGCTGCCGTTCCAGATCGGCGACGAGAGCGTGGACGAGGTGCTCCGCCTTCGCTACCGCTACCTCGACATGCGCGGCGACCGCATGCAGCGCAACCTGCGCCTCAACCACGTCATCATCAACGCGATCCGGCGGACGATGGACGACCTCGCCTTCGTCGACGTCTGGACGCCGAGCATGACGAAGGGAACACCCGAGGGTGCGCGCGACTTCCTCGTGCCCGTCCGGCTCCAGCCCGGCAAGTTCTACGCACTGGCGCAGTCGCCGCAGCTCTTCAAGCAGCTGTGCATGGTCGGCGGGCTCGACCGCTACTACCAGATCGCAACATGCTGGCGCGACGAGGATCTGCGCGCCGACCGGCAGTTCGAGTTCCGCCAGCTCGACCTCGAGATGTCGTTCGTCGAGCGCGAGGACGTGCTCGACGTGCTCGAGCGCTGCGTCGTCGCGAGCTTCGAGGCGGTCGGCCGAGAGGCGCCGCAGCGGCCGTTCCCGCGCATGGGGTACGCGGAGGCGATCGCGCGGTACGGCACCGACAAGCCCGACCTTCGCTTCGGCCTCGCGATCGAGGACGCGACTGAAGTCACGCGCGGCTCGCAGTTCGACGTCTTTGCAAACGCGCCCTGCGTCCGCTACATCGTCGTTCCCCGTACGTTCTCGCGCAGCGAGCACGCGCGGCTCGAAGAGATCGCGAAGGAGTGGGGCGCGAAAGGGCTCGCCCAGCTCGGGCAGATCTCGAAGTTCCTTTCGGAAGCCGAACTGGCGGCATTTGGCGTCCAGGAAGGCTCGACGGCGCTCTTCGTCGCTGACGAGGAGCCGATCGTCGCCCGCGTGCTCGGGGGCATGCGCACGCATCTCGGCCGCGAGCTCGAGCTCGCGGAGACCGGGGAGGAGGTCTTCCACTGGGTGGTCGACTTCCCGATGTTCGAGCGCGACGAGGACACCGGCCAGTGGACGTTCCTCCACCATCCGTTCACGGCGCCGATGCCGGGCGCCGAGGCGTTCGAGGGCGATCCGGGCTCCGCGCTCAGCCAGCACTACGACCTCATTTGGAACGGCTGGGAGCTCGGCTCCGGCTCGATCCGGATCCACGACGCCGCGATGCAGCAGGCCGTCTTCCGCGTGATGGGCATAGGCGAGGAAGAGCAGCAGGCGAAGTTCGGCTTCCTCCTCGAGGCGTTGAAGCTCGGCGCGCCGCCGCACGGCGGCTTCGCGATGGGCATCGACCGTTTCGTCGCCCGCATGGCGGGCGAGCCCGACCTTCGTCAGGTGATCGCGTTTCCGAAGGTGGCCAGTGGCGCGGATCCCCTGACCGGCGGCCCGACGCCGATGCCGGACTCCGTGCTCCGGGAGCTCGGAATCAAGTCGACGGTCGAAACGGCCGAAAACTAGGTCCCCACCCGCCGACGAAGAGGTCATACTTGTCCCACATGGCAACCGAAGGCCAGGATCGCGCAGCCCAGCTGACCGCGCTCCCGAAGATCGAGGACATCCCCCGCGCCGGGGACGGGCTCGACGCGGACCAGGTCCGCGAGGCCTTCGATGCCTTCCGCCGTCACGTGGCGCAGCTACAGGCGCAGCTCCGCGTGCTGCAGGCGGCCGGCAATCGCGCCGGGACCGGCGAGCCGGGCGGGCACGCGGTGCGCATGGATGCGCTGCATCTCATCCGCGCTGCCGCCGAGTTCGCGGACACGATCGAGCGCGACGCGCAGACCGCTTCCGCCGCACAGCTCTCGCGGACCGAGCAGGAGCTCGTCCGCCGACAGAGCCACATCGGCGAGCGCGAGGCGGCGGTCGAACGGCAGGCGCAGGAGATCGAAAGGCAGCGTGCCGAGACGCTCAACGCGGCCCGCAACGAGGCGCGCGAGCTGCTCTCGAAGGCACAGGCCGATGCGGCGCGCGAGCTGCAGGAAGCGGAGGCGCGCGGCGCGCGGCTCCTCGAGCAGTCCCGCCACCAGGCCACCGAGCTCACGAACGCCGCCCGCGCAGAGGTCGAGCAGACGCTCGAGTGGGCGCGCAACCAGGGGCGGGTCGTCATCGGCCGTGCGCAGGAGGGAGCCGAGCAGCTCCTCGGCGCGGCCGGGCTCGGACCGGATGCGATCGCCAAGGTGGCGGCCGCGATCATGCACTCCGCGGAGCAGTCGAACGAGGACCGCCCGCTTCCGCCGACGGCCGCGCTCGCCGGCCCGCCAACGAGCGTCGTGGCGCCGCCCGAGCCCGAGGGCTCGGAGCCGTCCGAGCCGCAACCGTAACCTTCTGCACATGAGGCCACTCTTCGGGCCGCGCACCGTCGTCGAGGCGGCATTCATCGTCGCCGTTCCGGTGATCGCCCTCGAGACCGGTTTCAAGATCTGGGGCATCGTCATCGCGGGCACGATCGCGTATCTCCTCGTGGTCCTGGTCGAGGTCGGGTACTGGTACGAGGGCAAACGGAAGCCTTTGCCCGTTGCGGCGCAAGCGCCCGTACCGGCTGTGCCGGAGGCCGAGCCACACGTGCGCGTCATCCGCGCAGAGCCGGAGCCGCAGCCGGTGCCGGTGCCGGTGCCGGTCGCCGTCGTCGCTCCGCCCGAGCCCGAGCCGGAGCCCGTGCCCGTGCGGGAGCCGCCGCGCCTTGCGCCTGCGCCCCCACCGCTTTCCGAGCCGGAGCCGGAGCCGGAACTGCCGCCGGCGGCCGCGGTCATCCGCATCGGAGGCCCGCGCCAGTGGAACGTCTGGGATCTCGAGCGCGTGGCCCGCGAGAGCTCCGGAGGCGATCCGATCGCCGACGAAGAGCGGACGTTCCTGCTCATGTACCTGCGTGACTTCGCCGGGCCCGACGGGCTGCTGCCCGTCGACTTCGACGACCTCGTCCGACAAAGCTTCGGCGGGCTCGTCGCCAACCTGTGACGGCCGCCGCAGGCCGGCGCGTCGCGTCACTCGCGGCGGTCGCCGTGCTCGCCGTGTCGATCGCGATCTACGTCGACCATCGACACCGTCACCACCAAACGCTTCCGGCCGGCGCCGGACCGTGGACGACGGCCCTCGCCGCGCCCTACGCGCCGACCGGCCGGACCGCCTGCGGCGTGAAGGTCGGGGCGCGCACCGTCGGCGTCGGTCATCCCGTGCTGCCCTGCGGCGTTCGCATCTACGTCCGGTTCGGCGGCCGCACGGTGCTGACGACCGTGATCGACCGGGGCGACGTGCCCTCCGGTCGCGAGCTCAATCTCACGCCCGCGCTGGCGGCCCTGCTCGGCGTGCAGGGAACGCAGAGCGTCCAGTGGCGCTTCACGCGCTAGGGTGTGAGTTGGGTCCGGGCCGAATGGTGAACCAACAGCACCATGAAGGGAACCCGCGTCCGTCTTCGCGGCGGCAGGGTACCCACCTGTTTCGACAGGTTCCCTAGGTCCGGGCCCACTTTCTTATGTTGTCCCGTACCAGGTACCGGTCTTTCGCGCAACGCAAGCAAGGGGCGAAAGTCTGGTACCTGGTACGGGCGTGCCTGAAATGACCGAGAGCTTCGGAGACTCCACCCGCGACGGCGAGTGGGCCGCGGTTCGGCTCCGCGTCGACGGCGAGCGCATCGTCGAGGCGGACGCGCCGGGGCTCGATCGTCCGATCGTCGGGATGACGCTGCTCGAAGCGGCGGCCGTCGGCGGCGAGACGCTCGCGGTGGACGCGCTCGCGAACGCGCTCGGTCCCGTGTTCCGCGCCGAGCCGTCACGTGGACGCACTGCGGTGGCGATGAGCGGCGGCGTCGACAGCGCCGTCGCACTCCTGCGCGCGCTCCCGAACGCAGTCGGTGTGACGCTTCGACTCTGGCTCGACCCGGCGGGGCCGAGTGCCGAGCGCGCGTGCTGCTCGCCGGAGGCGGTCATCGCGGCGCGCGCGACGTGTCACCGGCTCGGAGCTCCTCATGTCACGCTCGACCTGCGCGAGGAGTTCCGGAACGCGATCGTGTCGCCGTTCCTCGACGGCTATGCGCGCGGCGAGACGCCGAACCCGTGCATCCGATGCAACGGCGCGTTCCGCTTCGACGAGCTGCTCGCGTTCGCCGAGCGCGCCGGCTGCGACCGTCTCGCGACCGGTCATTACGCCCGCATCGTCGAGCACGGCGGCCGCCTGCTGCTTGCGCGTGGGGCGGACGCCGCGAAGGATCAGTCGTACATGCTGGCGCAGGTCGATCCTGCGCTTCTCGACCGCATCTGGTTCCCGCTCGGCGAGCAGGGCAAGGAGCAGACGCGCGACGAGGCGGATCGGGCCGGCCTCGACGTCGCGCGCAGAGCGGAGAGCCAGGAGGCGTGCTTCCTCGCCGGCGACGACTACCGCGCGTTCCTCTCGCGGCACGGGCTCGAGGCGCGGCCGGGGCCGATCGTCGACGCCGAAGGCAACGAGCTCGGCGTCCACGGCGGCGCCTGGGAGTTCACCCCGGGCCAGCGCCGCGGCATCGGCGTCGTCGCGGAACGCCCGCTGTACGTGCTCGACACAGACGCGGCCGCGAACGCCGTCGTCGTCGGCCCGCACGAAGCGCTTGCCCGCAGCCGCGTGCGCGCGTCGGGGCGGCTCTACCTCGCGGCCGAGCGCGTCGACGCGAAGCTCCGCTACCGCTCTCCGGCCATCGCCGCGCGGGTGTCCGGCACCGAGGACGGCTTCGAGCTGGAGCTGGACGAGCCCGCCTACGGCGTCGCGCGGGGCCAGGCGGCCGTTCTCTACTCAGGCGACGCCGTCATCGGCTGCGGGACCGTGACGGGCGCCTCCTAAGGGTAGGATCGCCCGGGAATGCTCGTCGCCGCATTCACGTGGGGGGACCTCTGGCGACTCGCGCTCGCTGTGTTCCTCCTCGCCGTCGGCATCGGGTCGGCGTATTTCCTCGTGCGCCTGGGCGGAACCGCCGGGCGCCTCTCTGCGTTCATCTCGGGAGCAGAGGAGGAGATCCTGCCCGTCATCAACAAGGTCGGAGGCAGCGTGGACCGGGTCAACAGCCAGCTCGACAAGGTCGACCGGATGACGGACAGCGCGGTCGACGCGGTGGTGAGCGTCGACAGCGCCGTGCGGACGGTGAGCTCGGCCGTGACACGGCCGGTGCAGAAAGTCTCGGGCTTCGCCGCCGGCGTGAGCTACGGTGCCGCCGACTTCAAGGCGAAGCACGACTGGAAGCATGCAGTCCAGTCGGGGAAGGAAGCCGCGGCCCGTCGCGAGCAGGAGCTCACCGACGAGCTGCACGACGTTGGGGGGCCAGGGTCGTGAGCGATGAGATAACGCTTGTGGTGCCGGCACAGGAGGACTTTCGCCCGATCGTGCACCTCGTCGTCGGCGGCCTCGCGGTGCGCCTCGACCTGACGATGGACGCGCTCGAGGATCTGCAGGTCGCACTCGACGCACTGCTCGCGCGACGCGACGACGAAGGAGACGTCGTCGTGCGGGTGGCCTTCGACGACCAGGAAATGCGCGCCACGGTGGGACCGCTGCCGTCCGCGATCCTCGAAGACGTCGAGCGTGACGGCAACGAGCTCGGCCTTCGGCGCGTGCTCGAGACCGTGTGCGAGACGTTCGAGGTCGAGGAGCGCAACGGCGAGGCATGGGTCGAGTTGACGAAGCGAACGGCCGCACCGACGGCTACTGGGGGGTAGACGTGCCGCGGATCGACGACAAGATCCTGCTCCGGCGCTACCACGAGCAGGGAGATCTCCAAGCGCGTGAGCAGCTCATCGAGCAGTACATGTCGCTCGTGCGCTCGCTCGCGCGCCGGTACTCGTATCGAGGCGAGCAGCTCGATGACCTGGTGCAGATCGGCGCCATCGGGCTCATCAAGGCGATCGACCGCTTTGACATCGAGCGCGGCGTCGAGCTGACGACGTACGCGACGCCGAACATCATCGGCGAGATCAAGCGCCATTTCCGCGACAAGGGCTGGGCGGTGCGCGTCCCGCGCGGTCTGCAGGAGCTGAACGTGCAGCTGTCGCGGCTCGTGGAACAGCTCACGGTGCAGCTCAGCCGCTCGCCGACGATTCCCGAGCTGGCGACCGCCGCCGGCGTACAGGAGGAGGAAGTGCTCGAGGCGCTCGAGTCCGGACGCGCCTACTCGTCCCTCTCGCTCTCGTCCGGCGGAGGCGACGGCGAGGACGACCTCGATCCGATGGAGTCGATCGGGACGATCGAGCACCAATACGAGGTCTCCGAGGATCGCGCAGTCCTCGCGCCGGGATTCCGCGCGCTGGACGAGCGCGAGCGCATGATCCTCCAACTCCGTTTCTTCGACGGGCTCACGCAGTCGCAGATCGCGCAGCAGGTCGGCATCTCGCAGATGCACGTCTCGCGGCTCATCCGCCGCTCGCTCGAGAAGATCCGCGCGGAGATCGCCGAGGACGAGCCCGAGGCTACGTCGCAGCGCCGGCAGCGCTGAGCAGCTCGCGCGTCCGCTCGATCTGCGGGACGCTCTCCTTACGCTCGAAGAAATCGAGCGCCGCGCGCAACGCTTCGATTTCCCCAGGCGAGCCACTCGCTCGCAACACCTCGGCCAGCGCGAGGTGGGCGAACGCATTGAGCTCCAGGTAGTCCGTGGTCGCGGCAAGCTCGACGGCTTCCCGTGCTAGGCGTTCGGCGCCGTCGTGATCGCCGCCTCGGGCGAGCAATCGGGCCCGGAGAGTCCGCAGCCGGAGCTGTGGATCGACGTCGTCCGCCTGCGCGATCTCGGCGACGAGGTCCAGGATCTCGCTCGCCTCGTCGTCGCGGCCGAGCTCGTACAGCGCTTCTGCGAGCAACCCTGCGATGGTCGAGCGGTAGCCGGTCTCGCCCAGCTCGCCGAGCCGGTCGAAGCTGCTTCGGAGTGTGCGCTCGGCCGCTTCGGGCTCGCCCGCCATGAGCTCGATCGTCCCGAGCACCATGCCCGACGATTGGGCGTGCAGGTCCATGCCGCGTTCGGCCGCGATCGTCCGCGCCCGCCCGCAGTGCACGCGCGCCTCGTCGAACTGCCCGGCGTGCATCGCAACGGCGGCGCTGTTCCAGTGATAGAAGGGGGCGTGCTCGAGCGCTGGGTGGAGGACCTCGGGAATCTCTTCCCGCGTCTGCGCGATCTCGGTCCGTGACGCCGCGCCCCACGCGCGCGCGCCGAGCGTCCATTGGACGCATTTCTGCGCCTGATACAGGTCCTCGGCCAGCAACGCGTGCTCCAACGCCTCGGCGAGGATGCCCTCGGCCGCACGCGACTGGCCGGCGAAGAAGTGATGCTGTCCGGCGATGAAGAGCATCGAAGCGCGCTGACCTTCGTCTCCTTCGCCCTCGGCGAGTGCGGCGGCCTCGGTCGCGAGCGCAATCGTGCGCTCGAAGCTCGCCGACGGGTCGGCGACGTGGCCCGCCACGGCAGACCGGAGCGCGGCGGCCATCGCCGAGATCAGTTCGTCGCCGACCGCCAGAGCCTCGTCCATGGTTTCGGCGAGGAGCGCCGCTGCCCGCTCGAGCTCCCCCGTTCCCTCCGCCAGCACCTCGCAGAGCTCGACGAGCAAGGCGAGCCGCCCCGGCGCGGGGAGTCTCGCCGCTCGGTCGAGCAACGACGCCGCGGCGCGCATGTCGCCGCGCAGCCGCGCCGTGTGTCCGGCCGCGGTGAGCAGCTCGACCGCGCGTGCGGCGAGCGCCTCGCCGTCGGCGTCGACCGGGCCGAGCTCGGCGCGGTAGCGATACGCCTGCTCGAGGTGGTACGCGACGATTTCGTCATGCTCAACGAGGTCAGTGCCACGCTCACCGAGCCACGCGGCGAAGCGCTCGTGCAGCTCGGCGCGGACGGCCTTCGGCAGCGCGTCGTAGGCAGCGTCGCGAATGAGGATGTGGCGGAAGCGGTACGCGTCACCGACGGGAATCTGCGCCCGTTCCGGCCTGACGAGCTCCTTGCGGACGAGCGCGACAAGCTGCCGGTCCACTGACGCCGGCTCGCGGGCAATGGCCTCGACGGCTGCGCTGTGGAAGAGCTGGCCCTCGACCGACCCGCGCTCGAGCACGTTGCGCTCGATCGGGTCCAGCTGGTCCAGACGTGCGGCCAGCAGCGCTTTGATCGTGGGTGGGACGACGATCTCCCGCTCGCCGGACGCACGCACCATTGCCAGCATTTCCTCGACGAAGAGCGGGTTGCCGTCCGCCGCCGTGCGGATGCGTGCGACGAGCTCGGGATCGAGTTGCTCGCCGCCGAGCAGTCGTTCGATCAATTCCTCCGTCTCGCCTGCGTCCAGCGGCTCGAGGAAGATCGTGGTCGCGTTCAGCTTGCCGCCGCCCCAGCCCGGCCGCCGGTCGAGCAGCTCAGGCCGCGCAAGACAGAGGAGGAGGATCGGAGCGTCGCGCGAGAGGTCGGCGACGTGCTCGATCAGGTCGAGGAACGTCGGCTCCGCCCAGTGCACGTCGTCGAAGACGACGACGAGCGGGCGCTCCTGCGCAATCCCCTCGAGCAGCTTGCGCATGGCCCAGGCGATCTCCTCCGGTGTCGTCGGCGTTCCGGTCTCGCCGAGGAGCGCATCGAGCGCGGGCTGTCCGCCGCTGCCGCCGAGCTGCTTCAGCACCTCGACGACGGGCCAGTAGGTGATGCCCTCGCCGTACGAGAGGCAGTGGCCCATGACGACTCGCGCGTCGACGCCGGCGAGGAACTCGCGGGCGAGGCGCGACTTGCCGACGCCGGCCGTGCCGAGCAGCGTGAAGAGCGCGCACGTCCGTTTTCGCACTGCGTTCGCGAACGCGTCCTCGAGGGAGTCGCGTTCGTGCGTTCGGCCGACCATCGGCGCGTCGAGGTGGCGCGCCATCCCCGGGGCGTCCCGCGTGACGGCCTCGAGCCGGTATGCAACGACCGGCGCCTGCTTGCCCTTCAGCTCGATGGGGACGAGCTCCTCGACAGTGACCGCGTCTCGTACGAGTGCGCATGTCTCCTGGCCGATCACGATCTCTCCCGGTGCGGCGGCCTGCTGCAAGCGCGCCGCGACGTTGACGGCGTCGCCGGTGGCGAGCCGCTCTTCCGTACCGGTCACGACCTCGCCGGTGTTGATCCCGATCCGGAGCTCGAGCGTCGTGTCGTAGTCGCGGCCGAGCTCGGCGTTCAGCACCTCGATTGCGCTCCGCAGCTCGGCGGCGGCGCGCACGGCGCGGATCGCATCGTCCTCGTGCACGACGGGGACGCCGAAGACGGCCATCACGGCATCGCCGATGAACTTCTCCACCGTCCCACCGTGCCGTTCGATGACGCGCCGAGCCTCCTCGAAGTAGCGCGCCATCACGTGGCGGAAGCTCTCGGCGTCGAGCCGCTCTCCGAGCGCGGTCGATCCGGTCACGTCGCAGAAGACGACCGTGACGGTCTTGCGCTGCTCGTGTGCCTCGGCGGGCGCGGCTTGCGACGCTCCGCAGGTATCGCAGAAGAGTGCGCCCTCACGGAGCTCGGCGCCACAGGACGAGCACACGACCATGGGGGAGTTCTACTCGGAACGGAAGCCGAAATCGAGGAGCCGCGTCCCGTCGACGTACATGTTCGGGTCGTCGAGCAGCACCGCGAGCACCGTACGACCGTGGCGCGTCGCCGAGACGACGAGGCACGGCCCCGACTTGTGGGTGTACCCGGACTTGACGCCATCGGCGCCGGGATAGGAGCGCAGCATCAAGTTGTTGTTGACGTAGATCTTCGAATAGGTCGGTGCGCTCCACGGCACGTGGATGATCTTCGTCCGCACGATCTTGTCGAAGCGCTCGTTTCGGAGGGCGACGCGCGTCAGCGCCGCCATGTCCCACGCGCTCGAATAGTTGTCGCGGTCGACGACTCCGCTCGGCGAGATGAAGTGCGTGTCGCGCAGGCCGAGTCGGTGCGCCTCGTCGTTCATCTCGCGCACGAACGTCCACTTGTCGCCTCCCGTGGCGATCGCGAGAGCAAGCGCGTCGTCGTTCCCGGAGTAGAGGAGCATCGAGTAGAAGAGCTTCCACGCCTTGACGCGCTCGCCCGCGCGTAGGCCTTCGCGGACGAGCGGGACGCGCGGCACGGACTTGTCGACGGTGACGATGTCGTCGCCATTCAGGAGGTGTTCGGGCGCGAGCGGCACCGCATGCACGGTGTGGACGACAGGCGCGTCGACGACGAGCGGGCCGGACGCGGCCGCGTCCACGGTCGCGGCCGGGCGGCGCGCGCCGACCCACGCACCGGCCATGACCGCCGCGAGGACGAGCAGCACGACGGGGGTGAGCCGACGGAGGCGGTACTTCCGACGGGGTCGCACCCGGCGAGCATACGACGGCCCCCGGAGGACCCCAACCTAGAATGGCCCGGATGCGCACGTCTGCGGAAATCCGCGAGGGATTCCTCTCCTTCTTCGAGGAGAAGGGCCACATGCGCCGTCCGTCGGCATCGCTCGTGCCGCGCGCCGACGACCGGTCGACGCTGCTCACCACCGCCGGCATGCAGCCGCAGATGCCCTTCTTCCTCGGCCACGAGCAGCCGCCCGCGCCGCTGACCACGACCGCGCAGAAGTGCTTCCGCACGCCGGACATCGACGAGGTCGGGCTCGACACGTACCACCTGACGTTCTTCGAGATGCTCGGCAACTTCTCGTTCGGCCAGTACTTCAAGGAGGGCGCGATCGCGTACGCGACCGAGTTCGTTCGCGACCGGCTCGGGCTCGACTGGGGCCGGATCTGGGTGAGCGTGCACGCCGGCGACCCGGAGCTGAAGCTCGGCCCCGACGAGGAGGCCATTCGCCTTTGGGAGGCGATCGGCATCCCGCCCGAGCGGATCGTGCCGCTGCCGTCGTCCGAGAACTTCTGGTCGGTCGGCGGGCCGGGCCCGTGCGGCCCTGACTCGGAGATCTACTACGACTGGGGCGTCGAGGCCGGCTGCGGCGAGCCTGACTGCGCGCCTGGCTGTACGCGCTGCGCACGCTTCCTCGAGTTCTGGAACCTGGTCTTCATGGCCTACGAGCAACACGCAGACGGGACGCTCACCCCGCTGCCGGCGCAGAACGTCGACACCGGCCTCGGTCTCGAGCGCACCGCGCAGATCGTCCAGCAGGTTGCGTCCGTGTACGACACGGACGGCTATCAGACGATCATGCGCTGGATCGCGTCCGAGTCGGGAGTCGCGTACGGCGATTCGGTCGACGCGACGAAGGCGCACCGCGTGCTCGCCGACCACGGCCGCGGCATGACGTTCCTCGTCTCCGACGGCGTGACGCCGTCGAACGAGGGCCGCGGGTACGTGCTCCGGCGCGTCATCCGCCGCGCGGCACAGCACGGGCAGCGCATCGGTATGCAGCCGCCGTTCCTCGCCGGCCTCGCCGACGCCGTCATCGAGCAGATGGGGGAGGCGTATCCCGAGCTCGGTGAGCACCGGCGCGAGATCCAGCAAGTCTTGACCGCCGAGGAGGAGCGCTTCGGCGAGACGCTCGAGCGCGGGATGAAGGTGTTCGAGGAGGCGGCGGCGCGCGGCGAGATCACCGGCGACGACGCGTTCACGCTGCAGGCGACGTACGGCTTCCCGATCGAGCTGACGCAGGAGCTCGCGCGCGAGCGCGGCCTCGGCGTGAACGACGAGGAGTACACGCGGCTGTTCGAGGAGCACCGCGAGATCTCGCGCCGGACGAGCGGGGTCCAGGTGGACGTTCGTTTCCCCGGCGCGCCTCGCACCGAGTTCGTCGGGTACGAGCGCACCGAGGTGCCAACCGCGATCGTCGCATACGCCGATCTCGGCGACGGTCTCTTCCAGGCGAAGCTCGAGCGGTCGCCGTTCTATCCCGCCGGCGGCGGCCAGGTTTCGGACCTAGGGACGATCGCGAAGGACGATGGCGCGGTCGCAGAGGTCGTCGAGCTCATCCGCTTGGACGGGGACCAGGAGGTCGTGTTCCGAGGGGAAGGCTTCGGCGTCGGTGATCGCGTGGTCGCGATCGTCCCGTGGAGCGTGCGCTTCCCGACGATGGCGAACCACACGGCCACCCACGTTTTGCACGAGTGCCTGCGCGAGGTTCTGGGCGACCACGTGAAACAGGCGGGCTCGGCGGTGCGGCCGGACAAGCTCCGCTTCGACTTCACGCACCCGCAGGCGCTCAGCTCCGAGGAGCGCGTCGAGGTCGAGCGACGCGTGAACGAGCGCGTGTTCGCGAACCTCCCGGTGCGGATCTACGAGACGCCGATCGCCGAAGCGCGCAAGCTCGGCGCGATGATGCTCTTTGGCGAGAAGTACGGCGACATCGTGCGTGTCGTCGACATCGACGGCTGGTCGGTGGAGCTCTGCGGCGGCACGCACGTGCGCTCGACCGCGGAGATCGGGCCGTTCGTCATCCTCAACGAGAGCTCCGTCGGCGCAGGCGCGCGCCGCATCGAGGCGGTGACGGCAGGGGAGGGGTTCGCGCTTCTGCACGAGCAGGCGCGCGAAGCGGAGGCGTTGCGCGGTGAGCTCGAGCGCGCGCGGCGCGAGTCGAAACAGCCGAAGCAGGAAGCGGCGGTGCAATACGAGATCACCGAGCGCGTGGACGGCGTCGTCTTCGCGCAGGCGTCCGATCTGCAGCCGGGGCCGCTGCGCGACCTCTCGGACCGCATCCGCCAGCAGGAGAGGGCCGACGGCGCCGTCGTCGCGTCCATCACCGACGGCCGGGTGCACATCGTCGTCAACGTGGCCGAGAGCGTCGGCGTCGACGCGGCAGCGCTCGCGAACGAGATGGGGCAGATCGTGGGCGGACGCGGTGGCGGGAAGCCGACGATGGCCCAGGCCGGCGGGAACGTCCCCGAAGAGATCCCGAAGGCGTTCGCCGCGGCGAAGAAGGCGCTCGCATGAAGGTCATGGCGCTCGACTTCGGCTCTGCGCGCACGGGCGTCGCGGTGTCCGACCCGACCGGCGTGGTCGCGCGCCCGCTGGGCGTGGTCGAGCGCGCGGGCGGCGAGGCCGGTCTCGCCGAAGTCGTGCGGCTCGCCTGCGAGCAGGAAGTCCAGGAGGTGGTCGTCGGCCACCCGTTGACCTTGCGCGGCGAGCGTGGGGAGCAGGCGCGCGCGGCCGAGCGGTTCGCCAAGGCGCTGCGCGCAGCCGTCGACGTCCCCGTCGTGCTCTTCGACGAGCGCTTCACGACCGATCTGGCGGAGCAGAGCTCCTCGGCGACCCCGGAAGACGCGCGCGCGGCGGCGCATCTCCTCTCCAGTTATCTCGAGTGGTCCGGCTCAGCGCGGCGCTAACGGTTGCGTTCGTGCTGGTCGCTGCCGGCTGCGGCGGGGCGAAGCAGCCGGTCGCGACAACGCCGCCGCCGCCGAAGCCGTTCAAAATCGTCTTCCCGGAGGGGTTCACGCGCGCGCAGATGGCGGAGCGCGTCCAGGCGGTGGCGAAGATCGCCTTCAACGAGCGTCACGTGCATCCGAAGATCTCCGCGCGCACGTACTTGAAGGCGTCGGGGCCGGAACACGTAGCCGGCTTCGGCGCCGCGAAGCTGCCCTTGGAGGGATTCCTGTTCCCGGCGCTGTACGACTTCCTGAAGAACACGACGTCGAAGCAACTCGTCGCCGCGCAGCTGCAGGCGTTCCATGTCGAGTGGGCGAAGGTCGACCTCTCGTACGCGCGCTCGAAGAACCTGACGCCGTACGACGTGCTGAAGATCGCGTCGATCGTCGAGCGCGAGGCGGTCGTCCCGAGCGAGCGCAAGCTCGTCGCCGCCGTCATCTACAACCGGCTGCACGCACACATGCCGCTAGGGATGGACTCGACTATTCGCTACGGCCTGAACGTGCCGGGGACGAAACCGCTGCTGCAGTCCGACCTCGACAGCGACAACCCGTACAACTCGCGCAAGTTCCTCGGCCTGCCGCCTACGCCCATCGCGAACCCGGGATTACCCTCCATCGAGGCGGCCGCGCATCCTGCGCACGTCGACTACCTGTACTTCGTGCGCAAGCCCGATCACCGCCACCACTACTTCACGTCCAACTACAACGACTTCGTCAATCACGAGCATCTCTACGGCTACTAAGTACGTCGCGCTCCTCGGCCACCCGGTCGAGCACTCGCTCTCGCCGCGGATGCAGAACGCTGCGTTCGCTGCGCGTGGGCTCGACTGGGCCTACGTTGCGCTGGACGTGCCGCCAGAGCATCTCGAGGACGCCGTCCGCGGCCTCGCTGCGCTCGGCTTTGCCGGCGCGAACGTCACGACGCCGCACAAGGCCGCAGTCGCAAAGCTGATCGGCTCGGAGCTTCCGTCGGTGAACACGCTCGTCGGGATGGAGGGCTTCTCCACCGACGCGGCGATCCTCGACGGGCTCGAGTTCGAGCGGCCGGCGATCCTCGGCGACGGAGGCGCGGCGGCTGCGTTCAAGCATGCGCTTCCGCAGGCGCGCGTCTTCTCCCGCAAGGGCGAGTGGCCTCCGGACGTGCGCGACGCCGATCTCGTGATCCACGCGACACCGGAGCGCGACGCGGTCCTCGCCGAGCTCGGTCCGGGGCAGACGCTCGTCGACCTTCCGTATCCGCGCACGGCGACGGCAGAGGCCGCGGCGGCCGCGGGTGCGCGCGTGCTCGACGGTTACGAGGTGCTCGCGGCGCAAGGCGCCGCCTCCTTCAGGCTCTGGACCGGGGTACCGGCGCCCGTTGCCGTCATGCGGCGCGCTTTAGGCTTGCCCGAGTGAATCTCGAGCTGGCATCGGCAGGGGAGTCGCACGGCCCCGCGCTCGTCGCGATCCTCTCCGGCTTGCCCGCGGGGCTCGTCCTCGACAAGGCGGCGATCGACGCCGACCTCCGCCGCCGCCAGCAGGGCTACGGGCGCTCGCCCCGGCAGCAGATCGAGACGGACGAGGTCGAGGTGCTCGCCGGCCTCCGTCAGGGCCGCACGCTCGGGACGCCGCTCGCGCTCGTCGTTCGAAACCGCGACCACAAGAACTGGACCTGGGGGATGAGCCCCTGGCCGCCCGAGGGCGAGCCCGAGGGCAAAGGCACGAAGGAGGTCACGCTCCCGCGTCCGGGCCACGCCGATCTCGCCGGCGTACAGAAGTACGGCCTCTCGGACGTGCGCGACGCGCTCGAGCGCGCATCGGCGAGGCACACCGCCGTGCACGTCGCCGCCGGCGCCGTCGCGAAAGCGCTGCTGAAGGAGATCGGGATCGAGGTGCGCGGCTCGGCCGACGTCGACGAAGCGGCGATCGACGCCGCACGCAAGGACCAGGACACGCTCGGCGGCATCGTGGAAGTGCGCGCGACCGGCGTTCCGCCCGGGCTCGGTTCGTATGCGCGCAAGGAGGACCGGCTCGACGCGCGGCTCGCCGCCGCGTTGATGGGGATCCAGGCGGTGAAGGGCGTCGAGATCGGCGACGGGTTCGCACTCGCGGAGCTGCGCGGGTCCGAAGCGCATGACGAGATCGGCACCGACCGGCGGCGCATGTCCAACCGCGCCGGCGGTATCGAGGGCGGCATGTCGAACAGCGAGGAGATCGTCGTCCGTGCGGGGATGAAGCCGCTGCCGACGCTGATGAAGCCGCTCGCGTCCGTCGACCTGCAGACGGGCAAGCCGGCGAATGCGCTCGTCGAGCGCAGCGACGTCTCGGCTGTCGAGGCGCTCGCCGTCGTCGCCGAGGCGGCGGTCGCGTGGGAACTGGCGCGCGCAGCGCGCGAGAAGTTCGGCGGCGACGCGCTCGGCGACTTCGTCGGGGCATGGCGCGCGTACATGGAGCGGATCCGCTGAAGAAGATCGCGCTCGTCGGCTTCATGGGAGCCGGCAAGACGACAGCTGCCCAAGCCGTGGGCTTTCCGGTCGTCGATTCCGACGAGCTCGTCGAGCAGGCAGCAGGGAAGCCGATCCCGGAGATCTTCCGTGACGACGGCGAGACGGCGTTCCGCGCGCACGAGGAAGAAGCGATCGTCCTCGCGCTCGGTGGCGGTGCCGTCACGTCAGCGAAGGTTCGTGAAGCGTTGGCAGACACCCTGACGGTCTGGCTCGATGTTGACGTCGACACGTGCTGGGAGCGCGTGCGCGGTAGTGACCGCCCGCTCGCGCAGAACGAAGCGGAGTTCCGTCGTTTGTATGAGGAGCGTCGAGCGCTGTACGCGGATGTCGCCGACGTCGTCGCGCACGACGTCCACGACGTCGTGCTCGCCGCGGCCGGCGTCCATGTCGAGCGCGGCGCGCTTGCGAAGCTTGGCTCGCTCGTCCCTGGCGACGGCCCGGTGGCGCTCGTCTCCGACGCGACCGTCGCCGGCATCCACGGCATGGACGCGCAACTTGCGCTCGGGTCGCGCCTGGCCGAGACGCACGAGCTGCCGTCGGGGGAGGAGGCGAAGACGCTCCTCACGATCGACCGGCTGTGGCAGGAGCTCCGGCTCGACCGGCGCGGGACGATCGTCGCGCTCGGCGGAGGCTGCACCACCGACGCGGCCGGATATGCAGCGGCTGCATATTTGCGCGGCATCGCCTGGGTGCCCGTGGCCACGAGCCTCGTTGCCCAGGTGGACGCCGCGATCGGCGGCAAGACGGGGATCGACCTGCCGCAGGGGAAGAACCTCGTCGGCGCGTTCCACTGGCCGGCAACCACGGTGATCGACCCGGCGCTGCTCGAGACGCTCCCCGACGCACAGCGGCGCGACGGCATGAGCGAGGTCGTGAAGACCGGCCTGCTCGCCGGCGAGCCGCTCTGGGAGCTCCCGGACGACGAGCTCGTCCGCCGGTGCGCGGCCTTCAAGGCCGCCGTCTGTCTGCGCGACCCGCTCGACCAGGGCGAGCGGAAGATGCTCAACCTCGGCCACACGTTCGCGCACGCGCTCGAGGCGGCGGCCGGCTACGAGGGTGTGACGCACGGTCGCGCGGTGGCGCTCGGCCTGCTCGCCGCACTCCGCCTGTCCGGACGGGACATCGGCCAGGTGGAGGAGATCCTCCGGCCTACTCCCGTCAAGGTCGACCGCGAGCGAGCATGGGAGGCGCTCCTGCGCGACAAGAAGGGCGCCCTCCGGCTCGTGCTCCTCGGCGACGACGGCCCCCAGTGGGACGTGGACGTTCCGGCCGCGGACGTCCGGCGCGAACTGGATAGGTTGATCGCGTGAGGATCATCGTGCTCAACGGGGTCAACCTCAACATGCTCGGGCGGCGCGATCCGACGCAGTACGGCGGCATCACCATCGCCGAGCTGGAGAGCCGCATCTACAAGTGGGCACGGGAGATGGAGCTGACGGTCCAGTGCCGGCAGACGAACAGCGAGGCCGAGTTCATCAAGTGGTGCCACGACGCGTACGACAACACCGACGGCATGGTGGTGAACCCGGCTGCGTGGACGCACTACGCGTGGTCGATCCACGATGCGCTCGAACCGCTGAAAATCCCGGTCGTCGAGGTGCATCTCTCCAACGTCGACGAGCGCGAGGAGTGGCGACGCACGTCGGTCATCTCCGACGTGGTCGCGGCTCGGTTCGCCGGGCACGGGCCTGATGGCTACAAGATGGCGATGCAGTATCTAAAGGAGCACGCGTGAACAGGATCGACCGCCTGCGCGAGCAGCTCGAAGAGCCGCTGCTCGTCACCAACCTCGTGAACATCCGGTACCTCTGCGGCTTCGACAGCTCGAATGCGGCGCTGCTCGTCGAGCGCGATCGCGCGCGGCTGTTCACCGACTTTCGCTACATCGACGCAGCGCTCGCGGTCCCGGACGTCGAGGTTGTGCAGACGAAGCGGTCGCTCGTAGCCGAGCTTGCAGAGACGCTCGCGGGGACGCTCGGTTTCGAGACGGTCCTGCCGTACGCGCAGTATCAGACGCTGGCTGCGGGCGGCATCGACCTCGTGCCGCGGAGCGGTGTCGTCGAGGCGCTGCGCGCGGTGAAGGACGAGCGCGAGCTCGACGCGCTGCGGCGCGCGTGCAAGATCACGGACCGGGCATTCGAGCGGCTGCTCGACGTCTCGTTCATCGGCCGTCGCGAGCGCGACGTCGCCTGGGATCTCGTCCAGATCTTCCACGAGGAAGGCGCCGAGGCGGTCTGGCCCGAGTTCATCGTCGGCTCAGGGCCGACGGGCTCGCAGCCGCACGGCCGCGCCGGTGACCGGAAAATCGGGAAGCACGAGCTTGTCGTCGTCGACGCAGGCTGCTCGATCGGCGGGTACACATCCGACTACACGCGCACGTTCGCGACCGGCCCGCTCGACGAGGAGCTGCGCGAGGCGTACGAAGTCGTGCAGCTCGCCCAGGATGCGGCGCTCGGCGGCATCCGTGCCGGCATCTCGGGCGTGGAAGCGGACGCGCTGGCGCGCAACGTGATCGACGCAAGCCCGTTCCGCGGCGCGATGGGCCACGGTCTCGGTCACGGCCTCGGCCTCGACGTGCACGAGGATCCGCGCCTGTCGACCGAGTCGACCGACGTGCTCGTGCCCGGAAACGTCGTCACCGTCGAGCCGGGGGTCTACCTCGGCGGCCGGTTCGGCATCCGAATCGAGGACGACGTCGTCGTCACCGACCGCGGCATCGAGAACCTCACCGGCTTCCGGAAGGATCTCGTCGAAGTCGAATAGGCGTAGCTACCATCCGGCGCCGTGGCAGACACGGTCAACACGAACCAATTCAAGAACGGCATGCACATCGAGCTGGACGGCGCGCCGTGGCGCATCGTCGAGTTCCAGCACGTGAAGCCGGGCAAGGGCGGCGCGTTCGTCCGCACGAAGCTGAAGGCGCTCGACTCCGGTGCAGTGGTCGACCGCACGTTCCGCGCCGGTGAGAAGTTCTCGCGGGTGCACACGGAGACGAAGAACGTGCAGTACCTGTACGACGACGGTGGCGACGTCCACTTCATGGACAGCGAGAGCTTCGAGCAGTTTTCGGTGCCACACGCCGATCTCGAGGACGCGCTCCCGTTCATGCAGCCGAACGCGACCGTGCAGGTGCTCGTCGTGGACGGGAAGCCGTCGACCGTGCAGCTCCCCATGTCGGTCGAGCTCTCGGTCGTCGAGACCGAGCCCGGCGTGAAGGGCGACACCGTCTCGAACGTGACGAAGCCGGCGACGCTCGAGACCGGCGCCGTCGTGCAGGTGCCGCTGTTCGTGAACGTCGGCGACCGCCTCAAGGTCGATCCGCACGAGCGCCGCTACATCAGCCGGGCGTAGACTTCCGTTCGTGATCTGGCGCTCGCTCGTGGTGGGGGGCTACGTTGTCTTTGCGCTCGTCTGCACGTTCGTCCTGCACGGTGGGACGTTCTTTCTCGTCTTCTTCATCGTGTGGGGCGGCGTCTGGCTCGTCTTCGGGCTGTTCTGGGGCTGGGCCGACCGCGCACGGCATGCGCTGACGAAGCGCTAACGCCACCCGTGCACGACGCGCCAGCTGCGGCCGGCGTCGGTCGTCTCGATCAGGCGGCGCTTCTCCGTGCCGCCGCTCGCGAGGACGACGAAGCCGATGCCGTGTGGAAGCGCGTATGCCGACATTCCGAAATCGACCTCCGGCTGTGCGACCTTCGGCAGACCCACCCAGTGGGAGCCGCCGTCGCGCGTGACGTAGAGCGTGCCGCGCGACTCCCAGATGAGCCCGAAGCCGTCGCTCGCCATCGCGATGCCCTGCGCGTAGCCGTACATGTCGATGCCGCCGTAGGCCTTGCCCGTCGGCGGGGCGAACGGCGTGTACGCGACGCGCTTCCATCCGTGGCTCGTCGACCGGTACACCGACTTGCCCTGGTCCCCCGTGCTCGCCTGGGTCGTGCACAGTGACCAGTTCGAGTACGGCGGGCTGCTCGGCTGCTGGGCCATCCCCTGCGGACACGTCGAGAAGAGCGGCGGCCCGCCGATCGCAGGGGCCCACGTCCGCCCGCCGTTCGGGCTCTGGAGGTTCTCGCCGTCGTCGAAGCGCGCGGTGAGCGTGCCCTCGTACCAGGCGACGGAGACCACCGGACGCAGCGTCCGGAGGACGACGGTCCACGTCTTGCCCCCGTCGGCGGTGAGGGAAACCGTTCCCTGTGGCCGGCAGCCGAAGCCCCCGCTGCTGCAGCTCTGCCAGCCTGTCCCCATGACCCCGTGCCGCGGGTCGCGGAACGCGATCGCGTTTGGAACGAGAGCCACCCGCGGCGGAGCAGGTGCAACCGCAAGCACGCCGGGATTGTCGAAGCTAGATGTGAACCCGCGGTAAGGTCCCCGACGTGCCGACCCTCGCCGACACGACGATTCGCCTGCTCGGACAGGAGCCGCTCGCCGGCCGGATGCCCGTCGCCGACCAGCTTCGGCTGGCCGAGATCCTCGACAAGGCCGGTTTCGCGTACCTCGAGGTCTCGGGCGGCGGCTGCTTCGACGCGGCCGTCAAACGCGGGATCGAGAGCCCCTGGGAGCGCATCCGCGCGCTGAAGGCGCGCGTGAAGACGCCGCTCGGGCTCGCGCTGCGCGGCCGGTTCCTCGTCGGCTCGCGTCCGGTTGACGCCGACTTCGCCCGCCGCTTCGTCGCCTCTGCCGCCGAGAACGGCATCGACGTTTTCCGGCTGCACGACCCGCTCAACGACGTCTCCAACCTCCGCGAGGCGGCCGAGGCGATCGCGGGAGCGGATCGCGACTTCGAGGCCGGCCTCGTCTACAGCCCCGGCCCGACCGGCGAGATCGACATCCTCATCGAGCGCGCGAAGGCGCTGCCGGAGCTCGGCGCCGTGCGCGTGCTGCTGCACGACCCGACCGGTTCGCTCCAGCCGCACAGGGCGGCGGACCTCGTGCACGCGCTCGCCGAGGCGAGCGGCCTGCCCGTCGGCATCTACGTCCAGGGCGCAGGCGGCAGCGCGCTCGCCGCGACGCTCAAGGCGGCGGAGGCGGGTGCGCAGTTGATCGCGTGCGCGATCTATCCGCTTGCGCTGTCGCTGCACCGCGTTTCCGGGGAGGCGCTCTCGGAGGCACTCGCCGGCATGGGGCTCGACCCCGGCATCGACGTCGCCCGGCTGTGGGAGGCGTCGGATCTCGTCGACGAGCACATCGGCGACGAGCCGGTGGCGCCGCTCGCGCCGCGCGTCGCAGTCCGCGCCGCGCAGCACGACGTCCCCGCCGGCCTCGTCGCGGGCCTCGACGCGACGTTGCGTGCGCAGGGTGCCGGCGACCGGCTCGAAGAGGTGCTCGAGGAGCTCGACCGCATCCGCGCCGAGGTCGGCTGGCCTCCGCTGGCGGCGCCGATCGGCGGCGTGCTCGCCTCGCAGGCTCTTCTGAACGTGCTGGCCGCGAGCCGCTACCTCACGATCGTCGACGAGCTGCGCGCGCTCGTCTCCGGCCGCTTCGGCGTCCCGCCCGGCCCGATCGACCCGGCGCTCGTGCGGGCGGTCGAGCTCACGAACGACCCAGACAGCGAAGAGGACGTCGCCCCTGGGCTGAACGAGGTGCGCGAGAACGCGGAGGGAATGGCCGCGAGCGAGGAGGAGCTCCTGCTGCTCGGCCTGTTCGGCGAGGACGCCGAGCGGCTGCTGCTCGGGATCCGCGGCCGCGCGAGCGGCGAGACCGACGAGCTTGCCTCCGTGGACAAGGCGCGCGCCGAGCGCATCCGCGAGGTCGTCCGCATCGTGCAGGAGACCGGCATCGGGGAGATCACGATCGAAGAGGAGGGCATGCGCGTGTCGGTGCGGTCGACTCCCGAACCTGTGCCGGTTTCGGACGCTCCGCTCGCGCTGCCAGACGTTCCTTCAGCGCCGACAGCGCGCCCGTCGAACGGCTACCACCGCGTCGAGTCGCCGATGGTGGGCACCTTCTACCGCGCCGCGCAGCCGGGCTCACCGCCGTTCGTCGAGATCGGGGACGTGGTCGCACCCGGGCAGACGCTCTGCATCCTCGAGGCGATGAAGCTCATGAACGAGGTGAAGGCCGACCTCGAGGGCGTCGTGCGCTCGATCGGCGTCGAGAACGCGCAGCCGGTCGAGTTCGGGCAGGTGCTCTTCGAGCTCGAGCCGCTCGCCGGCCGGCCCGTGGACGCCGTCTAGTCGGACCGTAGACTCTCCGCGTGTTCACGCGCGTCCTCGTAGCCAACCGCGGCGAGATCGCTGTGCGCGTCATTCGCGCGCTGCACGAGCTCGGCGTCGAAGCCGTGGCGGTGTACTCGACCGCCGACGAGGACGCGATGCACGTGCGCCTCGCCGACCGCTCCGTCCGCATCGGCCCGCCGTCCGCGGCGGAGAGCTACCTCAACATCCAGGCCGTCATCGCCGCGGCGATGACGACCGGCTGCGAGGCCGTCCATCCCGGGTACGGCTTCCTGGCGGAGAACGACGAGTTTGTCCGGATGTGCGAGGACAACGACCTCGTCTTCATCGGCCCGCCCGCGGACGTCATGGCGCGCATGAGCGACAAGGCTCTCGCGAAGCAGGAGATGCGCGCAGCGGGCGTGCCGCTCGTTCCCGGCACCGAGGGGGCGACCGGCCCGGAAGAAGCGCGCGCGGCCGCCGATCAGCTCGGCTACCCCGTGCTGCTCAAGGCCGCGGCCGGCGGCGGCGGGAAGGGCATGCGGCTCGTGACCGAGCCGGACGATCTGCACGACGCCTTCCAGCGCGCTGCCGCCGAGGCGCACGCCGCGTTCGGCGACGGGACGATCTACGTCGAGAAAGCGATCACGCCCGCGCGTCACGTCGAGATCCAGGTCCTCTGCGACAACCATGGCACCGTGCTCACGTGCGGCGAGCGCGAGTGCTCGATCCAGCGGCGTCACCAGAAGCTGATCGAGGAGTCGCCGTCGCCCGCGCTCGACCCGGAGCTGCGCGAGGAGATGGAGGCCGCCGCCGAGCGCGCGTGCCGCCACATCGGCTACCGGAATGCGGGGACGTTCGAGTTTCTCGTCGGGCCTGACGGCGCGTTCTCGTTCATCGAGCTGAACGCGCGGCTCCAGGTCGAGCACCCGGTGACGGAGCTCGTCACATCGCTCGACATCGTCCGGCAGCAGGTCCGGATCGCCGCCGGCGAGGCGCTCGAGCACGGGGGCCGCGCCTCGCGCGCGGGGCACGCGATCGAGATGCGCATCAACGCCGAGGATCCGCGGCACGACTTCCGCCCGTCGCCCGGCACGCTCACGCGCTTCCGGCCGCCGCTCGGGCCGGGCGTGCGTGTCGACACGTTCATCGAAGAGGGCTCGGCGATCCCGCCGTATTACGACTCGCTGATCGCGAAGGTCATCGTCCGCGACAACACCCGCGACCTCGCGATCGCACGGGCACGACGGGCGCTCGAGGAGCTCGAGATCGAGGGTGTGCCGACCACGCGTGACCTCCTACACGAGATTCTCGGCAGCGAGGAGTTCCAGAGCGGCGAGTACTCGACGTCGTTCCTCGACGAAGTGCACCTTGCGACGGTGAGCGCGTGAAGACGCTCGCTCCCGACGTGAAGGTGACCGACGGCGCGCTGACGCAGATCGTCGTGCGCGCCGTCGAAGGCGTCGAGGGGGCGCGCGTGCGGCGGGCGCGGCGGAAGATCGCGATCGTCGTCGATCAGGGGCATGTGCGCGTCGACCTCGAGCTGGCGGTGGAATACGGCAAGGTGCTGCCGGAGGTGGCGCGGGACGTGCAGCGGGAGGTCGCGGACGCGCTCGGCCGGATGTGCGACTTCACCGTGGACGCCGTCGACGTTGCCGTGGAGGAGCTCGAGTGACCTCGCGTCGCGAGGCTCGCCGCGCGGCCGTCTTCCTGCTCTATCAGTGGGACGTCACCGGCACGCCGCTCGGCTCCCTGTACGAAGGGGAGGTGGACGAGTACACGCGCCAGGTGACCGAGGCGGTGGCTGCGCACGCGCCGGAGCTCGACGCGCGTATCACCGCCGCGTCGGACGAGTGGACGGCAGACCGGCTCGGCGCGGTCGAGCGCAACGTGCTGCGCGTCGCGCTCGAGGAGCTGGACGCGGGCGACGTCCCCGACGAGGTCGTGCTCGACGAGGCGATCACGCTGACGAAGCGGTACGCATCCGACGATGCTGGGAGACTCGTGAACGGCATTCTTGGCAGGATCGTGAGAGAGAAGGCGGCATGACGGACGAATCCCTCACCCGGGCGGAAGAGCTGCTGGCGCGGCTCGAGGCCGCGCGCGACGAGCTCGACCGGCTCTCGACCGACGAGAACGCCTCGCCGGAGCGCGCACTCGAGATCCTCAGCGAGCTGTCCGAGCTGGCGAAGGCGGTCGAGGAGGAGCTGGAGCGCGCGAAACGCGAGGCGGAGAGCGATGCCGCACAGTCCTGACGAGCTGCGTGCGCTCGTCGAGGACGAGCTCGACCGGCTCAAGCTGTGGCCCGAGCTGCACGGACAGGCCGAGTCGGCGCACTACGGCCTCGTCGCGATGGGCGGCAAGCGCGTCCGGCCCGTGATCTCGCTCGCAGTCGGCGAGGCGCTCGGCGCGCCGGTCGAGCAGGTGATGCCGGCGGCGCTCGCGATCGAGCTCGTGCACAACTTCTCGCTCATCCACGACGACCTGCCTGCGCTCGACGACGACGACGAGCGGCGCGGGAAGCCGAGCGTGTGGGCGGTGTACGGCGAGGGGACGGCCGTCCTCGCCGGCGACGCGCTGCTCGCCGAGGCGTTCAGGCTCGCGTGCCGCTATCCGTCCGCCGACGTCGCGCGGGAGCTCTCGCAATCGACGCTCGGGATGATCGGCGGCCAGTACCTCGACACGATGGTCCCCGACGCCGATCTCGCCGTCGTCCACCGCCTGAAGACCGGTTGCCTCTTCTTCGCGTCGGTGGCGATGGCGTTGTGGGCGGCGGAGCTGCCGGAGGAGCGGCAGGCGCCGTGGCGCTCGTTCGCGAACGAGCTCGGCCTGCTCTTCCAGATCGTCGACGACATCCTCGACGGCGACGGCTACGTCGCGCTGCACGGCGCCGAGGGCGCGCGACGCCTCGCGGACGAGGCGGCCGACAACGCGCGCGCCCGGCTCGGCGAGGTGGACGCCGACACGAGCGTGCTGCGCGAGATCGTCGACGGCCTCGCCGTTCGTACCGCGTGACGCCGCCGTCGGGCGAGCAGTTCGAGCTTCGGCACGGCGCGCAGCGCGTGGTCGTCGTCGAGGTCGGAGGCGGGATCCGCGAGTGGGACGGAGTCCTCGACGGCTACCCGGTCGACGCGATGTGCAAGTCGGCGCGCGGCCAGGTGCTGGCGCCGTGGCCGAACCGGCTCGACGGGGGACGCTACGAGTTCGACGGCGAGACGTACCAGCTGCCGCTGAACGAGCCGCCGCAGGCGATGCACGGGCTCGTCCGCTGGGCGAACTGGCGTCCGGTCGCGCGCGCGGAAGACCTCGTCGAGGTCGAGCACGTCCTCCATCCGCAGCCCGGCTATCCGTTCTCGCTGCGGTTGACCGTCGAGTACCGCCTGGGCGCGGACGGGCTGACCGTGCGCACGTCGGCCGAGAACGTCGGCGACCGCGCGCTCCCGTTCGGCGTCGGCCATCACCCGTATGTCGCGCGGCACTCCGACGACGTCTTCGGCCCGGGGGAGAAGCACGACGAGGCGCATCCCTTCCACGGAGAGATCGAGATCGGCGACGTCACCGTGTGGGCGGACGAGAACTGGAAGTGGGTGCAGCTCTACACCGGCGACGAGCGGCCGGACGTGGCACGCCGCTGCATCGGCGTCGAGCCGATGACGTGCCGGCGCGACGCGTTCCGGACCGGAGAAGACGTCATCCGTCTCGAGCCCGGCGAGCACTGGGCCGGAACGTGGGGGATCTCGCCCTAAGTCCGGACGGCGACGTCGAGCGTCGCGAGGTACGACTTGCGCACGGTGCGGTCTCCGATCCGCGCGCGGATGAGGTCGAAGAGCCTTTCACGCGTCTCCTTCTCCTGCATGAGGTGGTCCGAGTACGTGCCGAGCACGTCGACGTACGCGTCGGCGGTGTACTCCATCTCCCACTGGTACCGTCGCTCCGCGACGACGCGGAAGAGGCCGCTCGCTTCCATCTCGGCGCCGAAGTCCTCAACTCCTTCGGGTCGGCACGGCGAGTCGCCGCCCTTGCCGACCGCGTCATAGTCGGCCTGCACCTCGAGGAAGAACGGGTCCGAAGATCGCCGCGAGCGATGCTCCCAGCTCGACGCAGGTGATCCGAAGTCCGCCCTCCGCAAGCGGGAGCGTCGCCTTTCCGGTTCCGCACCCGATCTCGACGACGCGCGAGCGCGGTCGCAACCCGGCGAGCGCGACGACGTCGTCGATCAGCTCGTCGGGGTATCCCGGCCGCGCGCGCTCGTACAGCTCCGCCGCCCGGTCGAACGTCGCACGCCGCTCGCGCTTCACAGGCCGGCGAAGGCGGTGAGGAGACGGAGCGGCAAGCGCTCCGTCCGGCGCAGCTGCGCCGGCAGAAGCGGAATGAGCCTGCGCATCGATCCGGCCGCTCCTGGGACGGGCCGCCGAATGCCGTATTGCTCGCGCAGCTCCGCCGGAAGCAGCCCGGCCGTCTGGGCGGCGAGCAGGCGCAGCGCAGGTCGGAACGGCAACGGCACGGGCGGCGAGAGGACCGTCGCGGCGACCGCGCGGGCGTCGTCGCCGACGCGAACCGTTCCGCTCTCGATGAGGTCGCGCTGGTACGAGCGAAACGCGGCGAGCGTGGTCGGGTGCACGTCGTCCGGAACGCCGAAGACGTGCGCGACCACCTGCATCTGGTCGTAGAACTCTTCGGCCTCCGCCGGCTCGAGACGCCGGACGTAGAGCTCGTACAGCGCGAGCCCGGTGTCGACGAGCGTCGAGTGCACCCACAACATCAGATCGGGATCGGCGGCGGAGTACGCGCGCCTGTCTCTGGAGCCACGCACGCTCCGGTGCGCGGCTTGCGTGATCGCGCCCATGCGATCGCCCTCGGCTTGCGTCCCGAACACGATCGTGTACAGCGCCGCCATCGTGCGCGCCAGCCGGCGCCAGGGCTCCTCCCCGTAGCGCGAGTGGTCGACGATTCCGGCGGCGACCAGCGGATGCGCCGCCTGCATGAGCAGCGCGCGCGGGCCGCCCAGCATGAGGACCGACTCGCGCCCGATGCGGCGAATGGCGCTGTCGTCCGAGAAGTAGCCGTCCATGTATGACCTAGGTCTACCCTCAGACCATGAGAAAGCGCGTCGACGTCCTGCTCGTGGAGCGCGGCCTGGCCGAGTCGCGCACCCAGGCACAGGCATTCGTCCTCGCCGGCCTCGTCCCCGGTCACGACAAGCCGGGCGAGCAGGTGGACGAGGACGTCGACCTCCAGCTGAAGGCCCGGCCGCCGTTCGTCTCGCGCGGAGGGGAGAAGCTCGCGCACGCGCTCGACGCCTTCGGAATCGATCCGACCGGCCTCGACTGCATCGACGTCGGCGCGTCGACGGGCGGATTCACCGACGTGCTCCTGCAGCGCGGAGCGGCGCGCGTGATCGCGCTGGACGTCGGTTACGGCCAGCTCCACCAGCGGCTGCGCGACGACGAGCGCGTGACGGTGCTCGAACGGACGAACGCACGGGCTTTGACCGAGCTGCCGTTCGCGCCGCAGCTCGTCGTCTGCGACGTCTCCTTCATCTCCGTCCGCGTGGCCCTGCCGCCCGTGCTGCGCCTCGCAGCGCCCGGCTGGCAGGCCGTCGTGCTGGTCAAGCCGCAGTTCGAGGCCGGCCGCGCCGACGTGGGCAAGGGCGGTGTCGTGCGCGACGATGTCGTGCGCACGCGGGTCCTCCGCGAGGTGGCGGAAGCCGCGCTCGGCTGGAATGCGCGTACGATCGCGGTCGTAGACTCCGGGCTCCCCGGCCCGAAGGGCAACCGGGAGCTGTTCCTCCACCTCGCGCAGGCGAACCCCCCGACGCTTCCCGATGACCTCGACGAGCGAATTGCCGCAGCCGTCCAAGCCTGAGACGGTCGCCGTCATCGCGCACGGCCGCATCGACGTCGGCCCTGCTGTCGAACGCGTGCGCAAGGTTGCCGCAGAGGCAGGCGTGACGATCGTCGACGAGCCTACGGACGCCGACCTGACCGTGGCGGTCGGAGGCGACGGGACCATCCTGCGCACGCTCGCGCGTCTGCTCGGCACCGACGTGCCGGTGATCGGCGTCAACTTCGGCCGCGTCGGCTTTCTCGCCTCGATCACGCCGGAGGCGCTGGAACGCGATCTCGCGCGGGTCTTCGCCGGCGAGTACCGCGTCCTCGAGCTGCCGACGCTCGAGGTGAAGCTCGACGGCCAGCAGTTTGTCGCGGTCAACGACGTCGTGACGACGAGCGCGACGCTCGGCCGCATGATCGAGCTGACGTATTCCGTCGGCGGCGAGGACCTCGGCACGATCCCCTGCGACGGGATGATCTGCTCCACGCCGTCGGGCTCGACCGCGTACAACCTCTCCAACGGCGGCCCGGTCCTCGTGCGGGGAGTCGACGCGATGGCGATCACGTTCATCGCCCCGCACTCGCTGCACGCGCGGCCGCTCGTCGTTCCGCGCGGCTCGCCGCTGACGGTGCGGAATGCGACCTCCGACGTCGCGGTCTGCGTGCTCGTCGACGGCCATCAGGTGGCGCAGATGAAGGCCGGAGACGAGATCGTGATCGCGCTCGGCGCCCAGCGCAGCCTGCTCGCGACCCTGCCGGAGACGACCTTCTTCGGCCGCTATCGCGAGACCTTCGCCTAAACGGCCAATGGAGGGCGTCGGGAGCCCTCTCTAGACTCGATCCCATGCTGCGCCGCCTGCGTATCGACAATCTCGTCCTCATCCGCACGGCCGAGCTCGAGCTCGCGCCGGGCCTGAACGCGATCACCGGGGAGACGGGAGCGGGGAAGACGATCCTCGCGCAGGCGGTCGGCCTCCTGCTCGGGACGAAGGCGGACGACTCGTTCGTCGGGCCGGCCGCGGACGAGGCGTACGTCGAGGCGGAGCTGGACATCCCGGCCGAGCTGGACGAGCTTGCCGAGCTCCAGCCGGAGGACGAGGACGCGCTCGTCGTCGCGCGTCGCGTGTTCGCGGACGGACGGACCCGCGCATACGCCTGGGGCCGTGCAGCAGCGCGTGAGGACGTCGCTGCGGCCGTCGAGCGCGTGATCGCGATGTCCGGGCAGTTCGAGCAGCGCCGCCTGGCGCGCCCGTCGTACCAGCTCGAGCTGCTCGACCGCTTTACGGGGGTCGACCGCGAGCCGATGCGAACGGCCTGGCGCGAGTTGCAGGCGGCGCGGCGCCGCCACGAGGAGTTGACCGCCAACGCGGCTGTCGCCGAAGCCCGGATCGCGGAGCTGCGCGCGCTCGCCGAGGACACGGAGGGGATGGAAGACGGGGACGAGGAACAGCTGCGCGGCGACCGCGAGCGCCTGCGGCACGTCGCCGAGCTCGCGGAGGCCGCGTCCGCGGCCGCGAACGCGCTCACGCCCGACGAGGGCGAGGGCGCCGCCGGGCTCGTCGCGCTCGCCGAGCGGGCGGTTGCGCCGCTCGAACGGCTCGCGCCCGAGCTCCAGCGCGCGGGCGACGACCTGCGCGACGTCGAGTTGCGTCTGCGCGAGACCGCGTCGGAGCTGAGCTCGTTCCTTGCCTCGCTCGAAGCGGAGCCGGGCCGGCTGGAGGAGCTCGAGGCCGGTCTCGACCGGATCGCCGAGGCGAAGCGCCGGTTCCGCGTGGCCACGTACGAGGAGCTGATGCAGCGCGCGGCGGAGGCGCGCGAGGAGCTGGCGGCGCTCGACGGAGGCGTCGATCCGGCCGCGGCGGCCGCGGCAGCCCTCGAGGCTGCGGAGGCACGCGTGCACGACCTCGCCATCGAGCTACGCGCGGAGCGGAACGCGGCGTCGCCGGCGTTCGCGGACGCCGTTGCGGCCGAGCTGCACGACGTCGGCATGGGCGAGGGCGAGTTCGTCTGCGAGATGCGCGAGCGGGAGATGGGGGCGACCGGCGCGGACGAGGCGGTCTTCCTCATCCGTCCGAACGCCGGGATGCCGTTCGGCCCCGTCGCCGACACCGCCTCGGGCGGCGAGCTGTCGCGCATCGCGCTCGCGATCGCGGCGGTCGCGGGCGGCGAGACGCTCGTGTTCGACGAGATCGACGCCGGCATCGGCGGGGAGACGGCCAATGCAGTCGGGCGGGTGCTCCGGCGGCTCGCGGAGCGGGCGCAGGTCATCACCATCACGCACCTGCCGCAGATCGCGGCCGTCGCAGACCGGCACTTCCGGGTCGAAAAGATCCCGGGCGATCCCACGCACACGCGGATCGAGCAGCTGGGCGAGGACGAGCGCAAGGCCGAGCTCGAGCGGATGCTCGGCGGCCAGGAGTTCCTTGCCACGGTACGCAGCTGAGCGCGTCCTGCTCGCCCCGGTCGAGGACGTCTGGGCGTTCGTGGCCGAGCCGTACCACCTGTCCGACTGGTGGCCGGGCATCTCGGGCGTCGAGCCGGACCGGCGCGGGCTGGCGGCAGGGGCGCGGTGGAAGGTGCAGGGGCCGAGCTATCTCCGGAAGCCGGAGACACCGGCCGTGCTCCTCGTCCGTGCCGTCGAACCGCGGCGTCTGTTCTCTTTCGAGCTCCTCAGCGAGCACCTGGTCGCAGAGCTCGCCCTCCGTCCAGTCGATGCTCGCCGCACGGAGGCTGCCCTCACGGTCGAATTCGCCTGGTGGAACATCTTCCGCGGCACGCTCCCGAAGGAGGCGCTCACGCGGCTGTACGACCTCGTCCAGACCGCGGCGGAGCGTTGACCTCCGCTACTGCTACCCTCAAATCCCGTGAGCGCACGGGCCCCGAAGTACGTCTTTGTCACCGGGGGAGTTGTCTCCGCGCTCGGGAAGGGAATCGTCGCCGCCTCGCTCGGCCGGCTGCTCAAAGCCAGAGGCCTGCGCGTCCAGCTCCAGAAGTTCGATCCGTACCTGAACGTCGACCCCGGGACGATGAGCCCGTTCCAGCACGGCGAGGTCTACGTCACCGAGGACGGCGCCGAGACCGACCTCGACATCGGCCATTACGAGCGGTTCGTGGACGAGAACTTCCTGCGCAACGCGAGCCACAGCGCCGGCGCGATCTGGGACACGGTCCTGCGCAAGGAGCGCAAGGGCGACTTCCTCGGCGCGACCGTGCAGGTCATCCCGCACATCACGAACGAGATCAAGGCGCGCATCCGCCGCGCAGCCGAGGCGGCGCCGACCGACGTCGTCATCTCCGAGATCGGCGGCACGGTCGGCGACATCGAGTCGCTGCCGTTCCTCGAGGCGATCCGCCAGTTCCGGCGCGAAGTCGGCCAGGAGAACGTCGTCTACGTCCACGTCACGCTCGTCCCGTTCATCGAAGCGGCCGGCGAGCTGAAGACGAAGCCGACCCAGCACTCGGTGAACGAGCTGCGCCGCATCGGTATCCATCCCGACGTCATCGTCTGCCGCTCGCACGAGGAACTGTCGCGGGACATCCGCGACAAGATCGCTCTCTTCGCCGACGTCGATCCCGGCGCGGTAATCGCATGTCCCGACGTCCGCGACGTCTATCTCGTTCCCTCCGTGCTGAAGGAGGAGGGCTTCGACCGGCTCGTGTGCGACAAGCTGAACCTCGAGGTTCCGGAGGCGGACCTCGGCGAGTGGGACGAGCTCACACGGCGCATCGACGAGCAGCACGAGCTCGTGGAGATCGCGCTCGTCGGCAAGTACGTGAAGCTCCATGACGCGTATCTCTCCGTGCACGAGGCGCTCAAGCACGCCGGCCTGCACAACGGCTGCCGCGTGCACGTGCAATGGCTCGACGCCGAGAACATGTCGTACGACGAGACCGCGGAGATGCTCGACGGTGTCGACGGCGTACTCGTCCCAGGCGGATTCGGCTCCCGCGGCTGGGAGGGAAAGATCCTCGCTTGCCAGGTCGCTCGCGAGCGCAGCATCCCGTATCTCGGCATCTGTCTCGGCATGCACGTCGCCGTCTCCGAGTTCGCGCGGCACGTGGTCGGCCTCGACGGTGCCAACTCGACGGAGATGGATCCGGAGACGCCGTTCGCTGTCATCGATCTGCTGCCGGAGCAGAAGGGCATCGAGGATCTCGGCGGGACGATGCGCCTCGGCGCGCAGGCGGTCGAGGTGGCAGAGGGAACGCAGGCCCGCGAGCTGTACGGCGACGCGGTCATCTTCGAACGCCACCGTCACCGGTACGAGGTCAACAACAACTACCGCGAGCAGCTCACCGACGCGGGGCTCATCGTCAGCGGCACGTTCGACGGCGGAAGGCTCGTGGAGATCGTCGAGCTGCCCGGCCATCCGTGGTTCGTCGCGAGCCAGTTCCATCCCGAGTTCAAGTCGCGCCCGACACGGCCGGCGCCGCTCTTCCGCGGCTTCGTCGGCGCTGCGCTCTCCCGCGCGCGTTCGCGTCAGACCCAGCGCGTCGCCGCTTGACGGAGGTCGTCGACCTCTTCCTCGAGCTCGCGGCGATCGCGAGCCCACCCGGCGAAGAGCGCGCGGTCGCCGACGTCGTCACGCGCTACCTGCGCGATCTCGGTCTCGACAGCGACGAGGACGACTTCGGCAACGTCTACACGCGGATCGAGCCGACGGCCGAGGGGAAGCCGCTCTTCTTCTGCGCCCACCTCGACACCGTGCCGCCCGACGGCAGGCTCGAGCCCGTCCTCGGCGAGGACGGCGTCATCCGCAATGCGGGCGGGACGATCCTCGGTGCCGACAACAAGTCCGCGGTCGTCGCCATGCTGGAGGGCGCGCGGCGCGTGCTCGCCGAGGGCCGCCCGCACGGCGGCATCGAACTGCTGTTCACGATGCAGGAGGAGATCGGCCTGCTCGGCGCCGCGGCGTTCGACCACACGCGCTTCCACGCGCAACTCGGCTACGTCTACGACCAGGCGGCGCCGATCGGCGAGATCATCCTCGGCGCTCCGTGGGCGCAGGGCATCGAGGTCACCTTCCATGGCCGCGCATCGCACTCGGGGATGTTCCCCGAGGAGGGCCGCTCCGCGATCCAGGCGGCGGCGAAGGCGATCGCCGATCTGCGGCTCGGCCGCGTCGACGACGAGACGACGGCCAACGTCGGCGTCATCTCCGGCGGGACGGCCGGGAACATCGTTCCTGAGTGGTGCACGTTCCTCGCGGAAGCGCGCTGCCACGACGAGCGGAAGCTGAACGACATCGTGCAGGAGATGCTGGACGCATTCACGTTCGCCGCCACGGCGACCGAGTGCGAAGTCTCCACTGCTTTGAAGAAGACGTATCGCGGTTACCGCTTCGCGAAGAGCGACGACGTCGTGCGCCTTGCAGCGGACGCACTCGAGCGTTGCGGCCATACGGTGAGCTACGCGCTCTCGGGCGGCGCCGCCGACGCGAACTCGTTCAACGAGCGTGGGCTGCGCTGCGTCAACCTCGCGAACGGCATGACCGACATCCACACGCCGAACGAGCGCATCTCCGTCGCCGACCTCGAGGGGATGGTCGACGTCACGCTCGCGCTCGTCGAGACCGCTCGTGCAGCCTGACTCGTCCGAGGTTGTGTGGCAGGGCAAGCTGCTCGCGGTCACCGTCGAGCGCTGGGGCGAGCACGAGCGCGAGATCGTCGAGCATCCAGGCGCGGTCGCGATCGTGGCCGTCGACACCGAGGGCGAGATGGCGTTCGTCCGCCAGGTGCGCGAGGCCACCCGCGGGCGGCTGCTTGAGATTCCGGCCGGAACGCGCGAGCCCGGCGAGGAGCCGCTCGCCACGGCGAAGCGCGAGCTGCACGAGGAGTGCGGCCTCACCGGCGGGACGTGGAGCGAGCTCGGTGCCTTCTGGACGACGCCCGGCTTCTCGCGCGAGTACATGCATGTCTTCCTCGCGGAGGGCGTCGAGCGCGGCGAGGCTGCGCCGGAGGCGGACGAGGAGCTCGAGATCGTTCGCTACCCGGCCGCCGGCGTCGCCGCCCTCATCCCGGAGATCGAGGACGCGAAGACGCTCGCCGGCCTGCTGCTCTATCTCACCAGCCGCGCCACGACGCCCGGGAAATGAAGATCCCGTGGCCGCGGGCGCTGCACGTCAGGCCCGTGAAGCGCGAGGTGCACGTGAACGACGCGAAGTGCCAGCTCTTGCCGTACGCGAGCTTCGCGTACGCCGGAGAGCCGCTGTTCGAGTTGTAGAGGATCCCGCCCGAGCAGCTCGGAACGGTCTTGCGGGTGGAGTAGACCTCCCAGCCGTGCCAGTCGAGGCCGGAGTGCGCCATGCAGTCGCTCTGCTCGTGGGCGGTGTACGAGGCCTGGTGGATGTCGCACAGCAGGTGGCCGGGCGGGCCGGGGACGTAGAAGCAGTGGATGTTGCCGCTCGGCGTGACGACGCCGGGGAGCGGCGTCTTCGCAGCGTGCGCCGCGGGAACGGAGGCAGCCAAAAGCACCGCAGTGAGAAGGGCCAGCTTCATCCAGGCGAGCGTATGGCTCGCGTGTTGTGTTTCCGTAAGGAGTCGGTATTGTCCGCGCGTCGTGCGGATCGGTGTCGCCAGGGAGATCAAGACCGATGAGTACCGGGTCGCGCTGACGCCGGCAGGCGCGCGCGAGCTCGTGCTCAAGGGACACGACGTCCTGATCGAGACGACCGCCGGCGACGGCAGCTCGTTCCCGGATTCGGACTACGAGCGCGCGGGCGCGGAGATCGTGTCGGTCGACGACGTCTGGAATCGCGCCGAGCTGCTGTTGAAGGTGAAAGAGCCGATCGCGGTCGAGTACCGGCGCCTGCGCGAGGGGCTCGTCCTCTTCACGTATCTGCACATCGCCGCCGACGCGCCGCTCACGCATGCGCTCGCCGACAGCGGCATCGTGGCCGTCGCGTACGAGACCGTCGAGACCGACGACCGCCGGCTGCCGCTGCTCGCGCCGATGAGCGAGATCGCCGGACGTCTCGCCGCCCAGGCGGGCGCGCATTTCCTCGAGAAGCCCCTCGGCGGGCGCGGCGTCCTGCTCGGAGGTGTGCCCGGCGTCGCGCCCGGACGTGTGCTCGTGCTCGGCGGCGGGATCGTGGGCTACAACTCCGCGATCATCGCGCTCGGGCTCGGTGCACAGGTGACGATCCTCGAACGGTCGATCGACCGCATGCGGCACCTGGACGAGATCCTCTCCGGCCGCGTCAGCCTCGTCATGTCGTCGACGCTGCAGATCGAGTCGTCGATCGCGGACGCGGACGTCGTGATCGGCGCCGTTCTCATTCCCGGCGCTCGCGCTCCGAAGCTCGTCACGCGCGCCATGCTGAAGGAGATGAAGCCGGGTGCGGTGATCGTCGACGTCGCGATCGACCAGGGCGGCTGCTTCGAGACGTCACACCCGACCACGCACACCGATCCGGTGTACACGGTCGACGGCATCCTCCACTACTGCGTGGCGAACATGCCGGGCGGCGTGCCGATCACGTCGACGAAGGCGCTGACGAACGCGACGCTCCCGTACGTCGAGGAGATCGCCGACAACGGTCTCGCCCGTGCCGTCGCCCGCGACCGGTCGCTCGCACGCGGCGTGAACGTGGTCGAAGGGAAGATCGTCTACGAGGCGGTGGCCGAGGCGCACGACCTCGAGTTCACGCCGCTCGAGGACGTCCTCCCGCTCGCGCCCGCCTAGCCCTTCGGCGCTGCGTCCGGCTTCTTGGGCGGCGCGAGCCGAACGACGAGCCACGTGATGCCCGCAGCCACGCCGATCACGGAGGCGATGAAGACGACGAATCCCACTAGGCCGAGGGCGGTGTGCATGGCAAACCTAGAATAGCCCCATGCCACGAGCGTGCGTGATCGTCCTCGATGCCGTCGGTGCGGGAGCACTTCCCGACGCCGCGACCTACGGGGACGAGGGCTCGGACACGCTCGGGAACGTCGCCAAGGCCGTCGGAGGCCTCGATCTACCGAACATGGAGGCTCTCGGGCTCGGCAACGTCGAGCCGCTGGAAGGCTGCCCGCCGCAGCCCGGCGCACCCGCGGTCGCCGGCCGGCTGGTCGAGCGTTCGAAGGGCAAGGACACGACCACGGGCCACTGGGAGATGATGGGCATCGTCACCGCCCAGGCCTTCCCGACGTATCCGCACGGCTTTCCGCACGACGTCATCGACCCGTTCATGCACAAGACCGGGCGCGGCGTCCTCGGCAACAAGGTCGCGTCGGGGACAGACATCATCATGGAGCTCGGCGAGGAGCACCAGAAGACGGGCAAGTGGATCGTGTACACGTCCGCCGACTCGGTCTTTCAGATCGCGGCGCACGAGGAGACGGTTCCGCTCGAGGAGCTGTACGAGGCGTGCCGCGACGCACGCGAGATCCTCACCGGCAAGGACGCGGTCGGCCGAGTGATCGCGCGGCCGTTCATCGGCGAGCCGGGCAACTACACCCGCACGCCGAACCGGCACGACTTCTCGCTCGTACCGCGCAAGCCCAACTACCTGACGCTCATCCGGGACGCCGGCATGAAGGTGCACGGCGTCGGCAAGATCGGCGACATCTTCGCCAACCAGGACATCGACGAGTCGAACCCGACGAAATCGAACATCGACGGCATCCAGGTCACGGAGAAGCTCCTGCAGGAGCTGGACGAGGGCTTTGTCTTCGTCAATCTCGTCGAGACCGACATGCTGTGGGGCCATCGGAACGACCCGGTGAACTTCCATCGTTGCCTCCAGGACTTCGACCGCCGCCTGCCCGACCTGCTCGAGGCGCTGCGCCCCGGCGACTTGCTCATCGTCACCTCCGACCACGGCTGCGATCCGACCACGCCGTCGACGGATCACTCGCGCGAGCACGCGATGCTGCTTGCGTACGTCGCCGGCCACAACGCGTCCGGGCGCGTCTACGAGGGCGAGTTCGCCGACGTCGGCGCGACGGTGAACGCGTGGCTGAAGGGCAAGGCCCCGTCGCGCGGCATCCCGGGCCAGCCGATCCTCACGCCGTGACGCTGAACGACCCTGAGGTCGTCGCCAGCGAGTACGCGGACGAGTCGCGTTTCCTCGTGCGCCGCGCGGCGTTCGCGCACTCGACCGGGCCGAGCGCGCTCGATACGCTCTTCGAGGCAGTGGCCGAGGCGCTCCCGCGCCGGTACCTCGAGGTCGGCTGCGGGCCGGGCGACATGGCGGCCCGCGTGGCGGACGAGCTCGGGATCGAGGTCGTCGCGCTCGACATCTCGCCGCGCATGGTCGAGCTCACGCGCGAGCGCGGCGTCGACGCGCGCGTCGGCGACGTTCAGGAGCTTCCGTTCGAGGACGGATCGTTCGATTGCGCGGTCGCCGCCTGGATGCTCTACCACGTGCCTGACCTCGACCGAGGGCTCTCGGAGCTCGCGCGCGTGCTCCGGCCGGGCGGTCGGCTCGTCGCGGCGACGAACAGCATCGACAACATGCACGAGCTCTGGGATCTCGTCGGCCGCGACCGCCACACCGAGACGATCCAGTTCTTCGCAGAGAACGGGGAGAAGCCGCTCCGTCGCCACTTCGCATCCGTCGAACGGCGGGACGTCATCGGCGAGATGTCCTTCACGCGCGAGGCCGTGCGCGACTACCTCGCCAATTCGATCAGCCACGCCCACCTGGCCGAGAGGGTGCCGGACTTCGAGGAACCACTTGCAATGACGCGGTACATGACGATCTTCGTGGCCACGAAGTGAGCATTCCGGAGATCATCGAGCGCAAGCGCGACGGTGGCGAGCTCACCCAGGGCGAGATCGACGAGCTCATCCTCGGCGACGTTCCCGACTACCAGCTCGCCGCGTTCTGCATGGCCGTGTACTTCCGCGGGATGTCGAGCCGCGAAACGTTCGCGCTCACAGACGCGATGGTGCGAAGCGGGGAGCAGATCCACATCGGCGAGGCGCTCGGCCGGCGCGTGGTCGACAAGCACTCGACGGGCGGCGTGGGGGACAAGCCAACGCTCGCGGTCGGCCCGATCGTCGCCGCGTGCGGCGTCCCGTTCGGGAAGATGAGCGGCCGCGGGCTCGGTCACACCGGCGGCACGCTCGACAAGCTCGAGGCGATACCGGGTTTTCGCGTCGAGCTCTCCACTGATGAGTTCATCGCGCAGGTCCGCGACGTCGGGATCGCAGTCGTCGGGCAGACCGCGAACCTCGTGCCCGCGGACAAGATGCTGTACGGGCTCCGCGACGTGACGGCGACCGTCGACAGCGTGCCGCTGATCGCGTCCAGCATCATGTCGAAGAAGATCGCCTCCGGCGCGGACGCGATCGTGCTCGACGTAAAAGTCGGCGACGGTGCGTTCATGAAGTCGGTCGCCGATGCGCGCGTGCTCGCCGAGGCGATGATCGCGCTCGGGCGCGAAGCGGGCCTCGATGTCGTCTGCGAGCTGACGGACATGAGCCAGCCGCTCGGGCAAACGGTGGGCAACGCACTCGAAGTCCGGGAAGCGCTCGCGATGCTCCGAGGAGAAGGCCCCGACGACCTGAGCGAGCTCGTGCTTGCGTCGTGTGCGCACCTCCTCGCGTTCTCCGACCTCGGTGTGGACGAGGCGGAGGGGCGCCGCCTGGCCGAGCAGTCGGTCGCCGACGGGTCGGCAGTCGCCGCGTACGAACGGTGGGTGCGGGCGCAGGGCGGCGATCCGGACGAGGCGATGCTGCCGAAGGCGCCGTTCATTCGCGAGGTGTTCGCCTCCCGCGACGGCCATGTACAGCGACTCGCTGCATTGCCGATCGGCCTCGCCGCGCTGCATCTCGGCGCGGGGCGACGGACGAAGGACGATCCCGTCGACCACGCCGTCGGCGTCGTCTGCCGCAAGAAGCGCGGCGACGAGGTGGAGGAGGGAGAGCCGCTCGCCGAGATCCACGCCGCCGACGAGGCGACGGCCGTCGAGGCGGCGGACACCGTGCTCAACGCGTACCTGCTCGGCGACGAGCCGCCGGCCACCGTTCCGATCGTGCTCGAAACCATTGCCTGAGCTCCCCGAGGTCGAGACGGAGCGTGGGCGCCTCGCTGCCGTCGTCGAAGGCAAACGGATCGCATCGGCGCGCATCGACGACGCCCGTCTGACCCGGCCGGAGGACCCGCAGCTCATCGCAGGCGTCCTCACCGGCGATCGCATCTCCGCGGTCGACCGGCGCGGCAAGTACATCGTCGTTCGGCTCGAGAGCGGGCACGTGCTCCTCGTGCACCTGCGCATGACCGGCGGCTTTCGCTACGCGCCGGCGAGCCACGAGCGCGCCGTGCTCGAGCTCGAGGACGGCAGCCGCGTCGCCTATCGCGACACGCGGCGCTTCGGAACGTGGCTGCTCGCCGAGGAAGACGAGGCGGAGCGCCTGCTCGAGGTCAAGAACGGCCCCGAGCCGCTCGGTCGCGGCTTCACGAACGCATTCCTCGCCGCGCGCCTCGCCGGCAGACGCGCGCCGCTGAAGGCCGCCGTCCTCGACCAGCGCACCGTCGCCGGGCTCGGGAACATCTACGCGGACGAGGCGCTCTGGCACGCGCGACTCAATCCGCTTCGCCCGGCGGGTCAGCTCGACGCCGAGAAGATCGCGGCGCTGCGCGACGGGATCCGCAAGGCACTCCGCCTCGGCATCCGCCGCCAGGGAGCCGACCTCGGCGACGGCGCGTACGCCGGCGGTCGGATGCAGGACGAGTTCCGCGCGTACGGCCGCGACGGCGAACCGTGCGACCGCTGCGGGACGCTCATCGTCAAGACGCGCGCCGGCGGGCGCGGCACGTGGTACTGCCCGTTCTGTCAGGCGGCGAGCAGCTCGGCGAGCCGGCCGTCCCGGTCGAGACGCCACAGCTCGGTGTAGCCGCCGATCGGCCGGCCGTCGATCAGGATCTGCGGAACCGTCCAGCTGCCGGTGAGCTCGTGCAGCTTTTGCCGGAAGGCGGGATCGTCGTCGAGAAGGATCTCCTCATACGCGAGGCCGCGGGCGTCGAGGAGCGTCTTCGCCCGCACGCAGTACCCGCACCAGGTCGTTGAGTACATCTGAATTCGAGCCATACCTGCTTCAACGAACAAGGGCGGCCGCGCGTTCCCCGACCGGGAGCCGGACACGGAACGTCGTGCCGTCGTGCGAGCTGTCGACCTCGATCGTGCCGCTGTGTGCGTCGACGATCGCCTTGGTGATCGTCAGGCCGAGCCCCGTTCCGGGCACGGCGCGCGCGTTCACCTCGTGACTGCGGAAGAACGGGTCGAAGAGCCGCTCGCGATCGCCGTCGGCAATGCCGTCGCCCGTGTCGGTGATCTCGAACACGGCATCGCTTCCGCGGCGCCCGGCGCGGACGGTGACGCGACCGCCTTGCGGCGTGAACTTGATCGCGTTCGAAATGAGGTTGTCAAGCATCTGCGCGAGCCGGGTGGGATCTCCCGCGACCGTGACCGGGTCGCCGTGCTCGAGCCGGACGATGATGCCACGCGCATCTGCGGCCGGCCGCGCCGACTCGACCGCGTTGGCGGCGAGCGCGGCGCCGTCGACCTCCACGAGCTCGAGCGCGAGTGGGCCGCGCTCGGCCTCCGCCACGAGCAGGAGATCGCCGACGAGCTCGACGAGGCGGTTCGTGCTGCGCTGGACCACTGCGAGATACGCGGCCTGCTCGGAGGTCAGTCCCCCGGCGTCGCCGTCGGCGATCAGCTCGACGTAGCCGATGATCGACGTCAGCGGCGTGCGCAGCTCGTGCGAGACGACTGCGACGAACTCGTCGCGCAGGCGGATCAGCTCCTCGGAACGCGCGGCGTTGTCCCGGTCGATGCGCCCGGAGCGGCGCTCGAGCTCGAACAGCCAGATCAGGAGTACGACGAGGAGGCCCGCGCCTATCGCCGCGATGATGAGAGCGAAGCGCGCCGAGGGGTTGATCCGGTGGATGTCGCCCGCCTGACGCGAGAGCTCGGCTTCGATCTTCCGGTTGAACGTCGCGGCATGTCGCGGCCCCGCGAGATACGCGACGTAGGCCGCATCGAGCCGCCGTCCTTCGCCCGCGTCGTGGGTGGCCATGTTGCGGAAGGCGGAAACTACGTCGCTTCGGTTCCCTTCGAGCACCGCGGTCTGGAGCTCCTGGGTGCGAATGGTCTGACGTTCGGTCGCCGCGGCGTGATGGAGCCTGAACGCCCCAAGGCCCACCGCGGCGAAGGTGAGGAGGAGCGCTGCGGAGATGAAGGCGTAGGCGAGCTTCTGCACGTTCCTCCAGCTTACGCAGACCTGTCCCATCCGTACACTCGAGCGATGGCCGGTCGCACGTACAAGACGGAGGCGGTCGTACTCCGCTCGATCCGCTTCGGCGAGGCCGACCGCGTGCTGCACCTGTACACGCTCGATCGAGGACGCGTGGGCGCGGTCGCGAAGGGCGTTCGCAAGACGACGTCGCGCTTCGGCGCGCGGCTGGAGCCGCTCTCGCACGTCGAGCTGATGCTCCATCAGGGGTCGGGCGAGCTGCAGACCGTCACCGGCGTTGACCTCGTCCACCCGCACAGTGACGCTCGCGAGGACTACTACCGGCTCTCGGTCGGGCTGATCGGAGCGGAGGCGATGCTCCGTCTGTTCAGCGAGCAGGAGGCGAACCCGCGCGCGTTCACCGCCTTGACACGTTTCCTCGATCTCCTCGACGAGGCGCCGCACTCGACGCAGCGCCCGGCGCTCGATCCGCTCGCGCTCTCGTTCCAGCTCAAGCTGCTGTGGCTGTCGGGTTACCTCCCGCACCTGACGAGCTGTGCCGAGTGCGGCGCGGCCGACGCGGCGCTCGTCGGCTACTCGCCGCGTGCGGGCGGCGCCGTGTGTGCAGCGTGCGCGGCACAGTCGGAAGCGATTGCGCTCAGCACGGCGGGCATCCGCTCCATCGAGACGCTGCTCACGAGCCCGCTGGCCGACGCCGGCGCCGCCGGACTGGACGAGCGGTCGGCCCGCGACGCGCTGCGTCTCGTCCAGGCGTCGTACGAGTACCACGGCGGCTTCCGCCTCAAGACACTCTCTGCGTGAGGCGCGACCTCGGCGACGGGTACGAGCTCGACGACGACCGCGACCGGGTCGATGTCGACGCAGTGCACGCGTATCTCTCCGGCGAGGCGTACTGGGCGAAGGGCCGTCCGCGCACGGAGGTGGAGCGTCTCGTGCGCGAGTCGCAGCGCGTCGTCGGCCTGTACAAGGACGGCGCTCAGGTCGGCTACTGCCGGGCGGCGAGCGACGGCGTCTCGTTCGCATACCTCGCCGACGTGTACGTCCTGCCTGACCACCGCGGCCGCGGGCTCGGCCTCGAGCTCGTGCGCGAGATGGTCGAGCGCGGCCCCTACGCCGACCGGAAGTGGATCCTGCATACGCGCGACATGCATGCGCTGTACGCGAAGCTCGGCTTCGGCGCGCCCGGCGAGCGGCTCATGGAGCGCGACCCTACGAAGCGCTGAAGACTCTGAAGTGCAGCGAGCCCTGCTCGCACACCGGCGTCGGCGGCTGAATCGGCGCGTCGAGCGTGCCGCCGCCTTGTGCGGTGACGCGCAGCACCGTCGCCGTCGGCTGGCACTGGCCTGTCGTCGAGTCACCGGTGCCGTTCACGTCGGGTGAGAAGCGCGCCTCGGCGACCGCGGAGCCGCCGTGCTGGAGCGAGACCTTCGGCGGGTTTGCCGGCGCCGGAGGCTCCGCTGAAGCCGACGTCGGCAGTGCGCCTCCGGTCGTGCCGAGGAGCTGCACCTGCGGGATGCCGGACACGTAGCAGGGCGTCGCACCGGTGTTCGTGAGCGTCAGCTTGTAGGAGATCTGGCCGGCGCCGGGGCTGCCGGGCACGACGTCGAAGCTTCCCTGGAGGCTTCCTGCCGCGCAGGGCGCGGAGGCGGCGGTCGTGGTCGTCGTTCCCGCTGCGGTCGTCGTGACCGTGACCGTCCGCACGTGGGTGACGGTCTGCGTGACCGTTTGCGTCGTCGTGCCGCCGCAACCGGCGAGCGCGAGCACGGCGAGGATGACGACTGCAGCTCTCACGCCTTGGGAGTTCGCCACGGTTTGTCCAGTGCCTCCTCGAGCCAGGCGCGGACGCCGCCGATCGGCAGCCGCTCCTGCGCGAGCGAGTCGCGGTCGCGGACCGTCACTGTGTCGTCCTCGAGCGTCTGGTCGTCGATCGTGAACGCGAACGGCGTGCCGATCTCGTCCTGGCGGCGATAGCGGCGCCCGATCTGCCCGCCGTCGTCGTACTCGACCATGTGCTGCTTCCGCAGCTCGTCGTGGAGGCCGCGCGCCTTCTCCACCATCTCCGCGTTGCGCGGGATGAGGGGCAGGATGGCCGCCTTTACCGGAGCGATCGCCGGATGGAGGCGCAACACGGTGCGGTCGCGCTCGGCCACGATTTCCTCGTCGTACGCGTCGACGAGCATCGCGACGAAGATCCGCTCGATGCTCACCGCCGGCTCGATCACGTACGGCGTGTAGCGCTCGGTGTCGTCGCCGACGAACTCGAGCTTCGTCCCCGAGTGCTGTGTGTGCTGCGTGAGGTCGAAGTCGCCGCGGTTGGCGACGCCCTCGAGCTCGGACCAGCCGATCGGGTAGAGGTACTCGATGTCGGTGGTGCCGCTCGAGTAGTGCGAGCGCTCGTCGGCGGAGTGCTCCCGCTTGCGCAGCATGCTCTCGCGCAGGCCGTACTTCAGATACCAGTTGAAGCGTTCGTCGACCCAGTAGCGGTACCAGCGCTCGGCATCCGCCGGCGGCACGAAGAACTCCATCTCCATCTGCTCGAACTCGCGGACGCGGAAGAGGAAGTTCCCGGGCGTGATCTCGTTCCGGAACGACTTGCCCACCTGCGCGATGCCGAACGGCGGTTTGCGGCGGGCGAGCTGGAGGACGTTCTTGAAGTTGACGAAGATGCCCTGCGCCGTCTCGGGGCGCAGGTACGCGGTCGAGCTCTCGTCCTCGAGCGCACCGACCTGCGTCTTGAACATGAGGTTGAACTGGCGCGCCTCGGTGAGGTCGCAGTCGGGCGTCTCGCCCGGATGCTTGGACGGCCTGCGGCCGCAGCTCGCCTGGTCGATCTGGTCGGCGCGGAAGCGCAGCTTGCAGGTACGGCAGTCGACGAGCGGGTCGGTGAAGCCGCCGACGTGACCCGACGCCTCCCACACGCGCGGGTTGAGGATGATCGCCGAGTCGAGGGCGACGATGTCGTCCCGCTCCTGGACCATCGCCTGGAACCAGAGCGAACGGATGTTGTTCTTCGTCAGGACGCCGTAGTGGCCATAGTCGTACGTCGACCCCATCCCGCCGTAGATCTCGGAAGAGGGGAAGACGAAGCCGCGCCGCCGCGAGAGCGACACGATCTTGTCCATGGTGACGTCGGCCATCGGTGCGACCTTAGCGGGCTAGGCTGCGCGGGTGCCGAGCATCCCCGTCGAGCTGCACGTCGTCTCCGACGCGACCGGCGAGACGGCGGCGCGCCTCGTGCAGGCGCTCGAGGCGCAATTCCCGGAGCAGGAGTTCGTCGAGATCAGGCACCCGCGCGTCGAGTCTGAGGACGACCTCCAGCTCGCCGTGAACAGGATGCGCGGCCGGCCTGCCGTCGTCGTGTACACGCTCGTGAAGCCGGAGCTGCGCGAGGCGATGCGGACGCTCTGCCGGCGCGCGAAGCTGCATTACTGCGACCTGCTCGGCCAGCCGATCGAAGCCGTTGCCCGCGTGTCGGGCATGACGGCGAAGATGACACCGGGATCGCGTCCGCCGCTCAACTCGGCGTACTTCAAGCGCATGGAGGCGATCGAGTTCGCCGTCCGCTTCGACGACGGCGTCGGCCGCGGGCTCCATGACGCCGACCTCGTCCTCGTCGGTGTGTCGCGCACGTCGAAGACGCCGCTCTCCATCTATCTCGGCTATCTCGGCTACAAGGCCGCGAACGTGCCGGTGGTGAAGTCGATCGAACCGCCGAAGGAGCTGTTCGAGATCGATGCGCGCAAGATCGTCGGACTGACGATCGATCCGAACCGGCTCGCCGAGATCCGCCGTGCGCGCATGCGGACGATGGGCGGCGGCGCACGCAACCGGCAGTACGCCGAGCTGACGGAGGTCTACGACGAGCTCGAGCAGGCGACGAAGCTGCACCGCCGGCTCGGCTGCCCGGTGATCGACATCTCCGAGCTCTCGATCGAGGAGACCGCGCACCGCGTGCTTCGTGTCGTGGAGGAGCGCCGCGATGAGAAATGAGAAGGGATCCGTCCCGCTGCGCTACTGGATCCTCTGGTGCACGATTCTCGTCGCGGCCGTCATCGTCTTCTACATCGTGCTGACGCCGATCTGGATGGGGCTACGCGCGATCGCGTGGCTGGCGGAGTTCCGCGCGCGGAGGCGCCGGTGAGAATCGCGCTTTCGGCGGCGCTCGGCGTGGCGCTGTTCGCGGGAGCCGCAACCGCTGCTCCGGCCAAGGACGCGGCACTCACTCAGGCCGTGGCGTTCTGGCACGCGCATCACTGCGAGCCCGCGCCGGACGAGACGATGTGGGAGCACGGATGGCGATTCAACGTGTTGTACGGCGACTGTGGCGGCGGAGACGGGCACGACCAGCACGTCTACTTCTTCGACCGGGGCCGCTTCATCGGAACGGACGGTCTCGGGACGTCGAGCGGGATCATCGGCATGTGGCGCGATCTCGACACGATCGCATTCATGTACGTCCTCTACCGTCGCCATGACCCCCTCTGCTGCGCAACCGGCGGCGGCGCGATCGTCCGGTACCGCTTCACCGGGACCGCCGTGAAGCGGCTCGATCCGGTGCCGCCGCGCCAATTGGGCAAGGTGGCACTCGGGCGCTGAGATTCCCCGCGAGCGTCGCGGCTAGAGGACGCGAACCGCGAGGGGCGCCTCGCCGTCGGGGCCGACGCCGTGCCCGCGCGCGTCCGGGCTCGACGTCACTACCTCGACGAGGTCGGTGCCGGCGAAGCGCGCCGCGGCCGCATCGTCGAGCGCGATGCCGGCCGGGAACCCGTTCGCGACGAGCTCGGTGTAGACGGGCCGCCGCTCCTCCTCGGTGTCGTAGTGCGGGCACGCGCTGCCCGGAAGGAAGCCGAGCCCGTCGCGCATGCCCTCGAGCTGCGGCCCGAACGAGTCGGTGATCCCGGCCTCGAACCAGCAGATCAGCCCGGCGCTCCAGCCGGCGAGCACGACACCCGACTCCCACGCCTCGCGCAGGATGCGGTCGAAGCCGTGCAAGCGCCACACCGCGAGCATGTTCGCCGTGTTGCCGCCGCACACGAGGATGACGTCCGAGCCGAGGGCGAGCTCGCGCAGGTTCTCCGGCGGCCAGGGGTAGAAGCTGAGGTCGGTCAGCTCGCCGGGAAGCTCGATCGCCTCGCCGTACTGCGGGCTCGCCGTGCGGTCGACGAGCACGCGCCGCCCTCGCGCGAGGTCGAGGACGTTTTCCCATAGCTCGACGGAGGGGAAGCCGCCCATGCCGACGATCTGCCGTGATTCACTATCTGCGCACATGACCCGGTACATATACGCATTCGACGAGGCGTCTGAAGGCGGCCGGGAGCTTCTCGGCGGCAAGGGGATCGGGCTCGCCGAGATGACGCAGCTGGGCGTGCCGGTGCCGGCGGGATTCACGATCACGACCGATGCCTGCCGTGCGTACATGCGCGACGGCGGCTTCCCGGCAGGCCTGGACGAGGAGATCGCGGATCAGATCGCGCGCCTGGAGGAGAAGGCGGGCAAGCGGTTCGGCGACCCGGAGGATCCGCTGCTCGTCTCGGTGCGCTCGGGTGCCGCTGTGTCGATGCCGGGGATGATGGACTCGATCTTGAACGTCGGCCTGAACGACGTGTCGGTGGGGGGGTTGGCGCGCAGCACGGGGAACGAGGGATTCGCGCGCGACTGCTACCGCCGTTTGATCCAGATGTTCGGGGAGACGGTCGACGGCGTGTCGCACGACCGGTTCAGTCCGGACGACACGGTCGAACATGCGCGCGAGGTGTACGTCGCGGAGACGGGACGCGACTTCCCGCAGGACGCGCGCGAGCAGTTGCGGCGGGCGATCGTCGCCGTGTTCGAGTCGTGGAACTCGCCGCGTGCGCAGGTGTACCGGCGCACGTACGAGATCCCGGACGACATGGGCACAGCGGTGAACGTCGTGCAGATGGTGTTCGGGAACAAGGGCGACACGAGCGCGACGGGTGTCTGTTTCACCCGCAATCCATCAACCGGCGAGCAGGGCGTGTACGGCGAGTACCTCGTCAACGCGCAGGGCGAGGACGTCGTGGCCGGGATCCGCACGCCGCAGCCGGTGGAGGAGATGGCGAAGCGGCTGCCGGACGCGTACGAGCAACTGCTGGAGACGATGGCGCGGCTGGAGCACCACTACCGCGACATGCAGGACATCGAGTTCACCGTCGAGGAGGGCCACCTCTATCTGCTGCAGACGCGCTCGGCGAAGCGCACGGCCGCGGCTGCGCTGAAGGCGGCGGTGGACATGACGGCAGAGGGCCTGATCAGCCGCGAGGAGGCGATCTCCCGCATCGATCCGGGGCAGCTCGACCAGCTGCTGCATCCGATGCTCGACCCGAAGGCGGACTTCGAAGTGGCGGCGCGCGGGCTCAACGCGTCGCCGGGCGCGGCCTCCGGGAAGATCGTGCTCGACGCCGACACGGCGGTCGAGCGCGGCAAGGGCGGCGAGTCGGTGATCCTCGTGCGCTGGGAGACGACGCCGGACGACATCCACGGCCTCATCCAGTCGAAGGGCGTGCTGACCGCGCACGGCGGCATGACCTCGCACGCGGCCGTCGTCGCGCGCGGGATGGGGAAGCCGTGCGTCGCCGGCTGCGAGGGCCTGGAGATCGACGTCGCGACGAAGGAGGTGACGCTCGGCGGCCACACTCTGCACGAGGGCGACGTGATCACGATCGACGGCGGCACCGGCCGGGTGATCATCGGCGAGGTGCGGCTCGTTCCGCCCGCGATCAACGAGGACTTCGAGACCGTGCTCGGCTGGGCGGACGACGTGCGCCGCCTCAAGGTGCGGGCGAACGCCGACAACGGCGTGGACTCTGCGAAGGCACGCGAGTTCGGCGCGCAGGGAATCGGCCTCTGCCGCACCGAGCACATGTTCTTCGGCGACCGGCTGCCGGTGGTGCAGGAGATGATCCTCGCCTCCGACGAGCCCGGCCGCCGCGAGGCGCTTGAGCGGTTACTGCCGTTCCAGCAGTCCGACTTCGAGGAGATCTTCGAGGCGATGGCGGGGCTCCCGGTGACCATCCGGCTGCTCGACCCGCCGCTGCACGAGTTCCTGCCCCCGCTGGAGGAGGCGACCGACGAGCGCATGCGCAACCGCATCAAGGCGCTCACCGAGTCGAACCCGATGCTCGGCACGCGCGGCTGCCGGCTCGGCATCCAGTGGCCGGAGATCTACGAGATGCAGGTACGCGCGATCGCGCGCGCCGCGAAGGCGGTGCAGAAGCGCACCGGCACCGAGCCGCTCGTCGAGATCATGCACCCGCTCGTCGGTTTCGCCGAGGAGCTGCACCGGCTGCGCACGCTCACCGAGCAGGTGATGGCCGAGGAGGCGCCCGAGATCGAGTACACGTGCGGCACGATGATCGAGCTCCCACGCGCGGCGCTGCGCGCGGGCGAGATCGCGGAGTACGCGGACTTCTTCTCCTTCGGCACGAACGATCTGACGCAGACGGCGCTCGGCATGTCGCGCGACGACGCCGAGGGCAAGTTCCTCACCTTCTATCTCGAGGACGGCGTGATCGAGCACAACCCGTTCGAGACGCTCGACCAGGACGGTGTCGGCGAGCTCATGCGCATCGCGGTCGAGCGCGGGCGCGCCGCAAAGGAGACGATCAAGCTCGGCATCTGCGGCGAGCACGGCGGCGACCCGAAGTCGGTCGAGTTCTGCCACGGGCTCGGGCTCGACTACGTCAGCTGCTCGCCGTACCGCGTTCCTGTCGCGCGGCTGGCAGCTGCGCAGGCGGTGCTGAAGGAAGCGCACCGCGCCGAGTACGTCGCTGCCGGCGGCTAAGCGAGGCCGTGCACGTGCCAGATCGCGATCGCAACGCTTGCGACTGCGATGAGGGCAAGCCCGAGCGCGCCGCCGAGACCGATTCGTCCATACGCGGCGTGGCCGCGCCCCCAACGGGCGAATGCAAGCGTCGCGAGGATGCCGCCGATGAGCCCGCCGACGTGGCCGCCCCACGAGATGCCGGAGAACGTGAAGCTGAAGGCCAGGTTGATGATGATGAGCGTCATCGCCTGTCCGCCGAGCTTCCCGGTCGCCTGCCACTCGAGGATGAGGAGCGCGCCGAGGATCCCGAAGATCGCGCCCGACGCGCCGACGGTGACGAGAGGCGTTTGCAGCAGCGCGCCGGCTGAGCCTGCAAGGCCGGCGACGAAGTAGAGGCAGAGATACCGCACGCGGCCGAGATAGTGCTCGACCGGGCCGCCGATAACCCACAGCGCGAACATGTTGAAGCCGATGTGGATGATGTTGGCGTGCAGGAACGCCGTTGTGATGAGCCGCCACCAGCCGCCGTTGTGCACGTCGTATGCATCGAGCCAGAGCTTCGAGTAGATCGAGCCGCCCGGGCTGTTGATCCCGCCTCCCTGAACGGCGCCGATCAGGTAGATCGCGACGTTGATCGCGATGAGCGCCTTCGTGACCGGCGCGAACGTCGATCCGATCTGCCGTTGCGCGCGGACGACCGGAGCCGGGCCGCGCAGCCGCTTCCGTCCCGCGCTCCCGGCGTGCTCGGGGCAGCGGATGCCCACAGGCGCCATCGTCATGCACTCGGTGCAGATCGGGCGGCCGCACTCCGAGCACGACAGGCCCGTTTCGCGATCAGGATGGCGATAGCACGTCGGCATGCCGGATTAGGGTAGTCGCGTGCGGGTTCATGTCGCGTTCACTCCGGGCGAGCAGACGCCCGCGCCGATCGGGATCGTCGTCGACGTGCTGCGCGCGACCTCGACGATGACGCAGGCGCTCGCTGCCGGGTACCTCCGCGTGCTCTGCTGCGCGGAGATCGAGGACGCACGAGCGCTCGCCGAGAGCGAAGGCCCGGCGAAGCTCGCCGGGGAGCGAAGGCTGGAGCACATCGAGGGGTTCGACTTCGGGAACTCGCCGCGCGAGCTCGCGGGCGAGCCGGCGGCGGAGACGCTCGTCCTCTCGACGACGAACGGCACGCGGCTCCTCGTTGCGGCGGCTGCTCGCTTCGAGCAGGTCTTCGTCGGCTCGCTGCTGAACCTCGCCGCGGTCGCGTTCGCGGCGCGCGAGACCGGGGAGGACGTCGCGGTCCTGTGCGCGGGCGTGCTCGGCGAGCTCGCGCTCGACGACGCGTACTGCGCCGGCCGCATCGTTGCCGCGCTCGGCGGCGAGCACGCGGACTCGGCCGCGGCGGCGGCGCGGCTGGCGGCGAGCTTCCCGAATTCGGTCGCGGGGCTGGGGGCGAGCCAGAGTGCCCGCAACCTCCGGAAGCACGGCCTCGAGGACGACATCGAGTGGTGCGCGCGGGAGAACGCGCTCGACGTCGTGCCTCGCTTCGTGCGAACCGTGGGGCCGGCGGCCGAGGTGACACTCTGACCTTGTGAGGCTTGCAGCAAGCGCTCCTGACCACTAGCGTCGTGGGTTGCAATGGGAGGCAAGCTGTCCCTCCGGCTCGGGCGACTCATCGTTGCCGCACTCCTCCTGGTGGGGCTCTTAGCGATGCCGTCGTCCGCGCGTCCGACCGTACGGACACTGGACGACACGGGCGACTTCTCGCTCAGCGCGCCCCTTGCCACGCTCGAGGTGAATCAGGGCGGAAGTGGCGGCGCCGAGATCGATGTCGTGCCGAGCGGCGGCTTCAACAGCGCGGTCGAGCTGTCGGTCAGCGGGCTCCCGGCAGGTGCGAAGGCCTCGTTCAAGCCGGATCCCGCCACGCCGTCGCCGCCCTTCACCGCGTCGACGATGACGATCAAGACGTCGGCGACCACCCCCGCCGGGACCTTCGGTCTCACGGTGACCGGCACGAGCGGCGAGGTCAGCCATTCCACCGGGATCACGCTGTCCGTCGTCTCCCCGGACTTCACCATCTCGGCATCGCCGTCCACACGCAGTGTCCCCCCGGGAACGCCGGCGAGCTATCCGATCACCCTCGATCGGGTCGGGGGCCTGACCGCGGCAGTCTCGCTCGGCGTCAGCGGACTGCCGGCAGGAGCGAAAGGAACGTTCACGACCGGCGCGACCCCCGTGCTCAAGATCACGACCGAGGTGTCGACGCCCGAGGGCTCCTATCCGCTCACGATCACCGGGAAGAGCGGCAAGCTGACCCGCACGACGGACGCAACGCTCGTCGTCGACGCGGCGAGCGCCTTCACGCTCAGCGCGCCGCTCGCCGGCCAGACCGTCGACGAGGGCGCGAGCACGACGTACGAGGTCGACGTCATTCCGTCGGGGAGCTTCGGCGGCGACGTGACGTTCAGCGTCGTGGGCATCCCCAGCGGGGCGGTCGCGAGCTTCTCGCCCGCGACTGTTAGTGCCGACAGTCCCTTCGTCGCGACGACGCTGACCGTGTCGGCGACGACGAAGGCCGTCATGGGTGTCCACGACCTGACGATCGTCGGAACGAGCGGCGGCCTCAAACGCTGGACGGACGTCACGCTCCAGGTCGTCGCCGCCGATTTCCTTCTGAGCGTCACGCCGTCGTTACAGTCGATAGCGCCCGGAACGGACGCCGACTTCGACGTGACCGAGATCCCGAGCGGCGGCTTTTCGGCTGCGGTGAATCTGACCACGAAGGTGAGCGGTGCGCCGGCGGGGATCACCGCGTTTACGGCCGATGGGTCGGTACTCGACTCATCGACCAACCTCGGGGTCATCACGGACCCCGACGTTGCCGCCGGCGAGTACACGATCACCGTCACAGGTACCAGCGGCCTCATCTCGCACTCGATGTCGGTGGTGGTGGAGGTGGCGAAACCCGACTTCGACCTCGCCTCCGACGTCGACGAGCAGAGCGTCGCTGCGGGCGACAGTGCGAGTTACACGATCTCGGTCGACGATCTACGCGGCTTCACCGGCGCGGTGACGCTGGGCGTCTCGGGCGCGCCCGGTGACACGACGGCGACGTTCCCGCTCGACAATCCGACCTTCACGACCTCGAGCCTGGACGTCTCGACGGCCGCCGACACGCCGCCCGGCACGTACACGCTCACCGTCACGGGCACGAGCGGCGGGCTCAGCCACAGCGTCGATGTGACGCTCATCGTCAGCGCGGCGCAGGACTTCGGCCTCAGTCCGACTCCAGCCGAGCGGGCTGTGCAACCCGGCGACAGCGTGACGTTCTCGGTGGCGGTATCGCGCTCCGGCGGCTTCGGTGGCGCCGTCGATCTCAGCGCACCGAGCTTCCCGAGTCACGTGACCGGCTCGTTCGACATCGGGACGGTCACGACGGGGACGAGCCAGGTGGCGACGCTCACGGTGGACACGACCGCGAACGTGGCGTCGGGGGCCTACACGCTGACGATCACCGGCGCATCCGGCGAGCTGAGCCATTCGGCGACCGTGACGCTGGTGGTTGCCGCGACCGCGACGGCGGACTTCAGCCTCTCGCCATTCCCCGCCTCCGTCACGTCCGCCGCCGGAGGCGTCGCAACGTTCGACGTGTCGATCGTCCGCACCGGCGGCTACGCCAAGCCGGTGAGCTTCACCGTCCAAGGCCTGCCGACCGGAGCGACGGACACGTTCTCGCCTTCGTCCACCACGAGCGGTGTCACCGAGCTGACGGTTACGACCAAGACGTCCACGATCGTGGCGACGTATCCCCTCACGATCACCGGCAAGGCCGGCACTCTCACCCACACGGCGAACGTCGATCTCGTCGTCGGGTCGCCGTCGGCGAGCGATTTCACGCTCACCTCGATGCCGGCGAGCGTCACCGTCGTCGCGGGCCAAGATGCGCTCTACAACATCTCCGTCGGGCCGGTCGCCGGGTTCGTCTACGACGTTGGCACGGGGGCGTGGCAGTACAGCGGCGCGCCGAGTGACTCCAATGGCTACTTCGCCGATGCGAAGTCGGGTGTGCGCCAGCTGACGATCGTCACCGACCCGTCGACGCCCGCGGGGACCTACACGATCACGGTCGCCGCCACGCTCAACGATTTCAGCGCGGGACCGCTGAATCCGGGCCCGGACGTGACGCACTCCCTGACGGTGAAGCTCGTGGTCGGGCCCTTCAGCCCGGACTTCGCCCTCAAGGGGACGCCGTCAGCGATCACCGTCGCGCCGGGCTCCGACGCGATCTTCGACGTCGCCGTCCAGCCGTCCGGCGGTTTCGAATACGAGAAGGGAAACGGCACGTGGAGCGTCAGCGGATTCCCTTCCGGGGCAACGCACTACGGGGCATTCTCCAACGACGGCTGGCAGCTCACCGTCGTGACGAGCCCGTCGACCCCTGAGAACGCCTACACGCTCACGATCACTGCGTCGCTGCAGGACTTCAGCGCCGGACCGCTGAGTCCCGGTGTGACCAAGACTCACACGACAACCGTAATCGTGAACGTCAGCACGACGAAACCCGACTTCTCCCTCGCGCCCTCGCCGTCCACCGTGACGGTCGCGAAGGGGGTGCTCGCGACCTACGACGTCGCCGTCGACGCCCAGACCGGCTTCACCTTCGCACCCAGCGCCGCCAAATGGAGCGTCACCGGCGTGCCCGGCGGCACGGCCAACGCGATCCTGGCGCAATCGAGCGACGGCGAGTCGATGACGATCTCGACGAACTCCACCGCGCCCGGCACCTACACGCTCACGGTCAAGGCGATCCTGAAAGACATCGGGACCGGTGCGTCGATCACCCACACCGTGACGGTGAAGCTCGTCGTTACCCACTAGACGGGTTTCGGGGTATCTGTGGCGTGAAGGGATAGTTCCCGGCTTGACGGGAAGTATCCCTTTGCTGTAGAGGCTCCGTCCGACCCGGCCTGTAGATTTGGCTTAGATAAAGCGAAAGCGCCACCCGTTAGCGCGGATGACGCTTTCTTGCCAACAAGGAGCCCTACATGCCCCCCGTTGACCGCCAGAAGCCTACTCGCGGCAAGTCCTCCGAATCGACGTGCTCCCTCATGGAGTTCATGCGCGAGTTCCCCGACGACGCCGCTTGCCTGGAATGGCTGTGGCGTACCCGCCACTCGGCGGACGGGGAAACGGCCCATTGTCCGAAGTGCGATCAAGACCGCACGTTCAAGCGTTACAAGACGGCGCAGCAGCGTCAGTCGTGGACTTGCACCGCATGCGGGCATCACGTCCACCCGACCGCAGGGACGATCTTCCACAAGTCCTCGACCTCGCTGCACCTGTGGTTCTACGCCATGTACCTCATCACTAGCACTCGATGCGGGATCTCCGCGAAGCACCTGGAGCGCGAGCTTGGCGTCCACTACAAGACCGCGTGGCGGATGTTCAACAAGATCCGTAACGAACTCATGGTCCAGGACGACACCCCGCTTTCCGGAGAGGTCGAGGCGGACGAAACGTTCGTGGGCGGGAAGCCGCGCGAGTCGTACCGGCGCGAGGTCGCCCGCAAGGGCTGGAACATGCAGACCGCGTATTGGGATCGCAAGGCAATCGTGTTCGGCGCGGTCGAGCGCGGCGGGCGTATCCGTGCTGAGGTCATCCCCAATAGTCGGGGTCAGATCGTGACCGGCAAGGTGCGCGAATACGTGCTGCCTGCGTCGATGATCTACACCGACGACTACAAGGGCTACCTCAAGCTCGGCAAGCAGGGATTCACGCACCGTCGGATCAACCACTCCGCCCGGATCTACGTCGAGGGGGACGTTCATACGCAGACCATTGAGGGGTTCTTTGGCCTGTTCAAGAACGGCGTCCGTGGTGCGCACCACTCCGTTTCGCGGAAGTGGCTCCAGGGCTACGTCAACGAGTACGTCTGGCGTTACAACCGGCGCGACGACGGGAACCGCATGTTCCGCGACCTCATCGAAACCGCCGCGGAGCGCGTCGGTTAGGGCTTCTTGGGTGCGTGGACGATCTTGCGGAAGGCGTCCATGAGATCCCTGCGCTTCGGCACCGGGATCTCCAAGCCCTTCGCAGTCATCTGCGTAGGGGGGGCGGGCTGTTCCGGTTGCACAGGCTTCTCCATCCATGATGAGGTTACCTCGCATGGCCGACCGCCTCGATGGGGCGCGCGAGAAAGTGAGACGCGCGCAAGCTCACCTGTACGAAATCGAAGTAACGATTAACGCCTTCTTCAACACGGCCTACGAGTCGACCGTGTTCGAGGACGATCCCGAGACCGGCGAGAAGTTCTTCGTACTCCACGAACTCCGGCGGCCCGATCCGAGCGTGGCTCTCCTCATCGGCGACTTCTTGAACAACGCACGCTCCGCGCTCGACCACACTGCGTTCCAGCTCGTCAAGCATCCGATCGCTCCGGGTGGCAGACGATGCCCGGACAACCGGATTGCTTTCCCCATCTGCGATGACCCCGCGATATTCGAATCCTCGAAGGGGCGGATCAGGGGCACCGCGCCAGGAGTGGAGGCAGTCGTCGAGAGCTTGCAGCCGTACCCCCAACGCACGTCGCCTGTGACCTTCCAGCCGTCGTACCTGGCGCTCCTGCGAGACCTCAACGACTGGGACAAGCACCGCCTGATCCACGTCGTCGAGAGCAGGTTCGGGGGTGCCGGTTTCCTCAACTATGAGTTCATCGAGACCTGGAGCGCACACGACCCCGGACCACTTAAAGCACCGGCAGAACTTGCCCGGTACAAGACCCGACCTGGCGTTGATCCGAACGTGGATGTGGGCTTCAACCTCACCTCGGAGGTAGCGTTCGAGGACGGTCCCGCCAAGGGATGGGGCGTACCGATCTTGCTCGCACGGATCCGCTACGAGGTGTCGCAGATCATTGAACGACTCGCGCCGCTCGTCGCTGCTCCTTAGCCTCACGCGGCGTCACCGCCGGGCGCGCTTCTACAAAGAAGGGATACTTCCCGGCTTGACAGGGGAACATGTGTTCGTATAGAACATACGTTCCCATGATCGCCTGCCTAACCATCCCCGGATTCGAGCTCAAGGCCGCGCTGCGCAAGTCACCCTCCCTTGCGCTGTGCCCGGCGGCGCTCGCGCCGGAGGCGGGCGGGGAGCCCCTGCTGGGGCCGGTGACGGCGGCAGCCGAGGCGGCGGGCGTCCGGCCGCGGATGCGCCTGGGCGAGGCGCTGGCAACGGCGCCGCGGCTCGTGCTCGTCGATCCCGACCCGGCTGCCGCCGAGCAGGCATGGGAGGAGATCGTGTGCTCACTCGAGGACACGGGCTTCGCGGTCGAACCGGCCGCGCCCGGCGTCGCCTACTTCGAGACGCGCGGGGTCGAGCGGCTGTACGGCGGCCTCGAGCCGGCACTCCGGCGCGCGCTCGCCGCAGTCGGGCCCGCGTGGGACGCGCGCATCGGCGCGGCCACGCGACGCTTCACCGCGCTCGCCGCCGCATCGGTCGCACGTCCCGGGCAGGTGCTCGTCGTACGCGACGAAGACGTCGGGCGCTTCCTCGCGCCTCTGCCGCTGACACTGCTGCCGCTCGACCGGCAGCGCTACGAAGAGCTCGAATCGCTCGGAGTTCGCAGGCTTGGACAGCTTGCCGGGCTCCCGGGTGGCGCCGTCGCCGAACGTCTGGGGCCGGACGGCCGGCGCGCCTGGGGCCTGGCGAGAGGCGGGGCGGCCGCGCGCGTGCGCGGTCGCCGTCCGCCGGCCGAGCTCGCCGAGACGCTCGCGTTCCCGGAAGCGGTCGGCAACGAGCTGACGCTGCGCCGCGCGTTGGGTGCGCTCGTCGAGACGACGCTGGCACGGCCGGAGCGGCGAGACCGCTTCGTCCGCAAGGTCGCGCTCACCGCTGTCATCGTCGGAGGCGGTTCCTGGCGGCGGACGCTGACGCTGCGCGAGCCGAGCGCGGACGGCGGCCGCATCCGCATCGCCCTGGCTTCGAAGCTCGCCGAGCTGCCGGGACCGGTGGTCGAGCTCCGGCTCGAGCTCGTCGAGCTGACCGAGCCCGCCGGTTTACAGCTGGAGCTGCTCGCCGCCGGCGCCGAGGACCGCCGCCGCCTGAGCGACGGGCTCCGCCAGGTCAGGGCGAGCACCGGCTCCGGCTCCGTCTGCACCGTCGTGGAGGTGGCGCCATGGTCGCGGATTCCCGAGACGCGCGCGCTGTTCGTACCGCGGGACGACTGAACGCGCCGCGCCCGGCGCGCGTCGAGGCACGCATCGACGGGTCGCCGTGCGCGGTGAACCATCAGCCGGTCGCTGTGCTGCGCGAGGAGTGGCGCGTGCTCGATCGCTGGTGGACCGAGGAGCCGGTGCTGCGCCGCTACTTCGAGGTCGTGCTCGAGAGCGGCGAGAACACCGTCGTCTTCCACGACGGCTCACGCGGCGGGTGGTTCAGCCAGCGCGGTGCCTAGGGGCTTAGAACGTGAACAGATCGAAGAGGTCGCTGAGCGACGCGAGCCCGTCCCGCGGCGGTGCAGGCGCGCCGCCGGCCTCGTAGTTCGCGCCGGTCGGGGTGGATGAATCGAAGCCGTGGTTCCTCGACGCCAGCGTGGGCAGTCCGAACACCCGCTCGACGAACTTCAGCATGGACGTATGGTCAGCCGGCTTGGCCGACTTCACCACGCCCTTGCGTGCATGCGGCGACACGACCCACAGCGGCACGCGAACGCCGAGCCCGTAGGCGTCGACCTTCGGCGGCGGCACATGGTCGAAGTAGCCGCCGTGCTCGTCGTAGGTGAGCAGGAACGCGGACGTTTTCCATGCGGTCGACTTCCGTAGCGCCGCGATGAGCTCCTTCTGCAGCTCCATCCCCACCGACACGTTCGCGGGCGGGTGCTCGTCGAGCTGCTGCGAGAAGCTCGGGACGATCCACGAGACCTGGGGCAGCTTCCCGTGTGCGCAGTCGTCGAGGTACTCCTGCTTCGTGGCATGCGTCCGCGAATCGTGCGTCCAGCGGCTCCAGAAGACGGCGACGTTGTCGGTGTCGAAGATCGGGTCGGTCCCGGCGTTGTAGATCTTCCAGCTGACGTGCGCTTCGTCGAGCAGGTCGAGGATGATCGGCCATTTCTTGGAGTCGAAGACGCCGTTGCCGAAAACCCCGTCCGTCGTGATACCGCCGGACGTGCCGGACATGAGATAGAAGCGATTCGGCCACGTCGGTCCGAGAACGGAACAGAAGTAGTTCGCGCACAGTCCCGCCTCGGCGAACAGGCCGTAATAGAAGGGCAGCTCCTTGGCGGTGTAATACCCGATCCCGGTCGGCCCGCTGGACCTGTAGAAGCCGTCCATCTTGCCGCCGTCGACCTGTGCATGAACGACCGGCCAGAAGTGCGGCGGATCCGGCGTCGACAGCGCCTTCAGCTCGAACGGCGCGTGACGGGCGCCCCCGGCGCCGGGTTGCGTGTACCCGGACGGAGGACCGAAGCCTGCGGCCTGGACTTCGCGGGCGTAGCCGAAGTAATGGTCGAACGAACGGTTCTCCTGGCACGAGATGACGACGTGCCGGATCGGGCTGCGCGGCTTCCGCGAACGAACGTCGATCGCGGGCACACCGGCCAGTGCCGCGCCGGCAACCGCTGCCCGCTCGAGAAACGTCTTCCGTGTGATGGCGTCCTGCATGCCGGCTGCGCGACCCTACTCCTTCGATGGGAACGCCGCGCGGAGGTCTCGTGCGGCCGCTTCGGGATCGTCCGCGTCGCGGATCGCGCGCACGACCGCGACGCCAGGTGCGCCCGCCTCGATCACCTCCGCGACGTTCGCGAGCTCGATCCCGCCGATCGCAAACCACGGGATCGTCACGCGCGCGGCCGTCGCGCGCACGAGCTCGAACCCTCCGGCGACGGACTCTGTCTTCGTCGGCGTCGCGAACACGGCGCCGACGCCGAGGTAATCGGCTCCGGCGATCGCATCGAGCTGCGCCTCCGTCTCGATCGAAAGGCCGACAAGGCACTCGTCCCCGACGATGACCCGCGCATCGGCGACGTTCGTATCCTGCTGGCCGACGTGCACACCGTCGGCGCCGCACGCGGCCACGAGGTCGGGCCGGTCGTTGAGCACGAACAGTGCTCCATATGCGTCACATGCGACCCGGAACGACTCCGCGGCGCGCACGAGGTCGTCGTCGGAGGCCTCCTTGTCGCGCAGCTGGACGACGTCGACACCGCCGCGCAGCGCCGCGTCGAGCACGTGCGTATGCGCGCCGTCGAGCACGACACACAGCTGAGCCACAGCGAGCCTTAACCGTCGATTCATCCGGTCAAGCCTAGGGTGCCGAGGTGATTAGCCTCCTCGTGGCCATCCTGAGCGCGGTCTCGCTCCATACGTTGCCGCTGCCGGGCGCGTTGCTCATCGCCGACCGCGGGAACGATCGCATGCTCCTCGTCGACCCGCAGCACCGTGTGCTGTGGCACTTCCCGAACGCGCGCGACCTTGCGAAGGGCGTCCACCTCAATTTCGACGACGACACGTTCGTCGAGCCGGGCGGCAAGGCGATCGTCTCCAACGAGGAGGAGGCGCACACGATCGTTTCGGTGAACATCAAGACGCACGCGCGCGTCCACCTGTACGGGACGCCCGGCGTGCGCGGCAGCGGCCCGAACGAGCTGAACACGCCCGACGACGCCTATGTGCTTCCGGACGGGACGCTGACCGTCGCCGACGCGTACAACTGCCGCGTCCTGTTCATCCGGTCGCACCGGATCGTGCGCCAGATCGGCACGACGGGCGTGTGCAGACATGATCCGCCGAAGTACCTCGGCGCAGTGAACGGCGACACGCCGCTCCCCGGCGGCGGAGTGCTGATCTCCGAGATCCAGGGCTCGTGGATCGACGACATCTCTGCGAACGGCCGTCTGCGCTGGGCTGTGCAGGCGCCGGTGTCGTACCCGTCCGACCCGCAACCGCTGCCCGGCGGGCGGATCCTCCTCGCCGACTACTCGAGCCCGGGCGCGGCGATGATCATCGACCGGCACGGCAAGGTTCTCTGGCGCTACGGGCCGAGCTCGGGGTGGGGAGCCCTCGACCATCCGTCGCTCGCGATGATGCTCCCGAACGGGAACATCGCCGTGAACGACGACTACAAGGATCGCGTCGTCGTCATCGACCCGAAGAAGAACAAGATCGTCTGGCAGTACGGCCACGCAAGCCTCCCCGGCCGTGGCGCCGGCTTCCTGAATACGCCCGACGGGCTCGACTTCGTCCCGCTCGGCCCCGGCAACGTGCCGCTCTGGGCCGAAGTCCACCATCCCTAGCAAGCGAACATACGTTCGTATAGCGTAGGACGGTGACCTACGTCGAGCTCCACGCGCACTCGGCGTACTCCTTTCTCGACGGGGCCTCGCAGCCGGAGGAGCTCGCCGCCCGGGCGGCCGAGCTTGGCTACGAGGCGCTCGCGCTCACCGACCACGACGGCGTCTACGGATCGCTCGAGTTCGCGCACGCGGCGAAGCACTTCGGCGTCCGGCCGATCACCGGCGCCGAGGTGACCATCGTCGGAGGAGCGCACGTCACGCTTCTCGTCGAGACGGCAGCGGGTTACGCGAACCTCTGCCGGCTGCTCACCGCCGCGCACGCGGGAACGCGGCCGAAGGAAGGAGCGGAGCCGCTGCCGCCGGCGCTCGACCAGACAGTGCTCGAGGAACTGAACGACGGGCTCGTCTGCCTCTCGGGCTGCGCCCGCGACGGCCTCGCCGTGCACTACCCGAACGCGGCTGCGCGGCTCGCCGCCGCTTTCGGCCGCGACCGCTTCTACGTCGAGCTGCAGCGGCCGTTCGAGCGCGGTGACTCGCGCCGCAACGCTGCGCTGCGCGACCTCGCCGAGACGCTTCGCGTGCACACCGTCGCTTCGGGAGACGTGCACGCGCACGACGAACGCCGCGCGGCGCTGCAGGACGTGCTCGTCGCGATTCGCTGTCGCACGTCGCTCGACGGCTGCGAGCGGGAGCGGCGCGGCAACCACGAGTCCGTCCTCGCTGCACCGGCGGAGATGGCCGAGCGCTTCCCCGACGACCGCGGCGCGGTCGCGCGGTCGCGTGAGCTCGCGGAGCGGCTCGAGTTCGACCTCACGCAGGAGCTCGGCTACCGCTATCCCGACTTCTCCGACGGCGCCGAGCCTGCGAGCGTGCAGCTCCGCCGCGTGTGCGAGCGCGCCTTCGCCGAGCGCTACGCCGGGCTGAACGGCCACAAGCGGCGCGTGCAGGCTCGGCTCGACGAGGAGCTGGCGCTGATCGACGAGCTCGGGCTCGCCGGCTTCTTCCTCCTGCACTGGGAGGTGCTGGAGCTCGCGCGCGAGGTCGCGCTCGAGGTGCGCGGCCCCGGCTCGATGCGGCACATGCTCCCGCCCGGACGCGGGCGCGGCTCCTCCGTCGGATCGCTCGTCTGCTACCTGACCGGGCTCTCGCACGTCGACCCGGTGCAGGCGAACCTCTCGCTCGGCCGCTTCATCAACCGCGAGCTCTCGTCCGTCCCCGACATCGACCTCGACTTCCCGCGGGACATCCGCGAGAAGCTCATCGTCCGCGTCACCGAGCGCTACGGCCGCGAGCACGCCGCGCTCGTCGCGAGCTTCGCGACCTATCGCTCGCGCGGCGCGATCCGCGACGTCGGCAAGGCGCTCGGCCTACCGTTCGCCGACCTCGAACGGCTGGCGAAGCTGACCGACGGATGGAATGCCGCCCGCGTCGCCGAGGAGATGGCGATGCTCCCCGACGCGGAACAGAAGCTCGCCTCGCCGCGCTGGCGCGCGTTCGGGGAGCTGTGCACCGAGATCGGCGGCCTTCCGCGCCACATCTCCCAGCACCCCGGCGGGATGGTGATCTCGACGCGGCCGCTCGTCGAGCTCGTCCCCGTGCAGCCGGCGGCGATGGCGGGACGCCAGATGTGCCAGTGGGACAAGGACTCGTGCGCGGATGCCGGCTTCTTGAAGATCGACCTGCTCGGGCTAGGGATGCTGTCGGCGGTGGAGGAGTGCGTCGACCTGGTCGCGCGCACGCGCGGCGAGCAGATCGACCTCTCACGCATCCCGCTCGACGACCGCGACGTGTTCGCGGAGATCCAGCGTGCGGACACCGTCGGCTGCTTCCAGATCGAGAGCCGCGCGCAGATGCAGACGATCCTGCGCACGCGGCCGGAGAATCTCGACGACATCACCATCCAGGTCGCGCTCGTGCGGCCGGGGCCGATCCAGGGCAAGGCGGTGCACCCGTACATCGAGCGACGGCAGAGGCTCCGCGAGGACCCGAGCTACGAGCCGCCCGCGGATCACCCGCTGCTCAGGGAGCCGCTGCGGGACACGCTCGGCGTCGTCGTCTTCCAGGACCAGGTGCTCGACGTCGCCATCCATCTCGCCGGCTTCACGATCGGCGAGGCGGAGGGGCTGCGGCGCGCGATGAGCCGCAAGCGCTCGCATGCGGCGCTCGAGTCATATCGCGAGCGCTTCGTCGAAGGCGCGCGCGCCAACGACGTCGACGACGTCACCGCGAACATGGTCTACGACAAGCTCGTGGCGTTCTCCGGCTTCGGCTTCCCGAAGTCGCACTCGGCCGCGTTCGGGCTGCTCGCATATCAGTCCGCGTGGCTTCGCCATCACTACGGCGCCGAGTTCCTCACAGCGTTGCTCAACGCGCAGCCGATGGGCTTCTATCCGCCGGCGACGCTCGTGCGCGACGGCCAGCACCACGGCATCGAGACGCGCACTCCGGACGTCAACCGCAGCGAGGTCGATTGCACGATCGAGGACGGCGCGGTTCGCGTCGGGCTCAAGTACGTGCAGGGCGTGGGGGAGGACGACGCCGAGGCGGTCGTGGCGACGAGGCCGTACGCGTCCATCCGCGAGCTCGCGCAGCGGACGCCGCTCTCGGGCGACGAGCTGCGTGCGCTCGTCGAGTCCGGAGCATGCGACTGCTTCGGGATGAAGAGGCGCGAGCTGCTCTGGCAGCTCGGGCTCGTCCCGCGTGCACAGACGGTGCCCGGCTCACGCGGCGAGGAGAAACAGCTCGCGCTTCCGCTCGACCCGACGGTGCTGACACCGGACCTGCCCGAGCCGACGGTGTGGGAGCGGATGCTCGCCGACTACCGCACGACGAGCCTCTCGATCGGCGTGCACCCGATCGAGCTGATGCGTCCGCATCTGCCGCCGGACACGCTCTCGACGGTCGAGCTGCGCGACCGCCCGAACGGCAGCCACGTGCAGATCGCCGGAATGGTGGTCGCACGCCAGCGGCCGTCGACCGCGAACGGCGTCGTCTTCATGCTCCTCGAGGACGAACACGCGCAGGTCAACCTCATCGTCTTCCCGCAGGTCTACGACCGCTTCCGCGGCGTCGTGCGCGGCGAGCCGCTCTTGCTCGTTTGCGGTCGCTACGAGCACGTCGACCGCAACCGCAACATCGTCGTCGACGAGGTCGTCTCCCTCGCCCAGCTCGCGCACGAGCTCACCGAAGGCGCCGACGTCCACGGCTCGCTCCCGGCGGCGCACCACTTCGGCCATCGCTAGCCGGCGTGCCGGCGATGCATCGGCGACGGTAGGTGTTGCACCACGTTGAACGCGGAGTTGACGAGCGCGAGGTGCGTGAACGCCTGCGGGAAGTTCCCGAGCAGGCGCTTCGAACGCGGGTCGTATTCCTCCGCCAGCAGCCCGACGTCGTTGGCAAGATGGACGAGGCGGTCGAAGAGCGCCACCGCGTCCTCGCTGCGACCGAGCAGCTCGAGGCAGTCGACGAGCCAGAACGAGCACGGCAGGAAGACGCCCTCGCCCGGAGGGAGCCCGTCGACATCGCTCTCCTGCGTGCGATAGCGGAGCACCAAGCCGTCGACGACGAGGTTCTTCTCGATCGCGGCGACCGTGCCGCGAACCTTCGGGTCCGACGCCGGCAGAAATCCGACGAGCGGGATGAGGAGAAGGCTCGCGTCCAGCTCCTTCGACCCATACGACTGGACGAACGATCCGAGCTCCTCGTCGAATCCCTTCGCGCACACGTCGGCGTGGATCTCGTCGCGTAGCGCGCGCCAGTGCTCGACAGGCCCGTCGACCGCGTGCTCCTCGACCGACCGTACGGCGCGGTCGAACGCGACCCAGGCCATCACCTTCGAGTGAACGAAGTGCCGCCGTTCGCCGCGGATCTCCCAGATGCCCTCATCCGGCTCGCGCCAGATCTCCTCGAGGTGGTTCATCAACACCTTCTGCAGGTCCCATGGGTTCTTCTGGAACTCGAGCCCGTGAACACGGGCCTGGTAGAGCGCATCCACGACCTCGCCGAACACATCGATCTGCAACTGCTCGCTCGCGGCATTGCCGATACGAACAGGCGCTGACCCTTCGTAGCCGGCGAGCCACGGCAGCTCCAGCTCCGTGAGGCGCCGCTCACCGGCGACGCCGTACATCACCTGGATGTCGGCGGGATCGCCGGCAACAGCGCGCACGAGCCACGTGCGCCACGCGCGCGCCTCCTCCTGGTAATCGGCGTGGAGGAACGCGAGCAGCGTCAGTGTCGCGTCGCGCAGCCAGCAATAGCGATAGTCCCAGTTGCGCACGCCGCCGATCCACTCCGGCAGCGACGTCGTCGGTGCTGCGACGATCCCGCCTGTCGGCTCGTAGGTGAGCGCCTTGAGCACGATGAGGGAGCGGAGGATCACGGCGCGCCACTCGTCGGGGATGTCCGCCTCGCACGCGCCGACCCACTTGCGCCAGAACTCGTCCGTCTCTATGAGCGCCTGCTCCGGGTCGGTCGCCGGCGGAAGGTCGCCGTGCGAGGGGAACCATGTGAGGACGAACGGCACGCGCTCGCCCGCTTCGACTGTGAACGTCGAGATCGTCCGCAGGTTCTCGCCCCGCGTGCGCGCGTCGGTGCGGAAGCAGAGGCCGTCGGGGCCGGCGACCGCGACACGGGCGTGATCGATGCGTCGCATCCACGGGACGATGTGCCCGTAGTCGAAGCGGATGACGAGCTCGGACCGCATCTCGACCTTGCCGCGGATGCCCTCCACGATGCGAACGACATCCGGCGCCTCGTCGCGCGGCGGCATGAAGTCGTAGACACGCACGGCGCCGTCGTCGTTCTCCCAGGTCGTCTCGAGGATGAGCGTGTCACCGCGGTATTGACGCGAGGTCGTGCCGCCGCTCGTCGGCGCGAGCAGCCAGCGGCCGTTGTCAGTGTCACCGAGCAGGGCGGCGAAACAGGCGCCGGAGTCGAAGCGTGGGAAACACAGCCAGTCGATCGAGCCGCCCCGTTCGACGAGCGCCGCCGTCTCGAGGTCACCGATCATGGCGTAGTCCTCTATACGAGCCATCGCCATCGCTTCTTCGCAGCGCGCTCGAACACGGATTCATACTCCTCGACTGCTTCGCCCTCGAGCGTGCGCGCAAAGCGGTCGCGCATGTCGGCGAGCGCATCCTTTACGGCGTCGACGATATCCATGTAATCCCCGTACGCCTCCTCGGCCTCTTCACGGTCGGCATGGTCGTACTTGCCTTTCATCTCCCGCGCTTCGGCGAGCAGTCCGTCCGCCTCGTCGGTCGCGAACACGTCGAGCTGCCGCGTGACGACCTCCGAGAAGCGTCGGCGGAACATCATGCGATCTCCTCGTACAGCGCGAGATGTGCACGGGCGGCAGCATCCCAGGTGAGCTCGTCACGCGCGCGCATTGCTCCGGCCCGCGCCTCGGCGAGCGCGCCGGCGTCCGTCAGCAGCTCGTGCACCGCGGCCGCGAGCGCCTCGACGTCGCCCGCCTCGACGACGCGGCCGGCTCCGAAGCGCCGCACGGGCTCGGCGATGCCGCCGACGTCGTACGCGATGGCAGGCACACCGGCGCCGAGCGCTCGCAGCAGCGCGCCGCTCTGGTCGAGCTCCGGGCGGTAGGGGAAGACGGCCACCGTCGCTTCGCCGAGCGCGCGGTCGACCTCCGCCTGGGGCAGGTAGCCGAGGCGCCACTCGACCTCGAGGCCGGTCGCAGCGGCGCGATAGCCGTCGACGGGCTCGAGCGGGTCGCCGGCGACGAGGAGCCGCGCGTCGCCCGCGCGGCGCACGGCGTCGATTGCATCGCCGAGCCCCTTGTACGGTCGGATGACGCCGAAGCACAGAACCGTGCGTCCGTCGTCCTGCCGCGCCGGATCGCTTCGGAATACCGGATGCGGAATGACGCGTGCGTCGACGTCGAGCTCGGCGAGCGCCTCGCGGCCGCGCTCGCTGTGGACGACGACACGGTCGAAGCGGGCGAGGAGGTCACGCCAGAGGTTCTCCTTCTTCGCCGTTCGTCGCGGCAGGAGGTCGTGTGCGGTGAAGACCGACGGCACGCGCGGCTGCAGGAGCCGCGCGTCGAGCTCTGGCACGAGCCACTGCACGTGCACGACGTCCGCCCGGCGGCGATTCAGGGCGGCGACGCCGAAGGGATGCTCGACGATCTTCAGGGGCAGCCGCAACCGGGAGCGGCCGAACAGCCGCGAGGAGAGCGGGTAGTACGGCTCGCTGCGTGTGTACCCGACGGCGGCCGGAACGTCGCCGAAGCGGAAGCGCGATGTGAGGAGCTCGACGTCGGCGCCGGCACGCGCGAGCGCGGACGCGAGCTCGTGGTCGTACGCCGGCGTGAACGCGGGAGGGTCGGCGAGGACGATTCGCACCGTCGTAGGCTACGCGCGTGCCGCTGCTCGTCCGTACGTGGAATCTCTTCCACGGCAATGCCGTCCCTCCGGAGCGGCGCGCGTACCTCCGTCAGATGATCGAGCTGGTGACGGCCGACGACCCGGACGTCGTCTGTCTCCAGGAGGTGCCCGTATGGGCGCTGCGTCGCCTGGAGTCGTGGAGCGGCATGCACGCGATCGGGGCGGTGGGCGCGCAACCGCTGGTCCACAGCGCCGATCTCGGCCGCTGGGTCACAGAGCTCCACCACGGCATCCTCCGCTCCGCGGTCACCGGGGAGGCGCTCGCGACGCTCGTGGCGCGCCGGCACGCGGTCGCCGAAGAGCGCCGCGACCCGGTTGGCCCGAACCGCGTCCTCCTCGGCGTGCAGCTCGATGGCGGCCCGTTCGTCGGGAACTTCCACGTCACCGGTGGCGCCGTGGCCGAGGAGCAGTTCCGGCGGGTCCTCGATCTCGCACGGGGAGAAAGGGTCGTCCTCGCGGGCGACATGAACCTGCGGCCGCCGTATCGGGCTGAGGGCTACTCCGAGCCGCTCGCGAACAGCATCGACCAGATTCTCGTTCGCGGGCTGCCGGCGACTGCGCCGGTCGCGTGGCCGACGGAGAGGCGCCAGGTCGACGGGCGCCTGCTCTCCGACCACGCGCCCGTGGAGGCGACGGTCGGGTGACGTTCGAGGAGGCACGCGCCCAGTTTCCGGTGCTCGAGCGCTACGCGTATCTGAACGCGGGCACGAACGGCCCGCTCGCCGCGGCCACGTCGGCCGCGATGGTCGAGGAGCTCGAACGCGAGTCCCGGGACGGACGGAGTGGCTCGCGCTGGATAGAGCGCATCCTCTCGCTGCGTGACGAGGTGCGGCGCGGGCTCGCCGCCGTCATCGGCGTCGACGCGGCGCATGTCGCTCTCACGGAGTCGACGAGCAGGAGCTGCGCGATCGTGGTCTCCGGTCTCGACCTGACCGGCGACGACGAGATCGTCACGACCGACCAGGAGCACTTCGGCCTGATCGGCTCGGCGTACGCGTCGGGTGCGCGCGTCGTCGTCACCGACGCCGACGAGGACGCCATCCTCGCAGCGATCACGCCGAGGACGCGCCTGATCGCGACGTCGCACATCCTGTGGACGACAGGCAGGCGACTCGACCTCGCGCGCGTCCGGGAACGGAGCGGTGTTCCCGTGCTCGTGGACGGCGCCCAGTCGGCTGGTGCGGTCGAGGTCGCCGCGGGCGGATTCGACTTCTACACCGTGTCGCCGCAGAAGTGGCTCTGCGGGCCGGAGCAGACGGGTGGTCTGTACGTGCGCGATCCCGAGCGGCTGCGCCTGGCGACGCCGGGCCATTTCGCCGCCGCCTCGTACGAGCCGTCGGGCGCGTTCGAGCCGAAGCCGGGAGCGGCGCGGTTCGACTCCGGCTTCACGGCAGGCCCGACGCTTGCCGGACTCGTCGCCGCGCTCGGGACGCATCCCGATTGGCGATACGAGCGTGCGGCCGCCACGGCGGCGCGCTGTCACGAGCTTCTGTCCGAGCTCGTCGAGGTGGTGACGCCACCGGGGCATTCCACACTCGTCGCGTTCCGGCCGAGCGGCGACCCGACCGAGCTCGTCGCGGCGCTCGACCGGCAGGACGTGATCGTGCGCGAGCTGCCGGGACGCAATCTCGTGCGCGCCGCCGTCGGCTGGTGGACGAATGAAGACGACCTGCAGCGACTGGCGGCGGGCTTAGAGACTCTCACACAATGAAGATTGTGTCGCCCGGCCACACTCGGCGGCGCGCTGCCGCGTCCTCAGTCGGCCCGATAGTGCAACTATCGGGCCTCCCTGCGTCCTTGCATCGCACTCGCCGATTGCGCCCGGATCGACGAACGTCATTATGTGAGAGCCTCTTAGCCGGGTAGCCCGAGCTCGGCGGCGATCGGCTGCAACGCCTCGACGACGGTGCGGATGTGGTCGTCGAGGTCGACGCCGAGCTCCTCGGCGCCCTTGTAGACGTCCTCGCGGTGCACGCCGGCGGCGAACGACGGCTGCTTCAACTTCTTGCGCACCGACTTCGGCTCCAGGCCTTCGAGGCCGGTCGGCCGTACGAGCGCGCACGCGTGCACGAAGCCGGACAGCTCGTCGCAGGCGAAGAGTGCCTTCTTGAGCGGCGTGTCGCGGGGAAGGCCGAGATGCTCGGCGTGCGAGAGAACGGTGTCGATGACCTCGTCGGGATAGCCCTCCTCGCGAAGGATCGGCGCGCCGTCCTGCGGGTGCTTATCCAGCGTCGGGTGCATCTCGTAATCGAAGTCGTGCAGGAGCGCGGAGACGCGCCAGAGCTCCTCGTCGCCACCGAGCTTGCGGGCGTACGCGGCCGTCGAGGCCTCGACGGCGAGCGCGTGCCGCAGCAGCGACTCGCTCTTCGTGTACCGCGTCAGCGTCTCCCAGGCCTGTTGGCGAGTCGGTTCGGACACGTCGCTACATTACCGCCCAATGGCCGTCGTACCTGCTGTCGCCGACGCCTTCGCGATCGAAGGCGCGCGCCCGCTGAGCGGGTCGATTCGCGTTGCCGGGAACAAGAACGGTGCGCTTCCGATCCTCGCCGCCACGTTGCTCACCGGAGAGCCGGTGGCGCTGACGAACGTCCCGCGCATCCGTGATGTGGACACGATGATCGAGCTTCTCTGCGACCTCGGCGCCGACGCCGCGTGGACGGGGCCGAACGAGGTGCGCGTCGACACGGCGAACGTCGCCAAGTCCAACCCGGACCCGCATCTGTGCGCGCGTATGCGCGCATCGTTCCTGCTCGCCGGCCCGCTGCTCGCGCGCTTCGGCCGCGCGACGATGCCGCCGCCCGGGGGCGACGTCATCGGCCGCCGCCGGCTCGACCCCCACATGCACGCGTTCGCGGAGCTCGGCGCGGACGTCGACATCGACCGCCAGTACGAGATGCGCACCGACGGGCTCCGCGGCGCGCACGTGTTCCTCGACGAGGCAAGCGTGATGGCGACGGAGAACACCGTCATGGCGGCGGTACTGACGCAGGGCGAGACCGTGCTCGGCAACGCCGCGTGCGAGCCGCACGTACAGGACCTGTGCCGCTTCCTCGTGTCGCTGGGCGCGCGCATCGAGGGCATCGAGTCGAACGTGCTTCGCATTCACGGCGTCGATATCCTCACCGGAGGCTCGTGGGCGATCGGCCCGGACCACATCGAGGTCGGCAGCTTCATCGGCATGGCCGCCATCAGCGGCGGCGACGTCACCGTCGAGGGCGCAGATCCCAAGGATCTCGTCTCGATCAAGCCGGCGTTCGAGCGCCTCGGCGTCCGCATGGAGATCGGGGAGGACAGCGTGCACGTGCCGTCGCGGCAGCAGCTCGTCATCCGCGACGACCTCGGCGGGATGATCCCGAAGATCGAGGACGGCCCTTGGCCGGCGTTCCCGTCCGACCTCACCTCCATCGCGATCACCGTCGCGACGCAGGCGTTCGGGACGGTGCTCATGTTCGAGAAGATGTTCGAGAACCGCCTGTTCTTCACGGACAAGCTCGTGTCGATGGGAGCACGGATCATCCTGTGCGATCCGCACCGCGCCGTGGTCACCGGCCCGACTCCGCTCGTCGGCCAGCGCATGGAGAGCCCCGACATCCGCGCCGGCATGGCGATGCTGCTCGCAGCACTGTGCGCCGAGGGACGCTCGACGATCGGTGCGATCCATCAGATCGACAAGGGCTACGAGCGGATCGACGAGCGCCTTCGCGCGCTCGGCGCGTCGATCGAGCGCGTCGACGCTTAGTGTCCTAGGTAGTACGCTCGGCGCATGAACGCACGTGAGCCTGCGGCCGGGCGCAGCGGTGTCCGCGTCGACCCGCGCGGGGAGGGATCGGCCAACGTCGACACCGGCCTGCCCGTGCTCGACAGCTTGCTGGAACGGCTCGCCGAGTACGCATCGTTCGATCTCTCGCTCGAGGTCGAGCCGGGAGCCGCCGAGGCGGAGGTCGCGGAGGCCGGCAGCGCGCTCGGCCGTGCGCTCGCCGGGCCGCTGCGCGCCGAGAACGCACGTGGGTACGGCTCCGCCGTGATGACGTCCGCCGAGGCGCTCGCGACGGTCGTGCTGGAGGTCACCGATGCTCCGCTGCTCGTCTCGAACGTCGACCTCACCCAGGCGCGGATCGGCGGCCTCGGCACGGATGTCGCACGCCGCTTCCTCGAGCGCTTCGCCGAGGGAGCCGGCGTGACACTGCACGTCCGCCTGCTGAACGGGACCGACACGCAGCACGTGCTCGACGCGATCTTCAAGGCGCTCGGGGTCGCCCTCGCCGCCGCATGCACCGAAAGGAGCCGAGCGTGAGTGACAAGACCGTCGTTCGTACCGAGGCGGCGCCCGCGCCGTTCCAGGGCGCGCCGTACTCCCAGGCCATCCGCTCGGGCGGGTTCGTGTTCGTTTCCGGCCAGCTCGCGCTGAAGCCCGGCGCGAAGGAGCTGAGCGGCGGCTCGATCGAGGAGCAGACCGAGCAGGTGATCGCGAACCTGCGTGCGATCCTCGAAGCAGCGGGCAGCGGTCTCGACAAGCTCGTGAAGACGACCGTGTTCCTGCAGAACCTCGACGACTTCCAGGGAATGAACAGCGTGTATGCAAAGCACGTCGGCGACGTGCCGCCCGCGCGCTCGACCGTCGAGGTGGCGAAGCTCCCGTCGGGTGCGCTCGTCGAGATCGAAGCGATCGCGGCGGTCTAGCACCACGTGATCCGCGCGATCGAGGACTACGTCCGCTCGCTCGGCCTGGACGCGTACCTCGTCGGCGGCGCCGTCCGCGACGAGCTGCTCGGCCTCGAGTCGAAGGACGCCGACTTCCTCGTGCCGGGCGTCGACACCGATGCGCTCCGGGCTGCGCTCGAGCCGCACGGTCGCGTCGAGAACCTCGTCGTCGCCGATCGCCTGGTCGGAGTCCGCCTGCATCCGCGCGATCCGGAGATTCGCGCCCTCGCGCCGGCCGGGATCGAGTTCGCGCCGCCACGCAAGGAGGTGAGCACCGGCCCGGGCCGGCACGACTTCGAGATCGTCGCCGACCCGTCGCTGTCCGTCGAGGCCGACATGCGCCGGCGCGACTTCACGGTGAACGCGATGGCGCGCCGGCTCGAGGACGGCACGATCGTCGATCCTCTCGACGGCCGGGCAGATCTCGAGCGCCGCATCTTGCGCACGGTGTCCCCGATGAGCTTCGCGGAGGACCCGCTCCGTCTCGTGCGCGGCCTCCGCTTCGTATCGCAGCTCGGGTTCGAGCTCGACGAGCAGACGCGCGCACAGATGGTCGAGGAAGCGCCCGCGGTTCGACTCGTGTCGGGCGAGCGGATCGGCGGCGGGCTCGCTGCGGACGGAATGGGGGAGCTGTCGAAGCTCCTGCTCGGTGCGCGCCCGGCGGCGGCGCTCATCGCCGCGCGCGACACCGGTGTGCTCGTCGAGCTGATACCCGAGTTCGGACCGGCGCGGTATCTCGCCGATCACATCTTCGCCGTCGTCCAGGAAACGGCCGACGCCGGTGACCACCTCGCGGTGCGACTGGCGGCGCTCTTCCACGATCTCGGCAAGCCGGTCGATGACGATCCTCACGGCCACGCGCTCGTCGGAGCGCAGATCGCGCGCGACACACTGCGCCGGCTGCGCTATCCCGAACGACTCACACGCCGCGTTGTCGCGATCGTGCGCGAGCATCCGTACCGCGACGAGGACCGGCCGAGGACGCCGCGGGAGGCGCGCCGCTTCCTGCTGCAGCACGGCGACGAGCTCGCATTCGATCTGGTGGCGATCCGGCTCGCGGACCTGCGTGGGAAGGGCGGCGACGTGACCGGGGTCGAAGAGCTGCGCGCGCTGCTCGAGCAGGAGCTGCCGGCGCCGCACCGCCTGAGCGACCTCGCCGTCGACGGCGACGATCTGATCGCGATCGGCTTTCGACCCGGGCCTGACCTGGGCCGCGCGCTGCAGGAGCTGCTCGAGATCGTCGTCGACGATCCGAGCATGAACGACCGCGAGCGGCTGCTCGAGCATGCGAAGGTGGAGGGATGGCCGGCGTCGCGCTGATCGAGTGGGACGCGCTCGGCCCGTATCGCGTCGCCTTCTCGACGCGCGAGGGCGGCGTCAGCGAGGGCGCGTACGCGTCGCTCAACCTCGGCATCCGCACGGAGGACGATCCCGCCGCCGTTGTCGAGAACCGCCGGCGCCTGTGCGAAGCGGTGGGCGCCGACGCCGACGCCGCCACGATGGCGTGGCAGCGGCACGGAGCGACGGTGACCCGCGCGCAGTCGCGCGGCATCGTCACGCCGGGAACGGTGTACGACCACTGCGACGGGCTGTGGAGCGACGAACGCGGCCGCGCCATGCTCCTCATTACGGCGGACTGCGTGCCGGTGGCGATCGCGCGCCGGCCCGAATCGCGCGTGCGTCCCGCCCTCGCCGTCCTGCACGTGGGCTGGCGCGGTCTCCTGGCCGGAATCGTCGCCGAGGGCGTGCGCGCGATCGGGCCGGGCAAGCTCGCGGCCGTCGTCGGCCCGGCGATCGGGCCGTGCTGCTACGAGGTTGGGGAAGAGGTCGCCGGCCCGGCGCGCGAGGCGTTCGGCGCCGACGTCGTCGTGGACGGCAAGCTCGATCTCTGGACCTGCGTCGAACGCGCGCTCCGTGCAGCCGGCTGTGAGCAGGTGGAGCGGCTCGACGTATGCACCGCGTGCAACGGCGAGCGCTTCTTCTCCCATCGCCGCGATCTCGGCCGCACCGGCCGCCAGGGAGTGATCGCGTACGTCACCTGAGCCGGCGGCGATCCGCGACCGCTACGAGCGCATCGTCGAACAGGTAGGGCCGACCGTGACTGTCGTCGTTGCGACGAAGTACGTCTCCGTCGAGGAGATGGCCGTGCTCGCCGAAGCGGGAGTGCCGGTGGTCGGCGAGAATCGCGCGCAGGACCTGGAGGCGAAGCACGCGCGCTACGGGAATGCGTTCCGCTGGCACTTCATCGGCCACCTCCAGAGCCGCAAGGCGAAGATCGTCAACGCAACGTGCGAGCTGTGCCACTCCCTCGACTCCGAGTCGGCAGCGCAGCGCCTAACGATTCCTGCGCTCGTCGAGGTGAACCTCTCCGGTGAGCCGACGAAGTCCGGCGTCCCGCCCGAGGGAGTGCCGGCCTTCGTGGAGCTGTACCCGCAGGTGCGCGGGCTCATGACCATGCCGCCCGCGACGGACGACCCGGAAGCCTCGCGCCCCTACTTCACGCGGTTGCGAGAGTTGGCCGAGGCGAACGGGCTGTCCGAGCTGTCGATGGGGACGAGCCAGGACTACGCCGTCGCAGCCGAGGAGGGAGCCACGCTGATCAGGGTGGGCGCAGTCCTCTGGCAGGGGTAACATCCGCGCAACCATGGCCTTCGCCGACGTCTGGAACCGCACCCTCGTCTACTTCGGGATCGCCGAAGAGGAGGACTGGGACGAGGACGGCTACGTCACCGACGAGGAGCTCCAGCGTGCGTATGCCGAGCGGCCGAACGTCCGCCGCCTGCCGCACCGGCGCGGCCGGCGCGAGGAGTTCGACGACTGGACCGACCCCGAGTCGGCCGCGAACGCGCGGACGAGCATCCTCCGGCCGGCCCCCGAGCCGCGGCGGCTGCGCGGCGTCGAGAGCGTGCCCGGCCCCGGCGCCGTCCGTGTGCACCTCGTCCTGCCACGGAGCTTCAACGACGCTCAGCAGATCGCCGACCGGTTCAAGGAGGGGATGCCGGTCATCCTCAACCTCCAGGGATCCGACCAGGAGCTCGCCAAGCGCCTCATCGACTTCGGCAGCGGCCTGACCTACGCGATGGACGGCGGCATGCAGCGCGTCGCCGACAAGGTCTTCCTCCTCACGCCTCGGAACGTCGAGGTATCCGCCGAAGAGCGTGCCCGCATGCTCGAGCGCGGCGGATTCTTCAACCAGGCGTAGGAAAAGGCCCCGAGGGGGCGAACGCGCATTCGATGGGCGTTACAGCCACCGTCACCTTGCTCGGAGATGCGATCTCGAAGGCCGAGACGTTCGTGGACGTCTTCATCACCGTCTACACGCTCGTGATCTTCGCCTACATCATCACGAGCTGGCTCCGGCTGCCGTATTCGCCCACGCTCAACCGGATCCAGCGCTTCCTCTACGACGTGTCGGAGCCATATCTGCGGCTCTTCCGGCGGTTCCTGCCCTCGTTCGGGCCGCTCGACCTGTCGCCGATGGTCGCGATCATCGTGTTGTGGCTCCTCGATCGGGTGCTGATCACGGTGCTGAACCGCTTCAACTAGAGAGGGGAGAACCCGATGGCACTCACACCAGTCGAGATCCTGCACATGACACCAGGCACAGGCTTCTTCGGCTACAAGCGCGGCCCGACCGACCGGCTGCTCGCGGAGATCGTCAGCAGCTTCGAGGACGTGTGGCGTGAGCGCGCCGACCTCGCGGACAAGGTAGAACAGCTCGAGAACGACCTTGTGCGCTACCGCGAGCTCGAGGCGCTGCTGCGCACGACGCTCGTCTCGGCGGAGCGTGCGTCGCAGGAGCTGAAGGAGCAGGCGCGCCGCGAGGCGGAGCTCATCCTCACCGAGGCGCACCAGGAGGCGCGTGCGGTGCAGCGGCGCTCGCTGTCCGAGAACGAACGCCTCATCACCGAGACGCGGATGCTTCGAGAACGGCTCCGCACGGTGCTCGAGCTCGTCGCCGACGTCGAGGACACGCTCCACGGCCGGGAGCCGCGGATGGCCGCGCCAGAAGCCGCGTAACGGCAGTCCCCTACAATTCGAGGCATGAGCGCTGCGACGACGCGCCTGCGGCTGCGCGTGAGCCCCGGCAGCGGCCGGGCCGAGATCGTCGGCCGCCATGGAGACGCGTGGAAGGTGCGCGTGACTGCGCCTCCGGAACAGGGGCGCGCCAATGACGCCGTCGTGCGGCTGATGGCCGACACGTTTGCGTTGCCCCTTAGCGCCGTCGCCATCGTTTCGGGGCACAGCGCCCGGGACAAGATCATCGAGCTGACCGGCGTCGGTCCTGCTCTCATCGAGCGGCGCCTCGCATCGGCGTCGTCGGTGGATCGAGGCAGAAAGGACCGACGCACATGAGCGAGCCTCTGCGGCGTGAGGTGGATGTGAGAGTTGGCTCGTCGACAGACGCGCTTACTCCGATCTCGGTGGCTGAGCGCTCGCTGCGCGCCGGCCCGATGCAGTGGCTCGGCCTCGCGGCGATCGGCCTGGCGGCGGTGGCGGCCGACCAGCTGACGAAGCACATCGTCACCGGCCATCTCGCGCTCGACGACGGCATCCACGTCATCGGGCCGTTCTGGATCCATCACGTGCAGAACTCGGGCATCGCCTTCGGGCTCTTCGCGAGCGCAACCTCGGTCGTCATCGTCCTCACGGGGATCGCGGTCGCGTGGATGCTGCTCTTCTTCGCGCGCTCGGGCGCGCGCCACCCGGTGCTGCCGGTCGCGCTCGGCCTCGTGATCGGCGGGAGCGTGTCGAACCTGGTCGATCGCGTGCGCCTCGGCTACGTGACCGACTTCATCGACCTGCGCTACTGGCCGGCGTTCAACCTGGCCGACAGCTTCATCGTCGTCGGCGTCGTCATCCTTCTAAGCACGCTTCTCGCAGCGGAGCGGATGCCGCGCAACCGTGGCCGCCGTGACGCACCTGCGCGTTCCTGAAGCCGCGGCCGGCGAGCGGCTCGACCGCTTCCTCGCCGGCTTGCCCGAGATCGGCTCGCGGGCCGTCGCCGAGCGGCTCCTGCGCGACGGCGGCGTGCTCGTCGACGGCAGCCCGCGTCCCAAGAGCTCACGGCTGGCCGGCGGCGAGGAGCTCGAGTTCGAGCCACCAGGCCCGGTGACGAGCACGCTTCAGCCCGAGGAGATGGAGCTGTCCGTGCCGTACGAGGACGAGCACCTGCTCGTCGTCGACAAGCCGGCCGGGCTCGTCGTCCATCCGGCTCCCGGCCACGCGCAGGGAACGCTCGTCCACGGCCTCCTCGCCTACGACGTCGAGGGCGGAGAGGAGCCGGAGCGCCCGGGCATCGTCCACCGGCTCGACCGGGACACATCCGGTCTCATGGTCGTCGCGCGGTCGCCCGAAGCGCACCGCCGCCTGCAGGACCTCGTGCAGCAGCGTGCGCTGACGCGCGAGTACCTGGCGCTCGTGGTCGGCCGACCGCGCTCGCGCAGCGGCACGATCGACGCGCCCATCGGACGCGACCGGAGGGATGCGCTGCGCCACTCGCTCGACACCGACACGCCGCGCGAGGCGGTCACGCACTTCGAGGTCGAAGAGCTCCTCCGGCGACACGCGCTCCTGCGCGTGCGCCTGGAGACGGGGAGGACGCATCAGATCCGCGTCCACCTGGCCGCAGTCGACCTCCCGGTCGCCGGCGATCCCGCGTACGGCCGCGCCGGAGATCTCGGTCTCGAGCGCCAGTTCCTGCACGCAGCCCGCCTGGCCTTCCCGCACCCGTTCACGGGCGATCCGGTCGACGTGAGCTCGCCGCTCCCGGCCGACCTCGAAACCGCCCTTTCTGCGGCCCGCAGCTAGACTTTTCGCGGAAACGTCCCTTCTCCCCGGCGGTTCGTCCCGCGGCGCGGGTGCCGGTCCTTGAGACCGGTTGCGCCTCGGTTCCGCCGGCGCTGTGCCAAACCAATCTGGAAGGAGCACCATGCCCGTTGCCTCCATGCGCGAGCTGCTGGAGGCCGGAGTTCACTTCGGCCACCAGACGCGACGCTGGAATCCCAAGATGCGCCGCTTCATCTTCACCGAGCGGTCCGGCATCTACATCATCGATTTGACGCAGACGAGCGAGCACCTCGAGGAGGCCGCGCTGTTCGTCCGCAACCTCGCCGAGCGGAACGGCACCGTGCTGTTCGTCGGCACGAAGAAGCAGGCGCAGGACGCCGTCGAGAACCAGGCGAAGCGCGTCGGCATGCCGTACGTGAACCATCGCTGGCTCGGCGGCCTGCTCACGAACTGGCGGACGATCTCCGACCGGATCGAGCGGCTGCACGAGATGCGGCGCCTCAGGGACGAGGGCCAGCTCGACCTGCTCCCGGCGAAGGAGCGCATCGCGATGGCCGCCGAGCTGGAGAAGCTCGAAGCGAACCTCGGCGGCGTCGCCGACATGCGCCGCCACCCGGACGCGATCTTCATCATCGACCTGAAGAAGGAGCAGCTCGCCGTGCGCGAGGCGCGCCGGCTGAACATGCCGGTCATCGCGCTCGTGGACACGAATTGCGACCCGGACGAGGCCGACTACATCATCCCCGGGAACGACGACGCCATCCGCTCGTGCGGTCTCATCGCGCGCGTGATCGCGGACGCGATCGAGCAGGGCAAGGCGAAGATCGCCGTGCAGGAGTTCAAGCCGGCGACGAACGGCGCGGAGGCCGAGGCTGTGCCCGCCGAGGAGGCCGAGCAGGAGGTGTCTCACACCTAAACGGTGTCTTACACCGAGGTCGAGGCACCGGCGGAGGAGGTGGAGGCCGGTGATGGCTGAGATCTCGGCGAGCCTCGTCAAGGAGCTCCGCGACCGCACCAGCGCCGGGATGATGGCGTGCAAGCAGGCGCTGCAGGAGACGAACGGCGACATGGACGCGGCGATCGTCCTCCTGCGCGAGAAGGGAATGGCGAGCGCGGCGAAGCGGGCCGGCCGCGAGACGACCGAGGGCAAGGTCGGCTATCGCCTCGCGGACGACGGGTCCAAGGGCACGATGGTCGCGATCGGCTGCGAGACCGAGCCCGTGTCGAACAACGACGAGTTCCTCGCGTATGCGAAGGCCGTGCTCGACGCGGTCGACGCGAAGGGCGTCGGCGCGGAGTCCGAGCTCGATGGGCAGCGCGTCGAGCTGTCGGCCAAGCTCGGCGAGAATATCGTCGCGGCGGGCGCGGCGCGGTTCGAAGCGGTGGACGGAGGGCTCGTCTCCGCATACGCCCATCCGCCCGCGAACAAGCTCGGCGTGCTCCTGCAGACGCGCGGTGCGGACGCCGACTTCGGGCGCAAGCTCGCGATGCACATCTCGTGGTCGAACCCGCAGTGGATCGCACGCGAGGATGTGCCGGCCGACATCGTCTCCGCGGAGCGGGAGATCTACGCGAACTCCGACGAGGTGCTGTCGAAGCCGGAGCAGGCACGCGAGAAGATCGTCGACGGGATGCTGAACAAGCGTTTCTTCGGCGTGAATGTCCTGCTCGAGCAGGAGTGGATCCACGACTCCTCCAAGACGGTCGCGCAGGCGCTCGCCGAACCCGGAGCGGAAGTCCTCGAGTTCCAGCGCTTCTCGGTCGCAGGGTGAGCGTCGGCCAAACCGAGCCGGCGGCGAAAGCCGCGCCTTCGGGCGGCGGCTTCCACCGCGTGTTGCTGAAGCTGTCGGGCGAGGCGCTGATGGGTGAGCGCGAGTACGGCATCGACGTCGGCGTCGTGCGCAGCCTGGCCCGCGAGATCGCAGACGTCCGCGAGGGCGGCGTCGACGTCGCGATCGTGGTCGGCGGCGGGAATTTCTACCGTGGCCTCGCGGCTGCGGCGGAGGGAATGGAGCGCGCAACCGCGGACTACGCGGGAATGCTCGCCACGCTGCTCAATGCGCTCGCGCTCCAGGACGCGCTCGAGCGGCAAGGAGCGCACACACGCGTGCAATCGGCGATTGCGGTCGCCGAGGTGGCGGAGCCGTACATCCGGCGTCGCGCCATCCGTCATCTGGAGAAGGGCCGCATCGTCATCTTCGCCGCCGGCACCGGCAACCCGTTCTTCACCACCGACACCGCTGCCTCGCTGCGCGCGCTCGAGATCGGCGCCGACGCAATCCTCATGGCGAAGAACGGCGTCGCAGGCGTGTACGACGGCGACCCGCGGGTCGATCCGAGCGCGGCGTTCATCCCAAAGCTCACACACCTCGAGGCGATCGAGCGCGGCCTGCGCGTGATGGATACGACCGCGCTCTCGCTCTGCATGGACAACAAGCTCACGATCCACGTGTTCGAGCTCGCCGACGGCAACATCGCGCGTGTCGTTGCGGGCGAGAAGGTCGGAACGGTCATCGAGACGCACTAGGAGGGCGGAGCAGGATGGCAACCGTCGACGATCTGATCCAGGAAGCGCAGGCGCGGATGGGGAAGTCGGTCGAGCACTCGCGCGCCGAGTTCAACACCGTGCGGACCGGCCGCGCGTCGGCTTCGCTGCTCGACCGGATCGACATCGACTACTACGGCACGAAGACGCCGTTGAAGCAGCTCGCGACGATCGGCGTGCCGGAAGCCCGGATGCTCACCATCCAGCCGTTCGATCCAGGCTCCATCCGCAACATCGAGAAGGCGATCCAGGAGTCGGATCTCGGGCTCACGCCGTCGAACGACGGCAAGATGATCAGGCTTCCGATCCCGCAGCTCACCGAAGAGCGTCGCAAGGACCTCGTCAAGGTCGTGCGCGGGCTCGCGGAGGGGCACCGGGTCGCGGTGCGCGACATCCGTCGCGACGCGATGCGACACCTGAAGGAGCTCGTCGACAGCGGCGACGTGGGAGCCGACGACGAGCATCGTGCCGAGGAGCGAGTGCAGAAGCTGACCGACGACCACACGAAGCAGATCGACGACCTGTTGCGGCACAAAGAAGCGGAGGTCATGGAGGTCTGACCGCCACCGACCTCCTCACCGAGATCCCGCGCGCGGTCGCGATCGTCATGGACGGCAACGGCCGCTGGGCCTCCGCCCGCGGTCTCGACGTGGCGGAGGGCCACCGCGCCGGTTCGCGGGCACTGCGACCGGTGGTCGAGACGGCCATGGACGTCGGCGTCGCATCGCTCGCCGTGTACGCGTTCTCCACCGAGAACTGGGCGCGGTCCGAGGACGAGGTCTCGGCGCTGATGGAGATCTTCGGGGACACCATCGATCGCGAGCTGCACGATCTCGCGCGCGAGGGCGTGCACACGCAGTTCGTCGGTCGCCGGGACCGCGCGCCCGACTGGTTGCGGGACAAGATGGAGGAGCTCGAGCGCGCGACGGTGGCGGCGCGGCGCCTGCACCTCTGGATCGCGTTCGACTACGGCGGCCGGGCCGAGATCGTCGAGGCGGCGCGCCGGCTCGCAGCGGACGGAGGGCCGTTCGACGAGGAGTCGTTCGCGCGCCGGTTGTATGCGCCGTCGATGCCGGACCCGGATCTCGTCATCCGCACCTCCGGGGAGCTCCGGTTGTCGAACTTCCTCCTGTGGCAGTCGGCGTACTCGGAATACGTCTTCACCGACACCCTGTGGCCCGACTTCGGCCCCGAGGAATTTCGCAGCGCGTTGGAGGACTACGCGCAGCGGCGCCGCAGATTCGGCGGGCGATGACCAATCTCATTTCCCGCGTCGTCGTGAGCGTCGTTGGCCTCCCGGTCGTGCTGGGCATCGTCTGGCTGGGCGGCTGGTGGCTGTACGTCCTCGTTCTGCTCGCGAGCCTCGTCGCAGTCCACGAGTTCGTCACCGTCGCCAGGCCGCTGCGGCCGCTCGCGCCGGCGATCTATCTCGGCGTCGCGCTGGCCCTCACCGTGGCGGAGACGAACGGGCTCGCCTGGATGCTCGGCGGCCTGCTCGCGACGTTCCTGTTCGCGTTCGCCGCGAGCGCGCTCGCGAGGACGCGCGCGCCGTCGACGGTCGCGATCGGCGCCACCGTGCTCGGGGCCGCCTGGATCGGGTTCGGGCTGGGCTTTCTGCTTCTCCTGCGTCATCCGCACGATCACGGACGGCTGCTCGCGTTCACCGTCCTCCTCACCGTGTGGGCGAACGACACGCTCGCGTACTTCGGCGGCCGGCTGATCGGACGGCACAAGCTCGCGCCGACGCTTTCGCCCGGGAAGACGTGGGAGGGGTTCGTCATTGGCGGACTCGCCGGCATCTTCGTCTCGTTCGTCGCGCTGTACGACACGCGCCACACGTACCTCAACGTCTGGCAGTCGGTCGTGCTTGGCGCCGTCGTCGTGCTCGCCTCCGTGGCCGGGGACTTGTTCGAGTCGATGCTGAAGCGCGACATGCAGGTCAAGGACACGGGACGGCTGCTCGGCGGCCACGGCGGCATCCTCGACCGCGTGGACGCGCTGCTGTTTGCCGCACCGGCGGCGTACTTCCTCCTGCTCGGGCTCGGGCATGCATGAGGCCCCTACACTGACTTCGTGAAGCGCGTCGCTCTCCTCGGCGCGACGGGGTCGATCGGGCGCCAAGCGATCGAGATCGTCGAGGCTCAACCGGAGCTCGAGCTCTGTGCCGCGGCCTCCGGCTCCTCGCCGCTGGACGACGTCGACGCGCCGTTCAAGCAGGTCGGCGGCGACCTCACCGAGCTCCTCGACCAGGCCGACCCGGACGTCGTCCTCAACGCGGTCGTCGGTTTCGCCGGCGTGCACGCGACGCTGTGGACGCTCGAACACGGCGTCGACCTCGCGCTCGCGAACAAGGAGAGCCTCGTCGCAGCCGGCGATCTGGCGCTCGACGCGCAACGGCGCGGCGGCGGGCGGATCCTCCCGGTCGACAGCGAGCACTCGGCCCTCTTCCAGTGCCTCGAGGGTCGTGAGCCGGAACAGGTCGACTCACTCGTCCTCACCGGATCGGGCGGGCCGTTTCGCGGTCGCACCCGCGACGAGCTCACGGCGGTGACGCCGGAGGAGGCCCTCGCGCATCCCACGTGGCGCATGGGGCCGAAGATCACCGTCGACTCGGCGACGCTGGCGAACAAAGGGCTCGAGCTGATCGAGGCGCACTTCCTGTTCGCCGTTCCGTATGAGCGCATCGAGGTCGTCCTGCAGCCGACGTCGATCGTGCACTCGCTCGTGCGCTTCCGCGACGGCGCGGCACTCGCGCATCTCGGCTACCCCGACATGCGCGCGCCCATCTCGTATGCGCTCACGTATCCGGAGCGCGCGGCGACGCCGCTTGCCCCGCTCGACCTCACGTCGCTCTCCCTCGTCTTCGAGGAACCGGATGTCGAGACGTTCCCGATGCTCGCGCTCGCGCGCGAAGCGGGGGAGAAGGGTGGAACCTATCCCTGTGTCTTCAACGCCGCGAACGAGGTCGGCGTGGCCGCGTTCCTCGAGGGCCGGCTGCCGTTCCTCGCGATCGCGGAGATCGTCGCGGACGCCCTCGAGCGCGCCGACGGAGCGCCTGCGCGCGACCTCGCCGACCTGGTGGAGGCTGATCGCGCAGCGCGCGCGATCCCCGTCGCATGATCTGGGTCACCGTCATCCTCGGCCTCGTGCTGCTCGTATTCCTGCACGAGCTCGGGCACTTCACGGTCGCGCTCGCTGTGGGCATGCGGCCGCGAGCGTTCTACATCGGGTTCCCGCCCGCGGTCGCGAAGATCAAGCGGAAGGGGATCGAGTACGGCATCGGGGCAATCCCGCTCGGCGGTTACGTCCGCATCCCCGGCATGCATCGTCCGGCAGGAAGCGACCTCGAAGCGTTCATGGGGCCGGCGCTGCACGAGGACGCGTCGCTCGCGCCTGTCATGCAGAAGGTGCGCCGCTTCCTCGACGCCGATGACCTCGAAGGCGCGCGGGCACACATTCCCGAGCTACGACAGGCTGTCGAGCAGGCGGAGCTCACCAAGGCCGCGCGCCGGTCCGCGAATCGCGCGCTGCGCGAGGTGGACGAGGGAACGAGCTCCGACGCGTACTGGCGGCAGGCGACCTGGAAGCGGATCGCCGTCATCGCCGCCGGCCCGCTCGCGAACGTGGTCGTGGCCTTCGTCATCTTCACTGCGGTGTACGCGACCGGTGCGCCGAGCTCGCAGCCGACCAACGAGGTCGCAGCCGTCACCGCCCACACGCCGGCGGCGGCTGCTGGGCTCCAGGCAGGCGACCATGTCGTCGCCGTCGACGGCAAGCGGGCGACGACGTTCGACACCGTCTCGCGTCTCATTCGGAGCAGCCACGGCCGAGCGATCACCGTCACTGTGGACCGCGGCGGGCACACGATCACCCTCGGGCCGCGGAAGACGATTCGCCTTCAGGGCCGTTGGATCTGGGGCTTCGAGCCGGCGGCGAAGCTCGTGACGTATTCGCTGGCCCACAGCGCGAGCCGGGGCGCATCGGACTGCTGGACGGTCGTCACCGGCACCTTCAGCGCCTTCGGCTCCCTCTTTCACAGCCACGGCCAGACACAGCTGACGAGCACCGTCGGCATCGTCCGGATCTCGGCCGCCGCGCTGAAGGTCGGATTCAACTACTACCTCCAGATCGTCGGTCTCGTGAGCATGTCGCTCGCGCTGCTCAACCTGCTGCCGCTGCTGCCGCTCGATGGCGGCCACATCCTCTTCTCGATCATCGAGGGGGTGCGCCGCCGCGCGCTCGCCCGTGAGGTGTACGAGCGCGTGTCCGTGATCGGCTTTGCTCTGATTATCTTGATCTGGGTAATCGCGCTTCAGCACGACCTCGGTGGGAATGCGCCTGGCTAAACTGGCCTGAGATGGCCAGCACACGGCAGATCTCGGTCGGCGGCGTGAAGATCGGCGGCGGCGCGCCCATTGTCGTCCAGTCGATGACGACGACGAAGACGCACGACGTGCCGGCGACGACCGCACAGATCGCCGAGCTCGTCTCGGCCGGCTGCGAGATCGTGCGCGTGGCGGTGCCGAAGACCGAGGACGCCGAGGCGCTCGGCAAGATCGTCCGCTTCTCGCCGGTGCCGATCATCGCCGACATCCACTTCAACGCTTCCCTGGCTCTGAAGGCGATCGAGCAGGGCGTCGCCGCCGTCCGCATCAACCCGGGCAACATCGGCGGGCCGGACAAGGTGGCCGAGGTCGTTCGCGCGGCGAAGGCGAAGGGCATCCCGATGCGGATCGGCGCGAACTCCGGCTCGCTACCGAAGCATCTCGAGGACATCGCGCATCGCGACCAGGCGGAAGCGCTCATGGAGGCAGCCCTCGAGGAGGTGCGCCTACTCGAGTCGCTCGACTACTACGACTTCAAGATCTCGGTCAAGTCGAGCCACGTGCCGACGATGATCCGCGCGTACCGCATGCTCGCCGAGCGCGTCCCTTATCCGCTCCATCTCGGTGTCACCGAGGCGGGGACAGTCTTCAGCGGCTCGATCAAGAGCGCGGTCGGCATCGGCACGCTGCTCGCCGAGGGGATCGGAGACACGATCCGCGTCTCGCTGTCCGCCGACCCGGTCGAGGAGCCGAAGACGGCGTTCGAGATCCTCAAGGCGCTCGGGCTCCGCGAGCGAGGGCCGGTGATGATCGCCTGCCCGTCATGCGGTCGCGACAACGTCGGCGTGCACACGCTCGCCGAAGAGGTGGAAGCGCGGCTGGCGAACTATCCGCAGGCGTTCGAGGTCGCTGTCCTCGGCTGCGCCGTGAACGGTCCGGGGGAGAGCGGCGACGCCGACTTCGGGATCGCGGGCGGCCGCGACGTCGGTTTCATCTACGCACACGGGCACGTGCTGAAGAAAGTGTCGTCCGACATCCTCATCGAGGAGCTGTTCTTCGAGATCGACAAGTGGATCGCGGAGGGAATGCATCGCCCGAAGCGCCTGAAGATGGCGAAGCCGGCCGCGCTTGCGATGGCCGAAGCCTCGCTCATTCCCCTCGAGTAGTCTGCCCGGACAACGCATGATCTTCCGGGCCTCACAGCTCTTTCTCCCGACGCTGCGCGACGATCCCGCGGACGCGGACGCGGTCTCGCACAAGCTCCTCGTGCGCGGCGGGTTCATCCGCCAGGTCAGCGCGGGCCTGTGGACGTTCATGCCGCTCGGCTGGCGCGTCCACCGCAAGGTCGAGCAGATCGTCCGCGAGGAGATGGACGCGATCGGCGGGCAGGAGATCCTCATGCCGCTCCTCACGCCGATCGAGCTGTGGGAGACGACAGGGCGCGCCAATGCCGCGAACTTTGCTTTCCGCGTGGAGGGCCATCCCTACCTCCTTGCGCCCACACACGAGGAGACCGTCACGTTCCACGCGCGCGAAATCCAGTCGTACAAGCAGCTGCCGCAGCTCTGGTACCACTTCTCCGTCAAGGACCGCGAAGAGCCGCGCCCGCGCGGCGGCCTCCTCCGGGTCCGCGAGTTCATCATGAAGGACGGCTACTCGTTCGACCGCGACGACGAGGGCGTGAAGCGGAGCTTCGAAGCGAACCGCGAGGCGTACAAGAAGATCTTCGCCCGCTGCGAGCTCGAGGCGTACGACGTTCAGGCCGAGAGTGGGGTCATGGGCGGGAAGTTCAGCGTCGACTTCCTCGCGCCCTCGGGCTCGGGCGAGAACGTCCTCGTCCGATGCGAGAACGGCGACTACGCGGCGGACGGTGACATCGCGCAGGCGGTCCCGCACGTGCCGACGTTCCCCGAGACGCTCGTCTCGGCGGAGGAGGTCGTCACGCCCGGGATCACGACGTGCGAGTCGCTCGCCGACTTCCTCGGCATCGACGTCGCGGCGACGTCGAAGGCGATGCCCGTGACGAAGCCCGACGGATCGGTCGTGCTCGCGCTCGTGCGCGGCGACGACCGCCTGAGCGAGATGAAGCTGTATGACGCGCTGCCCGGCGCGTCGCGTCCGTCCACGGACGAGGAGATCCGCGCCGCGTTCGGCGCGAGCGGCGGTTCGCTCGGCCCGGTGGGCTTCTCCGGCGAGGTGATCGCGGACGAGACCCTGCGCGACGGTCAGTTCGTCGCCGGCGCGAACAAGGACGGCGTCCATCTCCGTGGTGTCCAGGCCGGGCGCGACTTCACGCCGCGCTTCGCTGACCTGCGCGAGCCGAAGGAGGGCGACCGCTGCCCGCTCGACGGCGGCCACCTCAATTTTCAGACGGCCGTCGAGGTCGGCCACATCTTCAACTTCGGCAGCTTCTACTCGAAGCCGCTCGAAGCGACGTTCCTCGACGAGGACGGACAGGAGAAGCCGCTGCTCGGCGGCAGCTATGGCATCGGGCCCGGCCGCGTCATGGCGGCGATCGTCGAGCAACACAACGACGACAACGGGATCGTGTGGCCGGCGTCGGTCGCGCCGTACGACGTGCACGTGGTCGCGCTTCCCGGCGCCGAGGAGATCGCGGAACAGGCCGCGGAGGCGCTGTCGGCGCTGGGAAAGGACGTGCTGCTCGACGACCGCGACCAGCGCGCCGGGGAGAAGTTCGCCGACGCCGACCTCATCGGCTGCCCAATGCGCATCACGGCGGGGAAGAAGAGCCTCGAGGACGGCAAGGTGGACGTCCGCGACCGCGCCACCGGCGAGGAGCGGCGGTTAAGCGTCGCCGATCTCGGCAAGGAGGCTTGGTGATGGCTCGCAAGAGGCGCTTCAGCGAGGAGCCGTTCGGCGCGACGGTGGAGTCGCTCATGAACGAGGTCGGGGTGACCTACCGTGAGCTCGCGGCCAAGACGGGGCTCTCCGCCGGCTATCTCAACCATCTCGTCCACGGCAACCGCCCGGTCCCGTCGAACGACGTCGTGCGGACGCTCGCAGACGCCCTCGACGTCGAGGCGGAGCACTTCCGCGAGTTCCGGCTGCGCGCGATCACCGAGCGGCTCGAAGCGATGCCCGAGATGATCGACCGGCTCTACCGACGGCTGTCGTAAAGCCTTCGTAAGACGGGTTTCGGCGGGGCAGGTGCCGTCCAGGTGCCTCCGTAGAGTGTTGGAGCAAGCCGACGCACGCCGGAAGGAGTTCCCGTGAAGAACCTTCGCCCAGGACTTCGCATGCTCGTCATCGTTGGCGCGGCGATTCTCGCCGCCGCCGGCTTCGCCGCCGTGGGCGGCGCGAAGACCACCGCCGGCACTCCGCCGTCGAACACAGCAGCGCCCGTGATCTCCGGAAGCGCGGAGCAGGGCAAGACGCTGTCGACGTCGAGCGGTAGCTGGAGCGGAACCACGCCGATGACGTACACGTACCAGTGGCAGCGCTGCGATAGCGCGGGCACGAGCTGCGCGAACATCGCCGGTGCGACCGCGCAGACGTACACCGTCGTGCAGGCAGACGTGTCGCACAAGCTCGTCGCCGTCGTCACCGCCCACAACTCCGCCGGGACCGGGTCCAAGCCGTCCGCGCCCACCGCTGTCGTGACCGGCGCGACGCCGCCGTCCAACACCGTGCAGCCGACGATCACGGGGTCGGCCGCAGTCGGATGGACACTGAGCGCGTCGACCGGAACCTGGAGCGGGACCGCGCCGATCACGTACACGTACATCTGGCGCCGCTGCGCGACGACCGGCGCATCGTGCGTCGCCATCTCCGGGGGAACCGCGAGGACGTACCAGCTGACGAACGCCGACGCCGGTCACACGATCAGGGTCGCCGTGACGGCGACCAACGTCGGCGGATCCGGTCAGGCCACGTCGAATGCCACGAACACCGTCGCGGTCACCGCGCCGGGCAATACGACGGCGCCCGCGATCACGGGTACACCGACGCAGGGCCAGACGCTGACCGTCACCTCGGGCGAATGGATCGGTGCCACACCGATCACGTATACGTACGCATGGCAGCGGTGCGACGCGAACGGGAACAACTGCGCCGCGATCGCAAGCGCGACGAAGACGACGTTCGTCCTCGTAGCGGCCGACGCCGGCCACGAGGTCCGCGCGACGGTCACGGCGTCGAACAGCGCCGGGAAGACGTCGGCGAACTCGAACCTCGTCGGCCCGGTCGGCTCGACCACGCCTCCTCCTCCGTCGGGGACGACGAAGCTTCCGAACGGCGAGACGTCCATCCAGGCCTCGAGCGTCCCCGACACGGACCGGCTCACGGTCTCGTCGGTCAAGTTCAGCCCGTCGGTCATCACCGGCCGGGCGCCCGTGACGGTGACCTTCAAGATCATCGAGAACAACAAGTACGACGTCTCCGGAGCGCTCGTCTACGTGCTCGGGCTGCCGTACAGCTGGGCGAAGGCGTCCCCGGAGGCGGCCACCGCAGCCGACGGCACAGTGACGCTCACCATCACGCCGACGGCGAAGGCCCCGAAGCGTGGCTCGCTCGTGCTCTTCGTTCGGGCGCGGACGCCGAGCGGCAGCCTGCTCGCCGGCTCGTCGACCAGACGTTTGGTGCAGGTTCTTATGCGGCCGTGATCAGTCGATCTTGAAGGCCGCGTGCTTGATCTGGGTGTACTCCTCCATGGAGTAGATGGACATGTCCTTGCCGTAGCCGGACTGTTTGTAGCCGCCGTGCGGCATCTCGGACGTGATGGGCAGCAGGTGGTCGTTCACCCAGACGGTGCCGTACTGCAGGCGCCGAACGGCGTTCATCGCGCGGCCGACGTCCCGCGTCCACACCGAGGCGGCGAGGCCGTAGCGGACGTCGTTGGCCCAGGCGATCGCCTGGTCGTCGTCGGCGAAGCGCTGCACGGTGACGACCGGCCCGAACACCTCGTTCTGGACGATCTCGTCCGTCTGCTTCACGTCCACGACGACGGTCGGCTGCACGAAGAAGCCGCGGTCGCCGTTCGTGCCGCCGCCGGTGAGGACGGTCGCGCCCTTCGCGCGCTCGAGGAAGCCGAGGATGCGCTCCTGCTGCGCCTGCGAGATGACCGAGCCCATCTCGATCTCGTCGCTCTCGAACGGATCGCCGACCTTGAGCGACTCGACCTGCGGCACGAGCGCCTCGAGCAGCCGGTCGTAGATCTTCGGGCCTGCGATGACGCGTGAGCCGGCGGTGCAGTCCTGCCCCGAGTTCCAGTACCCGCCGAGGCGGATGCCGGCGGCGACCGCCTCCGGGTCGGCGTCGTCGAAGACGACCATCGGCGCCTTGCCGCCAAGCTCGAGGTGGACGCGCTTGAGCGTGTCGGCCGCGTTGCGCGCGATGGCCTTGCCGGTCGAGACGTCGCCCGTCAGCGACACGAGGCGAACGTCGGGATGCGCGACGAGGCGCTCGCCGACGGGGACGCCGTCGCCGGTGACGACGCTCAGGACGCCGGCGGGGAGCACGTCCTGCGCGAGCTGCGCGAAGCGCAGCAGCGACAAAGGCGTCTGCTCGGAGGGCTTCAGGATCTGGACGTTGCCGGCGGCGAGCGCGGGCCCCATCTTCCAGACGGCCATCATCAGGGGGTAGTTCCACGGACAGATGCCGCCGACGATGCCGAGCGGTTCGCGCCGGATCATCGACGTGTAACCGGCGATGTACTCGCCCGCCGACTGTCCTTCGAGATGGCGCGCGGCGCCGGCGAAGAAGCGCAGGTTGTCGGCCGAGAACGGCATCTCGTCGCGCGACGCCATCAGCGGCTTGCCGACGTTCCGCGACTCGAGCTGCGCCAGCTCCTCGGCGTTCTCCTCGAGCACGTCGGCGAGCTTGTGCAGGAGCTCGGAGCGCTCCTTCGGCGTCGTGTCGAGCCACGCCGGCAGCGCCTCCTTCGCAGCGGAGACGGCGCGGTCGACGTCCGCGGCGCCGCAGCGCGGGACGGCGGCGATCGTCTCGCCCGTGGCGGGGTTGATGACCTCCATCGTCTCGCCGGACGCGGCATCGACCCACTCGCCGCCGATGAAGCACTTGTAGCTCGTGGTCGTGGTGCTCATGCGTGCCTCCTGTTCAGACGGCGGTGATCTGCGCCGACTCTACGGCTTCCGTGACGTTCCCGGCGGTGCGTCGAAGCACGCCGGTGTCGCGCATCAGCCGCTGCGCAAGCAGAACCGGGATCGCGGTCACCACGATCATCGTGAATGCGATCACGTTCACGACCGGAAGCTGCTGGCCGAGCCGGATGTACCCGAGGATGAGAAGCGGGATCGTGTTCTGCGCCCCCGCGGTGAACGTCGTGACGATGACCTCGTCGAACGACAGCGCGAACGCGAGCAGACCGCCGGCGACGAGCGCGGTGGAGAGGACCGGCCACACGACGAAGCGGAACGTCTGCCAGCCGTCAGCGCCGAGATCCTGCGACGCCTCGATGAGCGACGGCGATGCGCGTCGCAGCCGGGCGAGGACGTTGTTGTAGACGATGACGACGCAGAAGGTGGCATGACCGATCACGATCGTCCACAACGACAGATTGATGTGGCCGGCGATGAAGGCCGAGCTGAGCGCGATGCCGGTGACGATCCCGGGCAGCGCGATCGGCAGGACGAGCAGGAACGACACCGCCTCGCGTCCGAAGAAGCGGAAGCGGGCGCCGCCGAACGCCGCGGCGGAGCCGAGCACGAGCGCGATCCCGGTCGCGATCAGGCCGACACGGACGGACAGCCACAACGATGTCCTGACCTCAGCCGTCCAGGCGGCGTGGAACCAGTGGGTCGTAAAGGCCGGAATCGGCCAGCTCTGCACGTTCGACTTGTTGAAGGCGTAGAGGCAGATGAGCGCGAGCGGAATCCAGAGGAATAAGATGACGAGCGCCGACCAGACGCCCATCGCGATGCGAGTGCCGCGCCGTTCGCCCACTACAGCGCCTCGAACGCGCCCAGCTTGCGCGCCAGCAGGAGGTAGATGCCCATGACGGCGAGCGGCACCGCGGCGAATGCGGCCGCGAACGGCACGTTGTTCGAGCCGATCGTGTCGTATACGACGTTGCCGATGAACTGCGAGGACGCTCCGCCCGCGAGCAGCGGCGTGACGTAGTCGCCGAGCGTCAGCGAGAACGTGAAGATCGAGCCGGCGACGACACCCGGAAGCGCGAGCGGCAGGACGATGCGACGGAACGTCGTCAGGCCGCCGGCGCCGAGATCACGGGATGCCTCCAGGTACGACTCGGGAATGCGCTCGAGCGCGCCGTACAC
>PLJC01000025.1 GCA_003139545.1 Actinomycetota bacterium
GTTCAGGAATGTCCCCTGAGCTGTCGTTCAATGCGCCCGGCTGAACCGGAGGCTGTCGAGCACTCGGAGCGCCTCGTCACGCGTCTGCACTGTGGCAGTGCGCCCGAGGGCGACCAGCGCGTAGAAGTGTCGGCCGTGATCGCTGAACGGGACCATTTCGAGAAGTGGCTTCGCGCGCGACGCCAGGCAGGCTGAAATCTCAAGCCGTTCTGCACGGAAGCCGAACCGAGCCGGGCGCGGCGGGAAGCCACGGTCGGCGGTTGCGGGCGATCGCTCTTGGATGCTGACAAGCGCACCCGTTCGGCCAACCGCTTCGAGTGCGCTCACTGGAACCTGCGCGCAGCGTGGCCCGCCCACTGGCAGGCGTCCAGTCCCCACCGTCAGGATCTCGTGTGGATCGCTCAGATGCGGCGTCAGCGAGCGACTGGCGCGATGCCAGCTCGACGGATACGTGACCCGGTAGTGGTAACTGACGCTCTGGAAGGTCGACCACCCAGCGGTCGCGAGGACGAGCACGGCTGGTGCGACGACGCGCATGCTCTATCTACTCGCGCGACGCCGCAATAGGTCCGGGCGGCGCCCCAGTAGCCGCCATCCTCCCCTGCGCCAGTGTGCGGGAATGTCCCCTGATGCTGGACAGCTCGCCGAGCGTGAGGAACGCGGCAATGTGCTTCAGCGCCTCGCCGTCCTCGATTACGTCGAGGTCAGGCGAGACGGATACCCGCGCCTCGAACCTCGTCGGGGACACGCGAATTCGAATAGGCCACCCAGCCGAGCGGAGCGGTTTCGCTCGGCGGGCTGAATGGTGCGAGGGCGACTCTCAGCGCCTCGCTGCGCCGAGGACGCCAACCGCCGCCCGCGTGCGCGACGACACCAAGCTCCAGTTTCTCCCCTTCGGGCCACTCTGTCCTCCGCGCCACGAGATATGCCTCGTGCAGATCAGGAACCGAGGCGACAGCCGCTCGAAGCGTCCTGACGAGATCATCGTCCGGCGGAGGCGACTCATACGACTTCGCGAAGGTCGCACTAACCTCACTCGCGAGGGTCCCGCGGACGATCTCATCCACGACCCTAAATGGGACTGTGATCGCAACGTCCCGAGTCTCGAAGTCGTCCCGACCGATCAAGAGCCTCGCCTGGTTGCCGTCGCTCGCCCAGTAGACAGGTGCGCCCGCTGACTCCCCAGCCCGCATAATCCCGCGCTCGCTCCAGTGCGCCGACCCGACGAGCGCGCGGAGGTCAGCCGCTGATAGGCGGACATCGACTTCCCGCTCATCCGTGGCCAGCTTCACTAAGAATCGGCCGTCGGCCTCGCGTTGGACGCTGACGTCCACGCGCTGAGCGTAACGGTCGTCGTCTGCGCGAGTGTGCGGGAATGTCCCCCGAGGTGCCACTATCCAAGTTGACCGGCGCAGATGTTCGTGGTCGGGCCATTGGAGATGTTCGGCGGGTACCCAGGGCCAAGCCACAAGGTTCCCGACCATCCATGTAGGTGCGCTTGTCGTGCCCAGGTCTTCAGAGAGATCGAGTGCGCGACGCCGGAGGCTGGGCCGTTCGGGTATGTCTCCCAGTTGAAGGTGACGCCTCGAAGGAAGACCTTCCAGAGTCCGAGCCGCACCCGTCGCTTTGGCTTGTAGTACCAGCCGCATCCGATTCGGAACTCTGCAACTTGAGCCTTGGAGTCAATCGCGACCAGGGTTGCCAACGCGGCGGCTCCTCGTAGCGTAGGAATCGCGGCGCTGATGGCGCGAACGCTCGGAGGGCGTGGAGCGGGTGATTCGGCGAGGGCGGTCGTCGCAAAAAGCAGGGTGAGGACAACTGCGACAGGCGCGCTACGCAACACCGCTCGATTATCGCTCCAAGGGAGGCGACGACCACCTGGGCCAGCGCGCGGGAATGTCACCCGAGCGGCCCCTGCGGGCATGATTCGGGAGTGGCACCGCGGGATGGTGGGAGGTCGAAGATGGTTGTACGAGTGTCGGCGCGCTCTGCCACCGACGAGGACCTGATCGCAGACCTGGCGCGCGTCGCCGCGCTGACCGGTTCCCGCAACCTGACGCGAGCGGAATACGCGCTGAATGGGAAGTGGCATCCGGCCACGATTCACCGGCGCCTCGGCTGGGCTGCTGCTTGCAAGAGAGCGGGACTTGAAAGCGGCCGCCCGGATCTTGGACACAGTAACGAGGCTTGGCTCGCCAACATCTACGACGTCTGGATCACGCGCGGCCGCCAACCGTCCTACAACGACATGCGAGGTTCGCGCTTTTCGGCAGAGGGCTATGCGCGCCGCTACGGGTCGTGGACGGGGGCGCTCCTCGCATTCCAAAACTGGCTCGACGCAGGCGAACATACGGCTCTGCCGACCCCCTCTCGTTCGGCAATCGCCGCTCGCGCGCAGGTCCGCGCGCCGAGCCTTCGCCTGAGATTCGCAGTGCTTCAGCGCGACCGATTTACCTGTGTGGCCTGCGGCTCGTCACCAGCCACAGACCCGGGGACGATTCTCCATGTCGATCACGTGATCCCGTTCAGTAAGGGTGGGAAAACGGACGTCGACAATCTCCAGACGCTGTGCGATCGCTGCAACTACGGCAAGGCCGACCAGGGCTGACCAGCGTGCCCATATGGATCAACAGGGGGACGCGCAGGCGTCATATCGACCCGAACTGTCGCGCGTTGGCGCTGTCGGAGGAGCTGGGCGCCATGTCTGAAGAGATGGGGAGTCCGGTTCGCGATCGGATCTATGAGCTTGCAGACGACGAATCCCCGGATGTGCTCGGCGCGGTGATGGCGTTTACCGTGCCCTGTCGCTTATGCGTTCCAGGAGCTAAAGCTCTGGGAGCGTTGGTGCCGTTCTGGTTCATAGTCGAGGGGCACGAGGAGGACGCGGACGATGAGGTCGAGGCGGCGGACGAGGAGTAGGTGCCCGTCGGTCGTCAACGGCATCAGGCTGGTCGAGTGCGGTTAGGCATCGGCCAGTCATGGAGTAATGGCTGCGAGTCGTGCGGGGGGCGTGCTCGGTCAGGCGCGGAGGCTCGGACCCCTGGGGCGCGGCGGGCGCTAGCGGGGTTCCCCCGTTAGGGGGTCCCCGCGGCGGCCGGCGCGCCAGGGGTTGGGTCGGCGCAAGGGTCAGCTCTCTTCCCTTGTATTAGCAACGTAACTCGGGAGGGTTCTGCTGGAGGCTATCCGGGGCTGTTTGGAGTGCAAACTGGAGTGCAAATATGCACTTTTGCAGGGGTTTTGCACTTCTGTCCGGTCTAGTCGCTAGGGTGAGACTAGGTGAGCGAGCGGGCAACGGAGAAGAGCGAGCCGGTGACCGATTTCCGTTCGGATCGGATGCCATCGCCGGAGGGGAAAGGACTCGCGCGGCGGGCGTGGGAGGCATACGCCGCGCAGGTCGAGCGCGTGGCGGGGCCGGCGATTCAGCCGCTGGCACGCAAGGCGGCGCAGGCGGTTGCGGTGCCAGTGCTGCTCGACCTCATGGGCTTCTGGCTTGCCTGGCATCTGGAGGGCGGCTTTGAGGGGTTGCAGGAGATGGGGATGAGCCGGGCGAGCATTTACCGGCGGGTGAGCCTGTTCCGGCGGACGATGGGGGTCCATCCGGACGAGTACATGCCGGCCGGGATCGCGCTCGATATCGCCGCCTACCAGGCGTCCAAGCCCGAGGTCTAGTCTCAAGACTGAGACTCCGTCCGACCGGCCCGGCATAGTCCGGGAAGTGAGACTAGGGCATCAAGCGTATTGGGGGTTCAACCTCTACCCGGACGCGGGCGAGGGCGGCGGCTGCTTCGTCCCCACGCTGCGGCCGCGCCCATCGGAGGGCGGCGGGCCGGCGGTCGACGTTGAGCGCTCGCAGCTGGAGGCGGCGCGGCGGGCTCGGTCGAAGCTCCGCCGCTACTGCGCCGCGAACAGGCTCAACCGCTTCGCCACCTTGACTTACGCCGGGGAGGGCTGCTTCGACCAGCAGCAGCTGCGCGTCGAAGTGGGCGAGTTCTTCCGCGGGCTGCGCCGGGCGCTCGGGGGTTCTCCGTTGCCGTATGCGTGGGCATCGGAGTGGCATCCGGGCGGGCACGGCCTGCACGTCCATTTCGCGGTCGGCCGCTACGTATCGAAAGCGCTGATCGATGATGTCTGGGGCCGAGGGCTGACGCACATCAAGCTGATCGGCGATCTCCCCGTCGGCTCCGGCGCGCTGGAGGAAGCACGACGCGCCGCCGCCTATCTCGCCAAGTACGTGAGCAAGAACATCGGGGACGAGCGCGTTCCTCGGCTGCATCGGTACGAGGTCGCGCAGGGTTTCCAGCCGGTGAAGGTGCCGCTCTCTGGCGAGTCGGAGGAGGTTGTCATCGCGCTCGCGTCGGAGCGGATGGGATCGGAGCCGGTTCGCTTCTGGCGGTCGGCGGATGCGGAGGGCTGGCGGGGTCCGCCGGCGTACTGGTGTGCCTGGGCTGGATGACGACCTCCGCGAAGCCGCACACAAATGGGCAGAGGAAAGCGCAACGGCGCAGGGCCTCCCCGAACGAGTCGAGGACCTGGACGTACTGCGCGCGGTGGTTGAGTTGTTGGAGCTTCGCTTAGACGCGCCAGACCGCGGCAAGGCGTGAATGGTCGAAGCGATTACGGCCACGCACCGCGGGACCAACAACGACGTGATCCAGAAGTGCGGCGACGATCTGCTGCTGTCGGGTGAGTGTCATCGCCTGCCATTGCTCCCGCACCCGCGCGGCATCCGCGAGAAACGGCAGGAGCGCGGTCGTACGGTTCAAGGCGGCGAGTCGCTTCTTCGCTGTCGTCTGGCGCTTCTCGATCGGCGGGCGCGCCTTCAACCACTCCCCGCGGGTGATCTCGCCGGCCGCCCACATCCCTGCAAGCTCATCAAGCTGCGCTTGCGTCCGCTCAACCTCCGCTTGCCAGTCGTCGGCCTTCGCGTCAGTCGACGGCTTCGCCAGCGCCTCGCTCAGCTTGGGCGACTCGAGCCGATGGAGGACAGCCTCGACGACGAACGCCTCCACCGGGTCGGCAACGACGGTGACCTTGCCGCACCCGCCGAAGCCGGGACCGCTCGCACACACATACCGCCGGCTCCCGTCAGCGCGTGGGCGCGCGTACAGCTGCGTCCCACAATGGGAACAGCGAAGCAAACGTGTAAGCAGATAGCGGCGTGCAGTGCGATTCGTTCGCCGGTCCGGGTCGCCGAGCTTGGCGCGCAGCTGCTGCGTCTGCCGCGCAGTGATGATCGCCGGCCATTCCGCCTTCGCCACGATCTCCCCATGGTGAGCGCGCTGCCCGCTGATCCGCGGCCCCATCAGCATCCGCCGAAGCGTCTGCGGACTCCACTGCTTCCCCATCACGGTAAGCACCCCGCGCGCGTTCATGTCCTTGCAGATCGAGCGCAACGAATCGCCGGCAAGCACGCGCGTCGCGCAATCGCGAATCACCTCCGCTTCCTCCGCACGGATCGTGCGCTTGTCCGCCTCGTACCCGTACGGACGACTCCCACCACCGGAAACCTTGCCCGCCGCGGCGAGCTCCTCGTGCTTGCGAACGTTCCGGCGGCTCTTGGCATCGCTCTCGCTACGCGCTACCGCCCCCGTGATCCGAGCAAGCAGCTGCCCCTCATGCGTCGAGAGATCGAGATCGCCGCTCACGGTCGCGAGCTTCGTCTTGGTGCGCTGGCACAAGTCGATGAAGTCCTCCAACTCGCGCGGATGCCTATGCAAACGGTCGGCGTGGTAGACGACCACCGCCTCCACCACCCCGGCGTCGATCTCCTCCAACATGCGCTGATACTGCGGGCGGCGCTTCCCGCTGTAGGCGCTGATATCCGAATCGACGTAGCGCTCCACCACCGTCCACTCCCGGCGAGCCGCCAGCGCCTCGCAATCGGCCAGCTGCCGGCTGATCGCCAGATTGTCCCCCTCCCGATCCGAGGAGATACGCGCATAGATGCCAGCCCGAACCATTCAAGGGACATTAACGCACACTCGCGTGCGCGAGCGTGCTGGTGCCCGAAGCGGGAGCCCGCTACGGCTCGGAGATGATGTCGTCGGGCTCGCTCAACGCCTCGATCGCGTCCTGCGCAGCCTCGAGTGCACCTTCGGAGACCATCACGTTCAGGCCGTCTTCGTTGTCGACCGGCTCGAGCTCTGCCTCGATGCCGGCGTTGCGCAGGAGCTCTTGCAGCTCCTCGGCTTCGGTGACGTCACCTGCCGTTGCGACCTGGACCAGGCGGCTTATCGCGCCCGGATCATAAGCCGTCCGCTCGGGCGCGGCTCCACCGCGCTTCACGAGTAGCGGAGCGCCGCGCTCGGCGTAGGGAACCTCGATCGTGTCGAAGTCGCGCGGGGCCACCGTCTCGGGGAAGATCGCCCGCGCCTCGCGCACGAGCTCCCCGCCGGCGTACCGCGGCGACAGGTGCGTGATCGCCAGGAGCTTCACCTCGGCGAGCTTCGCCACCTGCGCCGCCTCCGCGGCGGTCGCGTGCAGCGTCTCGCGCGCGCGGTCCTTGTCCTCATCGCCGAACGTCGCCTCGTGCACGAGGAGGTCGGCCTGGTACGCCGCCTGGATCACGCTCGGCGCCGGCGCCGTGTCGCCCGTGAGCGCGAGCTTCCGCCCCGGCCGCGCCGGGCCGAGCACCGCGTCCGGCGTGATCACTCGGCCGTCCGTCAGCGTGACCGGGTCGCCGCCTTGCAGGATCCCCCGCTCCGGCCCCGGCGGCACCCCGAGCGCATCGGCCGCGGCGACGTCGAAGCGGCCGGGCCGCTCCTCCTCGACGAGCGCGTACCCGACGGCGGACACGCCGTGGTCGACCGCGAAGGCCTCGATCCGGTAGTCCCCCCGCTCCAGGACGTCGCCGGGCGCGAGCTCGACGATCGTCAGGGGATACGGCAAGCGGCCGAGGAACGGCTTCAGGTTCCCGAACAGGTCGCGCACCCCGCGCGGCCCGTACACGGTGAGCCCGAGCTGCTCGCGCCCCCGGAGCGCGAACGTCTTGAGCATCCCCGGCAACCCGAGCACGTGGTCGGCATGAAGGTGGGTGAGGAAGATCTCCTCGATCTCCGGGAGGCCGACGGCCGAGCGCTGGAGCTGCCGCTGCGTCCCCTCGGCGCAGTCGAACAGGAGCCGCTCGCCGCCGCGGCGCAGGAGGATCGCGGCCGGAGCCCGCCTGGCGGTGGGCATCGAGGCGGACGTCCCTAGGAAGACGAGATCGAGGTCCATTCCGGAGGAGTGTATGGAGGCCTCAAGCCGGAGAACCGACGCGCCGATAGCGCCGTAGGGCGGAAGAATGGAAGGGCGGCTGCGGCATATCGGACGGAGCGACCGGCGGCTGGAGGGCTCGCTGACCCTCATGCGCCTGTTCGTCGTCGCGTCGGCGGCGATCCTCATCGCCGCGGCCTTCCTGCTCGGCTCGATGCTCACCCGGACGCTGCGGAGCCAGGCGCTCGGCGAGGAGCAAACGTCGCTCTCGCAGTACGTCGACGGCGTCCTCGGCCCCACCCTCGTGCACAACAACCAGGTCGTGACGACCCACTGGATCTCGGCGACGATGCTGCGCGTGCTCCGCGGGCAGCCTGACGTCGTCAGCATCAAGGTCTGGCGCGCCGACGGCACGCTCGCGTGGACGACCCTCGACACGAGCCGCATCGGCCACCGCTTCCCGCTCGACAGTGACCTCGGCCAGACGATCCGCGGGAACCGCGCCGTCGCGAGCGTCATCTCCCCGAGCACCAAGGGCGAGGACGCCGCCGAGGCCGGCCTCGGCTTCCACCAGCTCATCCAGGTGTACGCGCCGCTCGACAGCTCCGAACACACCCGGGCGATCGGCGCCTACGAGATCTACGCGAACCCGGCAGCGCTGCAGCACATCCTCGGGTCGCGCGTCCGCATGATCTGGTTCGGCGTCGGCGGCGTCTTCATCATCCTCTGGCTCCTCCTCGCGTTCCTCGTCCGAGGCGCGTCGCGCACGCTGCGCGTCCGGACGGCGCAGCTGCGCGACCGCTCTGCGCGGCTGCTCGAGTCGTACCGCCTGCTCGAGCAGAGCGCGCTCGAAGCGGTCGAGAGCCTCAACGCGACCGTCGAGGCGCGGGACCCGTACACCGCCGGCCACTCGCAGCGCGTGCAGCGGATCGCGCTCGCCATCGGCGAGGCGCTCGACCTTCCGCGCAGCCGTCTCGAGGCGCTCGGGCTCGCCGGCCTCTTCCACGACATCGGCAAGCTGCGCGTGCCGGACTCCGTGCTGACGAAGCCGGGCCGGCTGTCGGCGGAGGAGTTCGACCTGATCAAGCGCCACCCCGACGACGGCGCCGACATCGTCGGCCACCTCGGCCGGCTGCGCGACGTCCTCCCGTTCATCCGCCACCACCACGAGCGGTGGGACGGCGCCGGGTATCCGGCGGGCCTCGCCGGTCCTGAGATCCCGCTCGAAGCCGCCATCGTCGGGCTCGCGGACGCCTGGGACGCGATGACGACCGAGCGGCCGTACAGCCGTGCCCGCTCGACGGACGAGGCCGCGGACGAGATCCTCCGCGCCCGCGGGACGCAGTTCGCACCCACCGTCGTCGACGCGTTCTTCACCGCTGTCCGCGAGCGCCGTCCGGCGGCGGAGAGCGACTCCGCGCTCGTACCCGCGGGTTAGTCTCTGCCGCAATGGCGGACGCGGCGATTCTCGAGCTCTACCGGCGCGAGATCACGCCGGCGCTCTACACCGAGATCCGTGACCTGTACAAGCGGCACTCGATCGCCGAGGACGCGCGCGACCTCCCCGGCCTCATCTCGACGCTCACGCCCGATTGCGTCTACGCGCTCGTCCAGACCGGCCACCGGTGGGAAGGGCACGAGGGCGCGGCCCGCTTCTACACGCAGCTGCTGACCGCGTTCCCCGACATCAAGTTCGACCTGACCGACATCGTCATCGGCCCGCAGGGCGTCTGCGAGGAGGCCCACGTCACCGCGACGCACGCCGCGCCGTGGCTCGGCGTCGAGCCGACCGGAGAGCACCTCGAGTGGGACGTCGTCATCTGGTTCCCGTGGGACGAGGAACGACGGCTCTTCCGCGGCGAGAAGGTCTACGTCTCCGGGATCGACATCCCGGGCGTCTCGGCCTAACCGGGAAGAACGAGCTTCTGGCCCGGACGCAGCGTGTCCGTGGCCAGGTGGTTCCGCTGCTCGAGCTCCCACACGCCCTGGCGCGGGTCGCCGGCATACGTGCGCGCGGCGATCGACCAGAGGGTGTCGGCCGGCCGCACGACGTACGTCCGCTCCGGGCCTGCCCCGTGCGAGGTGCGGGCGACGAGGCCGACCGCGAGGGCGGCCACCACGGCAACGATGAGGAGCTTTCCGAACATGTGTTCGCCATAGTACGGCGAACACACGTTCGTGTCAAGGGTTCAGGCTCAGGGCTTGTGCGGCTTCGGCTTGGGGTGCTTCTTCGGCTTCGGCTTGGCCTTGTGCTTAGCCGGCTTGCCGGACTTCCCACCGGAGGTCTTGCCGCTGGAGCCCGACGTCGATACCGCCAACGGCGTCCAGTTCGACATCCCGGCCGTACAGGCAGCGCGACCCTGCGCGAAGAACGGCGCATCCTCGGTGTAGGCGACCTTCTCGGTCGAGACGCCCTGCCCGCCGGCGGTCAGGAGCCCGCTCTGCCAGCCGCCGCCGATGGTCTTGCCGCTCTGGTCCTTGCCGTTCCGCGTCGCCTCGTCGACGAGCAGGAACCACTCGACGTCGGTGACGGTCGGGTCGCAGGCGAGGTACTTCTGGATCGCTTCCTGGACGTAGCTCGCCTGCGTCTGCTCGCTGACGACCGCGACGTTTTCCTGGTTGTAGTACTGCGGATACGCGGTGGTGTTCGTCTGCCAGCCGAGCTCGTCGATGCGGAAGGTGAGCCCGGTGAGCGTCGTCGGCTGGCCGGTGCCGTGGAAGGCGTCGTAGATCGCCTGTTTCACGCGGTCGAGGTTCGGCACGCCGTAGAAGTCGGGGTTCTTGTAGCCGACGTCAGGCCCGTCTGCCGGGCTGCTCGGGTTCGGGTACGGATGGATCGACATCTGATCCATGATCGGCGTCGTCCGGCCGGATGCCTTGTACGCGGCGCCGACGGCGAGGATGAACGGGATCGGCGCCGTCTGGCCGGAGCCGTTCGAGCGCGGCGAGAGACCGAAGCCGATGACACGCGCGCTCGAGTCGGCCGCATGGATCGCGTCGTAGCAGCGCGCGAGCAACGCCTCGTAGGCGGCGGGAGCCGTCGAGTCCTGCGGCGACCAGTACAGCGACGTGTTCGGCTCGTTCCAGATGATGAAGTCGTGGATGCCCCACTGGCTCACCGTGGTCGCGACCAGCGCGGCCCATGAGCAGAACGCAGTCGGGTCGTGCATCGTCCCCGGCCGGCCGTAGAGCGCGAGGACGACGTGCACGCCGTCCTTCTGCGCCTGCGGCGCTGCGCGCTGGATGAAGGGCAGCTCGGTGATCGTTGCGGGATCGCCGTTGAACGCGAGCGTCCATCGCACCTCGGTGAGGTTCGCGCCCTTCAGCATCCCGTCGAACCAGGCTCCGCCGTCGTCGGCGTACTTGCCTGTGTCGTCTGCGACGCCGTAGTTGATGGGCGGCGCGGCTTTGGGCTTCGCGCCCGCAGGGGCAACCACGCTCCCCAGGAGCGCAGCGGACACCGCCAGCAAAACGGCAATTTTCTTCATTGCATCCTTTGATCGACCCCGAGGCCCCGGTCCTTCAATCGGATTTGGAAGAGTCGCGGCAACCCGCGACGACCGCCATGGGCCGGTCGGCCCATCTTCGCCGGCGGTGGGGACTACCCTCTTGCGGCGAGAACCGCGTCCACGAGCCGTCCGGCCCCGAATCGGACGGGATCATCGGCCGGGAGGCCCGTGTCGGCCTCGGCGGCCGCAACGGCCGCCCGGGCGCCTTCCTCGTCCAGCGCGCGCGTGTTGACCGCGACCGCCACGACCCGCGCGGGCCGGACCGTCAGCGCCAGCCGCTCGTGCAGGTCGACGAGCTCACGCAGGGGCGGGATCGGGTGCGGGCCGCCGCCGGCGCCCTCGATCTCGGTCCGCCCCGCCTCGTGGCACAGAACGAGCAGATGCGGCGCGCTGCCGTGGTAGAGGCCGACAGTCACGCCGGAATACACCGGGTGCAGGATCGCGCCCTGCCCCTCGACCCAGAGGAGCTCGCCGCCGCGCGCGCTTCCCTCGACGACGAGCCGCTCCGCCGCGCCGGCGATGAAGTCGGCGACGACCGCGTCGACGGCGATCCCCCAGCCCGCGATGGCGATGCCCGTCTGCCCCGTCGGAACGAACAAGGAGCGCTCGCCGCGCCGGCGCGCCTCGAGATCGAGCTCGAGCGCGACGGTCATCTTTCCGATCGCGCAGTCGGAGCCGACCGTCAGCACGATCGTCCCCTGTACCTCGAGGTTCGCGCCCGTCGCCGTCGAGAGGTCCGCAGGCGGCCGGCGCAGATCGCGCAGCACGACGCCGTGCTGGTCCGCGAGCGAGCGCAGCTCCGAGTCGTCGGCGAGGAACACGTGCAGGCCGTTCTCGACGTCGATCCCGTTGACGATGCACTGCTTGAGGAGGTCGATCCACGCGGGCGGGAAGCGTCCGCCCTGTGTCGCGACGCCGACGAGCGCCGTCGTCGGCGCGAACGGGAGCGCGTCCTCGACCGCGCCGACGACCGGGACGCCGTCGTCGCTCTCGCCTGCGCGCTCTGAGTCGAGGATGGCGACGACGTCGTTGCGCCGGTAGCGGAGCACGCCGAGCGCCGTCTTCCCGTAGTGCGGGTCGGCGGAGAAGCCCTCAGCGAGGATCAGATATCTGGTTGGCGGCTGCCTCACGATGCGGCTCGTCGATTCCGGCGCGATTGCCGGATGCGAGGCAAGGACGCAGGGAGCGCCGATAGTTGACCTATCGGCGCTCCCGAGGACGCCGCATCGCGCCGGGAAGCGCGGCGGAGCGACTCAGCTCTCATCGTGAGGCAGCCGCCCGGACACCGAGCCCCGGCTCGTCGGAGGGAAGCTGCACGCCGTCCGTGAAGCGCACGCCGGGCCACGGGTCGTGCGCGATGAGGATGTTTCCGTCCAGGTCGACGTGGTCGAACAGGCTCGCGATGTGCGCGCCCGCGGCGATGCCGAGTCCCGACTCGACCATGCACCCGAGCATGCAGCCGAGCCCGAGCGCGCGCGCGGCATGCACCATGCGCACCGCCTCGCGGATCCCGCCCGACTTCGCGAGCTTGACGTTGATCCCGTGCGCGCGTTCCGCGCACGCGGCGACATCCGCAAGCGTGTGGCAGTCCTCGTCGACGTAGATCGGGAGCGGGGAGCGCCGCTTCAGCTCCGCGCCGCCCGGGTCGCCGGCGCGCAGAGGCTGTTCGCAGTACTGGACGTCGATCTGGGGGAGCGCGTCGAGTGCTTCGTCGAGCGTCCATGCCTCGTTGACGTCGCACTGCAGCGGCAAGTCGGTGACGGAGCGGACGGCGCGCACGCGCTCGACGTCGAGCCCGTCGCCGCCGCCGAGCTTGAGCTTCAGGCGCAGAAAGCGGTCGCCGACCTTCTCTGCGCGGCGGGCCATGTCGTCGGGGTCGCCGAGCCAGATCGTCCAGCTCGTCGGCGGCCCTTCGCGCTGGAGGCCGAGCAGCTTCCACACGGGCAGGCCGGCGAGCTTCCCCTGAAGGTCGTGGAGCGCAGCGTCGAGCGCCGCGCGCGCGGCGAACTCGGTCGCCGGGAGACGCGCCATCACCTCCTCGATCGCGAACGGGTCGTCGCCGAGCAGCCCGGCGTGCTCCTCGACATACGCGAGCGCCGACGCCGGCGACTCGTCGTACCGCTCGATCGGGGCCGCCTCGCCGTGACCGCGGACGCCGCTGTGCGTCAGCTCGACCTGGACGACGTCGACCTCGTCGCTCGACTCGCGCGCGATGACGAAGGTCTCGGCGAGCTCGAGCGTCGCGATCCGCGCTGAAACGTCCACGCGGGTAACCTAGAGCTTCCCGCGCCCGTAGCTCAGGGGATAGAGCGCGCGCCTCCGGAGCGCGAGGTCGCAGGTTCGAATCCTGCCGGGCGCACTCGTTCTGCGAAGCGCTTCCGGAACCCCCGTTTGGGGTTACGCTCCGCGCTTCTGGCGGCCGAAGCACTTCTGCATGGCGCCGTCGCCGACGTCACGGGTGCGGCTGGGCTACGTCCCGGCCCTGGACGGCCTGCGCGGGGTCGCCATCCTCGGCGTTCTCGGCGTGCATCTCTTCGGGCTGAGCGGCGGCTTCTACGGCGTCGACCTCTTCTTCGTCCTCTCCGGCTTTCTCATCACCACGCTGCTGCTCGAGGAGCACGACCGGAACGGGCTCGTCTCTCTGCGGGCGTTCTACATCCGGCGTGCTCGGCGACTGCTGCCCGGGCTCGGCGCCGTGCTCGTCCTCATCGCCGCCGTCGGCCCGCTGTTCTATTCACCGGGGCTCGTCGCGAGCATCGTCGCCTCCGGGCTGTATGCGGCGAACATCGTGCGGGGATTCGGTCACTCGGACTTCCTCGCGGCGACGCCCGGCGCTCACCTCTGGTCGCTCGCGCAGGAAGAGCAGTTCTATGTGGTCTGGCCGATCGCGCTCCTCGCGCTCCGACGCCGGCTCACCGAACGACGCGTGATGGTCCTTCTGGCAGCAGGCTTCATCGGGCTCGTTCTCTACCGTGCCGCCCTCGCCGGCGCGGGTGCCGGCTGGCACCGTCTCTACTACGCGCCCGATACGCATATGGACGGGCTCGTCCTCGGCTGCCTCCTCGCGTACGCGCGCCGGCGCGGGCTCACGACCGTCTCGGCACTGACGGGCTGCGTCGCCGGCGCGCTCGTCGTGGCCGCATTCATCCTCGGCGCGCAAACAGTTCCCTGGTCGGTGGGCGGGCTGCCCGTCGTGGAGGTCGCCGCCGCCGCGCTCGTGCTCGCAGCGCTCTCGCCGGGGCCGGTCCGAGTCGTGTTGAGCGCCCGGCCGCTCGTCTGGATCGGCGCGCTGTCGTACAGCCTCTATCTCTGGCAGATCCCGGCGATGTGGTTGACGGGCTGGAACGATCGCTGGGGCGCGCTCGCGCTCACCGCAGCCCTCACGCTTCTCTCGTACTACGTGATCGAACGGCCGTTCCGCCGCCGTCAGGCGGACGGGAAGTTCGGCGTCGAGAGCACGCGACCGTCGGAGAGGATCGTCATCGCCTCGTAGCCGCGAAGTCGCGCGGTCCAGCCGGGTGCGCGGCGTCCGCCCATCGCGAACGCGGCGGTCGCATACGCGTCGGCCGTGCCGAGATCGGGGCCGGTGATGGTCACGGACAGGATTCCGCTTGGTGCTTCATCGGTGTGCGGATCGCGGACGTGGTCTCCCCGCTCGTATGCGCCGGACGTGGCGACGGCGAGGTCGTCGCCCTCGACGACCTGCGCGATCTCCTGTCGCTCGAGCGGATGCTGGATGCCGATCGTCCACCGGCCGCGGGTGCGGATGTCGCCGCCGGCGTTGATGCCGTACTCGGTCACGCCGGCGCGGTCGAGGATCGCGGCCGCCTCGTCGACGGCCCAGCCCTTGACGAAGCCGGACGGATCGCCGTCGACCGCATCGATATCGAAGAACCCTGACGTCTCCTCGCGCAGCTCGTCGCAGCGCGCGAGTACCTGCTGTACCTCGTCGCTCGCTTCCGCGCGCTCGAGCTCGCCCCGGCGTAGGCGGCTGATCTCGCTCTCCTCCTTGAACGTGCTGAACGTCGCGTCGACGTGCCGGAACCAGTCGAACACCTCGTCGGGCACCTCACCGTCGCGCACCGCGACGACGATCGGCATCCCCATGACGTGCTCGACCCGGTGCATCAGATCTTCTTCGCCTGGAGGATCGCCGCCTGGAGTGACTGCGCGAACGCGCCGCTCGTCGCGGTCGCCCCGCCCACGAACTCGATGTTCGGATTGAACTGCGTCATGGTCAGCACCTCGTTCGTGAGCAGCGGCACCGCCTGCTGGTTGATGAAGACGGAGCGGTCGGTGTGGTTCGGATAGATCGGAACGAGGACGTTCGTGATCTTGCGGGTCACCTTCTTGTGCGTGCCGACGATCCTCGTGGTCTTCTTGACGACGAGGATGACCTCGACGTAGCCCCAGCGGTCGGCGACCGCCTGCGGGCCGGTGACGCGTTTGGTCGTCACGATCGTCTTCGCCGTCGCAGCGACGGCGTTCACCGTCGGGAGGACGAGTGTGGCCAATCCGGCGACAGCGCCTATGAGTCGTTTGCGCATGCGTGTTCCTTTCTGATTACGCCCGTACCAGGTACCAGACGTTCGCCCTTTGAACATTCATAGAGCGAAGCGTTCGACGTGGATGTAGCGGCGGGGAACGCCAGCGGCGCGGACGTTCCGGACTGCGAAATCGGTCATCCTGGGCGGGCCGCAGACGTAGACGTCGCGCTCCGCGAGGTCGGGGACGAGCTCGTGCAGGTGCTCCGGCGAGAGGAGCAGCTCGCCTCCGGGCGCCGCGTGATCGCCGACAACGTAGTGCGCATCGACGCCGAGCTCCTCGAGCTCCTGCCGCAGGACGAGCTCGTCGTCGCGCAGGGCGCGGTAGATCACGACGTCGTCGCCCGTCGAGCTCTCGACGAGCGCGCGAACGGGCGTGATGCCGATGCCGCCGGCGATGAGCAGGCGCTTGCTCCGGCGCCGCAGCGAATCCGTGAAGACGCCGAACGGCCCTTCGGCGAGGACGCGCGTCCCGACCGGGAGCGATCCCAGCTTGGCCGTGTGGTCTCCGAGCGCCTTGACGGTGATGCGCAGCGACCGCCCGTCGGGAGCCTCCGAGAGCGAGAACGGATGCGCCGTCGCCCAGCGGCCGCGCGTGAGGAAGCGCCAGAGGAAGAACTGCCCCGCGCGAGCGTGGAGCCGATCGAGCCGGCGGCCCTCGATCCGGACCGACACGACGCCGGGGCCTTCCTCGACGACCTCGGCGACACGCAGCCGGTACCGGAACCCGTTGACGACCGGCACGACGACGCGGAAGCCGACGATGATCGCGATCGTCGCGACGTAGAGCGCCCGCCAGTAGTCGGCTGCGACCGTGTCGAGCACGAGCTCGTTGCCGGTCGGGATTTGGTGGAACCACGCGAGCGCGATCCCGGCGTACGCGAGCAGGTGCACCGCGTACCACCACTCGTACCGCAGTCGCCTGCGCACGATCACGTACGACGTCGCCACGACGGCGAGCAGGAGCGCTGTCCCGATCGTCGCGACGATCATCCCCGGATAGATCCCGCCCCAGATCATGGTCGAGATCTCCTTGCCGATTGAGAACTTGTCCATCAGCGCATAGCCCCAGACGCTGAAGAAGACGTGCGCGACGACGAGGTCGATGGTCGCGTGGCCGTTCCACCGGTGCCAGACGGTCAGCCGGTCGAAGCCGACGAGCCGCTCGAGCACGGGCAGCCGCGCGAGGAGGATGACCTGGATGAGCGCCATGTAGGCGCTCAGGAGCCCCGTGATGCGCGCGACGCTCGTCAGCGCCTCGCCGGTGGTCGTGGTCGAGAGGTTTCCGCCGTTCGCCCACAGCCAGAAGATCCCGGCCGCGTTCCCGAGCACGAAGGTCCAGACGAGGCCGAGGCCGACGGCCCGGCGGACATGCGCCCGCCGGCGCGACGGCGCCTCGGAAGCGGCTCTCGCGATCGCCACCTCGCTCACGTCGCCCATGTAAGCCGCGAAATCTGAGGATCGCCTGAGAGCGCGGCGGCTTTACGTCTGCCTTACCCGTGCCAGTGCAGCCACGGTCCTGCGTACTGGACGGTCGACACGGCGAGGATCGCGCCGGCCGTGACCGTGCCCGCGAGGAGCGACCGCCGGGCGAAGGAGCCCGGGACCGCGGCCGCACCGGTCCTCCAGTCCGCCACGGCGAGCCGCGGGACGCGCGAGAGGTACGCGAGCACGTGGACACCGGTGGCGACGAGCCACACGACGAAGCTCGCCTTGTGCAGCCCGAGAACGATGCCCCGGCCGGGCCCCTGGATGAGCAGTGCGATGCCGGTGACGAAAACGGCGACGGTAGACGCGACGACGACCGGAGCGAGCAGCCGTAGGGGCAGCAGCGGCGGCCCCTTCTCCCGATACGAGCGCGCTCCGCGGTAGTACCGGGCGAAACGCCAGGTCGTGCTCGCGATCTTCAGTGCCACCGGCGGGACGAGCAGCATCCCGATGAAGACATGGACGGAGAGCAGCTGCCGGATCGACAGGATCGTCACGCCCTCCGCAGCGAGCATGAGGAACAGGACCGCGGCCGATGCCGCCGTCAGGCGTTCATTGCCGTCCGGTCCCCCGCGCATCGTTTCCATTGCAGCGCGCGAAGCTGAACATCTGCTGTGAGCTGGGTAGACTTCGGCCCATGACAAGGCAGGCAACAGGAGACCCTCTCAGTACCGATGCCGAGCCCGCCTCGCATCCGCACGCGCCGCGGCCGTCCGGTCACTGTCGCTGACGCCGCTCCGCCGCCCCGCCTCGCCGAGCTCCATCACGCCGGGCTGACCTGGATCAACCTCGAGCGCCCAAGCCACGAGGAGGCGCTCGCGCTCGCGCACCGCTTCGGCTGGCATCCGCTCGACGTCGAAGACGTCATGTCGCGCCGCCAGAGGCCCAAGGTCGACGCGTACACCGAGGCGGCGGGTGAGGGATATCTCTTCGCGGTCCTCCATTTCCCGGTGTACGACAACGCCATCGGCCGCCTCAACGCCGGCGAGCTCGACGTCTTCCTGGGGCCGACCTACCTCGTGACGCTGCCGAGCGTCGAGCTCCGCCCCGTGTCGGCGCTCTTCCGGCGCGCGTACGAGAACGAGGACTTCCGCCAGTCGTTGTTCGCGCGCGGCTCCGGCCGTCTCTTCTACGAGGTGCTCGACGACCTGTACGACTACTGCTTCCCGATCCTCGACAAGATCGGCTTCAAGCTCGAGCAGATCGACGAGCAGATCGACGACGTCGCGATCCGCGCGAAGGACCTCGTGCGCGACATCCACAAGGTCAAGCAGGAGATCATCTCCTACCGCAAGATCATCAAGCCGCAGCGGCCGACGCTGCGACAGCTCGAGCGCGGCGTCGAGCGCTTCCTGCCCGAGGAGCTCGAGCTCTACTTCGACGACATCGTCGACGCGAGCGAGCGCATCTGGGATCTGCTCGACAACTACAAGGAAGTGGTCGAGGCGCTCGAGGACACGAACGAGTCGCTCATCTCGCACCAGCAGAACGACATCCTGTACGTGCTGACCATCTTCAGCGTCGTCGTCCTGCCGCTGACGTTCCTCACCGGGCTCTTCGGAATGAACGTGACGTTCCCGGGCTTCGGCAGCGAGGTCGCCTTCTGGGCGATCCTCGGGTCGTTCTTCGTGCTCATCGTCTCGATGCTCGGCTTCTTCCGCTACAAGCGCTGGTTGTAGTTCAAGCGGACGACGGGATTCGAACCCGCGACACCTGGCTTGGGAAGCCAGTGCTCTACCAACTGAGCTACGTCCGCGTTGGGCCGGATTCTAGCCCCGCAAGGAATCGGCTCTTCCGGCATCTCAGCTGTCATGGCCGCAGACGTCGAGTAAGCGCGGGGGGTCGTCCGGGATCGGCAGCCGCCCGGGGTGGAGCGGCTGTCGCTTCCCGGAGAACCCGGCCTCGGGCCTCGCCCGCGGGCGATACCGTTTCGGGACGGAATCCGAACGGGAGAGAAACGCATGGCCAACAACGAGCTGCACGAGACCGCCCAGGCCCTGGTCGCCGAGGGCAAGGGGATCCTTGCCGCGGACGAAAGCACCGGCACCATCAAGAAGCGCTTCGACTCGATCGGCCTGGAGTCGACCGAAAGCACGCGGCAGGCGTATCGCGACCTGCTCTTCACGACGCCCGGCGTCGAGGAGTACATCAGCGGCGTCATCCTGTACGACGAGACGATCCGGCAGAGCGCGCTGGACGGGACACCGTTCCCGCAGCTGCTCGAGTCGAAGGGCGTCATCCCCGGCATCAAGGTGGACGAGGGCGCGAAGCCGCTCGCGCACGCCGAGGGCGAGACCGTGACGGAAGGCCTCGACGGCCTGCGGGAGCGGCTCGCCGAGTACCGCAAGCTCGGCGCGCGCTTCGCCAAGTGGCGCGGCGTCTATTCGATCTCGGACACGCACCCGAGCGAGTACTGCATCTGGACGAACGCGCACGCGCTCGCCCGGTATGCCGCGCTCTGCCAGGAGGCGGGCATCGTCCCGATCGTCGAGCCCGAGGTGTTGCAGGACGGCACGCACACGATCGAGCGCAGCGAGTTCGTCACCTCCCGCGTGCTCGCCGCGCTGTTTACGGAACTGTTCGACCAGAAGGTCGACATGGCCGGCACGCTGCTCAAGCCGAACATGGTGCTCTCCGGCTACGAGGCGTCGAAGCGCGCAGGCGTCGACGAGGTCGCCGAGCAGAGCCTGCACGCGTACTACAAGCACGTACCGGCCGCGGTGCCCGGCATCGTGTTCCTCTCCGGCGGCCAGACGGACGAGGACGCGACCGCGCACCTGAACGCGATGAACGCCCGCGGCCCGCACCCGTGGCAGCTGTCGTTCTCGTACGGCCGCGCGCTGCAGGCGCCCGCGCTGCATGCGTGGGGCGGGAAGCCGGAGAATGTCGAAGCCGGCCAGCATGCGTACTACCACCGCGCGAAGATGAACTCGGCCGCGCGCAGCGGGGTTTATGCACCCCAGATGGAACGCGAGGCTGCAGCCGTTGCCTAGAACGAGATCGGCGACTGGCTGCAGGCGCTTCAACCTCATCGGGGCGCGGGCGATGCCCGCGCCCCTCGTATGTCGGCGTCGCAAGCGACGCCTTGGTGCACCCACGATGGAACGCGAGGCGGTCGCCGTCTAGGTGTATTCGAATCCGGTGAGTGCGGAGAGCTTCGTCAGCGACTGCTGGGCGACGACTCTCCGCACCGTGCCGGATCGCGAGCGCATGACGATCGAGTCCGTGGTCGCGCCGTCGGATGTGTACAGCACGCCGCGCAGCAACGCACCGGTGGTGACGCCGGTCGCGGCGACGAAGACGTCTTCGCCCGAGACGAGATCGTCGGTGTACAGCACGCGTTCCGGGTCGAGCCCGGCCTCGACGAGCTGACGGCGCTCGTCGTCGTTCCGCGGCCACAGCCGTCCCTGGATTCCTCCTCCGACGCACTTGAGCGCCGCGGCCGAGATCACGCCTTCCGGCGTGCCGCCGATGCCGTACAACATGTCCACGCCGGTGTCCGGCTGTGCCGCAGCGATCGACGGCGCGACGTCGCCGTCGCGGATGAGCCGAACGCGCGCGCCGGCGTCGCGCAGCTCCGCGATGAGCGCGTCATGGCGTTCGCGCTCGAGCACGACCACGTCCACCGCCCGCGGCGACTTGCCGAGGGCATCCGCGACAGCGTGCACGTTCTCGGTCGGACTACGCGTGATGTCGATCACGTCGATCGCCGCAGGCCCGACCGCGATCTTCTCCATGTACAGGGCCGCGCCGGGGAAGAGCATCGTGCCGCGCTCTGCAACGGCGATGACCGTGATCGCATTCGGCTGGCCGAGAGCCGTCAGGCGCGTGCCCTCGAGCGGGTCGACGGCCACGTCGACCTCGGGGCCTTCGCCGCTGCCGACCTCCTCGCCGTTGTAGAGCATCGGCGCCTCGTCCTTCTCCCCCTCGCCGATNNCCGCGGCCTTGTCCGCCGCCTCCTTGTCGCCGCGCCCGATCCAGCGCGCGGCCGCCATCGCCCCCGCCTCGGTCACCCGGACGAGCTCCATGGCGATGTTCCGGTCGGGGGCCTGCCGGGCGCTCACGGCGCTACATCCTGTCAGGTGCTTCGACGCCGACGAGCTGCAAGCAGCGCGCGATCACCGTCTGCGTCGCCCGGCAGAGGCCGAGCCGGAAAGCCTCCTGCTCGCTCTCGAGCACGCGATGCTCGTGGTAGAAGCGGTGGAAGTCGTCGGCGACGCGGATGGCGTACGCCGGGATCGCTTGCGGCCCGCGGTGCTCAGTCGCCTCCCGCAGGACTGCGGGGAGCTCGGCGAGCCGTTTGACGAGCTCGCGCTCCTCGGGCGCGAGCGGCTCCGCGAGCGAGACGTCGTTCGTCGCGTGATCGGTGTTGCGGAGGATGCCGGCGATGCGCGCGTGCGCGTACTGCACGTAGTACACGGGGTTCTTCTGCGAACGCTCGGCGGCGAGGTCGACGTCGATCTCGATCGTCTGGTCGGGCCCACGGTTGACGAGGTACCAGCGCGCCGCGTCGACCCCGATCTCGTCGAGAAACTCGTCCAGGAACACGATGTCGCCGCGCCGGCGCGACATGCGCGCCTGCTCGCCGCCCCTCGTCAGGTGCACGAGCTGGTACAGCAGCACCTCGACACGGCCGGGGTCGTACCCGAGCATGCGCGCGACCGCCGCGTACCAGTTCCGCGTGCCGTGGTGGTCGGCGCCGAGGACGTAGATCGCGCGGTCGAACCCGCGGTCGAGCTTCTCCACGAGATACGGCACGTCCGCAGCGCGATAGGTCGGGCTTCGGTCGCCCGAACGGAGCAGCACACGGTCCTCCTCGTCGCCGTACGCCGACGATCGCGCCCACAGCGCGCCGTCCTTCTCGTACGTGTCGAGCTTCGGCAGCAGCTCGGGAAGCCGCTGCTCGACGACGCTCTGCCGTTCCCACGAGTCGAAGTGGATGCGGAAGCGCTCGAGCGACGCTTCGATCCGGTGCAGCATCTCGGGGACGGGGTCGCCGATCTGCGCCGCGAGCTCGCGGACGTAGTCGCCGCGGTACCCGTCGGCGGGCGGCTCCTCCCCGCGCCGGATGGCCTCGACGGATGCGCGGAAGCGGTCCATCTGGCCGCCGGAATCGTTGTAGTAGTACTCGCGGCTCACGTCGTTCCCGGCGAACTCGAGCAGGCGCGCGACCGAGTCCCCGTACGCGGCGTTGCGCGCGTGCGCGACGTGCAGCGGCCCCGTCGGGTTCGCAGACACCATCTCCACCTGGTAGCGCGCCCCCGGATCGGCGCTGCCGCCGCCGAAGCCGTCTCCCTCGGCGAGGACGACCGCGAGCGTGTCGGCGAACCACGCATCGCGGAGGAACAGGTTCACGAACCCGGGACCGGCGACCTCTGCACGCTCGACCTCCGGGAGCGATTCCGCCAGCGCAACGAGCTCGCTCGCGAGCTCCCGTGGAGCCATTCGCCGCAAGCCGGCGAGCTTGAGCGCCGCGTTCGTCGCGTAGTCGCCGTGGACGGCCTCGCTCGGCCGTTCGAGCTCGACGTCGGGCCCAAGCGCCTCTGCGAGCGTGCTTACGGGATCCGCCGTCAAGGAAGCGAGACTGTATCGTGACTGCATGGACGAGGAGGGGCCGGAGGAGTTCGGCGCGCAGTTCGGCAGTGAGCAGGGTGAGCGCCGCCTCAACATCCATCTCGATCCTGCGGACATCGCCGGCGCCTACGCGAACTTCGCGAATATCAGCTTCTCGCGGTACGAGTTCACGCTCACGTTCGCGCGCATCGAGCATGAGGTCGAGGAGGGCGACGTCCCCGGCGCGGTCGTGGCGCGTGTCAATGCGTCGCCCCGCTTCATCGAAGAGCTGATGGCGGCGTTGCAGGACTCCTGGTCGAAGTGGCAGACGACCGAGGGCATCCGCAACCTGCCCGAAGCGCCCGACCGCTGAGCCTCGCCCCGTCCTACGCCGTTCTCTGCGCCGTTCAGGCCGCGGTCGTGCTCGCATCGCGTCCGCCCGAGCGCCGCGGACGCATCGGCATCGCAGGGATCGCGATTCCTGCCGTCGCCCTGATCGTCGGTGTCGTGCTCATTCGCAGCACCGGCGCGCACGTGCTCGCGTATGCGGGCGCGGTCGGAACGCCGCTACTCGCCGCCGCGGGCCTCTGGAGGCTCCCACTCGCCGCCGCGTTGTGGATCGTCGCCTGGCGAACGGACGGGCTCGTCGCGCAGGCGGCGTCCGTCGCGCTCATCGCGCTCGCTGCGATCACGGTCGCGCGGCTCATCGCGCGCGTCGCGCCTGCATGGTCGATCGCCGTCGGCCTCGTCGTCGTCGCGCTCGTCGACATCGTCCTCGTCTGGGGAACACGGCAGGTGCAGCCCGCGACCGCTGCGTTGCACCAGGCATCGCTGCCCGCGATCCCGCGCCTCCAGGATGCGACGTTCGGATCGGCGACGATGGGCTGGCTCGACCTCCTCGCCCCCGCGCTCCTCGGCGTCGTCGTGCGCGCGCGGCTGCGCGCAGCCGCTGCGACAGGGCTGGCTGCGGGCGCATGGGGGCTGCTGCTGGCCGTCACGTCGACCGTCCCCGCGACGGTTCCGGTGCTCGCGGGACTAGCTTTGGGCGGTGCAGATCGCGGTCGTCTCGGACGTGCACTCGAATCTCGCCGCGCTCGAAGCGGTGCTGTCGGCGATCGACGCCGCCCCGCCTGACGAGATCTGGTGCCTCGGCGACGTAGTCGGCTACGGCCCGCGGCCGAACGAGTGCTGCGAGATCGTCGAGTCGCGTGCAGACATCTGCCTGGGTGGGAACCACGATCTGGCCGTGCGTGGGACGATCGACCTGGCCGAGTTCCGTGGCGACGCCGCCGTCGCCGCACGGTGGACGCGCGACATCCTCACGGAGCCGGCGCGCGCGTTCCTCGACCGGCTCGAGCCGGAAGGCGAACGGGACGAGGTCGCGCTGTACCACGGAAGCGCGCGCGACCCGGTGTGGGAATACGTGCTCTCCGACGAGGCCGCCGCCGCCACGCTGGCCGTCAGCCCGTTTCCGCTCGTGCTCGTCGGGCACAGCCACGTTGCGCTCGAGGTCGAATGGAGGGACGACATGCTCACCGGCGGGCTCGCTCCGGACGGAACCAGAGTCGGCGTGCGAGACCGCGTCCTGCTCAATCCGGGCTCGGTCGGGCAGCCCCGCGACGGCGAATGGCGTGCCGCCTATCTGCTTCTCGACCGCGAGGCGGAGACGGCCACGTTCCACCGCGTCGAGTACGACGTCGAGCGCACGCAGGCGGAGATGCGAGCGGCAGGGCTCCCCGAGGCGCTGGCGGCGCGGCTCACGCACGGCGAATGAGACGCGCCGGCGTAGCGCTCCTCGTCACGCTCGCGCTGGCCGGCTGCGGCGGGTCGGCCAAACCGCCCGCAGCGGCGAAGCCGCCCCGCCTCCCCCACGCGCTCGCGCAGACGTTGGCCATGCAGGCGAACGCGGTCGCGCAGGCGCTGGAAGGCGGCGACGGCTGCACCGCGCTCGCGGACGCGACCGGGCTCCAGAACGCCGTCGCACAGGCGATCGCCGCGCATGAGATTCCTGTGCGGCTGCAGCCGACCCTGAGCGCGACCGTCGACGCGCTGCCGGGGCGCATCACCTGCCATCCCGGTCCGCCGCCGAAGCACGGGCCGAAACCGCCAAAGCCGCCAAAGCATCACGGCAAGCACGGACCGGGCGGCAACCAATGAGCACGCTCGTCACCGGCAGGTACGACGTGCAGCGGCCGCTCGGGCACGGCGCGATGGCAGTCGTCGACCTCGCGCACGACCGCGAGCTCGATCGCGACGTCGCGCTGAAGCGCCTGGCGGAGAATCTCGCGCGCGACGCCGATCTGCGCGAGCGCTTCGTGCGCGAGGGCCGGCTGGCCGCGCGGCTCGGGCATCCGAACATCGTGCACGTCTTCGACGTCGGCGAAGCCGACGGCCGGCCGTATATCGCGATGGAGCTCGTCGATGGGGAGACGCTCGCCGAATTGCTCGCCCGCCGCCGAAAGCTCTCGCCCGCAGAGGCGGAGGATCTCGGTGCGCAGGCGGCGCGCGCACTCGCGGCCGCGCATGCCGCCGGTCTCGTGCATCGCGACGTGAAGCCGCACAACCTCCTGCTCCGCCGCGACGGCGTGCTGAAGCTCGGCGACTTCGGCATCGCCGTCTTGCTCGAGGGCACGCGGCTCACGATGGCGGGCACCGTCCTCGGGACGGCGGCGTACCTCGCGCCCGAGCAGGCGCGCGGCGACCACGTGACCGGCGCCGCCGACGTCTACGCGCTCGGGCTCGTGCTCGTGGAGATGCTCACCGGCACGCCCGACCGGTCGACGCGGCTGAGCGGCGTGCCGCCGGAGCTGGCCGCGACGATCCGGCGGTGCCTCGCAACGGATCCGGGCACGCGGCCGACGGCCGCGGAGCTCGAGCGCGCGCTCGCGCACGATCCATCCGCTGCGCCGACCGCGATCCTCATTCGGCCGCAACGACGCAGGCGCGCGCCGCTCGTGCTCGCCGGCGCAGCAGCGGCGGTGCTCGCCGCAGGCATCGTGGCGGCGGTGGTGACGTCGGGAAGCCCGTCGCATCCGGCTCGGCCGCAACCGGCGCGCATCGCGCCCGTGCCGCAGGAGACGACGGCGCAGCAGCAGGCGCAGGCGCTCGCCGCGTGGCTGCTTCGGTACTCGCGCTAAGAGCTAGAGCAGCGGAGCCGGCTGTGCAGCCGGCTCCTGCTCGCTCGATGCGTAGAAGTAGATGCCCTCGCGCGCGAGAGCGAGCTGAACGTCCTCGCGCGCTTTGTAGATCCGCCACTTGACGGTGGCGAGGGTGATCTCGAGTGAATCGGCGATCTCGGTGTACGAGAGCCCGACCACATCCCGCAGTAGGAGCGCCGACTTCAGGTCGACGTTGAGGTTCTCGACGGCGCGCCACACGGCGTCGATCGCCTCGACCCGCTCGAACGGCGCGTCCAGCACTTCGAGTGCCGGCACGTCGTCGAGGTCGACGGTTGCGCGCGGCCGTCGTTCGACCGCACGGAACTCGTCGAGCACGCGGTTCTTCGCCACCTGGAAGAGCCACGTCGTGAATTTCGACCGCAGTGAGAAGCGCGGCAGTCCTTGGTACACGCGAAGGAAGATCTCCTGTGTCAGGTCCTCCGCGAGCGACCGGTCGCCGACCAGCCTGAGCACGTAGTTGAACACCGGCACCTGGTAAGCGCGCACGATGATCGAGAAGGCGCGTTCATCACCCCGCTGCGCCTTCCGCAGGACGCCAAAATCAGGCTGGGGGAGCGACAAGGACGCCCATAATAGCCCCCTTATGTCCCGTCCGCGACCACATTTTGGCCGGTCATCTGGCGGGGCGGGTCGTAGCCGAGCAGGGCGAGGGCGGTCGGGGCGAGATCGGAGAGCTCGCCCTCCCGCACCGTGAGGCCTGGGGCGGTGAGGATCAGGGGCACGAGATTGGTCGTATGGGCCGTGTGCGGGCTCACGCCGTCGTCCTCCAGCAGCTTCTCCGCGTTGCCGTGGTCGGCGGTCACGAGGCAGACGCCGCCCAGGAGCGACACCGCCTCCACCACCCGGCCGAGGCAGGCGTCGGCCGTCTCCACCGCCGCGACGACGGCCGGGATGACCCCCGTGTGGCCAACCATGTCCGGGTTCGCGAAGTTGATCACGGCGAACGCATAGCCGTCGGCGATCTCCTTGACGAACCGGTCGGTGAGCTCGACCGCCGACATCTCGGGTTTCTTGTCGTAGCTCGGAACGTCACGAGGCGAGGGCACGAGCAGGCGCGTCTCACGCGGAAACTCCTCCTCGCGGCCGCCGTCGAAGAAGTACGTCACGTGTGCGTACTTCTCCGTCTCGGCGGCATGGAGCTGGCGGAGGCCGTGCTCGGCGAGCACCTCCCCCAGCACCTGGTCGACCTTCTGCTCGGCGAACGCGACCGGAAAGTCGAAGTCGTCGCGGTAGCGCGTCATCGTGGTCAGGTCGACGCCGAGCTCGCGGAGCTTCTCCGACAGCTGCCGCCCGCGGTCGGGCCGGAAGTTGAAGAAGATCGCCGTGTCGCGCTCGGGGTCGAGCCGCGGGCGGCCGTCGATGACGACAGGCTCGATGAATTCGTCGGTGACGTCGCGGTCGTAGCTCGCCTGCACCGCCGAGATCGGATCGCGCGCGTGCGCGCCGCGGCCGTGGACGATCGCGTCGATCGCGCGCTCGGTGCGATCCCAGCGCTTGTCGCGGTCCATCGCGTAGTAGCGACCGACGACCGTGGCGATACGGTCGACGGGGAGCTCGGCGAGGTCGTGCACGGCGGCGTGCGGCGACACGTCGCGGCCGTCGGTGAATGCGTGGATCCACGTCTTCTCGGGAGCGAACTGGAGCAACGCCTTGACGTGGTCGATGTGCGAGTGCACGCCGCCGTGCGAGACGAGCCCGAGCAGGTGCACCTTCTCGCCGCGCTCGAAAGCCGAGCGTAGGGCCGCGTTCTCGAAGAGGTCGCCGGTCTCGATCGCCTTGTTCACGCGCATGAGGTCCTGGAAGAGGATGCGGCCCGAGCCGATGGTGAGATGGCCGACCTCGGAGTTGCCCATCTGTCCGGGCGGAAGTCCAACGGCTTCGCCGGACGCCTTCAGCTTCGTGTGCGGGAACTCCGCCCACAGCCGGTCGAAGACCGGCGTGCGCGCGAGCGAGACGGCGTTCCCCGGTCCTGCCGGCGCGCAGCCCCAGCCGTCGAGGATGACGAGGACTACGAGCGGATACGTGCGGCCGTCTGGCATATCGCCTTGAAGGAGTCGACGTCGAGCGAGGCCCCGCCGACGAGCGCGCCGTCGACATCCGGCTGCGCGAGCAGGCCGGCGGCGTTGTCGGGCTTCACCGAGCCGCCGTACAGAACCGGCGCGTCGAGGAGCGACTTGATGAACGCGTGCGCGTCCTGCGCCATCTCGGGCGTCGCGGTGAGCCCGGTGCCGATCGCCCAGACCGGTTCGTACGCAAGCACGAGGTGCGGGTGCGGCTCGAGGACCGAGAGCTGCCGGCGAAGGACGTCCTCGGTCTCGTTGGCCTCGCGCTCGGCGAGGGTCTCGCCCACGCACGCGATGACCCGCAGGCCGGCGTCGAGCGCGGCGCGCGTGCGGAGCGCGACCGTCTCGTCGGTCTCGCCGAAGTACAGCCGCCGCTCGGAGTGGCCGACGAGCGAGCCGGTGACGCCGAGCTCGAGCAGCATCGGCGCGGAGATCTCGCCCGTGTACGCGCCGTCGGCTTCCCAGTGGACGTTCTGCGCGTACGTGGTCAGGCCGGCGTCGACGCAGTCGCGCAAACGCGTGAACGGCGGCGCCACGATCGCGTCCAGCCCGGCGAGCGCGTGTGGGTCAGGACCGCGGAACATCTTCCAGTTCCCGGCGATGATCACGACGGGATCACCGCCACGCCGGGGAGCTCCTTGCCCTCGAGCAGCTCGAGGCTCGCGCCGCCGCCGGTCGAGACCCACGAGATCTCGTCGGCAAGGCCGAGCTCGTTCAGCGCGCGCACCGAGTCCGCGCCGCCGACGACCGTGAACGCGTTCGCGTTGCCCGCGACCGCCTCGGCCACCGCCTTCGTCCCCTCGGCGAAGCGCGGCCACTCGAACACGCCCATCGGTCCGTTCCAGAAGATCGTTCGCGCCCCGGCGAGACGTGCCGCGAATGCCGTCCGCGTCTCCGGGCCGATGTCGAGGCCGAGCCAGCCGTCCGGAATCTCGTCGACGGCGAACGTCGCCGACTCCGCGCCGGCTTCGAACGCGGCCGCGCCGACGACGTCGGTCGGCAGCTCGACCTCGAAGTCGAGCGGGTTCTCGACGCGCAGCTGCTCGGCCATCTTGCCGCCGATGAGCACCGTGTCCGCACGACGGCCGAGATGCTGGAGCACGCCGACCTTGTCGTCCACCTTCGCGCCGCCGGAGACGAGCACGAACGGCCGCGCGACGTCGCCGAGGAGCATGCCGAGGTGTCGGAGCTCCTCCTCCATGAGCAACCCTGCATACGCCGGAAGGATCCGCGCGACCGCCTCGGTGGACGAGTGCGCGCGATGCGCGGAGCCGAACGCGTCGTCCACGTACAGGTCGCAGCCGTCCGCGAGCTCGCGGGCGAAGCCCTCGTCGTTCTTCGTCTCGCCGGGATTGAAGCGCGTGTTCTCGAGCACGTGGATGCGGTCGTTGGGGAGCAGCTCGCGCAGCCGGGCCGCGACCGGTTCGATCCGGTACGCCTCGTCGACGCCCTTCGGCCGGCCGAGGTGCGAGCAGACGTGGATCTCGGCTGCGCCTTTGTCGAGCAAGAGCTGCAACGTCGGCAGCGACGCGCGGATGCGGGTGTCGTCGGCCACGGCGCCGTTCTCGAGCGGCACGTTCAGGTCCGCGCGGACCAGCACGACCTTGCCGGCGACGTCGGCTTCGCGCACCGACCGGGGTAGCCGCATCAGGCGGCGACGGCCGCAGGCATCGTCTGCGCGATCTTCGCGACGAGATCGACGAGCCGGCAGCTGTAGCCCCACTCGTTGTCGTACCAGCCGAACACCTTCACGAGGTTCCCGTTCACCATCGTCAGGTCGCTGTCGAAGATCGACGAGTACGACGAATGGATGATGTCGCTGGACACGAGAGGCTCGTCCGAGTACTGGAGGATGCCTTCGAAGTCGCCGGTGTCGGCCTTCGAGCGGAAGAGCTCGTTGACGGCATCCTTCGACGTCTCGGCCGCGACCTCGACGACGAGATCGACGATCGATCCGACCGGGACCGGCGCGCGCATCGACATCCCGTCCACCTTGCCCTTCAGGTCGGGCAGGACGACGCCGATGGCGCGGGCCGCGCCCGTCGACGTCGGGATGAGGTTGATCGCCGCTGCACGTGCGCGCCGAAGGTCGGGGTGCGGCAGGTCGAGCGTGCGCTGGTCGTTCGTGTACGCGTGGATCGTCGTCATGAAGCCGCGCTCGATCGTGTATGCCTCGTGCAGCACCTTTGCGAGCGGCGCGACGCAGTTCGTCGTGCATGACGCGTTCGAGATGATGTTGTGCTTCTCCGGGTCGTACTCGCGGTCGTTGACGCCGAGCACGACGGTCAGGTCCGGATCCGTCGCCGGGGCCGAGATGACGACCTTCTTCGCCCCGGCTTCGAGATGCTTCGCGGCGTCGTCGCGGGTCGTGAAGAAGCCGGTGGACTCGATCGCCACGTCGATGCCGAGCTCCTCCCACGGCAGCTGCGCGGGGTCGCGTTCGCTCGACAGCTTGATCTCGTGGCCGGCGACGCGGATGAAGCCGTCGCCCGCCTCGACCGGGACCTTGAGCGTTCCGAGGACGGAGTCGTGCTTGAGCAGGTGCGCCATCGTCTTCGTGTCGCCGATGTCGTTGGCGGCCACGATCTCGAAGTCGCCGCCGCGCTCGAGCTGGGCGCGCAGGAAGTTGCGCCCGATCCTGCCGAATCCGTTGATCCCGACCCTGATCTTCGCCATGGGTTCGATGCCTTTCGTCTCTTTTGGTTTCTGCTCCGAGTGTAACGAGGGAGGTCGCGCAGCCACGCAGTTGGAAGCCGCAGTTGAACGGGTTACGAGCCTGTGCTTACGACTTTGAAAAGGCCTAGCGCGTTTCGCACATAAGTCGTCATACTCGGCAACGGCGGGTCCGCGCTCGTCCGGTGATGGATTCAGACCCCGTCCGTCACCACGGTCTCGGGTGTGGCACTAGGACCGGGAGGGTCGTCCTCGGAGCTTCCCGGTCCACCGCCGCTATTCCGCCAGCTCCTGGAGCCGCCGGAGCCGCCGGTAAGCGGAGGCCTTCGTCACCGGCGGCCGGCAGCGGCGCGCAAGGTCGGCGATCGACGCCGTCGGATGGCGGATGCGGAGGACCGCGAGCTCGCGCAGATCGTCCGGCAGCGCGTCCACGTCGAGCTTCCGCACGGCCTGGAGCTGCGCGTGCGCCGCGCGGCCCGTGCGGACGAGGTTGGCGTGGTCGGCGTTCGCGAGCCGGTTCGCGTCCGCTTTCGTCGCCGACACGACCGAGCGCTCCTCGAGCACGAGGACGACGTCAGTCGCCCCGGCCGCGACGAGAAGATCGGCGATCGCCTCCGTGCCCTTCGCGTACGCGATCGCGTGACTCGCCCGCTGGAGGATGTGCAGCTCCGCCCCTTCGCGAGCCGCAACGCCGGCGAGGAACTGGGCACCTTCGATCTCCGCCGTGCGGATCTCCACGTGCGGGTCGCGCGGGCCGCTCAGCGAGCCGGCGCCCAGCAGCGCGCCGCGCAGATAGGCGCGACGGCAGCACCGCCGTGCGACGACGCGCGCGGGCGGATGGTCGATCGGCCGGTGGCTGGAGTCGAGCACGCCTGCGCGATGGAGTGTGTCGTAGGCGTGCTGGGTTCCCTCGACGTGCAGCTGGTACCGCGTCGAGCGGTCGAACGCCGGTCGCTGATACGTCCGGATCTCGGACTCGACTCCGAACGCGCGCAGCAGCGTGAACGCCCGCCGCGCGACCGCCGAGCTGACGAGGTCGAGGTGGACGGCGACTTCGCCGCGGCCGCGGAGGTGCACGCTGCCGGCGACGTGGAATAGACCGGACAGCTCCGCGAGCCGATCGCAGTCCGACTCGGGCGCGATGGCCGCGAGCTCGCTTCTCAGATCTTCAGAGAGCACCTTCGAGCTCCAGAAGCCGGCGCTTGTACCCGACGCCGTACGAGCCGTACGAGCCGAGATTGCCGGCCGCGACGACGCGATGGCACGGGACGAACAGGCCGAGGCGGTTGCGCGCACAGAAGCTTCCCGCCGCGCGCGCGGCGCCGGGCGCGCCGGCGAGCGCGGCCAGCTCGCCATACGTGACCACGTCGCCCCGCGGGACCGAGCGCAACGCCTCGGCGCAGCGGGAGAAGAACGCGCTGTCGTACTCGAGGTCGACGGGCACCTCGCCGAGCGGAACGTCCTCCCCCGCGAAGTACGCCTGCAGCATCTCGACCAGGGGATGGTGCCCGACACCGATGTCGGTGTCCGACACCTTCGGAAGCTCGTGCCACACGACCTGGCCCTCGTCGAGGACCAGCTCTCCCACCCCCCAGCCCGCGGCTTCGTAAGCCAACTGCGCGACGGTCACCCTTCCATCCTAGAATCGCCCTATGAGCACCCACGCGATCTTCCGAGCGCCCGAGCCGTACAACGAGCTCGCCCGCGACTACGCACCCGGCTCGCCGGAGCGCGAGGCCTTGCGCCTGCGGCTCCAGGAGATGGAGGCGCAGCAGCTCGACATCCCACTCGTCATCGGCGGCGAGGAGGTTCGGACCGGAAATACGTTCGAGGCGGTCGAGCCGCACAAGCGCTCGCACGTGCTCGCAACCGTGCACAAGGGAGGCGCCGCCGAGGTCGAGCGCGCCGTCGCTGCCGCCGCCGACGCGTGGAACGACTGGTCGCGCACGCCGTGGGAGGAGCGCGCGACGATTCTCCTTCGTGCGGCCGACCTCCTCGCGGGGCCGTGGCGCTCGACGTTGAATGCCGCGACGATGCTCGGCCAGTCGAAGACCGCGCATCAAGCCGAGATCGACTCCGCGTGCGAGGTGATCGACTTCTGGCGCTTCAACGTCAGCTTCATGACGCACATCTACGAGCAGCAGCCCATCTCTTCCCCGGGCGTCTGGAACCGGATGGAGTACCGGCCGCTCGAGGGCTTCGTCTTCGCAGTGACGCCGTTCAACTTCACCGCCATCGGCGCGAACCTGCCGACGTCGGCCGCCCTCATGGGGAACACGGTCGTCTGGAAGCCGGCCTCGACGGCCGCGTACTCGGCGTGGTGGCTGATGAAGCTGTACGAGGAAGCGGGCATGCCGCCCGGCGTCATCAACCTCGTGTACGGCAACGGCGCGGACATCGGCGACCCGGCGATCGCGCACCGCGACCTCGCCGGCATCCACTTCACCGGCTCGACCGGCGTGTTCAACGGGATGTGGAAGTCGGTCGGCGAGAACATCGCCGCCGGCGGCTACCGCAACTACCCGCGCATCGTCGGCGAGACCGGCGGCAAGGACTTCATCGTCGCGCACCCGTCGGCAGACGTCGCATCGCTCGCAACGGCGATCGTGCGCGGCTCGTTCGAGTACCAGGGACAGAAGTGCTCCGCTGCGTCACGCGTCTTCGCCCCATCCAACCTCTGGCCCGAGCTGCGCGAGCGGCTCGTCGAGGAAGTGCGCAGCCTGCGCATGGGCGACGTCGGCGACTTCTCCAACTTCATGGGCGCCGTCATCGACAAGGACTCGTTCGCCACGCAGAAGCAGGCGATCGACGAGGCCAACGCATCGAAGGGCCAGGCCTCGGTGCTCGTCGGCGGTGGCTACGACGACTCGGACGGCTGGTTCGTCGAGCCGACCGTGATCGAGACCCGCGACCCGAACTTCCGCACGATGAAGGAGGAGCTCTTCGGCCCCGTCGTCACCGCGTTCGTCTACGACGAGAAGAAGTACGAGGACACGCTCGACCTCATCGACGGCGGCGCGCCGTACGGCCTCACCGGCGCCGTCTTCGCGCGCGACCGCGCGGCGGTCGAGACGGCGAAGGACCGGCTGCGCTACGCGGCGGGGAACTTCTACGTCAACGACAAGCCCACCGGGGCGGTCGTCGGGCAGCAGCCCTTCGGCGGAGCGCGGGCGTCGGGCACGAACGACAAGGCGGGGTCGATGTGGAACCTCATCCGCTGGGTCTCGCCGCGCACGATCAAGGAGACGTTCGTCCCCCCGACGGACTACCGCTACCCGTTCATGCAGTCCGACTAGTACTAGGTAGTAACGCGGTGGGACTTCGGCTTCGGCTTCGGCTTGGCCTTCGCCTTGGCCTTGGCCTTCGCCTTGGGCTTCGCCTTCACCTGCGGTTGCGTGACCTGAGCCGGGACGAACGCGACGGTGAAGTCCGAGCCGTCGGGCGAGAGCGCCGCCGGGCTGGCTGAGCCGGCACTGCCGCCAAGCTCGATCGACGTCGCGCTCCAGCTCTGGTCCGAGATCGTCCCGACATGGCCGTTGGCGGTCGTCGACGATCCACTGAACTCGATCGTGCCGAAGTTCGCGAGCGGGAGTTGCGCGCAGTGGTCTGTGCTGAAGCACCGCGACGGCGCCTCCGCGATCCACTCGGCGGAGGATGTATCGAGGACCGACGGCGTCGCCTGCGTCGTGAACGTCTGGTCCGTGGTCACGTCGATGAGCGTCAGCGTGACGGCGGCGCCGTCGATGCTGACCTCCGCGGAGATGGTGTCGCCGGCCGAGATCGTGAGCGGCACGCTGACGGAGCCATCCGGCAACAGCTCGTACCACGCCGCGTACGCCGGCTGGCCGTTGCGGCAGTCCGACTCGGTGCCCGTCTGCTCGAGGCCGCCGTCGCTTCCGACGATGCCGCCGATGCCGACCCAGAAGGCCGAGTAGCTGGACGTGGCGACTCCCGTGCACGCGGCGGCGGGCTGGACCCACGTGCCCTTCACGTCCGTGAAGGTGGAGCCGCTGACCGCGTACCCCGCCCAGTTGGTGCTCTGATCGACGTCATGAACGACGCCGGCCTGCGCGGCGCCCACCAGGACGAGCCCGGCGACGGCGATGGCGAGGACGGCCAGCGTTCTCACGACAGACCTATCGAAGCGCAAGGCGCTATGCGGTGCCTAAGAATCGTGTACGGGACCGGTAAACCGCTCGTCCCCGGCCGGCTCGAGCGTCTCGACAGCGGCCTCAAAGGCCGCCCAGCGCCCGACGTACGCCTCGACCTCGGCGATCGTGCCGACGAAGAGCTGCTCGTACCACGCGTGGTCGCGCAGGTCTTCCTCGATCCGGTGCAGCACTGCCATGCCCCGGAGGCTAGACGGGCTGCGTTAGGGATCGATCAAGCCCCTGTAAGAACTCACGCGCGTCCTGCCTTGTGCAGCTGGGCATAGATGCGGCGCGCGGTCTTCGCCGGCACGCCCGGGACGCCCTCGAGTTCCTCCTGGGTGGCGGCGACCATGCGCTCCACCGAGCCGAAGTGCTGCAGGAGCGCACGCCGGCGCGCCGGCCCGACGCCTTCGAGCTCGTCGAAGAGCGACGCGAACCCGCGCGACTCGCGCCGCTGGCGGTGGAAGCCGAGCGCGAACCGGTGCGCCTCGTCGCGGATGCGCTGCAGGAGCTGGAGGCCGGGGTTGTGCCGCGAGAGCACGATCGCGTCCGGCCGGCCGGGGACGAAGACCTCCTCGATCCGCTTCGCGAGCGCGATCACGGCGACGCGCGGCAGGTCGTACGCCTGCATCGCCTCGAGCGCGGCAGAGAGCTGCCCCTTGCCGCCGTCGATGACGACGAGGTTCGGCACCGTCGTCCACGCCGGCTCGCCGACGGGATCGGCCACACGCGCGAACCGCCGCGAGACGACTTCCGCCATGGCGGCGAAGTCGTCCGGCTCCTCCCCCGCCGTCTTGATCCCGAACTTGCGGTAGTCGCTCTTGCGCGGCATCGCGTCCTGGAAGACGACCATCGATCCGACCGGGTCCTGCCCCATCGCGTGCGAGATGTCGAAGCACTCGATGCGGATCGGCAGCGACTCGAGGTTGAGCGCCTCGCGCAGCTCCTCGAGGGCTTCCACCCGGCGCGCACGCCGCTGGTCCGACTGCGCCTGCTCGTTGACGAGCGCATGGCGCGCGTTCTCGTCCGCGAGCGCCAGCAGGCGGCGCTTCTCACCCCGTTCGGCGGTGCGCACCTCCACCCGGGCGCCGCGACGCTCGGAGAGGAGCTCGGCGAGCGCCGAGAGGTCGCCGGCGTCGCGCGGCACGACGATCTGCGGCGGCACGCTCGGCGCATTGCCGTAGTACTCGAGCCCGAACGACTCGAGGATCGTCGTCACGTCCTGGCCGCCGACGTTCTCGAGATGGAACGAGTGGCGGTCGACCATCTTGCCGTCGCGGAGGGGAAAGATCTGCACGACTGCGCGGTCGCCCTCGGCTGCGAAGCCGATCACGTCGGCGGTCCCGCCCGAGTGCCGCTCGACCGCCTGTCGCTCGACGAGGTGCTGCACCGCCTGCAGCCGGTTGCGGTAGCGCGCCGCGTCCTCGAATCGTTCCTCGCTCGCGGCCGCCTGCATCTTCTCCTCGAGCTCGCGCTGGATCGGCTTCACGTTGCCGGAGAGGAACTCGGTGACGCTGTCGATGATCGCGCGGTAGTCCTCCTGCGAGACGTAGCCGACGCACGGCGCGAGGCAGCGGTCGATGTGGAAGTCGAGGCACGGAATCCCGGAGTGGCGGCCCGGCTTCGGGCCCTCGCACGGCCGGTACGGGAAGACGCGGTTGAGCACGTCGAGCGTCTCGCGCACTTTCTTCGCGTTCGCGTACGGCCCGAAGTACCAGACACCGGGCCGGTGACGCTCGCGCGTGAACATGACTCGTGGGTATTCGTCCTCGATCGTGACCGCGATGTACGGGAACGACTTGTCGTCACGCAGGCGGACATTGAAAGGGGGCCGGTGCCGATGGACGAGGTTCTGCTCCAGATGGAGCGCCTCCACTTCGCTGCCCGTGACGATCACCTCGATGTCCGCCACCCGCTCCGGAAGCAGCCGGATCTGGGCCCGGCCGTCGGTCGTGCGCTGGAAGTACGAGCGGACGCGCGGACGTAAGGATTTCGCCTTGCCGACGTAAAGAACGTCTCCCGCCTCGTCCCGGAACAGGTACACCCCGGGCTTCGTGGGCAATCCTTTGAGCTGACCTTGAACGCGTTCCGACACAGCCTGGCAACGGTAGCCGCGCTCCTCGCGCTGGGGCTCGCCACCGCGGCGCATGCCGGCGGCCCGAGCCTCGTGCTCGGAGCGACCGAGGACGCCGTCCGTTCCCAGGACCCCGCCGTCGCGCAGCGGCAGATGGATCTTCTGGCGAAGGCCGGGTTCCGGGCGGTGCGGATCACGCAGATCTGGGTACCCGGCGCGATCGCCGTCTCGAAGGCGGACGCCACCGTGCTCGGCAACGTTGTCGCGGCGGCGAAGACGGACGGCATCGAGGTGTTCGTGTCCGTTCTCAACTACGGGAGCAAGACGACGCCGTTGACCGACACCGATCAGCTCGACTTCGCCGCGTATGCCGCGTCCGTCGCAACGACGAGCGGGATCCGGCATCTGATCGTCGGCAACGAGCCGAACCTGAACCGCTACTGGCTGCCGCAGTTCGACCCGAACGGCGGCGATGCCGCGGCGGCTGCATACGAGACGCTGCTCGCGCGCACGTATGACGCCGTCAAGGCCGCGGCGCCGAACGTGGAGGTGATCGGCGGCGCGCTCGCCCCCCGCGGCGGCGACAAGCCGGGGACCGGCCGTGACACGCACTCGCCCACCGCGTTCATCACCGATCTCGGCGCCGACTATCGCGCGAGCGGCCGCACGAAGCCGATCATGGACGCGCTCTCCCTCCACCCCTACGAGGACCACTCGAGCGTCGCGCCCGTCGCCGGCGTCCACCCGAGCACCACGACGATCGCCCTCGCCGACTATCCCAAGCTTGTGACGCTGCTCGGGCAGGCCTTCGACGGCACCGCGCAACCCGGGTCCGCGCTGCCGATCTACTTCGACGAGTTCGGCGTCGAGTCGCAGATACCGCCGGACAAGCAGGCCCTCTACACCGGTACCGAGCCGGCGGTGACGCAGCCGGTCGACGAGGCGACGCAGGCCGCGTACTACCGGCAGGCGATCCAGCTCGCGTTCTGCCAGCCGACGGTGCGCGGTCTCTTTCTCTTCCACGTGGTGGACGAGAAGGCGCTGTCCGGCTGGCAGTCGGGCGTCTACTACCCGGATGACACGCCGAAGTCGAGCCTGGCCGGGGTGCGCCTCGCGATCCAGCAGTCGCTGCGCGGCGTCGTTGCGAGCTGTCCCGGCCTCGCGCTGAGGCCGAAGCCGAAGGTGACACAGAAGGCCGCGATCCTGACGCTCACGTGCGACATCGACTGCACGTTCGTCGCGCAGCTGTATCGCGGCGCCGGGAAGCTGATCGTCTCCAAGCGGGGGCGCGCGACCGGCGGCCGGCCGACGACGCTGCCGCTGGGCGTGCCGACGGCGAAGGCGACGTACCGGCTCCGGCTCTCGCTCGTCGCGCCGGTCAATCCCGGTCCCGCCGTCCTGCTCCGGCGCGTTGTCGCGCCGGGCTAGCATTTGCGGCGTGGAAGGCCAGTACGTCGGCTACACCTGTTACCGCGTCGACCCGGCGTGGCGGCGGCTGCCGATCGACGAGCGCCAGGCCGGCAAGGACGCGTTTGCCGACGCGATCGACGACTTCGGCGAGCGCTTCGACGCCCTCCGCTGCTACACGACCACAGGCGTCCGCCCGGAGGTGGACTTCTTCTTCTGGAAGATCACGCCCCGCTACGAGGACCTGCTCGAGCTTGGAGCCGCGCTGAACGGGACGCCGCTCGCCGCCTGGCTGGAGACCCCGTACTCGTATCTCGCGACGACGAAGGCCTCGTCGTACACGAGTGCGAGGAAGCCGCGCAAGATCGTGCCGAAGGGATCGCCGTACCTCGTCGTCTATCCGTTCGTGAAGGTGCGGCCGTGGTACGCGCTCCCGGAGGATGACCGTCAGCGCGCGATGGACGAGCACATGCGCGTCGGGCACGAGTTCGCGACGATCCACAACCACACGACGTACTCGTTCGGGATCGACGACCAGGAGTTCATGACCGCGTTCGAGTGCGACGAGCCGGCTGACTTCATGCACCTCATGCTCACGCTGCGCGAGAGCGAAGCCTCTCGTTACACCGAGCGCGACACGCCGATCTTCGTCGGCCGGCACGTGCCCGTGCGAGAGGCCCTGGCTGCCCTCGACGGCGCCTCGGTTCGCGCCGAGGCCTAGACGTACGTGTGCTGGTCCCGCCAGGTGCGCCACATGGCGAGCCCGCAGAGGACCAGGACGCCGATGAACGCGAGAATCTGCAGTCCATGCGCGCCGCCGTACCAGTCGGCGCCGAGGTCGGCGACGGCGAGGACTGCAGCACCGTAGAACACGATGCGCCCCCGGTTCGACCAGGCGGCGATCTCCTCGCGCCGCTCGCGCCACATGAGGTAGATGAAGAACGCGATCGCGAGCACGAACGCGATCCGGGCGAGGATCAACAGCGCGGTGAGCGTCGCCTCGAGCTGGAGCAGCACGATCGCAGCGACGACCACGAGGATGATGAGGAACCCGCGCACCGTCGGGTTCATCCGGGAGAAGAACGTTTTCATGTTCCGGTCATGTACGCGCGCACTGCGAGCGCTCCTGCAACCAGAGTAGCTCCGGCGAACCAGCCGAGCCGGGCGCGGCGGTCGGCGGGCGCGTACATCCATGGGGCGAGCACGGCGAGCAGCGCAAGCGTCCCGTACAGGTAGTGCAGCCGCTCGGGCGCGCGCTTGTGCTCCGAGAGGAGCAGGAGCCCGAGCGCAACCTGGGCGACGATGACCGACTGGGCGAGTGCGAGGAGGTGGGTGACGATCGACCGGGGCTCCTTCCGGCGCACGTAGGTGAGCCCGGCCACGAGCGCGGCCGCCCAGGTCACGGCGAGGACCAGGAATGCGACGGTGTGGTGTGCCGTTAGCATGAGTCGACGATGATCGCAGAGGGACAGGAAGCCCCAGACTTCGAGCTCACGAGCGACACCGGCGAGACGGTGAAGCTCTCAGGCCTGCGCGGCAAGCCCGTCGTTCTCTACTTCTATCCCAAGGACGACACGCCGGGCTGCACGACGCAGGCGTGCGGAATCCGGGACGCATATGGCGAGTTCGAGCGTGCCGGCGCGGTCGTGCTCGGCGTCTCGCCCGACGACGAGCGGTCGCACGTGAAGTTCCGGTCGAAGTACGAGCTCCCCTTCACCCTCCTCGCCGACACCGAGCACGCCGTCGCCGAGCGGTACGGCGTGTGGGGCGAGAAGAAGTACATGGGCAAGAAGTACATGGGCATCAGCCGCTCGACCTTCGTCATCGACGAGGACGGCAAGGTCAAGAAGGTCTTCGAGAAGGTCACGCCCGCGACGCACGCAGACGAAGTGCTCGCGGCACTCGCGTCGGACTGACGGCGCTACAACCGGAAGACGCTGCCCATGAGGTTGGCTCCGAGGTTCATCGCCATCCCCATCTCCATCGCTCGACCGAACCCGCCGCCGTAGTAGCCGCCGAACATCCCGCCGCCGCCCATCATGCCGCCGCCCCCCATCATCCCGGCGAGCATCCCGTGGTGCTGCGGAGCAGGCTGTTGCGCGGTTTCGTCGGGCTCGTGTCCTGGGGCATAGAGCGGCGGCTTTTCCTCGGCGGCCGGCTGCTGGGCCTGAGCGACGCCACCGACGAAGTCGTGGATCGCGAGCAGGAGCGTCTTCACCTGCGCCTGCTCGGAATCGACGTCTTGCGCGACCTGCTTCAGGTCGCCCAGCCACTCCGTCGCGTTCGCGTCCCCCGCCTTCTGTGCCGCTTCTAGCTTCGACGCCAGGCTCGCGACCGTCTTGGCGACATCCTGAAACTCGGCCTGCAGCTGCTCGAACTCTTGGTCGATCGTCGTCGCATCCATGACGGGGATCCCTTCTTCGGCACCGGCGCCTGCGCATGCGGATGAGAGGACTTGAACCTCCACGAGCTTTCGCCCACACGGACCTGAACCGTGCGCGTCTACCAATTCCGCCACATCCGCGCGGACGGACAGTGTAGCCGGGTACCGTGTCCCGCCTGCCCCGTATCGCCCTCATCCTGCCGCTCTTTGTCGGTGTCTCGCTCGCGCTTCTCGCGGGCGGAGCCGGCGCGCGAGTGACGTCTTCGTCGCCGCTCACCGAGGTCGTCGTCACGCTTCCGCAGCCGCCGCTTTCGGAGGCGATGCAGCGCGACCGCACGCTCGCCGCGGCCGTGAGGACGCACCACGGACTCGACCTGCGCGCGCCCGCGGCCGTCTCGTACCTGCGCACGCTCGCCTCGGCCCAGCGGACGCTGCAGAGCCACATCGCGAGCGCGATTCCGGGCGCCTCGGTGCGCTGGCGGTACAGCGTCGTCCTCAACGGGCTCGCCGTCGTCCTGCCGACGGCGGACGTTGCGCGCCTCGCCGCCATCCCGGGCGCGACCGTCTGGCCGTCGGTCACCTACCACAGCCTGCTCAACAACGGCCCACAGCTGATCGGGGCGCCGGCCGTCTGGGGATCGACGCTCGCCACCGCCGGCCAGGGGATGAAGATCGGGATCATCGACGACGGCCTCGACCCGTCGCATCCCTACTTCGACCCGACCGGCTTCAGCTACCCCGCCGGCTTCCCGAAGGGGAACACCGCCTTCACGACGCCGAAGGTGATCGTCGCGCGCGCGTTCGCCCCCGCCGCCGAGACGTGGAAGTACGCGAACACGCCGTTCGACCCGCTCAACTCCGACCACGCGACGCATGTCGCGGGCATCGCCGCGGGCGACAACAACACGACGGCCACCCTCCAGGGAACGCGCTACCGCGTCTCCGGGGTCGCGCCGATGGCGTACATCGGCAACTACAAGGTCCTGACGATCCCGACGACCAACTTCGGCCTGGACGGGAACTCGCCCGAGATCGCGGCCGGCATCGAGGCGGCGGTCAAGGACGGGATGAACGTCATCAACCTCTCGCTCGGCGAGCCCGAGATCCAGCCGCAGCGTGACCTCGTTGTGCAGGCGATCGACGACGCCGCCGCCGCCGGTGTCGTCCCCGTGATCGCAGCCGGGAATGAGTTCGACTCCTCCGGCCGCGGGTCGGTCGGGTCGCCCGGCTCGGCGCCCGACGCCATCACCGTCGCCGCGTCGACCGAGGGCGGCGACGGCAGCCCGCCGGACGAGGTCGCAAGCTTCTCGTCGGGAGGCCCCACCCCGGTCTCGCTGCTGATGAAGCCCGACGTCACCGCCCCCGGCGTCGACATCCTCTCGTCGCTGCCGAAGTCGCAGTGGGCGTCCTGGAGCGGCACGAGCATGGCGTCCCCGCACGTCGCCGGCGCCGCGGCCGTGCTCATGCAACGCCACCCGACGTGGACGGTGGAGCAGATCAAGTCCGCGCTCGAATCGACCGGCGATCCCGTGCACGTGCCCGGCACGACGAACGAGGTGCCGGCGATGCGCGAGGGCGGCGGCCGCATCGACCTCGCAGGCGCGGACAACCCGCTCCTCTTCACCGATCCGACCGGCCTGACGTTCGGTCTCGTGAACGTGGGAACGACGGCGACGCAGACCCTGCAGGTGACGGACGCGGGCGGTGGGCCTGCACCGTGGACGGTCTCGATCCAATCGCAGGCCTCGCTCTCCGGGGCCACGATCGTGCCCTCGACTCCCTCCGTCGTTGCGGGCTCGAGCGTCGACCTCACCGTGACCGCCGCCGCAAACGCGACGGAGGGCGACGCGACCGGCTTCGTGCTCTTGACGCGCGGGACGGACATCCGGCGCGTGCCGTACTGGTTCGGCGTCGAGGCGCCGAAGCTGGGAACCGAGCCGATCCGCGCGATCAAGCGCGCCGGCGTGTACACCGGCGACACCGCCGGTAAGCCCTCGCTCGTCTCCTCGTATCGCTATCCCGTCGGGATCGTCGGCAGCTCGCCGATTCCGCTCGCGCTCGGAGGGCCGGAGCAGGTGTTCGAGTTCGTCCTGACGCGGCCGGTCGCGAACTTCGGGGTCGCCGTCGTGTCGCACGCCCGCGGCGTCCAGGTCTCGCCGCGCCTCGTCATGAACCGCGACGAGAACCGGCTGCTCGGGGACACCGGCCTTCCGATCGATCTCAACCCGTACTCGAACTTCGGCAAGGCCGAGCCGGTCGTCGGCGCGGTGCTGCCCACACAGGGGACGTACGACTTCGTCTTCGACACGCCGACGGGGGCGAAGCCCGGTCCCTACACGTTCCGCTTCTGGATCAACGACACGACGCCGCCGAGCGTCCGACTGCTCACGCGCACGGTCCGCGCGACACAGCCGCTACGGCTCGCCCTGAAGGATGCAGGCTCAGGGGTCGACCCGCAGTCGATCCAGGTGACGGTCGACCGGGTGCTGTCCGACTTCCACTTCAAGGGCGGCGTTCTCACCGTCCCGCCTGCGCATCTGCGCGCGGGCACGCACCACGTGAGCATCACGGTCGCCGACTACCAGGAGACGAGGAACATGGAGGACGTCCTGAACGGCGCGACGCCGAACACGCGGACGTTCTCGACCACCTTCGTGGTCCGCTAGCGCCTGTCGGTCTCTTCGATCGTGGGCAGGTTGGCGAGGTCGCGCTCGACGCTCGCCGCAAAATCGTCGGCGTCCTCCACCACGTGCAGGGTCGACTTCCGCTTCGCGCGCTGACGGCGCCGTCGCCCGTCCGCCCCGAGGCGCGGCGCGAGTCGCGGCCACTCCGCACCCGCGAAAACCGCAACGGCCAACGCGAGCAGGGCGATGTACAGCCAGCTCACGTCGGGATCGTACCGAAGCCGGGGAGGCCTCGGATCAGCCGACGGCGGTGCCGAACAGCTCGTCCAGCTCACGCTGGAGGTACCCGAGATACGGCTCGGGATCCATCGTCGAGCCGACCGTCCGCCGCAGAAGCTCCTGCGGCTCATACATCCGGCCGAACCGGTGGATGTGCTCGCGCAGCCACTCCGCGAGCTGCGCGAACTCGCCCCGCTCGAACTGCTCGTCGAAGTCGCCGAGGTCGGCCTCCGCGCGCTCCCACAGCTGGACGGAGACGACGTTGCCGAGCGCGTACGTCGGGAAGTACCCGAGGCTCATGTCCGACCAGTGAACGTCCTGGAGGACGCCGCTCGCGAGGTCGGGCGGCTGCAGGCCGAGGTACTCGCGCATCTTCGCGTCGAACGCCTCCGGAAGGTCGCGCACGTCGAGGCGGCCGCCGAGCAGCTCCCGCTCGATCTCGAAGCGCAGGATGACGTGCAGGCAGTAGGTGACCTCGTCCGCGTCGACACGGCGGAGCGTCGGCTTCACCTTGTTCAGCGCGCGCTGGAACGTCTCCAGCGGGACGTCGGCGAAGGCGGGCAGCTCGCGCTGGAGGAGCGGATAGAAGAACCGCCAGGTCGACGAGCGCCGGCCGACGAGGTTCTCCCACATCCGGCTCTGCGACTCGTGGATCGCCGAGGATACGCCGTCGGCGAGCGACGTGCGCGCGAAGCGCGGGTCGATCTGCCGCTCGTACAGGCCGTGACCGAACTCGTGCAGGCACGAGAGGATCCCGTGGATGTTGTCCTCGTCGAACCGCGTGGTGAGGCGGATGTCGGGGATCGCCATCGAGACCTCGAACGGATGCACGGTGTAGTCGAGCCGCCACGCCTCGTCATCCATCCCCCACGTCTCGAGGATCGCGACGGAGACGCGGTGCTGCGCCTCGCGCGAGAACGAACCGTGCAGGCACGAGTCGTCGATGGGCTCCATCTCGCCGACGGCCCGGATCATCGGCACGAGCCGCTCCTTCAGGCGGTCGAAGATCGCCTCGACCTCGGTCGTCTTCATGCCCGGCTCGTAGTCGTCGAGGACGACGTCGTACGGATCGCCGGTGGGCGAGAAGCAGTCGACGTAGCGGTGACGCAGCTCGAGGTTGCGCTCGAAGTGCGGGAGCATGATCGAGAAGTCGTTGTCGGCCCGGGCACGCAGCCATGCGCGATAGCCGAGCGATCCGGCCCGTTCGAGCTCGGCCTGGAGCTCCGGCGGCACGCGGATCGCCTTCTCGTAGTCGCGGCGTGCGACGCGGACGACGCCCGCCTCGAAGGAGTCCGGATCGTGGGCGTCCTCGAACGGCCGCAGGGCCTCGAGCAGCTCGCCGATCCGCGGATCCACGCGGTGCTCGTGCGTGACGGCCTCGACGGTCGCGCGCTGCTCAGCGCGCGCGTCGGCACCGGCCACGGGCATCTTCGTCTCTTCGTCCCAGCCGAGCAGGGTGCCCGCCCTGACGAGATCGTCGATCACCCCGAGCCGACGAAGAAGTTCATCGAAGCGGTCGTCCACGCTCAAAGCTCCCCGGGTTGGACTCGAACCAACAACCCTCCGGTTAACAGCCGGATGCTCTGCCAATTGAGCTACCGGGGATCGGCGGCGCGCATTGTACCCAGGCTCACGCGAATTCCCGGATGGCTGTGCGGATCTGCAACAGCGCCTGCTGCAGGTCGACGAGCCGGTCGTCGTCGGCGTCCGCGAGGTCCCGCTGGAGGCGGCGTTCGCGCAGTCGAAGCAGGAGCTGCTCACCGGTCTGCTCGCCGATGTCCTCCTCGTCCGCCTGCGCGTAAAGCTCGGCGAGGAGCGCGGTCAGCTCACCGTCGGCCGGCTCGTTCCCGAGTAGGTGCGCCTGCGCGCGGCGGTGGAGCTCGTCGTCGAAGTGCTCCGGGCCGAGCTCGCCGAGGATCCGCGCCAGCCCCGGGTTGCCGGCCACGCCGGCGAGCGCGGTGCGCTCGAGCCGCGTGCCGGCGTCCAGGAGCCGCGGCGAGATGACGCCGGCCGTGCGGGCCCCGGTGCGCGGCGGCGCAAGGCCGGCCTGCGTCTCCGGCGGCAGGTCGAGGAGGTCGGCGGCGAGCCGGATGGCGTCGAGCCGCTCGGGCGAATCGGGCTGCGTACCGAGAAACGCGCGGATGGCGGCGTACGACGACTGCTTGTCACCGGCACGCTCATGCAGGAGCCGCACCATGTGCACCTGGTAGCTGACCGGAGCGGCGAGCTCGCGCTCGAACGCAGCAGGGTCGTCCGCGGGATCCGTTCCCTTCGGCAGCGACACGACGTTGACGGCGAAGCCCTGCTTGACCGCGAGCTCCATCCCGCGCAGCGTCGCGTCCTGGCCGGCGGCGTCCGCGTCGAAGCAGAGGTAGAGGCGCTTCGTCAGCTTCGTGAGCTCTTTCAGCTGCGCTTCGGTGAGCGCTGTCCCCATCGATGCGACCACCGGCTGGAAGCCGGCCTGCCGCAGGGCGAGCACGTCGGTGTTCCCCTCGACGACGACGCCGCGGTCCTCCTTCGCGATCGCCTGCCGCGCGGTGTCGAGCCCGTACAGGAGGTCGCCCTTCTTGAACAGTCCGCTCTCGGGCGAGTTGACGTACTTCGCCTGCAGCGCGTCGTCGTCGTGCAGCTTGCGCGCCTGGAAGCCGCGCACCTTGCCGCGCGCATCCGCGAGCGGGAAGACGAGCCGGCGCGAGAAGTAGTCGTCGCCGCGTTGCCGCACGAGGCCTGCGGAACGCAGGTCGTCCTGGGTGAACCCCTCCTGCAGCGCGCGCCGCGCAAGTGTCGGACCGCCCGGCGCGTAGCCGAGCCGGAACTGCCGGCAGACCTCCTCACCGAGCCCGCGGGAGGCGAGGTACTCGCGCGCGAACGCGCCGGCGTCGCTCTCCCACAGCACCCGTTCGTAGAACACCGTCGCTCGCTCGAGCAGCTGCTCGAGCCGCTTGCCGCGCTCGCGCTGGCGCGCGGCCTCGGGCGAGATCTCCTCGTACTCGATCTCGATCCCGAAGCGGCCGGCGAGGAACTCGATCGCGCCGACGAAGTCGACCTGCTCGAGCTTCTCGACGAATGCGATCGCGTCGCCGCCCTCGCCGCAGCCGAAGCACTTGAAGGTGCCGCGCGCGGGCGAGACGGTGAAGCTCGGCGTCCGCTCCTGATGGAACGGGCACAGGCCCTTGTACGTGCCCCCGGCCTTGCGCAGGCGCACGTGGTCCTCGACGAGCGGCAGGATCTGGGTCGCCGACTTGACGGCCTCGACCGAGCTGTCCTTGATGCGCGCCATCAGTACGCGAGGGCGAAGCGATCGGTCATGCCGGCGATGTAGTCGGTCGCGTCTTCGACGCTGAGGCCTTGGACGTCGACCAGGTCGTCGAAGATGCGTCGGATATCCGCGCGGATGGGCGCGTGCTCCTGCTGCATGTACACGCGGTCGAACATGAATGCGCGCAGCGACAGCATCGCGCCGCCGATCTCGTCGCTCTGCACGATGTCGCCGGCGCGGGCAGAGGTCTCGACGAGGTCGTGCACGAGCGTGTCGATGCGGCGCGAGCCGGTGTCGCCGAGGAGCGCGAGCTCGTCCACGGGGAGGTCGCTCTGGGAGAGGAGTCCGGCGCGGACGGCGTCGTCGATGTCGTGGTTGATGTACGCGACGCGGTCGACGATGCGCACGATCTTCCCCTCCAGCGTCTCCGGCTCGTCGGGCCCGGTGTGCTTGAGGATGCCGTCGCGCACTTCCCAGGTGAGATTGAGCCCGCGTCCGTCGCGCTCGAGGCGCTCCACCACGCGCAGCGAGTGCTCGTTGTGACGGAAGCCGCGCTCGCCGCGCTCGCGCAGCAGCTCGTCGAGCGCTTCCTCGCCGGCATGCCCGAACGGCGGGTGACCAAGGTCGTGGCCTAGCCCGATCGCCTCGACGAGATCCTCGTTCAGCCGGAGCGCGCGCCCCACGCCGCGGGCGATGCCGGTGGTCTCCAGCGTGTGCGTCAGGCGGGTGCGAAAGTGGTCGCCCTCGGGGTCGACGAAGACCTGCGTCTTCAGGCGGAGGCGGCGGAACGCCTTCGAGTGGACGATGCGGTCGCGGTCGCGCTGGAACGGCGTCCGCAGCCGGCATTCCTCCTCCGGCAGGTTCCGCCCGCGCGACTCGTACGACCGCACGGCGAGTGGCGACAGCCAGCGCTCCTCGTGCTCCCGCACGAGGGTTTCGAAGGCATCGGCAACCTGACCGGCGAGCTCCGGCATCCCAGGTTCCAGCGTAGTGGCTGGGGCCGACGCCGCACAGTGACGATTCGGGCCGTTGCGCCGTACTCTGGAGCGATGGCCGTTCTGCTCGCCGCACTCGCTCTGGCCGCACCGTTTGCGAAGGCGGACTCGGTTGAAGCCGGCGGATATCCCGTGCTCGAGAGCAGCCCGCACGGCCTCACGCTCCGGTACATCGCGAACCAGCCCTTCGGGATCGGCATCGTCCTGCGCAACCGCGGCCGCGTTCCCATAACAGTCGTCGCGGTACGCGCGGTCGAGCCGCTCGGGACGCTCGTCCACCAGATCGGCACGCGCCTCCTGGCCTGGAATCCGCCGCCGTGCACCGGGAACCACTCGTGCCCACTGGAGGCGTTTCTGCGCGGGCCGTTCGGAGCGGGGCGCCCGGCTCCACTCACCGTCGGCCCGGGTCGGGGTCTCGGCGTCCAGCTGAACTTCAGGCTCGCCGGTTGCGCTGCGGTTCCATTCGCGTCGCCGGCGTCACCGAGCCGTGTCGACGTCCTCTATCGATCTGGCGGTTCGACACATGTCCAGACGATCGCGCTCGGCGGTGCCGGGCCACTGCTGCGGATGCCCAAGCCGAGCGACTGCGCTCCGCAACCGCACAGCGACATCTCCGTCACCGGGCCGTGGGCCACGTCGTCAGCGTGGACGATCCCGGGCAGCGCCGGCGACACTTGTACGAAGGCGGCGTTCACGAGCCGCTGGTACCAGTCGCCCGGCAAGCCCGAAGTGCGCGTCGTCATCCGATTCCCGCGCGAGGTGGACGTCGTCGTCGGGATCGGAATCCACGGCTGGACGACGTTCCGCTCGCGCTACGCGGTCGTGACAGCGCGCCGGTTCCACGCGACGATCGTCGGGCAGCGCGGAACGACGTTTCGCGCGTACGGCGCGTGGCGCTGCAAGCTCAGATGATGATCGGGACGGTGCCGCCGTCGGCGCTCCACGCCGCGCCGGTGACGTAGCTCGAGCGCGGCGAGCACAGGAACGCGATCACCGCGGCGATCTCCTCCGGCTCGGCGAGCCGTCCGAGCGGCCTCCCCGCGCCGACCTTGGCGAGCACTTCGTCGCGGTTTCCCTGCTGGTCGGCGAGCCCACCCTCGCCGAGCCATGCGCCCGTCGCGGTCGGCCCGGGCGTGACCGCGTTGCAGCGCACGCCGTCCTTCGCGTACAGGTCGGCGACGAGCCGCGAGAACGAGAGCATCGCCGCCTTCATGACCGAGTAGTCCGGCATCGACGTCGACGGGCGCTTCGCCGCGGTCGACGACACGTTCACGATCGTGCCCGCACCGCGCGCGCGCATGCCGGGGAGCGCCGCCTGCGTCGCGCGGATCGCGGTCATGAGGTTGAGCTCGAAGGACGCCTGCCAGTCGGCATCGGTGAGCTCCTCGAGCTTGCGGATGTCGGTGCCGCCGACGTTGTTCACGAGCACGTCGATGCGGCCGTGCATCTCCTCGGTCTCGCGCACGACGCGCTCGGGCTCGCCGGCCCGCGAGAGGTCGGCCCGCACGTCTCCGCCGCTCCGGCCGGTGCTGACGACGATCGCGCCCTCGGCGCGGAGGAGGTTCACCGTCTCCAGGCCGATGCCGGCCGTCGACCCCGTCACGAGGCACACCTTGTCGCGCAGGCCGAGATCCATCGCGCGAGTACCTTAGTCAGACATGACGACGCTGCTTCTCGTTCGCCACGGCGAGACGGACTGGAACGCCGAGCGCCGCTGGCAGGGCCATGCGGACGTACCGTTGAACGACCGCGGCCGCGAGCAGGCGCGCGTGCTCGCCGAGCAGCTCACCGGGGAGTCGATCGACGCGATCTACTCCAGCGACCTCAGCCGTGCGCGGGACACTGCCGACATCGTCGGCGTGCGCCTGGGCGTGCCGGTCGTCGTCGACGCCGACCTGCGCGAGATCGACGTCGGCCCGATCGAGGGGATGACCGCCGAGGAGACGGGGACGCTCGACGGGTGGCACGGCGAGGCGAAGGAGGCGCACGCCGAGCGGATCCTGCTCGCGGTGCAGCGGATCGCCGAGCGGCATCCCGACGACCGCGTCCTGGTGGTCACGCACGGTGGCTCGATGCGCCGCGTCCACGAGCATCTCGGCCTCGAAGGAGGGCCTTTCGAGAACTGCGTCGTGTGGGCGTGCGCGCACGAGGACGGCGTACTCCGCTCTATAGACTGACCCTCCGGTGGAGGACTACACGGGGAAGTACAAGGGCGAGCAGGTCGAGGTCGCGCTCTTCGGCGGGGAGTACCAGGAGGGCGTGCTCACGGCCTATTGCTACGTCGACGAGGTCGCGCACATCGAGCTGAACGGCCACATCCTCGTGCCGTTGCAGAACATCGCCTCGCTCCACTGCTCCAGCCGCTGCGATGCCCCGCAGAACGACGACTGGCCGCCGCGCGGGCTGCTGGACGACGACGGCCGGGGCGGCGAACCGGAAGAACCGTAGGGGTGCCGCGCTGATCGCGGCGCGCAACATCATCAAGGCGTGGCTGCTTCTCTTCGGGATCTGCGGCGTCCTCGCCTTCATCGGCTGGGCGATCGGCGGACTCCGCCTGCTGTCCATCTTCGTCTTCTGCGCGCTGCTGCTCGTGGTCGGCGCCTATTGGACGTTCGACCGCGCGGTGCTCGGCATGGTGCACGCGCGAGAGCTTCCGATCGCGGAGGCGCCGCTGCTGCACTCGACCGTCGAGCGGCTCGCCGCGCGCGCCGGCGTCCTGAAACCGAAGCTCTATCTCTTCCCCGCCGGGATGCCACTCACCCTCGCGACCGGGCGCGGGCCGACGTACTCAGCGGTCGCGGTCAGCTCCGGCTGCGTGGCGGCGTGCCCGCCGGCCGAGCTCGAGGCCGTGCTCGCGCACGAGATCGCACACGTGAAGCATCGCGACGTGGCATTGCAGACCTCCGTCGTCGTCCTCGCCGCGTCGCTGATCGAGGTGACCCGGGTCGGTGGATGGCTGCAGCGCCCGCTCCTCTTCGTCGTCGGCCCGGTCGCGGCGGCGTGCACGCACCTGCTGCTGTCGCCGAAGCGCGAGTTCGAGGCCGACCGTCTCGCCGCAGCGTTGTGCGAGTCGCCGCACGGGTTGGCCGACGCGCTGATTCGCTTCGAGCAGGCGGCCGAGCTCGTCGCCTTCGAGGCGTCGCCGGCGACGGAGCCGCTGTGGCCGTTCAACCCGTTCCTGGAGGAGGGTCTCGCGGCGCTCTTCGTCACCCATCCCTCGATCGCGGCCCGAGTGCAGCGCCTGCGCGCCCTCGACACGACGAAGGAAGCTGCGTAGGACCATGGAAAAGGCCCGCTCTCGCGGGCCTTTCGAAGAAAATAATCGGCGGCGACCTACTCTCCCGGGAGGTTGCCCTCCGAGTACCATCGGCCCTGGCGAGCTTAACTTCTCTGTTCGGAATGGGAAGAGGTGTTTCCCCGCCGGTATGACCGCCGAACTGTCAAGNNCCGCCTATCAAGGTCGTAGTCTCCGACCGCCCTTACTCCCTCTAGGGGATGGGAGCTCTCATCTCGAGGTGGGCTTCCCGCTTAGATGCTTTCAGCGGTTATCCCATCCAGACGTAGCTAATCAGCAGCGCCGTTGGCACGACGACTGATACACCAGAGGTCTGTTCGTCTCGGTCCTCTCGTACTAGAGACGACTCCTCTCAAAGCTCCAGCGCCCATGGTGGATAGGGACCGAACTGTCTCNNCTTTTATCCGTTGAGCGATGGCACGTCCACTAGTTACCACCGGATCACTAAGGCCCGCTTTCGCGCCTGCTCGACATGTACGTCTCGCAGTCAAGCTCCCTTATGCCTTTGCACTCTACGCACGATTTCCAACCGTGCTGAGGGAACCTTTGCGCGCCTCCGTTACATTTTAGGANNCAAACTACCCACCTGACGCTGTTCCCGCCCCGGATTACGGCAGCGGGTTAGAAGCCCAGAACACGAAGGGTGGTATCCCAAGGGTGACTCCACGAAGACTGGCGTCTCCGCTTCAAAGTCTCCCACCTATCCTGGACAACNNTTTCACCGGATCCCTCGTTGAGACAGCGCCCAAGTCGTTACGCCATTCGTGCAGGTCGGAACTTACCCGACAAGGAATTTCGCTACCTTAGGACCGTTATAGTTACGGCCGCCGTTTACCGGGGCTTGGATTCAAGGCTTCGCCCGAAGACTAACCTCTCCTCGTGACCTTCCGGCACCGGGCAGGCGTCAGCCCCTATACGTCGTCTTACGACTTCGCAGAGACCTGTGTTTTTGGTAAACAGTCGCTTGGGCCGTTTCACTGCGGCCCCATCGAGCTCGAGCCCGCGAGGGGCTTTCACTCTACCGGGGCGCCCCTTCTCCCGAAGTTACGGGGCGATTTTGCCGAGTTCCTTAACGAGGGTTCTTCCGATCGCCTTGGTATTCTCTACCTGCCCACCTGTGTCGGTTTTGGTACGGGCACGACCAATCTCCCTAGGGGATTTTCTAGGAGGCATGGCTTCAAGCACTTCGGCCCCAAGGGGCCTCGACGTCCCGTCTCAGGCTTAACGGCCGGCGGATTTCCCTACCAGCCACCCTACGCGGTTGTCCCAGGTCGACCATCGCCTGGGTTGCCCTAGCCTACCCCGTCCCCCCATCGGTAATAGCGATTGGGACGTGGTACAGGAATATCAACCTGTTGTCCATCGCCTACGCCTTGCGGCCTCGGCTTAGGTCCCGACTAACCCTGAGCAGATTAGCTTTACTCAGGAACCCTTGGGCATTCGGCGGGCGAGTTTTTCACTCGCCTTTCGTTACTCGTGCCAGCATTCTCACTTCCCAGCGCTCCACGGCAAGGCTCACGCCGCCGCTTCACCGCCCTGGGAACGCTCCCCTACCACTCCACGCAAGCGTGAAGTCCGTGGCTTCGGTTCCATGCTTGAGCCCCGTTACATTGTCCGCGCCCGACCACTTGACCAGTGAGCTGTTACGCACTCTTTGAATGGTGGCTGCTTCTAAGCCAACATCCTGGTTGTCTGTGCAATCGGACATCGTTTCCCACTTAGCATGGAATTAGGGACCTTAGCCGACGGTCCGGGCTGTTTCCCTTTTGAGCACGAAGCTTATCCCCCGCACTCTGACTGCCGCGCTCTGGAATAACGGCATTCGGAGTTTGCCTGGCTTCGGTAAGCTGGTAGGCCCCCTAGGTCAAACAGTGCTCTACAACCGTTATTGAACGCGCGACGCTATACCTAAATATATTTCGGGGAGAACCAGATATCTCTGAGTTTGATTAGCCTTTCACTCCGACCCACAGCTCATCCCCGCCGTTTTCAACCGACGTGGGTTCGGTCCTCCACGGGGTCTTACCCCCGCTTCAACCTGGCCATGGGTAGATCACTCAGTTTCGGGTCTAGCTCCCACGACTGAATCGCCCTATTCAGACTCGCTTTCGCTACGGCTCCGTTTCCTTAACCTTGCCGTGGAAGACTAACTCGCTGGCTCATTATGCAAAAGGCACGCCGTCACGGAACAAGTCCGCTCCGACCGCTTGTAAGCACACGGTTTCAGGTGCTATTTCACTCCCCTTCCGGGGTACTTTTCACCTTTC
>PLJC01000028.1 GCA_003139545.1 Actinomycetota bacterium
TCGCCTACATCGAACGACGCCTGCAGGAAGGCAAAACACGACGCGAAGCAAACCGCTGCCTCAAGCGCTACCTCGCCCGCAACCTCTACCGGCTCCTCGAACACGGAGCGCCATCGGCGACTTGACAGACATAGAAGCATCAGTGGCGCAGGGGACCGCGGTCATCCTCGGTTAAGGGGAAACCACTCCGTCCGCCCGCTGACCCGGCCACTTCGCCCAGAGGTGCGGCCAGGGGAAGCAATCTGAGAACGATCCGCAGCCGTTCAACGTGGATCCCTTCGGTCGCCGTCGAGTGTGAATAGGAGCATCTGCTGGTCGTCGAATGCCGATGCCCGTCACGCCTTGGCCGTGTTCGTAGCCGGCGGCCCGGGCAGAATCGTCGGAACGTACTCGAGCAGTTGGATGCGATCGTCGAACGTGCGGCTGCTGATCATGTCGAGAGGAACATCGGGATCACGGAGACACGGTGAGAGTCACCTCGTTGCCGCGTGTTCCGCCGCCCAGGTCGACGCCGAGCCGGACAACCTGAGGTAGAGCCCAGTTTGCGCCCGCGTGCGGGTACTGCCGGGGGACCTCGAAGGTGATCTCAGTGTCCGTCCAGGACGTCGTCTTGATCGGGTTGTTGTCGAGCAGGAGCCGGCTCGTGCCGGCGCCGGACCCGAACGATCCCCCGTCGATCGTGACGGTCGCTCCTAAGCCAGCGGTCGTCGGGGCGATCGTGTTGATAAACGGAGTCGAGATCGTGACGAGCTTCTTACCGAGGTAGCCGCCCTGGCTGATCCCCATCAGCACAAGGAGGGACGAGTCGATGTTCGGCAGTTGCGCCATCGGATGGCCGCCGCGGGCCTGATGGAGGATGTCGGCGAGAAAGATCAGGATGGCGACGAAGGTGAAACCAATCATCTGGATCTTCGCGAGCTCCGGCACGCCGCTGTCGTCGACCAGGAGCCCTCCTTTCGCCGAGGCGGGATCCGGCTTGCTCGTGCTGCCGTTCTTCAGGTAGGCAACGGTGATCCCCTTCGCGCCGACCGCGGTCACGGTGCTGAAGCCGAGTACGGTGAGCAGGTTCGTGGGGACGTTCGTAATCGCTCCGTAGTGGCCCTGTCTGGCCCGGAGCACCCAGAGGAAGACGTACGAGAAGAGGACCACGACAAGCCAAACGAACCACTGGAACTTCGATGTGCTCGACTGTCCGTCCGCGCCCTCGACGAGCTTGAGCGGATTCCAAGCGTTCCGTGCGATCGCAACGACGAGATAGAGAAGGACGAGCACGCCGATCGCGATCAACCCTGCAATCCATTTCCAGCCACTTGTTACCTGCGAGGCAAGCACGAGTTCGTGCATGGTCATCAACTCCTGACGGCCTGCCGGCCTGCGACGTGCGCCGCCGCCGTCCGAGTCTCTGCCGCCTGTCGAACCACTGACTTCGCCACAGCCCCGCCAGGCACGAGCGCCGCAGTCTCGACACCGACCGGGACCAAGAAAGGCTTCCGGTGCATCCGAGGCGAGGCTAGAGCGAGCACCCACAAAAGTCAAGCCTCAACCCGGACCTACTGGCTTGAACGGCGGCGCCTGTGCGTGCCGATAACTCGGTTTCGGTTTGAGGGCGCGCCCGGCAGGGCGCCGCGTGAGCGCGAGTCCTTCTCTTAAGCGACGTGGAGGTATCGGCGGAGGGCGCGGTGGATGACACTTTGGGTTGTGTGTTCTTCGTCTGCGCGTTGCTCGAGCGCGCGTCGGAGCAGCGGGTCGAGCCGGACTGGGACGATCTCGGAGGGCCCTGCACCGAGTCGCGGCCGGCCGGGGATGGTGGCCGGCTCGTAGCCGCGTTCGGCTTCGGCGGCAAGCTTGTCGATGAGTTGGTCGGTGACCGGGACGCTGGCGCTGGTGGTGTGGCGCTTAGGACTCATGGGAGAAGGTCGTTGTAGTTGCGGCGCATCCGCATCGCGTGGATCGCGATCCGGCTGCCGTCGTCGAGTTCGAGTACGACGATCTCGAGGAGGTTGCCCGCGCGGTCGGGGCCGAACAAGAGCGTCCGGCGCGGCTCGCTTCCACGCGCGCGTGACAACTCGCCGCTGTTGACGTGCGCTGGCGCAATACTTCGTCCGAAGGGGGTGGCGAGCACGCGGTTGAGGGTGAGCGGCAGGCCGCGCATCGGCGTACGACGCTACCCCGAGCATACGGTGGTCCGGCTGCTGTTTCTGCGTCTGATCTTCCGACGCTGACCGAAATCGGACATCGAAAAGTAGTAGGGGCCGCCTCTCGGCGGCCCCTAACGGCATCCTGGACGTAGGACTCCCTCGAGCGACTCAGCGGATCTCCATATCCCAACGGATCATGGGCAATCCTTCCGAGTTGAGGACCGCAGACCTACGCACTCCATAATCGTCCTCGCCGGCGCGGCCGCATCCTCCATTCGGGGGAACCCTATTGAGGGAGGCGTCCCTCTCTCTTGGCGACCGGGGAAGCCGACCGATCGCCGCTGAACGGTTCTTCCCGACGTCAACCTGAGGCGATCTGCTATTCGCGCGCGCGCGACTAACTAAATGACGCATCGCGAACAAAAGACGCCCAGCCGACCGCGTTCACGAGATGGAAGCTCGGCCACAGGCTCCACACGATGTCCACAGCCAGCGATCCGCCAGGGCACGAGCGCGAATCCGCTGTAACCGCCGTAGCTCGCCGCGCACGGTGCTATTCGCCCAGAGGGCAAATCCGAGAACGGTGCCCCGGCGGTGGTGGCGGCTTCCCGATCCGCCCGATCTCCTCGCTCAGCGCCGCGACCTTGCCGGCGATCGTCGTCAGCTCGGCGCCGTCCTCGGCGAGCACCGCGGTGAACGCCTCCTTGCTCCAATGCTCAACCGGCTCGTTTCCTTTGCCGGCGTCGATGACCAGCCGGATCAACTGCTCGGCGGCGTCGAGGCGGCCCCACAGGTAGTCGTTCTCGCGCGCCTCGCGGCTGAAGAAGGCGTAGAAGTGGCCCAGCCGCGCACCCTCCACCTTTCCGCCCGTCGGCGTGGAGAGAAGTGACGCCTCTCGGGGGCTGACCCGGACGACGTCAATTTTGTCCCCTTCCCCGACCTGTGTGAGCGCCTGGATGGGATAGAGCAGCACGTCCCAGATCGGGAAGCCGAGATAGCGGACGACGACGTCGCGCATCCGCCGCCGCTCCCATCTCGCGGTCACCTGGGCGAGCTCGGAGAGCAGCGAGGGGGCGAACAGGTCAAGGCGAGCGCCGAAAAACGCCTGCGTGTGCGCGAACAGCCGGTCGAGGACGTCCCTGTGCGCTGCCGCGTACGCTTCCCCGTCGACGCCGCTGCTCGTAAGAAGGGCAGTCAGCTCCGCTTCGTCGAAGACCTCCATCACTTGCCGGCGAAGGGCATCCGCGTCGCGCTGCACGCTCTCGGGAGCGCCTTCGTCCACCTGCAGCCGCGCGAGCGCGTCGAGCGTTGCGATCGCCCGGTACACGATCGCCTTGCCCTGGTCGAGATCGGCTCGAGCCGGGAACGCGGGTTCGTCGACGCAGCGGTACCACCAGTTCAGTCCGGCGACAAGGAAGCGAAGCCGGCGGCGCATGAAGCCGAGGTCGAACGCCTGCAGGAACGCGATCTGGCCGGCCGTCGGGCCCGGCGCGACCGGTCGACGCGGCTCCTCACTGCCGCGATCGGCGCATGGCTCCGCCTCCTGGTCGCGCGCGAGGCCCGCGAACAGGCCGTGCCCCCGCGCCCAGGCGCGAATCGTCTCACGTACGAGGTAGGCCTGGTTGGATTCGTCTGGGTACGCGCACACCGCGCACACGGCTTCTGCAAGGCCGTCGGCGACGCTGCTGATCTTCACCCGCAGGTAGGTCGTGTAGCTTATGCCGGCGTTTCCGATCGCCAGCGCGTGCACCTGCTCGTTCCAGTTCGACCACGGCCACGCCGACGGAGACGTGTGTGTCAGCGTGTCGATGTCGACCAGCGGCGCGACCTGTCCGGCCACACCGGCGAAGTTCGCCTCCACCACGTCCCTGATCCGCGCGACCTGTTCGTTGTGGACCTGCACGCCCAGGAGGTCGTCGAGGATCGGCTCCGAGCGGGGAATGCTCGACAGAGCCCCCACCGCCGCCGTCAGCGTCTCCGGGTCGTCCCCGCCCTGCCTTGGAGCGAGCCCAGCCGGGTCCGGCTCGATGTACAGCAGGCGGCGGTCGACCTCCGACTCAGCCGGACGGTCGTGGATGATTGTGTCCGTCGCCCACCCAAACGGCTTGTTGTCGAGGACACCGCCGTCGACGAAATACGTCTTGTCCGGATCGGCGCCGCTCAGCTTGTAGATACGGAAACATCGATCTAGAAGCGCCGTCACCGGCGCGCCGATAGCGGCGCTGAACTTGGACGGATTGACCGGCGGGAACACGGCCGGGAAACACGAGGTCGTGCGAGCGGCGAAGGCGAGGCCGGCGTTGTCGCCGAAGTCATCGACGTCCCCAGCCGCACTTGCGCCGCCTTCGTAGCGAAAGTTGAGCGCGTGCCGGTGGCGGGCGTCGGACACAAACCGCGGCCACGCCAGCGGGATCAGCCGCTGATAGCCGTAGAAGTCGGTGATGGTCACAAACAGGTCGAGCGGATGCGCAGCCGGCAGCAGCGAGGCGAGCGAGCGCGGCTGCCGGCCGACGGCGTCCATCGTCTCCAGTGCCTGGTAGAGCCAGCGGGACATGTCGTCGCCGCGAAGCGGCGACCGCGTCAGCGCTCGCCGCGCTATCCAGGGAAGCTTCAGCTTCAACGGGACGGTCCACCCGAGCAGCTTCCGTGGGCCGATCACCAATTCATTCATGTCGCCGCGAACAAACCAGAGATCGCGTAGCGCATCGAGAGAACCGTTTCCGGCGAGCGCCTTGGCAAGGTAGATGCCGTTGATCCCGCCAGCCGAGGTGCCGGCGATGACATCAACGATCACGCGCAGGTTGACGCTCCCCGACCCGGCCTCGCCGAGCGCCTGCAAGAGATCCGCGTAGACCTTCTCGCTCGGCTCGCTGGCAGCGACTCCAGCGTCCAGCAGTGCCGACGCCTTCACCAGCCGGTGGATCTCCTTGCTGATCCCGTGCATGTAGATGGCAAGAGAGGAACCGCCATAGCAGACCAGCCCGAGTCGCAGCTCCTTTGCGTTACCGCGCGCCACCTTCGCAAGTCTCCGCCACCCCCACATCGGTGTCAACAGTCAACTCGGGCGTTGAGTTCCCACGGTTGACACTCCCACTCTGAGAACTCCGCCCTTTTGCCGCGGTTTCACAGGAGTCGAAAGCCTCTTACAACCCTCGGAAGCGCTCGTCCCGGCGGATGCCCGCTCCCAGGCGTGACGATGCTCGCCCGGGCGGCTGCCCTTTCGGGCAGTCGGTCGGCTTACGATGGCGACGTGGCTGTGAGCGGCTGCGACGGGGCCGCGAGCAGAGCAGCCCGCGCTGAGCAGCGATGCGAGCAACGCCAGCATGTACCCGTTGTACGCCGCCGGAGCAGGTCCTGTCACCACACACACCCGCCGCGACCGCAGGACTGCCTTCCGAATCGAGAAGCGAAAGGCGGTGACGTAACCCCCGTCGGTCACCGCGACGGTCGAGGCCGGCGAGGCCGGCAGGCAAGCGAAGCGGCCCGTTGTCCAAGAGACGGGCCGCTCCGGCGCAGGACTGGGGCGCTGCAGTCTTGTCGCGGCGATCCCCCGCACCCCGTGGCTTGCGGCAACCTGGGGCGGGCCACAGTCCTTGCTGCCAATTGTACCCCATCCTGTCAATACCCGCCGGCCAGCGGTGCCGGGGGCGGAGACATGTCCCCGCCCCCGGTCTCCCATCGGTCTACCAGGGGCCGATCGGGCCTTCCCCGAGCAGCAGTGCGATGGCGACAAGCGCCGATGCCAGCATGATCAGACGCAGGTTGCGCATGAAACACCTCCTCTCCTGAGTTGAGATTCAGAGCCAGCGCTACCCAGGCAGGACGGACGCCTGCTTGTCAAGTGGGAACGTTTCCTTTTGACGCCATCCCCTCGACGGTGCATGATCCGATCGTGGGCCGAGGCGAGGGCGCGAGCGCCGAAACTGTCGGCGAGCGGATCAAACGTCTGCGCCGGGAGCGCGGCCTGTCCCAGCGCGCGGTCGCCGAGCCGGGTGTCTCCTACGCCTACATCAGCCGTATCGAGGCCGGCACCCGGCAGCCGTCGGTCAAGGCGCTCCGGAAGATCGCCGCGAAGCTCGACGTCAGTGCCGACTACCTCGAGACCGGCTCCGAGCTCGACCCGGCCGGAGCACGCGAACTGCGACTGGCCGACGCCGAACTCGCATTGCGGCTCGGGGACGCCAAGGCAGCCGAGACAACGCTGCACAAGCTCTACGCGGACGCGACCAGAGCCGCCGACCGAACAATCGCCGCCCGGGCGGCAATCGCCCTCGCGCTCACAGCGTACGAGCGCGGCGACCACGCAGCCGCGGTTTCCCGCCTCGAGGAGGCCTTCGAGCTCGAGCGCCCTTCCCCATTGGAGCGAGTCGAGGTCTTCGTCACGCTCGGCCGCGCCTACAACGCCCTCGGCCACACCGAGCGCGAGATCGCCCTCTACGAGGAGTGCCTCGAGGAGATCGGGCAGCATGACGGCGACCACGCCTCCGAGCTGGCGCGCTACCGGATCCTGCTCAGCTACGCGCTCAGCGATGCCGGCCAGTTCGGCCGCGCCGAGAAGGTGCTGCGCCAGACACTCGCCGAGAGCGAGGCCACAGACGATCCGCTCATGCGAATCCGTCTCTTCTGGTCTCTCGCCCGCCTCTCGGAGATGGAAGGACGATCGACCGCCGCTCTTCGCTACGCACGACGCGCGATCACACTCCTCGAAGCCACCGAAGACAACCTCCATCGCGCCCGCGCGCACCTGCTCGCAGCCTGGATCATGAACTCCGCCCACGATCCGCAAGGAGCGCGCAGACAGCTGGAGCAGGCGGAGCGCCTGTTCGGAGGCGGCGCGAGCGCCGACGACCTCGCCATCCTCTACGTCGAGCAGGCACGCTCACACTCCCTCCTCAGCGAAGGCACTCAGGCCGTCGAGATGGCCGAGCGGGCGATCGCGCTGCTCGACAACCAGGACAGCGCCACCGTCGGAACCGCACACTGGGCCCTCGGCGAAGGCCTGGCCCTCCAGGGAGATGTAGATGCCGCCTCGGCGGCGTTCGAGCGCGGAGTCGGCCTGCTCGAGCGCAACCGCCGCTGGCGCGAAGCCGCGGAAGCAGCACGCGCGTGGGCACGGCTGCTGCGCGAGGCCGGCCGAGCCGAAGAAGCACTCGACGTCCTCGACCGCAGCGCCGAGTTCGCGCTCAGGCTCTCGCCCGAGCAGCGCGTTCAGGGATAGACACGGACGTGGCGGCGCTATGGCTCCGCGTGAAGAGCGGAAGGCTAGACCGCGGCCGGGCGAGCGGGCTTTGCGGAGGGCAAGAGCAACGAGCCGAGCAGGGGCGAGAGGCACCGTGGCGAGTGCCGGAAGGTGTAGGGTGCCTCAGCGTCCTGCCTGTAAGCCGGTGATTTCACGGAGTGCGCACCCGATTTCGGCACCGCACACCCCGCTGCCGCAGATGAAGGCGACAGTCGGCGACCGCATCCGCCAGCGACGGATCGAGCTCGGCCTCAGCCGGCGAGCGCTCTCCGCAGAGGGCGTAACCTACGCCTACATCAGCCGGCTCGAGTCCAACGAGCGCAGGCCAAGCGTGAGAGCTTTGCGCAAGTTCGCTCCGCAGTTGCTGGTCTCGGTGCACTGGCTCGAGACTGGCGAAGTCGACCCAGCCGAGGAGCTGGCTCGCCTGGTCCTCGAGAATCAGGGAAAGCAGCTTCCGGCCCGTGCAGCGAAGCTCGCCCGCATGATCACTCGCGAAGCGTCCGGCTCAGCCCCTTAACCGCGGAACGCCTCGCTCACCTACATCCTCGCGCGCGTGTAACAGAAGACAGAAGTGGCGTCCAGATTGCGCGCCTCGCTAAAGGCTGACCCTCGCGACTAACCCCTTACGACCACGGAAGAAAGTCGGACGAAAGCACGCTCGCGCGGCGGACAGTGATTTAGACGCGGCCCAGTCAAGCGCTACTCTCGCCTCGGCGTATCAGGTAACCGGTATTCGTCCGCGGCGACGGCAGCCGGGCCTGGCACACGCACAGCGGCTCCGAGCCCACGACCGCAGTCCCCAGTTCGTCATAAGTGACTTTCGTCGCGATCTGTGGGATAGTCGCCGCTGCTGACCGCGGGTCGTCCTTCTGCGGCGGTAAGTGGCTCCTCGGGTCTCCGTCTCCGACTCGGAGTCTTGAGTGCTAGGGCGGTCTTCTCCAGTTCGAGTCGGCAGGGCACGGGGAAACAAGGAGTGCGGTCGTGCGGCACGTTCGTTTGGCTTTCACGATGTCGCCTGCGATTGCAGGCGCGGTTGCTTTGTCGAGTGTGAGACCCGTCAGTGTCGGCCACGATCACTGGCAGTGGCCGCGCGTGCCGCGCGGTGCTGCTCTTGCTTGGGTCGTGTTCGTGGCGCTGTCATCGGCGCTGCTATTCGGGATCGCCGGTGGATGGTCGGCTGTCCACCCTGTGGGGGTGCCGATCGCGAGACTGGTTCCTGGTCAGCTTCAGTCGGTCGTGCAGCGGACGATCGGCGCATCTGACAGCAGTTTCGCCGTCGCGCGTCGCGCCGGTTTGCTGATCGCATCGGGCGATGGGATCACGAGCACGTTCAGCGTGTCGGGCGCGCACCTCCGCGTCGGCGGTGAAACCCTCGATCTGCGTCTGTCCGCCGTTGGCTCCGCAGGTCGCCTTCGCGCTGCCGCTCGCGCAATGCCAACCGCGGCGGGAAATGTCGTGCGTTACGGGCGGCAAGATGTTGTCGAGTCGTATCGCAACGGGCCGCTTGGCCTTGAGCAGGAGTTCGCGCTTGCGTCGCGACCGGAGGGAGTCGAGGGGCCACTCACCCTTGCGCTCTCGCTTGGAGGATCACTTATCGCGCGGCAAGCGGGTGCCGGAGTCGTCTTCGTCACGTCGTCCGGCCGTATCGCGCTGCGCTACGGCGGCTTGAACGTCGTCGATGCGGCAGGACGGCACGTGCGTGCGGCGCTCGCGGTGGCTGACGGACAGCTGCTTATCCGCGTCTGGGATCAGACTGCTCGCTACCCACTTCACATCGATCCACTGATCCAGCAAGGCCCGAAGCTGACCGCCAACGACGAGATCGGCACCGGACGCCTCGGCACCAGCGTGGCCCTCTCAGCTGACGGCAACACCGCGCTCGTCGGCGGCGAGACCGACAACAACAATGTCGGCGCGGCCTGGGTTTTCACGCGCTCAGGCTCGACCTGGACGCAGCAAGGGCCGAAGCTGACCGCGAACGACGAGATAGGCCCGGGCAACTTCGGCGTGAGCGTCACGCTGTCGGCGGACGGAAACACGGCCCTTATCGGCGGCCATGCCGACAACAACTACTTCGGAGCCGTCTGGGCATTCACGCGCTCAGGCTCGACCTGGACGCAGCAAGGGACGAAGCTGCTCCCGGATGATGCGAACGGCCCGCAGGTCCTCTTCGGCTGGGCCGTGTCGCTGTCGGCTGACGGCAACACCGCCTTGATCAGCGGTGTCCGCGACAATACCTACCTCGGAGCGGCCTGGATCTTCACCCGATCCGGCTCGACCTGGACGCAAGACGGCCCGAAACTCACCCCCAACGACGCCAGCGGCAGCACCTATATCGGCTTCGCCTATGGCATTGCCTTGTCGGCCGACGGCAACACCGCCCTGATCGGTGGCGTAAGCGACGGCGGGAACAACATCGGGGCAGCGTGGGTGTTTACGCGTTCGGGAACGACTTGGACGCAGCAAGGCCCGAAACTGACCGCCAACGACGAGACAGGCCAGGGCGCCTTCGGCGGTAGCGTCGCCCTGTCCTCCGACGGCAGCACCGCCCTGATCGGCGGCTTCGGCGACAACAACTACGCCGGTGCGGCATGGGCCTTCACGCGCTCCGGATCGGCCTGGACGCAGCAAGGCCCGAAACTGACCGCCAACGACGAGACCGGCCAAGGATCGTTCGGCTCCAGCATCGCCGTCTCCGCAGATGGCAACACGGCGCTGATCGGCGGCAACGGCGACAGCGGTGTCACCGGTGCAGCTTGGGTGTTCACCCGCTCCGCGTCGGCCTGGGTGCAACAGGGGACGAAGCTCACCGGCGGCGGCGAGGTCGGCGCGGGCGTCTTCGGCATCGTGGCACTCGCCGCTGATGGCAACACGGCTCTGATCGGCGGCCCCGGCGACAGCGGCGGAATCGGGGCAGTCTGGGCGTTCGCCGTGAACCTGCCGACCTCGAAAGACCAGTGCAAGAACGGCGGTTGGCAGAGCTTCGGCGTCTTCAAGAACCAGGGCGACTGCGTCAGCTACATCGCAACCGGCGGCAAGAACCAGCCAAGCGGCTAAGCAAAGGACATCAGAGGAGCTACGAGAGGGCGATCCGCGGGTCGCTCTCTCGTGTCCCTCAGATTCAGCCAAGGGCGCGTCTTCTCGCGGCAGCACGCTCACGCAACCGAGGCGCCACTAGCTGGACCTCTGGGAGCCGAAGGCCGACGTCCGCCCCGCCGGGCCGCGAAGCGGCGCTTTACGCGAGGGCTACTGGAGGTCGACTTGGAGCAGCTCCATCGAGCTCCATTGGCGAATCGACCACACGAACAGCCGGTTGGTGGCCTAACCCCTACGACCACGACTGGAGGTCGACTTGGAGCAGCTCCATCGCGCTCCAGCAACACAATCGACCGCAAGGACAGGCGCTTCGCGGCCTAGCCCCCTACGACCACGAGAGGGGGTCGATCCAGAAGCGCCCCCGTCGAGTGACAGAACGCTGGCGCAGGTGAGAGATACGGGACTAGCCCCAGCCGGAATGAAGGTAAAGGCGAAGTGTTCCGGTGCGCCAGCCAGATGGGTAACGGACGCGAACTAGGAGCGTTAGTCGCTTCGGCGGCGCACCGGCCCACGACGCGGGGAGTCCCATCTTCCGCAACGGAAGGCGAACGAACCCCACCCAGAAAGCACCGACCGCGTTGGGTGGACTTAGCCGGACGTGCACACCCGCAAGTGTCGCGTCAACATGTATCGCGTGACGACGAGCGAGCCAAACGGCGATCCCCACGCGGCCGCATGTCGTGCTGTTCGGCTGATGGCAGGCAACTCCGACGTAGGGATCGCGGTCCAGACCTAAGCCGAGGGAAAAGGCACTCAGGATCGCCGCAAACCCAGCCATCAGAGGAACATACGTTCACGGGCCAGCACGAAGTCCGGACATTCCCGAACACTGGCGCAGGCGAGGCCCTACACGCCTCCGGTCTGAGGAACCGAGGCGGCCCTCTCGAATGCATTGAGCATCGCCTGCGCCTCGTCCTGGCCTACAGACTCCTGCGGATGCGGTAGCAGAGGAAGACGCGCGATCACCGCACGAGTCATCGCCACCGACACCTCGCCATCATCGACACGCCAGACGGCTCCGGCCGGCAGAACGCGGTGCGTCCTCCGCAACGGCCCCGTGGTGACGACGCGATAGCTCGCCCCAGAGGCGTAGCTCGCCCAGGACACCCGACCGGCTCGACCGTCTGCGGCGACAAGTCGGAACCCCTTCACCGAGGCGTGAGCGCCAAGCACTCCATCGCGGAAGGTCATGGCCTCCATACCGCCGAGCCTACCGTCGGTGACATTCCAGCATCTGTGAGTGTGCGGGTGTCCCGTCTGGGGCGTTTGTCAGGTTGACGCTGGTGCTCTTTGCTTGTGACTCGATTCTTGAATGACCCGCTGTTGCGGTGTCTTTCCAGTGATGTGTCCGAGCGGAGAGTCCGGTGTCGGCCTGGCGTCCGCTTGCTGGCCTGATCAGAAGCCTGTCCGCGTCTCGAGCGCGTGACCCGTCACAGTTATGCCGTCAGCGGTTTCCACCCCAGACCGACACCGGTTCGTGTCCCCCAACGCTTGGGCTGGAGGTCGGTTCTCGGATGCTTGCAGATCAGCTGGACTACGTGGTCGGTGTCGATCCACACCGCGATTCGCATGCGCTCGCGGTCGTGCACGTCGTCAGCGGAGTGGTCGTGTTCGAGGCGTCGGTCGTCGCGAGCAGCGACGGCTACGCGCATGCTTTGAAGCTCGTCGACCGGCACGCCTCTGGTCGGCGCGCGTTCGCGGTCGAAGGGACAGGCTCGTTCGGTGCCGGTCTGACGCGCTTCTTGACGGCGCACGGTGAGCGGGTGTTTGAGGTGGGCAGGTTGCGACGGGAGCGCCGCTCGGGCGGCAAGACCGACGCGCTCGACGCTGTCCGCGCCGCCCGCAGTGTGCTTACGAGCGGGCGGCCCGCGACACCCCGTGCGGGTGGTGAACGCCAAGCGCTGCAGGCGTTGGTGGCCGCACGCGAAGGAGCGGTCAACGCCAAGCGTGCCGGCCTCTGCCAGCTGCGAGACCTGCTGATCACAACCCCCGAGCCGCTGCGCAGCGAGCTGCGGCCGCTCACCCGGGCGCGGCTGCTGCAACGCCTCGCAGTGACACGACCCGGCGGTGGACGAGATCCCGAGCTCCGCGGCAGCACGCTCGCACTGCGCTCGATTGCCCGCCGCGTGCTGCAACTGACCGCGGAGGAACGCGAGCTCGCACGCGAGATCGAAACGCTCACGCGCAGACTCGCCCCGCAACTGCTCGAACAGCCCGGCGTCGGACCACACGCCGCCGCACAGCTCGTGCTCTCCTGGTCGCATCAAGGACGGATCACCTCCGAAGCGGCCTTCGCGCGGCTCGCCGGCGCAGCCCCGATCCCGGCCTCCTCGGGCCAGACGATCCGCTACCGGCTCGACCGATCAGGCGACCGCAAACTCAACCGCGCGTTACACATGATCCTCGTCACCCGCAAACGCTCACACCCCGCCANNCTCAAGCGCTACCTCGCCCGCAGCCTCTACCGGCTACTCGAACACGGACCGCCGATCACGACTTGACAGACATAGAAGCATCACTGGCGCAGACGTGCGTCCAGCTATCGCGGCGCGGACATGACGTCGCGCAGTGCCTTCACGCTTCGTCGCAGAGACTGTTTGATTCGCAGGGCATCCCGTCGTGGCGTGATGGCCAGGAGGAACCGCCCGAGCCGGTGAGCCTCATCAGGATCGAGTGAGATCGCCGCTTCCGCCTCGCGGTCTCTCCAGACGCTGAGACGCAGATGGCGAGGAGAAGTCAAGTAGACCGAAACGCGCAGCCAACCGTCATCGATGTCGGTGTGACCGCGAAAGTATTCAACGACTTTGCTGCGCTGTGCTGCACCGCAGTGCGGGCAGAAGCGAAAGTCGTCTGCCAGGTCGCCCGAGCAATGAGCGCAGCTGCGCGCGAGCAAGCTTCTCCCTCCCTCGCTTCCGTACCCGTGTTCTATGCCCTACGCGCCGCTCGGTCAACCTGGATCAGCAGTCCGACGTCGGGCGCTCGGGGGACGGTAAGACTCGGCGGGTTGGTCTGTCTGGGGTTGTTGCCAGCCTGGTTGTTGTCGTGCCGCTTGTGACTCGTCGGGTGACTGGCCGCGTTGTGCGTGCCTTTCTAAATGATCCGTCCGAGTGGCAGGGCGACGCCGGTCTGGCGCCCGCTGCTGGCTTGATCAGGAGCTTGTCCGCCTTGTGGGGCGTGACTCATTACCGTCCTGCCGCCGCGGTTTCCCTGCACTCAGACCGGCGTCACCGGACCCTACGAGTGGAATCGGAGGATCAGCGGGGATGCTTGCAGATGTGGTGGATTACGTCGTCGGTGTCGACACGCACCGAGATCAGCACGTGCTCGCGGTCGTCGCCTCGCCGACGGGCGCGGTTGTCGCGCAGCGCGCGGTCGTGGCGAGCGGCCGCGGCTACGCGCAGGCGCTGCGCTTCGCTAACCAGTACGCGGTCGGCGCGCGTGTCTGGGCGGTCGAAGGTGCGGGCCATTACGGCGCCGGCCTCGCTCGCTATCTGAGCGGCCGCGGCGAAACGGTGCTCGAGGCAGGCCGCGCTCCTCGAAGCGAGCGGAGGCTACGAGGCAAAGATGACGGTCTCGACGCGACCCGTGCGGCCCGTGCAACACTCGCGAGCGGCGAGCTCGCTCTGCCGCGAGCCGGACAAAGACGCGAAGCTGTGCGACTGCTTTTGCTTGCACGCCGCAGCGCGGTCGACGTCCGCCGCCACGCGCTCGTGCAGCTGCGCAGCGTGATCGTCACCGCGCCAGATCAGCTCCGCCGCGAACTACGCGGCTTGCCTCAGCAGCGGCTGGTCGAACGCTGCAGCAGGCTCCGCCGCTCCAACTCCCGCACACCAGACGAGCTCGCCATCACGCTCGTGCTGCGCACACTGGCGCGGCGTGTGCAGACCGCGACCGCCGAAGCAGCCGACCTCGAGACCGAGATCCTCGGCCACGTCCGAGCACTCGCACCCCGGCTACTCGACGAGCCCGGCGTCGGACCGATCGTCGCCGCGCAACTGATCATCGCTTGGTCACACCACGGCCGCGTCCGCTCCGAAGCCGCCTTCGCACGCCTCGCCGGCGCCGCACCGATCCCCGCCTCGAGCGGCCAGACCACCCGGCACCGGCTCAGCCGCGGCGGCGACCGACAACTCAACCGCGCACTGCACACCGTCATCCTCCACCGACGGCTACACGACCCCGCGACCAAGGACTACATCGCCCGCCGCGTCTCAGAAGGCAAAACAACCCGCGACGCCGTCCGCCTACTCAAGCGCTACCTCGCCCGCCACCTCTACCGCGTACTCAACAACCAGGCGCCGCAGATGACTTGACAACTCATAGGAGCATCATTCCCGCACACTCGCGCAGCCGAGCAGCACCTACCGAAGCGCTGACTCCGAAGCGCGAGAGTGGATTGCCTGCACGGTTTCCTCGGGTGTGTCCGCTGACGTGTCCAGCCACAGCCCCAGCCGCTCGGTTTCCTCGGCGAAGACTCCGCGTAGCTGGCGAACACTCCAGTCCCCATAGCCGAGCGCTGTTCGACCGGCCTCTCGTTGGATGATCGCTTCCTCGCTCGGCAATAACACGACGAGATGCAGTGGACGGTGGGTGAACAGGCTCACGAATGCATTGAGCAGCGGCCCTGCGACTACGTCCTCGACAACAACGGTGTAGCCCGTGCGCGCATATTCCGCGGCGACCTCGGCCGCGAGCTGGTAACGGAGCCGCAATTGGGTGAGGGCTCCCTCGCTTGGCCCCGGGGTCATCTCGTGGCGGCCTGAAACGATGAACCGGCGAAACACGTCACCCTCGACGTGAACACCTTTCGGAAAGGTCGCAGCCAGCAGGTTGGCGGCCGTCGACTTCCCCGAGGCCATTGGCCCGGTCAGGAGGATGACCGACCCGTCGAGGGCTGAATGGTCGCTCGCCATCCCTTGATCGTAAGCCCGGGTTCGGGGGACATTCCCGCACACTGGCGCAGCCCAACTCGCTGCAGCCCGGCGGCGAAGGCTTACGCTGATGTCATGCGGAGCGCTCTTGACTTCTCCCGACGCGTGCTGCGCGCCCTGAGGATCGCGGCCGCGGACAAGCGCATCCCAAGGCCGCTGCGATGGATTGCGGCTCTCGGTCTCCTCCCGATTCCAGGGCCGCTTGACGAGGTCATCCTTCTGCTCGTTGCGCTGCCGCTCGCCCTGCTCTACCGCCGCCCGCTCGCCGAGGCATGGAGGCGGGCGGCGCCAGATTGATCACCGNNCGACGGCGCCGACGGTAGCGGCAGTTGTCCCGATCTCGACACCGAAAGGATGAAGTGATAGTTATGACCAATCTTCATTCGACCCGGTGGGGTCAATCCCGCCTTCTGCGGAGGGGCCAGACAATGAAACCAGGCATTCGCCTGCGTATGGACGATCAGGCGGCGGACGGTGCTCAGTAGGTCTGCGGTGGTCGCGGCATTGGTCGCCGCGACGCTCGTGTTGGCAGCCTCCAGCGGGGCTCAGACGCGGTCGTCCTCGACGACGCCGGCAGGATTTGGGAGCCTCGTCCTCAGTGGAAGTTCGTGGCTGAACGGGTCGGGGGCGAACGTGTACTCGAACGGCTACCCGACCTATCTGGGCAACATCTACGACTACGTCGGGAACGTCAAGGTCGGGCTGGAATGGCAGTGCGTCGAGCTCGCACAACGGCTCTATACCGTGAAGGGTTGGCACAGCGGTGTGTTTTTGAGCGTTCAGTACGCGGCGCAGATTTATACGAACGCGGCAGCGGACGGCTTCACGCGGCAGGCGAACGGAAGCGTCACCTCACTTATGCCGGGCGACATGATCGTCCACGGGACGAACGACAAATACTCTCCGAATTACGGGCATGTCGCGATCGTCGACCACGTTTCGGGTTCGACTGTTTACGCGGTCCAGCAGAACGCCGGCTCGGCCACGACGACGTACTCGTGGACAGGCGGCAGGCTCTCGGGTGGGTCTGGAACAGACATCGTCGGTGTCGTACACAGCCCCAAGAACGCACCGGGTCCTCCGCCGCCTCCGCCGCCT
>PLJC01000022.1 GCA_003139545.1 Actinomycetota bacterium
GCATGAAGAACATGTGGATCGATCCGGTGCGCGGGAAGAGCATCCCCTCGCCGGCCTCGAGCGACGAGCGCCCCAGCAGCCCCTTCAGCCGCGCGATCGGCGTCGACGCAATCGCGCACTGCGTGCACACGACGGTCCCGTCCACCGTTCGCAGCTGAGCCACGCGCACACCTTAACGACTACCCCTTTTGGGTGATCTTTCGCACAAGGCGAAAGAGAACGAATCGCCCCTACCTCATAGGGACATCCACGCGTTCGGTCTCATCCGCAGATGGTCTCGCTCGAAGGGAGGTGCAGGTATTCGCACGAAGTTGCGCGTCGTTCGCGAAGAGGGCCAGGCGATGGTCGAGTACGCAGCAATTCTCGGACTCGTCGCCGCGACGCTCGTCCTCGCTTTTTCGTCTCTCGGCGCGACGACCCTCCACCTTTTCAACGAGGTCGTCACGCAATGGCCGTAGGCAAACCACGAACATCGAGGTGAATCAGATGGTCGCTACGTTCCTGCTCAACTGGGTGAAGGACAACATCAAGCGCCAGGAAGGCCAGGCAATGGCCGAGTACGGCATCATCCTCGCCCTCATCGCCGCTGTCGTCATCGCCACCGTGGCGATTCTCGGCACCAAGGTCCTCGCCGCGCTCAACACGGTCGNNGCCCCCACCACCCTCAACGGGCCGCCGCACATGCCGTCGCCGCGCCGCATCCGCACCACCAGCCTTCGCAGCGAGGAAGGACAGGCTGCCGTCGAGTTCGCGCTCGTCGTGCCGCTCCTCCTCGCCCTGCTTCTCGGCATCGTCCAGGCCGGCATCGCGTTCAACCACTATCTCGCCGTCACCGACGCGGCACGCGCAGCTGCTCGTCAAGCGATCGAGGCGCGCGTGGCGGGCGTGACGGTGAGCGATATCCAGCAGGCGGCGCAGAGCGCCGCGGGCGGGCTCGACCTCACCGGTCGCGTGACCGTCTCCGATCCGTCCGACCCGACGTTCACGCACGCGGGCAGCACGCTGACGGTCACCGTCGTCTATCCGTACTCGATCAACATCCTCGGCCTGCCGGTCTCGTCCGGAAACCTCCAGAGCACGATGACGGACCGCCTCGAATGACGGCGCGGCTCCGCAACGAGAGTGGTCAGGCCATCCTGATGACGGTCCTGTTTCTCACCGTGATCGTCGGCGCAGCCGCGATGACGGTCGACGTCGGCTCCTGGTATCAGCAGCAGCGCCAGGCCCAGGCGACGGCGGACGCTGCCGCGCTCGCCGGCGCGCAGGCGCTCCCCGCCGATCCGGTCCAGGCCCAGACCCTCGCCGCCCAGTACGCGACGTCGAACGGCGGCGGCGTCCTCCCCAACGGGGGGATCGTGCTCCGCAGCGACTTCGAGCCGAACGACACCGTCGTCGTCAACATCTCGAAGAGCGCGCCGAGCTTCTTCGCGAACATCTTCGCAATCAGTCATGCCACAGTGACCGCGACCGCGGCCGCGCGCGCGGGCGTCCCGAATCAGGTGGACGGCGTCGCGCCGATCGTCGTCAACAAGGATCACCCGCTCCTCTCCGGACCCGGCTGCCCCTGCTTCGACGTTCCGACGACGCTCCCGCTCGGCAAGGACGGCGCCCCAGGCGCCTTCGGCCTCGTCGACCTGAACGGCGGGAGCAACGGAACGCCCGAGCTCGCCGATTGGATCGAGAATGGCTACGACGGGTACCTCGGCCTCGGCGACTACCAGTCTGACCCGGGCGCGAAGTTCAACCCGGCGCCGGTCCAGGACGCGCTCAGCTCGCGCGTCGGCACCGAGCTGCTCTTCCCGGTCTACGACACGCTGACCGGCGGCGGGGCGAACGCCGAGTACGACGTCATCGGATGGGTCGGTTTCTATCTGACGTCGTTCGACGCCCAGGGCAACTCCGGTGACCTGAGCGGTTGGTTCACGAAGGTCATCTGGAACGGCTTGCAGTCCAACACCAACCAGCATCTGCCCGACTTCGGCGTGTACAGCGTCGAGCTCGTCAACTGAAGGAAGGCCATGACGTATCGCATCCGAAACATTCTCATCGCCGTCGGCCTCGCCCTCGTGGCGATGCTGCTCACGCTCTTCTACGTCACGAACTACAAGCGCTCGGTGCAGCACTCGACCACGGGCGTCTCCGTCTACGTCGCGTCGCGCGACCTCACGACCGGCACGCCGGGGGCGGATATCGTCAAGCAGCACGATCTGCGCGTCGAGAGCATCCAGCAGCGCGATGTCGTGCCGGGCGCGATCTCCAGTCCCCAGCAGATCGCGGGCCTGGTTCTCTCGGCACCGGTGTACGCCGGCGAGCAGGTGACGCTCCGGCGGTTCTCGGACGTCGCCGCGCAGGGCATCCGCAGCCAGCTCAAAGGCACGTTGCGCGCCGTGCAGATCGCCGGTGACCCCAACCAGCTCCTGGCCGGGACGCTCGCCGCCGGCGATCACGTCGACCTCGTGGCCAATCTGAGGCTGGACACGAACACGACCGCGACGGCGACGCGCATCGTCCTCCGCGACCTGACGGTGCTGAGTGCGCCGAACGATCCGGCGCTCGGGAAGGTCTCGACGCCCTCGGGCAGCGACTCGGCGATCCTCGCCGTGACGGATACGCAGGTTCAGCGTCTCTTCTTCGTCATGAAGGACGCGGACTGGACGCTCGAGCTGCGCCCGGTCGTCGGCGCTGTAGACAGCGCCGAGCGCATCGACACACTCAGCACGGTGATGCAGGCGGGTGCGAAATGAGCGACCGCGTCCGCATCTACTTCACGGGTGACTGCGAGGGCTTCGACACGCTACGCGGCGCTCTGGCGGCCAGCGAAGAAGTCGACGTCGTCGGTGCGAGCGTCCAGGTCGGCGCCGCGACGACGCCGCTCGCCGGGGGCCACCTCGACTGCATCCTGCACGCGACACGCGACTCCGTCTTCCCCGGGGCCGACGTCGCCGCCATCCGGGAGCACACGAGGGCGCCGATCATCCTCGTCGCGTCCGGCGCCGAGGCGGCCGCGATGCTCGAGTCCGCGATCGAGATGGACGTCGCCGACGTCCTGCTCCTTCCGCAGATGACGCACAACGTCGTCTTCGCGATCCGGAAGGCGTCCCACGCACGCCGCCAGCTGCAGACGGCAGCGCACCGCGGGCGCGTCGTCACCGTGTTCTCGCCCAAGGGCGGAACCGGCAAGACGGTGGTCGCCACGAGTCTCGCGGCGATGCTCGCGAAGAGGGAGGGGAAGCGAACGCTGCTCCTCGACCTCGACCTGCAGTTCGGAGACGCAGCGATCATGCTCGGCCTGGAGCCGGCGAAGACGGTCTATGACCTCGTCGTCGCTCCGGGTGAGCTCGACTCGGAGAAGCTCGCGGGATACGTCACCCGGCATGCGTGCGGGCTCGACATCCTGGCCGCACCGATGCGGCCCGAGGACGCAGAGCTCGTCGTCGAGAGCAAGGTGACCGCGCTCCTCGACGTCGCGCGCTCGTCCTACGACGCCATCGTCGTCGACACCTCGCCGTTCTTCCACGGAGCGGTGCTGGCGACGCTCGATCGCACCGACCAGCTCATCGTGCTCTGTGGGCTTGACGTGCCGACGCTGAAGAACGTGCGCCTCGCACTTCAGACCCTCGAGCAACTCTCGTTCCCGGCCAGCCGGATCACGTACGTCATGAACCGGGCGAGCACGAACGTCGGTCTCAAGACACGCGAAGTCGAGGACGGCTTGCACGTGAAAGTCGCCCATGAGCTGCCGCTCGACCGCACGGTGCAGGTGTGCGTGAACCGCGGCGAGTCGGCCGTCCTTGCGCAGCCGCGCTGCGACTTCTCGCGGGCGATGGTCGGACTTGTGAAGCAGATGGCACCCAAGACGCAGGCGCCGACCGCGGCGCAGCGTAAACGCCTCCTCTCGTTCGCCCGGGCCTAGCATGGGGCTGCACGACCGTCTCTCCCGCACCGCCGAGGGCGTCCATGCGCTGAGCGACGCACCCCAGGAGGTGCGCACCGATCCGTACGCGGAGCTCAAGGCCGCCGTGCACCACGCGTGCATCAACAAGCTCGGGCAGGAGCTCTTCAAGGAGGACGCCAGCGACCTCAACGACCGCGTGTACAAGGCGGTCACCGAGGAGCTCGCGCTGGCAGGCACGCCGCTCACGCGCGAGGAGCGCCGCGAGCTCGTCCGTCAGCTCACGGACGACATCCTGGGCTACGGACCGCTGGAGCGCTTCCTCTCCGACGACAGCGTGACCGAGGTCATGGTCAACGGGCCGGAACACATCTACGTCGAGCGTGCCGGCAAGATCGAGCGGACGAACGCGCGCTTCGTCGACGACGCGCACCTCATGCGCATCATCGAGAAGATCGTGTCGCAGATCGGGCGCCGCATCGACGAGGCGTCCCCCATGGTCGACGCGCGTCTGCCGGACGGGAGCCGCGTCAACGCGATCATCCCGCCGCTGGCGCTCACCGGCCCGACCCTGACCGTGCGCAAGTTCGCACGCGACCCGTACACGATCAACGATCTCATCTCCTTCGGGACGGTCTCCGCGCGCGGAGCGCAGTTCCTCGGCGCGTGCGTCAAGGGCAAGCTCAACATCCTCATCTCCGGCGGTACCGGTACCGGCAAGACGACGACGCTCAACGCCATCTCGGCGTTCATCCCCGGGGACGAGCGCATCGTCACGATCGAGGACGCAGCCGAGCTCCAGCTCCAGCAGGAGCACGTCATCACGCTCGAGTCGCGGCCGCCGAACATCGAGGGAAGCGGCGAGGTGAAGATCCGCGAGCTCGTGCGGAACGCCCTGCGCATGCGCCCCGACCGGATCATCGTCGGCGAGGTCCGCGGCGCGGAAACGGTGGACATGCTCCAGGCGATGAACACCGGTCACGAGGGATCGCTGACCACCATCCACGCGAACTCTCCACGCGATGCCCTGTCTCGACTGGAGACGCTCGTCCTCACCGCCGGCGTCGAGCTCCCGCACCGTGCGATCCGCGAGCAGATCGCAAGCGCGTTCGACGTCCTCGTGCAGATCGTCCGGCTCGTCGACGGCTCACGTCGCGTCAGCCACATCGCCGAGGTGGTGGGGATGGAGTCGGACGTCGTCACGCTGCAGGATCTCTTCGTTGCGTCGTCGCCGACCGAGGCGGACGCGGCTCGCGCGAAACGGCTGCTGACTCCGCTGCAGGCGACGGGCCTCAGGCCGCATTTCCTCGAGAAGCTCGCCGCGAACAACGTGGTGCTCCCGCCCGCGTTCTTCTCCCGAGACGGAGAGGACGTGCGCGCAGCATTCGCCGTCAACAGTTTCGGAGGCGGGCAGGAGTGAGAGCGCCTGCGGCCGCTGTAGCACTCGCTGCCCTCGTCCTCGCTCCCGTCGCCGGCGCCGGGGTCCGGATCGCGGGAGTCGACACGAGTGGGTACCCGCAGGTGCGGGTGACCGTTGTCGCGTCCGCAGGAGCAGCCCGGCCGCAGCTGGACGAGAACGGCATGCCCGCCGCCGGCCTCCAAGAGGTGAACCTCGGCCGCGCGAAGAGCGTCGTCCTCGCCGTCGACCGCTCACAGTCGATGACCGGCGCCTCGCTGCGCAACGCCACGGCAGCCGCGCGCGCGTTCGTCGCGGCGAAGGGACCGAACGACCAGATCCAGGTGGTGACGTTCGGACATCAGGCCGTCGCGCTCACCGGCTTCTCGAGCTCCGGCGCCGACGCCGACGCCGCGCTCGCAGGCCTCACCGCCGATCCGCACACCGGAACCGCCCTCTGGGATGCGGTCGTCCGTAGCGCAACGGCGCTCGCCCGGCAGGGTCAGCCCGGACGCGTGATCGTCGTCGTCACCGACGGGCAGGACGTGTCGAGCTCGGCGTCGTTCGCCGGCGCCGTCGCGGCAGCGCACGCCGCGCACGCGGCTGTGTACGCGATCGGCATTCTCGGTCCCGGCTTCACGCCCGGCCCGCTGCGCGAGCTCGCCGCCAGGACCGGCGGCCTCTACCGCGAGGCGTCGTCGAGCGCTCAGCTCTCCGCGTTGTACGCGTCCATCAGCCGCACGCTGGCGCACACGTGGCAGCTCCGCTACGTGACCGCCGCGCGCCCCGGCGCGGAAGTTCGGCTGTCGGCGACCGTGCCGGGCGCCGGCGCAGCGGAGCGCTCGGTACGTGTGGTCGGAGACGGTCTCGCCGCTCCGACAACCGCTCCTCCGTCGAATGTTCTCCCTTCGTCGGCATGGAACTCCCGGCTGGCACCCCTTGCCGTCGCGGGCGCGGTCGGCCTCCTCGTGCTCCTCGCGTGCTGGTTCGCAGCAGGCTCCCGTCGCGGCTCGTGGCTGCGCGCACGGCTCGCTCCGCACCTGGGGCCGAGCGAGCGGCGGTCCAAGGCGCCGCGGCGCAGACAGGGACGGGCGTTCATGCGCGGCGTCGTCACCGCCACGGAACAGGCCTTCGCGAACGTCAAGCAGTTCCGGGCGGTGCAGCGATTGCTCACGCGCGCCGACTTGCCGCTGCTCGCCTCCGAGCTGCTCTACATCTGCGTCGGGGCGGCGCTCGCCGTTGCCGTCGTGGCCTCGCTCGCCGGCCTTCCCGTCGTGCTCGTCCTCCTCTTCATGCTCGTCGGCGGCGCGGCGCCACTCATGTGGGTCGTGGCGAAGGCCCGCCGGCGGATGAAGGCGTTTGACAACCAGCTGCCGGATCTGCTGATCACGATCGCCGCGTCGCTCAAGGCCGGCCATTCGTTCCGGCACGCAATCCAGGCTGTCGTGGACGAGGGTGCGGAGCCAACGGCAAGAGAGCTCCGCCGCGTTCTCACCGAAACGCGGCTCGGGCGACCGATGGACGAAGCGCTGGCGGAGATGGGGGAGCGCATCGGGTCGAAGAACCTGTCGTTCGTCCTGAACGCGGTCACGATCCAGCGGCAGATCGGCGGCTCCCTCGCGGGGCTGTTCGACGTGGTCGCCGAGACGGTGCGCCAGCGGCAACAGTTCGCGCGCAAAATCAAAGGCCTCACTGCTACCGGACGCATGTCGGCCTACGTCCTCGGGGGCCTTCCGTTCCTCGTCGCCGCACTCGTCAGCGCCATCAGCCCCGCGTACATGAACCCGCTCTGGCATTCCAGCAAGGGTCATTTGATGGTGGGCGTCGCGCTGGTCATGATGGCATTCGGGTCGGTCATTCTCAAGAAGATCGTGTCGTTCAAGGGCTGATGGCGATGCTGCTGCTCCTCGCGGTCTTGTCGTTCGGGCTCGCCGTCTTCCTCGTCGGCGAGCTGGCGACCGCACCGCAGCGACGCAGGCATCTCGCCCTCAAGCGGGCCGCGACGTACGGCGCGCGCCGTGTGCAGCCCGAGAGTGCGCTTCCACGGTTCGGCGAGCGCGTCGTCGCTCCCGCGGTGGAGCGGCTCGCGACGCTCGCGCTCAAGCTGAACCCAAAGGCGTCGGCTGACGCGATCGGCTCGCGCCTCATCGCCGCCGGGCTCGGGCAGCGGATCTCGACGTCGCAGTTCCTCGCCGTGAAAGCCGGCATGGCACTCGTCGGCATCGTCGTCGGCATCGGGTCCGGCGCGACGATCGCGGTCATCGCCGGCGTCTTCTTCGCGCCGCTCCTCGGCGTGCTGGGCTTCATCTTGCCGGACTCCATCCTGACCCTCAGGATCCGCGCGCGGCGGGAGCAAATCCGGTCCGAGCTTCCCGATGCGCTCGACCTGCTCGCAGTGTCGGTGGAGGCCGGCCTCGGTCTCGACGGCGCGATCGCGAAGCTGACCGAGCACATGGACGGCGCGCTCGTGGACGAGTTCGCGCTGACGCTCGGCGAGATGCGCATCGGCGAATCACGGCCCGAGGCGCTGAAGAAGCTCGCCGAGCGCGTGCCTGCTCCCGAGGTGTCCGCATTCGTCCGCTCCGTCATCCAGGCAGAGCAGCTCGGAATCTCGCTCGGCCGCATCCTCCGCGTCCAGGCATCCGACTCACGGCTGCGGCGCCAAGCCGCCGCCGAGGAACGTGCGATGAAAGCGCCGATCAAGATGCTGTTCCCGACGGCGCTCTTCATCTTCCCGGCGATGTTCGTCGTCATCCTCGGGCCTGCCCTCCTGAACATCACGAGCTCCCTCAAGTTCAATTGACGCACGAGACCGAAACCGGGTTTGGCACTGGGCTCCGCGCGCAGCTCTCGCGCAAGCACGGGGACCAGGCACCCGACGTCGAGGTCGAATCGGCGGCGTCCGTCGAGCTGCCGGACCCGTTCCCGATCGGCGACGTCTTGCCTCTCGTCCCGGCGCCCCTCGTCGACGAGCCGGCGGAAGTGACGGCGCTGCGCGGCGAGCTCGAGGGTTCGTTGACGCGCGAGCGCTCGCTCCGCGAGGCACTCGAGCACCAGGTGGAGGCGTACGAGCGCGAGCTCGCCTCGACACGCGAGCTGGCGGTACGCGAGGCGGAGGTCGAGCAGCACATCGCGCGCGCGGAGACAGCCCGCGCCGATCTCGAGGAGCAAAAGCTCGTCGTGAAGATCCAGCGCGACCAGGTCGAGAGCGAACGCGCCGAGCTCGCGCGCATGCGCGCGGAGATCGTTGTGGAGGAAGCACGCGTGACCGAGCTCGCCACGCACGTCGATTCGCAGTCGGTCGCGCTCGAGTCCGTACACCAGGAGCGCGCCCAGGCGGGTGCGCACCTCGCGCAACAGCTCGCCGGCCTCGCCGAGCGGGAGCGAGAGCTCAAGCGCGAGCGGGTGGCGCTCGACGCGGTGAGGCATGACCAGGAGACCGGCTTCCTCGCCCGGGAGGAGAGCCTGAGACAGCTCGACGCCGCCACGCGGCAGCGGGAGCGCACCGTCTCGGAGCGCGAGGTCAGCCTTCGGGCCGGCGCGGCCGAGCTCGAGCAGCAGCGCCTGCGGTTGCAGGACCACGCCGACGGGGTGGCCGAGCGCGACTCGACGCTGGAAAGGCGGTACGACGCGCGCGAGAAGATGCTTGCGAACGGCGAGGCCGCGCTGGCAGCGCGCGAGGCACGACTGCGCGAGGACGGCGAACGGCTCGAGCGTGAGCGCAACGGGCAGGGGCAGGTTTCCCAGGAGGCGTTCGCTCTGCTCGCCGAGCTCGAGCAGCGAGAGCACCGCGTGCAATCGCGTGAACAGCGGCTCCTCGAAAGCGAGGAGCGGCTCGCCGAGCGCGCGGGGCAGCTCGGACAGGCAGACGAGGAGCTGCGGCTCCGCGAGGCCCGAATTGTGGCGGACGTCGAGCTCCGCGAGGATCGCGTCGAGAAGCGCGAGCGCGACGTCGCCGAGCGCGAGGAGCTCATCGAGTTCCGCGAGCGCGACGTGTCCGCGTACGTGGGTGAGCTTCAGGGGCGCATCAACGATCGGAACGTGGCGTGACCGGCGCCGTCGATCTCGTCGTCGCAGTGTTCTTCGTCGTCGTGCTGATCGTCGTGTCGGTCATCGACGTGAAACACCGCATCATCCCGAACCGGATCGTGCTGCCCGCAGCGGCCATCGTGCTCGCGGCGCGCACGCTCGTGCATCCATCAGTCGTCTGGCTCGTCGCCGGCGCGGGGGCGGCCGCGTTCCTGCTCGTGGCCGCGATCGCTCGTCCGGGCGGGATGGGAATGGGGGACGTGAAGCTCGCGTTGCTGCTCGGCGTCGCCGTCGGGAGGACCGTGCCGCTGGCGCTCATCGTCGCCCTCCTGGCGGCGTTGGTGCCGAGCGTGGCGCTCCTCGTGCGCCACGGCGCCCGCGGCCGGACGATGGGAATCCCGTTTGCGCCGTTCCTGGCGCTCGGAGGCCTGGTCGCGCTGATCGCCGGGGCGCCGCTCGGCTAGGAGATTTAGGGAGAAAGAGGCAGACTCCAAGCGACGAATACCGCAAAAGGGTGACTTGTAACTAGACGAGACAAAACGCACAATTGAGCTCCGCAACCGGGGGACGAGGGGAAACCAGTGGCCGCAGCAGGGGATGCAGGTCGCGCAAGCGATTCGGTCGCAAACGCGACGCACGATCTATACCGGCAGTACGGCAAGCAGATCTACGCCTACTGCCTGCACCAGCTCCGCTCGCGCGAGGAGGCGGAGGACGCCGTCCAGACGACGTTCCTCAACGCCTTCCGCGGACTGCAGCGCGGAACGACCACGCGGTTCGAACAGGCGTGGCTGTACAAGATCGCGCTGAACGTCTGCATCGCGCGCCGCTCGTCGTCCGGCAAGCGCCTCCGGCTCGAGATCCCCGACGACTTCGAGATCCTCGAGGAGGTCGTGCCGTCCGGTAGCAGCGCGACCGACAGCGACACCCTCGAGCTGATTGGGCTCGAGACCGCGCTCGAGCAAATGCCCGAGAACCAGCGTCGCGCGATCCTGCTGCGCGAGTGGCAGGGCCTCTCATACCGCGAGATCGCGGATCAGCTCGACCTCTCGCAGGGCGCCGTGGAGATGCTCATCTTTCGCGCGCGGCGAACGCTCGCGCTGGCGCTCGAGCAGCCTGCGGCGGAGAAGCGCCACACCGGCAAGGCGAAGACGGGCTTCAGCTTCGGCTCGCTCATCGCTGCGATGAAGGGTCTCTTCTCGACCGGCGCCACGTTGAAGATGGCGGCGGTGGTGGCGACGACCGCGGCCGTGATCGGCACGAACGTCGTCCACTCGGTCGTCCACGTCGCGTCGCACCATGCCCGGGCGCACACCGCGGCCGCGGCCGCGACCCAGCAGACGGTCCAGGCGGACGCCACCGTGGCTGCGGTCCGGAATCCGCTGCGCTTCGTCTCACGGGTCACGCACAACACCAGCAGCAAGTCCTCAGAAGCGGCTGCTGCTAGGGCGGCGCGCTGGGCGGTCCGCGCAGGATCGGGCAGAAAGCCCATCGTCGTCCAGGACACCGGCACGGCGACGCCGTCGGGCGGCTCGGCTCCGGCAACGGGAACGGGAACGGATTCCGGATCGAGCTCCAATGCGTCCGCCGGCTCGTCGGTGACCATCGTCGCGGCGTCCAGCTCCGCCAAGGTGTCGTCTGCGTCGTCGTCCGCGACTCGGGCCGCGGTGGCGCCGTCGGCGGGGGCGCACCACACCGGCGGATCGACACCGGCGCCGACGTCGATGGGCACGCCCGGCGACACGACCGGAACGCCGCACCAGCACGGCCCGCACACCGACGGACCGACAAGCGCGACCTCGGGCTCGAGCACTACCTCGTCCGCAGCAGCCGCAGCCGGCGACGGGAGCCAGACGGCCGGCGGCCCGGTCTCCGTGGCCGGCGGGCCGATCGGCTACAGCACCGGCTCGAGCCAGGCGAATACGGCCGGCAACGGCATTCGCGGCGGCGGTAGCACCTCCGGTGGCGGCTCCGGCTCCACGCCCGCGCCGTCCGGCCAGAGCGGCGACGGCTCCTCCGGCACGTCGTCGGCTACGCCGGGCGGGACGCCTTCCAGCAGCGGGGATAGCTCCGGCGGAGGTTCCTCGTCCTCGTCGTCTGGCTCGTCGGACTCGTCCGGTTCCTCGGATTCGTCCGGCGGCAACGGGAACGGCAATGGCTCAGGGAACGGCGGGGGCAACAGCAATCACGGCCACGGCCACGGTCATCACGGTGGCGGCGGATGACGGCGGCGCGGCTACCGAAACACGTCGGTTGAGCAGCCGGCGACGAGCGCGTACAGCGGCTCCGCCACGTCGCGCAGCTGCGGATGCGACGCGTTCACCGTGACCTCCGGCCAGTCCTCGATGCCGATCGACCCTGCGCCCTCGTCGGAGCCGATCGCCAGGAGGTCGTCGACGCCGAAGACGTCGCGGCGGCCCGACTGACGGCGCGCGATCCCGTCCAGCTCGCGTAGCTCCTCGAGCGGGTCGATGCGCACGTTCGAGTCCGAGCCGATGCACAGGCGGATGCCGCGGTGCAGGAGGCGCTCGACCGGGAGGAAGCCGTCGCCGAGGTTCGCCTCGGTCGTCGGGCACGCGCACACGCGCGCTCCCGCCTCGCCGAGCAGGTCGAGCTCACGGCCGTCCGCGTGGGTCGCGTGCACGACGGTCGTGTGCGGGCCAAGGCAGCCGCAATCGGCGAGGAGCTCAATGGGGCGGAGGCCGTGCTCGGTCAGGCATTCCTCGATCTCGCGCGGCTGCTCGTCCGCATGCACGTGCAGCGGGAGCGCGTGCTCGGACGCGTAGGCGCCGAGCTCGACGAGCCAGTCGCGCGGGCACGCACGCACCGAGTGCGGGGCAACGCCGACGCGGATGCCCGCGTCCTGTAGACCCTCCAGCTCCCGGAGATAGTCCGCCACCGAGCTCTGGCGGAAGCGCTCGATGCCTCCGCGGGCGTAGGCGACGTAGAGGACGACCAGCTCGACGCCGGCGCCTCCCGCCGCCTCGGCTGCGGCCCGTGCTTCCTCGACTCCGAGGTAGTGGAACTCGCCCACCGCCGTGTACCCGGAGGCACGCATCTCGGCGAAGACCGACCGGTAATCCGTCTGGACGCCGGCAGCCAACTCGAGCATCGCGTCCCGCCAGGCCCAGAAGTCGCCGCCCTCGATCCGCCCCCGCAGCGCCCTCTGGAAAGCGTGGCTATGCGAATTGACGAAGCCGGGGATCTGGAAATCGTCCGGCACGTGGGTGAGAATACGCCTGCATGCGTCGCCTCCTCGCGGGGGGGCTAGTAATTGCATATCTCGCTGCTCCCGGTCTCGCCCGGGCCGGAACGGTGGCGATCTTCTATTACCCCTGGTACGGGACGCCGCTGCATGACGGCACGTGGATGCACTGGAACCAGAACGGTCACGTGCCGCCGACCGACGTGTACTCGCGGTACTTTCCGGCGAACGGTCCCTACTCGAGCGGCGATCCGCGCACCGTCGATCGCCAGATGGCCGAGATGGCGGCCGCCGGCGTGAACGAGGTCGTGATCTCGTGGTGGGGGAAGGGCTCGGTGGAAGACACGCTGCTCCCGATGGTGCTCGTCGCAGCACGGGCGCACCATCTGACTCCTGCCATCCACCTCGAGCCGTACGCGGGGCGCTCTCCCGCGTCGGTGGCGCAGGACCTGACGTATCTCGCGTCGTTCGGGATCCGCGACGTCTACATCTACCACCCGCTCGATTTCGCCGCATCCGACTGGGCGACGGTGACGGCGCAGAAGCCCGCGGGCATGCGCATCTTCGCCGCCACCCAACTCGTCGGCTTCGCCGCCGCGGGCGGGTTCACCGGTTTCTACACCTACGACTTCGTCGACTACGGCGGTGCGAAGTTCGTCCGCCTGTGCGCCGAGGCGCACGCCCGCGGGCTCCTCTGCCTCCCAAGCGTCGGTCCGGGCTACAACGGCGTGCGCGCCGGGGAGACCACCTCCGTGTCGCGGTCTCGTCGCGACGGCGCCACGTACGACGCGCTCTGGAAGGCCGCCATCGCCGCCCACCCCGACGGCGTCACGATCACGAGCTTCAACGAGTGGGGCGAAGGGACGCAGATCGAGCCGGCCGCGGCCCATAGCGGCTATCTGTCGTACAACGGCGCGTGGGGGCTCGAGGGCACCGCGGCGCAGACGGCCTACCTGACGCGGACGGCGTACTGGGTCGCGCGCCTCCTGTCCTTGAAGTAGCCCTCCGTACACTTGTGCGGGATGGCCACCCGCGCGATCCCGGCTCCGCTGGCGCAGCTGCCGAACGCATTGACGCTCGGCCGCCTTGCGGTCATCCCCGTGTTCGTCGTGTTGATGGTGCAGGCCGGCGGCGCACACACGTGGCCCGCCGGGCTCCTCTTCGGCGTCGCGGGCGTCACCGATCAGATCGACGGGTTCCTCGCGCGCCGCTGGCACGTCGAGTCGCGATTCGGAAAGATCGCCGACCCGCTCGCGGACCGGCTCATGATCGATGCGGCGGTCATCCTCCTCGTCGTGTACGGCCGCCTACCGTGGGAGGGCCTGGTCGTCGTCGCCGCGCGCGACCTGCTGCTGCTCGCCGGCTGGCGCGTGCTCGCGCCGCGCGGGATCGACCTCGACGTGAACTTCATCGGCAAGGCCGCGACCTGGGTGTTGTACCTGGCGATCGGCTGTCGCATCGTCACGCACGACGCCACGTCGTGGCCGCTGTGGCTCTTCTGGATCGGCCTCGGCGCAGCCGTCGTCGCCGCGATGTTGTACGTGCGCGAAGCGCGGAAGGTCCTTAGATGACGACTCCGACCCCATCCTCCAGGTCCCTGGCGCGCGATCACGCTGCGCCATGCGGCGTCCTCGGGCGCCCCCGTGCGGTCTCGCACGAGGGCGCCCTGCGTCCTTGCCTGGCTTGGTGCTCGCACACCAGGAACGTGGCAATGGAATCGGAGTCGTCATCGCGATGAAGGCCGTCGTCATGGCGGGCGGCGAAGGCACGCGCCTGCGCCCGCTCACGTCGAACCAGCCGAAGCCGCTCGTGCCGATCGTCGGCAAGCCGTGCATGGAGCACATCGTCGAGCTGCTCAAGCACCACGGCTTCGAGGACGTCATCGTCACCGTCGCGTTCCTGCCGCAGGCGATCCGCAGCTACTTCGGCACGGGCGAGACGCTCGGCATCGACCTCGCGTACTCCGTGGAGGAGTCGCCGGCGGGAACGGCGGGCTCCGTCCGGCTGGCGGCCGGACGGCTGGACGACACGTTCCTCGTCATCTCCGGCGACGCGCTATGCGACCTCGACCTCGGCCGGCTGGTCGAGTTCCATCGCGAGAAGCAGGCGTCGGTCACCATCGGGCTGAAGTCGGTCGACAACCCGCTCGAGTTCGGCATCGTCGTCACCGACGAGGACGGACGGGTCGAGCGCTTCCTCGAGAAGCCGACGTGGGGCCAGGTCTTCTCCGACACGATCAACACCGGCATCTACGTGATCGAGCCGGAGGTGCTCAAACACATCCCGGCCGACCGGCCCTTCGACTTCTCCAAGGAGCTCTTCCCGCTGCTGCTCGAGATGGGGCGTCCGATCTACGGGTGCGTCCTCGACGGCTACTGGCAGGACATCGGGAACCTCGACCAGTACCGGCAGGCGAACTTCGACGCGCTCGACGAGAAGGTCCGGCTCGACATCTCGGGAGTGCGGCTGCGCGGCAACATCTGGCTTGGCGAAGGTGTCGACGTGCACGACCTCGATGCGATCGAGGGGCCCGCGTACCTCGGCAACTACTGCCGTGTTGCGCCGGAGGCGACGGTCGGCCTGTACTCGGTGCTCTCCACGAGCGTGACGCTGCGCGAGCGCGCACGCACGACGCACTCGATTATCGACGCGTCCACGTACATCGGGCGCAGCGCACTCGTCGAGGGAGCGATCGTGGGTCGCTCCTGCGACCTGCGCGCGCACGTGCGCGTGCACGAGGGCGTCGCCATCGGCGACGAAGTGACGATCGGCGCCGAGAGCGTGATTATGCCCGGCGTTCGGATCTACCCGTACAAGGAAGTCGAGACCGGCGCGCACCTGTTCGAGAGCCTCATCTGGGAGTCGCGCGGCACGGCTCGCATCTTTGGCAAGGAGGGCGTCTCCGGGCTCGTCAACGTCGACCTCACGCCGGACGTCGCCGTTCGGCTCGCGGCCGCGCTCGGCACGGCGCTCAAGCGCGGCGCGCGCGTCGTCGCCTCACGGGAAGGCACACCCGCGTGCCGGATGATCAAGCGCGCGATGATCTCCGGCCTGTCGTCCACGGGCGTCGACGTCGCCGACCTGCGCGTCATCCCTGCGGCGGTCGCCCGCCATCTCGTCAAGTCGGAGGGGTACGACGCCGGCGTGCACGTCGGCGTCAGCCCGAGCGACTCGGAGGCGATTCGCATCCAGTTCTTCGAGCCACCCGGCATCGAGATGAGCGCCGCGACGCAAACGGAGGTGGAGAAGCACTTCACGCGCGGCGAGATCCGAAGGGTCGCGTCGACCGACGTCGGCCGCATCTCGTATCCCGCGCGCGCGAGGGAAACGTATGCGAGCGACCTTCTCTCCACGCTCGACGTGTCGTCGATCCGCGAGCGCCGCTTCCGGATCGTCGTCGACTACGGCTTCTCCGCCGCGTCGTACGTCCTGCCGCTCGTGCTCGACCCGCTCGGAGTGGAGGTGGTCGCCGCGCACGCATTCCCGAGCGACGGCAATGCCGACGCAGACGGCGCCGGACCGCTTGCAGCGTCCATCGGGCAGGCAAAGCGTCTCGTCACCGCCGTCGGCGCCGACCTCGGTGCCGTGTTCGACCGGCCCGGCGAGCGGCTCTACCTCGTCGACGAGCAGGCGCGCGAGATTCCGGTCGAACAGGCGCTGCTCCTGTATCTCCGGCTGATCGGCTCGAACGGGCGCACCGGCCGCCTCGCGTTCCCAGTGACCGTGACGAGCCAGGTCGACCGGCTCGTCGAGGGATCCGGCCTCGAGATCGTGCGCACGGCGGCATCGCTCCAGGAGTTGACGCGGACGGCGGCCGAGAAGGGCGTCGTCTTCGGCGGCGCGGTCGGCGGCGGGTACGTGTTCCCCGCGTTCCTGCCCGGCTACGACGCCGTCGCGAGCCTCGTCAACCTGCTGGAGCTGCTCGCGCCCGTGCGCCGCCCGATCTCGGAGATCGTGGCCGAGCTGCCCCAGCAGACTCTCGTCCACCGGCAGCTCGCGCTCGCGTGGTCGCTCAAGGGGCTCGTCATGCGCGTCCTGAACGAGCGCATGGCCGGCAGGGAGCTCGACCTCACCGACGGCATCAAGGTCTTCGACGACCGCGGCTGGATCGAGGTCCTGCCCGATCCCGACGAGCCGTTCCTGCACCTGTACGCCGAGGGAGAGACCGTGGAGGCCTCCGAAGAGCTCATCGACGAGCTGCGGGGCATGGTCGAGGAGATCGCGCAGGGGGAGACGGCCGAGGCCCGAACCTAGACGGGGATGCGAGAAAGGCTAAAGTTGAGGTTGACCCTCCCGAGCGAAAGGCCCACGTGGAACTGCTGCCCGACCTTGCTTCGCTGACGGACGCCGATCTCAAGCAGCTCATCCAGAAGCTGCAGGAGGAGGAGCGCGAGATCTCGTACGAGCGCCGCCTGCTGCACGGGAAGATCGACATCCTGCGCGCCGAGTACCAGGCGCGGCTGAAGGCAGCCGGGCCGGAGACGATCCTCAGCCAGGTCGACGTCGAGTCCCTGACCGAGATCCTCGCCGGCAAGGCCAGCCCGCCGGCGAACTGAGCATGAGCCACATCTACTGCCCGGAGTGCGGCTTCCAGAATTTGGAGGCGGCGAACTACTGCACCAAGTGCGGTGCGCTGCTGCACACGCCCGAGCCGGCGGAGCAGACGCAGACGTTCAGCCCCGAAGAGGTCGGTGACGAGCTCGGCCAGCTCGACGACATGCGGATCGAAGGCCCGGCGCTCGTCGTCCGCTCCGGGGGCGGCCGCGCGGGGGAGACGTTCACCCCGCAGGGCGACCGCACGACGATCGGGCGCTCGCCCGACTGCCCGGTGTTCCTCGACGACGTGACCGTGTCTCGGCGCCACGCCGTTCTCGTGCAGCGCGACGGCCGCTGGTTCGTCGAGGACCAGGGGAGCCTGAACGGAACCTTCGTCAACCGGGAGCGCGTCGAGTCGTCCGAGCTCTCCGACGGCGACGAGCTCCAGATCGGCAAGTACCGGCTCACCTTCCTCGCGAGCTGATGTCGACCGCCGAAAGCCTACGGCTCGAAGGTTCACGATCTCGCCTCCTGACCATCGGCGCAGTTTGTCGCAGGCTGAAGGCCGAGTTTCCCGACGTCTCGATCTCGAAGATCCGGTATCTCGAAGGCGAAGGCCTGGTCACGCCGCGGCGGACGCAGGGCGGCTACCGGCTCTTCTCCGAGGACGACCTTGAGCGGCTGCAGACGATCCTGCGCCTGCAGCGGGACGAGTTCCTGCCGCTGCGCGTGATTCGCGAGGAGCTCGCGGCCGGCGCTGCGAAGGCGCGCCGTAAGCGTGCGACCGCAACCCTCGGCGAGCACGACGACGACGGCGTCGACGTAGAGGACCTGTGCGAGCGGGCGGGCGTCGATCCTGCCAGGGCCCGCGAGCTCGAGCAGTTCGGTCTGCTCGAACCGCCGTACACCGAGCTGGACGTCGAGATCGCCGCAGTGTGCGAGCGGCTGGCGCGGTACGGGATCGCGCCGCGTCACCTGCGTGCGTTCCGGACCGCCGCCGACCGCGAGGCGGGACTGCTCGAGGCGCTCGTGCTCCCATCGCTGCGCTCGCGCAACCCGGAGCGCCGCCGCGCCGGCCTCGACGACCTGCGCGCGCTCACCGAGGCGGCGCAGGAGCTCTCGCAGTTGCTACTCGGGCGAACAGTCAGGAGGCTCGCCGGATGAAGACGGAGATCGACCTCAGGTCCAAGATCCGGGAGGTCCCGGACTTCCCCGAGCCCGGAGTCGGGTTCAAGGACATCGCTCCGCTGCTCGGCGACTCTGCCGCGCTGCGGCAGGCGGTGGCCGAGCTCGCGGACTGGACGGCGGAGCGGAAGCCCGACCTCGTCCTCGGCGCGGAGGCCCGCGGCTTCTGGCTCGGCGCCGCGATCGCCTGCGCCGTCGGGTGCGGGTTCGTGCCTGCCCGCCGCCCCGGCAAGCTCCCGCCGGAGACGGTGTCGGCCCGGTACGCCCTCGAATACGGCGAGAACGCGCTCGAGGTGAACGCCGACGCCATCGCCGATGGGGCGCGGGTCGTCATCCACGACGACGTGCTCGCGACCGGCGGCACGGTGAAGGCGATCGCCGGCCTCGTCGAGCAGCTCGGCGGCCACGTCGTCGGCATCAACTTCGTCATCGACCTGACGTTCCTCGGCGGCCGCGACCGCCTGTCGAACTACGACCTGCACGCGCTCATCTCGTACTAGCCGGCCAACTGGCTTTCCGGCTCCGTCCGTCCTGCCGATTACAAGATGGATATGTACGACCCGCTGACGAGCCGGTACACGTTCTCGTGCCCCAACCGGGGTGAGGCGAAGGTGCCGCTGTCCGCCTTCCGGAGGATCGAACAACTCGAGGGCGCGGCGCACCCCGTCGTCTACCGCGTCCGCTTCGCGTGCCCGTGCGGGGAGGAGCACGACGGCCTCGTGAGCCACGACGACCTCGACTGGGCGCCGCTCGGTCTCGACGGCGGCGTCTTCCTCAACCTCATGACCTCGCGGGTGGAGCCGGTGGCCGACGAGCTGAGCGACCTCGCCGCCGTCCACATCGGGGCGGGGGAGTGGCCGTGGAGCTTCTTCTGCTACCCGGAGGAGCGGCCGCGACCGGTGTTCCCGTCCGCGTTCCTCCTCCTCGCGCCCGGCGACGGGCGGCTCGGGCTCGCCGTCCACTGCCCGGCGTGCGAGTGCACCTCGGTCAATCTCGTCACGCACGAGCACGTCGACGTGCCCTTCCACAACGACCGCGAGGTTGGCGTCGTCGAGCACGTCTTCACCGGGGACGTCCACGCGACGGTGGAGGAGTTCCGCGCGGAGCTCTGGTCGTCGGCCTTCGACGCCCGCCGCCTGGCCCTGTAGCGCACCCGTACGGGGGGTTCGCGCGTTTCCCCTGCAGGTCTGAAAAACGCGGAACGAGGTGATCCGATGCGACGGTACGGTCTGTACGACACGACGCGCGGCTTGACGACGGTCGCTGCCGTCGGGACGGCGGGCGTGCTGCTCTGGGCTGCGACGCTCGTGGGGCAGCGCTCCGACGGCCGTTTCTGGGCGGAGATGGCGATCGTCGCGGGCGCAGGCATCGTGGTGGCGATCTCGCAGGTGGTCGGCGGCTGGACGAAGGGACTCCGGCTGCGCATCTCCCTGGGGACGCTCGCGCTCGCGCTCGTGCCGGTGCTGATCGTCGTCTGGTGGATCATGATGGCGAGCCAGCCTGCACACGGTTGGTACCAGGGGACGTTCGAGACCTGGAGCCGGCACGCCGGCCTCGTGGGGCTCGTCCACGACCTGGCGCTCTGGCACGGGGTGCTCGCGTTCGGCTTCGGTCTCGTCCTCGGGATGTCGTTCGATACCGTCCCGGCGGATGCTCCGGAGGCCGCGCCCGCGACCGGGAACTTGACCGCCGAGGAGCCCGTAACCGCGGAGCGCCGCGAGATCGACACGCCGGCCGGTCAGCCGCACGAGGTCACGGTCGGCCCGCACAGGGACTGAAGCGGGGAGGGGTCGCTGCCCCGGCGCAGCGACCCAATCCCTGCCGTCAGGGATCGGGGTGGCACCGCCCGAAGGCCGATAGAAATGGCGGATGGAGCTCGCAGGCATCACGCAGCGCGAGAGGGGGCTCGATCTGCTCGCCGCACATCTGGCCGGTCTGGACCCGGATACCGAACGGGCCCGCGACCGCCTCGAGCGGACGATCGGATCGGATCTCGCCAAGCTGCTCGTCGCCGCTCTCAGCAAGCGGAGCGTCAACCGCCGCCCTTTGGCCCGGCCGGTCGCGGCCGCGGCCTGAGCTCTTCTTGACGCTCTAAGCGCTGTTGCCGCGGGTGCGGACGAACAGCCAGATGCCGGCGGTCGAGACCATCGCGATGACGATCGCGAACGCGCCCGTCGTGCCAACGGCGAGGAGCCCGAAGTAGATGAATGTCCCGAGTGCGAGGGCCCACACGAGGGCGATGATGCCCGGGTCGATGCTCGGCGGATGAAAGTGCACGAGGGCTGATCCTAGATAAACGGGACCAAAAAAATTCGCCGAGCCCGTCGCGGTTTCGTCCACGGAACCGCTCGACTTTCCGCCTCGGCCCTCGCGGACCTCCTCGTACGGCCTATCGGCTCCGCTTCAACCTACTCCCGCGCCGCGCTCGGCGCACTTGTGAATCTAGGGGGTGCGCAAGGACCGTACAAGGGGGCCGAAACCGAAAACGTTCGCATTTTGCGAATTTTGAATAATCAACATTTCCACAGCGGACCGTGCAGCCTGTGGAAAAGCCGCTCGGGGGAGAGTGGCGGTTCCAGCCGTTCAGGCGTTTCTGTTCCAGCTTGACCTAACATCTCTTATCGTGCGCTGGGTCTAGTCGAGCGGAGGCCGGCCAGGAGGCCTTCTCGGAACACGCTCGACGCCAATCAGGGCACGCTGAATCCGCTCCCGCACGATCTCAGGGACATCGGTGATCCCAGCCTCTACCTCGCGGTGGCAGTTCGAGCAAAGAAGCGCGCAGCGTTTCGATTCCTCGACGAGGCTGTCCCAGCTCCGATTCTTACTCGACTCCGAGACGAGAAAGCGCTTTGTCGCCCGATCGAGATGGTGGAACGTCAGCGCACTCAGGCACCGGCCATAACCGCAGATCTCACACTTCCCGCCTCTGAGCTCAACCAGCTTTTGCTTCCGGCCAAGAACCGCCGCCCGCAACGAGCGGCACGAATTGCAGCGCTTCCGCGAATGGCCACGCCGGTAGTCGTAGCGATAGACGCGCCCGCAAAGCTGGCAAGTACAGAACTCGTCGAACACGGGTGCGACCGTAGCTAGCGGTCCGGACGGCGTCGTTGGCTTACCTGACAACTACGGACATGGCCAGCGCTCGGATCAGCGTCGATCGCAAGGACGAAACCCTTGATTTAGGGAGGCCTCGCGTGTTTTGGTCCCCCTGCTGCGCGGAACATCGCCAGACAAACTGATCGGGGGGAATTTGACGGTCGAGATCGACATCATCCTCAGGAGCGAGGATCTGCTCGCGCTCCTGGAAGCGGCGGAGTCCAGCGGTCAGCTCCGGCAGACGGAGCTGCAGGAGGTGCTCGAGCCGCTCGAGCTCGACCCGCTCGAGGTGGACGCGGTCTACATCGAGCTCGACCGGCGCGGCATCGAACTGGTCGAGGAGCCGAAGGAGGAGCAGCCCCCTCCCCCGCCGCCCGCCTTTGTCGAGACGACGACCGACGCGCTCCAGTTGTTCCTCCGCGAGGCCGGCAAGCACGCGCTGTTGACCGCCCCGCAGGAAGTCGAGCTGGCGAAGAAGATCGAGGCCGGTGACATGAGCGCGAAGACGCGGATGATCCAGTCCAACCTGCGCCTCGTCGTGTCGATCGCGAAGAACTACCGCAACCAGGGACTGCCGTTCCTCGATCTCATCCAGGAAGGGACGCTCGGCCTCATCCGCGCCGTCGAGAAGTTCGACTGGCGCCGCGGGTACAAGTTCTCGACGTACGCNNTCCGCCAGGCGGTCGCGCGCGCGCTCGCCGACAAAGCGCGCACGATCCGCATGCCGGTGCACATCGTCGAGCGCATGCAGAAGATGAACCGCGCCGAGCGGACGCTCTGGATGGAGCTCGGTCGCGAGCCCACGCTGGAGGAGATCGCGGAGGAAGCGTCGCTGCCGGTCGAGCAGGCGCGCGAGGTGCGCGCCGCCGCCCGCGCATCGGCGAGCCTCGACCAGCCGGTCGGCGAGCACGAAGACGCCGTCTTCGGTGACTTCGTCGCCGGCGACGACCCCCTGCCCGAGGAGCACGTCGAGGTGTCACTGCGGAGCCAGGCGCTCATGCTCGCCCTGCAGTCGCTGCCCGACCGCGAGCGGCAGGTGCTCGTGCTGCGCTACGGCCTCATCGACGAGGAGCCGAAGACGCTCGAAGAGATCGGCAGGCGTCTCGGGCTCACGCGCGAGCGGGTCAGGCAGATCGAGCTCGAATCGCTGCGCCGCCTCGCCAACCTGCGCGAGATGCAGCTCGTCGCCTCGAGCTAGGTGAGATAGAGCTCGAGATCGGGCGCGCCGTTGCGCAGTTCGCGCAGCGCACGCGACTCGAGCTGGCGGACGCGCTCGCGGGTGACGCCGAGCTCGTTGCCGATGTCCTCGAGCGTGCGCGCACCTTCGCCGTCCAACCCGAACCGCAGGACGAGCACGCGTTGCATACGGGGAGCGAGCTGGGCGATCGCGTCCGAGAGCTCGCCGTGGCGATGCTCGATCGCGGTGCGCTCGTGCGGCTGCGCCGAGCTCTCGTCCTCGATCAGGTCGGCGAAGAAGCTCTCGCCGTCGCCGACGGGAGAATCGAGGCTGACGGGATCGTCGACGAGGCTGAGGAGGTCGACCACCTTGTCCTCCGGCTCTCCGGTCTCCTTGGCGAGCTCGGCGGGCGTCGGTTCGCGGCTGAGCTTCTGCGCCATCTGGCGGCGAACTCGGAGCAGCCGGCGCACGCGCTCGGCCACATGCGTTGGGAGGCGAATCGTCCGTCCCTGATCGGAAAGCGCACGGCTCACCGACTGCTTGATCCACCACGTGGCGTAGGTCGAAAGCTTGAACCCGAGGCGGTAGTCGAACTTCTCCACCGCGCGGATGAGACCGAGGTTGCCTTCCTGGATGAGGTCGAGGAGCGGCACGCCCGCGCGCGTGTAGCTGCGCGTGATCGACATGACGAGGCGGAGGTTCGCCTCGATGAGCTGCTTCTTCGCCAGCTCGTCGCCTGCGTCCTTGCGGCGGGCCAGATCGCGCTCTTCCTCGCGCGTCAACAGCCGGCCGTCGCCGATCGACCGTATGTACAGCTTCAGGGGATCATCGAGCTGGCTGGCGGGTTCTTCGGCCTGCTCGACATCTCCCTCCGCAGCGAGGAGAGGCTCCACAAGGCCACATATCGGCTTTCGGCCGTGCAGGCTTGAGGCCGGGTGCGCCGAACTGTCCGCTACGGTTGGAGGTGACCTAGATCGTGTGCGGAATCGCCGGATACAGCCTCTCTTCCCGTAGCAGCGTCGATCGGACGCTGGCGGCGCAGGCTCTCCTGGCCGGGATCGCCGAGCGGGGCGCGGACGCGGTCGGGTATGCCCACCGCGGCCCGGGCAGCTCCTACCCCGTGGTCACGAAGCAGAGGACGCCGGCCAGCCAGCTCCTGGAGCGGATCGAAGTCCCGCAGGCGGCGACCGAGCTCCTGGTCCACGTGCGCGACTACACCAAGGGCCACCCCTCCATCTCCGCCAACAACCACCCCGTCCGGCACGGGCCGGTGGTCGGCATCCACAACGGCATCATCGTCAACGACGACGAGCTCCTGGCCGAGTTCGAGTGCGCCCGCGCCGAGCCGCGCATGACCGTCGACTCCGAGGCGATCTTCGCCCTGGCCGCGCATTCGCGGAACGACCCGGCAGCCCTCGAGGCGCTGCTCGGCTCGATGGCCACCGCCTGGCTCGACGAGCGCGAGCCGGGGACGGTCTTCGCCGCCCGCGGCATCGGCCGGCCGCTGTGGCTCGGCTCCGGCAAGCACGAACTCTTCTTCGCCTCGACGCGCACGGCGCTCGAGGTCGTCGAGGAGTACGCGCACGTGCGCCTGAAGAAGCAGGAGCTGAAGGACGGGACGTTCCTCGCGCTGCACGGCGCGAAAGTCGTGCGGCACGAGCACTTCCGGCCGAACCCGCGCTACGAAGAGCCGGGTAAGCCGCTCCCCGCGGTGCGCGCACCCGGCGAAGGCGCGTCGTGCCTCAAGCAGCTCTCGAACCTCGCGGCCGCCTAGTTTCCTACACCCAGGGCAGCGTGTCCCAGTACGAGGGACGTTCGCGCCGTGACGGCTCGAAGCGGTCCGGGTAGACCTCGTCCGGGTCCGATGTCTCCTTGTGGGCACTCGCGTCGTACCGAGCTGCGAGCTCCGAGAGCGGGTAGTGCAACGCGACGTCCTCGGAGCGAACGCCGGCCATGAGGATCGCGCACGGCCCGTCGCCGGCGCCGACGAAGATGTGCTCCGTCCCGGCAGGGCTGTGAAAGAAGTCCCATGCGCGCAGGGTCCGGGCCTCGCCCTCGACGAGGAGCGTGCACTCGCCCGACAGGACAAGGAAGTCCTCCTGCACCGACTCGGAGTGGTAGAGCCCGTTCGGCTCGCCCGGCTCGAGGACGTGGATCCTGAAGCCGAGCTCCCGGAACCAAAACTCTCCGCTCTCGAAGACGCACTCCGCCCCCGACGACTTCTTCTCGCCCCCGGCCGACGTCAGCCACTGCGCGTCGCGCACGTTGACGACGAACCAGCCGGCGCCGACAGGCGCGAGCCCCGAGCCCTTGTCCTCGAGCGGCGCCTCGTCCACGGCGCGAGTCTACTCAGCGCTTCTTCTTGATCGTCCCGTCACCGGCGACGGTGACGCTCTGCTGCTCGAGCAGCTCGCGCACGAGGAACTGGAACGTCGACCACGCGCCGCGGCGCGCGTCGAGCAGCCGGTAAACCTGCCACTCGGTGAGGAGCGAATCGTCCGCCTTCCGTGCCTCGGCCCAGTCGGCGAACTTCGGCAGGCGGCCGAGCCGTCGGGCAAGCGCGGCGCCCTGTTCGACCGCGCGCTCGAGCCGCTCCTCCCCCACCGGCACATCGAACCCGGCTTCGCGCAGCGCCGTCGTCAGGGAGCCGAACGTGTGCCAGTACAGCGACTTGGAGGGAAGCTTCCCTTTGTGCTCGTCGATGTCGCGCGCCGTCGGCGGCCGGCCGAGCTCCTCGCCCAGGTCGCGGAGGAGACCGAGGAGCTCCTCCCGCGTTGCGAATCGCCGGGGCACGAGTCCCGCCGCGCGCTTGGCCGCGTTCCACGAGCCGAAGTGCTCGATCACGGTCTGCGGATGGACGGTCGTCTGTGTGTCGGCCGCGAACTCGCGCATCGTCGGCGAGCGTCCCAGCCGCTCGGCGCTCGCCTGGAGCTCGCCCACGATCTGATCGTCGGTGTACCGCTTGCGGATGCCCGCCTGGAACTCGGCGAGCTTGCGCGGGTCGATCTCCGCCACCGCGCGGAAACGGGGCTTCCGGGGCACGACAAGTATGGTAGATCAGGTTGGAGGATCCGCAAGTGAATCCGCGCAGCGGTAGATTCGCCCCGATGGTCGTCCCGCTCGCCGCCGAGATCGCCGCCGCCCGCGCGGTTGCAGCCCTCTCCCGCCTCGTCGGCGCCGGCGGAGGGACGACGGTCCCGGGCAAGCTCCTCTCCACGCTCGACCCCGGCGCGGTCGACCGGCTGGCCGCCCGGCTGCCGGCCGGCACCGCGACGATCTCGGCCACCAACGGGAAGACGACGACCGCGGCGATGGCGGCCGAGATCCTCCGCCCCCGCTTCCGCCTCGCGCACAACGGCTCGGGCGCCAACCTCCTCTCCGGCGTCGCCTCCACGCTCCTCGCCGCAGGCGACGCACAGCTCGGGCTCCTCGAGGTGGACGAGGCCGCCCTTCCGGAGGTGATGCGGCGTGTCCGGCCACGCGCCGTCTGCCTCGGCAACCTCTTCCGCGACCAGCTCGACCGCTACGGCGAGCTCGAGCTCGTCGCCGAACGCTGGCGCGACGCCGTCGCGGAGCTCCCCGTGAGCACGACCCTCGTCGTCAACGGCGACGACCCGCTCGTGGGCGACCTCGCGAACGCCCACGGACCGGCGCTCGTCTTCGGGCTCGACGACCCGCGCGTCGCACGGCCTGCGCTCCAGCACGCGGCCGACTCGAAGTACTGCTTGCGTTGCGGCCTCCCGTTGGAGTACGAAGCCGCGTACGTCGGCCACCTCGGCGACTACCGCTGTCCCAACGGCCACATCGCCCGCCCGCCGTTGGATGTCGTCGCACGCAACGTCGAGCTGCGCGCGCTCGAGGGCGTCGCCTTCGACCTCGACCTGGCGGGTGAGACGCGCCGCGTCGAGCTTGCGCTCCCCGGGCTGTACAACGTCTACAACGCCGTCGGCGCCGCCGCGCTCGCGCACGCGCTCGGAGCGACCACGGACGAGATCGTCGCCGGTCTCGGACGCTTCAGCGCGGCGTTCGGCCGCTTCGAGCGCATCGCCGTCGGCGACAAGACGATCCTGCTGCTGCTGATCAAGAACCCGGCCGGCGCGAACGAGGCCATCCGCACGCTCGTCGACGGCGGCCCTCCCCGGCTGGCCGTCGTCGCACTGAACGACGCCATCGCGGACGGCCGCGACGTGTCGTGGATCTGGGACGTCGACTTCGAGCCCCTGCTCGCCGGCTTCGACCGCGTGGTCGCAACCGGCGACCGAGCCGCCGAGCTCGCCCTCCGCTTCAAGTACGGCGGGCTCGCGGAGGATGCGATCGAGGTCGAGCCGAGCCTCGAGCGCGCGCTCGACCGCGGCCTCGAGCTGACGTCGGACGACGGCGAGCTCGTCGTCCTCCCCACGTACACGGCGATGCTCGGCCTGCAGCGAATCGTCGCCGCGCGCGGGCTCGTACGTCCCTACTGGGAGCGCGCCGCGTGAACATCCGCGTCGCACATCTCTATCCCGACTATCTGAACATCTATGCCGACCGCGGCAACATCGCGGTGCTAGTCGCGCGCGCGGCGTGGCGCGGGCACGAGCTCGACGTCACCGAGGTCGGGATCGGCGGCCGCATCGTTCCCGGCGCGCACGACCTCTACTACCTCGGCGGCGGACAGGACCGCGAGCAACTCCTTGTCGCCGCCGACCTCGCCACGAAGGCCGAGCCGCTGAAGGCGGCCGCAGCCGGAGGTGCGGCCTTCCTCGCGGTCTGCGGTGGCTATCAGCTGCTCGGGCGCGGCTACCGCGGCCATCACGGCGACGACATGCCGGGCGTCGGCCTCCTGCCGCTCGAAACCGTCGCCGGCGATCGGAGGATGATCGGGAACGTGCTGCTCGAGTGCGAGCTGGAGCCTGGCGTTCGACGTACGCTCGCGGGCTTCGAGAACCATGCCGGCCGGACGCGGCTCGATCCAGGCGCCGAGCCGCTCGGGCGCGTCGTGTCCGGGTTCGGCAACGACGGCGAGAGCGGCTACGAGGGCTGTCGCGTCGGCCGGGCCATCGGCACGTACCTCCACGGCCCGCTGTTGCCGCGCAATCCGTGGCTCGCCGACTGGATCCTCGCGCAGGCGCTCGCACATCGAACCGGTGGCGAGCCGCCGGAGCTCGCGCCGCTCGACGATGAGCTCGAAGCACTGGCGCACGCCGTCTCGTCCGCGCGCGCTCAACGACGCTAGGTTCGGAAATTCGAGCTAGGGGGCCCACAGTGCGCCGAGGTATGCCGCCGGGTCGCCCGGCTCCCAGCGCCGGAGGAAGCGCTGGATGGGTGGATGGAGCACGACGTCGTCGAGATCGGCGGTGTCGAACAGCCGGTGTCCGCGCACTGCCGCGTCCTGCGAGGTGACCGCCTCGAGCGACCGCCCCGAGAGGTCGCCGGCGAAGATGATGTGCACGACGTGCTTCGCGCCGAGCCCACGCTGCGGTGAGATCGAGTCGACGAGCGCGACGGGGCCTTCGACGGGAAGACGATCGGGAATCCCGACCTCCTCGAACAGCTCGCGGTGGAGCGCGGTGACGAGGCTCTCGCCTGCGTTCACGCCGCCCCCCGGCAGCAGCCAATACTCGCCGCGGCCGGCCTTCTCGTGCCGGCAGAGCAGGATGCGATCCTCCCAGCGCAGGACGGCCGAGACGCGGATGCGGGGCTCCTGCATCAGTGGCTCGACGACCCGAAGCCGCGGACGCCGCGCTCGCTCTCGGGCAGCGCCTCCACCTCGACCGGCTCGACGCTCGCGACCGGAACGACGACGAGCTGCGCGATGCGCATGCCCGGCTCGACGACGAACTCCTCGTGCGCGTCCGTGTTCAACAGCACGACGCGGAGCTCGCCGCGATAGCCGGAATCGACGAGACCCGGCGTGTTCACGATCGTGATCCCGTTTCGCATCGCCAGACCGGACCGCGGCTGGACGAAGCCCGCGTACCCGTCGGGGATCGCGACCGCGAGCCCCGTACCGACCGTTGCCCGCTCCCCCGGCCCGAGCACGGCGCCCTCGCACGCGGAGAGGTCGAGCCCCGCGTCGCCGTCGTAGGCGCGCACGGGCACAACTGCGTCGTCGCGCAGCTTGCGGAATGCCACTTCCACTACGCGCCGACGAGGTAGCGGGCGAAGCGGTTGATCTCGCGACGCGGCAGCCGCGCGAGCACGAGCACTCCCTCGCTCGTGTCTTCGCGTTCCTCGATCGGCGCCCCGAGCGCATAGAGCTCGTTGAGCTTCGCGCCGTCCTGATACGGCAGCAAGAGGCGCACCGGCTCGAAGAGGTCCGCGAAGCGTTCGGCGATGCGCGTGCGCAGATCGTCCAGCCCTTCGCCGGTGAGCGCCGACACCTGGAGCGCGTCGGGATAGCGGTTGGAGAGCGCACGTCTTCGCGTCTCGTCGGCCGCGTCCACCTTGTTGAGCACGAGCTCGATCGGCAGCTCGTCCGCACCGATGTCATGCAGCACACCGTTCACGGCGCCGATCATCTCGACGAGCCGCTCCTCCGGCGCCGAGGCGTCGACGACATGGAGGATGAGATCGGCGACGAGCGTCTCCTCCAGGGTCGCAGCGAAGCCCTCGACGAGCTGATGCGGCAGCCGCCGCACGAAGCCGACGGTGTCGGTGACGAGATACTTGCGCCCTTCGTGCTCGAACCCGCGGGTTGTTGGATCGAGCGTCTCGAAGAGGCGATTGCGAACGGACACCTCTGCGTTCGTCAGCGCGTTCAGGAGCGTCGACTTGCCGACGTTCGTGTAGCCGGCGAGCGCGACGGTCGGCGTCTGTGTCCGGCGCCGCTCCTTGCGACGCACGTCGCGCTGCTTCGAAAGCTCCTCGAGCCGCTCCTTGAGCAGCGTTACACGCTGGCGCGCCTGCCGGCGGTCGGACTCGAGCTGCGACTCGCCGGGGCCTCTCGTGCCGACGCCGCCACCGAGGCGTTCGAGGTGCTTCCACATGCCGCGCATGCGCGGGAGGTTGTACTCGAGCTGCGCCAGCTCGACCTGGAGCTTCCCCTCGGCGCTCGTCGCGTGCTGCGCGAAGATGTCGAGGATCAGCTGCGTCCGGTCGACGACGCGCGCTTCCAGCGTGTTCTCCAGGAGCCGCTGCTGCGACGGCGAGAGCTCGTCGTCCACGAGGAGGACCTCCGCCTTGACGCGGCCGTATTCGCTCTTCAGCTCGCCGATCTTCCCCTTGCCGACATAGGTGCGCGGATCCGGCTGCGCACGGTGCTGGAGGACGCGGGCCACCGGCCGCACCCCTGCCGTGCGCGCGAGCTCCTCGAACTCCCCGATCTCGTCCTCGGCGTCGACACCTTGTGCGAGCACGGCGAGGACGAGCCCGCGCTCGGGCTCGAGGCCCGGCGTGGGATCGGGCTGTCTGACTGTCACCGAACGTCATTATGACCTCTGCCGTGCCGACCCCCGATCTCGCCGCCAGGACGCTGCACTTGGTCGACGTCCCCTCCGAGAGCCGTTCGGAGGCGGCGATCGTCGAGTTGGTGCGCGATCTCGTCCCCGGTGCGCCGATGTACGACGACGGCGAGGTGCTGCTGTACGGCGACGGCCCCATCGTCCTCGCAGGACATCTGGACACGGTGCCCGCGCAGGGGAATCTGCCCGGCCGGATCGACAGCGGCGCGGTGCACGGCCTCGGGGCGAGCGACATGAAAGCCGGCGTCGCGGTGATGATCGAGCTCGCCCGTGCCGGTGTCCCCGCGCGCTACCTCTTCTTCACGCGTGAAGAAGTGCCGGTCAGCGAGAGCCCGCTGCCGGCGCTTTTCGCCACCGACCTGCTCCGCGACGTGGAACTGGCGGTCGTGCTCGAGCCGACGGACTGCGAGCTGCACGCCGGCTGTCTCGGCAACGTGCAGGCGCGCATCACCTTCCACGGCGAGAGCGCGCACTCCGCGCGCCCGTGGACCGGGGTGAACGCGATCCACGAGCTCGTGCGCGGCCTGCAGCCGCTCGTCGGGCTCGAGCCGGCCGACGTCGAGCTCGACGGGCTCGTGTACCGCGAGGTGGTGAGCGCCGTCCGCGTAGCTGGCGGTATCGCGTCGAACGTCGTTCCCGCGACCGCGTCCGCGGAGCTGAACATGCGCTTCATGCGTCCCGGCGCCGAGGCGCGCCTGCGCGCGCTTCTTCCCGAAGGCGAGATCGAGGTGCTGAGCGAGTCACCGTCCGCGCCGCCCGCGCTCGACAACGCGCACACCGCGCGGCTGCGCGACCTCGTGCAGGCCGTGAAGCCGAAGCAGGCGTGGACGCCGGTCGCGCAATTCGCCGAGCAGGGCATCAACGCGATCAACTACGGTCCCGGCGCGACCGCGTACGCGCATCGCGTCGACGAGCAAGTGCCGATCGAGAACCTCGAGCGCTGCTACGAGACGCTGCGAGAATTCCTCTCGTGATCAATCCGACGCTCACGGAGATGGCGACGTACCCGTTCGTTCGCCTCGAGGAGGCACGGCGGCGGCTCGTGGCGGCCGGCGTCGAGGTGATCGACTTCGGCAAGGGCGACCCGAACGAGCCGACCGATCCGATGATCCGACAGGCGCTGATCGATGCGGTGCCCGAGCGTGCGCCGTACCCGCTCGCGCAGGGCCTCCCAGAGCTGCGGCAGGCGGCGAGCGACTGGTGCAAACGGCGCTTCGGCGTCGCGGTCGACCCGGACACAGAGATCGTGCCGACGTACGGATCGAAGGAGGCGATCTTCTCGCTCGCGCAGGTGCTCGACACCGCCGGCCGGACCGTCGTCTTCGGGGAGCCGGCGTATCCCGTCTACGAGCGCGGCGCGCTCTTCGCCGGCGCGAAGGTTCAGACGCTGCCGCTGCTGCGCGAGAACAGCTTCCTGCCCGACGTCGACGCGATCCCCGACGACACCGCGATCGTCTGGGTCAACTACCCGCACAACCCGACGGGAGCGGTCGCCCCGCTCGAGTTCTACGAGCGGCTCGCGGCGGCTGCGGCCGAGCGCGGCTTCTACATCGCCTCCGACGAGGCGTACAGCGAGCTCTGGTTCGACCAGTCTCCGCCGTCGGTGCTGCAGCTGGCCGACCGCTCACGCGCGCTCGTCTTCCAGACCCTGAGCAAGCGATCGTCGATGACCGGATACCGCTCCGGCTTCGTGGCGGCGCCGGCGGAGATCGTCGCCGCGTTGAAGGCGTACCGTCCGACGGTCGGCACCGCACCGCAGGAGTTCGTCCAGCGCGCCTCCGTCGTCGCGTGGAACGACGAGCGCCACGTCGACGAGACGCGCGCGCGGTACCGCGCGAAGCGCGACGTGATGATCCCGGCAATCCAGGCGAAGGGCTGGGAGATCGTCGCGAGCGAGGCGACGATGTACCTCTGGGTGGTCGGGCCGGCTCCCGACGCGCTCCTCGAACGGGGCATCCTCGTCTCCCCCGGGGAGTTCTTCGGGCCGAGCGGCGCCGGCTACGTCCGCTTCGCACTCGTGCCGACCCTCGACGAGTGCGAGCGCGCAGCGGCGATACTCGCTGAGCTGTGAATACCGAAGAGACCATCGCGGCCCTCGATCGCGGCGAGCTGCGCGTCGCCGAGAAGGTGGACGGCGACTGGCGCGTGAACGAGGACGCGAAGGCGGCCATCCTCGACTACTTCCGGATCAGCAAGCTCGAGCCGATCGAGGTCGGTCCCTACGAGTACGTGGACAAGATCCCGCTGAAGCACAACTACGCCGAGCTCGGCGTGCGCGTCGTGCCGCCCGCGACCGCGCGTTTCGGCTCGTTCCTCTCGCGCGGCGTGGTGATGATGCCGAGCTACGTGAACATCGGCGCCTGGGTCGGGCCGAACACGATGATCGACACGTGGGCGACCGTCGGATCGTGCGCGCAGATCGGAGCGGACGTGCATCTCGCCGGCGGCGTGGGCGTCGGCGGCGTCCTCGAGCCGATCCAGGCGCGCCCGGTGATCGTGGAGGACGGCGCGTTCATCGGCTCGCGCTGCATCCTCACCGAGGGAGTGCTCATCGGGGAGCGCGCCGTGCTCGCGCCGAACGTGTCGCTTACCGGATCCGTCCCCGTCATCGACGTCACCGGCCCCGAGCCGGTCGAGCACCGCGGCTATGTCCCGCCGTACTCGGTCGTCGTTCCCGGCACGCGGCCGAAGGAGTTTCCCGCAGGGACATACCAGCTCGGGTGCGCGCTCATCATCGGCCGGCGCAGCGAGCAGACCGATCTGAAGACGTCGTTGAACGACGTTCTGCGCGAGTATCAGATCGGCTGAGCCGGCCCGGTGAGCGTCGCGCGGCCGCCCTCGAGGCGCACGCGCAGGTCGCCGCCGGGAAAGTGCACGACCACGTCACCCTCGCCGTGCGTCGCCGCCGCAACTGCGACGGCGCTCGAACCGGAGGCCGTCGTCTCCCCCACGCCGCGCTCCCAGACGCGCGCGGTCACCTCGCCGGGCGCGTCGATGCGCGCGACCTGGACGTTCGTCCGGTTCGGAAAGCGCGGATGCGTCTCGAGCAGCGGCCCGATCCGCGGGAGGTCGTCGGGGTCGCCGACGACGACCGCGTGCGGGTTGCCGACCGACACGCGGACGACGTCGAGATCCGCGATGCGCTCCGGCTCGGAGACTTCGACATCACCGAGCTCCGACTCGTACAGCTCGCCTACGCGCCGTACCTCGACCACGCGCGGGCCGACGCGCACGTGCGCGACGTCATGACCGGTGCGCTCCATGAGCCACGCACCTGCGATGCGCGTCCCGTTGCCCGACATCTCGGCGTGAGATCCGTCCGGATTCACGATCGCAATGTCCATGTCGTCCCCATCGACCGATAGGACGTCGACCGCTCCGTCGAGGCCGTCCTCGTGCACGTACGGCTCACCCTCCAGGACGAGGTACACGTTCCCGTGTGCGTGCCAGCGCGACGATGTCATCGGCGATCTCGCCCGGCGGGCGATCCGCGTCGACCATAGCGATGCCGGGAATGCGGCGCATCCATTTGCGCTGGTACGCCGCATAGCGGCGCGTGCGCACGACGAGCGCTGCGATCGCTTCCTCGCGCGGCAGGGTCGCCACCTCCTCCAGGCCGAGAGCCTGCCGCGCGGTGATCGAGATCGTCCCCGTGAGCGCGAGCCGAACTTCCTCCTCCACGCCCGCCTCGAACATCGCTCGCGTCCGCTCTTCGATGCGCGCCTCGAGCACGGCCTTCGGGACGTCGAGCCCGACGACGACCGTCGGGTGGCGCGTCGGGCCGGCCCAGAGCCGGTCCTCACCGGGCGCGAGGGACGCTCCCGCCTCGGCGAGCTCGAGGGCGCGGACGACGCGCCGGCGGTCGTTCGCGTGCACTGCCGCGGCCGCCGCCGGGTCGAGCTCCTCCAGCCGGGCATGGGCGGCCTCGGCGCCGCCCTCGTCGTAGAAGCCTTCCCACCGCTCCCGGGCGCCCGGCGCAGGCGCCGGCGGCAGCGAGAGCTCGGCGAGCGCGGCCCGGAGGTACAGCCCGGTGCCGCCGACGACGATCGGCGTCCGGCCGGCGGCCAGGATCTCGTCCACCGCGGCATGGGCCAGCGGGGCGTATTCGCCGACCGAGGCCTCTCGGTCGAGGTGCCAGATCCCGACCATCCGGGTAGGCTCAATAGGCTGGTTCGTCAGGATCGGGATTCCCCGATAGACCTGAAGGGCATCAGCAGAGACGAGCTCGGCTGGAATCCGGTCGGCGACTTCCGCAGCGACCCTCGATTTGCCGCTCGCGGTCGGCCCGAAGATGCCGATAACCGTCACCGGAGGATTCTCCCCTGCGTCACCTGAACTTCGAACCGAAGAGCCATCTGCACCGGTCGACGACGGAGTCGTCGTTCTTCCTCGTGGCCGCCTCGCTCCTCGCGCTGGCGACGCTGTTTGCGCTGAGCGAGGTCGCCGGCTTCGAGCGGGTCTGGGATCGGATGCAGCACGTGCAGCCGATCTGGTTCCTCGTCGCGTTCGGCGCGGAGATCGTCGCGTACCTCGGGTACATGTTCGGGTACCGAGAGGTGTCTCGCGTCGACGACGGGCCGAAGATGGGCAACGGCCGCGCGGCCGCGGCAGTCGCCGCCGGATTCGGGCCGTTCGTCACCCAGGGCGGGTTCGCGCTCGACCTGCACGCGTTCAAGCAAAGCGGAATCTCAGACCGTGAGGCGCGCGTGCGGGTGCTCGGCCTCGGCGCGCTCGAGTACGCCCTGCTCGCCCCGGCTGCCTGCATCGCGTCCATCCAGCTGCTCGCGAGCGGCGCACACACGCCGACGATGGGCCTGACGCTCCCGTGGGCGATCACCGTGCCGCTCGGCTTCGCCGCTGCGTTGTGGGCGGTCGGCCATCGCCAGCGGTTCCGCAACAAGGGGTACTGGCGCGACGGGCTCGCGCAGGCGCTCGACTCGATCCACGTGCTCCGCTGTCTCTTTGCGCGGCGGCACCTCGCCGGGCCGCTCGGCGCGGCCGTGTACTGGTTCGGGGAGATGACGTGCCTGTGGGCGTGCCTGCATGCATTCGCGCACGGCGCACCCAACGTCGAGCTCCTGCTGCTCGGCTACGCAACCGGCTACGCGCTCACGCGACGGACGCTGCCGCTCGGCGGCGCCGGCGCCGTGGAGGCGCTGCTGCCCTTCGCGCTCTCGTGGACCGGCGTGCCGCTCGCGGCAGCTGTCCTCGCCGTCTTCACCTACCGCATCTTCAACTTCTGGCTGCCGGTCGTTCCCGCCGTCGTGGGAATGCGCAGCCTGCGCGCGGCCGAAGCCTAGACCCGAACGACGGCGAGCTGTACGCCGCCGAGCGTCTGCGACGTCGCACGCTCGATCCTCACGTTCACGAGATCGCCGGGAGGAGCGTCGCCCGTGAAGTTCACTGCCATGTTGCGGCGCGTGCGTCCTCGCAAGAAGCTCGGATCGGTCCGGCTCGGCCCTTCGACGAGCACTTCTTCGACGTTGCCGACCCGGGTCGCATTGCGCTCGGTCGCGACGCGCTGCACGACCTCAACGAGCCGCTCGATCCGGTCACGTTTCACGTCGTCGGGAACCTGGTCCGTGCGTGCGGCCGCCTCCGTGCCGGCGCGCGGCGAGTAGACGAACGTGAACGCACTGTCGAACCCGACCTCCTCGACCGCCGTCAGCGTCTCGCAGAAGTCCTCCTCCGTCTCGCCCGGGAAGCCGACGATCAGGTCTGTCGACAAGGCGAGATCGGGGATGGCGGCGCGCATCTCGTCCACCAGAGCGAGATAGCGCTCGCGCGAATACGTCCGCCGCATCGCCTTGAGCACACGGGTCGATCCCGACTGGAGCGGGAGATGCGCGTGCTCGCACACCGCGTTGCACTCCGCCATCGCCTCGATGACGTTCGCACGGAAGTCCTTCGGGTGCGGGCTCGTGAACCGGATGCGCTCGATGCCGTCGACGGCGTCCACGGCGCGCAGCAGCTGCGCGAAATCGGTGCCGAGGTCGCGCCCGTACGAGTTGACGTTCTGGCCGAGCAGCGTCACCTCCCGCACGCCCGCGGTCGCGAGCGACTCGATCTCGGCAAGGACCTCACCCGGCCGCCTCGACACCTCGCGGCCGCGCACGGCCGGGACGATGCAGTACGAGCACACCGAGTTGCAGCCCATCGAGATCTGAACCCACGCCTGGAACGTCCGCTCGCGGTGCATCGGCAGCGTCGCGGCGAACACCCGCTCCTCCCCGGTCCCCCACGTGCCACGCGCGACGCCGAAGCCTCCTGCGCCGAGCCACTCGCCGAGATGGGCGATCGTCCCCGGCCCGAACGCGACGTCGACCTGCGGATAGAGGGAGAAGATGCGCTCCTGCTGCGCCTCGGCGTAGCAGCCGCCGACGGCGATCACCGTGTCCGGATGCGCGCGCTTTCGCGCGCCTGCGTCGCCGAGATACGCGGCGAGCTTCGTGTCCGGCTTCTCCCGGATCGTGCAGGTGTTGAACACGACGACGTCCGCGTCCTCCGGCGCCGCCGCCTCGCCGAGGCCGAGCTCTTCGAGCATGCCCTTGATGCGCTCGGAGTCGTGAGCGTTCATCTGGCAGCCGAAGGTGGTGACGTGGTACCGGCGCACCCGCGTAGGGTAGCCGGGCCATGAGCGCCCAAACCGCCGTCGCGGTCGCACTGGCGCTCGCGGCGACCACGCTGACGAACGTCGCCTACCTCCGCGAGCACGACGCGGTGAAGGCCCTTCCGGACTTCTCCCCGCGGCGGCCTGTACAGGCGGTGCGAGTCGTGATCACCGATCGCGACTGGCTTCGCGGCTTCGCGCTCGAGAGCACCGGCTTCACTCTGTACGTCGTCGCGCTAGCGCTCGCGCCCCTGACCCTCGTGCAGAGCCTCGGCGCGGGCGGAATCGGCATCCTCGCCTTCGTCTCGGCGCGCGTGGGCGGTAGGGCGCTTCCGCGGCACGAGGTCGTCGGCGTCGTCGTCTCCGTCGTCGGTCTGGTCGCGCTCGCGGTCTCCCTCGCAGGCGGCAGCGGCGAGGGCGGCGGCGGCTCGTCGCTGGAGATCGAGCTCTGGCTCGCCGCGACCGCGGCAGCGGCGGTCATCGTGGTGGCCGTCGGCCGCCGGTTCGGCGGGCTCGCCGTCTCCGAGGGCATCGCCGGGGGGCTCTTCTTCTCCATCGGCGACCTCTCAGTGAAGGTCGCCACGCAGGGCGGCGGCCGCGCCGCCTTCGGGATCACCGTCGTCGCCGGGTACGCGCTCGGCACCGCCCTCCTCCAGCTCGGCTACCGGCACGGCGGCGCGCTCACCGTCGCCGGCCTCGCGACGCTTCTGACGAACGCGTTGCCGATCGCCGCCGGAACGGTCGTGCTGGGAGAGCCGGTGCCGACAGGTGCGCTCGGCGCCGTCCGGGTGCTCGCCTTCGTCGCCGTCACCGCCGGCGCCATCCTCCTCGCGCGGCGCAGCCGCGGGTAGCCGTGAAGCGTTCCATCGTCGTCGTCGCCTTCGTCGCGCTCGTGCTGCCCGCGACAGCGGGAGCGCATCTGCGGACCGGGACCGTCGCCGTCGACTACCGCCCCCGCATCACGCACCGCCCGCCGGGGCCGTTCACCATCGGCGTCTATCTGAGCGATCGCGCGCTCCATCTCAGCGTCCAACGCGACGCCACCGTCGTCGTGTACGGCTATCTCGGCGAGGCGTTCGTGCGAGTGAACGACGCCGGCGTCGCCGTCGACACGGACTCGCCCACCGCCGCAGCGACCGGGCTCGTCCCCCGCGGCACGCCGCATCGTGGCTGGGTGCTCCGCTCGAAGGGCCGCTCCGTCGTGTGGCACGACGTGCGCACGAGCCGGCGGCAGTGGAGCGTCCCCATCGCGGTGGACGGCCGCCGCGAAGCGATCGCGGGTGAAACGCAGACGTTGCCGCGGCCAGCGCTCTGGCCGTGGCTCGTCCTCCTCGCGGCGATCGGAGCGGCTGGGGCCGCTGTCCGCCGCTCGACGCCGCTCGGGCTGCTCTCATCAGCGGCCGCGATCATCGTTGCCGCCGGGTTTGCACTCAGTACGTATGCCGACCCCGGCACGTGGATCGCCGGCGTCGACGAGCTCTTCTTCGCCGCGGCCGGCGTCGGCGTCCTCCGCTGGGGGCCGCCGGTCGCGCGGCTGCCGAGCGCGTTGTGGCTGAGCGTCCTCGGTCTCGCAGTCGGGCTGAGCAAGGGCGCGGTGTTTCTCCACGCGCTCGTGCTGGCACCGCTACCCGGTACGGCGATGCGCGCAGCGGTGGTGATCGCCGTCGGCTCTGGTCTCGCCGGAGCAGTGGCTGCCTGCGTCGCGTACGCGCGGGCTGGCTAGGCTGGGCCGGTGGACCATCCGAACACGATCGAGGCGGAGAAGCTGGTCCGCGAGTTCAAAAAGGGGCCTCGCGCCGTCGACGGAATCGACCTGCACGTGGACGCCGGAGAGATCTACGGCTTCCTCGGCCCGAACGGCGCCGGCAAGTCGACGACGGTGCTCATGCTGACGACGCTGCTGCCGCCCACGGCGGGCACGGCGCGCGTCGGTGGCTACGACGTCGTCCACGAAGGCCCGCAGGTGCGCTCGCGCATCGGCGCCGCGCTGCAGGAGGCAGCGCTGGACGGGCTGATGACCGGCCGCGAGCATCTGCGCCTGCAGGCGGCCCTGCAGGCCCTGCCGCGGAACGAGCGCGCCGCGCGCGCAGACGAGCTCCTCGAGCGCGTCGGCCTGACCGAGGCCGCCGACCGCAAGGTGCGCGGCTATTCCGGCGGGATGAAGCGCCGTCTCGACCTCGCGATGGCGCTCGTCCACAGGCCTCGGATCCTGTTCCTCGACGAGCCGACCACCGGCCTGGACGTTCAGAGCCGCACCGCACTCTGGAGCGAGGTCGGACGGCTCGCGCGCGAGGACGGCGTCACGGTCTTCCTCACGACGCAGTACCTCGAGGAGGCCGACGTGCTCGCCGACCGCGTCGGGATCATCGACCATGGACACATCGTCGCCGAAGGCACGCCGGATGCTCTGAAGGCGGAGATCGGCCGCCCGACGGTCGAGGCGACGGCGTCCGGCCCCGACGGCCGCGCCGAGTTGACCGAGGTGCTCGAGCGCTTCGGCACCCTTGTCCCCTCGTCCCGCGGGGTCGCCGTGCGCCTCGACGCCGGCGAGGCCGGGTTGGCCGACGTCGTGCGAGCGCTCGACGCGAAGGGGTGCAGCGTCGCGAACCTCGAGCTGCACCAGCCGAGCCTCGACGACGTCTTCCTCGCGAAGACGGGCCGCTCGCTCGAGGGCCACGGCGGCGACGCGTCCGAGCCTGAATGAGGACGACGGCCGACCAGGTCCTGCTGCTCGCGCGACGGTCGATCGTGCACACCGCACGGCAGCCGGCTGCAATCGTCTTCCCGCTCCTCTTCCCCATGTTGCTCCTCGCCGTCAACTCCGGCGGCTTGCGGGCGGAGACGCATCTGCCGGGCTTCCCGACGAAGTCGTTCGTCGCGTTCGCGCTTGCCGTTCCGTTCATCCAGGGCGCGCTCTTCGCGACGATGAACGCCGGGACGGACCTCGCGCGCGACGTCGAGACCGGATTCCTCAGCCGACTGTCCCTCACGCCGCTGCGCGGCGCTGCGCTCCTCGCGGGCCAGCTCGGCGGCGTCGTCGCGCTCGGCGTGATCCAGGCGTGCTTCTACCTCCTCGTCGGGCTCGTTGTCGGCGTGCGTCCGGCGGCGGGCGTCGGCGGCGTCGCCGTGCTGCTCGTCTTCGCCGCGATGATCGCGCTCGCGTTCGGGAGCATCGGCGCATGGGCCGCGCTGCGCACCGGCTCGCCGGAGGCCGTGCAGAGCCTCTTCCCCGTCTTCTTCGTCTTCCTGTTCATCTCGTCGATGAACATCCCGCGGAACCTCATCTCGACGACGTGGTTCCGGTACGCGGCGACCGCCAACCCGGTGTCCTATCTGCTCGAGTGCGTCCGCAGCCTCATCATCACCGGCTGGAACGGCGAGGCTCTCCTCCTCGGGTTCGGCATCGTCACGCTCGTGGCGATCACCGGGCTCTCGCTCGCCGCGTACACGCTGCCGCGGAGGCTCGCGCGATGAAACGGAATCTGTCGGTCGCGCAAGGAGTCGCCTGGCGCACGCTGCACAACGTGTTCACGAACCCGTCTCTCGTCATCCCGCAGCTCGCGTTCCCGTTGTTCTTCTTCACCGCGTTCGTCGGTGGACTGTCGCGCATCCACAACGTCCCCGGATTCCACTACGCCCAGGGCTACACGGCGTTCCAGTTCGTCTTCGTCCTGCTGCAATCGGCGGCGTTCGGCGGCGTCTTCACGGGCTTCGGGATCGCGCGCGACTTCGAGACCGGGTTCGCCCGGCGCCTGCTGCTTGCGGCGCCGCATCGCACGGGCATCGTGATCGGATACGCGGTCGCCGCCCTGTGCCGTTGGCTCGTCACCGCCATCTTCCTCACCGTGATCGCGTTCGCCGTCGGCATGAAGGTCGGCGGGAGCGGCATCGACCTGCCTGCGCTCTACGTCCTCGCAGCGATCGTCAACTCCGCCGCGGTCCTGTGGGCGTGCGGCGTCGCGATGCGGTTGCGGACGATGCAGGCCGGGCCGGTCATGCAGATGCCCGTGTTCCTCGTCCTCTTCTTCGCACCCGTGTACGTCCCGCTGAACCTGCTCACCGGTTGGATCCACGGCGTTGCACTCGTCAATCCGCTCACGCGCGTGCTCGAGGCCGGCCGCAGCTTCGTCGCCGGTTCGCCGGCGCAGGTCGCGGCCGCGTACGGTGCAGCGTTCGGGCTGGCGGTGCTCTTCGCGTGGTGGGCCATGCGCGGCCTGCGCAAGGCCGAGGCCGCCGGGTAGAGGCTTTACGCAAACCTTTCAGCGCATCCGTTAGAGGTTGCGGCTCAGGGGTACCTGGATATGTGGGATGCCTCGGGTCAGCGCCGCAATCATCACGCACAACCGCGCGAACTATCTCGCGGATGCGATCGCGAGCGTGCTCGCGCAGACCGTCACTGACGTCGAGTTGATCGTTGTCGACGACGGATCGACCGACGAGACCGCGGACGTCGTCGCGCCGTACCTCGACCGGATCCGGTACGTGCGGCAGGAGAGACGCGGTAAAGCGGCTGCCCGCAACGCCGCCGTCGAGCTGGCGCGTGGTGAGCTCATCGCCTTCTGCGATTCCGACGACATCTGGTATCCGGACCGCCTCGAGCGCCAGCTGGCCGCGCTGGAGCAACACCCGAACGTGGGCATGGTGCATGGGCACGTGGACTTCGTGAGCTCCGACGGCCACGCAATGCTGGACCGCACGTCGGCGATGCGCGCGCTCTTCGGCGCCGCGCACCGCCCGCAGGCGACGTACGCGTCGTACGCATTCGACTGTCGCTGCATGAGCTCGACGATCCTCGTGCCTCGTTCCGTCTTCGACGTCGTCGGCCCCTACGACTGCGAACTGCCGATCGAGGACTACGACTTCTACCTCCGGCTCGTGCTGGAGTACGACGTCCTGTTCCTGGACGGGCCGGCGCTGGCGCAGTACCGCGTCCACGACGAGAAGACGACCGACTACGAGCTCGGCACCGGACAGATTCAGACCGCCGAAAAGCACCTCGCGATGCTCGACGCGCGCTCCGACATCCCCGACTCGCGTCGCGCGCGACGGAACTTCCACCTCATGATCGCCCAGACGTCGCGCGTGCTGGGCGACCGCCGCCGTGCACGCACGGCCGCGCTCCGAGCCCTCGCCCTCGGCGAGCCCAGGGGCCTCCGCCTCGCGCGTTAGCCCACAGCTAACAGATTCGTGACGGATCCGGGCTAGCGTGTCCGGGGATGCCAAGGGGGACTGCACGGGCGGCCGCCCTCTGCGTTGCTGCGGCCACGGCCGTCCTCCTATCCATCTCCGCCCCTGCCCAGGCGGCGACGAGCTGTCCGTGGATGAGCCAGGCGATGCGACCGGCCGCGCGCGCGGCTGCGTTGCTCGCCGCCATGAGCCCGAGCGACAAGCTCGCCCTGCTCAGCGGCGTCGATCCGCATGTTGCGCTCGGCGTGGCCGACGGCCCTCTCTATGTCGGATACGTGCCGCCGAATCCGACACTCTGCATTCCGGCACTGACGCTCAACGACGGCCCCGCCGGCGTGGCCGGCCTGCAGGTCGGGACGACCGCATTTCCCGCTCCCATCGCGCAGGCCGCGACCTGGGATCTCGCCCTGCAACAGAAGCTCGGCCAGGCGATGGGCCTCGAGGCGTGGGAGAAGGGCGTCGACGTCCTGCTCGCGCCCGACGTGAACATCGCCCGCATTCCGGAGAACGGGCGCAACTTCGAGGCGTTCGGCGAGGACCCGTTCCTGAGCGCCGAGACAGCGGTGGCCGTGATCACCGGCATCCAGCGCAACCCGGTCATCGCGACGGTCAAGCACTTCCCGGTCAACAGCCAGGAGACGAACCGCTACTACGTGTCGTCGAACGTCGACGACCGGACGTTGCACGAGATCTATCTGCCGCCCTTCGCGGCGGCGGTGGGTCAGGGAAAGGTCGGCGCCGTCATGTGCGCGTACGGAGCGGTCAACGCGATTCACTCGTGCCAGGCGCCGGAGTTCCTCACGACGATCCTCAGAGACGAGTGGCACTTCCACGGCTTCGTCATGTCCGATTGGGGTGCCACCTGGTCGACCGTGCCGGCTGCCAACGCCGGCCTCGACCTCGAGATGCCGGGTGGGGTGTTCTTCACGAGCGCGCTCTCCGACGCGGTCGCCGCCGGCACCGTCACGAGCTCGACCGTCGACGACGCGGTGCGCGACATCCTCACGTCGATGTTCGAGCGCGGGATCTTCGACAGGCCGCCGCCCGCGCTCGCAGGCGTCGCCCTCTCAGACATCTCGACGCCTGCCGACGAACACGTCGCGTTGCAGACCGCGGAGGAGTCCACCGTCCTGCTGAAGAACGCCGGTGGCGCGCTCCCGCTCCGGCTCGGGCACGGCACCTCCATTGCGCTCATCGGTGCGCCCGTGGGCCTGGACGGCGTGCGGCCCTACGTCGCCGGCGGGGGAAGCTCGTACACGGGCGGGGCCGATCCGGTGTCGCCGTTACAGGCGCTCACCGCCCGCGCGGCCAAGGCAGGCGCCACCGTCGTCGCCGACAGCGGCGCGGACCCCACCACCGCGGCCAGTGTGGCCGGCCACGCGAATCTTGCCGTCGTCTTCGCGTACGACCAGGAGAGGGAGGGCCTCGACCGCGACGATCTCAGCCTGCCCCTCGGCCAGGACCAGCTCATCGAGCAGGTCGCCCAGGCGAATCACCACACGATCGTCGTCCTCGACACGGGCGGCCCGGTGCTCATGCCGTGGCTCGACCAAGTCTCCGCGGTCGTCGAAGCCTGGTACCCCGGCGAGCAGGATGGCAACGCCGTCGCGGCCATCCTGTTCGGTGATGTAAATCCAAGCGGCCGGCTTCCCCAGACGTTCCCGCCGAGCACTGCCGCAGTCCCCGCATCGTCAGGCGACCAGTGGCCGGGCAGCGGCGGCGGTCAGGACGCGGCCTTCACAGAAGGCCTGGCCGTCGGGTACCGCTGGTATGACGCCCACAAGGTCACGCCGTTGTTCCCCTTCGGCTACGGGCTCTCGTACACGAGTTTCGCGTACAGCCATCTGCGCATTGCGCGTTCGAGCGCTCACCTCGCGGTGTCGTTCACCGTGCGGAACACGGGAGCGCGGGCCGGCGCGGAGGTCGCGCAGCTCTACGTCGACGATCCGACGGCCGCAGGCGAGCCGCCGAAGCAACTGCAGGGCTACCAGAGGGTGTACCTCCGCCCCGGTCGAAGCACCCGACTGACGATTGCGCTCACACGGCGTTCGTTCTCCGTCTGGGACACCGCGTCCCAGTCGTGGCGGACGACCCCCGGTCTGTACCGGATTCTCGTCGGCGCCTCCTCGCGCGACATCCGGCTCCGCGGCTTCGTGCGGAAGTAACCCTCAGACGACGTCGGCGCGATCACGCTCGGGGTCGAGCGGGCCCGCCTCCCGCTCACCGTTCCCGACGTGGTTGCGTGCGACGTCGACGGCGCGGCTCTCCCGGATCACGGTCACCTTCACCTGGCCGGGATACTCGAGCTGATCCTCGATCTCGCGCGCGATCTCGTGCGAGAGCAGGGCCGCCTCCTCGTCGCTCACGTCGCCCGGGGCGACGATGACACGGATCTCACGGCCGGCCTGGAGGGCGTACACCTTCTCGACGCCCGGCTTCGAGGCCGCCAGCTCCTCGAGCGACTCGAGGCGCTTGATGTAGTGCTCCAGGCTCTCTCCTCGTGCGCCCGGACGCGATGCGGAGATGGCATCCGCCGCGATCACGAGGACGGCCTCGACCGTCTGCGGCTGCACCTCGTAATGGTGCGCCTCGATCGCGTGCACGACGCCCTGCTGCTCTCCGTACCGGCGCGCGAGCTGCGCGGAGATGAGTGCGTGCGATCCCTCCATCTCGTGGCTCATCGCCTTGCCGAGGTCGTGCAACATCGCGGCGCGTTTCGCGGTGCGCACGCTCGCGCCTAGCTCGGTCGCCATGATCCCCGCGAGGTGGACGACCTCGAGCGTGTGCTTGAGGACGTTCTGTCCGTAGCTCGTGCGGAAGCGGAGCCGGCCGAGGATCTTCTGCAGCTCCTCGTGGAACGGCCCGCAGTTGGCCTCGAACACGGCCTGCTCGCCGGCCTGCCGGACGATCTCTTCGAGCTCCGCCTTCGACTGGTAGTAGGTCTCCTCGATGCGGGCCGGGTGGATGCGGCCGTCCTCGATGAGCTTCGTCAGCGTCAGGCGCGCAACTTCGCGACGCAGACCGTCGAACGACGAGAGCACGACCGCGTGCGGCGTGTCGTCGATGATGAAGTCGACACCGGTGAGGTGCTCCAGTGCGCGGATGTTCCGGCCCTCGCGGCCGATGATCCGGCCCTTCATGTCGTCGGAGGGAAGCTCCACGACGGTGACGGTCGTCTCGGCCGCATGGCTTGCCGCGACGCGCTGCAACGCGTCGGCGACGAGGTTGCGCGCGCGCCGCTTCGACTCCGCGCGTGCCTCCTCCTCGAGCATTCGGACGCGTCGCGCGAGATCGTGGCGAACGAGCTCCTCCCCACGCTGGAGCATCTGCGCCTTCGCCTCCTGCTGCGTCAAGCCGGAGACCCGCTCGAGGGCGGACTGTTGCGCGCGGTTCGCCTCCTTCAGCTCGTCCTGGAGCGCGCGCAGATGCGTTTCGCGATCCGCGACGCCCTGGTCGCGGCGGGACACCTCGAGGAGCCGTCGCTCGACGTCCTCCTCCTTCGCGAGGACGCGCTCCTCGACCTTCACGACCGTCTGACGGCGGTCGGCGAGCTCGGCGTCGATCTCCGCCCGCAGCTTGACCGCCTGCTCGCGCGCCTCGATCTGCGCTTCGCGGCGAACGGCCTCCGCCTCGCGCTCGGCGTCCTCGACGAGCTGCCGCCGAACGCGCCGGGCCTTGCCGACACCGGTGGCGCCGAACACCTGCACCGCGACCAGCGCGAGGATCGCTCCTCCGACGATTCCGGCGGCGACTCCGATCGCGATCAGCACGGGCTGCTCCTCGCTCAGGTGGAGGTGAGTTGTCCGCGCCATCCGCCGGTCACCGGCAGACGGGGTGTCCCCGAAGTCGCTCAGCTGTCGGCGCCCACGTCCGTGAGCGCCACCGTGCGCCGCCCTACCTCTGCGGCAGCCTCCGGTCGTTCGAGTCGGTTGCGAAGTCGATTCTCACAGCGTGGGATGCGTTTCGGAAAAAGCCCGTATGCAGGAAAAACGTCAGATGGAACGTCGAGGGATCGTACCGCCGATCACGTGTCGGACGCAACTTCGAAGCCCCGCGCAGCCAGCCAGCGCTGCGAGCGGCCGGCGGCCAGGAACGCTCCGGCCCGCTCGTGCTCGGGCATGAGGCCTGCGAGCGCCGCTTCGAGCGCCTCTCCGGCGAATCCCTCCCCCTCGAGCGTCAACCGCACCGCCGCGTCCCCGTACCCGCGGCCGGCGAGACCTTGCGCCCGGGCCGCCGCCGCCCGCGCATCGTCGAGGATCCCGCTCCGCCCCAGGGTCGCGATCGCGTCGTCCGCGGCCCGCCCGGGGACGCCGGCAGCCGTGAGCCGGTGCCGGACGGCCGCCTGCGACCGGTCGCGGTGCGTGAGCGCCCGTGTGGCCCGTGTGAGGGCGCTCGACCGACGGAGCTCACGAGCGAGTGTCCGCGCCGCCGTGCGATCGAGCGCGCGACCGACGAGCAGTCCGGTGCGCACGACCGCGTCGGCCGGGAGCGTGCGCCACGGCGCGCCGTCGAGCTCGACGTCCACGCGGCCGCGCGGACGCTCCCGGAGCGCCGTGACGGTGGCCACCTACGCCGTGACGGGCTCGGTCGCTTCCTCGGTCTCGACCTCAGCCTCCGCTTCCGCTTCCGCTTCGGCTTTCACCTTGGGAGGCTTCTTGCCGTTCGTCGACGGTTCCTCCAGCACCGGCAGGAGACGCGCGGACACGACCTGCTCCGGCCCCAGATCGATCTGGATGCGCTGCAGGATCTGCTGCGTCACGTCCGGATGCTCGCGCAGGAACGCGGACGCGTTCTGCCGGCCCTGGCCGAGGCGCTCGTCGCCGAAGCTGAAGTACGAGCCCGACTTCGTCACGACCTTCCGGTCGATGCCCGTGTCGAGGACTGTGCCCTCCCACGGGATGCCGGTGCCGTAGATGATGTCGAACTCCGCCTGCTTGAACGGCGGCGCGACCTTGTTCTTCGCCACTTTCACGCGCACGCGGTTGCCGTATGCCTCGACGCCTTCCTTGAGCGTCTCGATGCGGCGGATGTCGAGGCGGACCGAGGCGTAGAACTTCAGCGCCCGGCCGCCCGGCGTCACCTCGGGATTGCCGAACATGACGCCGATCTTCTCGCGCAGCTGGTTCGTGAACAGGCAGATGGTGTCGGTGCGGTTGAGCGTGCCTGCGAGCTTGCGCAGCGCCTGGCTCATGAGCCGCGCCTGCAGGCCGACGTGCGAGTCGCCCATCTCGCCCTCGATCTCCGCCTTCGGCGTGAGCGCGGCGACCGAGTCGATGGCGACCACGTCGAGCGCGCCGGAGCGGATGAGCAGCTCGGTGATCTCGAGCGCCTGCTCGCCGGTGTCGGGCTGCGAGACGAGGAGGTCGTCGATGTTGACGCCGATCCGCTTCGCGTACGCCGGGTCCATCGCGTGCTCGGCGTCGATGAAGGCGCAGATGCCGCCGCGGCGCTGCGCCTCGGCGATGACGTGGTACACGAGCGTCGTCTTGCCCGACGACTCGGGACCGAAGATCTCGACGATGCGACCGCGGGGCAGCCCGCCGATGCCGAGCGCGAGGTCGAGCGACAGCGAGCCGGTCGAGACCGCGCCGACGGACACCGCCGCGCGATCGTTCATCTTCATGACCGAGCCTTTGCCGAACTGGCGCTCGATCTGGCCGAGCGCGACGTCGAGTGCTTCGTTCTTGTCCACCTTCATCGACCTCCTAGGGCAACTGACGCGAGAACCTCGTACTCCGCACCGCTTGGGCGTAGCCGGGACAGATAAGCAGAGGCGTCGGACGGAATGAGAACATATGTTCCCATATTCGCCAGGTCCGGGTCGAGTCCTGGCGGCTCCCGAAAACGGCCCACCGTGAGGTGCGGAAGCCACGGCCGCCCCTCCCGGCGGTAGACACCGGCCCGTTCCAGCCGCGCCTGGAGATCGGCCGCGAACGCCCCAGCGCGGCCGCTCTCGTCGTCGCAGACGAGCATGGCGACGCTCCGCGTCTCGCGGTAGCGGACGGGCGTGAGCCGGAGCTCGTCCTCGGCGCCGCCCGCGGCTGCCCGCAGGGCCTCGAGGACGGCCGGGAGATCGGCGGCCGGACGATGCCCGAGGAAGGCCAATGTGAGATGGAGCTGCTCGCGCGGCACGATGCGCATGCGCTCCAGGTGGGCGTGCTGCCACGCCTCGACGACGTCGAGCGCGGCGTCCGGCAGGCGGAGGCCGAGGAAGAGCCGGATCCGTTCACTGCCGCCCACGCTAGGCGGCGGGGTCATACGGCTTCGTCGCGACTCCGTGTCAGAAGCCGGCGCACGAGATGGAGCGCCCCGACCGCGCTGCGCGCGCGGATCGACCCGCGGTCACCGGGGAAGCTGAACTCGCGGGCGAGGCCGCCGTCCGGCCCCTCGGCGTGGAGATACACGAGGCCGACGGGCTTCTCCGGCGTCCCGCCGCCTGGGCCGGCGACACCCGTGACCGCCACCGCCACGTCTGCGCCGAGCCGCTCGCGCGCGCCGCGCGCCATCGCGCCGGCCGCCTCCGCCGACACGGCGCCTTTCGCCTCGAGCAGCCCTGCGGGAACGCCAAGCAGCGCTTCCTTTACCGCGTTCGCATACGCAACCACGCCGCCGACGAAGACGTCGCTCGCCCCAGGTATGGACGTGAGGCGTGACGCGACGATGCCACCTGTCTCCGATTCCGCCGTCGCAAGCGTCAGTCCTCGCGCGCGCAAGAGCGCGAGGACGTGCTCCTCGATCGGGCGTTCGTCGCGCGAGTACAGCCAGCGTTCGATCGGCGGCAGGAGCGCCGACTCGAGCGCATCGGCTCGCTCCTCCGCTCCGGGCTCGACGACGAGGTCGACATGGATCTCGAAGTCGCGCGCGCAGATGGTCGCCTCCACCCCGTCGCCGTCGCCGCCCGCTTCAGCCAACGCGCGTGCGACTGCAGACTCGCTGACGCCGAAGAAACGGAGCACGCGCCGGCCCGGAGGCTGCGTTCGCGCGAGCAGCGCACGGAAGGCGTCGGTCTCGAGCGCGTTCGGCCAAAGGCGCTGCAGCTCCGAGGGCGGCCCCGGGAGCACGACGACCACACGTCCGCCGTCGTGGTCGGCGAGGAGGCCCGGCGCCGTGCCGGCGAGGCCGAGCGAGATCGCGCCGTCGGGGATCGTCGCCTGCTTCGTCACGCCGCTCTGAAAGTCGGCGTACGGCCGCTTGAGCCGCTCTGCCGCCGCGCGCGAGACCGCTTCGATCTGGCGCTCGAGCTCGGCATCGACGTGCAGGTCGCGTCCGAGCGCGCGGGCGACCATCTCGACCGTGCGGTCGTCGTGTGTCGGCCCGAGGCCGCCGGAGATGAGGCAGACCTCTGCAGCGACGCCTTCGGCGACGGCCGCCGCCAGCTCCTCCGGCGCGTCGCCGACGATGACGATCCGCGCCGGTTCGAGGCCCAGCCGGAGCGCCTCGGCGGCGAGGAACGGGCCGTTGCGGTCGGTGCGCTCGCCGCGCACGAGCTCGCTGCCCGTCACGACGACGATCGCGCGGGGCCGACCCGTCAACCGGCGAGCGCGGTGCTCGACGGCGTCACGAGCACGGTCAGCGTCTTCCGTCCCGGGAGAGAGACCGTCTTGCCGTCCAACGTCATCCGCAGCCCGTTCTGGTGGCGGATCCGCACCCAGAAGCGCTTGCCGGTGACGAGGTTCGACTCGCCCGAGCGAAGCGTCCCCTCATACAGCACCGAGCCCGTCGACGAGCCGCGGCGCACCTCGATGTACGTGCCCGCTCCGGAGAAGCGCAGCCCCTGGGGCGCGGACACCTGCGGAAGCAGGGACCGCGTCGGGCTCGATGTTCCGCCGAACTTCCACGCGACGATGACGAGCGCGGCGAGCGCCGTCATGCCGACGAGCGCGAGCACCACCGCGCGCCGCTCGAAGCTCAGCTCGTGCTGACGCTGCCTCGAACGGCGCTGTGCCGGAGCGTCGACGAAGCCCTCGGCGACGAAGCGCGACGCGTACTCGTCCACGTACAGCTGCCCGTCGAGGCCGAGGAAGTCGGCGTACGCGTGCAGGAAGCCCTTGACGTACGTCTCTGCGGGCAGCACGTCGAAGTGCTCCTCCTCGAGCGCGCGCAGGTACTTGGCGCGGATCTTCGTCGCCAGCTCGGCCTGCGAGAACTCGAGGCCTTGCCGGGCGCGCGCCTCGCGGAGGCTGTTGCCGAGCTCGAACATCTACCGGGCGATTGTAGGCGGACGGAGGACGGCGAACTGATCGGTGATCTCGAGCGTCGTCGAGCCGAAGCAGTACAGGGCCGCCGGGCGGCCGCCGCCGCTCCCGTAGTGCCGCTGCTCGCCCGTGTCCTCCAGGAGCCGGCGGCGCAGGAGGACGCGCTGGAGGTTCGTCGCAGAGACCGGGTGGCCGAGCGCGGCCGTGTACAAGTCGCGCAGCTCCGCCATCGTGAAGACACGGGGTGCGAGTGCGAAGCCGAGGTTCGTGTACGAGAGCTTCCCGCGCAGGCGCTCGCGGGCGGCGAGCAGGATCGGTTCGTGGTCGTAGGCGAGCGGCGGCAGCTCGTCGAGCGGGTGCCAGCGCGTGTCGGGCGGCAACGCCGGATCGGCGTCGCTCGGGACGAGCCCGAGGAACGCGGTCGCGAGCTCGCGGTGCGCCGGGTTCCGACCGGGGTCGCTGCGCGTCTCCAGCTGCTCCAGGTGCGACACCTCCCGGACGTCCACCTTGGCCGCGAGGTGCCGGCGCACCGACTCCTCCAGCGTCTCGTCCGCCTCCAAGGTGCCGCCGGGAAGCGCCCAGAAACCGGCGTACGGCTCGCGGGCGCGCTGCCACAGCAGCGCCTGCAGGCGGCAGTCCCGCACCTGGAGGACGGCTGCGAGAACCGCGTGCGCGGCTGTTTTCGCTCCGGAGTCGGGAACCGTGTACACTCGCTCATAGGTTATCGCCTTTGAGGAAGAAACTGCATCCCGACCTTGCGGTCGTCGGTGCCGGAGTCGCCGGTCTCACCGCTGCGCTGACCGCCGCCGACGGGGGCGCATCGGTCCTCGTCCTCGCGAAGGGCGCCATCGACTCCTCCAACAGCTGGGCCGCCCAGGGTGGCGTGGCCGCAGCGGTCGGGCCCGACGACGACCCCTCGCTGCACGCGGCGGACACGCTCGCTGCCGGCCGCGGGCTCTGCCGCGAGAGCGCGGTCGAGCTCCTCACCCGGGAGGCGCCGGAACGGATCGCCGAGCTCGTCGACCTCGGGGTGGAGTTCGACGAGGGTCTCGCCCGCGAGGGCGGCCACTCCCGCAGCCGCGTCGTGCACGCGGGCGGCGCCGAGACCGGCCGCCGCATCGCCGAGGTGCTCGCTGCGCGCGTGCAGGAGCACCCGCGCATCCGCATCGTCGCGGGGAAGCGCGTCGACTCCATCTCCTCGCTCGCGGGGCAGCCGGTGATCCTCGCCACCGGCGGCTATGCCGCCTTGTGGGAGCGGACGACGAACCCGCGCGGCGCGACCGGCGAAGGGCTGCTCCTCGCGCACGGCGCGGGCGCGGCGCTCGCCGACCTCGAGCTCGTCCAGTTCCATCCCACCGCGCTGCTCGACGACGGCTTCCTCCTCTCGGAAGCGTTGCGCGGCGCCGGCGCCACCCTCCTGGACGAGGACGGCGAGCGCTTCACCGACGAGCTCGCGCCCCGGGACGTAGTCGCGCGCGCGATCGCCGCGCGCGACGGCGCGTCGCTCGATCTCCGCAGCATCGAGCGCGACCGGTATCCGACGCTGATGGCGACGCTCGCGCGTGCGGGCTACGACCCCGCCGACGAGCCGATCCCCGTCTCCCCTGCCGCGCACTACGCGATCGGCGGCATCGTCACGGATCTCGACGGCCGGACGAGCGTGCCCGGCCTGTACGCGGCCGGCGAGTGCGCGTGCACCGGCGTGCACGGCGCCAACCGGCTCGCGTCCAACTCCCTGCTCGAGTGCCTCGTCTTCGGGCGGCGTGCGGCGCTCGCCGCGCTGGACGGCGAGACGGTGTCAGACACCGGAAGCCGGTGTCTGACACCGAGTCCAGACGACGGAGCCGCGCTCTGGCGCAACGCAGGGCTCATCCGGAGTGCCGCCGGGCTCGAGCGCCTCCTGGACGCGCCGTCGGAGCTCGTCCGGCTCATCGCGCGCAGCGCGCTCGCACGCACCGAGAGCCGCGGCGTGCACTTCCGCGAGGACTTTCCCGCCGAGGATGATGCACTTGCCGGTCACCTCGTCGTTCATCCCGGCGGCGACCCGGAGCTCGAGCGATGGAGCTGACGGACGCCGACGTCGACCGCGTCGTCACCGCGGCGCTGGCCGAAGACGTCGGCACAGGAGACCGCACGACCGCCGCGCTCGTCCCCGCGGACGCGCGCTGCCGTGCTCAGCTCCTGCTCGAGGAGCCCGGTGTCGTGTGCGGCGTCGCGATCGCTGCCGCCGTGTTCCGCGCCGTCGACCCGTCCGTTCATGTCGAGCCGCTCGTCGAGGACGGAACAGCCGTCACCGACGTGCCGGCGCTCCTCGCCGAGATCGAGGGGCCGGCGCGCGCGGTCCTCACCGGCGAGCGCGTCGCGCTCAACCTCCTCGGCCGGCTGTGCGGCATCGCCTCGCTCACGCGCCGCTACGTCGAGCTCGCGGACGGGACCGGTGCGACGATCCTCGATACGCGCAAGACGACACCGGGCCTGCGCGCACTGGAGAAGTACGCGGTGCGGTGCGGCGGCGGCGCGAACCACCGTGCCGGCCTGTACGACGCAATCCTCGTCAAGGAGAACCATCTGCGCATAGCCGGCGGGATCACGGCCGCGGTCGCCATGCTGAACGGCAGCCCCGGCGTCGAGGTCGAGGCCGAGACGCTCGCGCAGGTGCAGGAGGCCCTCGACGCCGGCGTCGGCCGGATCCTCCTCGACAACATGAGCCCCGAGCACGTCGCTCAGGCGGTGACGCTCACTGCCGGACGCGCCGAGCTGGAAGCATCGGGGGGCATCTCGCTCGCCACCGTGCGCGGCTATGCCGAGACAGGCGTCGACTTCATCTCCGTGGGCGCGCTCACGCACGGCGCTCGCTCGCTCCACGTCTCACTGGAGGTCGAATGACAGTCACCACCTTGCACGAGGAGATTCGCGAGCTCGCGCGCACACGCGACGCGGTCATCCTCGCCCACAACTACCAGCGTCCCGAGGTGCAGGACGTGGCCGACTACGTCGGCGACTCGCTCGGCCTCTCCCGCCAGGCAGCCGCGACCGAGGCCGACGTGATCGTGTTCTGCGGCGTCCACTTCATGGCGGAGACGGCGGCGATCCTCAGCCCGGAGAAGACTGTCCTCCTCCCCGACCTCGGCGCGGGCTGCTCGCTCGCCGCGTCGATCACGGGCGACCAGTTGCGCGAGTGGAAGGCGAAGCACTCCGGCGCCGTCGTCGTGTCGTACGTGAACACGACCGCGGACGTGAAGGCGGAGACCGACTACTGCTGCACCTCCGGCAACGCGCAGCAGGTGATCGAAGCGGTCCCCGAGGACCAGGAGATCCTCTTCCTGCCGGACATGTACCTCGGGCTCTGGCTCGAGCGCGTCACGGGACGGAAGCTGACCATCTGGCTCGGCGAGTGCCACGTGCACGCCGGCATCCGGCCTGCGGACATCGAGCGCTGGGAGCGCGAGGCGCCGGACGCCGAGCTGCTCGTGCACCCGGAGTGCGGCTGCGCAAGCCAGGCGATGGCGTTCGGGAGCGAGCGAACGCAGATCCTCTCGACGGAGAAGATGGTCGACTACGCGCGGCGCTCGCCGAAGCAGCGGTTCCTCGTCGCCACCGAGACGGGCATCCTGCACCGACTCGAGAAGGAAGCGCCGGGGAAGACGTTCGAGCCGGTGCGCGAGGACGCCGTCTGCCGCTTCATGAAGGTGACGACGCTGGAGAAGGTGCGCGACTCGCTCGTCGAGATGCAGCATCGCATCACCGTCGAGCCGGAGATCGCCGACCGGGCGCGGCTTGCGATCGAGCGCATGGTCGCGATCGGGGCCTAGCCACCGGCCGGTACTAGGTACGCAAACGGAAGTGTCACGTATTGCGCCGCTTGTTCTGTCGCACCGTGATTATCCCGTGACACTCACGTGCCGGTACTAAGTACCGGCCTTTGTCAGTGCTCGAGCCGCACGAGGAGTTCGTAGAAGCCGACCGCGATCGCCGCCGAGAGGGCGACGCAGATGCCGGCCACCGCGAGCCAGCGGGTGGCGCGCAGCCGTCCCGCTCCCCCGGCGCGCTCGAGCGTGCGCCGGATCTGGCCGCGGGCGCCGCGGGCGAGGAGGAGCGCCCCGAGGCTGAGCCCCATCCCGATGGGGATGGCCCACACGGCATCGAGGAGGTGGATCTTCCCCGTCTGCCGCGACAGCGCCACCGCGGCCGGCACCACGAGGACGCCGCACAGCGCGGCGATCAGCGCGAGCGAGGCGCGGTGATTGGAGGGGCTATTGCTTGCGGTACGGCTTGCCATCGTCGACAGGGTAGGCGCAGCGGCGGCTACTGCTTGACATACGGCTGTCCGTCGGCCGCCGGCGGGACGGAACGGCCGATCACGCCGGCGACGGCGATGAGCGTCAGGACGTACGGCAACACTTGGAAGAGCGTCGCCGCCGAGCTGGAGTAGACGGGCAGCCGGTAGGCCAATGCCGTCGAGAAGCCGAACAGCAGCGCGGCACCCCAGGCGCCAAACGGACGCCAGTTCCCGAAAATCATTGCGGCGAGGGCGATGAAGCCGCGACCCTCCGTCATGTTCTCGGTGAAGCTGCCGCCGCCGAAGCCGATCGAGAGGAACGCGCCGCCGAGCGCGGCCAGCATCCCGGAGACCACCACAGCCGCGTAACGCACCGCGTAGACGTTGATCCCGACCGTGTCGGCCGCGCGCGGATGCTCGCCGCACGCGCGAACCCGCAGGCCGATCGGCGTCTTGAACAGGATGAAGTACGACAGCGGTACGAAGGCGACCCCGACCCAGATGAGCAAGTTCAGGTCGCCGATCGCGGGCCCCAGATACGCCATGTGGTCGATGCCTGGAATGGCCACGTTGGGGACGGTCGACACGCCGGACGGGATGTTCTGATTGCCGTAGAGCTGCTCGAAGAAGTACCCGGTGACGCCGAGCGCGAGAAAGTTGATCGCCATCCCGCTCACGATCTGGTTCGCCCGCAGGTGGATCGACCAGTAGGCGTGCAGGAGCGCGAACAGGCCGCCCCCTGCGAGGGCGGCGAGGATGCCGACGACCCAGGTCCCACCCTTGTCGGCGCCGTAGACGCCCCAGAACGCGCCCATGAGCATCATTCCCTCGAGCCCGACGTTCACGACGCCGCTCCGCTCGGACACCATCCCGCCGAGCGCCCCAAAGGTGAGCGGCGTCGCGAACACGAACACCTGCGCGACCAGGTCGGCGGCGAAGACGACGTGGAGGTTGCCGGAGCTCGACCGCGTGGCGAGCAGACCGAGCCCGAGGCCGATGACGCCCGACGCGATCGCGCCCCACCCGAGGCGGCGCGTGCCGCGCGTGACGGCCCACAGCCCGGCCGCGATCGCGAGGACGCCGATGAGGACGGGCACGAGCGGCGAGCGCACCGTGAAGGGCGGGAGCGCGCTCCAGAACGCGACGAGCCCGAGGATGCTCCCGGCAACGGCGATCGCCTTCGGTTGGAACGCCCAGTGCGTCTCCTGGAGCGGCTGCGCGTGGTTCGTCACGCGGCAGCTGCCTCAGCTCGGCGTCTCGGTCGGAGCTTCCGGCGGGAGTTCCAGATGTAGAGGACGAAGACGTCGGCGCCGACGAACAGGACGATCAGCCCCTGGATCATCGAGGTCAGGTTGCCGGCAAGACTCGGATCGAAGACGCTCGGGTTCAGGCCGCGCGTCGTGCCGTACAGAAGGCCGCCGAAGAGGAACGCCGCTATGCCCGTGCCGACCGCGGTGTTCCGGCCGAGCAGCGCGACCGCGATTCCGAGGAACCCGATCTGCGACGCCTGGACGTCGAGCACGCCGAACTGGAAGAGGTAGCCGAGCATGTCGAGTGCGCCCGCAAGGCCTGCGAACGCGCCCGAGATCGCCATCGCCTGGATGTACTTGCGCCTGACGTTGATGCCGCCGTATGCCGCTGCTTCGGGGTTGAAGCCGACCGCGCGCACCTCGTAGCCGAGCGTCGTCCGGTTCAGGATCAGCCAGAAGACGACGAGGGCCGCGATCGCGACGAAGATCCCGTAGTCGAGGCCCTGCAGCACCGGGTTGCCCCAGAAGACCGGGATGTGCGCGCTCTGCACGACCGTCCCCGACTCCGGCGCCGCGGTGTTATAGGTGTTCTGCAGCGGGCCGCCCTGGCCGAACAGATACTGGCCGCCCCAGATCGCGATCCAGTTGAGCATGATCGTCGAGATCACCTCGTGCGCGCCGGTCGTCGCCTTCAGGAAGCCGGCGATGCCGGCCCACGCCGCTCCGGCAAACGCCGCCGCGCCGATCCCGAGCAGCACGTGCGGCAGCGTGGGCCAGCTCGCGAAGGAGACGCCGACCCAGTTGGCGACGATCAGGCCGACGAGGTACTGGCCTTGTCCGCCGATGTTGAAGAGCCCGCAGCGGAACGGGAACGCGACCGCGAGCCCCACGAGGATCAGCGTCGTCGTCGTGAGGAGCGTCTGGCTCAGGTTGAACGCGTCGAGGTTGACCGTGTTCGTGTTCCAGGGAATGTGGAAGATCCAGTTGAAGCCGGCGCCGTCCCAGATGCCCCGGTAGGCCGTCAACGGGTTGTGTCCGGTCGCCGCGACGACGATGCCGCCCGCCAGAAACGCGAGCACCGCCGTCAGCACCGGCACGACCAAACCACCGGCGCGCTGCGCGACGCCGAGCCGCACGACGAAGTCGGTCGAAGGCTCCTGCTCGGGCGGCACGTTCGCGCTCGGCGTCGCCTGCTCGCTCATGCGGCCTCCTTCCTGCCGCCGAGCATCTCCAGTCCGATCTCCTCCTCGCCGGCGCCGGCCGCGTGCTCGCCGACGATGCGTCCCTCGTACATGACGAGGATGCGGTCAGCGAGCGACAGCACCTCGTCGAGCTCGAGCGACACGAGCAGGATCGCGCGGCCCGCGTCGCGCTCGGCAACGAGCCGCCGGTGCACGTACTCGATCGCGCCGACGTCGAGCCCGCGCGTCGGCTGCGCCGCAATCAGGGCGACCGGGTTGCGCGCGACCTCGCGCGCGACGACGACCTTCTGCTGGTTGCCACCCGAGAGCGCCCGCGCAAGCGTGAGCGGGCCGCCGCCGCGGATGTCGAACTCCTTGATCAGACGCGCGGCCCGCTGCACGAGGCGCGCGGGGTAGAGCCAGCCGCGCTTCGAATCCGGCGGCCTGTCGTAGTCGTGCAGGGCGATGTTCTCGGCGAGGTTGAACTCGAGCACGAGACCACGCCGGTGGCGATCTTCCGGGATGTGCCCGATGCCGGCGTCGATCATCATCCGCGGCGTGAAGTGGCCCTCGAACTCGCGGCCCCTGACCGCCACGGTGCCGCTCGCGATCCGGCGGAGCCCGGTGATCGCCTCGACGAGCTCGGTCTGCCCGTTCCCGTCGACGCCGGCGATCGCGACGATCTCGCCGCGTCGCACGGTGAACGAGACGCCGCGCACCTTCTCGAGGTTGCGCTCGTCGACCACCTGGAGATCCTTCACCTCGAGCGCCACGTCTGTCGGCGACGCCGGTGCCTTGTCGACGCGCAGGAGCACCTCTCGGCCGACCATCATCCGCGCGAGGCCCTCTTCGGTCGCGCCTTGCCTGGAGACCGTGTCGATCCTCTTGCCGCGCCGCAGAACGGTGATGCGGTCGGCGATCTCGAGCACCTCGTTCAGCTTGTGCGTGATGAAGATGATGGACTTGCCGTCTGCCTGGAGGCTTCGCACGATCGCGAAGAGCTCGCCGGCCTCCTGCGGCGTCAGCACCGCCGTCGGCTCGTCGAGGATGAGGATCTCGGCGCCGCGATAGAGCGCCTTCAGGATCTCGACCCGCTGCTGCTGCCCGACGGTGATGCTCGAGACGAGCGCGGTCGGGTCGACCGCGAGGCCGAACTGCTGCGAGAGCTCCCGGACGCGCTCCTCGGCGCCGCGCTCGTCGAGCAACACACCGTCGCGCACCGGCTCGACGCCGAGGACGATGTTCTCCGCCACGGTCATGACCGGAATGAGCATGAAGTGCTGGTGCACCATGCCGATCCCCGACTCGATCGCGTCCTTCGCGGATGAGAACGAGACGTGCTTCCCGCCGACGAGGATTTCGCCCTCGTCGGGCTTCGTCAGCCCGTAGAGAATGTTCATGAGCGTCGACTTGCCGGCACCGTTCTCGCCGAGCAGCGCGTGCACCTCACCGCGCCGCAGGTCGAAGTCGACGCGGTCGTCGGCGACGATCCCCGGGTAGCGCTTTGTGATGCCCTGCAGCTCGAGGACGCTGCCGCTCTCGTCCGCCATCGCGACGATTCTACGCCCCTGAAAAGAAGGGGACGGGCATGACGCCCGTCCCCTCAACAGTCCCTACGTCAGTGCGTCGGACCCACGTGCGCGCCCGGCAGGAGGCCGAGCAGGTCGGAGCCCTTCGCAACCGGCACCTTGACCTTGCCGGAGATGAGCTTCGCCTTCAGCTGATTCATCTTCGTGATGAACCCCTTCGGCACCTTCGGGCTGATCTTGCCCACGCCCACGCCGTTGTTCTTCATGTCGAACAGCAGGTCGCTGCCGCCCTTGAACTGACCGGACTTCGCCTGCTTGTCCGCCGTGAAGATGCCCACGTCGATGCGCTTGAGGGCGCTCGTGAGCACGTTCTTCGCCAGGCTGTACTGGTCGACGTCGACGCCGATGCCCCAGATGCCGGCCCCTGCTGCCGCGTTCAGGGCGCCGATGCCGCAACCGCCGGCGACCTGGAACTCGACCTGCGAGCCCTGACCGATCTGGTCCTGCGCGACGGTCTTGCACTTGTCCTGCGCGACGAAGTCCTGCGAGTAGCCGACGAGCACCTTGACGCCCGGATCGGCCAACTTCGCACAGTAGTTGTACCCGACGATGTAATCGTCGACCGCCGGGATCTCGATGCCGCCGACGGCGCCGATGACCTGCTTGCCGCCCTTCGCCTTCGCCATCTCACCTGCGAGATAGCCGACGAGACAACCGGACTGGTTCGACGCGTAGACGAGACCCTCGATGTTCTTGACGCTCTTCGCCTTCGCGAAGTCCGCGCCCTTGACCGAGTCGTCGGTGATCGTGAAATCGACGTTCGGGAACTGCGAGGCCACCGTCGAGAGCGTCGGCGCGAGCAGGTACCCCGCCGCGGAGACGATGTTTGCGCCCTCGCGGACCATGGTCGTCAGGTTCGGCAGGTAGTCCGAGCTCGAGTTCGACTGGATCTCGAGCGTCTTGATGCCGAGCTGCTTGCCGGCGCGCTTCAGACCGGCCAGCTGACCCTCGTTGAAGCCTTTGTCGTTGAACTTGCCGATGTCGCTGACGAGCGCCGCCGTGAACGTGGCATGAGCCTTCGCAGGAGCCGCAGTTCCGCTTCCGGCGAGAACGAGCCCCGCGAGCAGCGCCACAGCCGCCGCGACGAGCAGTGATTTCTTCACAAACCCTCCTAAGACCGAATAGTTGGTATCCCTCCGATTCAAGGACGAGTCTAACCCGGAGAAGTTTGGGAGTCGAGAGGGGCCTTCGTTACGCGCTAGCGTAGTAACCGTGACCGTCGCCGGGCCGCGAGAGCTCCCTTTCGACCTCACGGACGACCGGTTCATCGCCGATCCCTATCCGGGCCTGAGTGCGCTTCGCGAGGCTGCCCCGCTCGTCTACGACGAGCGCCTGGGCCGCTGGTTCGTCACCCGCCACGCCGACGTCCGTGCGTGCCTCCGGGACAAGCGCCTCGGTCGCAACTTCCGCCACGTCGGCAGCGACGCGGAGTTCCACGCCGAGCCTCTGAACCCCTCCTGGGCCGAGTTCTGGGCGAGCGAGCGCTGGAGCCTCCTCTGGCTCGAGCCGCCCGAGCACACGCGTATCCGGAAGCTCGTCGCCGCGGCGTTCACGCCGCGCGCGGTCGAGAGCATGCGCGACCCGGCGACACGCCTCGCGCGCACGTTGCTCGAGAACCTCGGCGAGGAGTTCGATCTGCTCTACGACTACGCGCAGCCGTATTCGATCACCCTCATCTGCGAGCTGCTGGGCGTGCCGACCGACCGCCATCGCGATCTCCTCGACTGGTCGCACGCAATTGTGAAGATGTACGAGTTCGACACGACCGAAGCGCAGGCGGTCGCGGCGAACGATGCGGCGCGCGAGTTTCGCACCTACGTCCTGGGGCTGATCGAAGAGCGCCGCGCCGATCCGCACGACGACATGGTGAGCGGGCTCGTGCAGGCGCGGGTCGACGGCGAGCGGCTCTCAGACGACGAGATCGTCTCGACCGTGGTCGTGCTCCTGAACGCAGGCCACGAGGCAACGGTGAACACCATCGGCAACGGCTTCCGCGCGCTCTCCGCGCATCCGGACGAGTGGCGGCGACTTGTCTCGGGCGAGGTGTCGGCCGCGCAGGCGATCGAGGAGCTGATCCGCTGGGACCCGCCGTTGCAGCTGTTCGAGCGCTGGGTGCTCGAGGACGACGTCGAGATCGCAGGAGCGCCTGTGCCGCGAGGCGAGAAGCTCGCCCTCCTCTTCGGCTCGGCCAACCGCGACCCGCGCGTCTTCGCAGATTCCGATCGGCTGGACATCGCACGCGCGAACGCGGCCGAGCACATCGGCTTCGGCGGCGGCATCCACGTCTGCATCGGCGCGCCGCTCGCGCGCATCGAGCTCGCCGCGAGCCTCGAGGCGCTCGCAGAGCTCTGCCCCACGCTCCACCTCGTCGAGCAGCCGGAGCGCGTACCGGCGTTCGTCATCCGAGGCTTCGAGTCCGTGCGCGTCGCCCGCTGAAGGCCTACGAGCGCTGGACGAGCGCCGACTCGTCGACGAGCACGCGGCGAGGCTTCGAGCCTTCGTAGCCGGAGATGATCCCCCGTCGCTCGAGCATGTCGATCAGCCGGCCGGCGCGCGTGTAGCCGACCCGGAGGCGCCGCTGGATGAGCGAGACGGACGCGGTCTGCGTCTGGACGACGATCTCGATCGCCCGGTCGAGCAGCGGGTCGTCGTCGGGGTCGAACTCGCCGTGAGCGCCATCGTCCGTGGGATCGGCGAACACCTCGGGAAGTTCGAGATAGCCCTTGTCCAGCTCCTGCTCCCGCTGCCGAGTCTGCTCGACGACGAGCGCGATCTCCTCCTCGGAGACGTATGCGCCCTGGACGCGCTGGAGCCGCGACGTCCCGAGCGGCTTGAAGAGCATGTCGCCCTGGCCGAGCAGCGCCTCGGCGCCGTTCGTGTCGAGGATGACGCGCGAGTCCGTCTGCGACGACACGGCGAACGCGATCCGCGACGGCACGTTGGCCTTGATCATGCCGGTGATGACGTCGACGGACGGACGCTGCGTCGCGAGTACGAGGTGGATGCCGACGGCGCGCGACTTCTGCGCCAGCCGGATGACGGCGTCCTCGACCGCCTGCGGCGCCACCATCATCATGTCCGCGAGCTCGTCGATCACCACGAGCAGGTACGGGAGCGTCGGCTCGCCCCGCTGGCGGAACGCGCGGTTCGCCTCGTTCAGGTTGCGGGCGCGCACGGACGAGAGCCGCTCGTAGCGTCGCTCCATCTCGGCGAGGCAGTTGGCGAGCACCGCCGCCGCCTCCTTCGGGCTCGAGACGACCGGGGTCAGCAGATGCGGAATCGACTCGTAGTGGTTGAGCTCGATCCGCTTCGGATCGATGAGGATCATGCGCACCTCGTCGGGCGTCGAGCGCAGCAGGATCGACGTCAGCAGCGCGTTGATGCAGCCGGACTTGCCCGAGCCGGTCGTCCCGGCGATGAGCAGGTGCGGCATGCGCGCGAGATCGGTCCAGACCGCGGTGCCGGAGATGTCCTTGCCGAGCCACACCGACAGCGGGCTTGCCGTCGCCGGCAGGTCGTCGAAGATGTCGCCGAGCGTGACGAGGTTCGGCGAAAGGTTCGGCAGCTCGACGCCGACCGCCTGCTTGCCCGGGATGGGCGCGAGGATGCGAATCTCCGTCGTCGCCAGCGCGTAGGAGAGGTCGTCCTTCAGGCCCGCAACCTTCGACACCTTCGTGCCGGGCGCGAGCTGCAGCTCGAAGCGCGTCACACGCGGCCCCGAGATCTGCCCGATGACCGTCGCGTCGACGCCGAAGTGCGCGAGCGTCGTCACGAGAAGCTCGGCGACGCGGGCCGAGCTCTCCTCCGACGCGCCCGGCTTCTCGGGGCTGCGGTTGAGGACGCTGCGATCCGGCAGCTTGTACTCGGCATGCTCGGTGGTGACGTCCTCGAAGAGCTGCTCCTGGTGCACCACGAGCGGCTCGGGCTCGAAGCTCATCAGCGGCGCCGGCGCCAACGCCTCGGTGACGACGTCCGGATAGGCCTCCTCCGCGTCGACGATCGGCTGCGTCTTCTTCGGGCGAGCCGCGCGTTCGAGTGCGGGCGCAACGGCCCGCCGCGGCCGGCGGGCGCGGGTCGCCGCCAATCGCATCTGCCGATGCGAGCCGCGCAGCATGGCGCCGAGCGACGCGCCGGAGAGAAGCAGGGCGCCGACGAGGAGCAGGAACGCGCCGAGGATCGTCGATCCCGTGACGCCGATCGCGACCCCGACGGCGCCGCCGAGCACCTGTCCGAGGTAGCCGCCCTGGTCGCGGCCGAGCGCAATCATGAGCCCGAAGGCGAGGACGACGAGACCGGCGCGGAAGGGGCGCACGTCGACGAGCGCACTGCGCGCGACCATGAGGGAGCCGAGCGCGACGAGGAGAACCGGCAAGACCCATGAGGCGCCGCCGATGAGGGATTCGAAACCGTTCACCAGGGCGTGGCCGACCCAGCCCCCGTTCCAACCGGCGTACCGGACGCTGCCGAGGAAGGCGCCGAACGCGACGACGCCGAGGCCCCACAGCTCGGGGTAGCGCTTGACGAGGCCGTGCGGGATCGACCGCTTCTTCTTCGCGGGCGTGCGCCGTCGGGTGCGCTTGGCAGGCGCCATGGAGTGGTGTTCGTGCGCCTGCGTGCCTATCCTCCCGACGGATGCCGGAGACGCGCTACGCCCGCAGCGGCGACGTCAGCATCGCCTACCAGGTCAGCGGCGACGGCCCCTTCGACGTCGTTCTGATCCCGCCCCTCACGTCGCACGTCGAGCTGGTGTGGACGGTGCCGGCCATGCGTACGCTGCTCGAGCGGCTCTCCTCGTTCTGCCGGCTCATCCACCTCGACAAGCGCGGCACCGGCATGTCGGACCGCGTCGCGGGCGTGCCGACGCTGGAGACGCGAATGGACGACGTGCGGGCGGTGATGGATGCCGCCGGCTCCCAGCGCGCCGCGCTCATCGGCTGGTCGGAGGGCGTGGCGATGAGCGTCCTCTTCGCAGCGACGTATCCAGCCCGCACGTGGGCGCTCGTCCTCTACGGCGGCAAGGCGCGAACGCTGAGCGCGCCGGACTACCCCTGGGGACCGTCAGAAGCGCGTTTCACGGAGCAGCTCGCCGGCAGCCGCACCGAGCGCGAACGGCCCGGACACCACGAGGACATGGCACGCTCGGGCGCCCCGGAAGCGGGTGAAGACGAGATTCGCGCGCTCGCCCATTTCTTCCGGAACAGCGCGAGCCCGGGCGCGGAGGAAGCGGTGTCCCGCATGAACGCGCTCATCGACGTCCGCAACATCCTGCCAACGATCCACGTGCCGACGCTGGTCCTCCACCACGCCGGCGACAGCTGGGTCCCGCTCGAGCAGGGACGCGACCTCGCGAGTCGCATCGCCGGCGCAAAGTTCACGGAACTGCCGGGGCGAGGTCACATCCCGCCGGCTGCACGGATGGACAGCGTCGCCGACGAGATGGAGGCCTTTCTCCTCGCAGCGTGGGAGACGGCCTCCGTGGAGCACGAGCCCGACCGCGTGCTCGCCACCGTGCTCTTCACCGACATCGTCGGCTCGACGGCAAAGATGGCCGAGCTCGGCGACTCGCGCTGGCGGGAGCTGCTCGAGCAGCACCACGCGCTCGTTCGCCGCGAGCTCGCGCGCGGTCGCGGCCGCGAAGTGGACACGGCCGGTGACGGATTCTTCGCCGCGTTCGACGGGCCGGCCCGCGCCATCCGCTGTGCACGTGCGATCTCGGACGCGGTGCGCGGGCTCGGCATCGAGGTGCGCGCCGGGCTGCACACCGGCGAGTGCGAGCTGGTCGACGGCAAGGTGGCCGGCATCGCCGTGCACACGGGCGCGCGCGTCGCGTCCTACGCAGGCCCGGGCGAGGTGCTCGTCTCGAGCACGGTGCACGATCTCGTCGCAGGCTCCGGGCTCGAGTTCGAGGACCGCGGCGTGCACGAGCTCAAGGGCATCCCGGGCGAATGGCGGCTCTACGCCGCCGCCTGAACTTCCGCGACCGCCATGCCGTAGTACGTCGGCGCTGCGTACGCGAGCAGGTCAACCGCCGCGTCCTCACCCATCGCGCCCTGAAGGACGAGGAGCTGCCAGAGCGAGTCCGCCTTGCCGGCCTCGACGTGCTCGGCCAGCGGTTGGAAGTCGAGCCGGCCGGAGCCGAGGATCTCGAGCAGCTTCGCGTCGTACACGGCGGCCGCCGGATCGAAGCCGTACGGCCCGTCCGCGGCGTGCGCGTGGCCGTGGTCGGCCGACGCGATGAGCGCGTGGCGCCCAGGCAGTCCGGCGATCGCGCGGCCGAGCCGAAGGTGCTCCTCGAGGGGCCGGTCGCGCGCGGGAGCGACGACCACGACGCGCTTCGCGCGCATGCAGGAGAGCGGCACCTCCGTTCCCCAGTCGAGCGGCATCTCCGCCTGCGACGCGTCGTTCCCGCCGTATGAGACTCCGAGGATCGGCAGGTCGGCCGCCAGGAGTGCCTGCGCGAGCTCGCGGTCCGTCTCCCACTCCCCCACGCGGCCGGCGGTGATGACTGCGAAGTGACCCTCGACGTGCACGTTGTGCGGCGTGACGACGATGGCGGTGTCGGGCGCGGCAGCATCGAAGCGGCGGCCGAGCACCTCCATCGCGGCGCGCAGCTCGGGCGCGAGGTCGAGATCGCCGTGCGGCGCGATCGCCGCGAAGACGATCACGGCAGGGTTGCGATCCGCTCGTGGAGCAGATCGAGGAATCGCGCTGCGTCGACGTCGACGCCGACGTGCGCGTTCCGCGTCCCGCTCGTGGCGTGCCAGCGGTCGACCACGGTACGGCCGTCGCAGAAGCGCGACGCGGTCTCGATCTCGACGTTGCAGTGCACCGTCTCGAGCAAGGAGGGATCGATCACGTGCGCGACCGCCATCGCGTCGTGGATCGGCGATCCGTCGAAGCCGTAGCGCTCCTCGTGGAAGTGCTGGAAGAAGTCGGACAGCTCGGCGACCACGCGCCCGGCGCGGCCCGTGCGGCGCAGGCGGTCTGCGTGCGCCCGTGTGAAGAGCGCCTTGTGCGTGACGTCGAGTCCGACCATCGTCAGGTCGATTCCGCTTCCGAACACCGCCGCCGCAGCTTCCGGGTCGACGAACGCGTTGAACTCCGCTGCCGGCGTGATGTTGCCCTCCGCGATCGCACCGCCCATCCACACGATGCGGTCGATGCGCACGCCGCGTTGGACGAGACGGGCGACGTTCGTCAGCGGCCCGGTCGCCACGAGCACGACGCCGGGCTCGAGCCAGTCGGCCGGGTCGGCGTCCGATGGCATCGCGGAGGGCTCCGGCAGGTCCGGCCCGTCCAGCCCGCTCTCGCCGTGCACGTGCGCGGCGGTGCGCAACGGCCGGCGGAGCGGCGCGGCGGCACCTCGGACGACCGGGATGTCCGCGCGTCCGCCGAGCTCGAGCACCTTGAGCGCGTTGCGCGTCGTCTTGTCCACGGTCTGGTTGCCCGCGACCGTGACGATGCCGCGCAGCTCCACCTCCGGCGAGGCGAGCGCGAGCAGGATGGCGATCGCGTCGTCGTGGCCCGGGTCGCAGTCGATGACGATCGGGATGCTCACATCAACGCGTCCACTTCCGCCGCCGTCGGCAGCGACGTCTGCGCGCCGAAGCGCGAGGCGGCGAGCGCCCCGGCGATGCATGCGCGACGCAGCGCCTCCTCGCGCGTGCGACCCTCGAGAAGCGAGACGACGAGACACGCGGTGAATGCGTCGCCGGCCGCGGTGCCGTCGACCGCCTCGATCGCCGGCGGCGTCGCCCGTGCGACCTCCTTCCCGTCCTCGAGCAGGATCGCTCCCTCCGCCCCGAGCGTGAGAGCGACGACGCCGTCGCGCTCGGGCAGCGTCCCCACCTCGAAGCGGTTCACGATCGTGACGTCCGCGGCCGGGATGGGGCCGAGTGCCGGCGCGGCGTTGAGGAAGAAGCCGTCGGGCGCGAGCTGGGAGGCGCGCTCCACCGTCTCGAGCGGGATCTCCAACTGGCAGAGGACGGCGTCCGTGTCGCCCAGGTCGAGGTCGTCCGGCAGAAGTTGGAGATTCGCGCCGGGGGCGACGACGATCTCGTTGTCGCCGTTCGCGTCGACGGTGATGAGCGCCACGCCGGTCGGCCCCTGCACCCGCTTCAGCCGGTCGAGTCGTACGCCGGCCCGCTCCAGCTCGGCGAGCGCCAGCGCTGCGTGCTCGTCGTCGCCGACGCAGGCGATGAGATCCACCTCCGCGCCGAGGCGGGCGGCCGCGACCGCCTGGTTGGCGCCCTTGCCGCCGGGGATCCGGCTGAAGGTCGCACCGGTGACGGTCTCCCCCGGCTGCGGCAGGCGCTCTGCGAGGGCGACGAGGTCGAGGTTGATCGACCCGACGACGGTCAGGCGAACCGGGGGCACCCGGGGGAATCTAGGCGACGGTCAGGACGCGCAGGTCGTCGAGCGCGCCGCCGAGGAGGTTCTCGCGCAGGTCGAAGAGGCCGGCCCAGAGCGACGAGGGGTCGGGAACGAGCTCGATGCGCGCAGCGTCGGAGAGCCCCTCGAGCGCACGCACGAGCACAGCCAGCTCGAGGTACGCCTGCGCAACGCGGTCGGCCGGAACGCGCACGCCGGCCCGATCGAGGATCGGCTCCCAGTCCAGCAGCTCGGCGACGCCGGGTCCCCCGTACCACGACCGGCCTTCGAGCGCATCGGCCTCGAGCTCGAGCAGATAGCGGTCGAGGGGATCCTGGAGACCGGAGAGCGCGGTCTCGACGCGCTCGGCCGCCCTGCGCAGCGCGGCCTGGCGGCCGCCCGGCGTTGCCGGCTTCGGCTCGCCGCGCGCCCACTGCTCGAGCTGACGACAAAACGCGAGCGCGGCCGCCTCGCAGGCGCCGAGCTGTGCCACGAGCCGCAGCGCTGTCGCCTGTTCGGTCGCGCACTCCTCGAGCACGTCAGCCCACGTGGGCACGTAGCGCAGGCGGTGGTGGGCCACTAAACCTCCACCAGCACCGGGAGGATCATCGGCCGCCTGCGCGTCCGGTGGTACACGATGCCGCCGAGCGCGTCGTGCAGATGCTCCTGGAGGAGCTTGATCTCCGTCACGTCGTCCTTGAGCAGCTGTTCGAGCACACGCAGCGCCTCGGCGCGCAAGTCGTCCAGGAGCGGCTCCGCGCCTTCGCCGAACCCGCGCACGATCAGCTCCGGCGGCGCGGTGAGGGCGCCGGCGCCGTTCGAGGCGGCAAGGGTGGCGACGACGATGACGACGCCGTCTTCTGCGAGCCGGCGCCGATCACGCAGCGCCACGTCGTGCACGTCGCCGACGCCGAGGCCGTCGACGAAGGTCATCCCCGCCTGGACATGGTCGACGACGCGCGCGACGCCGTCCTTCAGCTCGACCACGGTGCCGTTCTCGGCCAGCACGATGTTCTCCTCCGCGAGGCCGCTCTCGCGCGCGAGCTGGGCATGCGCGGCGAGCATGCGGAACTCGCCGTGCACGGGCATGACGGCGCGCGGACGGAGCAGGGCGATGATCGTCCGCAGCTCCTCTGCGCGCCCATGCCCGGAGACGTGCACCGGCGCATTGTCCTCGTGCAGCACCTCGGCGCCCGACCGGGCGAGGCGGTTGATCGCGTCATGCACGCGCAGCTCGTTGCCGGGGATCGGCTTCGCCGAGATGATCACCGTGTCGCCGGCCTCGACCCGGACGGCGGGATGGTCGTTGTACGCGATGCGCGTCATCGCCGACATCGGCTCGCCCTGGCTTCCCGTGCAGAGGATGAGCTGCTCGCCGGGCGGGAGCTCGGCGAGGTCCTGCGGGCGCAGGATCATCTCTTCGGGAACGTTCATGTAGCCGAGGTTGCGTGCGATGTTCGCGTTCTTGCGCATCGAGCGGCCGACGAACGCGACCTTGCGCCCGCACTCGATGCCGACGTCGGCGGCCTGCTGCATGCGATGCACGTTGGATGCGAACGACGAGATGAGGATCCGGCCCGTCCTGGACGGGAAGATCTGTCGGAACGCCTCGCCGACGACGCGCTCCGACTGCGTGACGCCGGCCCGTTCGGCGTTCGTCGAGTCGCCGAGGAGGAGGTCGACGCCCTGGTTGCCGACCGAGGCGAGCTTGCCGACGTCGGTCCGCTGGCCGTCGACGGGCGTGTGGTCGATCTTGTAGTCGCCGGTGTGCACGACGCGCCCGCCGGGCGTCTCGAGCACGACCGCGGCCGCATCCGGGATCGAGTGCGCCATGCGAATGAATTCGATCCGGAACGGGCCGAGATTGAACGGCTCGCCGCCGGGCGCGACCTCGCGGAGCTCCGCTTCGCGCGCGAGGCCGTGCTCGTCCAGCTTCGACTTGATCAGGCCGAGCGTGAGCCTCGTCGCGACGACGACCGGAACGTGCACCTCGCGCATGAGATACGGCAACGAGCCGACGTGGTCCTCGTGGCCGTGCGTGAGCACGACGCCGCGAATCATCTCCGCGCGCTCGACGAGATAAGAGAAGTCCGGGAGGACGAGGTCGACGCCGAGATGCTCGTCGCGCGGGAACGCGAGGCCGGCATCGACGATCACGATCGAGCCGTCGGCCTCGTACACGGTCATGTTCTTCCCCACCTCGCCGAGGCCGCCGAGGGGAATGATCCGGCAGACGCCCAAGCTAGTGTCCCTTCCGGTGATGGTCTCGCGTCTCTGGCGAGCGAAAAGCAAGCCAGGCAAGGACGCAGGGAGCGCCGATAGCCGTAGCTATCGGCGCGACTGAGGACGCAGCATGGCGCTGCTTTGCAGCCGCCAGAGGCGCACTGACTATTGCCGGAAGGGACACTAGGCCCGGACCGGCTCGAGCACGCCGGCCCGCTCGAGGCAGGCGCGAATCTGCGCGAGCTCGTCGTCGGTCGGCTCGACCATCGGCAGCCGGTAGCCGCCGACCTCGTGCCCGAGGAGATTGACGGCGGCCTTGATCGGGATCGGGTTCGTCTGGATCTTCAGGAGCTCGAACGCGGGCGCCATCGCGTCGTTCAGTGCCTTCGCGCCGGCCGTGTCGCCGCTCTTGTACAGCCGGACCATCTCCTTCGTCTGCGGCCCCCAGACGTGCGTGTGCACACAGATGCCGCCCTCACCGCCGAGCTCGAGGAACGGGTGGACGAGGTTGTCGTCGCCCGCGTAGAGCGTGAGCCCGGCGTCGACGATGTGCCGCGCCTGGGCGAGGTCGTCGTTGGCCTGCTTCACGCCGGTGACGTTCTCGATCTGCGCGAGCTCGGTGATCGTCTCCGGCTCGATGTTGACCACGACCCGGCTTGGGATGTTGTAGGCGATCACCGGCTTGTCGGTGACGACCGCGATCTCCTGGAAGTGGCGGACGATCGCGCGCTGCGGCGGCTTGTTGTAGTACGGCGTGACGGCGAGGATGCCGTGGACGCCGAGGTCGTGCGCCTCACCCGTGAGATGGACCGAGTGCGCGGTGTCGTACGTGCCGGTGTTCGCGACCACGGTCGCGCGATCGCCGACGGCGTCGATGGCGACGGCGAAGAGCTCGAGCTTCTCCTCGTCGGTGAGCGTCGGCGCCTCCCCCGTCGTGCCCGCGACGACGAGCCCGTCGGACCCGTTGTCGACGAGGTGGGCGGCGAGGCGCCGGAAGCTTTCGAAGTCGACCGACCCGTCCTGATGGAACGGGGTGACGATCGCGGTCAGGACTTCTCCGAGCACGAGGTTGATTTTACGGTAGACGGTCGTCGAGCTCCCGCAGGCACCAGAAGATGCCTTCGGAGAAGCTCGGGAACGGCTGGATCGTGTCGAGCAGGACGTCGACGGGGACCGCCGCGCGGACGGCGAGCGTCAGCTGTCCCAGCCACTCGGTCGCCTGCGGCCCGACCGCGACCGCACCAACGAGGACACGCTTCTCTGGGTCGGCGAAGAGGCGCAGGAACCCGTCGCGCTTCGGCTTCTCGTACGTCGCCATCCGGGACGTCGCCGTCAGCTCCCACCGCGCGGACACGAGGTCGTCGCCGTCGGTACGCCCGACGGTCGCCACTTCGGGATCCGTGAAGATGCCTGCCGGGATGGCGCGATAGTCCGCCTCGACCGGCCGACCCGCCATGTCCGCCGCGGCCACGCGCGCCTGGTATTTGCCGATGTGGGTGAAGAGCGCGACGCCCGTGACGTCGCCGATCGCCCAGACGTTCTCGGCAGCGCGCATGCGCCCGTCGACCTCGATCCCGCCCAGGCCCGCCTTCACGCCGATGTCTTCGAGGCCGAGGCCCTGCACGTGGAGCTTGCGGCCGGTCGCGACGAGCAGCGTGTCGGCGTCGACCGTCGAGTCGTCCGACAACGTGAGCCGCACGCCGGGCTCGACGCGCACGACGTCCGTGCTGAGCCGTACGTCGATCCCCTCGGTGCGGAACACGTCGGCGATGAGCGCGCCCGCTTCCTCGTGCACGCGGCCGAGCAGGCGCGGGCCGTGCTCGACGAGCGTCACCTGCGAGCCCATGCCCGCAAAGAACTGCGCGAACTCGGCGCCGACCGGGCCACCGCCCATGATCGCGAGCCGTTTCGGGATGGAATGCGTGCGCGCCGCATCTTCGTTCGTCCAGTAGTCGACGCTGTCGAGCCCCTCCACCGGAGGAATCGCCGGCGCGGAGCCGGTCGCGATGACCAGCCGGTCGTACTCGAGCTCAGGCCCGTCCTCGACCGCGATCACGCCCGGGCGGACGACCCGTCCGTAGCCGCGGACGAACCCGGTGCGGTTCTCCTCGAGGAACTTCAGCCCCGCGGCGTCGTCCCAGTTGTCGGTCGCCCAGTCCCGCCACTCCCAGACGCCGGCCTCGTCGGGCCGCTGCGACCGGAAGCTCGGAGCGTGGTCGAGCGCGGACGACAACTCGACCGAGCGCAGCATCGTCTTCGTCGGGATGCAGGCGTAGAACGTGCACTCGCCGCCGACGAGGCGGGTCTCGACGAGTGTGATCTCCACGTCGGCGTCGAGCCGGCGGAGGGCCCCGACGAAATGCTCGCCGGTCGACCCCCCGCCTAGCACGACGACGCGCACTACTTGAGCCCGTTCGCCTTCAGGAAGGCGGAGGCGACTGCCGCGGGCGTCTTCTTGTCGATCCCGACCGCCTTGTTCATCGCTTGCATGGCGGCAAGCGTGAGCTTGGACGAGACCGCATTCACCGTGCTCGAGAACGCGGAACCGCCGGCCGCGAGGAGCTTCTGCGACACGATCGGCGCCACGTTCTGGAAGCCGAAGATGTGCTTCGTGTCGGTCAGCGCGACGTACTTGCCCGTCGCCTGCTGCGGGTCCGTCGAGAAGCCGTCGCCACCGGTGGCCTTCCCGTCGTCGAGCAGCGTGTACACGCTGATGGTCGAGAGCGGCACGAACTTCGTCTGCGTGAGCCCGTAGGTGCGCTTCAGACCGAGGAGACAGGTCATGCGCGTCTGGCACTCCGGGAAGCCGGCGTACGTGAACGACTTGACCTTCTTGAGGTCACCGATCGTCTTGAGGCCGTACTTCTGCGCCGTCGACTTCAGCACCGTGACCGTGTCGGTGTCGTAGAACGGCGTCGCTTTGAGCATCGTCAGCCCGCGCGTCTGCTCGAACTTCTTCGCCTGGGCGTAGACCGCGCTCGCCGTCTTGCCCGGCGTCTCCTTGGCGATGTCCTGCACGACGACGCCGGTGTACTCGGGAAGCAGGTTGATCTTGCCGCTCTTGATCGCTGTGTCGGCGAGCTCGGAGCTACCGAGGCTGCCGGCGTACTTCACGGTGAAGCCCTTCGCGGCGAGCGCCTGGCCGTACAGCTGGCCGAGGATGAACTCCTCCGTGAAGTTCTTGTTGCCGACGAAAACCGTGGGCTTCGCCTGCGGCGTCGCCGACGCGACGGCCGCGGTCCCACCCAAGACGATCGCGACACCCAACGAGATCGCGAATGCCGCCTTTGCGGCACGCCGCGTGTGCTTCCTGATCATGCGTCCCTCCCGGGAACGGAGTGATAGATACCCCGGAAGCCTACGGAAGCGGAACAGGTCTAGGCGAGGCCGCTCTGCGGATGACGGAGAGAATGAAGGCGGCGAGAAACGCGAGCGCGGAGACCCAGAGCGATGCTGCGACGACGCCGCTGAGGCCGTAGCTGGCTTGGTTGACGATGATCTGACCGAGGCCCCCGCCGCCGGCGACGGCGGCGATGGTCGCGGTGGCGATGACGAAGATCGCCGCGATGCGGATGCCGGCAAGCACGAACGGCAGGCCGAGCGGGAGCTCGACCTGCAGCAGCACCTGGCGCCCCGTCATGCCCATGCCGCGCGCGGCTTCAACCGCGTCACGGTCGACCGTGTCGATCGCGAAGTACGCGTTCGTAAGGATCGGCGGGATCGCGAGCACGACGAGCGCGGCGGTGTTGTTCCAGAAGCCGACACCGAGGATCGTCAGCCCGAAGGCAATGAGCACGAGACTGGGCAGCGCGCGCCCGACGTTCGACACGCTTGCGGCGACGAAAAGCCCGCGGTGCAGGTGGCCGAGCCACAGCCCGATGGGGAGCGCCAGCACGAGCGCGATGCCGAGCGCGGCCCCCGACAGTTCCAGGTGCTCTCCCGTCTTCGTGAGCAGGAGATGCGGGTTGTCGGCCATGAAGCGAAACGCATTGATGAACGTCTTCATGCACGAACCCACGGAGTAAGGCTGCGCTGGAGGAGCACGAGCAACCCGTCGGCGACGAGCGCGAGCGCGATGACCATGCCGCCGGCGGTGAAGATCTCCGTCTTGAAGATGTCCTGCGAGAGCGCCGCATAAATCGGCTGGCCCAGACCCTTTGCGATGACGAACGGCGCGATGGTCGCGATCGAGATCGTCGACACCGTCGCAACGCGCAGCCCGGTGAGGATCGCCGGCAGCGCAAGCGGCAGCTCGACGCGCCTGAACGTCTGCGCGCGCGTGAAGCCGGAGCCGCGCGCCGCATCGACGACCTCCTCGGGGACCGCGCGTAGACCCTCGATCATGTTTCGGTACAGGATGAGGAGCGTGTAGGACACGAGCGCGATCTCGACCGTGAGCAGCGAGATGCCGGTGAACGGGACGAGGATCTGGAAGAGCGCGAGGCTCGGGATCGTGTACAGGAAGTCCGACACGATCCCGATCGGCGGGTCGACGAGCCGGAAGCGGAAGCCGACGAGCGCGAGCGCGAAGGCGATGACGAAGCCGATTCCGATGGCGATCGCGGCGAGCTCGATGTGCTGGAAGAGCGCCGGTTGCAACGTGTCGCCCCAGTGCTGGCGCACCCAGTCCGTGCAGAACCAGCCGTTGTTCACCTCGCAGGAGCTGCCGGTGCCGAAGTTGGGGATGACGGGGCCGCCGGCGACGATCACGAGAGGAGCGCGTCCCTCGTGACGGAGCCGACGACGGCGTCGCCGTCGGTGACGGCGAGCACCTGCGCGTGCTTCTCGATCGCGAGCGCGAGCGCGTCACGCACGGTGCTCGTTCGCGGTATGCGGGGCCCGTCCGCGGGCGGCCCGAGCTCGAGCTCCGCCAGCGTGTGCAACGCGAGCGCCTTCAGCGCGCGATCGCGGCCGACGAACGCGGCGACGAAGTCGTCCGCGGGCTTTTCGAGGATCGCGCGCGGCGTGTCGAACTGCGCGAGATGCCCGCCGGTGCGGAGGATGGCGATGCGGTCGCCGATCTTGATCGCCTCATCGATGTCGTGCGTGACGAAGACGACGGTCTTCCGCACCTCCTTCTGCAGGCGGAGGAACTCGTCCTGAAGCCGCGCGCGCACGATCGGGTCGATCGCGCCGAACGGCTCGTCCATGAGCATGAGCGGCGGATTGCCCGCGAGCGCGCGTGCGAGGCCGACGCGCTGGCGCTCGCCGCCGGAGAGCTGCGCCGGGTAACGCGTCGCGTACGACTGGTCGAGCCCGACGAGGTCGAGCAGCTCCTGCGAGCGGGTGTGGATCCACGAGCGCGGCCGGCCGTAGAGGCGCGGGACGGTTCCGATGTTCGCCTCGATGGTCATGTGCGGGAAGAGGCCGACCTGCTGGATCACGTAGCCGATGCCGCGCCGAAGCTGGACGAGGTTCTGCTCGCGGACGCTCGTCCCGTCGATGCGAATGTCGCCGCTCGTGAGCTCGATCAGCCGGTTGACGAGGCGGAGCGCCGTGGTCTTCCCGCCGCCGGACGGGCCGACGAGCACGCAGATCTCGCCCGCCGCGACGGTGAGCGACAGGCGCTCGACCGCCGCGCCGTCCCGTCCCTCGTAGCGTTTCGTCGCCTCGTCGAAGACGAGCTCGGCGGCCTGACCCGGCATCGCCGGGAACTATCGCCTACAGGAGCGTGTCTAGGCCGACCGTAAGTCCCGGCGGAAGCGTGTCGAGCTTCTGCAAGGCGAGCAGGACGCCTTCGGCGAACGATTCGCGCGCGGTCGTGTCGTGGCGGATCGTCAGCAGCTGGCCTTCGCCGCCGAAGATGACCTCCTGGTGCGCGACGAGGCCGGGCAGGCGCACCGAGTGGATGACGGTGTCGCCGCCGATGAGCTCCGCGGTCGCGCGCGCGGTGCCCGACGGTGCGTCCTTCTTCGCCTCGTTGTGCAGCTCGATGATCTCCGCGCGCGGGAAGAAGGCGGCCGCTTCGCGCGCGAAGCGCATCATCAGCACCGCGCCGATGGAGAAGTTCGGGGCGACGAACAGCCGCAGCCCGTTTGCGGCCGCGAGCTCGTGCAGCGGCTGCGGGTCCCAGCCGGTTGTCCCTACGACGCAGGACACGCCCTGCTCGAGCGCCGCGCGCACGTTCGCGGGCGCCGCCTCCGGCGTCGTGAAGTCGACGCACGCATCGAGGCCGCGGACGTCCGGCTCGTCGCCGATCTCGATCGCCTTCACTTCGTGACCCGCGCGCGCGAGGAGCGGCAACAGCACCGCTCCCACTTTCCCTTCCGCACCGAAGAGCGCGAGCTTCATGCCGCCTTCTTCGCCACGCCGTTCCCGATCGCAGCGCGGAACCGATCCTCGTCCGGTCCGACGCACGCTGCGGACAGCCGATCCGCGCCGAGCAGGACACCGGCGAGCTCGGCCACCTCGTCCGGCTCGACCGCATCGACCTCGGCGATGATCCGCTCGAAGCTCAGCAGCTCGGTGTCGGTGATCAGCGACTTGCCGAGCCGGCTCATCCGGTTCGCAGTCGACTCCATCGAGAGCGTGATGCGCCCCTTCATGCTCTCCTTCGCGCGCTCGAGCTCGCCCTTGCGGAACGTGCCTGCCGCGATCTCGGCGATCTGCTCCGTGCAGATCTCGACGCACGTGGCGAGGTTCTCCTCACGCGTGCCGACGTAGATCCCGATCAGCCCCGTGTCGGTGTACTGGGACGCGAACGTGTAGACGGAGTACGCCATGCCGCGCTTCTCCCTGATTTCCTGGAAGAGGCGGGACGATGCCGATCCGCCGAGGATCGAGTCGAGCAGCGAGGCGGCGAAGCGGCGGCGGTCGGAGCGCGAGATCCCGGGCGCGCCGAGACACAGGTGGTACTGCTCCGTCTCCTTGCGCTCGAAGCGCACGCTGGGCGGCGGCGCCTGGGTGAGGGGACGGCGAACGCGCGGCGCTGCGCGGCCCGCGGCGGCGCTCTTGTGCTCGAAGCGCTCGAGCAGCGAGACGAAGCGGTCGTGCGCGATGCTCCCGGCCGCCGCGACGACGATGTTCCCGCCCGTGTACATCGCGCGGTGGTACGCGGCTACCGAGCGGCGGCTGACGGACGAGATCACGTCGGCGGTCCCGATCACGGGCCGTCCGAGCGCGTGCCTCCCGAACACCGCCTCGGAGAAGAGATCGTGGACGAGCTCCTGCGGGGTGTCCTCGTACATCGCGATCTCCTCCAGGACGACCTCGCGCTCCTGGTCGAGGTCGGCGAACGCCGGGGCGAAGACCATGTCGGTCATCACCTCGAGCGCCTCATCGGCGTGGCGGTCCGGGACGCGCGCGTAGACCACGGTGTGCTCGCGCGACGTCGCAGCGTTCAGCTCCGCGCCCATGGCGTCGAAGATCTCGGCGATCTGCTGCGCGTCGTAGGAGCGCGACCCCTTGAAGAGCATGTGCTCGATGAAGTGGGAGACGCCGGCCCGGTCGTCGCGCTCGTCGCGCGAGCCGGCCCCGATCCAGAAGCCGATCGCCACCGAGCGCACGCTCGGCACGCGCTCGGAGATGACGCGCTCACCCGAGTCCAGCTCGGACAGGACGTACTTCTGCACGTCCGGATCGTAGACGTGTTCCAGAGACACGACCGGGGCCAGGCCCCGTTACGAGAGTGTTAGGGAGTCAGCACGTGCCCCGCGCAAACGCGCTCGGCGCGTCGCCGACGGCGTGACACTTCCGTCATGGGGCCTGGCCCCGGCCTGTGGGAGAGCGAGGGCCGCTAGACGAACTGGAGGCCAGTGCCGGAGCGCTTGGCGTGGTAGAGCGCCTCGTCCGCGAGGCGGAACAGCGTCTGGGCATCGCCCGCATCGGTGGGGCACGAGGCGACGCCGAAGCTGGCACGCATGCCGTCCATCTTGTCGCGGATGCGGTCGATCACCTCGCGTGCGTCGTCCTCCGTCGCCTCCGCGAGGAGCAGCGCGAACTCGTCGCCGCCGATGCGGAACGCGTTGTCGCTCTTGCGCAGCGCCTTCTCGATCGTCCGCGCGAACATCTGGAGAGCCTCGTCGCCGGCGGCGTGCCCGAGCCGGTCGTTCACGCTCTTGAAGCCGTCGAGGTCGCACACCACGAGCCCGAACTGGCGCTCGTAGCGAATCGCCCGCGCAACCTCCGCCTCGAGGCGCTCGACGAACGCGCGCCGGTTCAGCAGCCGCGTCAGCGGATCGTGGTCGGCGAGGAAGCTCAGCTCTCGCACGCGCTCGGCCGAGACGATCGCCGCCGCTGCCTGGTTCGCAAAGATACGCAGCGCCTGGAGCTTCTCACTCGACGGCAGCAACCGGTCGGCCGGCTCGTCGGCGGAGAGGATGCCGATGATGGCATCGTCGGCGCCGCGGAGCGGGACGAGCAGCCAGTGCCGGTTCCAGGCGTGCGGGCCGCGCCCGTTGAGCTTCGACGCGTACGTGATCTTCTCCCGGGAGACGAGGCGTTCGGCCTCGTCATTCGGGACGAGGTAGCAGCCTTCGACCTCGAACGCGGGGTCGAAGAGCGGCAGGATGTCCGGCAGGTAGATCGGGGCCGTGAGGACGCTGTCGCGGCTCCAGCCGACGGCCGCGCCTGCGCTCACCTGGCTCGTCAGCGGATCCGTCAGCAGAACGAGGACGTTCTGGAAGCCGAGCGCGTCGCGCACGCCGACGCACACCCGCTGCATGATCGCGTCCGCGCTCGGGTGCGCCGTGAGACCCGTCGACACACGCAGCAGCTGCTCGAGCGCGAGCCGGTGCCGCCCTGCGTTGGCTGCCTCCTGTGCCGACTGCAACGCGATCGCAGCATGGTCAGCAAGCGCGACGAGGACTTCGAGGTCGTCGTCGGTCGGGCGCTGACGGTTCGCCGGCTCGTCCACCGAGAGGATGCCCAGGAGATGACCGTCGTGGTGGCGCATCGGCACGAAGAGCGCGTCGAGTGGATGCCACGCGTTCTCCCCGACGCCGGCCTCCTCGTCCGGGAGATAGAAATCCTGGCCGGGCGTCCCCCAGTCGAACTCGCCTGCGGGCACGACGTATGCCCCGCGCCGGTGGAAGCGCTCCGCCAGCACCGGCTCCCACTCCTCGATGCGGCGTACGTGCCCGACGAGCGTCTTCTTCGCTTCCTCGCCGCCGTGCACGGTCGCGGTCTCGAAGTCGTCCCATTCGGGCCGGTACAGGTTGATCGCGACCGTGCCGTAGCCGAGCGACTCGGCGACGACGCGCGCGATTGCCACCAGGAGCTCCGGGACGTCGTCGGCCCCGCGGACGAGCCGCGTGACTTCGAGCAGGCCTCGGAGCGGTGAAACGGGTGGAAGGTTCGGTTCGTCCAGGGCGGGAGTCCTCACCTAGGGTCATCGGCACAAACGGGGGATTCGAGGTACCCCAAAAGAGTGAGAGGGCGGCCCGTTTGGGCCGCCCTCCCGGTGTTTTTCCTAGCGCCGGCCGCGGCCGCCGCCACCGCGACGGTCGTCCCGGCGCGGCCGCTCCTCCTCCGGAGGCCTCGGCGGTGCGTCCTTCGCCCGCTCGATCAGCTCCTCCGGCTGGACGAGGCGGCCGTCCTCGTGCTTCGCGATGAGCTTCAGCCCGATCCGGCCGCGCGCCTTGTCCACCTCCTGGACGACGACGTCCACGACGTCGCCGCGCGCCATCACGTCCTCGATGTGACCGACGCGGCCCGGGCCGACGTTGGAGACGTGCAGCAGGCCGTCCGTCCCCTTCTTCAGCTCGACGAACGCTCCGAACTGCGTCGTCTTGACGACCTTGCCGGTGTAGGTGTCCCCCACTTCCGGCTCCTTCGTCAACGCCTGGATCGCAGAGATAGCCGCCGCGGCCTTCTCGCCATCGGTCGCGTAGATGAGGATCGTGCCGTCCTCCTCGATGTCGATCTGCACCTCATAGTCCGACTCGAGGCCGCGGATCGTCTCGCCGCCCTTGCCGATGACCATGCCGATCTTCTCCTGATCGATCTTGACCGACGTGATCCGCGGCGCGTTCTGAGAAAGCTCCGCGCGCGACTCCGGAATCACGTCGAGCATGATGTCGAGGATCGCGTTGCGCGCCCGGTTCGCCTGCTCGAGTGCGCCTTTCATGATCTCCTGCGTGACGCCGGTGATCTTGATGTCCATCTGGAGGGCGGTGATTCCGTCCCGTGTCCCCGCGACCTTGAAGTCCATGTCGCCGAGGTGGTCCTCCGCACCCTGGATGTCGGTCAGGATCACATAGTCGTCGCCCTCCTTCACGAGGCCCATCGCGATGCCGGAGACCGGCGCCTTGATCGGCACACCGGCGTCCATCAACGCGAGCGTCGAGCCGCAGACGGAGCCCATCGACGACGAGCCATTCGACTCGAGCGTCTCCGAGACGATGCGGATCGTGTACGGGAACTCGTCGGCACTCGGGATCATCGCCTCGAGCGCCCGCTGAGCGAGCGCGCCGTGGCCGATGTCACGCCGCTTCGGGCCGCGCATGAAGCCGGTCTCCCCGACCGAGAAGGGCGGGAAGTTGTAGTGATGCATGAAGCGGCGGTCGGTCTCGAGCGACAGGTCGTCGATCCGCTGGCCTTCCTTCGCCGTGCCGAGCGTGAGCGTCGACAGGACCTGCGTCTGACCGCGCGTGAAGAGGCCGGAGCCGTGCGCGCGCGGGTTGACGCCGACTTCGACTTCGATCGGCCTGATCTCGTCGGTGCTGCGACCGTCGGGCCGCCGCTTGTCGACCGCGATCTTCTTGCGGACGAGGTCCTTGTAGATCGCCTCGGCAGCCTTCTTGATGTAGCTCTTGGTGAGGCTGTCCTTGCCCGCCGGAGCATCCGTGTCGGTGGACGCGGGCCCGACGGGGAACTGCAGCTCGACGTTCGAGACGATCTGCTCGAAGAGCAAGTTGCGCTTCGCCGACTTGAGCTCCTTCGAGTCCTGCTCGGCATCCGTGAGTGCCCGTAGGCCGCTCTCGAACTGGTCGCGGACCGGGCCTTCGACGGCCGCGAGGCGCTGCTTCTCGAGCAGCATGTTCAGGCTCGCACGCACCTGCGTCAGACGCTGGATGTCCTCTTCGCTCGAGTCCATCGTGATCTCGCCCGCAATCTGCGTCGCAAGTTCGTCGACGATCGTTCCAGCCTCGCGCAGGCCGACACTCTGGATGCGCTCCCAGATCGTGTGCCCGTGCGACGACTCGAGCTCCGCCGTGAGCTCCAGGTCGAGCCACTTCGGCTTGCCGGCCTGGCGGCGCAGATCCTCCTGCGCCTCGCACAGCTTCTTGATCTCACCGTGAGCGAGCTCGAGCGCCTCGAGGAGCACGTCCTCGGGCACCTCGTCGGCGCCGGCCTCGACCATCGTCAGGCCGTCCTTCGTGCCGACGACGATCAGGTCGAGCGCCGTCTCGGTCCAGTTCTGCTGCATCGTCGGGTTGATGACGAGCTCGCCATCGATCCGGCCGATCCGGACGGCTCCGACGGGGCCAAAGAACGGCAGCGGCGAGAGCATGAGCGACGCGGACGCCCCGTTGATGCACAGGATGTCGTGTGGCGTGACGAGGTCCGCGGAGAGCACGGTGCAGATCACCTGTACCTCGTTGCGAAAGCCCTTCGGCCACAAGGGCCGGATCGGGCGGTCGATCATCCGTGCGGTCAGGGTGGCGCGCTCGCTGGCGCGACCTTCCCGCTTGAAGAAACCGCCCGGGATCTTGCCGGCGGCGTACATCCGCTCTTCGACGTCGATCGTCAGCGGGAAGAAGTCCGCGCCTTCGCGCGCCTCTGCCCGTCCGACCGCCGTCGCGAGCACCATCGTCTCGCCGCTGCGAACGACGACGGCCCCGTCCGCCTGCTTCGCGAGCTTGCCGGTCTCGAACGTGATCTCCTGGTCACCCACCTGCACCGAGACGCGAGCCCGTTGCTCGGTCGTGATACTCATCGATTTTCCTCCACTCTGCTTGGGCGGAGAGTGGGAGTTGAGACAGCCCCGGTCTCTTGTCGGAGCTCGCTCAACTTCCACTCCCCATTGTTGGTCCCGGCCGCCCTATCTGCGCAGGCCGAGCTCCTTGATCAGGGCTCGATAGCCCTCGAGGTCGTGCTTCTGGAGATACGTCAGAAAGCGGCGGCGCCGGCCGACGAGCTTCAGGAGCCCGCGGCGGGAGTAGTGGTCGTGCTTGTGCGTGCGCAGATGCTCGGTCAGCTCGTTGACGCGCTGCGTGAGCATTGCGATCTGCACCTGCGGCGAGCCGGTGTCGGCCTCGCCGCGGCCGTGCTTCTTGATGATCTCCAGCTTTGCTTCCTTCGTGAGGGCCATGGGCCTCCCTGGTAGGCGTCTCCCGAGCCTCCGCTCACCGCGCGAAGGAAGAACGCGCTGCGGCCGGGGCTGGGTCGCCAACTAGGGTAGCAATCCCGCATGGTTGCTGCCATTTCCGCAGGTCACCCTGCCACCGCCGAGGCAGGTGTCGAGATCCTCGCCGAAGGCGGATCGGCGGCGGACGCCGCCGTCGCCGCCGCGCTCGCGTCCTGCGTCGCCGAGACGGTGATGACCGGGCTCCTCGGCGGCGGCCACGCCATCTACTGGGACGCAGCCGCCGGCCGGGCGCGCAATCTCGACTGTTTCTGCGCGGTGCCCTCGGGATCGGGCGGTGAGCTCATCGGGCTCGACGTGCCCTTTGGCGAGGAGTTCGTCCACTACTCAGTCGGGGCGGCCAGCTGCGCCGTGCCCGGGGTCGCGGCCGGCCTCGGCGCGCTGTGGGAGGCGCACGGCCGCCTGCCGTGGGCGCGGCTCGTCGAGCCGGCGCTCCGGCTCGCCCGCGCCGGCGTGGAGATGCCGCCCGCGCACGCCTCGTGCCTCGCCATGCTCGAGCCCGTCATGACGATGCGCGAGGGCGCACGCATGTACGCGCCGGGCGGCCGGCTGCTGCAGGCGGGCGACCGACTCGAGCAGCCCGGTCTCGTCGCGGCGCTCGAGTCGCTCGCCGACGAGGGCGCGGCCGGCGCGTATACCGGGACGATCGGACTCGCGCTTCTGGCCCTGTCGGACGAGCGCGGCGGGCTCGTCACCGCCGACGATCTCGCCGACTACGAGGCGCGCTGGACCGAGCCGGCGGAGGCTGCGTGGCTCGGACTGCACTTCCTCACGCGCAGCGGGCTCTCCGGCGTGCCGGAAACGCTCGAGCGGCTACCGCGGCTGCGCGGGCTCGCGCCGGCGGACCGTGTCCTCGCGCTGCTCGCGGCGCTCGACGGCACATCCGGGCCGGAGACGCACACGACGAACCTCGTCGCCGTCGACCACGACGGCAACGCGTGCGTCCTTACCACGAGCCTCGGGCTCGGCTCGGGCGATTGGCTGCCCGACCTCGACCTGCACCTGAACAGCATGCTCGGCGAGGTCGACCTGCTCGTCGGCGCCCTCGAGCCAGGCGAGCGCATGCAGAGCATGATGGCGCCGAGCGTCGTGCTCGACGACCGCGGGCTCGCGCTCGCGATCGGCGCGGCCGGCGGCACGCGACTGCGTACGGCACTCGTCGGCGTCACCGCGGGCATCCTCGACGAAGGGCTCACCCCGCAAGAGGCGGTGGAACGGCCGCGCGCGCATCCCGCTCCGGGTGTCGTCAATGCCGAGCCGGGCGTGGACGAGGACGCACTTGCACAGCTGGAGTCGTCGGGCCTGCGCGTTCGGCGCTGGCCCGCGCTGCACCACTACTTCGGCGGCGTCAGCGGAATCGGGCGGCGAGGCGCGGCGGCCGACCCCCGACGGAGCGGTGTCGCGCTTTCGGTTCGAGAGCGAGCCTGACCGGGATCCACCCGACGTACCCGCACACGGGGCAGCCCGGATTCATCTCGCTCGTCCCGCCGATGGTGGGCTTCGCGTACACGGCGCCGCATTCGAGGCAGCGCACGCTGGCGAGCACCGCCAGCCGGTTGGACGTGGAGTTCATAGCGGCTTCCATACCGAGGAAGATGCCGGCCGCCGGAAAAACTCACGCTGGGCGTCGGGCCTCGCGCGTGCGGCGAACGTCGCCGGCGATCGCCTCCACGAGCTCCGCCTCCGACTCGAAGGCCGCCTCGTCGCGCAGCCGCTCCCAGAGCTCGACCACGAGCCGGCCGCCGTACAGGTCGCCCTCGTAGTCGAGGAGATATGCCTCGACGCGCCGATCCGTGCCGCCGAAGTGCGGGTTCGTCCCGATCGACACGGCGGTCCGGCGGTCGAGCGCGGCACCGGCGTAGATGCCGAGCGCCGGGACGAGCAAGCCGGGCGCGACGTCGAGGTTCGCGGTCGGGAACCCGAGACCGGCTCCGCGATGCGCGCCGTGCACGACCGTTCCCTCCACCTCGGCAGGCCGGCCGAGCAGCTGCGCCGCCTGCCCCACTTCGCCCGCCGCCAACAGACGGCGGATGTGACTCGACGACACGTTGTCGACGATCGGCACGCGGCGGACGTCGAAGCCCATGCGCTCCAGGAGCGCGAGGTCGCCCGAGCGGCCGCTCCCGAAGCGGAAGCCGTCACCGGCGGCAACGACCTCCGCGCCCGCCGCGCGGAGGATCGATTCGGCGAACTCCTCCGCCGGCAGCTCGGCGAGCCCCGGGTCGAACCGGCACACGAGCACGTCTTCGATGCCGAGCTCTGCGAAGAGCTCGATCCGCCGCTCGAGCGACGTGAGGAGCTCGACCGGCTCGCCGAAGACGGTGCGCGGATGCGGATCGAAGGTGACCACCGCCGGCCGCAGCCCGGACGCGGTCGCCGCCTCGAGCACGCGGGCGTGACCGCGGTGGACGCCGTCGAACGTGCCGACCGCGACCGCGCGGCGCGCCGGCTCGAGCTCCTCTGGGCGGTGCGCGACGTTCACAGCGCGGCGAGCACCTCCTCCTCGCTCATGAGCCTGCTCGGCTCGAAGGCCTCCGGCGGAACAGCATCCTCGACCGAGAACGGCCCCACCTCGGTCCGGCGGAGTGTGCGGCAATGCCCGCCAAGCGCGTCTGCGATGGCGCGGATGTACGTTCCGGAGCTGACGCGGAGATCGATCGTCACCGTCGTCTCGTCGCGCTCGACGACGTCGAGGGCATGCACGATCGAACGCCGCAGCGGCATTTCGACTTCCACTCCGCGCCTGTGCAGCTTGTACGCACGTTCGCCGCCGATCTTCACGGCGGACGCGGCCGGCACGGGCAGCTCGATCTCGCCGCGCAGACGCTCGACGTCGAGCACCGCCGGCGGGTCGTGCCGTTCGACCACCTCTCCCTCGGGATCGCCGGTCGTCGTCGTGGCAGTCAGGTCGATCGTCGTCAGGTAGCGCTTGTCGAGCCCGACGAGGTGCGGCGCGAGCTTCGTCGCGCGTCCGGACAGCAGCAGGAGCAGCCCGGTTGCGAACGGGTCGAGCGTGCCCGCGTGCCCCGTGCGCGCTCCGGTGACGCGGCGGATCTGCGCGACGATCGCGAACGACGACGGGCCGGCGGGCTTGTCGACGAGCGCGACGCCTGCAGGCTCAAGCGCTCGCGCGGGCACGTTGCTCCACGAACCCGTCGCGGATGATCGCGGTGATCTCGTCGATGGATGCATCGCTCGAGAAGCCTGCGGCCTGGCGATGACCGCCTCCGCCGAAGCGTCGCGCGATCGCCGACACGTCGAGCTCGTCGACACTCGAGCGCAGCGAGACGCGCCGCGTCGGCCGGTCCGCGCCCGGCGGCTCGCGGATGAGGACGGCGAGCTCCGAGCCCTCGACGGCGCGGAGGTAGTCGATGATCCCTTCCGAGTAGGCCGCGACAGCGCCGACCTCCGTGAAATCGCTCTGCAGCAGCACGGAGACGATGATGCGACCGCCCTCGAGGACCTGCGCGCGATCGAGAGCGCGTGCGAGCAGCTTCAGCTTCGCGAACTCGACCGACTCGTACACCTGCTGGAAGACCGCGTGCACGTCGGCGCCGGCCTCGACGAGCTCCGCGGCGAGGCGCAGTGCCTTCGGCGTCGTGTTCGTGTACTGAAAGCGGCCGGTGTCGGTGACGAGCGCGATGTACAGCGGCTCGGCGATGTCGGAGGTGATCTCGACACCGAGCTCGCGGAAGACGTCGCGCATGACCTCGCCCGTCGACGACGCCTGCGCGACGATGAGGTTCACGTCGCCGAAGCGCGAGTTGTCGTGGTGATGGTCGATGTCGAGCTTGAGCTTCGCGGCCAGGAGCGGCTCGGGGTCGGGGCCGATGCGATCCGCCTTCGCGCAGTCGACGGCGACGAGCACCCGCCCGGAGATGTCGGCCGGAACTTCGCGCGTCAGGTCGTCGAGCGGCATGAACCCGTACTCGCGCGGGATGGGCGAGTCGCCGCTGAGATACATGACGGCGTCCTTGCCGAGCTGTCTGAGTGCGAGCGTCGTCGCGAGCAGCGAGCCGAGGGAGTCGCCATCCGGGTTCTCGTGGCTGACCACGACAAAGCGGTCGTTCGCGCGAAGCGCGTCGACCACGGCCTGCAGGTCACTCGTCGTTTGGGGCGAGCTCATCGATGAGGTGGGTCATGCGCACGCCGCGCTCGACCGTCGGATCGTACTCGAAGGTCAGTTGAGGGGTTCGTTTCATTCTCAGTTCCCGCGCCAGCCGTCCCTGGAGCAGCCCATGGGCGGCGGCCAGCCCCTGGAGGGAGGCCTGCCGCTTGCGGGGAGAGCCGAAGACGCTCACGAACACGGTCGCCTGCCGGAGGTCCGAGGTCGTGTCGACTCCCGTCACCGTCACGAGGCCGATGCGGGGATCTTTCAGTTCGAGGAGCGCTTCGGCCAGCACCTGCCGCACCGACTCGTTCACCCTGCGCATTCGGTCGGGCATGACGCCTTAGTGTCGCAGGGGCGCGCCTGCGAGTGCGGCGATGACGCCCGCAGCTCCGGCGAGGAGCAGCGTGAGGACGATGCTGCGCCGTAGCAGGAGGAGGACGACGGCAGCCGCGGCGAGGACACCGAACTGCCAGTTCTCGTGCAGTGCACGGGCCAGCGGCACGGCCGCCCCGACGATCGCGCCGATCGCGGCCGGGCCGGCTCCGTCGAGAAAAGCGCGCGCCCGAACATCCCTGCGGATGCGGTCGAAGCGGTCGCCGCCGACGAGGACGAAGGCGAACGAGGGCGTGAAGGCGACGAGCGCGGCGAGGAGGGCGCCGCCGATGCCCCGCGCTGCGTAGCCGACAACGGCGACGGTCTGGACGACGGGGCCCGGTGTGACTTGACCGAGGGCGACGGCGTTCAGGAACTGCGCCGCCGTCATCCAGTGGTAGTGCGCGACCGCATCGGCCTGCATGAGCGGGACGATGACGAAGCCGCCGCCGTAGGACAGCGCGCCCACCTTGAAGGCGACCCAGACGAGCGCAAGCACGCCGCCTGCGGGCGCGGCCGCGAAGAGCGGCACGAACGCCGCTGTTCCGCCGCGCTGGATGAGCAGCTCGACCGCGCCGCAGACGAGAAGCACCAGGACGACCCATGCACCGACGAGCGTGGCCGCCGCCCCGCCGGCGACGGCGTAGGCGATCCAGCGGAGGCGGCCCATAGAGGCGACGCGCGCCCAGCTGCCCGGAACGAGCGAAGCGCCGGCGCGCACGGCCACTGCGGCGACGGCCGCTCCGGCTCCTGCTCCGGCGCCGAGCACCCAGCGCGGCGGCGCCGAGCCGAGGAACACGGCCGCGAGGCCGATGATGAGCGCGAGCCCCGGGACGATGAACGCGGCGCCGCCGACGAGGCCGCCAAGGCGTCCACGCAGCCGCCAGGCGCAGTAGATCGCGAGCTGCGTGGAGGCGGGACCGGGAAGCAGGTTGCACGCGGCGATCGCGTCCTCGAAGTCCTGCTCCGTCAGCCAACCGCGCCTGCGCACGCAGAGGTCTCGGAGCAGCACGATGTGCGTCGGCGGCCCACCGAAGCCGATGGACCCGATGCGTCCCCACTCGCGGACGATCGTTGTGAGCGAGACGCGCATCGGCTTAGTCGTCCGGGTCGACGACGAGACGCTCGGCGAGTGCGACCTCCCACTCCTGTCCGCGCAGCCACCGCTCGGCCTCGTCGAGCAGCCGCTCGACCTCGCCGCTCTCCCTCGCGACACAAGCGACGGTGATGCGCGCGCGCTGCCACACGTCGTGGTGGTCGACCTCCGCGACGGAGGCCCCAACGCGGCGCTGCAGCTGCGCCTTCGCGGAGCGGAGGTGGTTCCGCTTCTCCTTCAGCGAGTGCGACTCGGGGAACTGCAGCTCACACGTGAGAACGCCGACGAAGCCGCTGGCCACCGCGTGATTTAACCATCGCGCCAGCAGCCGCCACACAAGGCCGGAGCTAACGCGAAGCGTTAGTGGAGGCCGCACCCGCGTGTGGGGACGGCGCAGCCGCCACCGCGCGCGCAGAACGAGGCCGTCGCTCACACTCATAAGAGGATGCGGGCTTCGCCCGCTTCCGCTCCCGCGAAGCGGGAACCTTCACAAGGCGAAAGCGCGCAGCACTTTCGCCTTAAGAGGCGGCGGCGGAAGGAGCTTCGTCGAGCGAGGTGCGCTCGACAGAACGCGTCTCGAATGCTTCGAGCACGTCGCCTTCCTTTACGTCGTTGAAGCCGTCGAGGAGGATGCCGCACTCGAAACCCTCCGCCACCTCGCGCGCGTCGTCCTTGAACCGCTTCAGCGCACCGATGGTGGTCGTGTAGATGACGGTGCCGTCGCGGATGACGCGCACGTCCGCGTTCCTGCGCACGACGCCGTGCGTGACCATGCAGCCGGCGATCGTTCCCAGGCGCGACACCTTGAACAGCGCCCGCACCTCGGCCTCGCCGATCGTCTCCTCGGTCTTGACCGCGGCGAGCTTGCCGACGAGCGCACGTTCGATGTCGTCAGTGAGCTGGTAGATGACGTTGTAGCTGCGGATCTCGACGCCTTCGCGCAGCGCGAGCTCGCGCGCTTCCGCGTTCGGCCGCACGTTGAAGCCGACGATGAGTGCGTCGGACGCGGACGCGAGCATGATGTCGTTCTGCGTGATCGCGCCGACGCCCTGGTGGATCACGTTCAGCCGCACCTCGGAATGCTCGAACTTCGAGAGCTCGGAGACGACAGCCTCGACGGAGCCGACGACGTCGCCCTTGACGACGAGGTTCAGGTCGGCGACCTCGCCGGTCTGCATCTGCTCGAACAAGTTCTCCAGCGACACGCCGCTCGTGCGCTGCGTCGCGAGCTGCTCGCGACGGAGCCGCTCCGCGCGCCGCGTCGCCAGCTCGCGCGCGAGCCTGTCGTTCTCGACGACGCGTCCGAGCTCGCCTGCGGGCGGCGGCTTGTCGAAGCCGAGGATCTCCACCGGCTCGCCGGGGAGCGCCTTCTGAATCTTTTCGCCCTTGTAGTTGAAGAGCGCCTTCACACGGCCGTGCGCGTCTCCGGCCACGATCGCGTCACCGACGATCAGCGTCCCGCGGTGGATGAGCATCGTCGCCACCGGGCCGCGGCCGACGTCGAGGCGCGACTCGATGATCGGGCCGGACGCCTCCGTGTTCGGGTTCGCCTTCGGATCGAGCTCGAGATCGGCGACGAGCAAGATCTTCTCGAGCAGCGTGTCGAGACCAACCTGCGTCTTCGCCGACACCTCTGCGAACTGCGTCGTCCCGCCCCAGTCCTCCGGCTGCAGCCCTTCCTGGGCGAGCTCGGCCTTGACGCGGTCGATGTTCGAGCCGGGCAGGTCGATCTTGTTGATCGCGACGACGATCGGCACGTCCGCAGCGCGTGCGTGCGAGATGGACTCCTTCGTCTGCGGCATGACGCCGTCGTCGGCTGCGACGACGAGAACGGCGATGTCCGTCACCTTCGCGCCGCGGGCGCGCATGGCGGTGAAGGCCTCGTGGCCCGGCGTGTCGAGGAACGTGACCTTCCGGCCGTCGACGTTGACCTGGTAGGCGCCGATGTGCTGCGTGATGCCGCCCGCCTCGGTCGCGACGACCTTCGCGTTGCGGATCGCGTCGAGCAGCGTCGTCTTGCCGTGGTCGACGTGGCCCATGATCGTGACGACCGGCGGACGCGTGACGAGCGCCTCTTCGGGATCGTCGTACGTCTCCGGCTCGTCGCCCTCCTCGTCGGAGGCGTGCTTGATCTGCACCTCGCGCTTGAGCTCGGAGCCGATCAGTTCCACCTCTTCGTCGGTGAGCGACTGCGTCGCCGTGCGCATCTGGCCGAGGGCCATGAGAATCTTGATCAGCTCCGGCATCGGGACGCCGAGCGCCTGCGAGAAGTCGCGGACGGTGACACCGGACTCGACGGTGACGGGCCCGGTCGGCTGGACCGGAGGCGTCGTGCGCGGCTCGCGCGGCGGCCCTTCGTTGCGGCCGCGCGACTGGCGGCCGTCCGCGCGCGGCCGGGCAGCCAGGTTGTCGATGACGACGCGCCGGCGCCGGCCCGCGGCTCCGCCGCCGCCGCGAGGGCGGAGCGGGCGGTTCGGCCTGTTCCCTCCGTTAGGCATACGCCGGTCCAGTGTAGATGCGGGCAAGCGCGGGATCGATCCTGACCGGGGTGTGCAGCGTGCGGTCGAAGCCCCGCTGGGCGGTCGCACGCTCGAAGCAGGCGAGCCTCCGGCACGTGTATGCGCCGCGGCCCGGTGCGGCGGCGGGACCGCGCACGAGCTCCCCGTCGACGGCGACGAAGCGGATGAGCTCACGCTGCGGTGAGCGCCGGCCGCAGCCGGCGCACCGCCTGAGCGGAACTGCCATTACTCCTCTTCCGCCCCTTCCTGCTCGACCGGGATGCCGGCAGGAATCTCCTCCAGCGGAGCGACCTCCGGATGCGGCAGGACGGCGTCGAGGTCGACCTCGTCCAGCTCCGGGCCGGACAGGGATGGGCCGAAGCTCTCGGCTTCCGGCGGCGAGATGACTGCCTCGAGCTCGGGCTCGTCCTCAGGGACGATCGGCTCCTCGTCGTCAGGCACGTCCTCGAGCGCGAGTGCCTGATGTGCGGCCACGCCGCACCAGCGCGAACCGGGCAGCGCCGCGTTCGGGCACCGCTTGCCGTTCGCGAGGATCGCGCCGCAGCGGCCGGACAGATCCTGCTCGTCGCCACCGCCGCCGAAGGCGACGTCGGCCTCGGCCTGTGCGAACTCGCTGTCGCTCTGGATGTCGATCTTCCAGCCGGTGAGGCGCGCGGCGAGCCGGGCGTTCATGCCCTCCTTGCCGATCGCGAGCGCGAGCTGGTCGTCGGGGACGACAACGGTCGCTTCCTTCGCGTCGTCGTCGAGGTACACCTCGCGCACGCGCGCCGGAGACAGCGCCTTCGCGACGAAGCGTGCGGGCTCCGGGTTCCACGGGATGATGTCGATCTTCTCGCCGCGCAGCTCGGACACGACCATGCGCACGCGCGAGCCTCTCGGCCCGACGCACGCGCCGACCGGGTCGACGCCCTGCGTGTGCGACTCGACCGCGATCTTCGAGCGATAGCCCGGCTCGCGCGCGACGCCGCGGATCTCGACGAGGCCGTCGGCGATCTCCGGCACCTCGAGCTCGAACAGCGTCTTGATCAGCTCCGGGTCGCGGCGCGAGAGGATGACCTGCGGCCCCTTCGTCCCGGACCGAACCTCAGTGATGACGGCCTTGATGCGCGAGCCCTGCTCGTAGCGCTCGCCGTCGACCTGCTCCGAGCGGGGCAGCAGCGCCTCGACCTTGCCGAGGTCGACGAGGACGTTGTTGCGGTCGCCGGCCTGCTGCACGATGCCGGTGACGACCTCGCTGACGCGGTCGATGTACTCGTCGTACATCATCCGGCGCTCCTCCTCGCGGATGCGCTGGAGGATGACCTGCTTCGCGGTCTGCGCGGCGATGCGGCCGAAGCCTTCCGGCGTCACGTCCTCGCGCTGAACCTGGTTGTCGGGAATGTCCGACCAGTCGATGTCGAGGTCGTCGTCGGTGATGAGGGTGTGCTGGCGCTCGCCCGTCTCCTCCTCGAGGCGCTCGAGCTCCTCGAGCTTGCGCTCGCGGGCCTCTTCGAGCAGGCGCGTCTCGATGTCGCCGGGAAGCTCGATCGAGAAAACGCGGAAGTCGCCCTGGTTGTCCATCGTGACGGTCGCGTGGCGCGATGCGCCCGGCGTCTTCTTGTACGCGGCGAGCAGCGCATCCTCGAGCGCGGACACGAGCGCGCCTTCCTCGATGCCCTTGTCACGCTCGATCTCGCGAACGGCCTCGATGATCTCCTGGCTCATGTCACACCTCTCCGTCGATCAGGTTCGCCCGCACGATCTCGTCGTACGGAATCTCGGTCTCGTCGACTCGCACTCGGCTCTCGTCTGCAAAAACAACCTCACCCTTCAGCTGCCGGCGACCGAGCGTGCGGAGCTTCACGCGGCGCCCGACGGCGCCTGCGAAGTGCTCCGGCTTGCGCAGCGGCCGCTCCGTCCCGGGCGAGGAGACGTCGATGGCGTACTGACGCTGGTAGTCGCGCAGGCTGTCGGTGACGCGCGCGCACAGCGCGTGGTCGACGCCGGCAGCGTGGTCGACGAACACGGTGAACCGGTCCGGGCCTTGCAGCTCGACCGCGAGCACCTCAACGCCGTCGAGGCTGCCCTCGACGCGCTCGCTGATCTCGCGCTCCAGCTGCTTTTCCTTCTGCCGTACGTCGGCCAAATATCGCTCCTGTCACAAAAAATGGGCCCGCAGGCCCATTTCGCCGAACCGGTGAAAATGGTCTCAGGAGTGTAGCAATCACCGCTTGATTTCGCGGATTCCGCGCAGTTTTGTCCGCAGGAGGCGTGCGGCCCGCGACGAGTCCAGGGCGACGTTCCGGGCCCGCCCCGGAGGGGTGGCAACGCCGCGCGGCTCGCGGGCTCCGAGGAGCCGCGCGAACTCGAGGCGGGAGACCGCTTCGGGGGCGGCGACGTGCAGGACCCCGGTGAGGTCGAGCGCCGCGAGCTCGAGCAGCGCCGAGGCGAGATCGGAGACGTGCGTCGGGCAGCGGATCTCGTCCGTGTGGAAGACGACGTCGTCGCGGGCCGCGAGGGCTTCCTGGGGGCCGGGCTTTCCGTACAGGAGCGACGTACGGACGACGAGGCCGTGGACGAAGCGCTCGGCCTCGAGCTTCGCCTGCCCGTAGGCGGACACGGGGGCTGGATCGTCCTCCTCGCTGTACGGCGCGTGCTCGCCGTCGAAGACGAGGTCCGTGGAGAGGTGAATGAGTCGGGCGCCGGCGCTCTCGGCGGCGGCTGCCACGTTGCGCGTGCTGCGGACGATCATGTCCGGGTCGGCCTGGACGTATGCCGTGTGGACGACGACGTCCACATCGTCCAGCTCGAATGGCTCGCGCAGGTCGACGGTCAGCGCGCGGCCGAACGGCGCCGGCGTCCGCAGCTCGGTGGCGACGACGTCGTGGCCCGCGTCGACCGCCTGCCGGCAGACCTCCGAGCCGAGGTACCCGGCGCCGCCGGTGACGAGGAGCCTCATCCGAGGACGATGGTCACAGGCCCGTCGTTCACGAGCTCGAGCTCCATGTGCGCACCGAAGACGCCGCGCTCGACCGGGACACCGAGCGCCTCGAGCTCCGTGCAGAACCGCTCGTACAGGGGCTCGGCTTCCTCCGGCGGCGCCGCCTCTGTGAAGCTCGGCCGGTTGCCCTTCGTCGTGTCGGCGATCAGCGTGAACTGGGACACGACGAGCGCCGCCCCGCCGGCGTCGAGGACGCTCCGGTCGAACCGCCCCGTCTCGTCGGGAAACACGCGGAGCCGGGCCACTTTGCCCGCGATACGGCCCGTTTCCTCGCTCCCGTCCCCGCGCGCCACCCCGAGAAGGACGCAGAGTCCCGGCCCGATCTGGCCCACGGTGCGGCCATCGACCCGCACCTGCGCCCGGCTGACCCGCTGGCAGACGGCCCTCATGGCGCGCGCACCATAGTCCGATAGAGGGATCGTGGAGAGCCCTGCAGACCTCCCCACCCCCCTTCCCATGCGCCTGGCGCCGGAGGGGACCTGGCGCGTGCCCCTGGGCACGTTGCTCCTGCGCGACGGCGCGCTCACGACCGAGCAGCTCGAACAGGCCCTCACCGAGAAAGACGTCACGGGCCGGCGCATCGGCGAGATCGTCGTCTCCCGCGGCTGGGTCCCTGCCGGAACGGTCGCACGACTGCTCGCCGAGCAGCACGGGCTCGAGTACCTCGACCTGACGACCGTCCAGATCGACCCGCACGCGCTCGAGCTGCTGCCCGAGAAGTACGCGCGCCGGTACGAGGCGTTTCCGGTGCGCTTCCTGCGCGACGACCTCATGCTCGTCACGGTCGCCGACCCGACCAACGTCCTCGCCTCCGACGACCTCAAGCTGACCCTCGGCCTGAACGTGCGGCTCGCCGTCTCGGCCGCGACCGACGTTGCGGCAGCGATCAACCGCTTCTACAGCGAGGTGCTCCACATCACAGATGGCGAAGAGGAGAAGGCGGGCCCCGACCTCGACGACGTGCGCAGCATCGCTGCGAGCGCACCCGCGATCAACACCGTCAACTCGCTCATCTCCCGTGCGATCGCGGAAGGTGCCTCCGACCTCCACTTCGAGCCGGAGGCCGGGCATCTTGCCGTGCGCGCCAGGATCGACGGCGTCATGCGCCAGTTCACGACGATCTCGAGGTCGCTCCAGCCATCGATCACGAGCCGCTTGAAGGTGATGGCCGAGCTGGACATCGCCGAGCGGCGCGCGCCCCAGGACGGCCGCATGTCGGTTCGGTACGGCGGCCACCCGATGGACATCCGCGTGGCCATCCTCCCGACGACGCACGGCGAGCAGATCGTGCTGCGCGTCATGAACCGGCCGGGCGCACGCCTCGGCTTGAGCGAGCTCGGGATGAGCGCCGATGCGGAGGAACGCTTCGCGCGTGCAATCCGTCAGCCGTACGGCGCCGTGCTCGCCGTCGGACCGACCGGCTCCGGCAAGACCACCACGCTCTACGCGGCGCTCGACGTGCTGAACGAGAGCGAGCGCGTCCTCATGACGATCGAGGACCCGGTGGAGTACCAGATGCCCGGCGTGAACCAGATCGAAGTGAACTTCAAGAGCGGCCTGACGTTCGCGCGCGGGCTGCGGACGATCCTGCGATCCGACCCCGACGTGCTCCTGGTCGGCGAGATCCGCGACGAGGAGACCGCGCGCATTGCGATTCAGGCGGCGATGACGGGCCACCTCGTGCTCACGACGCTGCACACGCACAACGCGGCTTCGTCCATCGCGCGCCTGGCGGACATGGGCGCAGAGCCGAGCCTCCTGGCGACGTCGATCAACTGCATCGTCGCGCAGCGACTCGCGCGCCGACTCTGCCTGACGTGCCGCGAGCCGTACGAGCCCAACGAGGCCGAGCTTGCAGAGCTCGGGATCGTCGACTCCGGCCCTGAGACGATCCTGCACCGCTCGATCGGATGCGTACAGTGCGGCGGGACAGGATTCGCCGGCCGCGTCGCGCTGTACGAAGTCCTGCCCGTCCACGGGCGCATGCGCAAGCTGATCGAGTCCGGGTCGACCGACGAGATCTTCGCGGAGGCGGTCGCGGACGGAATGACGACGCTGCGCGAGGACGGGCTTCGGCTCGCGGTCGCGGGGCTTTCGTCGCTCGACGAGGTCCGCCGCGTCACCGGCGACCGGCTCTCCTAGTCGAGCTCTTTTATCCGAGCGCGGTACTGCTCGGACTCGGGCTTCAAGGAGCTCGCGAGCTTGTAGTGGCCGTTCGCCTCGTGCGTGCGCCCCTGCTTCTCGAGACAGCGTCCGAGGGCGTAGTGGGCGTAGTCGTTTACCGGGGAGAGATCGAGCAGCTTGCGGAACTCCGCCTCGGCCGCGTCCCAGCGGCGAATCCGGAAGTACGCGATGCCCAGCGCCTCACGGATCGATTCCTTGTTCGGCTCCCGCTTCTTCGCCTTCTCGAGCGCCACCGTCGCCTGGGCCGGCATGCCGCGCTGCAGATGCTCCTTGCCTTGCTGGAAGAGGCTGTACGTCGATTCGCTCATGACCCGAGGTACGGGAAGTTCTCCCTCACCAAGTCAATCGGATACGTCAAGTCCCGCGTTCTCCCGATCTCGAGCCCTGCGATCGGCAGCCCGGCTGCGATCGCGTTCTCGAAGGCGACGCCGAGCTCGAACGGCGGGCCGGTGAGCGCGTCCAGGAACGGACGGAGCTCGGGCCCGAGCGCCCACAGCGGCGCGCTCCCGACCGGGTTGGTCGGATCGTCGTCGATCGGCTTCACGACGAGGCCGTCGACGATCTTCAGCGCGGCGCGGTGCGGAAATTCGGCCGGCGGGTCGCGCCGGCCGCTCATCGCGCCGGCGGCGCCGGAGCGGGCGAACGCCTCGGCGAACACCCCGACGTCGCCGGCCGTGAACACCGTGTCGGCGGCGACGACGAGGCAGGGCGGCTCGATGCCCACCGCGAGCGCGCGCTGCACTGCGTCGCCGGAGCCGAGCACGCCGGGTTGTCGCACGGTGCGAATCTCGAGGCCGAACGCGCTGCCGTCGCCGACGAGCTCCTCGACTTGCTCCGCCAGGTGGCCGGTGACGACGACTACGAGCGCGCAGCCCGCCGCGGCGAGCTCGCGGAGCAGCGTGGCGATCACGGGCCGCCCGTCGATCGGCAGCACGGGCTTCGGCCAGCGCTCGGTCAGTGGACGCATGCGCGTCCCCTCCCCGGCCGCCATCACGACGGCGTTCAGTGGATCAGCTTCTCGACTTCGTCGAGGATCGCCGCGGCGATCTCGTCCTTCGGCGCCTTCGGAACGGCGCGCTCGCCACCAGCCGTGAGAATCGTCACCTCGTTGGCAGCGGAGTCGAATCCGATGTCCGCCCGCCCGACGTCGTTGTAGACGAACAGGTCGGCGTTCTTGCGGCCGAGCTTCTCCCGCGCGCGGGCGAGGCCGGGCTCGCCTTCGTCGGCGGCGAAGCCGACGAGGATCTGGCCGGGACGCTTCGACGCGCCGAGCGTTGCGAGCACGTCCGTGGTCGGCTCGAGCTCGACGGTCCACGCGGCGGTGTCCTTCGGTCGCTTCCCGGCGAGGGCGAGCGCCGGGCGGTAGTCGGCGACCGCCGCCGCCATGACGACGACGTCGGCATCGCGTTCGATCGCTTCCCGCTCGAGGTCGGCCGCGGTCGGCGTCTCGACGAGCTCGACACCGAGGGGCGCCGGCACCGCGAGGTTGGCGCCGAGCAGGGTCACGTGCGCGCCGCGCCGCCGCGCCTCCGCCGCGAGCGCGACACCCATGCGTCCCGACGAGCGGTTCCCGACGAAGCGCACCGTGTCGATCGGCTCACGCGTCCCGCCCGCGGAGACGAGCACGCGCTTCCCTTTCAACTTGCTGTTGCCGGCGAGCAGCTCTTCGGCCGCGCGCACGATCTCGTCCGGCTCGACCATCCTCCCCACGCCGAGCTCGCCTTCGGCCGTCTCGCCTTCATCGGGTCCGATGAGCACGATGCCGCGGGCGCGCAATGCCTCCGCGTTCGCGCGCGTCGCCGGGTGCGACCACATGCGCGGGTTCATCGCCGGGGCAACGAGGACCGGCCCGCGGTGCGCGAGCGCCGCCTCGGTGAGGACGTTGTCCGCCAGCCCGTGCGCGAGCTTGGCGAGCGTGTTCGCGGTGCACGGCGCCACGACGAGAAGGTCGGCGCGCGTCAGGTGCAGATAGACGTCGTCTCCGGCCGGCCGGCGCGCGAGCGCACGGAACGTCTCGGCGGTGACGAAGCGCTCCGCGCCGGGCGTCACGAGCGGCACGACCTCGTGCCCAGCCTTCACGAACAGCCGGCAGACCTCGCAAGCCTTGTAGGCCGCAATGCCGCCGCTGACTCCGAGCAGAATCCGCGCCATGCGGAAATGATGCCTACGCCGGAGGCAGAAGCTTCCGCGCGGCCTCGAGATCGCCGTCATTCACGACGACCTCTGTCGGCCCCGACGCCGACGGGCCTCCGTACGCACCACCGGCCGCGGCGTCCGTCGGGCGGTGGAAGCACTCGATCCCGTTCGCGCGAAGGAGCCCGCAAAGTGCGTCGGCCTCCATTTCGTTGCCGACCACGGTGAGAGTTGACTCGGCCAGCGGGCGGGAGCTACGACTTGGGGTAGTCGTACGAGAGGAGACCTTCGGAGATCTCCTCCATCGCCATCGTGAGGTAGTTCTTGGAGCGCGACTCCACGAGCGGCGGCGGATTGTCGTCGAAGGTGCCCTCGCCGAGCTGGTGGTGGTAGTTGTTGATCTGCCGCGCGCGCTTCGCCGCCACGATCACGAGGGCGTAGCGCGAGTCCACGTTCTGCAGCAGGTCGTCGATGCGAGGGTGGATCATGGTCGGGACATGGTACCGGCAGGTGCAAGGAGGCCGCTGACCAGCCTTGTGAGCTCCTCCACCGCCCGGTCGAGCTCGTCGTTCTCGACCGTGTAGTCGAACTCGTCGGCCTGCTCCAGCTGGTGGCGCGCGAGGGCGATCCGCTCGCCGATCTCGCCCGTGCTCTCGGTCGCGCGCTCGCGCAGACGCCGCTCGAGCTCCTCCACGCTCGCCGAGATGAAGATCGTCACTGCACCGGGAACCTCGCCCTTGACCCGCAGCGCGCCCTCGGTCTCGAGCTCGAGCAGCGGCACCTTGCCCTCGCTCCGGATGCGGTCGAGCTCGGAGCGCAGGGTGCCGTAGCGGTGGCCCGACACGTAGGTCACGTACTCGAGCAGGTCCCCGCGCTCGACCCGGGTCAGGAAATCCTCAGTGCTGAGGAAGTAATACTCCTTGCCGTCCTGCTCCCCCGGGCGCCGGTCGCGGGTGGTCGCCGAGACGGTCGCACCGATGCCGGGGACGCGTTCGAGCACCTCCCGGATCAACGTCCCCTTGCCGGCTCCCGACGGGCCGGTGACGACGATGACGGAGGGGGCTCTACTTGTGGAAGAGGTCAATCAGCTCCGCGCGCTGACGATCGGAGAGACCACCGACGGTCTTCGACTGGCTGATGCGGCACGTGTTGAGGAAGCGCGCAGCTTTCACTCGCCCGAACTTCGGGACCGCCATGAGGATGTCGATGACCTTCGCCGTCGACACGTACTCGGGCGGGTTGACGAGGATCTGCTCGATGCGCACCCGGCCGTCCTTGAGGTCCTTCTTGAGCTTCGCGCGACGCACGCGCACATCGTTCGCGCGCTTCAGTGCGTCCATGCGTTGATCGAGCGACCGGAGAGGTGCGTGCGCTTGCGTCTTCGCGGCCGTCGGCATGAGCGGTCGATACTACCAACGCTCCGGCGCGGATCAAGCGAGCACTTCACTCGCTTCGTGCGCGGTCCCGAATACCTCGTCCAGGTCCACCGAGGCGATCTCCGCGCGCACGCGCGAGGGTGCATCCGGGTCCGAGAAAAGCACGGTCCCGAGCGCGACGTCGCGCGCGCCGCACGCGACGAGCTCCACCACGTCCTGCCCGGTGACGACCCCACCCATCCCGACGACCGGCAACTTCGTCGCCGCATAACAGGTATGCACCGCGGCGAGCGCGACCGGTTTGAGGGACGGGCCTGAGAGCCCGCCTTGCCCGCGGGCCAGCACCGGCTCGAGGGTTCGCGGATGAAGCGCCATGCCCCGCAGCGTGTTGATGAGCGAAAGACCGTCCGCCCCGGCCGCCGCCACCGCACGCGCCACCTCTCCCAGATCCGGATGCGCCGCCGAGAGCTTCGCGTACAGCGGCAACGTCGTGGCCCGCCGGCAGGCGGCGACGATCTCCGCAGCCGAGTCGGCCGCCTCGTCGACGTTCGGGCACGAGAGGTTCAGCTCGATCGCCTCGACGCCGGCGAGCGCGGCACAGGTCTCGGCGTAGTCGGCGGCACAGAACCCGCCGACGGAGATCCAGAGCGGCAGCTTCAGCTCATGCAGACGAGGGAGCGTCTCGGCCAGGAAGCGCTCGCGCCCGGGGTTCGCGAGACCGATCGCGTTCAGCATCCCGTGCGCCGTCTCGGCGATGCGCGGCGGCGCGTTCCCTTCGCGCGGCAACGGGGTGATCGTCTTCGTGACGAAGCCGTCGAGCTGCCGCGCCACTTCCGGCGCCGTCAGCGCGTCGAGGCAGCCGGAGGCGTTAAGCAGCCGCAAGAACGGGTCCCTCCACGCACAGCCGCTTCAGCTCGCCGTCAATCTCGAACGCGCACCCGTAACACGCGCCGTACCCGCAGGCCATCGCCGCCTCCCACGCGAGCTGCGCACCCGGGCACCGTTCGGCGACCGCGCGCAGCATCGGTTCCGGCCCGCACGCGAGGACGTCGAAGTCGGGCTCGATCAGCTCGGTGACGAGCACCGGGTCGACGACGACCTCCGCCTCGGGAAGGAGTGCCGCCGCCTCGGCGTGGCGGTCGGAGCGGAAGCCGAGCACGACCGGCGGCCGGCCGATCCGCCCGGCGAGATACGACAGCGGCGCCATCCCGATGCCGCCGCCAACGAGGAGCGGCCGCTCGACGTCGAGCCGGAAACCGTTGCCGAGCGGGCCGAAGACGTGGATGCGCTCGCCGGGCTGCAGCGCGCAGAGCGCCTCGGTCCCGGGGCCGACCGCTTCGAGCAGGAACGCGAGCTCGCCTGCCGGCGCGAGGCACAGCGACAGCGCGCGGGGCAGCAAGCGGCCCGGGGCCTCGAGCATGAAGAACTGTCCCGGCACTCCCGGGTCGAGCCCGCCGCGATCGAGGCGAAGCAGCGTGTAGGCGCCGACCGCTTCGACGCCGGCGACGCTACGCCGTTCGCGTCTCGGCATCGATCCGCTCCTGCAGCGACAGCGTCTGCTCCGCGCGCGCGTTCGCGATCGCGTGCACCGCCGCCGCCGCGCCGGCGATGGTCGTGATGCAGGGGACGCGACGGCTCAGCGCTGCCTCGCGGATCGCGTAGCCGTCCGAGCGCGCGTTCCGACCCTCGGGCGTGTTGATGACGAGATCGCATCGCCCGCGCCGGATGAGGTCGATGACCGTCAGCTCGTCACCCTCGGCTTCGCTCAGCTTGCGCACCGCTTCGACGTCAAGGCCGGCGCCTGCGAGCGTGGCCGCAGTCCCCTCGGTCGCGTACAGGCGGAAGCCGAGACCGGCGAGCGTCGCCGCAATTGGAACGGCGGACTTCTGCTCCACCGGACGGATGGAGAGGAACACCGCGCCTTCGTGCGGCAGCGTGCGTCCCGCCGCGCGTTCCGCCTTCGCGAGCGCGGTGGGAAGGTCGGCGGCGCTCGCCATCACCTCTCCGGTGGAGCGCATCTCCGGACCGAGGACCGGGTCGCTGCCGGCGAAGCGCGCAAACGGAAGCACGGCCGCCTTCACGCTCCACTGCTTCGGCGGGCGCTCGCGCGGCAGGCCAAGGTCGCCGACGCGCGCGCCCGCGGCCAGCCGGCACGCGGCGGGGACGAGCTGCACGCCGGTGGCCTTGCTCACGAACGGGACGGTGCGCGACGCGCGCGGGTTCGCCTCCAGCACGTACAGGTCACCGGCCGGCGTGAGCGCGAGCTGCACATTGAGCAGCCCGACGACGCCGAGCGCGCGGCCGAGCGTGCGCACCGTCCGCTGGATCTCCTCCTGCTGCGCCGGCGACAAGCCGGGCGCCGGCAGGACGCACGACGAGTCGCCGGAGTGGATGCCGGCCTCTTCCACGTGCTGCATGACCGCGGCGACGTACGTGTCGACGCCGTCGCAGAGTGCGTCGACGTCGATCTCCACCGAGTCCTCCAGGAAGCGGTCGACGAGCACCCGTCCGAGCACTGGCACCTCGCGCACCTCCTCGTCGCTGAAGCACACGCGCATCGCGCGGCCGCCGAGGACGTACGACGGCCGGATCAGCACCGGGTAGCCGATGTCGTTCGCGACGCCCACCGCCTCGTCGCTCGACGACGCCATCCCCCACCCCGGCGAGCGGATGTCGTGCGCGCGCAGCAGGCCCGCGAAGCGCTCGCGGTCCTCGGCGAGGTCGACGGCGTCGTACGGAGTGCCGAGGATCTTGTATCCCGCCTCCTCGATCGCGCGCGCGAGCTTGAGCGGCGTCTGGCCTCCGAACTGGATGACGACGCCCTCGGGCCGCTCGCGGTCGCAGATGGCGAGCACGGACTCGGCGTCGAGCGGTTCGAAGTACAGGCGGTCGGAGGTGTCGTAATCGGTCGAGACCGTCTCCGGGTTGCAGTTCACCATGACCGCTTCGTAGCCGAGCTCGCGGAAGGTCCAGACGGCGTGCACGCAGCAGTAGTCGAACTCGATCCCCTGGCCGATGCGGTTCGGGCCCGACCCGAGGATGAGGACGCGCGGCTTCGCACCTGTCGGCGCCGCTTCTTCCGCTTCGCCCCAGGTGGAGTAGTAGTAGTTCGAGGCCGCCTCGACCTCGCCCGCGCACGAGTCGACGCGCCTGTAGACCGGCCGCACGCCGCAGTCGCGGCGCCGCGCGCGGACGACGGTCTCGGGCACGTCGGCGGCGGCGGCGATGTCGCTGTCGGAGATGCCGAGCCGCTTCAGCCGCAGCCAGTCGTCGGCGACGAACTGCTCCACGTCGCTCCCGGCGATCTCGAGCAGCGCCTCCTGGATGCGCCAGATCTCCTCGACGAAGAACGGGTGCACTCCGTCGGGGACGTCGGCGAGCGTCTGCCACGGCGTGGCGGCGCCGGCGTCGAGCTCGCGCGAGCGCATCGCCTTCTGGAACGCCTCCGCGAACGTGCGGCCGATGCCCATCGTCTCGCCGACCGACTTCATCTGCGTTCCGAGCGTCCGGTCGGCGCCGGGGAACTTCTCGAAGGCGAAGCGCGGGAACTTGACGACGACGTAGTCGAGCGTCGGCTCGAAGCTCGCAGGGGTGGTGCCGGTCAAATCGTTGGGAATCTCGTCGAGCGTGTAGCCGACGGCGAGCTTCGCGGCCACCTTCGCGATCGGGTAGCCGGTCGCCTTCGACGCGAGCGCGGACGAGCGGGACACGCGCGGGTTCATCTCGATGACGCGCACATCGCCCGTCTCGCGCGAGCGCGCGAACTGGATGTTCGACCCGCCGGTGTCGACGCCGACTGCGCGGACCACCGCTGCGGCCGCGTCGCGCAGTTCCTGATACGCCTCGTCGGGAAGCGTCATCTGCGGCGCGACCGTCACCGAGTCGCCGGTGTGCACGCCCATCGGGTCGAGGTTCTCGATCGAGCAGACGATGACGACGTTGTCGAGACGGTCGCGCACGACCTCGAGCTCGAACTCGTCCCAGCCGCGCACCGAGTCCTCCACGAGCACCTGGCGGATCGGGCTTTCGCGCAGGCCGATGTCGACCTGCTTGCGCAGCTCCTCGCGCGTCGACGCGAACCCGCCACCGTGACCGCCGAGCGTGAACGCCGGCCTCACGACCGCAGGGAGCCCCAGCTCTTCGATCTGGTCGATGTCGGTGACGATGCGCGAGCTCGGGACCCGCAGCCCGCACGACTCGACCGCGTCCTTGAAGAGTTGCCTGTCCTCGGCGCGATTGATGACGTCGAGCGGCGCGCCGATGAGCTCGATGCCGAGCTCGTCGAGGACGCCCGATTCCGCGAGCTCGCGTGCGAGGTTGAGCGCCGTCTGCCCGCCCATCGTCGGCAGGAGCGCGTCGGGCCGCTCGCGTCGGAGGACGTCGGCGACGCTCTCGAGGTCGAGCGGCTCGAGATACGTGCGATCTGCGAAGCCGGGGTCGGTCATGATCGTCGCCGGGTTCGAGTTGATGACGACTGTGCGGAAGCCGTCCTCGCGCAGCACCTTCAGTGCCTGGCAGCCCGCGTAGTCGAACTCGGCCGCCTGCCCGATGACGATCGGGCCGGAGCCGACGAGGCAGATCGTCTCGATGTCGGTGCGCCTAGGCATTGGCTGCGACCTCGTCCACCCAGTGCTCGAGCAACGGCCACGCGTCGTGCGGGCCGGGGCCGGCCTCGGGATGGAACTGCAGCGAGCGGGCGCGCAGCTCCGGGAACTCGAGGCCTTCCACCGTTCCGTCGTAGAGCGAGACGTGCGTCGCCACCTCGGTGTCGGTCGCGCGCACGGCGAAGCCGTGGTTCTGACTTGTCACGAGCACGCGCTGGTCGGCGCGCTGCAGGACCGGATGGTTCGCGCCGCGGTGGCCGAACGGGAGCTTGAACGTCTCGTGCCCGGTCGCGAGCGCCAGCACCTGGTGGCCGAGGCAGATGCCGAGCACCTGCGTGCGCCCGAGCAGGTCGCGCATCGTCGCCACTTGGGGCTCGAGCGGCCCCGGGTCGCCGGGGCCCGGCGAGAAGAGGACGCCGTCGTAGCCGGCCAGCTCGTCCGCGCCGACGTCGTGCGGATGGACGGTGACCGCAGCGCCCGCGGCCGCGAGCCGGCGGAGCACCGAGCTCTTCACGCCGTAGTCAACGACCGCGACGCGCGCGCGGCCGTCTTCGGCGAAGACGTACGGCTCGGTCGTCGAGACAGCTGCTGCGAGTGCGCGCCCCTCCATCGGCGGCAGCGCACGAGCTGCCTCGACCGCTTCCTCGATCGAGCCGCCGCCGGCGACGGCGACCGCGCGCATCGAACCGAGGTCGCGGATCTTCAGCACGAGCGACCGCGTGTCGATGCCCGACAGCGCGACGATGCCGCGCTCGTGCAGCCACTCCGTCCACTCCGGGCCACGCGCCTCGCGCATGAGCACAGCCTTCGCGTGCACCCGGCCCGACTCGGAGCGTGCGTCGGCGACGCCGTAGTTGCCGATCATCGGCGCCGTGAAGCAGACGATCTGCTCCGCAAAGCTCGGATCGGTGACGGCCTCCTGATAACCGCTCATCCCGGTGGTGAAGACAGCCTCCCCCGCGGCGAAGCCCTCCGCGCCCACCGACTCGCCGCGGAAGACGGTGCCGTCCTCGAGTGCGAGGAAGCCGGTCATGCCTCGAATGCCACCGCGCCGCCGGCGATCGTCATCGCGACGACTCCTGTGAGCCGCTCGCCGAGCAGCCAGCTGTTGCGCGAGCGCGACTTGAAGGACTGCGCGTCGACGTCCCACTCGCGCTCGAGATCGAGGAGGACGAGGTTGGCCGCGGCGCCGACGGCGACACGCGGCCGATCGAGGCCGAAGGCGCGTGCCGGTCCTGCCGTCATTCGCTCGACGAGGGTAGCCAGGGGCAGGAGCCCGGGCTGCACGAGCCGCGTGTACAGAACGGCGAAGGCCGTCTCGAGGCCCGTGACGCCGAACGGCGCCGCCTCGAAGGGAACGTCCTTCTCGTGCAGCGCGTGCGGCGCGTGGTCGGTGGCAATCGACTCGATCGTCCCGTCGCGGAGCGCGTCGAGCAGCGCCGCGCGATCGAGCTCTGCGCGCAGCGGCGGGTTCATCTTCACGTTCGGGTCAAGCGAGCGCACGACGTCGTCGGTGAGCACGAGATGGTGCGGCGTCACTTCCGCCGTCGCCGCGACGCCGGCGGCGCGGGCGCGCCGGAGCGCGGCCACGGATTCCGCGGACGACAGATGGAGCAGATGGATGGGCTGTCCTTCGTAGGCGGCGAGCGCGAGGTCGCGCTCGACCATCACCGATTCCGCGACCGACGGGTAGCCGGCGAAGCCGAGCTCGGCTGCGACCGCGCCTTCGTGCACGTGGCCATCGTGCGAGAGCGAGCGCTCCTCGCAGTGGAGGGCGAGCTTGCGTCCGGTGATGGACGAGTACTGGAGTGCGCGGCGCATCATTCCGGCCGACGCGACGGGAACGCCGTCGTCGGAGAAGGCGACCGCACCGGCGTCTGCGAGCTCCGCCATCTCGGTCAGCTCTTCTCCGCGTTGGCCGCGCGTGATGGCGGCGAGGAATCCGACGGCGATCTCGGCCTCGCGGCCCGCCGTCTCGACGAGCGCGCCGAGTGTCGCCGCGGAGTCGACGACCGGATCGGTGTTCGGCATGGCGAGGATGACGCAGAAGCCGCCGGCCGCCGCAGCCTGCGTGCCGCTGGCAATCGTCTCCTCGTCTTCGCGGCCGGGCGTGCGCAGGTGCACGTGCGGGTCGACGAACGCGGGCGCGAGCACAAGGCCGGCTCCGTCGACAACCCGATGCTCGTTCGTGTCGAGCTGCTCACCGATCACGGAGATGACGCCCGCGTCGATGCGCACGTCGACGACTGTGTCGATTCCTTCCACCGGGTCGAGGACGCGTGCACCGCGGACGACGATGTTCGCTCCCGGGCGATCCTTGAGGTACAGCATCACGCCACCTCCGCGGCCGCGAGCGCGCGCACCCCGACGGGTCCGCCGGTGAGCACGTCGTAGAGGACAGCCATCCGGATGACGAGGCCCGACCGCACCTGCGTCTCGACGAGCGCGTCGACCGAGTCCGCCACGCGCGGGTCGATTTCGACGCCGCGGTTCATCGGTCCCGGGTGCATGACCTTCTGGCCCGGTCGCAGCCGGTCGGGCGTGACGCCCCACCGCGCTGCGTACTCGCGCAAGCTCGGAACGTAGTTCGCGCCCGCTTCCATACGCTCCTGTTGCATGCGCAGGACGTAGACGACGTCGGCGTCGCGGATGACGCCGATGTCGGTCGTCATCTCCGCGTCCAATCCGCGCGGCAGGAGCGCCGGCGGCCCGACGAGCGTGCAGCGGATCCCGACGAGCGCGAACGCCTGCAGCAGCGAGCGGGCGACGCGCGAGTGCAGGACGTCTCCGACCACCGCGACGTGGAGCCCTTCGAGGCGGCCGAACTCCTGGTGCATCGTGTACAGGTCGAGCAGCGCCTGCGTCGGGTGCTGATGCTTCCCGTCCCCGGCGTTCACCACGTGCGCGTCGGTGACGCGGGCGACGAGCTGCGGCGCTCCGATCTGCGGGTGCCGGATGACGATCACGTCCGGGTCGTACGCGCCGAGCGTCTGCGCGGTGTCCTTCAGCGATTCGCCCTTGTCCACCGACGAGCCCGCCGACTTGATCGTGAGCGTGTCGGCCGAGAGCCGCTTCGCGGCGAGCTCGAAGCTCGACGACGTGCGCGTGGACGCTTCGTAGAAGAGATTCACGACGAGCCGGCCCTTCAGCGTCGGCAGCTTCTTCACCTCGCGGTCGAGCGCCGACTCGAACGTGCGCGCGGTGCCGAGCAGCCGCTGCACGTCGTCGCGCGTGAGGTCGGACACGGAGAGCAGGTGGCGCCGCGGCGGCGGCCCCGGAGGGCGAAGGTCGTCGCGCACGAGGCGGATGGACGTCATCGGGATTCCTCCTCGGGCACGGAGACGAGCAGGACGGAGTCGACCTCGTCGATCTCGACGAGCTGCACCTGGATGCGCTCGGTGCGCGCGGTGGGCAGGTTCTTGCCGACGTAGTCAGGGCGGATCGGCAGCTCGCGGTGGCCGCGGTCGACGAGGACTGCGAGCTGGACGCGCGCGGGGCGGCCGTAGTCGAAGAGCGCCTCGATCGCGGCGCGGATCGTGCGGCCGGTGTAGAGGACGTCGTCGACGAGCACGACCGTCCGGCCCTCGAGCGGGAAGTCGAGCAATGTCTCGCGGACGATCGGCTGCGCATGCAGCGGCGCTTCGCCTCCGCGCACGTGGACGTCATCGCGGTAGAAAGTGATGTCGACGGCGCCGAGCTGCGGCGCCTCGCCGGCGCGCTCCTCGATCAACCGCGCCAGCCGTTGCGCGAGCGGCACGCCGCGCGTCTGGATGCCGACGAGCGCAACCTCGTCGAGCTCCGGATTCGCCTCGATGATCTCGTGGGCGATACGGGAAAGCGTCCGCGACAGCGCTTCCGCGTCGAGCAGGACCTTCCCGGAGGTTTCCGGGGCGTGCGTCGTCATTCGACTCCTTTCCGGCCTCGCTGGACCGGGTTAAAGGGTTCGTGCTGCCGCAACACTAGCGGCCCTGACGGATGGACGTAGGATGCCCGCCGTGCGCGAGCTGCAGCCCGGCCTCTGGCACTGGACGTCGCGCCATCCCGACTGGGATGAGGAGCAATGGTGGCCGGAGATCGTCTCGTCGTACGCGATCGAGCTTGGCGACGATTTCCTGTTGTTCGACCCGCTCTCCGTTCCCGACGAGCTGCGCGAGCGTGCGACCGCCGTCGTTCTGACCGCCCCGTACCACGAGCGCGACGCGCGCCGGCTCGGCCTCCCGGTGCACACGCCGCCCGCCGACACCTGGCAGAACTGGGTCGAGAAGTTCGGCATCGACCCCGAGCGCGTGCGCGGCATGGAGAGTGACGACCTCACCTGGCTGCGCGCGGGCGAAGGCGAAGGGCACTTCCACGGTCCCGGAGCGTGGCCGTTCGGCGTCCACGGGTACGCGGGCCGCGAGGACAACGATCTCATCCTCTGGCTGCCGGCGATCAACGCGATCGTCACCGGCGACTCGCTTTCCGACTTCGGCGACGGATTGGGCATCCAGCTCGGCGGTCGCAAGCACGTCACGCGCGACGACGTCGCCCAACAGCTTCGTCCGCTGCTCGAGCTGCCGGTCGAGCTCGTGCTGCCCGCGCACGGCGGGCCGACAGACCGCGCCGCGCTCGAGCACGCGCTCGCTTGACCGTGACCGAGGACTGGACAGCGCGGTTTCAGACCCTCTTCGAGAGTCCTTCGCCCGCAGTCCTGACGACGTATCGCGCAGATGGGAGTGCGTTGGTGTCGCCCGTGTGGTTCCGTTGGGCTGACGGAGCGTTCGAAGTCGTCGTCGCCGAGGGCGACATCAAGTTGCGCCACCTGGCTCGCGACCGGCGCTGCATTCTCGTCGTGTTCGAGGCAGTACCGCCGTTCCGGGGCATCGAGGTGCGCGGTGTCCCCGAGCTCGTCGAAGGTGACGTCACGGCCGTGCGTGAAGCGATCGCCGGACGGTATTTGGGTGTCGAGGCCGGAAAGCGGTTCGCCGACGAGCGACGCTCCCATCCCGGTGTCGTGGTGCGCCTGGATGCGGGCGAGCCTCGCGTCTGGGATCTTTCGGCGATGATTTCACCCGCTGTGGCGAGTCTGGTTGATCGACAGGCGTCGCCCGGCCTATGAATCGAGAGAGGGAGCAAGTGGACGAATCGGCTGCAGGAAAAGACGGAGCGTGGCCCGGTGGGATCGCTGCGATCACGCTCTTCGTGGAGGACCTGGGAGAGACTAGGCGGTTTTACGGCGAGGTCTTCGGATTGCCGGTGGTGTTCGAGGACGAGAACTCAGCGGTGTTCCGCTTCGGCGAAACGCTCATCAACCTGCTGAAGGTAACCGAGGCGCCAGAGCTGATCGAGCCGGCAATCGTGGCGTCTTCCGAGGCCGGTGCTCGGTTCCAGTTCACGCTCGGCGTTCAGGATGTCGACGCGATGTGCGAGGAACTGCGGCGGCGCGGGGTTGAGCTCCTGAACGGCCCGATGGATCGGCCCTGGGGAATCCGCACCGCGAGCTTTCGCGATCCCGGTGGTCACATCTGGGAGATTGCGCATTGATCCGAGAAGAGTTGAAGCGGCTGGGGACGTGGCAGGAGCGGCACAGGCGGCTCTTCAGTCGGCTCCTGCTCGTTCTGATGCTGACCGCAGTGGTCGATGGAATCGGGACGGTGCTCGTCTACTTCTTCGAGCGGAACGTCAAGCAGACGGACGTTCACAGCCTGTTCGACGCGTTCTTCTTCACGACAGTGCAGCTCCTGACGGTTTCGTCGCAGATCAAGAATCCGCTCAGCGTCGCCGGACGAGTGGTCGATATCTTCCTCGAGATCTGGGCCGTGCTCGTCGTCGCGGGCTCGGCAGGCGCGATCGCGAGCTTCTTCCAAACCGGCGACTCGGAGTAACGTCTGCGCAGGGGTAACGAGCGTCGCCGCATCGCTCCGCGCCGCAATTGTGTGAAACCGTCCGGCGGCGCGTTCACACTCCTGGGCAACCCCCCGGCCGGAAAGGACCCAATGAACCGCATCACGAAGCTCCCACGCGAGCTGCAGATGGTCATCGGCGGAAGCGTCCTCTACCTGATCATCTCGTTCCTCGACTGGCAGCAGGTCAGCGTCGCCGGCTTCACCGTCGGCGTGGACGAGTGGCACGGCGTCGGCATCATCGCCGGCTTGCTCGTCTTCGCCGTCCTGCTGTGGGAGGCGGCGCGCTACTTCGGCGTGAAGATCAAGCTCGCGTCGCTGTCCGCCGGACTCGTGTCGGCGGCGCTCGCGCTCCTGCTGCTCGTGTTCACCATCATCACGTTCCTCTCGCACAGCACGGCGCGCCACTGGCCCGCGTGGATCGGGCTCGTCCTCTCGATCGTGATCGCCATCGGGGCGCTCAGGCGCGCGAAGACCGAGGACGTCCACCTGCCTGTTGCTCCGCCGACGAACTAACCCGTCTCATGCCCGAGTGATGCTTCTATGTCTGTCA
>PLJC01000032.1:0-46262 GCA_003139545.1 Actinomycetota bacterium
GACACCACCACCCTCGCCACCGCCACTACCACCGTCGCCGTCGCTCCGCCAGCCCCCTGAGCTACCAGAACTTACGCTATGGGGTGCTCAGGTCTAGTGCTGTTCAAGGAGCTCTCAGTTTCGGAGACTGAATGGGCAGCCCTGCTAGCCGGCGCCGACACCCCCAGGCTTCGCAACAAGGCCCCCGACGACACCTCACCTGGCTAGCGAGCAGTCGCCGGTCCGTCAGGCCCGATAGAATGTGCTTGTCCATACAAATGGGCGGGCGCCGCGCTAACGGCCCCGCCCCGGCACAGGAGGACTAGCTCCTATGCACCAGGCATCGAAGCAGAGCGCCCGGCTGCGCACCCGCGTCGAGCGCGGCATCTTCAAGCGCACAACACGCGCCGGCGAGACCCGGTACGAGGTCTCGTACACCGATAGCGACGGCTACCAGCGGTGGCGTACCGTCACCACCTTGACCGAGGCGCGCCGGCTGCGGGCCGAGCTCGTTACTCGTGTGTCCTCCGGCGAGCGAGTCGCACCGTCGAAGGTGACGCTCGAGGAGTTTGCAGCCGAGTGGCTTGAACAGCAACGCTCGCGCCTCCGCCCCACCACCCACGTCCTGTACGGCTCGTACCTGGCGCAGCACATCAACCCGCGCCTTGGATCACGCAAGATCACCGCGATCACCGTCGACGATGTCGCTGCCCTCATCGCCGATATGGAACAGGGCTGGCGGTACCGCGAGCGCGACGGCCGGCTCGTTCGCGTCACGGGGAAGCCGTTCGCAGCGTGGACGATCCGCGGCGTGCTCGTCGTCCTCGGCCGCGTCCTCGGCCGCGCCGCCCGCGTCGGCACGATCAACTCCAACCCGGTGCGCCGGCTCGAGAAGGAGGAGCGCCCGAAGACCGCGCGGCGGGAGTTCCCCAGCCTCGACCGCGAGGCGATCGGCGCACTGATCGCCAAGACGCCGAAGCGCTACCAGGCACTTGTCGCGGTTTCGGTCTTGACCGGGCTTCGGCAGGGGGAGGCGCTCGGCCTGCGTTGGCAGGACGTCAACATCAAGGCGGGCCTCATCCGCGTCCGTTACCAGCTCGACCGAGGTGGTGTGCTCGTCGAGCCGAAGACTGCGGCAGCGAAACGCGATATCCCGATCCCGCCCTCGCTTGGACGCATGCTCGCCGAGCACAAGCAGCAGGCGTTCGCGAAGGGTTACGCGAAGCTGGCCGACTTCGTGTTCGCCTCCGAGACCGGCGGCCCGCTCAACCACCGCAACATCACCCGCCGCGGCCTCGAGAGAGCGATCGCGGACGGCAAGCTGCAAAAGCTTCGCTGGCACGACCTGCGCCACGTCGCGGCCTCCGTCCTCATCGCCGAAGGCGCGAGCATCCCCTACCTCTCACGCGTCCTCGGCCACTCCAGCCCTGCGATCACACTCGCCATTTATGCGCACGAATTCGCACGAGCAGAACACGCTGACCGGACCCGCGATCGAATGGAAGAAGCGTTCGGCGATCTCCTCGGGTAAGACCATCCCGACTCCTGGCCGGTGGCTTCCTGGCCGGCGTTCGGCCGTTCGAATCCAACGTGTGACCCCCAGCTTGTCGAGCCCGCAGGTGAGGTGCTCACCGTTCGCTGCTGTTGGCGCTTAACAGCGCCTTTCCAGGGGTTTTTGCGGTCTCATCGCTATTGCATCCGCGAGCGTTGGACACCGTTGTCGGGTGCTCGCGTTAGCACCGCCGCCGGCGCCAACCGAAGGTCACGCCTGGTCCGCGGTAGCGCTTCGCCACCGAGACGAGCAGACGCAGGTTGTGCTGGATCAGCTCGGTCCGCGCAGCCGTCGTCTCCGTTCTTGATCCGGATGGCGAGCGAGCGCTCTTCGGCCGACGTCAGCACCTTGAACTGACAGATATCTCGGAAGCATTCGTTGAGAACGCTGAAAGACTCGCGACTGGAGCGCGCGCCTGCGTCCCTCCACCCCGTAGGTCTCGTCTTCAACGGAGAGCACATCGCTCATGGCATCACGTACTAGTAGTAGTCGGCGCTGTGGCCCGCAGGGCCCCGCTTCGCGAAGTACCTCGCCCGTCGCCGCCATGATTCGATGTCTTAGCGTTCGACGGAAAGGTTGTCAGCGAGCGCCAGCCCGGCCAGAGTCGACGGCGATCCCAGGTGCCGCAGGCGCATCGCGGGAATGAAAGCTATGAGCAAGACGCCCGCAAGGGCCCCCCAGACGGCCCGATACGTGCCAAACACGTCGGCGACCAGGCCGTAGCCGGGCGGCGTAAGCGCCACCGCAGCAAGCGAGAACGTAGTTGCGAAGCCCGTAGCAGCCCCCGCTTCGCCGGGTCCGGCCGACTCGGCTACGAGCGTGATCCAGAGTCCTTGGAATCCAATCAGCGCGAAACCTGCCAGCAAAATGATCAGCACGAGCGCGAAGAAGGGCAGCGATCTAGGCGCCGCGAACAACAGCGCCGCGGAAATCCAGCCGAGCAAGGTCAGCACGAATAGGAGCCGCTCGCGCCCGGCCGACGAGCGGTCGCTAAGCACGCCCCAGCCGATTCGACCCGCGAGTCCGGCCACCTGCGCCACCGCAACAAGAAGGCCGGCCGACGCGAGCGACATGCCTCGCGTCTGGTGAATGTCTGGTGCGAGATAAGCAATGAGGGCAAACTGGCCACTGACGATTAACGCGCCCCATAGAGTTAGCGATCGCAACCTTTGATCGCGCGCGAGCGACCAAAAGCGGGGTCGGTAAACGGTCACCGTTCGCGGCACGGATGTGCGGTACAGCGGAATGATGGAAAGCGCCATCATGAGCGCTGCTGTTGCCAGCGCCCATCGCCATCCCGCGGCGCGAGCGATTGGCGGCAGCAACAAAGCGACGATCAGTCCAGCGATGGGCACGCCGGTCTGGCGGATACCAAGTGCCAGTCCACGTTTGTCGCGCGGGAATGCTGACAGAATCAGCCGTCCGCCTGCCGGTGTCGCAGCGGCAGCCGCAAATCCCGCGAGCGCTAGGAGCGGAAACAGCACCTCACTCGGAGTTGCGAGACCGATCGCGATCACTAGGGCCGAGATCGCGCCACCGCCGACGAGCACCTCGCGCTCGCCGAGCCGATCTGCAACCGACCCGCCCAGGTATGAGCCGAGCATCTTCCCGAAGAGCAACGACGAAACAGCGAGCCCGGCGACGGCCGTCGAGACGCCCAGGTCGGTCTTCACGAAGCTCGTCAGGATGGTCACACCCTGATCGAGGGACGAGAAGCCCAGTTGAATGACCAGGGCGACACCGAGCAGGTACCAGGGGGTGGGTGCGAGACGTCTAGCCTGACGCGTGCGATGCAGGTACGGCATATCCGTCAGGGTCCGCCGCGGACGCTGATCGTCTGACCATTGACGAACCGTGCGTCATCGCCGCAAAGGAATGCAACAACGCCCGCAATGTCGTCCGGCGCTGCGATCCGGCCGAGTGGTGTCGAGTCTGCGATGCGAGAAGTGAACTCGCTCCAATCGAGACCGGCACGGTCTGCAGCTGCGCGCGCCATCTCCGTGTCCACGAAACCGGGAGCGACAGCATTAACGCAGATCCCGAACCGCCCAAGTTCGATAGCCAACGTGCGGGCCAGGCCCTCGATACCCGCCTTTGCCGACGCGTAATTGGCCTGGCCGGGATTCCCGCGCGCGGCGCCGGACGAAACGAAGACCATTCGCCCAGAACGTGCCGGCACCATCAGCCGTTGCGCGGCACGGGCACAAAGGAATGTCCCGGTGAGATGAGTGTCGACAACCATCGTCCAGTCGTCGATGCTGAGCCTGTGGATCAGATTGTCGCGCGTGACGCCGGCGCATGTCACGAGCATGTCAACGCGACCGAAACGCGACGCGATATCGCCGATCGTCTTATCAACGGCGCCTGCATCGGTCACGTCGCAACCGTGCGCCGAGGTGGTTGCACCAGCCGAAGCCAACGTCTCGGCCGCCTTCGTCGCCGCGGCGGAATCGACGTCGATGATCGCAACCGCGACTCTGTCTCGTACGAACCGTTCCGCGATTGCACGGCCGATCCCACCGGCGCCGCCTGTGACGATGGCGACTGGTCGATCGGTGGCAGACGCGTTCAAGGTCCACTCGCTGTGGCGAGGGCGTCCCAGAGGCGGGTATCGGGTGTCATGAGCTGATCCCCGAGGCGTTCCGCCCACATCCGCTCGTTCCCCCACACGTCGCGCCAAGCCCATAGCCTTCGGGTCAAACGACCTAGCGGGTGCTCGTCGGTGAAGCCGATTGCACCATGGATTTGATGAGCGAGTGCGGCCGCGGGCCCAGCCGCCTCCGCGGCATAGGCCGCCGCGCTAAAGGATGCGAGCTCCCACGACGGACTCGCGTATAGCGCGATGGCGGTCTCGGTTGCGACGCGCGCAGCCGAGGCGTAGCCGGCGAGCTCCGCGAGCATTGCCTGAACGGATTGGAATCGGGAGATCGGTCGACCGAATTGCGCGCGCTGGGTTGCGTACGTCACCGACGAAGCAAGTGCACCGTCGAGCAATCCTGAGATAACAGCGCACGACACGATCGCGAAGCGAGCCTGCAGCGCGGCCACCGGAATCGATGTCGAGACGAAATCGAGCGACGAAGGGGGAAACTCAACCCGGTCGCTCGGCTCGCCGGCGATGTCTTCACCCGGTTCCACAGCACACACGGATCGGTCAACGCAAGCGAGGTCGAGCACGGATCCGGCGCTCGCCTTCGCCACGACGATGTGCCTGGCGTGACGTCCGAATGCAACGGCGTCAGCGGCGACGGTAGGGCACATGTCCTTGTCGATAACGAGGAACGCCAGGACTCCTGTCGGAATCTCGCGTCCTGCCTCAGCAAGGAGCCAAGCAGCAATCAGAGCGGATGTTGCGACCGGAATGGGTGCGCCGACGAACGATGCCGCTCGCACGACGTCGAGGGATGCCGCGAGATCACCGCCGGAACCGCCGGCCTCTTCAGAGATGCCGACCAGTGTGAACCCGAGCTCCTCAAGTTCTAGCCACAGAGCCTCGTCCCAGTCGTCGGGAAGCTCTGCCGCACCGCGTGCCGCCCATGCGGAGAAGACAGCGGCTGCCGTATCGCGCAGAAGTGCCCGGTCGTCGGTCACGGCGCAACCAGTGCACGTGCGACGATTCCACGCAGGATCTCATTCGTGCCACCGCGTAGCGTGAACCCTGGAGCGCTCAGCAAACCCTCGTCGATCAGGCGCGCGAACGTCGCATCACCCGTCCGCGTGAAGTGACGCCGGGCAGTTTCGACGACGTCGCGCTCGAAGCGCGTGCCCATGTCCTTCACGAGCGCAGCTTCGACGACTGGGTCACCGCCAGACGCGATCACGCCGCTGACGACAAGCGACAGGTGTCTCAATGCTTGCAAGCGGGCGACGAGCGCGCCGAGCGCCGCGCGTTGTTCGGCCGTACTCTTTGACCGAACTTGGCCTGCGAATGCTTCGAGGAGGGGATATGTGCTCATGAACCGCTCCGGACCGCTGCGCTCGAGCGCAAGTTCGGAGGTGACGAGCCTCCAGCCGTCACCCTCTTGTCCGATCAGCATCTCGTCTGGCACGAAGACATCCGTCAGGACCACTTCGTTGAAGTGATGCGCGCCGGTGATCAACCGGATCGGTCGCACGGCGACGCCTTCTGAAGCGAGATCAACGACGAGCAAGCTCAGGCCAGCGTGCCGATCATCCTCCTCAGATGTGCGGCACAGCGCCGTCAGAAAATGACTGCGGTGCGCATGGCTCGTCCAGACCTTCGTACCGCTGACAGTCCAGCCACCATCAGTCGTCGTCGCAGTCGTCCGGATCGACGCGAGATCCGAGCCGCTGTCCGGCTCACTCATGCCGAGCGAGAAGTAGCACTCGCCGCGGCTAATGGCTGGCAGGACTCGGCGCTTGAGGCTCTCCGTTCCGTGCCGGTAGATCTGAGGGCCGGACTGCCGGTCAGCGATCCAGTGCGCGGCTACCGGCGCCCCGGCAGCCAGAAGCTCTTCCACGACAACGTACCGAGCGACCGCTGTCTGCTCGTGGCCCCCGTACGTCGCCGGCCAGGTCATCCCCACCCAACCCCGCTGCGCCAGCTCGCGGCTGAACTCCGGTGAGAAACCTGCCAACCATGAGTCGCAACGCGGGGTGAAAGCACCGCGATCCTCCGCCTCGCGAACGAAGGCTCGCACGTCATGGCGTAGCGCGTCAGTCTCTTCGGATACATGCGGGAGGGTCAATGCTGCAGCCTGTAACAGCGACGTCATGACGGTCTCCGCGTTCCGCGCTTTTGGAAACGATCCATGCTTTCTCGGAAGAATGGCTGTTCGCGCGACCACATTTGCGCTTCGAACTCGACGTCAACTGCCTCGTAGTGATCAACAACGCCAATGTGATGCTCGAGCGTGTCCTTCATGCGCGCGATTAGCGGGCGCGGCACCAATCCCGCTTGTCGCGCGACAGCCATCGCTTCGGTGACAACATCAGCATCCGGCACGCAGCGCAACGCAAGGCCGGCGGCGACGATCGCATCCCCGCGCAACTCTTGGCCGAACAGCAGCATGGCCTTCGCAATTTCCGGGCCTGCCGCACGCTGGACGAGCCAGCCATGCCCGCCGCCAGGATGCAGCCCAAGCGTCGAAAAACGTGAGACGAAGCGTGCGCTTTCGGCGACGACTCTCACATCGCAACACAGCGCAAGGTTCATTCCGGCACCGACTCCAGGCCCGTTGACGGCTGCCACCGTGGCGAGCGGCGAGCGCGCAACGCGGAGGAAGCCCTCGTAGATTGACAAGTAGTCATCTCGGGAGCCCTCGGCAAGCAGTCCGAGGTCCGCCCCGGCGCAAAACGCAGAGCCCTCACCCGTCACGACAACCGCAGAGACATCGTCACGCGCCTCGGCCTCGTCGAAAGCGGATTGAATCTCCGCGACCATGGATGAATCGAGGACGTTTCGCGCCTCGGGGCGAGCAAGCGTGAGTAGCCCCACTCCTCCGTCGATGTCGAGCCGCGCCGACTTCATGAGAAGCTCGGAGGACGTCGCTCTAGAAACGCGGCAATCCCCTCGCGGGAGTCGTCCGTCTCGAACAGCGCTCGGATTGCCCGGCTCTCGACGGCGAAGCCGTCTTCCTCGTTGCGTTCTGAGGCGTCTACACACCCGATGATGTGCGTTACCGCTTGCACGGGGAGCAACGCAAGCTCGCGCGCCCAGGCGAGCGTCACTTCGTCCGCCGTTCCGCCCGCCGCAACGCGATCGACAACGCCCATCGCTGCGCCCACTTCAGCGTTGAAAAACGAACCCGAGAGCATCAATTCGATTGCCCTCGACCTGCCAACTAGCCGAGGAAGACGCTGTGTTCCTCCAGCGCCGGGGAGCAGACCGAGTTTCACTTCCGGTAGCCCGAGCCGTGAGCTCTCATCAGCGATGCGGAAGGTGCAAGCGAGCGCGAGCTCCAGCCCTCCCCCAACGGCGTAGCCCGAGATCGCAGCCAACACAGGTCTTCGCAATGACGCGTAGCCCTCGACGACGCGAGTGACTCGAACCAGATACGCGTCGAGAGCGCTGGGGTCAAGGCTGCGGACATGCTTGATATCCGCGCCGACGGCGAAATAGCCGTCAATTGCCGACCGCAAAATGACAACGCGTGAACCGCATGCCTCGATCTCGTGTAGGACGTCCGTCAACCCTTCGAGAAGCGCCTCATTTAATGCGTTTGCCGGGGGCGCAGCCATCGTGACAATTGCAATGCCCTTGTCGTGCTCGATCCGAACTGCCTGCGACCCCTCGGCTGACGACGAGACCGGCGTCACCTCGTCCGAAACCCGAGCGAACGAGCGATCGCATTGCGCTGCATCTGGGATGTTCCCCCCGAGATGGTCGCGACGATGGATTCGCGCCAACGGAAGCTCATGACGCTCTCTGTTGAGAATCCATAACCCGCCATGACTTGCATCCCCCAGCGGGCGCACTTCACGTACGTCTCCGATGCGTAGAGCTTCGCCATCGCGCCGGCGACACCGATCTCCTCCCCCTGGGAGTGGAGCCAAGCCGCGTGGCGTGTGAGAAAACGGGCCGCGGCGATCTCGGTGTGTAGATCCGCGAGTGCGTGGCTGATCGCCTGGAAGTCGCCGATCGGCTTTCCGAACTGCTCTCGCTGACGCGCATACGCGACGGCCTCGTCGAGCGTCGCCTGCGCCGCGCCAACGTACCCGGCAGTGATCAGGACGCGTTCTAGATCGAGGCCAGAGAGTAGGACGCTCCACCCCTCGTCGAGTTGACCGATCAACCTGTCGGCGGGCACCCGCACATCCGCGAGGACGACCTCGTACGTGCCAAGAATATGGCGCGCGAGCGTTGGAATCTTGACGAGTTGCACGCCTTCACTGGTCGGATCTATCAGGAGAACGGAGATGCCGCGCCGGCCGGTCGCGCTCGGATCGGTTCGAACGTACGCCGTGATCAGCGTGTTCGGCAGTCCGGCCCCTGTGCACCACATTTTCGTCCCGTTGACGACGAACTCGTCGCCGTCGCGAATTGCGGTCGTCGTGAGACTTCCGACGTCCGACCCGGCGTCCGGTTCGCTGATGCCGGTCGCCAAGCGTTGACGACCCTCTATGACGTCCGCGACGAGCGCCGATCGCATCGGCTCTGCCGCCCACTCGAGGATGGTCAACCCAGGCGTCAGCGTGGAAACGAGGCACATGGCAACGTCAAAGCTCGCGTGCGCGAGTTCCTCGACGACGATCGAAGTCTCGAGCGCACCGGCGCCGGCGCCGCCGACTTCGGTCGGAAACGGCAGCGCGGACCACCCGAGCTCCACGATGCCCGCAAAGAGCTCGGGGGGCATCACGTGCCCCTCGTCCCACTCCTTCGCGCGTCGGGGCGGACAGACGCGTTGGACGAACTCGCGCGCAGTTTGCTGCAGGAGCCGTTGCTCATCCGTCAGTGCGAAATTCAATGCTCCATGCCTCTCGCTGACACTATATCAGTCGTTAGTGTTATCATTACACTCTATGACCAGAGTTCTCGAGGGCTTCCGCGTCGAGTTCGCAGAGTGGGTCGCCAACGCACTTCCGGAGGAGTGGCGCGATATCAGCCGCGGCACGGAGGAGGAGCGGGCCGTCGAGATCCGGCGTCGCTGGGGCGAGATGCTTTTCGAGGCCGGCTGGGCGGCTCCGAGTTGGCCCCCCGAGTACGGCGGACGCGGACTGTCGGACGGCGCCGACCTCATCGTCATGCAAGAACTTGTCGCTGCCGGCGCGCCCGAAGCGCTGAATTCGAACGGCATCCATATCTTCGGCAACATCCTTCTCCGATACGGGACGGAGGAGCAGAAGGAGCGCTACCTACGACCGATGCTCGACCACACGGAGCTTTGGTGCCAGGGCTTCTCGGAACCGGACGCCGGATCGGACCTAGCGAGTCTGCGGACGCGTGCCATCGACAGCGGAGATCATTTCATCGTTCGAGGGCAGAAGGTCTGGACGAGCTATGCACAGTACGCCCACCGCTGCTACCTGCTTGTTCGCACCAGCGTGACCGATCTAAAGCACACAGGCATCTCTCTGATGATCCTGGATATGCAGCAGAAGGGAATCACCGTTCGGCCGTTGACGACTATCACAGGCAGCGCCGAATTCAACGAGGTGTTCCTCGACGACGTCGTCATACCGTCGTCGGACCTCGTCGGTGCGCAAGGAGACGGCTGGAAAATAGCAACCGAGGCGTTGACCTTGGAGCGAGCATTTTCCTTTGCCGAGCGCTCTCTTAGACTCGAGCGCGAGCTCGCGAATGTAATCGCGCTCGTCAGCCGACGCGACGAGACGAACGGAGCCGGCCTCGATCCGTGCGTGACAGAACGGATCCTCGACTCGTACATCGACACAACGCTGATGCGCTCGCTGATAAAGAGGATCATCGCCGAGCGCCACGGCGACCTTGGAATCCTTCCGTCGATCGCGAAGCTCCACTGGAGCGAGTCGCATCAACGGCTGCTCGGCGTCGCCTTCGACGCCCTCGGCACTGATGTCGACGCAATTGACAATGAGGAATGGGTGAAGGCGTACATGTTCACGCGGGGTGAGGCGATCTACGCAGGGACATCCGAGATCCAGCGCAACCTGATCGCGAAGGCGCTCGGGTTGCCTACCTCGAAAACTGCATGACTGACGCTGACGAACTCTCCGCGGCGCTTGTAGAGATGCTGGACGGGCGCGTGCCGTTCGAGCGCTGTAGGGAAATCTGCGAGGGCGAGGACGGTTTCTCGAGGCAGACCTGGCGCGAGATCGCTGCCGATGGCTGGCTCGAGGTCGCGGCCAACAACCTGGACTCACGCTTAAGTCTCGTGAAGATCGTCGACGTCGCGCTCGAGGTCGGAGCGCGCCTCATACCGGGCCCGTACTCGACCAGCACGCTCATAGCGCTGCCGCTGACCGAACGCTGGTTCCCATCATTCCGGGATGACATCGCCTCCGGGAGCCACGTCGTCGCCGTCCCGATGCCCACTGCCGCCCTTTGCAACGGCACGGTTGAGTTCATCCGGCCGTGCGTCTCCCGACAGCAGGAAGGCGTCCGGCTCGATTTCGAGCTCAACAGCGTTCCGTTCGCCCAACACTCGACGCACATCCTCGTGCCCGTCCAGGACGACGAGGGGCTACCAGCCCTGGTTCTGGTCCCGCTCGACAGCCCGGGAGTGGCAGTGATTCCCAGGCCCACGTTTGACCTAACCGCCCCGAGCGCCAGAGTGATCTTTTCGGGCGTCCATGTGTCCGACGGCGCACTAGCGTGCGACGCGGACGTCGGCGCTGAGGTCCGGCGGGCGACATCTCGGTACCTTCTCGCGCATACGGCTGAGGCGCTCGGCGGCATCCGGGCCGTCCTCGGCCAGACTGTTGCGTACGTCTCTCTCCGATCTCAATTCGGCGTACCGATCGGCTCATTCCAGGCCGTCAAGCATGGTCTTGCGGACGTCGCCGTTTCCTATGAGCTCGGGTACAGCTTTGTCAAAGACATCGCCGCGGCGATGGACGACGGCGCGGACGCCACGATCGATGTCTTGATGGCCCGCCTGCACGCAACGGCGGCTTACGTGCGAGCGTGCGAGACGGCAATCCACTACCACGGCGGAACCGGGTTTACATGGGAGCAAGGCCTTCACTATTGGTACCGCGCCGCCCTTCGACATCGGAGCTCGCCGATCCCCCACGTCGCGCTTCGACGACTTTTGACCCAGTCCTTGGTGTCGGGTCCCTCCATGCCCGTAAAGCCGGCTGTCGCCTTTGCGGTCGAAGGTGAACGACCGCATCAAGGGTCCGTCGCGCATTGACCGAGGAGGCTGTCATTGTCGCAGCGGCACGCACGCCGATAGGCCGCGCGCGGAAGGGGTCACTCGTCGAGCATCGGCCCGACGATCTCCTTGCATTCGCCATCGATGCGGCACTGTCAACAGTGCCCGAGCTCGACCGCGGAGACATCGTCGATGTCATTGCAGGCTGTGGGTTTCCCGAACAGCGCCAGGGGATGAACATCGCGCGCCGCGCCGGCATCCTCGCAGGGCTCCCTGTCACAGTCCCCGGCACTACGGTCAACCGTTTCTGTGCGTCGTCACTGCAAGCGACGCGGATGGCATTTCACGCGATTCGCGCAGGTGAGGGTCGCGCCTTCGTCGCGTGCGGCGTCGAGTCGGTCTCGCAGGTCGATGGATACCCACGACGCGGCGATGAGCTACATCCCCGCCTGTTGGACACACCCGACTCGCTCGCAGACGTGTACATCAGCATGGGAATGACGGCTGAGAATGTCGCACAGCAATGGGATGTGTCCCGCGAAGAGATGGATCGGTTCGCTCAACAGTCACACGAACGAGCCGTTCGCGCACAGGACAGCGGCTTCTTCACCCGCGAGATCACACCGTTCGCCGGCGTCCACGCGGATGACGGACCCCGTCGGTCATCGTCGCTGCAAGCGCTGGAGTCCCTGCAGCCCGCGTTCATCTCCGAGGGACGGGTAACCGCCGGCAACGCCTGCCCCCTCAATGATGGCGCCGCGGCCGTCGTCGTGATGGCCGCGAAGCGCGCGCAGCAGCTCGGGATCCGTCCACGCGCGCGGATCATCGGCTCTGCAGTGACCGGCGTCGCACCGGAGATAATGGGCGTCGGGCCGATCGACGCCGTTCGCACGGTTTTGAAGACGGCAGAGATGTCGCTCGAGGACATCGACATCGTCGAGCTCAATGAGGCTTTCGCTGCACAAGTGATCGCCGTCTGCCGGGAACTGGAAATCGACCACTTTGGCGACCGCCTGAATCCCCACGGCGGTGCGATCGCCCTGGGCCACCCCTACGGAATGACCGGCGTCCGGATCCTCTGCACGCTCCTGAACGGTCTTGAAGCGAATGACGGCCGCTATGGCCTTGCGACCATGTGCGTCGGCGGGGGGCAGGGTATGGCGATGTTGGTCGAACGCCTGGATTAGCGAATGGTGACAGGAGCGATGTGTCTTCTCTCCGTTCTCGTTCTCTTGCCCGCATATCTCCTCGGCAGTGTCGCGCCGTTCATGCCAAACCCCTCGGGCGGTGCGATTCCGCCGCTAGTGGCGGGCGCAGCAGTGAGCCTGTTCTTCCTAACGGCATCGGTCGGGTCGCGGCCGGCGCTTCGTCTGACGACGAGAGTGGGCACGGGGCGCTCGCTCATCGCGGCTCTCACAGTTACGGCGGCGTCGCTGGGAGCCATCGTCGTCCATGCGTCCGCCGCCAGCGTCATCGCCGCACTGGGCGTCGCCGGGTTCTCGAGCGCCGCGGTTCAGCCGATCGCAAACGAGTTGTTGGTTCGCCACGTTCCCCCAACCCGACTCGCGCGGGCATTCAGCATCAAGCAAGCCTCTGCCCCGGGCGCGGCACTCCTCGTTGGGCTGTCGATCCCTGCGGTCGTCGAACCGTTTGGGTGGCGCGTCGCCTTCGTCGTGGCAGCTGCATTGTGTGTGGTGCTCGCGGTACCCCTCGGCCGGTTCGCCGACGAGGGTGGCTACGCGCGCGAGGATCCCGCCACCAAGCCGCTGAGCCTTCGATTACCGAGAGCGTCACTTCTCGTCGCACTGGCGGCGGCAGGCGGCTTATGTACCGCATCCGCGAACGCGCTGGGCGCCTTCCTCGTGCGCTTTGCAGAAGCGACGTCGTACAGCGCAGAGACCGCGGGGGTGATCCTTGCCGTGACGAGTCTGGCGAGTCTCTCAGCGCGGATCGTCCTCGGCCTCCTCACAGAACGTCGGCCGCGGGGCAGTGTGTTCGGGCTCCTGGGAGTAAGCGTGCTCGTCGGAGCAGCCGGTTACGCCATGCTCGCAGTAGCCCCCGCCTTCGCTCTCCCTGTGGGCGCGCTACTTGCGTTCGTCGGGGGATGGAGCTGGACCGGGCTCCTGGTCTTCGCGGTGGTCTCGATGCCGGACGAGCGCTCCATCCGAGACCGCACGTCGTCGTTACAAGTCGGCCTCTCGCTCGGTGCGGCGGCGGGACCGTTGGCATTCGCGTTCGCAATTCGCGGCCTCGGTTACGGCTGGGCCTGGGGCTTCGCCGCGGCGTCGTGCGTGGTCGCAGCCGGCATTTTTGTAGTTGCTCATCTACGGGCCAAGCCCGCGCCTGGCCGAGCTATCACCAGTGAATACCCGTCGGCGTAGCAAAGACACGCCTCCGATGAGGATAACGCTGTAAGCGCCAAAACGAGAGAGCAGGCGACCGTCAGATCCGCATTCGCAGTGTCGAACGTCCACGCGATGACGTAGGGCAGCCTAACTCTTAGAAGCTGGCTCGCGCCTCCGTGGTATGCGTAGAGCTCACGGCGATCGACTTGTCGCGGTGCTGGAGGCCGTGAAGCAGCGAACCCAAGTTCAATTCATCCAATGTCGACATAGAATGCGTCCGCCTTCGTTGCACTACGCGGTGTACGCCGACATCAAATCGACGTTAGCGGAGACATCGCTCGCCGTTCCCTCGAAGACCACCGATCCTTGGTCCAGCACGTAGGCGTGATGAGCTACCTCGAGAGCCTTTGTCGCATTCTGCTCGACAAGAAGAATCGCGATTCCCATCTCAGCTATCTTCTTGATGAGATCAAAAACCTCACCGACCAAGATCGGGGCAAGACCGAAGCTCGGCTCGTCCATCGCGATCAGCGCCGGTGCTGCGAGCAGTGCTCGTGCGAGCGCAACCATCTGTTGCTCTCCACCGCTCAGAGATCCGACCCGCTGTCTCGCCCGCGACGATTCGCCGAGCACGGGGAACAGTCGGTACACAGTGTCACGAACGTCGTCCGTGGTTGATTTGCGGTAGGCGCCAAGCGCCAGGTTCTCCGCGACGGTGAGTTCAGGAAACAATCGACGACCTTGAGGGACCTGCGCGAATCCTGCCCGGGAAATGCGATGTGCAGGCCATCCGCTCACGTCTTGTCCGCGGAACAGCACGGTTCCGTGCGATCGTTCCTGACCTCCGATGCCGCGAATGAGGCTTGTTTTTCCGGCGCCGTTTGGCCCAATGAGCGCAACAACGGAGCCCGGCGGGACCCGGATGTCCACACCCCGGACCGCGTCGATGGCGCCGTAGGAGACACGAAAGTCCCGAACCTCCAGAAGATCATGTCCCGACATATGCCTCCCGAACACGCGGTTCGTCGACCGCGGCCGCGGATGTTCCGTCATAAATGAGCTGGCCGAAGTTCATGACGACAAGACGCGGACACGTATCGAGAACGAACCTGAGATTGTGGTCGACGAGCAATACGCCGCAACCGCGACTGCTCTCCTCCTGAATGATGCGATTCAGGTCACGCATGTCGGCCGCCGTGACGCCGGCGGCAGGCTCATCGAGAATCAGCAACTGCGGCTTGGAGACGAGGGCGCGCGCGAGCTCAACGCGGCGCTCGAGCCCGAAGGGGAGCTCCCGAACGAGCCGCGATGAGACATGCTCGAGGTCTAGGCGTTCGATCGCCTCATCTACGAGCGCGCTCCGTCGGCGCCGGTCCGCACCCAGCGCTGCCGGCTGGACCCAGCTTCGCAGTGGCAACTTCGACGGCACCGGAAGTAATCCCATCCGCACGTTCTCGCGAACTGACGAAAAGCGGAGCAAGCGAATCAGTTGAAACGTTCGACTGACGCCCAGACGCGCAATCGCGTGCGAGCGGAGCTGCGAACTCTCGACGCCGGCGATGCCGACTGAGCCACCGGTTGGCGAGAGGACGCCGGTAATCACGTTCACGAGCGTCGTCTTACCTGAACCGTTCGGACCAACAAGTCCGCAGATCTCGCCGGGTTCGAGGTCGAAGCTCACCTCATTTACCGCCCGCAGTGCGCCGAAATGCTTCGACGCCTCACGAACACTAAGCAGAGTCATCTGGTCTCCGTGCGCGTACCTACGCCACCGTTTCGCGGTTCGCCGCGAAGCGCGATGACGGCACTGCGGCCGAGCACCAGAACCCCTCCGACTATGCCCTCGGGAAGGAACAAGATCGTCAGAAGAAGGATCGCGCCCGAAACCACCGGGCTCAAGATCTGAAATGACTGCAGCCACTGGGGGATCATCGTCACGACGAGGGCCCCAACTATCGGACCAGCCCAGTGGGACACACCACCGATAACGGCCATCTCCAGGAAGAGGATGAGCGTCGTGAAATTGAAGCTGTCCGGCGAGACGAAGCCCAGGTAATGCGCCTGAAGGCACCCGGCGAACGCCGCGACGACCGACGAAGCGACGAAGAGACCTCCGCTGAGCAGACGAACGTTCACGCCGAGCGTCCCGGCGACTAGCGGATCTGTCCGAAGGAGCTTCACACGCCGACCGAGCTTTGAGTGCTGGATTGCGGCAAACACGACACAGAGGAAACCGACGGCTGCGATGAGCGCCGGCAAATGCACGTTGAGCGAGACACCCGGCAAGCCCAGCGGCCCACCCGTCAGATGCGGAAAGTTGTTGATCAACGCGCCGAAGATCGCCGTTAGTCCCACCGTCACTATCCCGAGGTAGATCCCCCGCAACCGCGCGACCATCAGGAATAACAGCATCGCCGACACTGCGGCGATACCAATGCCGGTAAGTGCCTGCACCAGCATCGACGAATGCCCGTGCGAAGCCAGAATGGCCGCGGCGTACGCCCCGATCCCCATGAACACGACGAATGCGAAGGCAAAGAGTCCTCCCGAGAGCACGATGTATACGCTGAAGACGCCTACGGCGTTGAGAAGGATCAACTCGATCGCAGTGGGCGTGAAGCCGGCCAATTACGCTCGATCCACCGCAGCTCGACCGAAGAGCCCTTGCGGACGAGCGAGAAGCACGAGCACGAGGAGGCCGAACACACATACGTCGACCCAGGCGCTCCCGATGAAGTACACCGTGAGTCCACCTACAACGCCGAGCAAGAGGCCACCTATGAGCGTCCCGATGATGCTCCCAAGCCCGCCGATCACGACGACCGCGATTCCTTTCAGCAGGTACGAGCTTCCCGTCGTGAAATCCATCGTGCCGAACGCGACGCCAACAAGCGTTCCAGTAATGCCGGCCATCGCCGACGATGCCCCGAGGACAATCGCGGCGGCGCGCTGAACGTTGATGCCAATCATCCCCGCGGCCTCTGGATCAGCCGCGACCGCCCTCGCGGCTCTGCCTGCCTGAGTGTGAGCGATCACCCACCACGTGGCCAGAGCAAGCGCCAATCCAGTACCGAACATCACGACTGACATCGTCGGGATGACGATTGCTCCGATCGTCACGTTGCTCCGCGGCGCGATTCCGAAGGGAAAGCTCAGCGTCGTTTGATTCGCGATCCGGAACGTGTAGTACTGGGCCCCCCCCTGGAAGATATTGAGCATCGCGAGGCTGGCGATGAGGTAAGCCCACGCCCTGCTCTCTTCGCTGCGACGCCGATCTCGTCGAATCCAACGGAAAGCGCCGAACTCGAGGATCAAACCGAGAACCGCGCCGGCGGCGGCCCCTACAACGAGCAACGGGAAGAGCCCGATATGTACGCGGATAGCTACCTCGATCCCGAAGATCGCGGACACGGAGAGCGTCGCCCCATGGGCGAGGTTGAGGATCCTGAAGACGCCCAGAGCGAGGCTGAGACCGACCGCGAACAGAGCGTAGATGCCGCCGAGCATCAAGCCGTTCACGATTTGCTGGAGAAGAAGCACTCCGGCGTCAGTTCATGTTCTAGTCGCGCGAGAAATAGCGAGGTTCGGTGCGGTCTCCCAGTTCGGGCGAGACCGCACCTGGCACCTACGATCGCTACCCAGCGACAGTTGCTTGCTGGTTTATGACTTCGATAACCACGCCAGGCCCGTAGGTCGAGTGGTTCTTACGGGTCAGCGGGCCTTCGGCGCCCTTTGTCTTGCGCGTGATGTTGAGCGCCTTCGTAAGACTGACCTTCCGCTTCTGCTTCGTGATCAGCGCCTCGATCACCATCCGCGCCGAGTCATAGCCGGAAGCCGCGGGGAAGTCGGCCGTGACGCCGTACGCCGTCTGGAACGCACTCGCGAACGCGGTCGAGCTCGGATATTTCATCCGAGGATCGAACGTCGTCGCAAAGAGCGAGCCGTTCGCCGCCGCTCCGCTCTGCGGAATGAAGTTTGCCACGCTCATCGATGCGGCACCGAGCACCGGGATGGTGATCCCCGCCTGCCGCAGTTGTGTTACGCCTGAGATGTTCTGTCCGCCGATGAGGAAAAGGCCGACGGCGCCGGGGTTGTGCTTCTTGATTTGCGCAATGAACGAGCTGAAGTCGCTCGTCGTGCTCGATACCGGAAACTCGTCGACCACGTTGATCTTCTTGGCGGCGAGCGAAGCCTTCATGATCTGCCACACAAGCGCGATGGTCGGATTGTCGGATGCATAGATCACGGAGATGCTCTTGACACCGCGCTTTGCCAGGATGGCAACGGAGCGGGGCCCGACGGTCCCCTGGAAGACGGCGCCACAGTAGACATAGGGGTTGGTTTGCGGCACACACAGTGTCGGGCCGCCGCCCTGCGGGAACACAACCGGGATCTTATCGTTGTTCGTCAGCGGCGCCACCGCCTGATCGACCGAGGAGAGGCAGGAGCCGATGATCGCCGCCGGCTTCTGTCCGACGAGCGTCCGGTACGCGGCAAGACCTTGCGTCGGCGAGCTGCCGTCATCGAGACTCGTCAATGAGATTGTCGTGTTCTTGCCCAGCACCTTCCCTGCATTGGCCTGCTTGATCGCAAGTTGAATCCCACGAAGTTCAGATGCTCCGCAGAAGCTCACCAGGCCGGTGAGCGAGTCAACGCTTCCGATCTTGATCGTCGTGGTTGCCGACGTCGTGGTTGCCGACCCTGCCGCGAACGCCGCCGCGGGGATCGCGCACACGACGAGTAGAAGGCACAGAACGCGAAAAGCTAACGAAACCGACCGGCTCATATCAAACCCTCCAGCTTGAGGAGCTTCTGAACGTTTGGGCAAATTTAGTGTAATGATGAGGCTAAGTCAATTCTGCGCAGGGAATGAGGGCGGCGGCGGGCCAGCTCTCCCCCGGCCGGGTAGCTGACGCACTCCGTACGCTCAGCGGCCGTACGCGATTCCGCAACGGATCGCGTTCCCCCGCAGGATCGCCTCCTGCTCCGCCTCCGACAAACCGCTCGTCTTGATGTCGTCGACGGCTCGCTTGAGTGTCCCGCGAAACGGATAGTCGGAACCGAGCAGGATCCGGTCGGCGGTCACCGTCTCGACCGCGCACGTCAACGCCGGATGATAGAAGGAACAGCTGTCGAAGAGGACGCGGTTCTGCAGGTAGTAGAGCACGTCGTGCTGCGCATCACCCGTCGCGCTCTGGTCGACGATGCGCTGGGTCAGATAGGGCAGAACGCCTCCGAGGTGAGGCACGATGAGCGTCAGATCCGACACGCGGTCGAGCATCCCGGAAAGCATCATTCGCGCGCCTGCGATCGACGTCTCGATCATCGCATTGATGCTCGAGCTCAGCCGCCAGTCGCGCACCGCCTTGAACTGCTGCAGTTGACCCTGCGCGGGGTGCAGCATGACCGGCATGCGACGTCGCGCGAGCTCGGCGAAGACCGGCTCGAGTCGCGGTTCGTCGAGAGTCCAGGAGTCGGTGGCGGCGGAGGCGATCACGCCCCTGACCAGCGGCCCCTGCAGCCGTCGCAGCTCCTCGAGGCAGTCGTCCGCGTAGGGGAACGGCAGCGTGACGAGCGCCGCGAACCGGTCGGCACGCGTCTCGACCGCCTCGATCAGTTCGTCGTTACTTCGTCGGATCAGGTCGATCGTGGCGGTGCGTTCGTCGGCGTAGAACGTCTCGAGGCCGACAACCGACAGGATGAGCAGCTCGACGGACGCCTCTTCCATCTCGGCCATTCGCGGCTCGAGAGTGGTCATCGCGTCGCCCTCGCGGCGATAGACATTCGCAAGGATGTTGCCGGGCGAGCCCGCCGGGGCTTTCAACGCCGCCTCGATCAGCGACGGGGTGAACAGGTGATTTTGCACGTCTATTGCCATCCGCTAGACCTCGTCGATGGCGACAATCGTGTGCAGCGTTCCTAGAGTGCCGCCGCTGGGGTCACCCCACAAACGGCGCTGCCGGCTCGGCGAGAGCGGCGCTCAGCCAACCGCTCACGCTCGTCGACGTGGGATTTCCGCGCCACGCGAGGTGGGCATCCGGACGGATGAGCAGTGCATCGCGCACCCCATGGTCCACGGCTGTCACCGTCAGCAACTCGTCACCCAGAAACTCGCGAGCTGCGGCAACGCACGCGTTGCCGCCACGGCTGGGTAGGACCATCACCCAGCGCCTGGCGAGCTCGTTGTACAGCCGCGTCAAGGTACCGTCTTCAAGCTCACAGGACAGGTCGGCTATCCGATCCCCCGGCCGCGGCGAGCGCGCGAATCGGGCGTCGCTCTGCGGAGCAAGCGGTCCGCCCCTGTACGTGTCCTTCAGCTGCGATGCCGCTTCCGCGATCCGGCGCTGCACAACCGAAAGGTTGGTGAGCGGGATGACAACCCGGTCGCGAAACAGCCGTCCGAGCGGCTTCTCCGTCAGTATCAGCCGAGTCGCCTTCGTCGTCCCCGAGAGGATCCTGCTCGCGAACGGCCGACGTTCGGCTTCATACGTATCGAGGAGCGCGTCGTCCGCCAGCCCTCGAACCACGAGCGCGAGCTTCCACGCAAGATTCTCGGCGTCGCCGATTCCCATGTTCAGGCCCTGACCGCCGATGGGGCTGTGGATGTGCGCTGCATCACCCGCGAGGAAGAAACGTTGCCGGCGGTACGAGTCCGCAAGTCTTCGCTGGATCCGGAACGTCGATGTCCAACGAACGTCGCGTATCTCGACCTCCTCGACGCGCGCGCGCTCGCGCAGCATTCGCCGGATGTGGTCGACAACGCCATCGTCGTCGAGCTCCTCCGCCTCCTCCAGAGGAAACGTTCCGAGAAACCGCCACAGGTCAGGGGAGTCGCTCGTATCCGGAAGCTCGAGCGCGAAGAGAACGCTGTTGCCTCCCTCGAACCAGGCATAGGCCAGCTTGCGGTCGCCGGACCACCCGACTCTCACGTCGGCGAGGACAAATCGTTGCGCCACGGGCTCGCCCGTGAAATCGATCCCAGCGACTTTGCGGACCGCGCTATGCGCACCGTCACAGCCGACGAGCCAGCTGCCACGAATTGCAGAGCCGTTTGTGAGAAGCGCTGTGACGCCCGAATCGTCCTGCGTTGCATCCCCGAGTTGACTTCCCCACTCGACTGAGACACCGAACTCGCCGAGACGGCTGCGAAGCTGCCGTTCGATTTCAGCCTGAGGCATTCCGTGCATGCCCGAAGGCCCGCCGCGCACGGGGCCGCCGAACAGGAAGGAAGCGAGGAAGCGCCCGTCCACGTAGACGCGGAAATCGAGCGCATTTTTCGCACGCGCTGGGAGATCGCCCAGCGCACCGAGACGGTCGAGCACCTCGATGCCGCGGGACTGCAGTGCGAGCGCGCGCGAACGCATTGCCGTTGCAGCCGGCCCAGATGCGGCTTCGATGATGCGAACCTCGACGCCATGCAACCGCAGTGCACACGCGAGGGCGAGACCTACGGGACCAGCACCTACGACAATGACGTCTGTCGAATCCACTCGGGCTCAACCAGCGTCCGTCGTCAGCTCGACGATGTTGCCTGCAGGGTCGTGGAAGAAGAGTTGGTAGCGACCCCGGATAAACGTGATCCCGTGGTCGTCGTAGGGGATTGCGTGTTCCTCGAGCCGGGCTTTGGCGGCCTCGATGTCGTCGACACGGAATGCATGATGGTGCAAGTACGGGTTAATGCGCCGCCCATTCTTAAAGAGCAGATTGTGGTCAGGCGTTCCGAAGTGGAGCTCGACGCTCCCGTCCGTAATCACGCGGGCGCGGTTCCTAGGGACGCCATCGAGAAAATCGAGCTCGACATCCCCGCCCGTGATGTTCACGACCCGCTGGTAGAACGCGGCGGTCTCTTCGAACTTGTCAGTCGGATACCAGATGTGATGCATGCTCGCCAAATCAATCGTTCCTCTCGAGTCAGTCGATCGCGCTGCGCGTGACCGGGAATTGCATCGTCATCACGACGGCACCTGACGTCCCAGCGGTGATGGAGACGGCATCTTCGTTGGGCGCAACCCAGACAACGGAGTCCGGGGGCAACTCCCCGCCATCCTGGATGACCGAACCTTCCAGCACCAGATGAAATTGGCCGCCGCTTCCGGCGGGTGTGGGCGCCCGGAGGGTCTCGCCCGGCGTGAGCCGCATTGAATAACCAGCGAGCCCGTCCTCGTCCAGTTCGAGCAACGCCACCAACCCAGGCGTGTCACCGAGGTCGGCAATGACGTTACGGCCGGCACGGCTCCCCATCTTGTCCTTCGACCCCGGCATCCAGTGTGTCGCGCCCGTTCCGCGCGCGCGGAGCGTGAAGTACGCAAGCCCGTCCGAATTGGACACGATGGGACCGTAAGGCGAGTTCGGGTCGGTGTAGTGCACCGATCCAGGAGCGACTTCGTGCTTGCCAACCCGACCGCTTCCGCGGACGACGACTTGGAACTGCCGGCGTGGATGGAAGTGTGGAGGAGTGACCGGCTCCGACCCGGGCTCGACCTCCACCAGATATGCCTGCGGCCCCGCCTCGTCCTGCTCCTCGTCGAAGTGATTGCTCCCGACGAATGCCGAGATGTAGGTCTTCGTTCCGTCATCCCGCGTGACCACGAGCCTGCGGGAGACGCCTTCCGGTGTCCTGACCAGCATGGTTCCCTCCTTGCGGGATGAAAAGAGTATAATAATTCGTACAGCGTTCGAGATCAAGGCTCGGAGATCAGCGATGGTCAGCCCTACTCACTGGAAGTCCGAAAGCAGGCTCACCGTGGTCGCACGAGCTCGTGGCATACGGGTTAGACCGGTTCCACCGAAGGCACTTACGGACGCCCACGCTCCGTGAACTGCGGCGAGGAGTAGGCGATCTGCCGAGCTACTCGACGATCAGGCGTATGTATGGCAGCGCCGGGGCGATGCTGCGTTCGCACGGCTACCGAACGAGGCCGGCCGGTGGGATGCGTGGACGCCCGTGTCTCCTGGACCGTGACGAACGAGGATGGTTCCTGAGCAGGACCCAGTCGCGCGCAACCGGCTAGCGCCCCAGACTCAGCCGGACGCTGCGACCGAGAAGAGCGTCTGCGCAAGCCGCTCGCCGAGCGCAGGGCGATGGGTAGCGAGCAGGCCAATCGCATAGAGGGCGTAGGCACTGTCTGCCAGGAGCCGCGGAGACTCCGTGACGAGAGATCCGTTCTCCCTCGCCGTTTGAAGCGCGCGGGCAACGGGGTCGAGCGCCGCCGCGCCGCCGTGGTAGAAGTACCCGCCCGTCACGATGACGTCGCGGAGCTCACTCACATCGCGTCCGATGGTTACGACAAACGGCTTCCCGCGAGCCGGCCAGACAGTCTCGTGACGCCCCGCGTGCCTACTCACCGCCTGGCTCACGGCAGCCTCGACGAGGGCGCACTCGAATCTCGTCTCGGCGTCGGCCTCGGCGACCGCTTCTGGCTTCGCGGCGAAGCGATCGGTCATCGCCACGACCTGGGAGGGTTCAAGACTCGAGAGGAGCGATGCCGCCTGCGGACTCTCGACCAGTGAGCGCACGCTTACCCGCAAGCCAAGATCGGCCTCCACGGTGCGTCGGATACGAGCTTCCGGCAGCGCGCCCGACTCACCAGACGGAGGAGGCGCCTCGCCGCGCAGAACTGAGACGACATCGGTCGTGGCGCCGCCGACGTCGACGACTAGCACGCCTCCCGAGAGGCCGGCGGCCGCCACGAGCTCGGCCCCGCGCATGACTGCGAGCGGTGTCGGTAGCAACGACGCACCGACCCACTTCTCTAACCGACCGAGCCCCTTCGCTTGCACGATCTCTCGAAGGAAGATCTCTCTGACGAGTTCCTGGACCGGTTCCGTGTCGAGCACGCCGAGCTCCGGCATCAGATTCGGCGTGACGTACACGGTGCACCCCGCATCGCGTAACACACGCTCGAGGTCGTGGGATGCTGCTCGGTTGCCGGCGACGATCACCGGGACAGTCGGTGCCAGCTCGGCGAGCATGTTGCCGTTGTGGCGGATCGTGGCCTCGTCTCCACCGTTCGTCCCGCCCGTGAGCAGAATGATGTCAGGGCGTTGTAGGCGTAACGACTCGACGTCGTCGTACGTGATGCGATTCGCGAAGCCGCAAACAACCCTGCCACCGGCTCCAAGCGCTGCGCGGCGCGCGGCTTCTGCAGTGAGGTTCCTCACAAACCCAACCGTGGCGATCCTCAGACCACCGGCTGCGCTGCTGCTTGCAACGCAGCCAGTCACCTCCGCAGCACCGACGTCGGCAAGCGCCCGGGAGCAGGCCAGCTCGAACCCATGCATGACGTCATTCGAAACTGTCGTCGGTGCTACCCCGCGACCGACAAGCTCGGCATCAGCCGCGCGAACAACGAGCACCTTCGTGTAGGTGCTTCCGACGTCGGCGCACAGGACTACGCCCTGTCCGGCCATCTGGGGGGGGTCAGCGCGCTACGGCCGAACGCCGTAGAAGTCGTGGGCCAGGCCGATGAATTGAGCGTTCGGCGAGCCTTGACCGAACTGCAGGGTGTGACTGTCGCGGAGCAGTCGCTGCGCCACCGAATCGGATGTCGTCCCGCGACCGCCGAGCACGGTGATGGCCAAGCTCGCGGCGTCGATCGCTATCGCCCCTGCAAGCACCTTGGCCAGCGACGTGTCGACACGATTGGGCTGACCTGCATCTGCGGCGGCCGATGATTTGTGTGCGAGGAGACGCGCAGCTTCTAACCGTGCGCGGATCTCGATGAGCGGAAAGTGGATGCTCTGATTTTCGATTAGCCGTTTCCCGAACGTCTCTGTTCGCATCGCGAACTCGGTTGCGACATCGAGGGCACGCCGAGCTACGCCGAGAGCCCCCGTTGCGTAGGAGCCCCTCGTGCGATCGAGTGTTCGAAATAGATATTGCATGGCTCGCCCTTCGTCACCGAGTCGACGCGATGCAGGCACAACGCAATCATCGAGCTCGACGATCCAGGTCGTGTGTCCGCGCATTCCGAAACAGAACTCCTCTTCTGCAAGTCGGAGGCCGGGGGTGTCTGCATCGATCAGAAAGGCCGTCAACGCGCCTCGAGCGCCGGTTGATTCCTCTCGAGCCATGACGATGAAGGCATTGCAATTGTCGGCGAGCGAAACGAGACGCTTCTTACCCTGCAGGCGATACTCGCCGTCTCCACAAGAGAAGCACGTCGACATCGCGGCTGGGTCCGTCCCGCCGTTCATGTCCGTGATGGCAATTCCGATGTACGTCTCGTACGACGCGATGGCCGGCAGAAACTCCTTGAGAAGCTCCTCCGAGGCCGACTGCATGAGATACGTGGGGACGATCGTCGTGGTCTCGACACACGTCGCAAGCGAGAAGCTGCTGTAGCCGAGCTCCTCCATGATCACGCAGCACTCGACGTACGTCGCACCGCGCCCGCCATACTCCTTTGGGATCACCGCACCGATCAGCCGGTAGGGATCTGAAGCCAGCTTTTGCCAAAGTGACGGCGGCAGCTTGTGCGTCCGATCGATCTCCTCCTCCAGCGGGATCGCTTCTCTCTGAACGAAATCTGTGATGAGATCCCGTAGCTCCTGCGTTGAGGCCGTCAGTGGTGCGGCGGTCCACTCAGGCGGTGGGCAAAGACCGCCGGCTGTCTCGGAGGGGGTCAGCGTCTGGGCAGTCATTGATCGTTCCCTTCGGCTAGAGGTTCTCGCGCCGCGATCAACCGCGTCGCCGAATATGTGATGACGTCCTGCGAGCGGTCAGTGCTCACGTTGACGCTAAAGACGACGCGACCTTGCTTTCCCGACCGGCTGGTGCTTTCGGCGGTAACCGCGACATCGCACCAGAGGGTGTCCCCGACAAACACGGGGCTCCGAAACAACAGATCGTCTACCCCGACAAACGCGCGTCCAGAACGCCGAAGAAGACCGAGTTGGGCTACGAGACCTTCGGCATAGGAGAGCGCAAGAACACCGGGTACGAGTCTCTCCCCTTGATGAGCCGTGTGGTCGAGGAAGATCTCCTCCTGGAGGCCGATGAGGCTCGTGAAGAGGACAACATCAGCCTCCGTCACTGTGCGTCGGTACGTCTGGAAGCTCTCGCCGACCGAGAATTCGCCGAACCATCGAGTAGCCTTGTCGCTCAACGACCGAGGACCGTTTTGTTTTCAACATGAGGGTCGACCTCGGCGAAGATGTCCGCGCTCGACATGGCGACCAGATCATTCGCAAGCGCACGGAGCTCCTCGGAAAGCTTGTCGCTTGGAATGCGTTCCCGGATCTTCGCCTCGTGGAAGCGCAGCACTTCGGGCGGGAGAGGTAGGCCGCCCGGTCGAACGTAACGCATCGCGCCGGTCGCATCTCTTGTTGCGATAACGGCTCCCTTCACCCCCTCCCACGACGGAAACGGCGTGTCGAGGTTCCCGGTTTCGACTGCTTTTACCATCCCGCGCGCTACGTCACCGTCGCCCAGCTCGATGACGCGGTCGATGATCGCCCGCACCTCGGCTTCGAGCATTGCCGACTCCTCGGCGAGCTCGTCGCTTTCAGGGAATCGTTGGCCGTTGAGCGCACGAAGAGCCTGAACGGTCGCCCGGATCGCGGCCGCGGTGCCCCGTGGATACGAGGCGCTCTTGGCTTCCTCGATCGACTTGACGTACATGTAATCGACACCAGCGAGGATTGCGGTGCTCGCGCAGATCGTCGCAAGAGCCGCCGCCTCAAAATCGTCCAGAGGCCAGTCGCTCATCCACGGCCAGTAGTAGAGAAAGAGCTCAACGTCATCGAAGCCGAACCGTGTCAGGTATTCGCGAGCCAACCGTCTGTACAACCGCAGCGTCGCGATGTCCTGCACAACGTGAACCATCAGTCCCGGACCGAGTGTCGTGTGCTTCACGCCCTGGGCAGCCGAGAGGATCGTGTGCAGCAACTCGACGGCCATCAATAGACCCGGCGGAACGAACCCGTGGATATTGCCGACCTGCACGATGTGTGCCGGCGCGCCTCGCTCCTGGTAGTGCGCGGCTAGGCGGTCGTTGTACTGCGCATTCTTGATTCGCTTGTCGAGCGGGTAGTCCCGCGAATGCTGGACCAGGTCGTGGAAGTCGAAGTTGCCTGTGCAGCTGATTCCCGCACCGAATCCGATCTCGGCCGAGAGCATGGGCTCCTCATCGTTCGAGCCGCCGAAACGGATTGCGATATCGGAGCCCTCGACGAGCTGACGACTTCCGTGCACTCCATGACTCACGTAGGGAAAGCCGTTGAGGACACTCGAACCTCGCTCGACGCTTTCCTTGATCGCATCGGTTGCCTTCGCATACTCATTCTTCCGCGTGTAGGTGTCGACGTGCACATACACGAGCTCCGCCCCGGCTTCGCGCGCGATCGCGAGATGACTGAGTACGTCGTCGATGGTTGCGTGGCCGAATCCGACCTGGATCGCAGGCACTCCGCGGTCAATCGCGTGACGCACGACGTCGACGTGCACCTTGTGCGCAGGAAGCGCAGACATATATGCGACCGCCTCGTCCAGATCCACTTCTGCACCGGTCGGCCAGCGCCCGAGGACATCCTGCCGCGACGCGTGAAACACGTCGTCGTCCCATCGGTCCATCGAAAGTGGTTCGTCGTATGCCTTCACGATGCCTCCGTCAGTCCGAGGTCTTCCGCAAGGTGCGGAATGCAGAGAGCCGGCGGAGTTCCCGGGGGATAGACGCGGTCGATGCCGATCGACTTGAACTCCGCTTCGGATTCCTCCCAGCTGGATTGGCCAACGTAGACGTTCCCGCCGACATAGATCAGGATGTCGCCGATTCCGGCTTCGCGGCACATGTCGCGCAGTCCGCGACAGTCCAACAACCCCATGCCGTAGACAGACGAGATCAGGATTGCGTCGGCCCTCGTCTCGAGGGCCGCCTCGACAAACGTTTCCTGGTTCACACAGGCTCCCAGCCCAACCACTTTGACGCCCGCATCTTCGAGCGTGTGTCGCAGGAGCCAATTGCCGATTACGTGCGCGTCGCCGCCGATCGTTCCGGTGACGACGACAACTTTTCCCTCGCGATCTGCAATTGCCGAACTCATCGGGTCTCGACCTCCTCCAACAAGCAATCGACGGCGACGAGCTCGAGATCTGCCTCACGGACGAGGACAGGATTCAGCTCGAGCACACAAACGTGTGGGTGCGTATCCATGTAACCGAGCACAGACTGAATGAAGCGCTCGAACGACTCTCTCGGCAGTGCGCGCATTCCTCGGTACCCCCCAAAGGCTGGGCCGACGCGAAGCTCATCGAGCATCCCCGCAGACGCTGTGACGGCATCCGCGCCGATTCGCACGGTGACATCTGCCAGCAGCTCGGACAGAACGCCGCCAGCACCAACGCAAAGGACGACGCCGAGTGTTTCATCTCTATACGCGGAGACGAGGAGCTCTGGCAGTCGAGTCTTGACGTGCTCTTGAACGATGAAGCCACCCGACATCGAGGAAATCGTGCAGTAGGCATGCCGGAGCGCCTCGGCTGTGTCGAGTCCGGTGATCACCGCGTCGTGCTCGGTCTTGTGGACGAGGTCGTCGGCCGCCGATTTCAGCGTCACCGGGTAACCGATGTCGTTCGCTGCCGCGAGCAGGTCGTCGATGCTGCGTGCGAGGTGCCAGCGAGCCATGGGAATGCCGCCTTCCTCCGCGGCTGCGAGCGCGCTGTGTCCGCTCAGCGGGATGCCGCCGGGAACGTCCGCGGCAACGAGCGAGCGTTGCGGTTCACGGGCAATTGCGCCGCGACGGAGCGCAGCGAGCGCACGCAGGACCCGGCTCACATCGGGCAGGACGAAGAAACCCATTGCGACAAGAGCGTCGGCGAGGTCATCGGTCATGAGTCCCGTGATAATCACCTTCGAGGCGAGCCGTGAGACCGACCCGAGCTCGCGTAACAGCGTCTCGCGGTGCTGCGGCACGAGACCGCGGTACGCCGTGCTCAGGACGATGAAATCGAAGCCGGGATCCGCGGCAACGATGTCCAAGATCTGCGGCGTGATCCCCTCGCGCAGCCCCGAATTGGCGGTCAGGTCAATCGGGTTCGCAACCGCCGTAGGCCCGAGCACCTCTGCAAGGGCCTCTTGAGTGGCCGCCATGGGCGTCTCCAGATCAAGGCCGTACCGAGCGCAATCGTCGGCGATCAACGCCGCCTCGCCGCCCGACACCGAGATTGCACAGACCGAGCCCCGCCCCTTCGCATCGAGTCTCGATTTGAGCGCGATGATGTCGATAGCGTCGCCGATGCTCAGCGCGCGGATCACTCCATCGCTTGTAAACGCCGCGCCGTAGGCGGCATCGGCGCCGACAAGCCGCCCGGTGTGTGCCGCTGATACGGCAGCTCCGGCGGCGCTGGACCCAGCTTTGACGGCGACGACAAACTTGCCGCCGTCGACGAGAGCTCGACAGGCAGCACGGAATCGCTGACCGTCAGCTACCCCCTCGACGAAGAGCAGCACCGCCTCCGTCTCGTCGTCCATCGAAACGTGCTCGATAAAGTCGGTGACGTCGAGGTCGATCTCGGTGCCGGTCGTGATGCGATAGCGCAAACCCAGGCCGAGCTTCCCGGCGAGCGCGGTAGCAACGCTCGCGGCCCCCCCACTCTGGCTGATGATCGACAGGCCGCCAGGCTGCAGCCGGACGCACTCGTGCACATTCGCAAACGTCGCACAGGCGCCGCTGTGAAAGTCCACGAAGCCGGATGTCGATGGCCCGAGGATCGACATTCCCCCCGCGACGGCTGTCTCGAGGATCTCGCTGCCACGGCCGTCGTCTGCCTCCGGGATGCCCGCTGCGAAGATGACGGCACTCGGGACGCCGAGCTCCGACGCCGACGCAATCACATCGATCGCTTGCGCTGCAGGAACCGCCACGACAACGAGGTCGGGCCGGCTGGGAAGATGCGACAAATCTTCGAAGCATTGCCGCCCCGCGACGACCTCGAGTCGTGGGTTCACACCCCAGACGGCGCCTTCGAAGCCGAAGTGCGACAACGCCTCCAACGCACGGCGACCTGCGCCGGCCTTCTCCGAGGCGCCGACAATCGCAACCGATGTCGGGTGCAAGAGGGAGGCCACTCGACCGGATCGCGCTGCGCCAACGGAGTCGGACGACACAACGCGTGTCGTTCCGGCCGAGGCCGCGATGTCGTTATCCACCATCAAGTATCATAATTATCCAAAATTTCAATGTCCGCGTCAAAAAGCGCTACGCCCCGGCCGCGCCAACCTGTCGCAATTCCTCGATCTCTGCAGTCGAATAGCCGAGATCGCCGAGTATCTCGGCGCAGTCCTGGCCCGGCGCGGCGGCGTACCTGTCGGTCGGTGCTGCTTCCGGCGTGAACCGCGGCACGGGCACCCGATAGTCGGCGGTAACGCGTCCTGTCGCTCGCGCAAGGTCGAACGCCTCCCCCAGTTCGCGGACCGGCGAGACAGCAGTATCAACATCCTTCAACCGGTCTACCCACTCGTCGCGGTTGTGTGCCGCAAATGCCTCGGTGAAGGCCCGGCGTATCTCCGGCCACCGATCGGGATCGAACTGTAGAGACACCAGGTCAGGTCGAGCCAGAACGTCGCAGAGCGCGGCGAAGAACTTGGGCTCCACACACCCGACAGCGAGCCATCGGTCGTCTGCCGTGCGATAGCAATCGTAGAAGGGCGCTCGCCCCGAAATGATGCTTCCCTCGAACGACGGGTCCGGCGCGCCCGCCTCTCGCCAGGCTGCGGCGACCGAGAGCAGCGAAAGGACGCCGTCGAACATCGATACGTCGACGAACGAGCCCTCTCCGTCTGTGCCGCGCCGATGCAAGGCGGCGAGCACCCCAAGCGCAGCCACGAACCCACCGGCGGAGAAGTCCGCGACAACGTTCAAGGGGATACCCGGCTTCGCGCCGCCGGCGCGTGTGGTGATTGCCAGAAGCCCCGCTTCGGCCAAGTAGTTGATGTCGTGACCAGCCTTCTGCGCCATCGGGCCCGTCTGTCCGTAGCCGGTCAGTGAGCAGTAGACGACGCTCGGATTGATCTCGGCGACCGCTGGGTAGTCGAAGCCGAGCCGGCCGACGGCACCGGGGCGAAACCCCTCCATGAACACGTCCGCGCTCCTGATCAGACGCGTCAAGACCTCTTTGCCCTGAGCGCTCTTCAGGTCGATGACGATCGACCGTCGCGACCGAAAGAGCGGATTGATCCGCTGCTCACGAGACTTGTGGCCGCCGTGATAGGGAATCCCGCCGACGAACGACCCTTCCCTGCGCGAGGAAGGCGGCTCGACCGTGATCACGTCGGCTCCGAGATCACCCAGGATCGTCGTGGCGAACGGCCCCGGTGCGAGCTGGGTGAGATCCACGACGCGAATGTCGGTTAGGTATCCCATGCGCGCTTGCCCGCTGCCACTCCTTCCGATATTAGAGTAATCAGTATAAGCAATCGGCGAAAGGACGAAGATGGCCTACGGAGACATCCTCTACGAGGTCGAAGACGGTGTGGCGCGCTTGACCATCAACCGGCCAGAGGTCTACAACGCCTTCCGCAGCCAGACCTTGCAAGAGCTGACGCACGCGTATGAGCAACTGCTGGACGACCGGCAGGTGGGCGTCGTGGTGCTTACCGGCACGGGCGAGAAGGCTTTCTGCGCCGGCGGCGACGTGAACGAAGAGGCGAAGGGATGGCTGGAGGGCCGCGGCGGCGAGCTCGAGACGAAGGCGCTCTACGCGGCAATGCGCGCGTCTCTGAAGCCGACGATCGCTCGCGTCAATGGATATTCGATCGGCGGCGGCAACCATCTCGCCTATCTGTGCGACTTCAGTGTCGCGGCCGACCACGCGATTTTCGGGCAGAACGGTCCCCGCGTCGGCAGCCCCGCCCAAGGGTGGCTGGTCAGCTACCTCGTCCGGGTCGTCGGCGCCAAGCGAGCAAGAGAGATGTGGATGTTGTGCCGCCGCTATACGGCACAGGAGATGCTGGCCTGGGGGCTGGTGAACGCCGTGGTTCCCTACCCAGACCTCGACGCGGAGGTTGCTCGATGGTGCGACGACATTCTGGCTCTCAGCCCGAGCGTCATCAAGGTCGTCAAACGCACCTTCGACGCGGAATACGAGCAGCTCCGGGAGTACCAGGACAATCAGGACTACCTCGAGGAGATCAATCCGGGTTTCTTCGAGAGTGGGGAACAACTCGAAGGCGCGAATGCCTTCCTCGAGAAGAGGCGACCCGACTTCTCGCCGTGGCGGTAACTAGGCCATGGTGAGCCCGCCACTCACCGAGAGCGTCTGGCCGGTGATGAAGCCGGCGCGGTCGCTCGCGAAGAACGCAACGGCCGCGGCGACGTCCCCGGGCTGACCGAGGCGCTTCATAGGTACTGCTCGGGTCATTGCTGCGATCACTCTGTCGGCGCTCTCATGAGCCGAAACAATCTCCGCTAGAAGCGGCGTCTCCGTCGGCCCCGGACAGACGACGTTGGCGGTGACTCCCTTGGTAGCTACCTCGCGGGCGACGGTCTTGGTGAACGCGATGACCCCGCCTTTCGCTCCGGCGTAAACAGCTTCAAGGCTCGACCCGACACGCGCCGCGTCCGACCCGATGTTGACGATACGCCCTGAGCCTCGTTCTATCATCCCAGGAAGCACGCGAGATGTCGTGCGGAGGACGCCGACGTAATTGATATCGATCACGCGCATCCAAAAAGCTTCATCGGTTTCCAGGAACGGATGGAGTTCGTCCCAGCCGGCGTTGTTGACGAGGATGTCGATCGGCCCGAGTTCGTGCTCAACCGTGGCGACGCCGCGATCCACGGAGTCGCTCTTGGTTACATCGACCTCGACAGCGACGGCGGCTCCGCCATTACTCCGGATCGCCTCAGCGCCTTCCTTCGCGTCGTCGATTCGCAGGTCGCAAATCGCAACGGCATGCCCGTCCGCGGCAAGCGCCTCGGCGATCGCTCGGCCGATCCCTCGTGCGGCGCCTGTGACAAGAGCGATCCGTGTGGGCATTCTGCACTCCTCTCGAATGACGTCGATCACCCATGACGCTGGGCAACAACGCGCTGCAAGCGTTAGAGTGTAATTATATGCCGAGCAACGATAGCGCGTTCCAGATCCGCCAAGCGCCGAAAGCCTCCGACCTCCTTGCCGAGGAAATGCGAGGACGAATCATCGGGCAGGCACTCGAGCCCGGCTCGCCGCTCCCCTCAGAAGGCGACTTAATTCGAGATCTCGGCCTGAGCCGCGCAACAGTGCGGGAGGCGCTCCGCCTCCTCGAAGCCGACGGGTTGATCTCGATTAAGCGCGGCCCCGGCGGCGGGATCGTCGTCCGGCATCCCGAGGGGACTCAAATCACACGATCGATTGCGTTGATGCTCGTTCTCTCAGAGGCTCCACTCAGAGACCTGTTCCAATATCGAAAAGCAGTTGAGCCAGCGACCGCTGCCCTCGCTGCCGTCAACGCGACAGCCGAGCAACGCGACTACTTGAAACAGGCCGTAGAAGAGCCCGAAAACGACACCAGCAAGCGAGTCAATTTCCACATGCTTGTTGCCGCACTCTCCGGGAACGCCCTCTACGAGCTGAACATCCGCATGCTCCACGACCTAATCGAGTGGCACGTCAGCGGCGAATCGCTATCGGAACAGGACGTAGAAGAAACCTCAGGCATCCACCTCAAGATCGCGCACGCGATCATCGCCAAAGACTCAGCAGAGGCAAGCCGCCTTATGCTCCGGCACCTCGAGTCATTCGAGGAACGAATGCAGCAAGCCGGACGCCTCAACGAACCGATTATCCCGCGCAGCCGCTGGAACAAAGGAACCCAAGGCTGGCGTCGCGCATAAGCGGTCGTCAGTCCGGCACCTCGACCAGCACGTTGCCTGATTTCACACTGGTCTGAAACGTCTCCACCGGCCCGGGCACGCCAGTCGTGTCGCCCATTTCGATGTCGGTCTCGTACACAGCAACGCGAACTCCATCTCCGAACACTGCGTCGCCGCTCTGCAGGTCGAACTCCCAGGCGTGCCAGGGGCAACGAATGATTTCCCCCTCACGATCGACCTCGATCTCCGGTCGCAGAGCTCCGTTGAAACGGGGACGCACGAATCCTCCCAACGTCCCTAAGCACAGCGGTCCACCCTGGTGCGGGCAACGGTTTCTGATCGCAAAGAAGCGGCCACCCACGTTGAAGACCCCGATTGATCTTCCGCCGATGTCGACGATGCTCCGACCTCCCGGCGGAATGTCCTCGATCCTCCCGACGACGTGCCGAGCCATCCGTCTAGGGGCCCTCTACTCGCCGTGCCAACGGCAAACCGTAGAGCTTGCAGGCGTTGTCGGCCATGACAATCGTCGATGCGGCATCAGTGAGTGAGTCGGACAACGAGGCGGCTTCCAGATAGTCCCAGCTCGGATAGTTGCTCCCGTACATCAGTACCGAAGCGAGATCGTTCAACTCTACGAAGCGGGCGAAGGAGTCAGGATCCTCGGGACCGTCGCTTCGATGAACGATAAAACGCACGTGATCGGCAAGGTAGAGCGTCGGACTCTTCTCCACCCACGGTACCTCTCCGCGAGCGGACCGCCACTCCTTGTCCATTCGCCACATGAGCGTTTGCAAGTAGTCGAAGCCACCGTCAGCAAGAACGAATACCAGAGATGGCAAACGCGCGAAAACACCACTCGCGAGCAAGCTGCAAAAGTGCGCGATGCTGTAGAGCGGCTGCTGCGAATACTCCTCTAGGAAGTACTGGGGGTAACCGCCCGACGTGGGTGCTGGGAGGACTCCGCCGGCCCGATCGGCATGCACGACAATCGGCAATCCATGTTCTGCGGCAGCCTTCCAAATCTCGAAATATTGATCCTCGCCGTACAGCGCGTGAGCTTCGAGCGGCACCGCCGCCTGAACAACATGCGGATGATCAGCCCACCGAGCTATCTCCGCAACCGCCTCTCGCGGACTTCGCGGGCTAAGACGAATCGTCCCCTTCAAGCTGCCGTCGTTGCCGTCTTCCAGCCATCGCTCCACGAGCCACTGATTGGTAGCGGCGGCGACGGCAGCGTCAAGGCGAGCGTTTGACAAGAAGCCTCGAGTAAGGGGAAGCAGGACAGCGTGGGACGCGTTTGGCTCATCAAGAACATGGCGACGGAGAAGGTCGACGCTCGACCCGGGCCACCCGCCCTGGCTCGGTTCCGTCCCTTCACGATGCTCTTCGATCGGAACGGCGTAGACGCCACCACCAGGTGGCGTCAGCGGTTGGTCACGATACGGCCGCGCAATGTAGGCGTTGATGTCCGCAGGATTCTCGGGAACGGGGTGGACGCAAGCGTCGACGATGCTCAGTTGACCTACTCCGCCGGCCGATCCGCCGGAAGACCATAGAGGTCGCGGGCGTTTTCAACAAGGATCCGTTGTTTCAGTTCGCGCGCAATACGGGGTAGCGCGCGTTTTGGATGATCGAAGTCCCAGTGTGGGTAGTCGCTCGCGAACATCAGCCGTCGCGCAACATCCAGCTCATTCCATACGTCAAGCAGAGGCGCAGGGCCATTGAATGGCTCCTCTATCGGCTGTGTCCCAAAGAAGACGTGCCTTCGCAAGTACTCACTCGGTTTGTCCTTGAGTTCAGGCACCTCCGAGTGAAGCAAACGCCAATTGCGATCGAGATGGTTTCCGAGGGCGAGCGTCCAACTGACGCCACCTTCGACCATCACGAACTTAAGGTTCGGAATGCGCTCAAAGATCCCGCTGCACACGAGACTGGCCAGGTGCGACGCATAAGCAGAGGGGTACGTGGCCGTGTGCCATTCGAAGGTAAACGAGGGATATCCGAAAGGCCCCAACGTTCCGGCTGTCGCTCCGATCTTGTCGTTGGTCGCATGAATCGCGACGGGGAGACCGCGATCCGCGGCGGCCCGCCAGATCCGTTCGTACATTGGGTGGCCAAAGGCGGGTTGGTAGCTATGGACGACGAGGATCTGCACGAAATGCGGATGGTCTCCCCAACGCTCGATTTCACGAAGCGCCGCCTCGGGCTCGTGGGCTGGGACTCTGATCGACGATCGGAAACGGCCGTGATCGTTGTAGTCGCCGATCCACGTGGCCGCTTGCCACTCGTTGATCGCCGCACACCACGATGCGTCCGCAGCCGGATTCGGAAGATTGCCCGACGCGTGATGGACCAATACGGCGATATCCACTCCAGCTTCATCAAGGAGTTGACGCTTGAGCAGGTTCGGGTCTGACCCGGCCGGCCCCTCATCCGGGCGAGAGTCGACGCGCATTCCGTTGTTGATCGTGTCGATGCGGACTGGAATGCGGGTCGTATGCCGCGTTAGGTGATGCCACCGTGACGGGAGGTACTCCCGCATCTCGGCCGGGCTCTTGAAGACCGGGTGCACGTCGACGTCGATGACTTGCACTGGGACGCGAGCTCCGCGCGCGCGCTCTTCGTGCGCCAAAACCTGTGTGGCGATCGACTCAGTCAATCGGCCCCATGGGAACTGGGAACTGCATCGTCAGTACAACAGCCCCCTCCTTGCCTGCAGTGAGATGGATCGCGTCCTCGCCGGGTCCCACCCAGACCACGGATTCCGAGGGGAGTTCCGTGTCGTTCACGCGGAGCGATCCCTCGAGGACAATGTGGAATTGCCCGCCGCTCCCCTCCGGCGAGGGTGCGACCTCCTCCTGGCCGGCCCTGAGATGTATGGAGTACCCGGCAAGCCCATCCTCCGTCGGCTCCAAGATGGCGGCAATGGCGGCGTCATCTTTGCGTCGTGGCTGGCCGACGATGTTCCTTCCGGCCCGCCCACCCATTTTGTCCTTCGAGCCGGGCATCCAATGCGTGTCGCCGGTACCGCGCGCTCGCAGCGTGAAGTACGCGAGGCCCTCGCTGTTGGAAACGATTGGGCCGTATGGAGAATTTGGGTCCGTATAGTGAACGGACCCGGGCCCGACCGAGTGCTTACCGACACTTCCGGAACCCCTCACGACGACCTGGAACTGTCGCCGAGGGTGAAAGTGCGGACGAATGATGGGATCGGTGCCGGGCTCTACCTCGACGAGATACGCCTGGGGGCCCGACTCGTCTTGAGTCTCGTCGAAGTGGTTAGTGCCGACAAACGCAGAGAGATAGGTAAGAGTCCCGTCCTCGCGCGTCTTCGCCAGCTCTCTTTTCACGCCGATCGCCGACCTAAGGAGCATGTGCGACCACCTCTTTCGTGAGCCTCCGAGGGGGTATATCTCTTGCGCGGGGAAGACCCAAAGTATAATGATTTCCGCTTGAGGGTCAAGCAGACCCTCGAATGCTTCGCAGTGTCGGCCATGAAGAACGTGCTTGCAGCGATCCACCGGCCGGAGGTCACGCCGTCAACCAACTGTTGGGTAACCGAGACGTTGGGTCGCCGGGAGTCGGGGGACTCGCCCCGTCAACGAGGCGGAAGTGAGCGGGCCGACTTTGAGGGGGACCCGGTTAGTCGGATCATACCGTTGCTCCAACGAAGGTGATCGGTTCACGGTCGGCGTGGTGTCGCTCGTTTTCGACCGGCGGCATATCGCCGAGGGATTCGTGCAGACGAGCGTTGTTGAACGAGCCGAGGTATTCGACGATCGCGAGCTCGAGCTGGGAGCGTGTTCGCCAGATGCGGTCGGTGATCAACTCGGTCTTGAAGCTGTCGACAAACGACTCGGCAAGCGCGTTGTCGTACGCATCCCCGACCCATCCGACCGGCGCGAGCACACCGTGGTCGTCGAGGGTCTGGCCGTAGTCGATGCTGGTGTGTTGCGAGCCGCGATCCGCATGGTGCAGCGAACGCGTGTACGACCGCTCAAGGAGTTGGCGAGGGCGGCTATTTATCGCTTCAAGCGTGTATTCGATCAAGACAACTTGTTGTCTGAACAGAGAACCCGTGCGATATTCGTGCGAGCTAACCGTGGCGAAGGGAAGGCTGGCCCGGACGCCCGCGACCTCGCGTGATCCGCATGGTTAAGCCAAGTCAGCGCGTCACGGCGACTGATGGCGAACGCTGCACGAGGTTCACACGCGAGGGGTCGCTGGTTCGATCCCAGCCGCGCCCCCCCACTGCAAAGATCCTGCTAATCAGCCGTTCTTGACCCCTCAAGATTTGCAGACTTTCCCGCATGTTATGGCATGCGTAGGGAAGCGCCGGAAAGGACGCCGAGCAGCAACGGGTTTCGTAAACCGTGTGCGCTGGTTCGATTCCGGCCGGAGGCATGCATGCCAGATCTTGCACGGTCGATCTCGAAGAGCCCGAGACCTGGCGCGGAGCTTGCGGTCTGGCTCGTCGCGCTGCGTCTGCTAGACGGCCTCGAGCCCGACGTAGTTCTCGGCGAGGCTGCGCGCCGCGGCCCGCGAGGAGGTCGTGTACCGGAGCTGCGACAACTGCAGCTGCAGGTCGAAGGGGTCGTCGCCCGGCAGCCGGTGCAGCATCGTCGTCATCCAGTACGAGAAGTGCTCCGCGCGCCAGACGCGGCGCAGGCAGTGCTGCGAGTAGTGCTCGAGCCCGCCGCCGACGACCGCCTCCGCGAGCACGCGCACGTCCGCGATCGCGAGGTTCAGCCCCTTCGCGCCGGTCGGCGGGACGATGTGGGCCGCGTCGCCCGCGAGGAAGATGCGTCCGTACTGCATCGGCTCGGCCACGAAGCTCCGCATCCCCGTCACGCCCTTCTCGAGAACTGGGCCCTCGTGCAACGTCCACCCCTCGAGCGCGGTCCGAGTCTGGAGCTCGTCCCAGATTCGCCCATCCGGCCACTCGCCGACGTCCTCGTCGTGGGCGACCTGGAGGTAGTAGCGCGAACGCTCCGGCGACCGCAGCGAGAGGAGCGCGAAGCCGCGCTCGTGATGCGCGTAGACGAGCTCATCCATCGAGGGCGCGACTTCCGCGAGGATGCCGAGCCACCCGAACGGGTACTCGCGCTCGAACGTGCGCAGCACGCGTGCCGGGATCGAGCCGCGGCAGATGCCGTGGGAGCCGTCGCAGCCCGCGATCACGTCGCACTCGAGCTCGCCGCCCGCGTGCCGGATGATGCCGCGCTCGGGATCGACGCTCTCGACCTTGCACTCGAAGTGCAGCGGCAGCCCGCTCTCGATCCGTGCCGCGATGAGATCCTTCACGACCTCCGTCTGCCCGTAGATGACGATCGTGCGCCCGTCCGCGAGTTCGCTCAGCGGGACGTGGTGACGCTCGCCGTCGAACTGAAGGTGGATGCCGTGGTGGACGATCCCCTCGCGGTCCATCCGCTCCCCCACGCCGAGCTCCCGCAGCAGGTCGGCAGTGCGCTGCTCGAGCACGCCGGCGCGGATCCGGCGCTCGCAATACTCGCGCGTGCGGTTCTCGAGCACGACGGTCTCGATCCCGGCGCGCTCGAGCATGCGCGCCAGCGTGAGGCCCGCGGGCCCGGCGCCGACGATGCCGACCTGGGTCCTCACTCCTCCATCACGCGCCGGAAGACCTGGAACGCGCTGTTCGCCGCCGGCACGCCGCAGTAGACGGCGCACTGAAGGAGCACCTCCGCGATCTCCTCCGGCGTCAACCCGTTTCGGCGCGCGGCGCGCACGTGCAGCGCGAGCTCGTCGAAGCGGCCGAGCGCCGTCAACACGGCGAGGGTAGCCGCGCTTCGCGTCCGGCGGTCGAGCCCCGGCCGCGACCAGATCTCGCCCCAGGCGTAGCGGGTGATGAAGTCCTGGAAGTCGGCGGTGTGCTCGGTCGTGCCCTCGATCGCAGCGTCGACGTGCTCGTCGCCGAGCACCTCGCGGCGGACGCGCATTCCGCGCTCGTACGTGTCGTCGCTCATGCGGCGCTCCTCAGGTGGTCGGTGAAGGCCTCTGGCTGCTGGACGTTCGCGAGATGGGCGGCCTCTCGGATCTCGGCCGTGCGCACGCCGGGGATGCCGCGCAGCAGTGTCTCGCGCACCTCCGGCGGCGTCACCGGGTCCCGGTCGCCGAAAAGCGCGAGCGTCGGAGCGCGTACGCCGCCCAGCTCGCCGCGGAAGTCGAACCTGCCGACGGCCTCGCAGCACGCGGCGTAGCCCTCGGGATCCATCGTCGCGAGCGCGTCGAGCACCATCCGCGCCTCGGGCGACTCGCGGAACGCGAGCGTGAACCAGCGATCGCGCGCGCCCTCGACGACGACGCCAACGCCCTCGCTGCGGACGAGCTCCGCTCGCGCCTCGTAGTCCGCGCGCTCGCCGAGCTTCGCCCCTGTACACGCGAGGACCAGCCGCTCGACGCGGTCGGGCGCAGTGGCCGCAATCCACATCCCGACCATGCCGCCGAGGGAGATGCCGCAGAAGGAGAATCGCTCCGGCAGCCGCTCGAGGAGCGAGGCGCCGATGACTGCGATCGTCACCTCGCCGTCCGGAAGCGGCTCGGCCCCGTGGCCGGGGAGGTCGAACGCAACCGCACCGTCGACCGCGTCCAACTGCCGCCGCCAGATCGCCGTCGTCGTCCCGAGGCCGCCGAGGAGCGCGAGCGTGCTCACGCGCGATGCCGCTCGAGCGCCCGCTCGACGAACGCGTCGGCTGCGCCGAGGTAGTCGCCCTCGATGCCGAACGCGCGCTGCTCGGAGCGCAGATCGTCGGTCATGTTCATGCGCATGCGCTCAGCATCGACATCGAGCGCCTCGACGCATTCGCGCGCAGCGGCCACCGCACCGCCAGTGAAAGCGAGGGCTTCCGAGAGCGCGTTCCACTCCGCATGCCACGCGCCCGCCGCGCGCTGGAGCTCATGCTCGCCGCTCGTGAGAAGCGTCGCCTGCGCGTGCACCGTACGAGCGCACGCGCGTGAAAGGGTCGCGCGGACGGTGTTGCTCTTGTGCGGCATCGTCGAGGACCCGCCGCCGTCCCGCTCCGACACCTCGGCGACCTCCGTCTGCGCGAGGAGAACGACGTCGAGTCCGATCTTCGCGGCCGCCTGCCCGGCGGCGTCGAGCGCGCCTGCAAGGGCAGCCACCGGGCCGCGGTGCGCATGCCAGGGCAGCGTCGGCTCGGCGAGGCCGAGCTCGGCCGCGTACAGCCGCAGCACCTCGGGCCCGCTCGCCCCAAACGCGGCGAGGGTGCCGGCGGCACCACCGAGCTGTGCGGGCAGGACGAGCGCGCCGAGTCGATCCCGCGCGTCGAGCACGGCGACGAGCCAGCCGGCCGCGACGAGCCCGAACGTCACCGGCACCGCCTGCTGGAGGAGCGTCCGGCCCGCCATCGGCGTCGCGCGGTGCGCGTCGGCGAGTGCCGCGCAGCCGGCGGCGAGCCCGGCGAGCTCAGCGTCGAGGAGCCGGAGCGACCGCTGCGCGACGAGCATCGACGCCGTGTCGAGGATGTCCTGGCTTGTCGCCCCGCGGTGCGCGGCCTCTCCTGCCCGTGCGCGGAGCGCGCGGACGAGCGGCACCACGGGATTGCCGGCGGCGCGCCCCTCGGCAGCGAGTGCGTCGATGTCGTACAGCAAGGCGTCGAACGCGCTCTCGTCGACGACGGCGCCGGAGGCGCGGGCGAACGCTAGCTCGGCGTCGAGCATCGCGCCGAGCCACGCCTCGTCCGCGACCGCGTCGCGGAAGGCCGCCGGCACGAAGAGCGCGGCGAAGGTCGTCAATGCGCGAAGAAGACGGTGGCGTTCTCGCCCTGCATGCGGATATCGAACCTCAATCCGTCCCCCTCGTGCTCGGCGACGAGCATCTCGTGGCCGGCGGGCGCGCCGTCGCTCCTCAGGTACACGCGCGTGAGCTGGTGGCGGAGGAGCCCGCGCGCGAACACGGTCACCTCGAGATGCGGCACGTGGCGCGGGATCCGGAACGCGAAGCCACCGTCCGCGCCCGTCCCCGACCGGCCCCAGCGGCGGCCGGCGGGGTCCCAGAGCTCGACGAGGCCGTCCTCGATCCCGTCTCCGCGGCCGTCGAGAAGCCGCCCGCGCAGCTCGACGCCGTCCGGGTCGAGCTCGCTCTCCGCCCGCCGGCAGAGGCCGATGGCGTAGTACGGGCCGACCGTCTGCGACGGCGTCCTCACCGGTCCTCCAGCGGAGTCGCGCCGCTCCCGCCGCGGCCGAGGACGATGTCCCACGCGTACGCGAGCGCCCACTCGGGCTGCGTCTCGGCGAGGTCGAAGCGCGCGACGAGGAGCTGGCGCGAGCGCGGGTCGCGCACGGAGTTGAAGATCGGGTCGTACGGGAAGAGCGGGTCGCCGGGGAAGTACATCTGCGTGACGAGCCGCTGCGTGAACAGGCGGCCGAAGAGCGAGAAATGGATGTGCGCCGGCCGCCACGCGTTGGGATGGTTCCGCCACGGGTAGGCGCCAGGCTTGACGGTGACGAAGCGGTAGCGACCCTCGGCGTTGGTGAGACAGCGGCCAGCGCCGAAGAAGTTCGGGTCGAGCGGCGCCGAATGCTGATCGACCTCGTGGCGGTAGCGGCCGGCTGCGTTTGCCTGCCACACCTCCACCAGCGCGCCGCGGACGGGCCGGCCGTCCTCGTCGAGGACGCGCCCCTGGACGACGATGCGCTCGCCGAGCGGCTCGCCGTCGTGCTGGCGCGTGAGGTCGGCGTCGTTCGCGTCCACGTCGCCCTCGCCGAACACCGGGCCCTCGAGAGCGTGAAGCTCCTCCGGAAGCGTCACGAGCGGATGCTTCGGCGCACGCCATTGCGTCGACCGGTAGCCGGGGTAGTCGACCTGCACCTCCGGGCCGAGGCTCTCGTCGTCGGGGAGGACGACCGCACCTTCGTACGGGTCGGCGCTCATGCATCTCCCTTCGTGCGCAGCGAGCGCAGCGCGCACAGCTCTTCATCGGAGGGTGGGTCGGTCTCGCGGACGTCCGAGGCGAGGCGAAGGTCCCAGCCCGTCGCCTCACACGCCTGCTCGGGGTCGACGCCTGGGTGCAGCTGCGTGAGCGCGAGCTCGCCGTCGCGCGGCTCGAGCACACCGAGGTCGGTCACGACGACGCGCACGCGGTCGCCGAGGCTCGTCGTGAAGTCGAGCTTCTCGACGAACGCACGGCGCGAGTGGCGCAGCATGACGAAGACGTCGCGGACGCCCAGCGCGATCTCCGGCGCGCCGCCCCCACCGGGAAGGCGCACGGCGGGCCGATCGTAGTCGCCGATCACGGTGCTGTTGAGGTTGCCGTGCCGGTCGATCTGCGCGGCGCCGAGGAAGCCGACGTCGATGCGGCCGCCCTGGAGCCAGTACGCGAACATCTCCGGGACCGTGACGACCGCGTCAGCGGTCTCCGCGAGCTCGCCGTCGCCGATCGAGAGCGGCAGCTCGTACGGCTTCGCGCCGATCGTCCCGCTCTCGTACACGAGCACGCTGTTCGGGGCATGCGTGCGCCGCGCAAGGTTCGCCGCCAGGCTCGGCAGCCCGATGCCGACGAAGCAGACCGCGCCGTCGCCGATCCGGCGCGCGGCTTCGACCGCCATCACCTCGTCCGCCGTGTAGGTCACGCGGGCACCGCCGCGAGCACGTGCTCGTCCATCCAGGCGCGGAAGGCATCGCGATCGCGGCTGATCGCGTCCCACGCGAGGTAGAAGTCGTTGTCGCGGTCGTAGTAGCCGTGGGCGTACGACGGGTGCGCGCCGCGCGGCACCACGCACACCGCGCCCACGACCCACGCCGGCAGCACGATCGCGCCCGCCACCGGCGTGAGCTCGTCGATGATCTCTTCGACGGTGACGATCGAGCGCGCGGACGCGAGCAAGCACTCTTTCTGCACCCCGAGGATCCCCCAGAGCTGGACGTTCCCGTGCCGATCGGCGCGCTGCGAGTGCACGATCCCGACGTCGGGCCGGTGCGACGGCACGGCGGCGAGCTCCTCGCCCGTGAACGGGCACGTGATCCGCGCGACGCGCGTCCGCGCCGGCAGGTCCCCGCCCTCGTAGCCGCGGAGGACGCCGAACGGGAGGTTCGACGCGCCCGCCGACCACGCCGCAGCCATGCCCGCGTGCGAGTGCTCCTCGAGCTCGAGCGGTCCGGGCCAGCCGTTCTCCACCGCGTCGCGCAGACGGTGAAGCGAGCCGACGCCGGGGTTCCCACCCCACGAGAAGACGAGCTTCCGCGCGCATCCCATCCCGATCATCTGGTCGTACACGACGTCGGGGGTCATCCGGATCAGCGTGAGGTCCCGCCGTCCCTGCCGGATGATCTCGTGCCCGGCCGCGTGCGGGATGAGGTGCGTGAAGCCCTCGAGCGCGACGGTGTCGCCGTCGTGGACGAGCTCGCGGATCGCGTCGCTGAGGGGGACGATCGGCACTAGAACGGGAAGGGATGGCCCTCGCCGCGCATCGTCACCCAGCGCAGCTCGGTGAACTCGTCCACGACCGCCTGGCCGCCGAACCGCCCGAAGCCGCTGTCCTTCACACCGCCGAACGGCATCTGCGGCTCGTCGGCGACGGTCTGGTCGTTGACGTGCACGATCCCCGACTCGATGCGCTGCGCCAGTGCGAAGCCGCGCTCCCGGTTCGACGTGATGATCCCGGCGCTGAGGCCGTACGAGGTCGCGTTCGCGCGGGCGACGGCCTCGTCCGCGCCGTCGACGATCTCGATCGACGCCACGGGGCCGAACGTCTCTTGCTTCGCGAACTCGGAGTCCGGCGGGACGTCGGCGAGGAGGGTCGCCTGGAAGCACGGACCGACGGCCTCGCCACCGACGAGGATCCTCGCGCCTGCATCGACCGCTTGCCGAACGCGCCCTTGCACCATCGCGAGCGCGTCCGCGTTGATGAGCGGCCCGATGATCGTGTCTGGCTCCTTCGGGTCGCCCGTCTTCAGGCCCTTCGTCTTCTCGACGAGCCGTACGACGAACTCGTCCGCGACGGCGCGCTCGACGATGATGCGGCGCGTAGACATGCAGATCTGCCCCTGGTGGAGGAACGAGCCGAACGCGCTCGCGTTCACCGCGTACTCGAGGTCCGCATCCGCGAGGACGATGAGCGGGTTGGAGCCGCCGAGCTCGAGCAAGACGCGCTTGAGATGCCGGCCGGCAGCCTCGGCGATGATCCGCCCGACCGCGCTCGAGCCGGTGAAGTTCAGCCGGCGCACCGCCGGGTGCTCGATGAGCGCGGAGCCGATCGGGCCGGCGTCGCCGGGCGCGTGCGTGACGACGTTCAGCACGCCGGCGGGCATGCCCGCCGCGGCGAAGATCTCGCCCCACAGCAGACCGCCACTCCACGGCGACCACTCGGACGGCTTCAGCACGACCGTGTTCCCGAGCGCGAGCGGCGCGGCGATCGACCGCGCGGAGAGGATGAGCGCCGCGTTCCACGGCGCGAACGCGCCGACGACGCCGACCGGGCGGCGGATCCCCATCGCGAACGCGCCGGTGTCGGACGGGATGATCTGCCCCATCGGTGCGTACGCGAGCGCAGCCGCCTGCCGGAACAGGTTCGGGACGAAGAACGACTGGAACATCCCGAAGCCGAAGGTCGATCCCGTCTCACGGGCGAGCATCGAGACGACCTCCTCTTGCCGACCCTCGAGCAGATCGGCCGCCTGGAGGAACATCCGCTGCCGCTCGGCCGGCGGCGTCGCCGACCAGGCCTCGAACGCTGCCGCGGCCGCCTCGATCGCGGCGGTCATGTCCTCCGGGCCGCCGGCCGGCGCGGTGGCGACCACGTCGCCGGTGTACGGGTCGCGGTCCTCGTACGTCCGGCCGCCCGCGGCGGGCGTCCACGCGCCGCCGATGAACTGCTGGTACGCCTGCGTGGCGATCATGGTGTACCCCTTCCCGTAGTGACGTTGCGGAGCCGGTACCCGACCGGCAGAAGCTGGACGTTGAAGCGCTCCTGGACCGTCCCCCAAATGCCCCGCGGCAGGATGAGGGCGAAGCCTATGGCGATCCCTCCGAGAAGGATGAAGTACCAGACGCCGCCGTTCGGCCCGTACGTCTGCAGGACGTAGAGGGCGACCGCGCCGATGATCGGCCCCTCGAACGTACCGAGTCCGCCGACGAGGACCATGAAGATCATCTTCGCCGTCCAGTTGATGCCGAAGACCGAGTCGGGCCCGAGCGGCAGCACCGAGAGCTGCCAGGCGAGAATGATCGTCCCCGCCGCGGCGCAGCCCGCGCCCGCGACGACGAACAGGATCCCCTTGCCGAGCAGCACGCGCACGCCGACGGAGGCGGCCGCCTCCTCGTCGTCACGGATCGCCTGGAGCGACCCGCCGAGGCGGCTGCGGAGGAGGACGAAGAGCAGGAGCAGCAGGATGGCTACGGCGGCGAGCGCGGCCCAGTACGTGTCGTGCAGGCGCTGCGTCGGCGTGTAGCGGAGGTTGAACGGCAGCAGCGCAGATGTGCCGGTGCCGCCGCCGATGGCCGGGTTGGGGTCGAGGGAGACGAGGATTGCGAACGCCTCCGCCACGACCCACGTCGCGATCGCGAACGCGCCGTGTCGCAGCCACAGCACCACGGCTGCGACGGGAATTTNNCGATCGCGCCGCCGATGAGCGTCGCGAGCAGCATCGAGAGGTACGGGTTGAGCGAGTGCTGCACCGAGAGGAAGACGGCTGCGTAGGCGCCAATGCCGATGAAGCCCTGCTGGCCGACGGACACGAGCCCGCCGTAGCCGGCGAGCGCATTCCACATCATCGCCATGATCACGAGGAAGTAGAGCTGGATGAGATTGTTCTGCGTGTTCTCGCCGAGAGCGACCGGCGCGAACGCGAGCAGCACGACG
>PLJC01000032.1:46320-105031 GCA_003139545.1 Actinomycetota bacterium
CTGCGCGACGCCGAGCACGATGCCGCCTCCGAGCGTGCCCCAGAGCGAGCCGATGCCGCCGATGACGACCGCTTCGAATGCGTAGAGGAGCTGCGCAGCACCCGCGTTCGGGTCGAACGACGAGCGCATCCCGTAGAAGACGCCGGCGAGAGCCGCCGTAGCTACGGCGATCGCAGTCGCCCGCGCATAGACGGCGCGCGCGTTGATCCCGACGAGCTCGGCGGTGTCGGCGTCCTCGGCGGTCGCGCGCAGCTCGCGCCCGAGCTGCGTGAAGCGGAGCACGAGCTGCAGGCCGCCGAGCACGACGACGGCGACGCCGAACGTCAGCACGTCGAACCACGCGATCGTGAGGCTGCTCGACACCTGCCAGCTCGCGGTCCCGATGTTGCCCTCGTCGAGTGAGTGAACGTCCGGCGAGAAGAAGTACTGCAGGAGGTTCGCGATCACGATCAGCAAGCCGAACGTCGTCAGCAACGGCACGAGCTGCCCCGCGCGCAGGCTCCGCTCGAGCATGGTCCGCTGGAGGAGATACCCGACGACGAGTGCACCCGGCAGCACGGGCGCGAGCGCGAGGTATGTGGAGACGTGCACGTGCTCGGTGAACAGGAACACCATGTATGCGCCGACGAGTGCGAGCGAGCCGTGCGCGAGGTTGATGATCCGCATGACGCCGAACATCAGCGCGAGCCCGCTCGCGAGCAGCGCGTACACACCGCCGAGCAGGACGCCGTGGACGACGACGTTCACCCAGGTCATGCCGTCGCTCCCTGCCGGAGGCCGAAGTACGCCTCGGTCACCTGCTCCCGCGTCAGCCCACCGCGCGGGCCTTCGAGCACGATCCGTCCCTCGAGCATGCAGACGACCCGGTCGGCGACGCTCATCGCGCGCGCGAGGTCCTGCTCGACGAGCACGATCGTCGCGCCGCCCTCGAGGAGTGCGGCGAGCGAGCGGTAGACGCCTTCCACGACCACCGGCGCGAGACCGAGCGAGACCTCGTCGAGGAGCAGAAGCCTCGGGTTCGTCATGAGCGCGCGGCCGATCGCGGTCGCCTGCTGCTCCCCGCCGGAGAGGCTCGCGGCGCGCTTGTGGCGCCGCGGCTGCAGCAACGGAAAGGCCTCGAGTACCGCGTCGACCGTCCACGGCCCGCTCCGCCTCGCCGCGCTCGCCACGCGGAGGTTCTCCTCCACCGTGAGATTCGGGAACAGGCGGCGCCCTTCCGGGACGAGCGCGATGCCGCGTTTCACGCGCCGGTGCGCGGCGAGCGAGGTGATGTCACGCCCGTCGAAGGAGATGCGCCCGCCGGCGGGCCGGTGCGCGCCGGCGATCGCACGCAGCAGCGTCGTCTTGCCGGCGCCGTTCGCGCCGACGAGCGCGAGCGTCTCGCCCTCGGCAACCTCGAGCGATACCTGCCGAACGGCCTGGAGCAGCCCGTGGCGGACGTTGAGCTCCTCCACGGCGAGCAGCGTGCTCATACGGCCGCCGTCCCGAGGTACGCGTCGATGACGGCGGCGTCCTTCATGACCGACTCGGGGTCGCCCTCGGCGATGATCCGGCCGCTGTCCATCGCCACCAGGCGCTCCACGACCTGCACGAGCACGTGGACGATGTGCTCGATCCAGACGATCGCGACCCCCTGCCGCCGCAGCTCGCGGATCGTCTCGACGAGCTGCACCGCCTCTTCGTCCGTGAGGCCGGCGCCGATCTCGTCGAGGAGGAGGACCTGTGGGCCGGTCGCGAGCGCCCGCGCGACCTCGAGGCGCTTGCGGTGCAGCAGCCCGAGCGACTCCGCCGACCGGTTCGCGAGCGGGGTCAGCCCGCACAAGTCGAGGACCTCGGTCACCCTCCGGTACGCGTCACGGCGGCGGTGGCCGCCGCCCGTCGATGCGCCGACGAGGACGTTCTCGAACACGGTCATGCCGCCGAACGGCTTGGGCACCTGGTGCGCGCGCGCGATCCCGAGGCGGCACCGCGCCGCGGCACCCGACGAGGTGACATCGGCCCCGCGGAACAGCACCCTCCCGCCGTCGGGCCGCTGCGACCCCGCGAACAGGCTCAGGAGCGTCGTCTTCCCGGCCCCGTTGGGGCCGACGATCCCAACTGCCTCGTCGGCCCTCACGGAGAAGTTGACGCCGTCCAGCACGACGAGCGCGCCGAACCGCTTCTTCAGCCCGGCCGCGGCGAGCAGCGCCGTGCCGTCAACACCTGGCATCAACCGGGATAGGGCTTGAGCCTCGCCTGGATGGGCACGTTGTGGTCGTCCGAGTGCTCGCAAAGGACGAAGTCGAGCGGGAACTTCCCCTTCGACGGCACCCACTGCCCACCGATGATCGGCGTCGTGACGACGTTCGGCACCGGGTTCCTCTTCCCCCCGGCGCCCCAGTGGAGCCGGCCGGACGGCGTCATGACGCTGAGCGTCTTCATCGCGTTCGCGACCGCCGTCTTGTCCTTCGGGTTGCCGCTCTTCTCGAGCACCGCCTGCGCGACGTCGAACAGCGACATTGAAGCGCCGAGCTGTTGGTTCCACTGGCGGCCCGTCTTCGCCGTGTACCCATCGCCGATGTGCTTCGACGACAGGCCTGTCAGAGGCGACGAGTACGGGAAGTGCGGCGTCCAGTACGCGCCGCTCGCCAGGTACGGGCCGAGCTTGCCGGACGCGGCGATCTGCGACGGGAACAGGCCGGTCTTCGCGAGCTGCGCGATCTTGCACATCTTCGTATAGCCCTGCTGCGCCGCCTGCTTCCACAAGGTCGTGAAATCGGGCGGGATCGGGGCGCAGTGGAAGATCTCGCAGTTGTGCTGCTTGTAGCCGGTGATGAGCGACGTGTAGTCGGTCTGCCCGTCCTGGTATCCGCCCGGATCGAAGACCTTGTAGCCCGCCTTCTCGAGCAGCGGGATGAGGCCCGAGCGGAAGGCGTTGCCGTCGGTGTCGTTCGGGTACATGACGCCGACGACCTTGTTCGTCTTCACCTGCGGCCACAAGTCCTCGTACGCGTCGGCGAACTGCTGCGTGCCGAAGCTGAAGAGGTACGAGTAGTGGAACGGGTTTGGGCCGCCCGGCTTCGCGCCGCGGCCGAAGTACCACGCCTCCCACGGATCCACCGTGCCGACGCACGGCACGCCCGCCGCCTCGCACGCGTCGGCGACCGGGTTGACGACCTCGGGGGTCGACGTCGTGAGCATGAGGTCGACGTTGTTGCTGTGGATCAGCGTGTTCGCGACCTGCGCAGCCGTTGCGGGGCTCGACTGGCTGTCCTTGTTGACGATGTTCACCGCGTACTTCTTGCCGCCGACCGTCAGCCCCTTCGCAAAGCCCTTCTTCGCGAGGGAGATGATGTACGGATCGCCCTCGCCGAAGCCCCCTGCCGCACCGGTGAGCGGGCTGACGAACCCGATTGTGATCGTGTTCGACGCGTCCCACGTGATCGGCCGCGCCCAGATCGGGTCGGCGAGCGCGCCCGAGACGACGAGGCCGCCCGCGCCCACAGCGCCGCGCTTGAGCAACTCCCGGCGGGAGATGCCACCGCCGCCCGTTCGCGCTTCCTCAGTCATTCGACCTCCTCCACCAAGAGATGCCGGAATGGCTGCGGACGCTACGCCTGTGTCCGTCCACTTGTCAAGACACCGTTCCATTTATTAGAACACAGTCGATGACCGCGGACGCCGGCTTCTCGCAATCGCTCGAGCGCGGGCTCGCAATCCTGTCCGCGTTCCGCTCCGGGCGCCCCCTGCTCGGCGTCAGCGAGCTCGGCCGCGACGTCGGCCTGAGCCGATCGACGACGCACCGGTACGTCGCGACCCTCGCCGTACTCGGCTATCTCGAGCAGGATCCGGCGACGAAGAAGTACCGCCTCGGCCCGCGCGTGATCGACCTCGGCTTCTCGGCCATCAACTCGATGGAGCTGCGCGAGATCGCAGCTCCGCACCTGCGTGAGCTCTCGGACGAGACGGGCTACACCGTGAACATGGCGATCCTCGACGACCTCGACATCGTCTACGTCGACCGCGTGCGCAGCGCACAGCCGGGCCAGCGGGAGATCGACCTCAACCTCCACGTCGGCGCGCGGCTGCCGGCGTACTGCACGTCCCTCGGCAAAGTGCTGCTCGCGCAGCTGCCGGCGGAGGAGCGCGACGAGCGGCTGCGGCGCATCGACTTCGCGCGGCGCGGACCGAACACCCTGACGTCACGCACGGCGCTCGAGGCCGAGCTCGAGCGCGTGCGGCGGGCGGGCTATGCGATCAACAACGAGGAGCTGGCCTACGGCCTGCGGTCGATCGCTGCGCCCGTTCTGACGCACGACGGCGCGGCCGCCGCCGCGATCAACCTCGCGGTGCACAGCTCGATGGTGTCGAGCGCCAACATGGGCGCCCGCTTCGGTCCGGTGCTCATGCGAACAGCCGCGGACATCTCCGCGCGGCTCGGCTACCGCTAGAGGCCCAACAGCCGCACCGCGTTCTCCTCGAGGATGAGTGGGCGCACCTCGTCGCGGAACGGCGCCTGCTCGAAGTCGGCGAGCCAGCGGTCGGGCGTGATCAGCGGGAAGTCGGAGCCGAACAGCACTCTGTCGCGCAGCTGCGTGTTCGCGTACTGCACGAGCTGCGGCGGGAAGTACTTCGGCGACCAGCCGGACAAGTCGATCCAGACGTTCTCCTTGTGCAGACAGACCGAGATCGCCTCGTCCTGCCACGGGAACGACGGATGCGCCATGACGATCTTCAGCTCGGGGAAATCGGCGGCGACGTCATCGAGGCAGATCGGGTTCGAGTACTTGAGGCGCAGCCCGCCGCCGCCGCGCACTCCCGTGCCGATGCCACTGTGACCGGTGTGGAAGAGCGCGGGCAGGCCGGCCGCCGCGATCGCCTCGTAGAGCGGGTACGCGACGCGGTCGTTCGGGAAGAACGCCTGCAGGTTGGGATGGAACTTGAAGCCGCGCGCCCCCGCCGCGATCCTCGCCTGCACGCGCTCGAGCGCGTCGGGACGGGCCGGGTCGACAGTCGCGAACGGGATGACGACGTCGGGATCGGCCGAGAGGATCTCGTCGTCGGGGATCGGCGGGATGCCGCTGCTGAGCTCCCAGTCGACCGTGAACACGACCGCACGCATGTTGCGCTCGCGGTAGTACGCGACGACGTCGTCGATCGTCGGCAGCAGCCCGTCGCCGTGGAAGTAGCGCGCGGCCGCGGCGCGGAGCTCGGACGGCATCGGATCGTGTCCCGCGCGCGAGCGCTCCACATGAACGTGCACGTCGATCACGGCGACACCGTACCCAGCTCCACCTGCAGCGCGCTCCCGCTGCAAGCAGATCCCAGTCGGAGCCGGGCGGGGCCGACGAGCGAAGCGCTCGTAAGCAGGCCGTTTCGCCGTCGAAGCTGTGTGCGCCGTCCCGCTCGGGAATGCGCGGAGGCATGCCGCGACGAGCTCGCGAGACGACACGTCGCCGCGTGCGAGCGCGTCGGACGCCTCGATGACACCAGGTCTGCGAGCCCCGGCACGAGTGCGATATACACCACCGATGGCGCGCCGAATGTCTCCTCCCTTCCGCGCCGACCATGTCGGCAGCCTGTTGCGTCCACGACGCCTGCTGCAGGCGCGGGACGACCACGCCGCCGGAAGGATCGACGCCGCCGAGCTGCGCGCGATCGAGGACGATGCGATCCGCGAGATCGTGCGCATACAGGAGGACGTCGGCCTACAGTCGGCGACAGACGGTGAGTTCCGCCGCGCCTCGTGGCACATGGACTTCATCTACCAGCTGGACGGCGTTACCAAGGAGGCCGGCCACATCTCGGTGAAGTTCCACAACCCGACGGGCGACATCGAGTTCACGCCGGCTGCGCTCCACGTCAACGGCCGGCTCGGCGTCTCGCGCACGATCTTCGGCGACGACTTCGGCTTCCTACAGCAGTCGGTGACGAGCGCCGTCCCGAAGCTGACGATCCCGTCACCGAGCATGGTCCACTACCGCGGCGGCAAGGCCGCGGTCGACCGCGACGTGTATCCCGACCTCGACTCGTTCTGGGCCGATCTGACAAAGGCGTACGCCGAGCAGGTGCGACGGCTCGGCGAGATGGGCTGCACGTACCTCCAGTTCGACGACACGAGCCTCGCGTACCTCAACGACCCCCACCAGCGCGAGTATGTCGGCTCGATCGGCGGCGACCCCGAGCGGCAGCACGTGGAGTACATCCATCACATCAACGAGGCGCTCGCGGCGCGGCCTGCGGGGATGTCGGTGACGACGCACATGTGCCGCGGCAACTTCCGCTCGTCGTGGGCCGCGGAGGGGAGCTACGACTTCGTCGCCGAAGCGCTCTTCAACGAGCTCGACGTGGATGGGTTCTTCATGGAGTGGGACGACGAGCGCTCCGGCGGGTTCGCGCCACTGCGCTTCGTCCCGAAGGGGAAGCAGGTGGTGCTCGGGCTCGTCACGACCAAGCGCGGCGAGCTCGAGGAGAAGGACGCGATCAAGCGCCGGATCGAGGAGGCCGCAACCTTCGTCGACGTCGACCAGCTCTGTCTCTCGCCACAGTGCGGCTTTTCGTCGACGGTCGAGGGCAACGACCTCACGGTCGAACAGGAGCTCGCGAAGCTGCGCCTCATTGTCGAGGTCGCACACGACGTCTGGGGGTAACCTGGCGACGCTGCTCGCGGAGGCGGCCGCGGACGCACCCGGCCGGCCCGCGCTCCTGCACGACGGACAGCGGATCGTCTACGCCGAGCTCGACACGCTCGCGGCGCGTGCGGCGGGCGCCCTGCGCGACCGCGGCGTCAGGCCCGGCGACCGCGTCGCGCTCGCTCTCCCCAACCGCCCCGACTTCGTCGCCGCCTACCACGGCGCCCTCCGCCTCGGGGCGATCGTCGTGCCGATCAACCCGTTGCTGAGCGAGCGCGAGCAGCACGAGCGGATCGCTGACGCAGATGCGCGCGTCGTCGTCAGCGGCCCGCTCGACGGCGCGCCGGTCGACGGCGTCGCCGGGATCACCGGCGACGACGTCGCCGTCGTCCTCTACTCCTCGGGCACGACCGGCTCGCCGAAGCGGATCGAGCTCACGCACGCAGGCCTGCGTCTCAACGCGGAGTACGTCGCGTACGACGCCCTGCAGCTGCACAAGGACGACGTCCTGTTCGGTTCGGCACCGCTCGCGCACGTGTTTGCGATGACCGGCTGCATGAATGCCGCGCTCGCCGCGCGCGCATGCCTCGCGCTCGTGGAGCGGTTCGAACCGCACGCCGCCCTCGACCTGATCGAGCACGGGCATGTGACGGTGTTCATGGGAGTACCGGCGATGTGCGTCGCACTCCTCGCGACCGGCCGCAGCGCGCCGCTCCGCCTCGCGCACATCGGCGGCGCACCATTGGCGGTCGAGACGCTGCACGCCTTCGAGGAGCGCTTCGGCACGACGGTGCTCGAGGGCTACGGCATGACGGAGGTCGGGGGCATGGCAACGTCCAACCACGCCGGCCGCGAGCGCAAGCCCGGCACGGTGGGAACGCCCGCCGCCGGCGGACAAGTGCGCATCGAGAGCAACGGCACGGGCGAGGTTCTGCTCCTGAGCCCGACGATCATGCGCGGGCACGACGGGTGGCTGGCGACAGGCGACGTCGGCTACCTCGACGACGACGGCTACTTGCACCTCGTCGACCGCAAGAAGGACGTCATCCTCCGCGGCGGCTACTCGGTCTACCCGCGCGAGATCGAGGAAGTGCTGTTCGCGCACCCACACGTGTACGAGGCGGTCGTACTCGGCGTGCCCGACGAGCGCCTCGGCGAAGAGGTGGTCGCGCTCGTCGTCCCGGCCGACCCGGCCTGCGATCCCGTTGAGCTGCAGGCGTACGCACGCGAACGCGTCGCCGCCTACGCCTATCCGCGACGCGTCGTGCTGGTGGACGACTTCCCCCGCAGCGCGACCGGCAAGATTCTTCGCCGCGAGATCGACCGCGAGGCCCTCAGAACGCACTCGTGACCTTGAGCATTCCCCACACTGCGGGACACACAGACGCGCTGCACACGCCTTCCTAAAACGGCAAGGACGAGTCGCGAGCGGTTACGGCCAGACTAAAGGCGGTCGCCAGCGGCCCAGACGGCATCGCCGACAACACTCTCGTAGAGCTCCTGCCGGCCGGAAATCGGCCGCGGATCAAGCTCTCCGCTCTCGTGGACGCGCGGAAAGTCGATCGACACCTTCTGCCCGATGGGGCCTGTCGTACCGCGCGAGCAGGTCGGCGAGCCGCAGCAGTTGCCGATTCGCTGTCGCGTCAACGGCGAGATCGTGCAAGAAGCGACAACCGCCGACATGGTCTTCGGAGTCGCCGAGCTCATCGCGTTCATCAGCGAGACCATCACGCTCGAACCAGGCGACATCATCGCCACCGGCACCCCGCCGGGAGTGGCCATGGGCAAAAACGGCGACCGGCAGTACCTGCAAGCCGGTGATGTCGTCGAGGTCGAGATCGACCGCATCGGCGTGCTGCGAAACCCTGTCCAGTAGGTGCTTCTAGGGCGACGGTGACGATCGCCTGAACTCGCCTTGTCGCTAGCCATCTACAGTTCGTCTACCTGGACACGCCGAACGCAGGCGGTCTACGCGGAAACGGCGAACCGCTCGAACCCCTTGACCGCGCTCGCGGCGGACTCCTCGAACTACGCCGCACTCCCCGGGAGGATCACGGCGGGCTTCCTAAACCGTGTGCCCAAGTTCGATTCTTGGCGGTGGCATGCCGAATCTGGCATGACACAGCTCTCCGTCGTGGCGGTAGATGTGGGGGCTTTCGAGCTTGCACGAAGCGACCGGGCGCGGAAGCTGTACGAGAAGGCATGGTCAGCGGCTACCGATCCCCGTCCGCGCGTCTTCGCAGCCTCTGCCGTGCATAAGGCCGGTCAACGCGTAAAACGGTAGCGACGCAGACTGCACGACCGGTGGCTATGAGCGAATGCAACGCATACCACTTCAGGACAGAACCTCGTCCTCGGTGTGCCCGACGTACACGAGCGCAGTAGTTGTCTGTCAGGACACCATGTGCGAGATCGCTGCGAGGTAGCCGTGGCCAACCGACGCTAAGCGTGATACACCGCCAAACGGGATTCCGCATAACCAAGCCAAAGTCGCCGCTGGAGGCGACAGATGGCGAACGCTGCACGGGGTTCACACGCGAGGGGTCGCTAGTTCGATCGCAGCCGCGCCCACTTTCTGGGAGGCTCCCATGACGTTCGATCTGCCGCAGGAGTTCGTCGAGATCCGAGCCGCCGTCGGCGAGCTGTGCGCGAGATACCCGGGCGAGTACTGGCAGGCGCTCGAACCGGACGGATACCCCGATGAGTTCGTCGCCGCGCTCACCGAGAGCGGATGGCTCGCCGCGCTGATCCCCGAGGAATACGGCGGCGCTGGTCTCGGCATCGCCGCGACCAGCGTGATCGTGGAGACGATCAACGCGAACGGCTGCAACTCGGGCGCGTGCCACGCGCAGATGTACACGATGGGGACCGTTCTGCGGCACGGCAGCGCCGCGCAGAAGTCGGAGTATCTGCCGAAGATCGCGTCCGGCGAGCTTCGCCTGCAGGCGTTTGGCGTCACCGAGCCCTCCTCCGGATCGGATACGACCAAGATCGAAACGACGGCGACGCCGACCGACGGCGGCTACGTCATCCGTGGGCAGAAGATCTGGACATCGCGAGCGGAGCACTCCGATCTCATGCTCCTGCTCGCACGGACGACCCCTGCCGATCGCGTGGAGAAAAAGACCGACGGACTCTCCGTCTTCCTGGTCGACATCCGTGGGGCACCAAAAGGCCTCGAGATTCGTCCGATCAAAACGATGATGAACCACGCGACGACCGAGGTCTTCTTCGACGACGTCGAGATACCCGCGAGCGCGCTCATCGGCGAAGAGGGGAAGGGATTCCGATACATCCTCGACGGCTGGAACGCCGAGCGGATCCTGATCGCCTCCGAGTGCATCGGCGACGCTCGCTGGTTCATCGAGAAAGCGGTCGAGTACGGCTCTGAGCGCGTTGTATTCGGACGGCCTATTGCGTCGAACCAGGGCGTGCAATTCCCGATCGCACGCGCGCACGCGGCCACCGAAGCGGCGGACCTGATTCGACACAAGGCTGCGTGGCTGTACGACCAGGGGGAACCGTGCGGCGCGGAGGCAAACATGGCCAAGCTCCTCGCGTCCGAGGCATCCTGGTCGGCGGCGAACGCCTGCATCGACACGTTCGGCGGTTACGGCTTCGCGGCGGAGTACGACGTCGAGCGGAAGTTTCGTGAAACGCGTCTCTATACGGTCGCACCCGTATCGAACAACCTCGTCCTCGCGTACGTCGGCGAGCACGTGCTGAAGATGCCGCGGTCCTACTAATCGTGGCTAGCCGAGCTTGCGCTTCACCTTCTGCACCGAAGGAGCCGCGGCCTTCGCCTTCGTGAGCGGCCGCGCCTTGACCGCGACCGACGCCGGCTTCGCAGAGATGGTGATCTCCTCGCCGGTAGCGGGGTTGCGGCCCGGGCGCGCCTTCGTTGCCGGCCGGAGACGAACCTCGAGCTGCACGATGTTGCCGATCTTCACCTTCTCGCCCTCGGCGATCTGTTCGAGCACGACCTCTTCGAGCGCCTCGAGCGCCCGCTTCGCTTCCGCGCGGCTCGTCCCGGAAACTTCGGCGACCGCATCGGCGAGCTGAGTCTGAGTCAGGGGCACGACAATCCTCCGTCGTCGGTTGGTGGCTGAGACGGCTCATTCAAGCGGAGCGCGCGGACGGACGCCGGAGAAGGGCTTGACTTTGTGTAGCAAAGTAAGGTAGCTTTGCACCACAAAGTAACGGAGGAGGCTGCGAGATGAACGACGAAGGCGAAGGGCTCGATCCTCGAGCGGCGGCCGCGCTCCTCGAGCAGACCACGCGGCAGGCGCAACGCCAGTTCGACTTGAGGCGGCCGCTGCTCATGGTGATCGGAGCGGCGGTGGTGCTGATCGCCTACGGCGTGCTGTGGCTGTCCGTGCGCGGGCAGCATCCGTATTCGGGTCCGGCCGGCTGGGCCTTGGCGGTCCTGTACTCGACCCTGCTCGTCTGGATCATCGTGGTCGCGACCTTCTACCGGCGCGCAACCAGCGGCGTCAGCGGCCGCTCGGCGCGGCAGCAGAAGGCCGACGCCGCCGCCTTCATACCGATCTGGATCACCGTCTATGTGTTCCAGGGGGCGCTGCACCACGCCGGTGCGAGTCACGCGATCGTCTACGGCATCTACCCGGCGGCAGCGCCGATCATCATCGTCGGCTCGGCCGCGGCTGCCTACAACGTGGCAAAGGAGAACTGGCCCTGGGTGGGGTTCGCGGTTGCCGCTGTCGTCCTCGCCGCAATCGGTTCCTTCGCCGGCCCCGCCGGCGTGTGGGCCGTCATCGGCATCGGCCTGTGTGTCTTGCTCCTCGCGCGCGCCGCCGGTCAGGTCTGGCTGCGGCGCGCATAAGGGACGCGCATGACCACCGAGGAGCTCGACCCCCTGATCCACGTCCCCGCGCGGCTCCGCATCGTGGCCACGCTGGCAGCCCTCCCCGACGGCGACGCGCTCTCGTTCACGCGGCTCCAGGACATGATCGGGCTCACCCCGGGCAACCTGATCACCCACTTACGCAAGCTCGAAGACGCCGGCTACGTCGACACCGAGAAGACCGGCAACGGAACCGCCTCGCGCACCACGATCGCGCTCACCAATCAAGGCCGCGCAGCCCTCGACACCTACACCACCGCGCTGCGCGATCTCCTCGCAGGGTTCTAGGCAGTCACCGCGCGATGCTGATGCTCGCGCACACGGGCTTACTCATGTTCCCGCGCGCGTCACGCGCGCTCACGCAGTAGCGCACCTTCGCCGGCGCGGTCGCGGGGACGCGCCAGCGAACGGAATAGAGGCCGCTCGGATTCACCGCCTGCAGCGGCAGATGGAAGGTCGTCCCGCCGACGACCCGCACGGTGACGGCCGCCTTGCCGCTGTCATCGTCGACCGCATATTCGAGCTTCGCGGTTCCGCCTCGCCTCGCATGCTCGTCGAGCGCGACCACGATCGGCGCGAGCACGTCCGTGTATCGGAGCACGTGGGCGGCGACCAGCCGCTGCACGGCGCTTGCGGCCGCGCGCGTGAGACCGTTGGCGTCGGCCGCGCTGGCGAGGCCCTTGAGCGCCCCCTGCTGCAAGGCGGTCGACCGGCCGCCGTCGTAGACGCCGAACCCTGCCGGCATGACGATGAGCAGGACGCCCGAATACAGCGTCCGGAGCTCGAGGCCGAGGTACCGCGCATACAACGTGGGCTTGCCGTACAGGCTCGGGATCGCGCCGAGGTCGATCCGCGAGGCCACGACCGCCACTTTCAGGCGGTTCCCGCCCGTGTTGGCCGAGGCGACGAGCTGCTCCAGGGCTGCGGCCACGTCCTTGTGCGGAGCCGGATATGGCAGGAACACGTCCGCGCCCGGGAGGACGTCGCTGGCGGGGTCTCCGTCCGCGCGCGCCCGCGCGGCCGCCAGCAGTGCAGCCGCGAGAACCGCCGCGATTTGCATAACACGCACTTTTTTGCATAATATTCCGGTCATGCCGACGGTGGCAATCCTCGGAGCCTCGGGTTACTCCGGCCAGGAGACGCTCGACCGCATTCTCCGCCATCCCGAGCTGGAGATCGCGGCGCTCGGCTCCGACTCGCTCGCGGGCCAGACCGCGGCCGCCCTCGACGTCCGGCTGAACGGCTCGCTACCGCACTTCGTCCCGAACGAGGACGCCCTCGCAGTAGGCGCCGACGTCGTCTTTCTCTGCCTCGGCAACGAGCGCGCGGCGGCCGTCGAGCCGCCCGCCGGCGCCGTCGTCGTCGACCTTTCCGGGGCGCATCGCCTCGTCGATCCAGAACTCGCCCGCGCCTGGTACGCGGTCGCGCCCGGCGCGTGGAGCTACGGGCTCCCGGAGCTCTACGCGCCGGAGGGGAATCTCATCGCCAATCCCGGCTGCTATGCGACGGCGGCGCTGCTCGCGCTCGCGCCGCTCGCCGGCGCCGTCGATCCGGCGACGGTCGTCGTCGACGCCAAGTCGGGCGTCTCCGGCGCCGGCCGCGAGTTGAAGGCGAGCTCGCACGCCGGCTTCGTGCTCGAGAACGTCTCCCCGTACGCGGTCGGCGCGCACCGGCACGCGCCCGAGATCGCGCAGCAGCTCGGCTTCGCCGTCTGCTTCGTCCCGCACCTCCTCCCCGTGCGCCGCGGCCTGCTCGCGACCTGCTACGTGCACACGGACGCGGACGTGCGCACGCTGCTCGAGGACGCATACGCGGACAGCCACGTCGTGCGCGTGCTCCCCGAAGGAACGACGCCCGAGCTCGCGCGCGTGCAGGGAACCGACGCCGCCGAGATCGGCGTCTTCGCGGACAGCGCAACAGGCACGACGATCGTCGTCTGCGCGCTCGACAACCTCGGCAAGGGCGCCGCGGGCCAGGCGGTCCAGAACGCGAACCTCGCGCTCGGCCTCGACGAGACCGCGGGATTGCGGCTCACGGGGATCCTGGTATGAGCGTCACCGCCGCCAAGGGCTTCGTCGCCGGCGCCGTGCACAGCGGCATCCGCAAGAAGGACCGCCTCGACCTCGCGCTCGTGCACTCGCTCGTCCCGGCGACGGGCGCGGGCATGTTCACGATCAACCGCGTCCAGGCAGCGCCGGTCGTCGTCTCGCGCGAGCACCTCGAGCACGCGCAGCCGCAGGCGATCGTCGCCAACTCGGGGACCGCGAACGCAGCGACAGGCCCGGCGGGAGTCGACGCCGCACGCGCGACCGCCGACGCCGTCGCCGCGAAGCTCGGCATCGAGCCCGCGCAGGTGCTCGTCCTCTCCACCGGCGTCATCGGCCAGCCGCTGCCCGTCGACGCGGTCGTCGCCGGCATCGGCGAGATCGAGCTCGACACGGACGGAGGCGACGCGGCCGCGCACGCGATCATGACCACCGACACGCACGCGAAGCAATCGGTCGCGCACGGCCCGGGCTTCACCGTCGGCGGCATGGCCAAGGGCTCGGGGATGATCCACCCCTGTCTCGCCACGATGCTCGCGGTCGTCACGACCGACTATCCGCTCGAGCCCGGCGAGGCGATCGACTTCCTCCGCCCCGCCGTCGACGCGAGCTTCAACGCCATCTCGGTGGACGGCGAGTGCTCGACGAACGACACCGTTCTGCTGCTCGCCAACGGTGCGAGCGGCTGCGAGCGGAACGACGAGGCGTTCGCGGCGGCGCTGCGCACCGTGTGCGGCGAGCTCGCGAAGCAGATCGTCGCCGACGGCGAAGGCGCTACCGTGCTCGCCGAGATCGCCGTGCGCGGCGCGGCGAGCGACGGCGAGGCGCGCGCGATCGCCGAGCGCGTCGCCACCTCCCCGCTCGTGAAGACGGCGCTGTACGGGCACGACGCCAACTGGGGCCGCATCGCCGCCGCAGCCGGGTCGGCGAAGCACGACGGCGGCTTCGCGGCGCTCGATCCCGACAAGCTCTCGATCCTCATCGACGGCGTGGCCGTCCTCGTCGACGGCATGCCGTCCGGGGACGAGCCGGTGCTGACGAACGGCCACTGCGCGATCGAGATCGACCTCGCGCTGGGCGACGGCGTCGCGTCCTACCTCACCAGCGACCTTTCCTACGACTACGTGCGCATCAACGCGGAGTACCGGTCATGAGCGTCGTGCTGAAGGTCGGCGGCGCGTCGATCGGCAGCACCGCGGACGTCGTGCGCGAGCTGCGCACGCTCGGCCACTCCGTCGTCGTCGTGCACGGAGCCGGCCCGCAGATCTCCGAGGAGATGGCGCGCCGCGGGCTCGAGGTCAGATTCGTGCACGGACGCCGGGTGACGACGCCGGAAGGCCTCGAGGTCGTCCGCGAGAGCTTCGCCGCCGTCAACGCCGCCGTCTGCGCAGCGATCGGCCCGGACGCAATGCCGCTCGCGGGCGACGAGGTCGGCCTCGAGGCGGAGCAGGTGCCGGAGCTGGGGCTCGTGGGCCAGCCGGTGCCGTCGTGCCCGCCCGCCGTCGTCGCCGCGCTCGAGCTGGGCCGCGTGCCCGTCGTCTCGCCGCTCGCGCGCGGGCCGCTGAACGTGAACGCCGACGAGATGGCAACCGCGCTCGCGGTCGGCCTAGGCGCGCAGCGCATCCTCTTCCTCACCGACGTGCCCGGCGTCTTCCACGAGGGCCGCCTCCTGCACTCGATCCCCGCCGCGGAAGCGGAGGCGCTCGTCGGCCAGGGCACCTTCGACGGCGGCATCGTCCCCAAGCTCCTCGCCGCGTCGCGCGCCGCGCGCAGCGGCCTGCAGGCGGACATCGGCGCCACGGCGGTCGTCGCGTGAGCGTCGCGGTCGAGACGCACCTGCTGCCGACGTACCCAGAGACGAAGATCGGCTTCGTCGAGGGCGACGGCGTCTGGCTCACCGGGACGGACGGGCGCCGCTATCTCGACTTCGCAGCCGGCATCGCCGTCGTCTCGCTCGGGCACCGCCATCCGGCGCCGCTCGCGGCCGCGCACGCGCAGCTCGACCGGCTCTGGCACGCGTCCAACCTCTATGCGAGCGAGCCTGCCGCCGAGCTGGCCGCCATCCTCTCCGACCGCTTCGGCGGCGCGCAGGCGTTCTTCTGCAACTCCGGCACCGAGGCGAACGAGGCCGCGCTCAAGTACGCCCGCAAGGCAACGGGCAAGGCCGGCGTGCTCGCACTCGAAGGCTCGTTCCACGGCCGCACGCTCGGCGCGCTCGCCGTCACCGGCCAGCCGTCGAAGCGGGCCGCCTTCGAGCCGCTCGGCCCGGCGCGCTTCGCGACGCCGAACCACATTCCGTCGTTGTACGAGGCCGCCGGCGACGACATCGGCCTCGTGCTGCTCGAGCCGGTGCTGGGCGAAGGCGGCGTCGTCCCGCTCGAGCCGGGATTCATCGCGGCGGCCGCCACGCTGGCGGAGGAGCTCGGCGCGCTGCTCGCGTTCGACGAGGTGCAGACCGGCGTCGGCCGCACCGGAACGTTCTTCGCGTGGGAACAGATCGGCGTCAAGCCGCAGCTCGTCACGCTGGCGAAGGGGCTCGCGAACGGCCTCCCGATCGGCTGCCTCCTCGTCTCGGACGACGCGCCGCGCGGGTTCGTTCTCGGCGACCACGGCTCCACCTTCGGCGGGAACCCCGTCTCGTGCGCCGCGGCAGCCGCCGTGTGCCGCACGGTCGACGACGAGTTGCTCGCGAGTGTCCGCGAGAATGGCGCGCGCCTCCTCTCCGGCCTAGCAGCGCTGCCGGCCGTGAGCGAGGCTCGCGGAGCGGGCCTCCTCGTCGGCGCCGTGCTCGACCGTCCCGCGCAGCAGGTCGTCGACGCCGCGCTCGAAGCCGGCCTCGTCTGCCTCACCGCCGGCCCCGACGTGCTTCGCCTCGCACCGCCTCTCGTCGTCGACTCGGACGACATCGACAACGCTCTCGCCATCCTCACGGAGGTCACCGCATGAACCGCCAGCAGCGTCACGCCGCCATCCTTCGCATCCTGCGCGACCACGCGGTCTCGACGCAGACCGAGCTCGCCGACGCATTGCACGCCGCCGGCCACGACGTCGTGCAGACGACCGTTTCGCGCGACATCCACGAGCTCGGGCTCATCAAGGTGCGCGGCTCGAGCGGCCGCCTGATCTACGCGCCGCCGCAAGCGGCGGAGGCCGAGCGGGCGGACGCGATCGCCGTCGCGTTCGCCCGCTGGGCGCTCGAAGTCGAGCCGAGCGGCAACCTCGTCGTCGTCGTCACGCCGTACGGATATGCGAGCCCGCTCGCGCAGGCGATCGACGTTGCACACCATCCGCGCATCGCCGGCACGATCGCGGGCGAGAACACTGTCTTGCTCATCGCCCGCGACGGCACGACCGGCGCGAAGCTGGCGGAGGAGATTCGCGGGCACATGCTGCGCGGCGTTGCGTGATCCTCGCCACGCTCCCGATCGGCGAGAACGTCGGCATCGCCTTCTCCGGCGGGCTCGACACGTGCTGCGCGCTCGCGTGGATGCGCAAGCACGGCGCGGTCCCGTACGCCTTCACCGCCGATCTCGGCCAGCCGGACGAGCCGGACGTCGCGTCCATCCCTGAGCGCGCGCTCCGTTACGGCGCCGAGGACGCGGTGCTCGTCGACTGCAAGGACGCGCTCGCGCGCGAGGGAATCGCCGCCCTGCAGTGTGGCGCGTTCCACGTGCAGACGGCCGGCAAGCGCTACTTCAACACGACGCCGCTCGGTCGCGCCGTCACCGGCACGCTGCTCGTGCACGCGATGCAGGAGCTCGGCGTCGAGATCTGGGGCGACGGCTCGACGTACAAGGGCAACGACATCGAGCGCTTCTACCGCTACGGCCTGCTCGCGAACGAGCACCTGCGCATCTACAAGCCGTGGCTCGACGCCGCGTTCGTCTCGGAGCTCGGCGGGCGCAAGGAGATGAGCGAGTGGCTTGCCGAGCGCGGTCTCCCCCACGGTGCGTCGACCGAGAAGGCGTACTCCACGGACGCGAACATGCTCGGCTCGACGCACGAGGCGAAGAACCTCGAGCACCTCGACACGAGCATGCGCATCGTCGAGCCGATCATGGGGGTCGCGCACTGGGACGCGGACGTCGAGATCGCGCCGGAGATCGTGACGATTGCGTTCGAGGACGGCCTTCCTGTCGGTGAGCCCGTCGACGTCATCCGCGAGATGAACGCGATCGGCGGCCGCCACGGGCTCGGCATGTCCGACCAGATCGAGAACCGGATCATCGAGGCGAAGAGCCGCGGCATCTACGAAGCGCCCGGCATGGCGCTTCTGCACATCGCGTACGAGCGGCTGCTGAGCGCGATCCACAACGAGGCGACGCTCGAGCGCTACGCCATCGACGGCCGCCGCCTCGGCCGGCTGCTGTACGAGGGCCGCTGGTTCGACCCGCAGGCGCTCATGCTGCGCGAGGCGCTGCAGAAGTTCGTCGCGCGGCCGGTCACCGGCGAGGTGACGATCGAGCTGCGGCGCGGCGATGACTACACGATCCTCGAGACGCGCGGCGAGTCGCTCACGTACGACCCCGAGCGGCTCAGCATGGAACGGAGCGCGACCGCGTTCACGGCTGCGGATCGCATCGGCCAGCTCGCGCTGCAGTCGAACGACATCGCCGACACGCGCCGGTTCCTCGAGGCGTACGGCCATCCGCTGCTCGAGGTGACTGCGTGACGCTCTGGGCCGCCCGCACCGGCGTCGCGCTCGACCCCGACGTGGATGCGTTCCTCCGCGCCGAAGACGACGAGCTGCTGCCGTACGACTGCGCAGCGACGGCCGTGCATGCGCAGCGGCTGCACGCGGTCGGCATCCTCGACGACGGCGAGCTGGCCGACGTCGAGACCCGGCTCGCCACGATCGCCGAGGAGGGCGCCGCCTACCTCGGCGAGTACGAGGACGTGCACTCCGCCATCGAGGGGCTACTCGGCCCGGTCGGTCGGAAGATCCACGCGGGCCGCTCGCGCAACGACCAGGTCGCCGCCGCGGCGCGTCTCTACGTCGGGGACGCGTGCGCCGAGGCGTCGGCCGCCGTCGCGCGCCTGACGGAGACGATCCTCGACGTCGCCGAGCGCGAGGCGGAGACGCCGCTGCCCGGCTACACGCACATGCAGCGCGCGCAGCCCGTGACGTTCGGCCATCACCTGCACGCGTGGGTGGAGATGCTCGAGCGCGACCGGACACGGTTCGAGCACGCTGCGGCCTCCGCTGCGCCGAGCCCGCTCGGCGCCGGCGCGCTCGCGGGGTCAACCCTGCCGCTCCCGCTCCCGGAGTCGCCGATGCGCAACTCGCTCGATGCCGTCGCGGACCGCGACTTCGCGCTCGACTACCTGTACGCGTCGGCGGTGCTGTTCACGCACCTGTCGCGCATCGGCGAGGAGATCGTTCTGTGGTGCACGTCGGAGTTCGGCTTCGTCCGCCTGCCGGAGTCGGCGTCGACGGGCTCGTCGATGATGCCGCAGAAGCTGAACCCGGACGTCGCCGAGCTCGCGCGTGGGAAGGCCGGCACGGCAATCGGACGGCTGACCGGCCTGCTCGCGGTCGTGAAGGGCCTGCCGCTCGCGTACGACAAGGACCTGCAGGAGGACAAGACGCCGCTCTTCGCCACGCGGCGCGATGTCCGCGGCGCGCTTGCCGCGCTCGGCGCGCTCATCGGCGGTCTCGACCTGAACCACGAGCGGCTCGCCGCCGCCGTGTCCGACCCGCTGCTGCGCGCGACGGACGCCGCCGAGGCGCTCGTCCGTGACGGCGTGGCGTTCCGCGACGCGCACGAGCAGGTCGCCGCCGCCGTCCGCGGAGGCACCTTCGTCGCGCCCGACCGCGACGCGCCGCGCGCCGCCCCCGGCCCCGCCGGCGTCAAGACCGCACTGCACGACGCGCGCCTCCGCCTCGCCGCGCGCGCGCTCGCCGACACGACGCGTGCGCTCGTCGGCCGCGACCTGACGACGCTGACGACGTGGAGCGCGTACGAGCTGCGGCTCGTGCTGGACCTCGCGGAGCATCTGAAGTCGGCGCAGAAGAACGCCATCGAGCACCGCCTGCTCCCCGGCCGCACGCTCGGCCTGATCTTCGGACGGCCTTCGACGCGCACGCGCGTGTCGTTCGCGGTGGCGATGGAGCAGCTCGGCGGCTCGGCCATCGCCCTCAATACGTCGGAGCTCCAGCTGTCGCGCGGCGAGTCGCTCGAGGACACGGCGCGCATCCTGTCCGGCTACCTCGACGCGCTTGCGGTGCGCTGGCCCTCGCAGGCCGACCTGGAGACGCTCGCTAACTTTTCATCCGTGCCCGTGATCAACGCGCTCACCGACGACGAGCATCCGTGCCAGGCGCTCGCGGACGCGCTCACGATCCGCGAGCGTTTCGGCGATCTCGACGGCGTGCGCGTCGCGTACGTCGGCGACGGCAACAACGTCTGCGCCTCACTCCTCGTCGCGTGCTCGGCGCTCGGTGCCGAGGTCGTGTGCGCGACTCCGCGCGGCTACGAGCCCGGTCCCGGCGCGCTCGGCGCCGCGGTCGCATTCGGCGGCAACGTCACGCTGACCGACGACCCGTATGCGGCCGTCGCCGGCGCGCAGGTTGTCTACACCGACGTCTGGACGAGCATGGGCGAGGAGGACGAGCGCGATCGGCGCCTGCGGGACTTCGCCGGTTTCGGGATCGACGCCGACCTGCTCGCGGCCGCCGCGGACGACGCGATCGTCCTCCACTGCCTCCCGGCGCACATCGGCGAGGAGATCTCGGGCGACGTGCTGTACGGCGGCCAGTCGGCCGTCTGGCAGCAGGCGGAGAACCGTCTGCACGTGCAGAAGGCGCTCCTCGCGCTCCTCGTCGGCTGACGACACGGCAAACTGCACCGGTGGCCGCCGACGAGCTCACCGACCTGCGCGACCGGATCGCGGCGCTCGACCGCCAGGTGCTCGACGCCCTCAACCAGCGGCTCGAGCTGGTCCGGCGTGTGCGCGCGCACAAGCAGGAGACCGGGGCGCCGCTGATCGATGCCGCGCGCGAGGCGGAGCTCCTGGACGAGCTCACCCGTGCGAACGGCGGCCCGCTCGGCGAGCAGGCGGTGCGCTCGCTCTTCTCCGCCGTCCTCGACGTCATGAAGCAGGAGTCCCAGGGAGCGGGCGCCGGCGCGGCAGCCACGCAGGTGAGGAAGCCTGCGCCGGTCTCGCGGCTCGCGATCGTCGGCACAGGCCTGCTCGGCACGTCGGTCGCGCTCGCCGCGCGCCGTGCCGGCGTCGCCTCCGTGCGCGGCTGGGACGCCGACCCCGCGATGCTGCGGGAAGCGGCTGTCGAGCCCGCCGCGTCGCTGGCGGAGGCGGTGGCTGGTGCGGAGCTCGTCGTCGTCTCGGTGCCGGTCGGCGCCGTCGTCGCCACGGTTCGCGACGCGCTCGCGTCCGCGCCCGACGCAACCGTCACCGACGTCGGCTCGACCAAGCGCGTGCTCGCCGCGGTCGAGGACCCCCGGTTCATCGCCGGCCACCCGCTCGCAGGCGGCGCGACCGGCGGCCCCGCGCGCGCGAGCGCCGACCTCTTCGACGGCGCGATCTGGTTCCTGACCCCGTCGCCAGTGGCCGAGGCGGCGCGGGTGCAAATCGTGGAGGGCTTCGTCGCCGCCCTCGGCGCGCGGACGGTGCAGCTCGATCCGGCCGAGCACGACCGGCTTCTGGCGGTGACGAGCCACCTCCCGCACGCGCTCGCGAACCTGCTCATGCGCACCGCCGCCCGGGCGGGCGAGGACGCCCTCGGCTACGCCGGCGCGTCGCTGCGCGAGATGACGCGCGTCGCCGGCGCGAATGCGTCCATCTGGGCGGACATCTTCGTCGCCAACGGCGACCTCATTGCGTCAGCGCTGGCCGAGCTCGGCAGCGATCTCGCCGACGTCGAGCGCTCGCTGCGCGCCGGCGAGCGCGATGCGATCGAGCGGTGGATCGCCGAGTCCGCGACGGCGCGCACGCGCATGCTCGAGTACGCGTATCGCACCGAGGCAAAGATGCTCAACCGCATCCGCGTGCGCATTCCGGACAAGCCCGGCGTGCTGGCCCGCATCACGCAGTCGCTCGGCGCCGCGGGCATCAACATCGAGGACTTCGAGCTGCGCCACGTCTCGCCGGAGTACGGCGGCGTGCTCGTCATCCTCGTCGCAGGTGGCGAGCAGGCGGAGCTGGCGCGAACGCTGCTCCGCCGCGAGGGCTACTCGGCGGCGTAGCGCCGGGCCAGGTCGAACAACTCGGCGGTCAGCTCTGTGGCGCGGTCGGTCGCCTCTTCGATCTCCTCCACGTCGCGCAGCTGCTCCAGATCCAGGCCGGGCTTGAGGAGGGCGCTGTAGCCGCGGATCACGAGCAGCGCGTTCCGGAGGTCGTGGACGAGCCCTCCGACCAGGGCCGCCTGTGACTGTGCGTCGACCGCAATGGCGCTCATGGACTCAATCTCGTCGCGAAGACCTCCACCACCGAGCGTCAAACGCCGCAGCAGATCTGCGGCTTATTCCCTAATCCGAACGCACGCGTCCGCGCACCTCGCCGAGTTCGGTTGCGCGGAGCACGACCTCGTCTCCGTCGGCGAGGAAGCGCGTGTTGCCGTACAGCTCGATGAGCGAGCCTTCCGTGCCGGGCTCGGCCCCCGAGATCGTCCCCGTCCCCATCAGGTCGCCCGTGCGTACCGTCGCGCCGTTCGAGGTCGCGTGCGCGAGCATCTGCGGCATCGTCCAGTACAGCGTCCGTGCGTTGCCGCGCGAGATCGTCTCTCCGTTCAGCTCGATCGAGAGATCGAGGTCGAGCCCCCAGTCGCTGCCACCGGCCAGCTGCGCGATCGGCGGCGGATCCTGCTCCGGCGCCTCCACGCAGCGCTCCTCGAGCAGCGCGAGCGGCGTCACCCAGGCCGAGATGGACGTCTGGAACGACTTGCCGAGGAACGGCCCGAGCGGCACGTACTCGAACGCCTGAATGTCGCGCGCGCTCCAGTCGTTGAGGAGCACGACGCCGAAGACATGGTCTGCGAACTCGGACGTCGACAGCGGACGCTCCGACGGAACGCCGACGACGAAGCCGAGCTCGAGCTCGACGTCGAGCCGCTGTGACGGGCCGAACTCGCCTGCGCGCAGCTGACCGCGGGGGCGGACAACGTCGGTGCCGCTCACGGCGACCGTCCCCGCACGGCCGTGGTAGCCGACGGGCAGCCAGCACCAGTTGGGGAGGAGCGGCTCCTGGTCCGGGCGGAACATCCGCCCGAGGTTGGAGGCGTGCTCGAGCGACGCGTAGAAGTCGACGTAGTCGGCGACGTCGAACGGGAGGCGCATCTGCGGGTCGGCGATGCGTGGGCCGTCGTGGGCGCGGGCGGCCGCGATCGCTTCACGCCACGCCGCAGGGCCTGCGGCCATCAGCGCGTTCAGCGTCGGCTGCGCGAACACGTCGCCCAGGCCGCGCAGGTCGACGACCTCCTCGCCCTCGGTCCACGCGAGGCCCCCGTCGGCGAATGCGCCGAACCCGGTCACAGGATCCCCAGCTCGTGCAGCTCGCCGACGGGCTCGAAGAACGAGCAGCTCCCGATCGAATGCAGCAGATGCGAGCGCACGTGCTCGAGCTCGCCAGGGCCTGCGGCGCGTCCGTTCCAGCGGAACGACTCGGCGTCGAGCTCGAATGCGCCGGGCCGCGCGCGCAGCGCGTCCTCCTCGTCGGCGAAGACGCACGCTGCCAGCAGGTTGAGGAACCCATGCTCTCCCGCGTCGGTCGGATACGCGTGGTGCAGCCCCGCCGTCGCCTTGAAGACGACGTGGGCCTCACGGCAGCCGCGCACGAACGCCGCCAAATCCTCCACGGCCGGGGTCGCGGCACCGCCGCAGCGGATCTTCGAGGATCCCTCGATGTAGAGGTCGTTGCCCTGGCGCTCGGTGCCGCCCCCGACGATCGCGAGCTCGCGACCCTCGACCTCGACGCCCTCGGGCACGACGAAGCGGCCGAGGAGCCACGCGTCCCGGCTCGCCTGTGCGCGCGCGTCCTCGGCGAGCGCGTCCGGCAGCGTCATGCTCGCCGGCGGGAAAAGCGGCGCATGGTCGAAGAGTCTGCCCAGAAGCGCCCTCTTAGCATCCACGAGCGGCAAAGCTACACTCCTCCGCGGGTCGGGCTCCGCGCAGTGGAAGCTTGTGAACCGCGTCAGATCCGGAAGGAAGCAGCGCTAAGCATTCCCTTCCAGGTGCGCGGCCAGCCCGGCCCGTATGATCGTTCGATGGCCGCCCTGTACCGGAAATACCGTCCTCAGAGCTTCGACGAGGTGGTCGGGCAGGAGGCGGTCGTCAGGACGCTGAAGAACGCGATCACGTCCGGGCAGGTGCGGCAGGCGTATCTCTTCGCAGGACCGCGCGGAACCGGAAAGACGTCGCTCGCGCGCATCCTCGCGAAAAGCCTCAACTGCGTGCAGGGCCCGACGGTGACGCCTGACGGCACGTGCCATGCCTGCCTTGCGATCGCCGCCGGCACGTCGCTCGACGTGATCGAGATGGACGCGGCGTCGCAGCGCGGCATCGACGACGTGCGCGAGATCCGCGACCGCGTCGTGCTCCAGCCGGTCGAGGGCCGCTACAAGATCTACATCCTCGACGAGGCGCACCAGCTGACGGATGCAGCGTGGAACGCGTTGCTGAAGCTGATCGAGGAGCCTCCGCCCCATCTCGTCTTCATCTTCTGCACCACCGACCTGTCAAAGGTGCTCTCGACCGTGCGGTCGCGCTGCCAGACGTTCGTGTTCCAGCGCCCGCGGCTCCAGGACCTGCTCAAGCGGCTGCGCATGATCGCGGACAAGGAGCAGATCGCTGCGCCCGACCAGGCGCTCGCGCTCATCGCGCGCGCCGCTCGCGGCTCGTATCGCGACGCCGAGTCGGCGCTCGACCAGCTCGCCGCCGCGACGGAGAACGACGTCACCGTGCAATCGGTGCTACAGCTCCTCGGCACCGTCGAGGAGGAAGCGCTGTTCCGGCTGTGCGACCTCGTCGTCGACCGCGACACCGCGGGCGCGCTCACATTCGTCGAGGAGCTGTCCGAGCAGGGGCACGACATCGGCAGGCTCGTGACGGAGCTCATCGAGCACCTGCGGCAGCTGCTGCTCGTGCAGCACATGGGCGAGGTGCCGGATTCGCTCCCCGTGACGGAAGAGACCCGCGAACGGCTGCGTGCGCAGGCAAACCAGCTCGGCGAGGCGACGGTGATCCGGCTGATCGACCTGCTCGCGGTGGCCGTCGACGACATGCGCCAGGGCGGCGATCCGCGCCTGCCGCTCGAGCTCGCGCTCGTCAAGGTCACGCGACCCGCAAGCGACATGGCGCGCGAGTCGCTCGCGTATCGGCTCGAGCAGCTCGAGTCTCGTTCGAGCGCCGCACCGCACGTGGTGGCTCCGCCCGAGCGTGCGGCGCGTCCGGCCGAGCCGACGGCGACGGCGTCGCCGCCCGACGTGGAGCTCGAGCAACTGCAGGAGGCGTGGGCGCGCACGATCGTTCCCGCCGTCGCTGAGCGGTCGATCCCGATCTCGACCGTGCTCGGAGAGGCGCGGCCCGCGCAACTCGCCGGCGACACGCTCACGGTCGAGTTTCCCGCCAGTGCGTCGTTCCACCGCCAGCTCGCGGAGGAGCCGAAGAACGCGACCATGCTCGCCGACGCCCTGTACGAGGTGACGGGCCGGCGGCTCGCGCTCGCATTCGCCGTGGGCGAGGGCGGCGCCGAAGCGCTCGAGCTCGACGAGCCGGCGGGCGAGGAGCGGATCATCGAGCTGCTGAAGACCGACCTCGATGCGCGGGAGAGAGATCCCGAATGAGCTTCGACATGAACAAGCTGATGCAGCAGGCGGCGGAGATGCAGGAGCGCGTGCAACGCATGCAGGAGGAGGCGAAGAAGCAGACGGCCGAGGCGTCAGTCGGCGGCGGGATGGTGAAGGTGACGGCGAACGGCGCCGGCGAGATCCTCTCGATCGAGATCGCGCGCGATGCGATCGATCCCGACGACGCGGAAGGCCTCGCCGACCTCGTCCTCGCAGGCGTGAACGAGGCGCTCCGCTCCGCGCACGCCGCGGTCGAGGAGCAGGCGCAGCAGATGATCGGCGAGTTCGGGCTGGGTGACCTCGGGCTTCCCGGCCTCGGCGGGTAGACGGCTTGCGCGGCCGCTACCTCTTCTCGAACTGGTTGTGGCTGCTCATCGTCCTCGCCCTCATCGGCGTGGTCGTGTGGGGCTGGGCCTGGGACTTCAGCCGCTAGGGCTAGCCTGAGCGGATGCTGAGCCCCGCCGTCGACAACCTCGTCGCGCAGCTGACCCGCCTGCCCGGGATCGGCAGCCGGACGGCGCAGCGGCTCGCGTTCCACCTGCTCCAGGTGTCGAAGACCGAGGCCAACGCGCTCGCGGACGCGATCCGCGACGTGAAGGAGCGCGTCCGCTTCTGCAACGAGTGCGGCAACCTCACCGAGGAGGAGGTCTGCGCCATCTGCCTCGACGCGCGGCGCGACCGGACGATGATCTGCGTCGTCGAGCAGCCCGTCGACCTGCTCTCGCTCGAGCGGACCGCCGAGTACCGCGGCCTGTACCACGTCCTCGGCGGTGCGCTCTCACCGATCGACGGCGTCGACCCGGAGCACCTGCGCATCGACGAGCTCCTCCGTCGCGTCGATCGCAACGGCGTGCAGGAGGTCGTGCTCGCGATGAACCCGAACATGACCGGCGAGGCGACCGCCGCCTACCTCGCCGACCGGCTGCGAGGACGCGTGCGTGTAACACGCCTCGCGAGCGGCCTGCCCGTCGGCGGCGACCTCGAGTACGCAGACGAGGTCACGCTCGGCCGTGCGTTGACCGGCCGCCGGGAGATGTAGGCACACTCTCAAGCGTGTCCGTCATGCACCACGAAGAGATCCCGCAGCTCGCCGCGGACGTCGTCGCGCGGGACCGCGACTTGGTCGTGATGAAGTTCGGCGGCACCTCCGTCGGCGACACGCAGAAGATCAAGGACGTCGCCCGCCGCCTCGTCACGGCGCGCGAAACCGGACATCGCGTCGTCGCCGTCCTCTCCGCGATGGGCGACACGACCGACGACCTCATCCGGCTCGCGCACGAGGTCTCGCCGCACCCCCACCCGCGCGAGTACGACATGCTTGTCTCGGTCGGCGAGCGCATCTCGAACGCGCTCTGCGCCATGGCGATCCACGATCTCGGCCACGAGGCGATCTCGCTCACCGGCTCGCAGGCGGGGATCCTCACCGACACCGTCCACGGCAAGGCGAAGATCGTCGAGGTGCGGGCCGCACGCATCAACGACGCGATGGACGACGGGAAGATCGTGCTCGTCGCCGGCTTCCAGGGCGTGTCGTCGGAGCACGAGGTCACGACGCTCGGTCGTGGCGGCTCGGACGCGACGGCGGTGGCGCTCGCGGCGGCGCTCGGAGGCGCGTGTGAGATCTTCACCGACGTCGAGGGCGTGTTCACCGCCGACCCGCGACTCGTGCCGGACGCGCTCAAGCTGCCGAAGGTCAGCTACGAGGAGATGCTCGAGATGGCCGCCACCGGCGCACGCGTCATGATGGCGCGGTCGATCGAGATCGCACGCAGGTACGGTGTTCTTCTCCACGTGCGCTCGGCGTTCAGCGACGTCGAGGGCACCTGGATAGTCGAGGAGGATCAGCTCGTGCTCGAGAAGGCGATCGTTTCCGGCGTGACGCACGACACAACCGAGGCGAAGGCCACGGTGCTCGGCGTGCCCGACCGGCCGGGCGTCGCCGCGCGCGTGTTCCGCGCGCTCGCGGACGCGGGCGTGAACATCGACATGATCGTGCAGAACGTCTCCCTCGACGGCGCGACGGACATCTCGTTCACGCTACCGAAGACGGATCTTCCCGCTGCAGAACCGACGCTCGAAGGGCTGCGCGAGGAGATCGGCGCGCGCGGGATCGTCTACGACCCGGACATCGCAAAGGTCTCGCTCATCGGCGCAGGCATGAAGAGCCATCCCGGCGTCGCCGCCGACATGTTCGAAGCGCTCGGCGATGCGGGGATCAACATCGAGATCATCTCCACGTCCTCCATCCGCGTCTCCTGCGTCGTGCGCGCCGCCGACGTCCAGAAGGCCGTCTCCGCGGTGCACGAGAAGTTCCGGCTCTTCGCCGAGGAGCGTGTCCGTGCCTGACGCGCGCATCGCCGTCGTCGGCGCCACCGGCGCGGTCGGTGCGGTGACGATGCGGCTGCTGCGCGAGCGCGGGCACGAGAACGTGCGCGCGTTCGCGTCGGCGCGCTCGGCGGGACGCACGCTCGAGGGCGGGATCGTCGTCGAGGAGGCGACACCGAAGGCGCTCGCGTCCGCCGGAGTCGACCTCGCACTGTTCTCCGTCGGCACGTCGGCATCGCGCGAGCTCGTGCCGCATGCGGTGCGCGGCGGCGCGGTCGTGGTCGACAAGTCGTCCGCGTACCGCCTCGAGCCGGGTGTTCCGCTCGTCGTGCCCGAGGTGAACGGCGAGCGAGCGCGCGAGCACGACGGCATCGTCGCCAATCCGAACTGCTGCACGATTCCCTTGACGTGCGTCTTGGGCCCGCTGCACGAGGCCGCCGGTCTGAAGCGCGTGCGCGTGTCGACGTATCAGTCCGTCTCAGGTGCGGGCGCGTGGCGGATGGAGCAGTTGCGTGCGGAGCCGCCGGCCGAGCACGACCTGGCGATGGACTGGAGCTGGGACGGCGACGAGACGGACGAGGAGTCGAAGCTCCGTTCCGAGACGCGCAAGATCCTCGAGCTGCCGGAGCTGCCGATCAGCGCGACGACGGTGCGCGTCCCCGTGCTCGTCGGGCATGCGGAGGCCGTGTGGATCGAGCTGGAGGAGCCGCTCTCGCCGGAGCAGGCGTCGGCAGTGCTGGGCGCGGCGCCGTCGGTTCGACTCGTCGACGTGCCGACGCCAGGCGCGGCGGCGAAGACGGACGACGTGCTCGTCGGCCGGATTCGCCCCGATCGGGCCGGCGAGAACGGCCTGGTGCTCTTCCTCGCGTGCGACAACCTGAACAAGGGCGCGGCGCTGAACGCGATCCAGATCGCGGAGCTGCTGCTCGGCGATCGCGTCGCAGCCTGATGTTGAAGGTCTTCTCGAGGCTCCACGTCTTCCTGTACCGGGCGAGCGGCGGCCGGATCGGCGGCCGCCTCAAGGCCGCGCCGGTGCTGCTGCTGACGACGACCGGCCGAAAGACCGGCAAACGGCGCACGACTCCTCTGCTCTATGCGGAGGACGCCGGCCGGTACGTGATCATCGCCTCTGTCGGCGGAGCTCCGAAGCACCCGGCGTGGTACCTGAACCTGAGCGGCGACGCCAATGCGACGATCCAGGTCGGAAGCCGAAAGCTCGAAGTGCATGCGGACACGGCCCCGCCGGACGAGCGCGCGCGTCTGTGGACGCTGATGACGCGGCTGTATCCGGGGTACGACGACTACCAGGCGAAGACCAGCCGCGAGATCCCGGTTGTGACTCTCACGCCTGCCGCGAGCTGACAAAGGCGCGAACGGTCGGGCGAGATGACGCTCGCGCAGGCCAAAGGGGCCGTCCTCGGTGCCGGGTAGCGCCGTCTCGGCGTCGTCCGAGCACAGCCATATCGTCAGCTCGGATGGAGGCTTTCGAGCGCCGCGCGCTGGTGATGCTTGTTGTCGTCGCGCTGCTCTTTCTGCGGGCGGCCGGTGTCTTCTTGCCGTCTCCGACATGGCTGGTCGCCGTGTACATCTTCGGCCTTGCATGCCTCACTGCCGCCAGCGTCTTGCTCGTTGTCGTAATTGCGCCTGCGGCTTACGTTGGACGCTGGGACTCCGAACGTGAGCGGCTCGTGTTCCTCGCGTTCTCGCTCCTTGTCGCAGACGTTGTCGTGACGGCCGTGATCTTCGCGTACAGCGCATACGAAACGAACGCTCGCGCCTTGGGCGCTTAGCGCCTTTCAGTTTCGACGCCTTGAGGCTTCAGTCAGCGCGGCCCGTACGGCGCGTAGCGGTGGTGGAGGAGGATGGGATTGCCGGCCGGATCGCGGAGCCCGGCGCCTTGGCAGACACCGGAATCCCACATATCGCCGACCTGGACGCCCGCGGCCTCCAGCTGCGCCTTCGCTTCGGCGACGTCGGGGACGCGAAACGCAAGCGTTCCGTGCGGCAGCGGCGTGAACTCGTAGTCGTGCGTGTGTGGCGTCATCACCGCGAGCGTCACGTTGCCGGTCTCGTACTCGACCCAGTCCTCGCTCGGCGAGTTCGGGTTCCTCTCGAGACCCAGCACCTCTCCATAGAAGTGATTCGCCTCCGCCATGTCCGTCACGGGAACACGGATGTAGTCGACTCGCTGCACATCGATCACGGAACGCGCACCTCCTGCGTCGACAAGGGCGCCAGGTTGGACTGCGGCTAGGACTCGGGCGGCCCGTCAGGCAAGTCGTCGCCGGGCACTTCCTTGATCGGCTGTGGCTGGAGCGGCTCGTCGAAGAGCGCGCCGCCCGTGTGCGGGACGGCGGGCGCTGACTCCTCGGCGGCCTCCCGGCGCAGCTCGTTGACCGCCAGCCGCTGATCGCGCGCAGCCCACTTCTCTCTCAGTTGTCTCCAGAACATGCAGCGTCGATTATGTCAGTCTCGCCGGTACCGTACGCCGGTGCCCGAGGACGTCCTCACGCTGCGCCGGCTGAACCGCGCGGCGCTCGTGCCCCAGCTCCTGCTGGAAGTCGTGCGCCTCGAAACGTCCATCACCGACTGATGCGCACGATGCCGGATGACGAACGGCCGCCGATCTGTCCCGCCTGCGGCGTGACGATGGTGCCCGCGGCACTCAGCGCTGAGAGCGAAAAGGCCGGCGAGTGGGTCTGCCTCGAATGCGAGGAGCTCGAAGAGCCAGACGGCGTATAGGGTCCGCTCAACCAGCGAGCGAGGAGGAGCGATGAAGGTCGTCCATTGCCCGTGTGGCACGAACGTCGAAGGCGAGACCGACGACGCGTTGGTCGAGAACGTCCAGGCGCACGTCGCGTCCGACCATCCGGACGAGGTCGGCAAGCACTCGCGCGAGCAGATCCTGGAGATGGCGCACGAGCACTGAGTAGAGCGCTTTAACCGCGCGCGGCCTGTTCGTCGAGCTTCGCCTGCGCCCGCTCCGCGAGTTCACGCGTCCGCATGGCGTTCGCTACCACCTGAGCGCGAAATGCCTCCAGCTCTTCGCGCTCAGCCTTCGTCAGCTTCTTCTTCGCCATCGTCACCTCTCCGTTAAGGCCGCTGCGGCGCCGGCACGGGCAGGAACGCCTCGCGCACGACGCGGAGCACGCGCTCCCGCGTCCCCTCGGCGACGGGCAGCAAGCCGCCGAGCTCTAGCCGCGCGAGCTCGACGCGCCCCTGCGTGCGCACGGTCATGAAGCCGAAATCGGCGAGGAAGTCGCTCGGGAAGATCGTCTTGTGGATGCGGAAGCGGTCGACCGAGCGATCGCCGTCGGGATAGCGGTACGCGAACGCCTCCAACGCGCGGCCGCCGCGGTCGCGCGCCTCGCCGATGGCCGTGAGGAAGAGCGACTGCATCACCCACGGCTTCGACGAATCGGTGAGATACGCGCACGTGACGAGCACAGCGTCGTCGCTCGGCGGCCCCGCAGGGAGCTCGTTCGCACGCGGAAAGAGCCCGGACGGCCCGTACTGCATCGAGCCGAGCAGCCGCCCGTCGTCGTCGTAGTAGACGGTGCCCCACGAGCCCCACTCCTCCTCCGTGCCGCGGATCCACTTCTTCTTGTCGACCGCGTGCCCGGCGCGGGACTGCCACCACGTGCACTCGTGGCAGACGGTCGGCGTCGTGTCGAGCGTCGCGCCCGTCAGCCCCGCGATGCGCGTGCTCACGACCGCGGCCCGATCTCGTCGACGACGACCTCGACCGCGACGGGCTCGACGTCCGCCATCCCCAGCAGGTACTCGCGAACGCGCTCCTGCACGCTCAGCCCGATCGCCGGAATGGACGCGCCCCAGTCGACGGCGAGATGGAGCTCGACGCGCACTTGCCCGTCGTCATCTCGCACCTTCACGGCGCCCCGCCCGGGCAGGTCGCGCACGCCGACGATCTCGCGCGCCGCGTCGGCCGCGTACCGGCCGAGGATCTCCGTCGAGATCGAGGCCTGTCCCTCCATCACGTGCAGCGTAATGTCAGCTCGGTCGCCTCGGGCCGCGCCGCGAAGCGGAACGGCACGAACGTCGTCCCGAGTCCCGGCGAGACGTGCATCACGCCGGCCGGCCCGCTGAAGACGCCGCGCGGATAGCGGGCACTGAGATGCGCGAAGCGGAGCTTCCCGCCCGGGTACGGGAGCGCAATCTGCCCGTCGTGCATGTGGCCGGCGAGCACGAGCTCGAAGCGGCCCGGCTCGAGCGCGTCGAAAACGCGCGGATAGTGGCAGAGCAGGATGCGCAGATCGGCCTCGCGGGAAAGCGTATTCGGGTCGAGCTTCGCCCGTCGGCGCACGATCAGCCGCGGATGCACGCCCGCGATCCACACCTGACGGCCGCGCAGCTCGAGCATCGTCCCCTCATCGCGCAGCAGCGTCGCAGGCGCGAGGTCGGCGAGGTCGGAGCGGACCGCCTGCGGATCGCGCGAGATGGCGACGTCGTGGTTGCCGAGGATCGCGACCGTCGGCTGCGGCAGCCGTTCCACGAGATCCCGCAGCGCCGGCTCGCCGCGCGGATGCGTCAGCAGGTCGCCCGTGACGACGACGAGGTCCGGCCGGCGCTCGACCGTCCACTCGACCGCCTTCTCCACCGCTTCGGCGCCGGGCGATGGCACGCCGAGGTGGAAGTCGGACAGATGCATGACGCGGAGCCCGTCCAGCTCTGCCGGCAACCCCGGAACCGGCAGTTCCAGCTCGCAGAGCCGCGGCCACCCGGCCTCGATCAGGCCCCAGCCGAGCGCAGCCCCAAGGAGAGCTCCGGCGCGGCGCGAACTCTGCGCCGCGCTCAGACTTCCAGGCGCTCGAGCGCCGGCCGGGGATCGACGATGTGCCGCTTGAACTTCAGCTCCGACTCCTCGATCCCGGCCGCGACGCCGACGAGCTGGGCGAGGTGGAGGATCGGAAGCTTGAACGACCGGCCCGTCGCGGCCTCGAGCTTCTGCTGCCACGCGTCGAGCGACAGGTGGCAGAGCGGGCACGGGGTCACCATCACGTCCGCACCGGCCTCGATGGCCTGCTCGATGGGCTGGATGAGCTCACCCAGCGCCGTCTCCTCGCGCGCCTGGATGATCGGGAACCCGCAGCACTTGATCTTGGCGGGATAGTCGATCGCGACGCCCCCGCACGCCTCGATGATCCGCTCGAGCGACCACGGGCGGTCGGGATCCTCGAAGCCCATGATCTTCGACGGGCGCAGGATCTGGCAGCCGTAGAACGGCGCCACCTTCAGGCCCTTGAGCCCCTTGTGCGCCGCGACCTTGAGCAGTTCGTACCCCTCGCCCTCGGCGATCTCCCACAACAGGTGGCGAACGTCGACTTCGCCGCTATACGCCGGCACGCCGACCTCGGCGAGATTCTTGTTCACGCGCGCGCGCAGCGTGTCGTCGCCCTTGAGCATGAAGTTCGCCTGGCGGAGGTTGAGCGTGCAGACGTTGCAGACGGTGAGCAGCGTGTCGCAGCCGGTCGCCTCCGCGTACGCGAGGATGCGCGCGTTCAGGTGCAGGTAGTAGTCCGGCTCCGCCTCGTGGATGTCGCCGGCGCCGCAGCATGTGACCGACTCCAGCTCAACGAGCTCGAGGCCGACGCGCGGCGCGAGCGCCTGCGTCGAGGTGTCGAGCTCCTTCGCGGAGAGCGACGCCAGACATCCCTTGTAGTACGCGACACGCCTCATTCAGTGTCCTCCGGTAGGTACGGCTTCGGGAACGAGCCCGGGCCGTACGGATCGCGACCTTCGTCGTGGACGCCGTGCGCGAGCTTCGCGAGCGCGCGCTCGCCCTGGATGTGCCCGAACGCGCCCTGGCGGTCCTGCTCGCGGACGATCTTGTGCAGCTGGCGCGCCTCGCCGACGTCCTTGGCGACGTGCGGCGGAAACGCGAGCCCCGCCTTGTTGTGCGAGATCAGGTTCATCGCGAACTTCATCTGCTTCACCGACGAGACGATGCCCTGCGTTTTCGGGACAAGCTCGGTCTCGCGCAGCCAGCCGGTCGTCTCGCTCGAGCGGACGAACCACTTCGCGTGCTTCGCGCCCATGTCGCGGTCGATGCCGTTCTTGATCGCCTCGGCGCCGAGCTTCGCGATCGCGTCGCGCGGATCGACGCCCTTCGGGCAGCGCTCGTTGCAGAAGAAGCAGCGCGTGCATTCCCAGATGCCGTGCTCGCCGCTGTACTGCTCGAGCCGCTCCACCGTCGCGGCGTCGCGCGGGTCGCCGACGAAGCGCATGCCCTTCGCGAGCGCCTGCGGGCCGAGGAACTCGGGATCGGACTCCATCGCGTTGCACTCGGAGACGCAGCAGCCGCAGTTGATGCAGAGCGCTTCCTTCTTGATCGCGTCCATGCGCGGCTGCGTGATGCGATATTCGCGCCCGTCCTCCGGCCGGTCATAGCCCGGCTGCAGGTACGGCTTCATCGCCTTGAACTTGTCCCAGAAGGGATCCATGTCGACGACGAGGTCGCGCACGATCGGCAGGTTTCCCATCGCCGAGATCACGGGGACTTGACCGGCCTGCGCGACGTCGTACATGCGCACCTTGCACGCGAGCACGGCCGCGCCGTCCATGCGCATCCCGCACGAGCCGCAGATCATCATGCGGCAGCTCTTGCGGTAGGCGAGGGTGCCGTCGACCTTGTCCTTGACGATGTCGAGGCAGTCGAGAAGCGTCGCCTCCTCGGGCGCGTCGATCTCGTACTCGCGCAGCGCCCGGTCGCCGGTCGCCGCGTCGTAGCGCCACACCTTGAGTGCCACCTGCATCACGCGCCCACTCCTCCCAGCCCGGGGATCGACCCGTTCTTGGACTCGTATACCTGTGCCGCGGGCGGTGCTGCGGCGGTCACCTTCTCGCCGAACTTCGACAGGTCGATCGTGACCGACACCTTCGGGCTCGACTCGGCGACCACGACGCGGTGGATGTAGCCGTCGTCCCCGACCCAGACGTCGTACCCACGGATCGTCCCGGTGGCTGCCTGCACCTTGTAGTGGGTGCCGATCTGATCGGTGCCGACCTTCGTCGCGCTCTTCAGCGCCTGGAGCTGCTTCAGCTGGTCACCGGGGTTCTGCGCGAGCAGGGACTGGAGATCGAGACCGGCGACGTGCACCTTCGCGAGGTCGAGCTTCACCCAGGTCTTGCCGCCGGGAAGGCCCGACACCAGGAGCGGAGATTTGAGATAGACCGCCGTCCCGGCGAGCACCTCGTCGACCGTCGTCGCAATTGGTCCGGCCTTGAGGTTCAGGTGCATCGAGCCGAGTGCCGACTTCGTGTCGAACGAGCCGGTCCCGCTGAGCGCCGCCGCCTGGCCGGAGACCTGGACGTTGGCCGTCAGTGCGAGCGCCTCGCTGCCGGCGGCGTATGTCTTCTGCGCCGCCGCCTTCACCGCGTCGAGCGGCGACGCGCTCGAGGACGGCGCCTTCGAGCCGCCTCCGCAGGCGGCGAGCGGCAGGACGAGCACGAGCAGGGCGAGGCGCCGCATCAGTACTTGCGCTCCTCGGGCTGCCACTTCGTCATGCGAACCTCTGCCCACGACAGCTCGGGCGCGTCGTCCTTCCAGCGCACGATCGAATGCTTGAGGAAGTTCACGTCGTCGCGCGTCGGATAGTCATACGGGCGCGCGTGCGCGCCGCGGCTCTCCTTGCGCGCGATGCCCGCCTCGAGCATGCACCACGCCGTGTCGAGCATGTTCCCGAGCTCGATCGCCTGCGTGAGGTCGCTGTTGAAGACGTTGCCCTTGTCCTCGACGTAGACCTTGCGATAGCGCTCGCGCAGCTCCGGAATGATCTCGAGCTGCCGCTGCATCTGCTCCCCGCGCCGGAAGACGGCGAAGTTCTCGAGCATCGAGGTGCCGAGCTCGTCGCGAATCTTCCACGGCCGTTCGCCCGAGCCGCGGTCCAGAAGATCCTTCAGCTCACGCTCGGCGTCGCGCTCGAGCGACTCCGGGACGTCGATGGTCGTGTTCGAGAGAGCCCACTCGGCCGCGGCGCGGCCTGAGCGACGCCCGAACGTGATCGTCTCCATCAGCGAGTTGCCGCCGAGACGGTTCGCGCCGTGCACGGACACGCATGCGCACTCGCCGGCGGCGTACAACCCGGTCAGCTCCGTCGCGCCGTCGGTGTCGGTCTCGATCCCACCCATGTGGTAGTGCGCGCCCGGCCGCACCGGCACCGGCTCGTAGATCGGGTCGACGCCGGCAAACACCATCGACAGCTCGCGCGAGCCCGGGAGACGCTCGATGATCCGCTCCGCGCCGAGGTGGCGCATGTCGAGCATGACCGAGCCGTTGATCCCGCGGCCCGCGTCGATCTCCGTCTGCTCCGACCGGGAGACGACGTCGCGCGAGGCGAGCTCGAGCGCGTTCGGCGCGTACTTCTTCATGAAGCGCTCGCCGTCCTTGTTCAGGAGGTACGCGCCCTCGCCGCGGCAGCCCTCGGTCAGGAGGATGCCGGTCGGGTACAGCGTCGTCGGGTGGAACTGCATGAACTCCATGTCCTTGAGCGGCACGCCGGCGCGCAGCGCCATCGCGGTCCCGTCGCCCGTGCACGCATACGCATTCGTCGTCACGCGGTACTGGCGGCCGGCGCCACCGGTCGCGAGCACGACGGTCTTGCCGCCGAGCGTCTTGAGCCCGCCGTTCAAGAGGTCCCAGCAGATGACGCCCTGGCAGCGGCCGTCGTTGACGACGAGCTGCCACGCGAAGAACTCCTCGTACACCTTGATGTCGCGCTTGCACACCTGCTCGTACAGCACCTGGATGAGCACGTGGCCGGTGATGTCGGCGGCGTAGATCGTGCGCGGCGAGCCTGCGGCGCCGAACGGGCGTTGCGCGAGCCGTCCATCCGGCTGGCGCGAGAAGAACGCGCCCCAGTTCTCGAGCTGGATGATGTCGTCGGGCGCCTCGCGCGTGAAGATCTCGATCGAGTCCTGGTCGCCGAGGTAGTCCGAGCCCTTGACGGTGTCGTACGCGTGCGACTCGGGGCTGTCCTCGGCCGCATTCCCGAGCGCTGCGTTGATGCCGCCCTCGGCGGCGCCGGAGTGCGAGCGCGTCGGGTGGAGCTTCGAGATCATCGCGACGTCCGCGCCGGCATCGAACGCCTCGATGGCGGCGCGCATGCCGGCGCAGCCTGCGCCGACCACGAGGACGTCGTGCTCTTCGATCACCGAGAATTCAGCCTAGCGGCCCGGCTGCTGCGAGCTCCGGAGGGAACTTCTCGAAGTTGTCCCTGAACATCTGCGCCAGCTCGCGGGCCTTCCGGTCGTACGTGTCCGCGTCGCTCCACGTACTGCGCGGATCGAGCAGGCTCGCCTCGACGCCCGGCGCCTCCACGGGGACGCGGAAGCCGAACACCGGGTCGATGCGGTACTCGACGTCCTCGAGCCCGCCGGCGAGCGCAGCGTGCAGGAGCGCGCGAGTGGCCGCGATCGGCATGCGCTGCCCTTCGCCGAACGGCCCGCCCGTCCAACCGGTGTTCACGAGCCAGACGGCGGAGCCGTGCTCGTCGAGCTTCCGGCCGAGCATGTCGGCGTACACCGACGGAGGCTGCGGCAGGAACGGCGCGCCGAAGCACGTCGAGAAGGTGGGCTGCGGCTCGGTGATCCCGATCTCCGTCCCGGCGAGCTTCGACGTGAAGCCGGACAGGAAGTAGTAGAGGGCCTGGTCGCGACTGAGGCGCGCGAGCGGCGGGAGGATCCCGAACGCGTCTGCGGTGAGCATCACGACCGCGGATGGATGTCCTGCGCGCTTGTCCGGGTGCGCGTTCGCGATCTGCTCCAGCTTGTAGGCCGCGCGCGTGTTCTCGGTCTTCGAGGCGTCGTCGAGGTCGAGACGCCCGCGCTCGTCGATGACGACGTTCTCGAGGATCGTTCCGAACGTGCGCGTCGTGCGATAGATCTCGGGCTCGGCCTTCTCGGAGAGCTTGATCACCTTGGCGTAGCAGCCGCCCTCGAAGTTGAAGACGCCGCTCGTGCCCCAGCCGTGCTCGTCGTCCCCGATGAGCGCGCGCTCGGGATCGGCGGAGAGCGTCGTCTTCCCCGTCCCCGACAGGCCGAAGAAGATGGCGGAGCGGCCGTCTGCGCCGACGTTCGCGGAGCAGTGCATCGGCAGCACGCCTTCGAGCGGCAGCCGGTCGTTCATGACGGTGAAGATCGACTTCTTGATCTCGCCGGCGTAGAACGTCCCGCCGATCAGCACTTCGGTGCGCGACGGGTGCAGGACGATGAACGTGCCGGTGCGCGTGCCGTCCTCCTCGGGGACGGCCTCGAGCGCCGGGGCGTGCAGCACGAGCGCCTGCGGCGCGAAGCCGCGCAGCTCGTCGGGCGTCGGGTCGATGAACATCGTGCGCGCGAACAACGCGTGATACGGGTGCGTCGTCACCACGCGCACCGCGATGCGGTGCTCGGGATCGGCGCCCGCGAACGCGTCGACGACGTAGAGCGTCGGCTCGTGCGAGAGGAAGCCGGCGACCTTCTCGCGCAGGTGCTCGAACGAGCCTTCGCCGATCTCCTGGTTGCCGCCCCACCAGATGCGCGCTTCCGAGCCCGGCTCGCGGACGACGAACTTGTCCTTGGGCGAGCGGCCCGTGTGGCGGCCGGTGTCGACGACCATCGGGCCGCCCTCGCCTATCCGCGCTTCGCCGCGCGAGATCGCGTGCTCGTAGAGCATCGGCGTGCTCGGGTTCGCCACGACATGCCCGGTGGGCGTGATCCCGTGGATGCGGAGGTCCACGCCTCCGCGAACGTCCATGGTCGTCACCCTCGTATCGTACGCGTGATGGGGGAACGGCTGCCCACAGACGGCGTCATCGCGCTCAGGCCGTGGAACGAAGCCGATGCGGGCGAGATGGCCGCGTGCCTCGACGGCGACGAGGAGATCGCGCGCTGGCTCGACCAGGTCCCGCAGCCGTACACGGTCGCGGACGCGCTCGCGTTCCTGAGCCGCACCGGCGAGACGACGTTTGCCGTCGTCGACGCCGGGAGCGGCGGCGTGCTGGGCGGGATCGGGCTCAGATGGAACGACGCGCAGGACGTGGCCGAGATCGGCTACTGGGCGCGCAGGGAGGCGCGCGGCCGCGGCGTGACCACGCGTGCGCTCCGTCTCGCCGGCGGCCTCGCGTTCGACCAGGGTGCCGCCCGCGTGCAGCTCCGCGCGGACGTCGAGAACGTCCCGTCGCGCCGCGTGGCCGAGAAGGCCGGCTTCACCGCGGAAGGCGTGCTGCGCGACGCGCACTGGAACCCGCGCCTCGGGCGGCGCCAGAGCTGGGTGATGTATTCCGTGCTGCCGGGCGAGCTCAAGAGCTGACGTCGGCTGCGCCCGCGCCTATCGCCTCGGCCTCGGGCGGGATCGTCTCGGTGCGCACGACGAGCGCGACGCACGCGAGGACGAGCAGCGCGCCGACTCCGATCGTCCACGTCAGCGATTCGTGCAACACGATCGCGCCGAGCGCGATGGCGACGATCGGGTTCACGTACGCGTACGTCGCGACCGTTCCGAGCGGCGCGTTGTCGAGCAGCCAGACGTAGGCGGTGTAGCCGACGAGCGAGCCGAAGGTGACGAGGTAGAACCAGCCGAAGATCGAGCGCGCCGAGAAGTCGCCGAAGTGCGGATGCGTCGTCGCGAGCCCGATGGGAAGGAGGATCGCACCGCCGACGAGCATCTCGATCGACGTCGCGGCGAAGGAGTCCGCTGGCATCGGCAGGCGGCTGGACAGGAACGACCCCGTCGCCCACATCACCGAGGAGACGACGACGATGAGCATCGCCCACAGCGGCGCGCCGCCGGTCGGGCGAACGAGCAGCGCAAGACCGGCGAACCCGACGCCCACGCCGGCCAGCGTCGCTACCGGCGGGCGGTCGGAGGCAAACGTCCGCAGCAGCACGACCCACAACGGCACCGCGCCGATGACGAGGGAAGCCACGCCCGTCTGCACGTGCCGCTCGGCGATGAAGAGGACCGCGTTCGCCCCCGGCAGGAGCGTGCCGACGAGCGCGGCCGACGCGAGCTCGGCCGGGCGGACACGGAGGACGCGCGGCCCGCGGCGCCAGACGGTGAAGGCCGTCATCAGCAGCCCAGCGGCGACGAAGCGCGTGCCGACCGCGAAGAGCGGCGGGATCGTTTCACCGGCGAGCTCGATCCCGAGGTACGTCGACCCCCAGATGAGATAGACGGTCCCGAGCGCGATCCAGACCTTGGTCTTGTGCGGCACAAGGCCAACACTGCCCGTTCTGGCGGAGGCCGCGCGGGCCTGGTGTCGAACCCATGGACGTGGACACCCACGCCGCCGCCGCACGCTTCCTCGACTCGCCCACGCTTTCGGACGGGACGCGCCGCGCCTACGGCTACGACGTGAACGAGTTCTGCCACTGGCTCGACCGCCGCGGCACGAAGCTCGACGACGTCGACGTCCGCGTGCTCGTCGACTACGCCTCCCAGCTCGGCGCGGCCCGGCCCGGCCGGCGGCCGCCGAAGCTCGCGCCGGCGACGATCGCGCGCAAGCTGGCGGCCGTCCGCGCGTTCCTCCGCCATGCGCTCGGGCCTGCGCGCGTTCCCGACGCCGTGCTCGCGCCGCGCCGGACGCGCAGGCTGCCGGACGCGCCCCGCGCCGCCGAGGTGGACGCCGTGCTGAAAGCGCTCGAGGGCGAAGGCCTGATCCCGCTGCGCAACCGCGCGCTCGTCGAGCTCGTCTACTCCGCCGGACTGCGGAGCGCCGAGGCCGTCGGCCTCGACCTCGCCGACGTCGACTTCGAGCAGGAGCTCGTGCACGTGCGGCTCGGCAAAGGCGCGAAGGACCGCGTCGTCCCGCTCGGCGAGGAGGCGGCACATTGGGTCGCGCGCTATCTGCGCGACGCGCGGCCGGAGCTCGCGCACGGCGCCGAGAACGCGCTCTTCCTCTCCGCCCGCGGAAAGCGGCTCGACACGAGCACGCTCCGCCGCCTCGTCCCGCATCCGCACCGTCTGCGTCATGCGTTCGCCACGCATCTGCTCGAGGGCGGCGCCGATCTGCGAACGATCCAGGAGCTGCTCGGGCACAGCTCGCTCTCGACCACGCAGGTCTACTCGCACGTGGACGCACTGCGCCTACGTCGCGTGTACGACCACGCGCACCCACGCTCATGAGCGCCGATCCCACCGTCGATTCGTTCCTCGCGCTCTCGACGACGCGGCTCGCGCCGCGCACGGTCGACGCCTACCGGCGCGATCTCGGCGACGTCACCGCGTTCCTCCAGGGATCACCGGCCGCGGCAACGCCCGACCGGCTCGCCGCATACGTCGCACACATGCGCGCACGCGGGCTCGCGGCGACGACGATCGCACGCCGCATCGCGGCCCTCCGCTCCTTCTATCGCCACCAGATGCTCATCGGCGTGCGCGTCGACAACCCGGCCGCGGACCTGGAGCTGCCACGACGCGCACGCACACTCCCCCGCACGCTCTCCCCCGGCGAAGCGGAGCGCCTGATCGAGGCGGCGTCCGGAACGGCTCCGCGCGCGCTGCGCGACCGCGCGCTCGTCGAGCTCATGTACGGCGCCGGCCTCCGTGTCAGCGAGGCGGTGGGGCTCGACCGCTCGGCAGTCGACCTGGACGGCCGGCTCGTCCGCTGCCTTGGCAAGGGCTCGAAGGAGCGCGTCGTCCCGATCGGCCGCGAAGCCGTGGAGGCGCTACGCCGCTATCTCGCCCGCGGGCGGCCCTATCTCGACCGCCGTCACCGGCCAGAGCTCTTCCTCAACGCGCAGGGCGGCCCGCTCACACGCGCGGGCGCCTTCCTGATCCTGCGGAAGCTCGCAGCCACGGCCGGCCTCGAGCCCGGCCGCGTCCATCCCCACCTCCTGCGGCACTCCTTTGCCACCCACCTGCTGGAGGGTGGTGCCGACCTCCGGTCCGTTCAGGAAATGCTCGGGCATGCCGATCTCTCCACCACCGAGCGGTACACCCACGTATCCGATCGGAGGCGAAGGGAGTTGTTCTTCCAGGCGCATCCCCATGCGCGGAAGAAGGCTTGACATGACGATCGATCTCCACATCGCGATGCTCGCCATCCTCACCGTCGGAGTCGGCTGGATGATGCTGACGGCCGGGGTGCAGAAGAGTGCCCTCGAGTGGCGGCGCCAGCGGCGGATCTGCCCATCGTGGGGCCACGAGATCCGCGCTCGCGTCTGCGCCACCTGCGCGCCTTGAACTAGCGCTTCGGCTGCCGGCGCTTCAGCTGCTGCGCGACGCTTGCCGCCGTCTTGCGCAACTGCGCGTCCGCTTCGTCGTCCCCGGCGAGGCCCTCGAGGAGCACGATCGTGTCGCGCTGCGGCGAGCCGTTCTTCAGCGCGAGCACGGCGAGCCGGCGGACGGCCTCGTTCCCGTCCGCACTGACGAGGGAGTGCAGCAGCGGACGAACGCCGTTGACGGTGGACGGATGGTCGCGGGAGAGCATCTCGACGGACAGGAGCGCCGATCCGCGGCACGCCGGGCTCTCGTCGTCGAGCCCGCGCCGCAGCAGCTCCTCCTTCGCGCGCCAGTGGAACTGCCCGATGGCGCGGTAGGCGACCGCGCGCTCGCGGAAGTCCTGGCTCCGGGCTGCCGCCTCGAGCTCGTCTCCCCACTGGGCGCGCAGGTCCGCGAGCTCGCGCTCGGATCCCGCCTGGGCGAGCGCGTCGGCCTGCGCGGCCGCTTCCTGCAACGTCACGCCGGAGACTCTAAATACACTGCTGACCCGTGGCCCATCGAGTCGTACTCATTCCCGGCGACGGGACGGGGCCCGAGCTGACCGAGGCGACGCGCCGCGTCCTCGAGGCGACGGGCGTCGACTTCGACTGGGAGGTGCGCGAGGCAGGCGCCGACGTGATGGACCAGTACGGCGGCAATCCGCTGCCCCCCGAGGTGCTCGAGGCGATCCGCGACACGGGCGTCGCCCTGAAGGGCCCGATCACCACGCCGGTCGGCGGCGGCTTCCGCTCGGTCAACGTCGCGCTCCGGAAGGAGCTCGACATGTACGCCCAGGTGCGCCCGATCAAGAGCTACCCGGGCGTGCGCTCCCGGTTCCAGGACGTCGACCTGATCATCGTGCGCGAGAACACCGAGGATCTGTACGCGGGGATCGAGTACGAACAGGGCACCCCGGACGCCGAGGAGCTGATCGCCTGGATCAAGTCCAAGGGCGGGAAGCTCCGCCACGACGACGCGGGCATCTCGATCAAGCCCATCTCCATCACGGGCACGCGCCGCATCTTCGAGTTCGCGTTCGACTATGCGCGCAAGAACAACCGCAAGAAGATCACGGCCGTGCACAAGGCGAACATCATGAAGTTCACCGACGGCCTGTGGCTGCGCGTCGCACGCGAGGTCGCCGCCGAGAATGAGGACATCCAGTTCGACGACCGCATCGTCGACAACATGTGCATGCAGCTCGTGCAGCGCCCGGAGGAGTACGACGTGCTCGTGCTGCCCAACCTGTACGGCGACGTCCTCTCCGACCTCTGCGCCGGGATGATCGGCGGCCTGGGCATGGCGCCCGGCGGCAACTACGGCGACCACGTCGCCGTGTTCGAGCCGACGCACGGCTCCGCGCCGAAGTACGCAGGACAGAACAAGGTGAATCCCATGGCGCAGCTGCTGTCGGGGATGCTCATGCTCCGCCACCTCGGCGAGCAGAGCGCCTCGATGCGGCTCGAGCGCGCGATCGCCGACGTCATCGCCGAGGGCGCGAGCGTGACGTACGACATGAAGCCGACCCGGAATGACCCCACGGCGGTCGGGACGAGCGAGGTCGCCGACGCGATCATCGAGAAGCTGGAGGCTGGAGTTCCCGTATGAGCGACAGGCGGAAGGTCACCGTGGTCGGCGCCGGCAATGTCGGTGCGACCTGCGCACAGGTGCTCGCGACCCGCGACTACGCGGGCGTCGTCCTCGTCGACATCAAGGAGGGCCTGCCGCAGGGCAAGGCGCTCGACGTGAATCAGATGGGCGCCGTCCTCGGGTATGAGCCGAACGTCGTCGGCTCGAACAGCTACGAGGAGACGGCGGGCTCGACGGTGGTCGTGATCACCGCCGGCCTCCCCCGCTCTCCCGGCATGTCACGGGACGACCTCGTCTCGACGAACGAGAAGATCGTCGGCTCGGTCACCGAGCAGGTGGTGGCGCAGAGCCCAGACGCGATCCTCATCGTCGTCTCCAACCCGCTCGACGCGATGTGCCACGTGGCGCGAAACGTCTCCGGCCTGCCGAAAGAGCGCGTGTTCGGCATGGCCGGCATCCTCGACACCGCGCGTTTCTCGACGTTCATCGCGTGGGAGACCGGCTCGTCGGTGAAGGACGTGCAGGCCACGGTGCTCGGCGGCCACGGTGACCAGATGGTCCCGGTCGTCTCGGCGACGACCGTCGGCGGAGTTCCGCTGCGCAAGCTCGTGTCGGAGGAACGCATCCAGTCCATGGTCGAGCGCACGGCGAAGGGCGGCGGCGAGCTCGTCAACCTGCTCGGCACGTCGGCGTGGTACGCGCCCGGCGCCGCGGCAGCGCAGATGGTCGACTCGATCATGCTCGACGAGAAGCGCGTGCTCCCGTGCACGGCGTACCTCGAAGGCGAGTACGGGATCGACGGCCTGTACATGGGCGTGCCCGTCAAGCTCGGCTCACGCGGGATCGAGCAGATCGTCGAGCTCGACCTCTCCGACGACGAGCGCGCGGCGCTGCAGGCCTCCTCGGAGGCCGTGCGCGAGGTCGTCGGCGTCCTGACGACGTAAGGCACTCGCGTTGAACCTCGGACTGAGCGGTCGCACGGCGCTGGTCACCGGAGCATCGTCCGGGCTCGGCCTCGCGAGCGCGGAGGCGCTCGCCGCGGAGGGCGCGAACGTCACGCTCGTCGGTCGCCGGCGCGACCTGCTCGAACGCGAGGCGGAACGGATCGGCGGGCTCGCCGTCGGCGGCGACGTCACGGCGCCCCGCGACCTCGAGCGGGCCGTGGAGCAGACCGTCGCCGCCTTCGGCGGCATCGACGTCCTCGTCTGGAACGGCGGCGGCCCGCCGCCGGGCACCGCGCGCGACGTCACGCCCCAGTCGCTCGAGGAGGCGCTCGCGCTGCTGCTCGAGCCGGCGGTCCGACTCGTCCAGCTCTGCCTCCCGTACCTCGAGCGAAGCCCCGCCGGGCGCATCGTCGCGATCACCTCGATCGCCGCGAAGGAGCCTGTCCGGCACATCGCTCTCTCGAACGCGTTCCGTCCCGCCCTCTCCGGCTGGCTGAAGACACTCGCAGGCGAGCTCGGCGCGCAGGGGATCACGGTCAACTGCGTCGCGCCCGGTCGGATCGCGACCGCGCGCCTCGAGCAGCTGTACCCGGACGGGCCGACGGACGCCGACCTCGCCGACATTCCTCTGCGCCGTTGGGGTGAGCCGCGCGAGCTGGGTGACGTCGTCTGCTTCCTGGCCGGCGACCGCGCGCGCTACATCACGGGGCAGACGATCGTCGTGGACGGCGGCCTACAGCGGGCGCTCTTCTGATGCGGCGTCAGGTCGGCCCGGCGCAGATCGCCGGCGCGCTCGTGGGCCTGCTCGTCGTCGCCGCGATCGTGCTGTACCTCGTTCCGTCGAACAACTATCTCCTGCTCCCCGATCGCGCGCACCCAGTGGCCCCGCTCGTCCACGTCCAGGGCGCGCATCCGGCGAAGGGGCCGGGCGCGATCTACTTCGTCGACGTGTTCGAGCGGCGGGCGAGCATGCTCGAGTCCCTCTTCCCGTTCATCCGGTCGGGCGCCACCCTCGTTCCGGCGAACCTGATCGTCCCGCCGGGCTCGAACGACCAGCAGGTGCGGCGCGCCGACCTGCAGGAGATGAGCGTTTCGCAGCGCGTCGCCGCCGCCGTCGCACTGCGGCGGCTCGGCTATCGCGTCCCAGCGACGCCAGACGGAGTCATCGTCGAGGAGGTCGTCGGCGGGACGCACGCGATCGGAAAGCTCCAGCCGACGGACGTGATCACGTCCGTCGACGGCCGGGCGACACTGACGTTGTCGGCACTGCGCAGCGCGCTGACTCGTATTCGCCCCGGCGCCTTCGTGACGCTCCGCGTCGACCGCGGCTCCTCGAAGCTGAAACTCCGGATTCAGACGACGTCCGAGGGGTCGCGGGCGATCATCGGGTTCGCGCCCGGCCAGGCGGCCGACATCCATCTTCCGATTCGCGTGCAAATCGACGCCGGAAACGTCGGCGGCCCGTCGGCAGGGCTCGCATTCACGCTCCAGGTGATGGAGGCGCTCGGGCACAAGGTCGATCGCGGCTATCGCGTCGCGGCCACAGGCACGATCTCGCTCGACGGCAGCGTGGGCGCGATCGGGGGCGTGAAGCAAAAGACCTACGGCGCGCGTGCGGCCGGCGCCGACGTCTTCCTCGTGCCCGCCGCTGGGGATAACGCGGCGCAGGCGAGGCAGTACGCGCACGGCCTCCGCATCATCGCTGTGACAAGTTTTCCCCAGGCGTTGCGCGCCCTGGCAACTCTGCCCAAGAAGGGCTAGAAACAGCAGTTTTCGGCGGGTTGGAATCTGCCGGAAACTCGTTAGTTTTCGTCCCCGGCAACGCTTTCAAGCCGCTCCGGACGGGCCTATGATCGCTCCTCGAATCCGGCTGTCGACATCGAGCAAAAGGCCCCGTGAGCAAAAAACCAAAAACAACCTGCAACGATTGCTATTTCCGCTGCGCCGGCCTGTGCGCGCTCCCGGGCGAGGAGATCTGCCCCACGTTCCGCCTCATGGCGGCCGGCCATCTGGCTCCGCCCCCGCAGCCGCGGCTCGTCGCCCGGCCGCTGGCCGCAGCTTCAGCAGCGTAGGATCACAGGATGCGGTTCCTACGCCGCCAACGTGACGCCGCCGACCGGCTCGAGGAGCAGTGGCAGCCGCGTCTCTACGTGCGCTGGATCGCGCTCGCGCTCGTCGTCGCGTACGCCATCGCATTCGTCCTCGAGAACGGCAAGCACGTCTCCGTGCACTTCGTGTTCGCGACGGCGAGGGTCTCCCTCCCCTGGGTCGTCCTGCTCAGCCTCGCGCTCGGCGCGATCGGCGGGATCCTGCTCTCGCAGCTAGAGCGCAGACGCAGGCGCCGAAGCGCCGACGAGTAGCGGCGCGAGGCGCGCCACGCCCTCGGCGATCTCGTCCGGCGACACGAAGCTGAACGCGAGGCGCATCGACTGCGCTCCGCCGCCGTCGGAGAAGAAGTCCTGGCCCGCGACGAAGGTGACGCCGGCCGCCTCCGCCCGCGCGACCGTCGGCGCGTCATGCGGAAGATCGACCCACACGAAGTAGCCGCCTTCGGGACGACTCCACGTCGCGCCGTCCGGCAGCTGCTGCTCGAGTGCATCGAGCATCGCGTCGCGGCGTGCACCGAGCAGGCCTCTAATGCGCTCGAGGTTCGGCTCGAAGTTGCCGCGGCGGAGGAACTCGTGCACCGTCGCCTGCGTCATGAACGGGGGCGAGATGTACGTCGACACGGCGAGCGCCTCGATCTGCTTGGCGAGCGGCGTCGGCAAGACGAAGTAGCCGACGCGGACGCCGGGAGCGACCGTCTTCGAAAATGAGGATGCGTACGTCACGTTGACGCCTCCCTCGAGCTCGAAGAGCGTGGGGAGCGGATCGCCTTCGTAGCGCACGAGGCCGTACGGGTCGTCCTCGAGCACGAACAGCTCGTGCTCGCGGGCGATCTCGACCAGGCGGCGGCGGCGCTCCTCGGAGAGTGTGCGGCCGCTCGGGTTCTGGAAGGTGGCGATCGTGTACAGGAACGCGGGCTTCGGCCCGGAGGCGAGGGCCTGCTCGAGTGCGTCCGGCTCGAGGCCGTCGTCGTCCATCGGCAGCCCGACGATCTCGGCGCCGAGGCGGCCGAGGATCTTCAGCGGACGGTCGTAGGTCGGCGCCTCGACGAGGACGCGCGCGCCGGGCTGCACGAGCTGCTCGGCGAGGAAGACGAAGCCCTGGAGCGAGCCGCTCGTCACGACCACGCGGCCGGGCTCGACCCCGTGACGCGCCGCGATCCACTCCCGCAAGGGCCCGTAGCCGCCGCCGGGGCCGTACGAGAGGACGGCCTTGCCGTCGCGCTCGATCGCGGCCTTCGCGCAGTCGGCGAGCTCCTCGACCGGAAGGCATTCGGGGGCGGGAATCCCGCGCGCGAAGCTGACGACGTCCATCGCCCCAGCCTAGCGAGCTACTTGAGGCGTTTGGCGACGAGTTGTGCGACTTCGGTCGGCGTCGCGCCGACCTCGATGCCCTTCGCCTCGAGCGCTTCCTTCTTCGCCACGGCCGTCCCGGAGGAGCCGGAGATGATCGCACCGGCGTGCCCCATCGCCTTGCCGGGCGGGGCCGAGAAGCCGGCGATGTACGCGAGCACGGGCGTCGTCATGTGCTCGCCGATGTACTGCGCCGCCTTCTCTTCTTCGTCGCCGCCGATCTCGCCGACGAGGACGATGAGCTCGGTCTCCGGATCCGCCTCGAATTTCTCGAGGATGTCGATGAACGACGAGCCGACGATCGGGTCGCCGCCGATGCCGACGATGGTCGAGTTGCCGAGGCCGAGCTGGGTCAGCTCGTGCCCGATCTGGTATGTGAGCGTGCCGGAACGGGAGACGAGCCCGACGACGCCCTCGCTGAAGATCTCCGCCGGGATGATCCCGACGTTCGCCTTGCCGGGCGAGAGGACCCCGGGACAGTTCGGGCCGACCATCGTCACGCCCTTCGGGCGGAAATACGTGTAGATGCCGAGCATGTCGTGGACCGGGACGTGCTCCGTGATGCAGATGACGGTCTCGATGCCCGCGTCGATCGCCTCGTACATGGCGTCGCCGGCGAACCGCGCAGGGACGAAGATGAGGCTCGTGTTCGCGCCCGCCTTGTCGACGGCGTCGGCCACGGTGTCGAACACGGGAACGCCGTCCACGTCCTGGCCGCCCTTGCCGGGCGTGACGCCGGCAACGAGGTTCGTCCCGTACGCGCGATTGCGCAGGCCGTGGAAGCGTCCCTCGCTCCCGGTCAGGCCCTGGACGACGAGCCGCGTGTCGTTGTCGACGACGATCGCCACTACTTCACGCCCTTCAGGACGAGCGTCGGCAGTGGCATCCAGCCGTCGACGACGCGGTCGCCGAGCAATTCGCGCACACGCGCCGCGTCCTCGCCGGTGCATTCGACGCGGGCGAGCCACGGCTCGATCTCGAGCGGCCGCGTGAAGTGGCGCTCTTCCGCGATCGTGAGCCCGGCGAGCTCGAAGAAGCTCTCCCACTCGGCCTCGCCGTAGTTGCGCACGTGGCTCGGGTCGCGCAGGCGGTCGGCCTCCTCGGACGACTCGCTGACGAAGGTGTTGTCGCAGATCACGACGCGGCCGCGGGCGACGCGCGCCATCTCCTTTACCGCCGTGAGGACGTCGGCGAAGTGATGCGCCGCGAGCCGGCACGCGACGGCGTCGAAGCTCCCGTCCGCGAACGGCAGGCTCTCGGCGGGCGCGGTCGTGTCGGCGCCCATGCCGGGCGCAGGATCGGTCGTGACGACGGTCGCGCCCGCCTCGCGCAGGCGCCGTGCGACGTGCCCGCCGCCGGTGGCGACGTCGAGGACGGTGACGCCGGGTCCCGGCTCGCACCACTCGACGACGAGGTCGAGATCCTCGCCGGCCGCGTGGATCGCGCTGTGGCGATACGCGTCGGCGCGATCGGACCAGAGGTCGGTCACGCCGCCAGCTCCACCGCGCGCCGCGCGCCGTCGAGCATCGTCGCCTCGGGGTGGATGTTCGGGTTGCCCGCCTCGGCGAGTAGCCGCCGCCCCTCCTCGGCGTTCGTGCCGTCGAGCCGCACGACGATCGGGTACTTCGACATGTCGAGGCGGTCGAGCGCCTCGAGGATCCCGCGCGCGACCTCGTCGCCGCGCGTGATGCCGCCGAAGATGTTGAAGAAGATCGACTTCACCTGCGGGTCGCGAGTGATCACCTCGAGCGCGTCGACGACGCCCTCGGCCGATCCGCCGCCGCCGAGGTCGCAGAAGTTCGCCGGCCGCCCGCCGACGTGCGCGACGACGTCGACCGTCGACATGGCGAGGCCGGCGCCGTTGCCGATGATGCCGACGCTGCCGTCGAGCTTCACGTAGGTGACGCCCTTCTCGCGCGCGAATGCCTCGATCGGGTCGGCGGCGGCGGTGTCGCGCATCTCGGCCACATCGGGGTGCCGGAAGAGCGCGTTGTCGTCAACCGTGAACTTCGAGTCGAGCGCCTTCACCGTCCCGTCGGGGGTAACGATGAGCGGGTTGATCTCGCAGAGCACCGCGTCGAACTCGACGAACGCGCGGTAGAGCTTCTCGACGATCGACGTGATCTGCTTCTGCTCGGACGGATCGGTGACGCCCCCGCCATAGATCAGGCGGCGCGCGACCCACGGCTGGAATCCCTCGGATGGGTCGACGTGCAGCCGCACGAGCGCCTCGGGGCGCTCCTCCGCGATCTGCTCGATCTCGACGCCGCCCTGGGTTGTGAACATGAAGAGCGGTTTCTTCGCGCCGCGGTCGAGGGTGATGGAGAGGTAGTACTCGCGCTCGATGTCGGAGGCCCGCTCGATCCAGAGCCGGCGGACGACGTGGCCGTTGATGTCCAGGCCGAGAATGTCCTTCGCCTTCTGCTCCACGTCGTCGGCCCCCTCGGCGAGCTTCACGCCGCCGGCCTTGCCGCGGCCGCCCGTGAGCACCTGCGCCTTGACGACGAGCTGGCCGCCGAGCTCCTGCGCCGCCGCCCGCGCGTCCTGCGGCGAATCGGCTCGCCGCCCCTCGGACACGGGGATGCCGACGCGCTTGAAGAGCTCCTTGCCCTGATACTCGTACAGGTCCACCGGCGGGTGACTCTAACGATCACCGCCTTCCGTGCCGATTAGTTGTGCATGGGACGCGGCGTGATCGCGATGTGCGGGACCTTCGGGTTGACGGTCGGCGGGTTCGTACCGGCCCTGTGGGGCGCCGGCCAGCTGTCGATGGCGTCGGTTCTCTTCAGCGCGATCGGCGGCATCGCCGGCGTCTTCGCCGGCGTTCGCATCGCCGAGTAACTCGTCCGTTCGGAGGAGACCGAACCGTCCTCGCGCCCGAGGCGGATTTGCGCCCGCGCAGTAGCGTTCGTAGACCATGGTCTGGAACTGGCTCCGGCGGCACCCGAGCCTCGTCGACGTCGGCGTGGTGCTCGCCCTCGCGGCGGCCTACGTCGGCCATGCGAGCCGTCTCGACGACTGGGCGGAAGGCGTCCCCCTCGCCGTCGTCCAGGTGGCGCCGCTGCTCGTCCGTCGCCGGTACCCGCGCACCGTGCTCGGGGTCGTCACCGCCGCGTGGATCGCGCAGGCGATCTTCGTCTCGGCGTGGCCGCCTGTGGCGTCCCTTGTCGCCGTCTACACGGTGTCGGCGAACCTCGGTCGCACCGAAGGCCTCTGGGCAGCAGCCCTCGCCACGCTCGCCACGACGCTCGCCACACTGGGGCTCGCCGACTGGGGCCGCACGGTCTCGGATCTCTTCCTCTTCGCAGGCGCGTGGGTCGTCGGCGACAACCTCGGCACGCGGCGTGCGTACACGCGCACGCTCGAGGAGCGCGCCGAACGGCTCGAGCGGGAGCGCGAGGCCGAAGCGGCGCGCGCCCGCGCGGAGGAGCAGGCCCGCATCGCGCGCGAGCTACACGACGTCATCGCCCACAGCGTGAGCGTCATGGTCGTCCAGGCCGCCGCGGCGAACGACGTCTTCGACACGCGCCCCGAGCGTGCGCGGGAGGCGCTGCGCGCAATCGAGGCGAGCGGGCGCACCGCCCTCGCCGAGATGCGCCGCCTGCTCGGAGTCGTGCGCGCCGACGGCGCCGAGTATGCGCCGCGGCCGGGCATCGACCGTCTCGACGACCTCGTCGAACAGGTGCGCGCCGCCGGGCTCGCCGTCGCCGTCACCATCGAGGGGTCCCCACGGCCGCTGCCTGCGGGCGTCGACCTGTCCGCGTACCGCGTCGTCCAGGAGGCGCTGACAAACACGTTGAAGCATGCGAACGCGACGCGCGCGGACGTCTCGCTGCGCTACCGCGACGACGAGCTCGGCGTCGAGGTGCGCGACGACGGCGAAGCCGCAGGCAACGGGGACAGCCACGGGCGTGGACTGATCGGCATGCGCGAGCGGGTTACCGCCTTCGGCGGCTCGCTCGAGACAGGCCCGAAGAACACCGGCGGCTTCGCCGTGTCCGCGAGGTTCCCGCTGTGATTCGCGTGCTCGTCGTCGACGACCAGCCGCTCGTGCGCAGCGGCTTCCGCATGGTGCTCGAGGAGCGCCCCGACCTCGAGCTCGCCGGCGAGGCGTCGGACGGGGCGCAGGCGCTCGAGCTCGCGCGCGAGCTCGATCCTGACGTCATCCTCATGGACGTGCGCATGCCGAACCTCGACGGCGTCGAGGCGACGCGGCAGCTCGTCGAGTCCGGCACGCGCGCTCGGATCCTCGTGCTGACGACGTTCGACCTGGACGAGTACGTGTACGCCGCCATCCGCGCCGGCGCGAGCGGCTTCCTGCTCAAGGACGTCGAGCCCGCGGAGCTCGTGGACGCGATCCGCGTCGTGGCGGCCGGTAACTCGCTCTTCGGCCCTGCCGCGACGGAACGGCTCGTCGCGCGCTTCGCCCACCAGGCGGCGCCCGACGCCGGCCACGCGCTCGACGAGCTGACCGACCGCGAGAAGGAGATCCTGCGGCTGCTCGCCACCGGCCTGTCCAACGCCGAGCTCGCCGAGCATCTCTTCCTCAGCGAGACGACCGTGAAGACGCACGTCTCCGCGATCCTCCGCAAGCTGCGCGTGCGCGATCGCGTGCAGGCGGTGATCGCCGCGTACGACGCCGGGCTCGTCAGCCCGAGATGACGCAGACGACCTGACCGGTCGCGACCGGCTCGCCCGGCGCGACCGAGAGCTCGGCGACGACGCCTGCGCGGTGGGCGTGCACCTCGTTCTCCATCTTCATCGCCTCGACGATGCAGATGAGTGCGCCCGCCTCCACCTCGTCGCCCTCGGCGACCGCGACGGAGAGGACCGTCCCCTGCATCGGCGACACGACGACGTCGCTGCCTCCGGCGGCCCCTGCACTCACGCGCTCGCGCCGCCGGCGCGCCAGCTCGAGCCACGGCGCCTCCGGCTCGGTGAGGCGAACCTCGAAGCGACGCCCGTCCACCTCCACGGTGCGCACGCGCTCGACCGTCCGTCCCGGCACGGGTAGCAACCTGCTCGTCGGGGCCTTGCCGTCGAGGTCGAGCGACTCGACGACGCCCACGCAGGTCTCGCCGCGGATGAAGCACTCGTGCGACAGCAGCGCGGTGTGGAACGGGATCAGCGTCGTCGGCCCCTCGATCACGTACTCGCCGAGCGCGCGCAGCATGCGCCGCCGCGCGTGCTCGCGGTTGACTCCGTGCACGATGAGCTTGGAGATCATCGGGTCGTACGCCGCGACGACCTCGCGGCCGCCGTCGACGCCTGAGTCGACGCGCACGCCGGGGCCACCGGGCTCGTGGTACGCGGTGACGAGGCCGGGCGCCGGCAGGAAGCCGCGCGATGCATCCTCGGCGTTGATGCGGCACTCGATCGCGTGCCCGCGCAGCGAAACCTGCTCCTGCGTGAACGACAGTGGCTCACCGAGTGCGATGAGCACCTGCTCGCGCACGAGGTCGAGCCCGGTCACCATCTCCGTCACCGTGTGCTCCACCTGAATGCGTGTGTTCATCTCCATGAAGAAGTACTCACCGTCTTTGGTGAGCAGCCCTTCGATCGTCCCCGCAGACACGTAGCCGGCGGCGAGCGCGGCCTCGACGCCGATCCGCCCGATGCGCGCGCGCAGCTCGTCGTCCACCGCCGGCGACGGCGTCTCCTCGACGAGCTTCTGGTGCCGCCGCTGGATGGTGCAGTCGCGCTCACCGAGGTGCACGACGTTGCCGTGCGCATCCGCGAGCACCTGCACCTCGATGTGGCGTGGATCGACGATGAGCTTCTCGACGTACACGTCGGGGTTCGCGAAATACGACTGGCCCTGCCGGCGCGCCGTCTCGAACGCGCGCTCGGCGTGCTCGGGGCCTTCGACGACCTCCATCCCTTTGCCGCCGCCTCCGGCGGCCGCCTTGATGAGGAGCGGATAGCCGATCGAATCGCCGAGCGAGAGCAGCTCGTCGACCGTCGCAACCGGCTCGGTCGTGCCGGGGATGATCGGCACACCTGCGGCCTGCATCACGGTGCGGGCGCGCGTCTTCTCGCCCATCAGCTCGATCGCCTCCGACGGCGGCCCGATCCACACGAGCCCGGCACCGAGCACGGCCCGCGCAAAGGCGGCGTTCTCGGCGAGGAACCCGTAGCCCGGGTGCACCGCCTGGGCGCCGGCGCGCAGCGCGGTCTCGACGAGCGTGTCGATCTTCAGATAGCTCTCGGCCGCCGGCGGCGGCCCGATGAGGAACGCCTCGTCCGCGTACGCGACGTGGAGCGAGCCACGGTCGGCCTCCGAGTAGACGGCGACGGCGCCGACGCCGAGCTCGCGCAGCGTCCGGAAGATGCGGACGGCGATCTCACCGCGGTTGGCGACCAGGACCTTCTCGAACATCGGGACTAATTAGTGCACGCCGACGGACTTCGCGTATGCGCGAAGCGCGGCCGCATCCTTCGCCTCCGCCGCGGCCACCCGGCCGTCGGCGAGGCCGGCGAGGAGCGAGACCGGTGCGGATGGAACCTTGCCCTGCTTCAGCGCCGCGCTGAAGGCGGCGACCCCGGCGCTGCCGGCGTGCAGCTTTGCCAGCTCGGCGAGCACGGTCTTTGGCAGCGGCTGCGACGAGGCATTCGTGAGCTGGCTCGGGGACAGCGTGAGCGTGTTGAGCTTCGACGCCCGGGCAGCCGCGATCAGCGCCTTGCGCAGGCCGGCGCGTGCCTGCTCGAGCGCCGCGAGCGCGAGCGAATACTTGCCGGCGGCTTTCAGCTGCAGCGTCTTCGCGGCCGTGTTCTTCGCCTTCGCGGCAGTCGAGGCGCGGTTGATCGCGGTCGCGAGTGCGTCGTTCACGGCGGTTGAGCGGGCGACGTTGCGCGTCAGCGCGGTGACCGCGCTCGTCAGCGCCGGCGTGATGCCGGCAACGGTCGGCACGACAACCTTGGCCGGAGGAGCGACGACGGTGTAGTGCTCGTCGGGCGGGTCCTTCTTCCGCTTCTCGGCCTCTTTCCGCCACTCGTCGCACTGCCACGCAGTTGCAGTCGCGACCGCCCCCGCGGCGCCGAACAGCGGCGCCTGCGGGCCGGGGACGGCAGTGGCCAGGCCGAATCCGACTGCCTCCTTCGTATACGTGTCGACGCAGTCCTGGTAGTACGCGATGTCGATGTCGGCCCGCTCCTTCACCGTCAGCGGCAGCGCGACGACCGGTTGCGCCCTGGGCGCCTCGACCGTGCAGCCGGCCGGCCCCGGATCGTCGCCGACGCCCGTCAGTGTCCCGAAGTACGACGCGTGGCAGACCCATGGCCGCGTGTCCCCTGTGATCGGGATGGTCACGTCGACGTAGACGGTTCCCTGGTGGAACGGGTCCTTGTGATGGCAGCCATCCGCCGGGATCTCGGACACGTCGGCGTGATGCCAGATCGATTGGTTCGGGTTGTCATGGTTCGACGTGAGCGCTTTGAAGTTGTCGCAGGTCGGATCGTCAGCCGGCGGCTTCAGTCGCCACGAGAACGTCGGCGTGCCGTTGCCGGGGACGGTGGTGACGCTGACGCTGTACTGCGTCGCTTTCGCCTCGGTGCCGAGGAACGTGGCGGTAATGGCCGAGATCGTCGGCGCCTTCTTCATTCCGGAGGCATTGGCGCCGCCGCCGGCGACGAGCAGCGACAGGAGGGCGAGCCCGGCCAGATACGACGTCCGCCTCATGCTCCGCCAATTCAATACCCCTTAGGATCGGTGCGCAATGAGCCCGGCCGATCAGCTGACGGTTGCACGCGCGCTCTCCGTGCCCGTGGTCGTCGTCCTCTTCGCGTGGCCGTTCCACGATCACGCCTACTGGGCAACCGCCGTGTTCTGCGTCGCAATGACGACCGACTGGTTCGACGGCCGGCTCGCGCGCCGGCATGGGAGGACGTCTCCGCTCGGTTCGTTGCTCGACCCGATTGCGGACAAGGTGCTCGTCCTCGCCGCGCTCGTGATGCTCGTCGGCCAGCACGTCGTCCCGGCGTGGATGGTGGCTGCGATCGTCGTGCGTGAGGTGCTGATCACCGGCCTACGCCAGGCGGCGATCGAGCGCGGGATCGTGATCGCGGCGCGCGACCTGGCGAAGGTCAAGACGTGGGCGCAGGCCGTCGCCGCCGGAGTCGGCGGCTTCGCCGCCGCTGGAGCGTGGGGAACCGGCGTCGCGTGGTGGACGATGCTCGTCGCGGTGGCCCTGACGTGGGCGTCGGGACTGGATTACGCGCGCAGTGCGCCGGCGCTCTTTCGGCCTCGCGTCAGCGCGTAACGGCCCGGCCGAGCGCCGCGGTTACGGCGATTCGAGCGCCTCGGGCTCCCACGGCGCGGGCGCAGGCTTTTCCGCCTCTTCCGCCAATGCAGCGAGGATGGCGGCGCGTTCTTCCTCACTCGGCTCCGGCCTGATCTCGATTTTCACGAATGCAAAGAGTAAAGTCATCGGGAGGTCGGGTCGATCAGGGGTGTACGTGGGTCTACGTCTAGGGGTCATTGCTGGTGTGCTCGTGCTGCTCCCGGCGGGGAGCGCTTTGGCATCGACGCATCGCTCGCATCGCTCGAGCTCATGGGCGCTGCCGGAGATCCGCGTCGTGACCGGCGTGGGCCTGATGGGCACGAAGTCGCCGGCGACCTTCCGTCCCGGCGCGAAGCTCACCGACCAGGCGCTCGCGAACCTGGTCTTCCAACTGGAGGAGCTGCTCGCGCCGCCGGCACCTCCTGCACCCGTCGCCTCGCCGCCCCCGCTGCCGGACACGACGACGAGCTCGACCGACCCGACACAGACGACGACCGACCCGACCGACACGACCACCGACCCGACGCAGACGACAACCGATCCCACGCAGACGACGACCGATCCGGTGACGACGACGACCGTCGCCGAGCCTCCGCCTCCTCCCGCACCGCCCGCGACTCCGCCGAAGGTCCCGCACGGCGCCGCCGCGGCGACGATGACGATGCTCGACGCGCAGCTCGTCGACGGCGTCGGCCTCGACGCGGCCGCGACGGCGTTCGCCCGCGGCGCGCGCGCGGCCGGGCTCGATGTCCCCGCGCGCTTCGGGACCGAGATGGTGGCGCGACTCCTCGGCCTGCGCATCGACCATCCCGCGAGCGAGGACTCGCTCGAGCTGCTGCCGAACGACCCGGCGACGCGCGCCGAGGCCGCGTATTCGGCTGCGCAGCTCCTGCACTCGTCGGGCTGGCTCGTCCCGGTCGTGCAAGGCCTCTCCGACACGTTCTCGCTCCCGCAGTACTCGACGTGGCAGCGGCGGATCCTCGACACCGCCGTCGCGCGGATCGGCATGCCGTACGTGTGGGGCGGGACGAGCGACGGGCCGGAAGTGGACTTCGGCGTCGCCGCACGCGGCGGCTACGACTGCTCCGGATTCGTGTGGCGCGTGTACAAGCTCACGCCGTATCCGAACGAGGGCGACCTCGCGTCGACGCTGCGCGGCCGGACGACATACGTGATGAGCGGCGAGGTCCCGCACTCGGAGCTCATCAACTTCGACCATTTGCAGCCGGCGGACGTCCTCTTCTTCGGCCCGCGCGGCCCACGGTCGAGCCCGTCGCAGGTCGACCACATGGCGATCTATCTCGGCAACGGGTGGTTCATCCAGTCGTCGGACTACGGCGTCGCGGTCGCGCAGCTCACCGGGTACTACCGGCACGAGTTCGCGTGGGCCCGGCGGCCGCTGCGCGAAGCCGGCCTCAGCGGCTAGAGCGGGATGTTGCCGTGCTTGCGGCTCGGCCGCGGCTCGGACTTCGTCAACGCCGTCTCGAGCGCGTCGATGAGCACCCGACGGGTGGAGCGCGGCTCGATCACGTCGTCGACGTAGCCGCGCTCCGCGGCCGAGTACGGGTTCGCGAAACGCTCTTTGTAGTCCGCGATCAGCTCGGCGCGGCGCGCTTCCGGATCGGCAGCCTCCTCGAGCTCCTTCCGGAACACGATGTTGACCGCGCCCTCCGGCCCCATCACCGCGACCTCGGCCGTCGGCCACGCGAAGTTGAAGTCGGCGCGCACGTGCTTCGAGCTCATGACGTCGTACGCGCCGCCGTACGCCTTGCGCGTGATGACGGTGAGCTTCGGCACGGTCGCCTCGCAGTACGCGTACAGGAGCTTCGCGCCGTGGCGGATGATGCCGCCCCACTCCTGCGCCGTTCCCGGGAGGAAGCCGGGCACGTCGACGAAGGTGACGAGCGGGACGTTGAACGCGTCACACGTGCGGACGAAGCGCGCCGCCTTCTCCGACGACGAGATGTCCAGCACGCCGGCGAGCATGCGCGGCTGGTTGCCGACGACGCCGACCGCGTGGCCGCCGAGCCGCGCGAAGCCGCAGACGATGTTCTCCGCCCAGCGCTCGTGCACCTCGAGGAACTCGCCGTCGTCGATGACGCGCCGGATGACGTCGTGCATGTCGTACGGCTTGTTCGGGTTGTCGGGGACGAGCGTGTCGAGCTCGGCGTCCGCGCGATCGCGCGGGTCGGTCGGCGTCGTGAACGCCGGCCGCTCGCGGTTGTTCTGCGGCAGGAACGAGAGGAGATAGCGCGCGTCCTCGAGGCATGACTCCTCGTCGGGCGAGGTGAACTGCGCGACGCCCGACTTCGTCGCGTGCGTGGCGGCGCCGCCGAGCTCTTCGAACGTCACCTCCTCGCCCGTGACGGTCTTCACCACGTCGGGCCCGGTGATGAACATGTACGACGAGCCCTCGACCATGAACACGAAGTCCGTCATCGCGGGCGAGTACACGGCACCGCCCGCGCAGGGCCCCATGACGAGGCTGATCTGCGGGATGACGCCCGATGCCTGCACGTTCCGCCAGAAGATCTCTGCGTAGCCCGCGAGCGAGACGACGCCCTCCTGGATGCGCGCGCCGCCCGAGTCGTTGAT
>PLJC01000017.1 GCA_003139545.1 Actinomycetota bacterium
GGTTTGAAAGCTGCCCAGTTAGGACCATCCACCGACACGCATTCTTGAGAGTAAGAGTTGAGGATGAGAGTTTGGGGGGGAGCGAGTGCGGAGGCCTTCTGATGTACGGAAAGGAAAGTCGCCCGGAATGTCAACTCGACACCGGAGGCGCCTAGTTGGGTTCCGAACTTGAGGGTCTGCGCGGGGCCGCATCGCCCACCGCCGCGCCCCCATTCGTCAGGGCGTAACGCGATAGATCACGCCGCTCTGATCGCCGGTATAGAGGCTGCCACCGGCAGTGCCGAGAGCGATCACGGGTGCAGGGAACCCCCACAGGAAGGGTGTCGGCGTACCGCCGCTTGGCGGCATCGACACGACAACGGGGCCTTTGCCCAGGCCGACGTAGAGCGCGACGTAGAGCTTGCCGTTCAGGTAGCCGAGCCCCATTGGTGAGGCATGGGCCGGGAATTGGACGAGCGGCTGGGCGTAGTTCGCACACGTACTCGGGGTCGCCGGGCAGGTAGGGAAGCCGTAGTTCACACCACGCTTGATCGCGAGGAGGTAATCGCGCGGGCGGTTCGGGCCGAGGTCGTCCTGGTTGAGATCGGAGACGAGAGGTAATGCGTGGCCGGGCAGGAAGAGTGGCTGCCACGGTTGCCGCATCCCGGTTGCGATGACGCTGGTCGAACCGGTTGCCGGATTGACGGACACGAACGAGGCGCTGGCGTTCGGTGTCGCCGGGGGCGGATAGGTATCCGCTCCGACGTAGATCAACCCGTCGGGCCCGACAGCCGGGCCCCTGAAGCTTCCAATCGGATCCGGCGTCCTGACGAGGCGTGTCTTCTGAAAGCGCGTGCCGTTCCAGCCGCTCCACGCGAGGAGCGCCTGGTTGGTGCTCAGGTAGAGCGCGTTCTTCGCGGCCGCGATTCCCCATACATGCTGCGGCGACCCTGGCACTCTGATCGCCTTGCCGTCGCCGAGAATGTAGACGCCACCGGCCACGTTCGGGTTGTGCTCGTCGCCGTAACCGGCAACAAATAGCCGTCCGGCGAAGACGGCGAACTCGGTCGGAGTCGGGACACCGTGAGCGACGACCGTCACCGTCCGATGCCCGGTGGCCCGCGGCAGCGGGGGAGCCTTGGCTGCCGCCGCAGGGGCGGTTAGTGCGATCACCGCCGCAAGCGCGGCCATCCAGACCCTCAGCATTAGCGCCTTATCCAATGCACCAGATTAGTCGGTCGACCGCATGGCGCCGTAGGCGAGGCTTCCTCGTATCGCCTGGGCCGGGTGCCCGGATCGGAGACCGTCACTCCTTACGGGGATTTTGCAAAGGCCGCCGTCCGAGAAGTCCGATCACGCTATGGGCACCCACGGCAGCAGGCGCCGTAACAACGACACTCGAACCGGGAGCATCTTGATGAGAAAGAGCATCCTCGCCGCGCTCGCTGTGGCCGCGCTCGCGGTTGCCGCGCCCGCCGCGCTCGCCGGCAACGGCGCAGGCACGTCCACCAATCCCAGCGGCACGGGATCGGCCGGCGCCAACTGCTCGGGCACGACGACGCCGTCGATCGACACGTCGCAGGTCCAGGCGGACATCACCAAGCTCGACACCGACATCCAGACGCGGCACCAGGATCTCGACGCCGACATCCAGGCGCTGACGGCCGCTGCGCAGGGTGGTGCGTCTGCCGACACCCTGAAGGCCGACCGCCAGAAGACTCTGTCGGACTTCCAGGCGAACGAGGCAGTCGTCAAGCAGGACCGGGCGCAGGTCAAGTCCGATGTCAAGGCCCTCGTCCAGGCGGTCGAGAAGGGCTGCGGCGCCCGCAAGGCGGCCCGGGGCCAGCTCCAGCCGCTCCTCCAGAGCGCCAGGCAGGCCATCAAGACCGAGCTCGTCCAGTTCAAGCAGGAGAACCAGCAGCTCCGCGACGCAGCCAAGGCGGCCGTCAAGCAGGACCGCCAACAGCATGGGCACGGCAAGGGCTCAGGTCAGGGCAACAACGGCCAGACCACGACGACGAACGGGTAGGGGTATTCACCGCCGGCGGGGTCGCTAGCGACACCGCCGGCGGAGGTTACGCTCACCGCGTGGCCCGCGTCCTCGTCATCGGCCCCGGCGACATGGGTGCTCGGATCATGGCGGGGCTCGCATTCACGCCGGACGTCCACGAGCTCGTGCTCGCCGGCGTCCCGGCCGCCGCTGGCGAGGATGCCGTCGGCATGGTGCGGTCGACGACGGACGTCGCGGCGCGTTTCATCCTCGCCGACTGCACGGACCAGCCAGCGGTCGAAGCGCTCCTCGCCGACAGCAACCCGGACGTGATCGTCCAGTGCGCCTCGCTGATGTCGCCGTGGGCGCTCGTCGATCGTAGGGACGACATTGCCCGTGCGTTCGGCGCAGCGGGGCTGGCCGTCACGTTGCCGATGCAGCTGCCGGTCGTCCGCGCAGTGATGTCTGCCGTCCGCGCGACGGGTTTCGCCGGGCCGGTCGCGAACCTCTCGTTTCCGGACGTAACCAACGGGATCCTCGACCGTCTCGGTCTCGCGCCGACGATCGGTCTGGGCAACGTGACGATGCAGCTGCTGCGCGTCCGCGGCGCGCTTCGCACCGAGCTCGGCCCCGACGCGGAGCTTCCGCTCGTTCGCGTCATCGGCCATCACAACCAGGTGTATCCCGTGATGCGGGCGGAGCCTCCCGCTGACCCCGGCGACCGTGTGCGCGTGTTTCTCGGTGAGCAGGGCGAGCGGGCGGATCACCTCGCCTACATCGGTCGTCCGTACGCGGCCGGCGTCGTCTACAACCAGGTCACGGCCGCCGCCTGCGTACGCGTGGTCGAGGCGCTTCTCCCCGGCGCAGGGACGACGCGGATCTCCGCACCGGCGCCGTTTGGCTTACCGGGCGGCTACCCCGTCGTCATCGACGACGGAACGATCACCCTCGACCTTCCGCCCGGTCAGGATCTCGCCGAGGTCTCTGCGTGGCAGTCGTCGATCGCCCGTCACGACGGCGTCGACTCGATCGCAGCTGACGGAACGGTGACATTCACGGAACACGCGCACGACGCCGTGGCAAACGTGGCCTCGTGGCTAACCGAGCCGCTGCACCCGGACGAAGCCCTCGAGCGCGCCGGTCGAATCCGCGCGCTGTTGGCTCTCTAGAGCGGCCGCGCGTAGATGCCGTGTTCCATCGCGGCGGGATCGGGCGCGGGGGACGCTTCGGCCTCGGCCAACCCGGCACTGATCTCTTCGACGACCGAGCGCCTGATCGCGTCGGCTTCCTGACTGTCGAGCTGCGACTCGAGCCGTTCGATTGGATCCGCGAACAGCGCACGCAGCTCCGCGGGCACGTATGAGGCGTCGTCGTGGGCAGCGTGTCCATGGCCGCGAAGCGTGACGCACTCCACCGCCTGAGGACCTTCACCGGCACGCGCTCGCTCGACTGCAGCCTTGATCGCACCGAACGCGACCATCGCATCCGTTCCGTCGACACGCACGGCGGGGATCGACCAGCCTCCCTGAATCCGCTCGGCGAGATTGGTGTTCACCATCTGCGCGGAGCTCGGCGTGGAGTACGAGTACCCGTTCGATTGCAGGACGAAGACCGCGGGAACCTGCCAGACACCGGCGAGGTTGAGGCCTTCATGCACATCGCCGACTGAGAACGCTCCCTCGCCGAGGAAGGTAAGCGCCACGTGCGGCTCGCCGCGCCGCTTGAACGCGAGTGCGGCACCGACGACGACGGGGCAGAGGTTGCCGAGCATCGACACGAGCGGGAAGACACCGCGCGCGGGCACACCGAAGTGCATGTTCCCGTCGCGGCCGAACGTCGGGCCGTCGCCGCGGCCGAGGAAGTTGCGGAACGCGTCCGCCACCGTGACCCCGCGGGCGAAGTGCGTCGCGAGCTCACGGTTGAGCGGCGCAACGACGTCGCCGTCCTCCAGTGCGAGCCCGGCGGCCGCTGCGACCGCCTCCTGGCCGAGGCCGTCGTACATCGACCCGCTGATCCGCCCCTGCCGGTAGAGCGTCCATGTTCGTTCCTCGAACGTCCGTTGCAGGAGCATCAGCCGGAAGAGCTCGAGACGTGTGTCAGTAGCCAAGAAGGTCCTCGATCGCGGCGTTGAGCGTGTGCGCGGACGGGAGGTATGCGTCCTCGAGCTCGGGCGCGAAGGGAACGGGGGTGTCCGGCGGTGCGAGCAAGGTGGGCGGCGCGTCGAGCAGTTCGAAGCCCTCCGTGGCGAGCAGCGCGAGAATGTGACCGGCGACGCCGGACGAGCGAGCAGCCTCCTGCAGCACGAGCGCACGTGAGGTCCTGCCGACCGACTCCAGCACCGCGTCACGGTCGAACGGCCACAACGTGCGCAAGTCGAGGACTTCGACGTCGTGCTCGAGGCCGAGTGCGAGCTCGACGCCGGAGCCATAGGTGATGACGGTCGCGGCGGAGCCACTTCGCACTACGCGAGCCCGCCCGATCGGGGTGCGCGTCTCCTCAGGTGGCTTCGAGCCCTTCAGTCGCCGGTAGAGCCCCTTGTGCTCGAAGAACATGACCGGGTCGTCGTCCTCGATGGCGCTCCGCAGAAGCCCATACGCGTCCTCGATCGTCCCGGGGCAGACGACCTTCAACCCCGGCACGCCGACGAACCATCCCTCTGGTGAAGACGCGTGGAACGGCCCGCCGCGCACGCCGCCTCCGTTCGGCGCGCGAATGACGATCGGAACCGCGATCCCCGAGCGCCAGTGCGTCTTCGCGGCGACGGTCACGATCATGTCGAAGGGGCAGCTGGCGAAGTCTGCAAACTGCAGCTCGACGACCGGACGCTCACCCTGCCACGCCGCGCCGATCGCGGCACCGACGAACCCCTCCTCCGCAATCGGCGTGTCCATCACGCGATCCGCGCCGAACTCCTCGAACAACCCGGCGGTGACACCGAAGGCGCCGCCGTAGTGGCCGATGTCCTCGCCGAGCAGGAACACTCGCTCGTCGCTGCGCATCGCGTCGGCGAGGCCGTCGTGAATCGCGTCGAGATAGGTGTAGGTACTCAGCCGAGCAGCTTGACGGCGGTGAGCGCGGCGATCCTGGCCTCCGCCAGCCGGTCCGCCGCCTGGTAGCACGGGATCCCGTCGCGCTCCGCGATCGCGAAGACCTCATGCGTCCGGGCGTAGATCTCGCGCACCTTCGCCATCGCCCGCTCCGGCTGGAAGCCGCCCTTCCGTAGTCGATCGGTGTCGTAGATCGTTCCGCCCGAGTTGGCGACGTAGTCGACGGCGTAGACGATGCCGCGGCGTTCGAGCTCGTCGCCGTGTCGTTCTTCCGCCAGCATGTTGTTCGCGGCGCCGGCGACCACCTTGACCTTGAACTGCGCGAGCGTGTCGTCGTTGATGATCCCGCCGAGCGCGTACGGGGCGAAGATGTCGACGTCGCACGCGTAGATCGCGTCCGGCGCGACGGCTTCCACGCCGTACGTGTCCTTGGCCCACTGCACCTTTGCGGGGTCGATGTCGGTCACGACGACCTTCGCGCCCGCCTCCGCGAGCAGCCCGAGGGCCTTCGAGCCGACTACGCCGAGCCCCTGCAGCGCAACGCTGCGGCCGCTGAGGTCCGGCGAGCCCCAGACCCGCTCGGCGCAGGCGCGCATCGCCTCGATGGTGCCGAGCGCGGTTGCCGGCGAGATGTCGCCCGCGCCGCCGCAGTGCACAGGCAGCGTGACGACGTGATCCGTCTCGCTGAAGATCACTTCCATGTCGTCGAGCGTCGTGCCGACGTCCTCGCCGGTGATGTACTCGCCGCCGAGCTGGTCGATGAAACGGCCCATTGCGCGCAGGAGGGCCTCGCTCTTGTCCTTCGCCGGGTCGCCGATGATGACCGCCTTGCCGCCGCCGAGGTCGAGGCCGGCCGCGGCGTACTTGTACGTCATGCCGCGGGCGAGGCGCAAGGCGTCGAGGATCGCCGCCTGCTCGTTCTCGTACGTCCACATGCGCAGGCCGCCCGTCGCCGGGCCGAGCGCGGTCGAGTGAATTGCGATCACGCCGCGGAGCCCCGTCGCCGAATCGTTGACGAGCTGGACCTTCTTGAAGTTGTACTTCCGCAGGTAGTCGAGAACGGGTGCGTCCATCACATCGCCGTGTAGCCGCCGTCGACGAAGAGCACGGCGCCCGTCACGTACGACGAGGCGGCGGAGGCGAGAAAGATCACCGGCCCGACCAGCTCGTCTACGCGACCGCGTCGAGCCATGGGCGTGAACTCGATCACCTGGCGCTGCTTCTCAGGGTCGGCGTGCGTCGTGGTGGCGTCGCGCATGACGTTGTCGAAGTAGCCGGGCGCAAATGCGTTGACACGAATGCCGCGCGTCGCCCACTCGACGGCCATCACGCGGGTCAGCTGGTTGACGCCGCCCTTCGCCGCGCTGTACGCGACCAGCCCCCGGATACCGACCGCGGATGCGATGGACGAGTTGTTGACGATCGACCCGCCGCTGCCCTGCGCGAACATCTGCTGCGCAGCGAACTGGGAGCAGTGGAAGTAGCCGCTCAGATTGATGCCGATGATCGTGTCCCAGTCCTCCTCGCTCACGTCTTCGGCGGGCTCGATGATGTCGATGCCTGCGTTATTCACGAGGATGTCGACCTTCCCGAAGGCTTTGACGGCCGTCTCGACGAGTTGGCGACAGCTCTCGCGGTCGCTCGTGTCGACGTGCGTGGGATGCGCCGAGCCTCCGGCTGCCTTGATCGCAGCGGCGGTCTCTTCGACCTCGTCGGTGTGCCGGGCGCAAACGACCACCGAGGCGCCTGCGTCGGCGAGCCCCAGAGCAATCGCTTTCCCGAGGCCCCTACCGGACCCCGTGACGATCGCGACGCGGTCGTGAAGATCGAAGAGTTCGAGGCTCAAGTGCCGCACATACTCCCACACTCAAAAGGCGCCGTTCCACAGGCGTGACGTTCCCGTCAGGGCGCGACGCTACGGTGACCCCATGGACCCGCTCGACGGCCTGAACCCCGAGCAGCGGCGCGCGGCCGAGGCCGTCCGCGGCCCGGTCTGCATCCTCGCGGGCGCCGGAACAGGCAAGACGACGACGATCACGCGCCGCATCGCCCACCAGGTCGCCGCCGGCGCGTTCGACCCTACGCAGATCATGGCGGTCACGTTCACCGACAAGGCCGGGGGCGAGCTGCGCGCACGCCTCGCCGCGCTGGATGTGACACGCGTGCGCGCGGGAACCTTCCACTCGGCCGCGCTCCGGCAGCTGCGGCACTTCGCGCCCGACGAGCTCGGGCGCATTCTGCCGTCCAAGGCGCTGCTGCTGCGCCAAATCGGCAACCGCCTGCGTGCGCCGTACAAGTTCCGGCCGGCGGGCGACCTCGCGGGCGAGATCGAGTGGGCGAAGAACCGCCGCATCGGGCCCGAGCGGTATCTCGACGCGGCCGATGACCGGGAGCCGCCGATCCCGGCCGACCTGATGGCGCGGGTCTACGCCGACTACGAGCGGCGCAAGGAAGCCGACGGCCTCCTCGACTTCGAGGATCTGCTCGAACGTGCCGTGCGCGTGTTCGAGAACGACGATAGTGCGGCCGCGACGTTCCGCGCGCAGTACCGCGCATTCACGGTCGACGAGTATCAGGACGTCAACCTGCTGCAGCAGACGCTCCTCGATCTCTGGCTCGGCGACCGCGACGATCTCTGCGTCGTCGGCGACGACTACCAGTCGATCTACGCCTTCACGGGGGCCGGGCCGGAGCACCTGCTCGGCGTTCCCGCACGCTTTCCGCACGCGACGGTCGTTCGGCTCGAGGAGAACTACCGCTCGACGCCGCAGGTGCTCGCGCTCGCGAACAAGCTCGTTCCCCGGCTCGGCGGCGCGGAGAAGGTGCTGCGTCCGACGCTCGCCGACGGCCTCGAGCCCGTGGTCGCCGCATTCGCCTCGCCCGCCGCCGAGAGTGCGGCCATCGTCGAGGCGATCCGCGCGGCTGACGTGCCGCTGGAAGAGATCGCGATCCTCTGCCGCACCAACGCCCGCCTGACCGACTTCGAAGAGGTACTGCACGAAGCGAGCCTCCCGTACCAGGGCTCGTCGCTACTCGACCGCGACGCGGCCCGCCGCCTCGTGCGGCGGCTCGAGCACAGCGGCGGCGAGGCCGGGGACGCCGTGCGCGCCGCCGCGAGCGACTCCGGCTGGCTCGAGCAGCTGCCGGACAAGCTCGGCGAGCGCGAGCTCGTACGTCAGAACGACCTCGCGCGGCTCGTCGCGCTCGCGGCAGCGTTCGAAGGCGACGCGGCGGCGTTCGTGGCCGAGCTCCGGCGTCGCTTCGATCCCGGCGGCGACGGCGCGCGGGGCGTGCACTTACTCACGTTGCACCGCGCCAAGGGCCTCGAGTTCGACGCGGTCTTCATTCCGCGCCTCGAGGAGAAGGAGCTTCCCTCGCGGCAGGCGCGCACGCCCGCGGAGATCGACGAGGAGCGCCGGCTGCTCTACGTCGGAATGACGCGCGCGAAGCGCACGCTGTGGCTTTCCTGGTCCGGGAAGCGGTCGCGCTTTCTCGCCGAGCTCGGTCATGCCCCTGCAGAAGGCGCGGTGCGAAGCAAGCAGGAGTGGACGCCGACTGCCGAGCGGCTACGGGCGTGGCGCCTCGAGCGCGCGCGCGAGGACGGCGTGCCGCCGTATGTCGTCTTCCACGACACCGTCTTGCATGCGATTGCCGACGCGCAGCCGACGTCTCTCGGCGAGCTGTCGCAGATCGCCGGCGTCGGCCCGGCGAAGCTCGAGCGCTACGGCGACGCGGTGCTGGCCCTGCTGTAGGCCGGCGCGCCTTCGTGGTGGTCGTGTCCGTGTCCGCCGTGGTGGAGCACTGTCTGTTGGGGGCTGTAGGTCGCGAGCGCGAGGACGACGCCGGCGAGGATCGAGCCGACGAGCACGGCGCGCCGCGTACCGACGCCGGCGACGACGTCTGAAGCGTTGCCCCGCCAGTCCGCGACGCCGTCGTGGAACACCCGCTTGAGATACGCGATCACGTGTATGGCGATGAGCACGCCCCAGGCGATGAAGCTGAACGTGTGCAGCGTGCGCAACTGTCCACCTCGGTGTCCGACGACGATCATGGCGACGCCGGTTCCGAACAACGCCAGCGTCGACGCGACGAGCAGCGGTGCGAGCATCCGCAGCAGCATCCTCGGCGGCCCCGCCGCGACATACGTCTCGTTACGCGTGTAGTAGCGCGCGAACCTCCAGCCGGTCGTTCCGAGCTTGAGCGCGACCGGCGGAAGCAGCAGCATCCCGAGGAAGATGTGCTCGGGCAGGAACGACCGGAGCGCGATCGTCGTCAGCGTCTCCACGGCCAGGAGGACGAGCAGGACGAGTCCGATCGAGCTCGTCAGCCGCTCGTTGCCGCGCATGTCGACATGGTGCCTGGAGGTTCGGTCGGGCGTCGAGATGTCGTGGTCTGACCCGAGTCGTGAGTGATAGGGTCGATCGGAGGGGGGGTCATGACCGTCGCAGTTTCCGCGCCACAGCTCGTGTTCTTCTACTCGCCGCGCTCCGGCCAGTCGCGACGCGCGGACGGGTATCTCGCGCAGGTGTTGCAGCGCCGCCACAACCACGAGACCTTCACGCTCGTCCGCGTCGACGTCGACCAGCGTGCGGACCTCGCAGAGCGCTTCGAGATCACGACGACGCCGACGCTGCTCGTGATCGAGGACGGAACTGTCCAGGCCCGCCTCAGCGACCTACGCGGGTGCCGGGCGATCACCGAGATGCTTCGGCCGTGGCTCAAGTGACCCGGGCCGCCTTCCGCGCACCGGCGTAGACTCGACCGCGGTGCGGAGATCGTTCGTCGGGTGGGCCGTCGGCGCGGGCTGCTTCGCCGCAGTCGCCGTGGCCGTCGCCGCGACGCGCCACGCCGCGCACGTGGAGTCCACGCCGATCATCCCTCGCGGAGCGTGGAAGGAGGCCTGGGTCGGAGGAGCGCTCGCGGCGCTCGCGCTGAGCGGCGTCGGCGTCCTGCTCGCCCGCCGCGGCGCGCTCCGACTCCGGACGGCGATCGTCGTGGCGGTCGCGATCCAGGCGGTACCGCTGCTCGGGCCGCTCATCCTCTCGCAGGACGTCTTCCTCTACTGGTCGGAAGCGCGCGTCGTCACCGTGCACCACGCCAATCCGTACAGCGTCCCGCCTTCGGTGTATCCGAACGACCCAGCGACCCGGGTCGCCTCGGCCGAGTGGCGACGGTACACCGAGCCGTACGGGCCGGCCTGGGCGGCGGTCGGGACGCTGCCTGCACTCGCCGCGGGCCGTTCTGCCGATCTCGCGCAGCTTCTCTACCGCGCCATCGCTACGGCCGGCATCCTCGTGCTTCTCGGCATCCTCGCGTTCAGGACCCGCAGCGCGGCGGCTGTGGCACTGCTCGGCTGGAGCCCGCTCGTCGCCCTCCACTTCGCCGGGGGAGGGCACAGCGACGCATTACTCATGGTGTTCACGGTTCTCGCGATCGCGCTCGGCACCCGCGCGGCAGGGGGAGCTTCGTGGCCGCTCGCCGCGATGTTCAAGGCGATTCCCGCGGTGCTCCTTCCGCTCGACCTTGCGCGCACGCGGTTCCGTCGCCCGCGCCGCTTCTGGATCGGCCTCGTTGCATCCACGGTCGTCCTGACCGCCGCCGCCGTGGCAGCGTTCGGCACGGGCTGGCTGTCCACCTCGGTCATCGGTGCGCATGGGAGCTCGGGCATGGGCGGCGTCCACTTCATCACCCAGACCGGGCTGCGGCACCGGTACGCGGTCGTGATCGGCGCCCTCGTCTTCGCCGGCGTGTACCTCGTGCTCTTCCGAGAGGCGTGGCAGCGCGGGCGTCCGCATCTGGGGCTCGCCGCCGCTGCACTCTGCATGTGCTCGAGCCTGCTGCGGCCCTGGTACGGCCTGTGGCCGCTCGCGCTCGCCGCAACGGAAGGTGACGGCATCTCCGAAGCGGCCGCCTACGCCCTCTCGGCCTATCTTCTGATCTTTGATGCCCTGCCAACCTGAGTTACAGTCGTCGTGATGCTCTCGGTCGTCGTGCCGGTCTTCAACGAGGAAGACACGCTGCGCGAGCTCCACGGCCGTCTCTCTGCGGCCCTACCCCCGGTCGAAGCCTGGGAGGTCGTCCTCGTCGACGACGGCTCGATCGACGGCTCCTGGGAGCTGATGCGTGAGCTGGCGGCCGTCGACGTGCGCCTCCGGCTCGTGCGCCTGTCCCGGAACTTCGGGCACCAGGCCGCGATCACCGCGGGGCTCGAGGCTTCGCGCGGAGAGGCAGTAGTCGTGATCGACGCCGACCTGCAGGACCCGCCGGAGCTGATTCCCGAACTTGTCTCGCGCTGGCGTGACGGCTACGACGTCGTCTATGCGGTTCGGTCGGAGCGGGCCGGCGAGAACCGGATCCGGCTGATGTCGATCTCGTTCTTCTACAAGGTCCTGCGGCGAATCGCGGGCAACGACATCCCGGCGAACGCGGGCGACTTCCGGCTCGTCTCGCGACGCGTGGTGGATGCACTCGGCACGATGCCGGAGCGGGCCCGCTTCCTGCGTGGGATGACGAGCTGGGTCGGTTTCAGGCAGACCGGTGTCGAGTATCGGCGCGACCCGCGGTATGCCGGCTCGTCGAAGTACCCGCCGCGCAAGCTGCTGCGCCTCGCGCTCGACGGGATCGTCTCGTTCTCGACCGTCCCGATCAAGCTCGTCGCATGGCTCGGCTTCGCGATCGTCGCGTTCTGCCTCGTCGTTCTCGGCTGGACGCTCTACACGCGCTTCTTCACGCACTCGGCGCCGCAGGGCTGGACGTCGTTGCTCGTCGTCGTCCTGCTCCTCGGCGGAGTGCAGCTCCTCAGCCTCGGCATCATCGGTCAGTACGTGGCGAGAATCTTCGACGAGGTCAAGGAACGGCCGCTCTACCTCGTCGCCGAGCAGGTCGAGACACCGCGCGTGGAGCTTCCGGCGGACGAGTCGGCCTTCCACGCGGCGCCGTAGCTCACCGTCCTCGACGGCCTTCGGCGACATCCTGCGTGAGCGTTCGCAACGCATCGGCCGCATCCGCGAGCGCCTGCCGTTCCTTCGGCCCGAGCAGCTCGATCCGCTTCTGAAGCACCTCCGTGCGCGCCGCGAGCGCCTTCTCAAGCATCGCGATTCCGGCCTTCGTGATCGCGACGTTGACGACGCGGCCGTCGCCCGCGTCCGGCCGGCGCTCGACCCAGCCTTCGTCCTCGAGTCGCGAGACGAGCGTCGTCATCCCCGGCTGGCTCACGTACTCGGAGGCGGCCAGGTCGGTGATGCGCTTCGGCCCCGCCCGCAGCGTCGCAAGCACGGACAGCGCCGAGCGGTTGACGTGCACGCCCTCGCGCAGGAGGAGCCTGGCGACCTCGGTGACCGCGGCCGCGACTTCGGCGCTCAGCGTCTCGGTGGGATTACCACGCTTGGCCACGACGTTACTCACAGTGAAACATATAGCGTGGTTATGTAATTCGACGAGGGGGAGTAGCCGATGAGAAAGTCCATCGCGCTGTTCGCCGTGGCATGCGTTCTCGGCGGGATCGTGTCCGTCGGGAGCGTCGGAGCCGCGACGCAGCAGCAGACCGCCACGACGGCGGTCACGGTCAAGGCAGGAGAGTTCTTCTTCAAGCTGTCGAAGGTCTCGATCGCCAAGCCGGGCACCGTCGCGTTCACCATCAAGAACGTCGGGCACATCGCCCACGATTTCAAGATCGCCGGCAAGAAGACGGCGCTCATCCAGCCTGGGAAGTCGGCCACGCTCAAGGTCGTCTTCAAGAAGGTCGGAAAGTTCACGTATCTCTGCACGGTTCCCGGCCACGCTGCCAATGGCATGGAAGGCCGCTTCACCGTGCGCTGAGGAATCACGACTCGTTAGGAGGAACATGTCCAGGTTTCGTGTGACCGCCGTAGCCGCAGCGATCGTCGTCGCTGCCGCGGTGGTCGGGGGAGCGAGCTCACATGGCTACGCGAACGGGACTCCGCCACCGGAGATCGGCGAGAACGCCGCCACCGGCTGGCCGGAGCACAACTTCGACCTGTCGAACACGCGGGCGGATCTCCAGACCGACATCAACGCGTCGAACGTCTCCACGCTGAAGCAGAAGTGGGCGTTCAAGCTGTCGTACTCCGGCGCGTTCGGCGCCTTCACGTCCAACCCGATTGTGCTGAACAACGTCGTCTACTTCGAAGATCCCGACTCCAACGTCTTTGCGCTCAACGAGAGCACGGGGACGAAGATGTGGGAGCACAAGTACAAGTCGATCACGCCCTCCGGCGGCCCGAACGGCGTCGCCCTCGGCTACGGCCTCCTCTACGGGGCAACCGAGAACAAGCTGTTCGCGCTCGATCCGACGACCGGGAAGCAGGTGTGGATCTCGCGCCAGCTGACCACGAGCAAGACCGAGGGCATCGACATGGCGCCGCAGCTGTACGGCGGCAAGGTGCTCATCTCGACCATCCCCGGCGCCTCGACGTCGTTCTACGCGGGCGACGCGTACGGCAAGGTCTACGCGCTCGACGCGAAGACGGGGAAGGTCGACTGGATGTTCTCCACCGTGAAGGGCGGCCAGAAGCTCTGGGGGAATGCGAAGCTGAACAGCGGTGGCGGTCTCTGGTATCCGCCGTCGGTCGACAGCCAGGGCCGCGTGTTCATCGGCGTCGCGAACCCGGCGCCGTTCCCGCTCAATGCGAAGAGCCCGAACGGCAGCAGCCGGCCCGGGCCGGATCTCTACACCGACTCCATCGTCGCGCTGAACGGCGACACGGGGAAGGTGCTCTGGTATCAGCAGGTGACGTCGCACGACCTGCGGGACTACGACTTCCAGGTCTCGCCGATCATCACGAATGAGAGTGTCGGCGGCGTTCAGACCGAGGTCGTCATCGGCGCCGGCAAGGCGGGGAAGGTCATCGCCTTCCGCGCCGACAACGGCAAGCGGCTCTGGACGCTGAGCATCGGCAAACACAACAGCAACCAGTACGGCCCGCTCCCGAAGACGCCCGTCACGGTTTGCCCGGGCTACCTCGGAGGAGTCGAGACGCCGATGGCCCTGAACGCCGGGCTCCTCTACGTCCCGTGGGTCGACCTCTGTGCCAAGCAGGGGGCCACCGGATTCGGCGCCGGAGCGAATTTCGCGTCCGGCAAGGGCGGCCTCGCGGCGGTCAACGCCTCCACCGGCGCGATCGCGTGGAAGCACACGTACCCGACGCTCGCCGTCGGCGCGGCGACGATCGCGAACGACGTCGTCTTCACCGAGACGTACTCCGGCGCGATCTACGCGTACAACGCCAAGACCGGCGCCGTTCTCTGGACGACGAAGGCACCAAACGGGATCAACTCGTTCCCGGCGATCACGAAGAACATGTTCATCATCGGGGCGGGAGCTCCGAGCGGCGCGAAGAAGCCACTGAACGAGATCGTCGCCTACTCATTGAACGGTCAATGAGACTGTAGGTCGTCGCCCGGCCACGTGTCCGAGAGCAGATAGCCCTCGGGGAACGGATCGGACGGGTCGACGAAGACCTGCGACGTGCCGGTGATCCACGCGCTTCCGCGGATCGCCGGCACGATCGCGGGGCGCCCGCCGACTGTCGTCTCGGACACGATGCGCCCGTCGAAGGTCGAGCCGATCACGGACGCGTGCGTCATCGCGTCGCCGGCTTTCATCGCGCCGCGCGCATGCAGCGCCGCCATCCGCGCCGACAACCCTGTGCCCGTTGCGGAGCGGTCGAGGCGGCCGGGGGAGACGACGACGGCGTTCTTCGAGATCGCGCCGACGCCGCGCCACGGCTCCGCGATCTGGACGATGCTCACGCCGGCGATGTCCGGGTTCTCCGGGTGCACGCACGGCAGCTGCTCGCGCGCCGCGATCCGGATGAGCTCGCCGACGCGCGACAGTTCGCGCGCCTCGGACGGCTCGAGCCCGAAGCCGAGCGCCTCCGCGTCGGCGATCGCGTACCACATGCCGCCGAACGCGACATCGACCTGGATCGTCCCGATGCCTTCTATCTCGAGCGCGGCGTCGAGCCGGTCCGCGAAGCAGGGGACGTTCGTCAGCTCGACGCTCTCGCACCGGCCGTCGCGGCAGCGAGCCGTCACCTCGACGACGCCGGCGGGCGCCTCGAGCCGCAGCGTCGTCTCCGGCTCGCGCATCTCGATCATGCCCGTCTCGAGGAGCACGGTCGCGACGCAGATCGTGTTCGAGCCCGACATCGCCGGATACTCGGTCGGCTCCATGATGATGAAGCCGGCGTCGCATTCCTCGCGGAGCGACGGGACGATGAGGTTCGCGTGCACGGCGACGCTGCCGCGCGGCTCGCGTAGCAGCAGTCGGCGCAGCGAGTCGTCCGCGCGCAGCGCCTGCATGCGCTCGTAGACGGTGTCGCCCGGGGGCGCGATCACACCGCCGACGACGACGTTGCCGACCTCGCCGCCGGCGTGGCAGCCGACGACCATGATCGCGCGCAGCGACCTCACTGCATCTCGCGCTCGAACGCCGCGACCACCTCGTCGAGCGTTCCCTCGGCCTCTTCCCAGTGCCAGTGCTCGAGGTAGGCGTCGCTGCCGACGAGGCTCTGCTCCATCGCGCGGCGGTCGATCTCCTGCTGGAACCACTCGGGGAGCTGAAGCTTCGCGTCACCGTCCTTCACGAGCGAGGGCACGTCCTGCCAGTAGAGAACCTGGACGGTCATTTGTTCTGGACGTAGCGGTAGCCGAAGCGGCCCTTGATACAGAGGTTCCCGAGCGTGACGTCGTGGTCGTCCGGCGAGGTCACCTTCACGATCTGGCCCTCCTGCACGTGCATCGTCAGGTTGCAGCCGACGCCGCAGTACGGGCACACGGTGTCGACCTCCTCCTGCTCTTCCTCTTTCCAGGTGCCGGCCTCGCGCAGCTCGAACTCGCTCGTCGCCATCAGCGCGCCGGTCGGGCACACGGCGATGCAGTTGCCGCAGTACACGCAGGCCGACTCGGGGAGCGGCACGTCGAGCTCGGTCGAGATGTGCGCGCCGAAGCCGCGTCCCGCGACGGCGATCGCGAACGTGTTCTGGTGGTCGACGCCGCAGGCCTCGACGCACTTGTAACAGAGGATGCACTTCGAGTAGTCGCGGACGTACAGGTCGTTGTCGACCTTCACCGCCTGCGCGACGGTGAGCGAGTCGGCGCCGAAGCGGTCGGGCTCCGCGTCGTACTGCTCGATGTACGCGAGCGCCTCCGGCGCGGTGGAGAGGTTCACCGACGAGCCGAGCAGCTCGAGCACGAGCCGCCGGCTGGTGCGCACGCGCTCCGAGTCGGTGCGCACGACCATGCCGTCCTCGGCCTTGCGCGAGCACGACGGCACGAGCGTGCGCGCGCCCTCGAGCTCGACGACGCAGACACGGCAGACGTTCACCGGCGTCAGCGTGTCGCCGTAACAGAGCGTGGGCGTGTCGATCTCCACGCGCCGGCACGCGTCGAGGATGGTCGAGCCTTCCTCGACCTGCACGGCTTGCCCGTCGACGGTCAGCTCGATCACGCCAGCACTCCGAGATTCTTCATGGCCGAGGTGACGGCGCTCGCAGCGGTCTGTCCGAGGCCGCAGATGGACGCGTCGCGCATCACCTGCTCCAGGTCGGCGAGCACGGCGAGCTCGTTCCCGTTCGTCCTGCCCGACGCGAGCCGGTGCAGCGCCTCCTCCTGCCGCACCGTGCCGACGCGGCACGGGACGCACTGCCCGCACGACTCGTCGCGGAAGAACTCCGCGATGCGCAGGACGGCGGAGACGAGGTCTGCGTTCTCGCCGAAGACGATGACGACACCGGAGCCGAGCGTGACGCCGGCCTCGCGCGCAGCGTCGAAGGACAGCTCGAGGTCGAGCTGGTCGGGACGGAGGAATGAGCCGGCGGCGCCGCCGAGCAGCACGGCTTTCGCCGGTTCTGCCTCGGCGAGCTCGAGCAGGTCGCGCAGCGGCGTGCCGAGCTCGACCTCGTACAGCCCCGGTCGCCCGACGTTGCCGGAGAGGCAGAACAGCCTCGTGTCGCGCGCGTCGTCCCCGAGGAGGATGTGCGGCACGTTCACGAGCGTCTCGACGTTGTTCACGACCGTCGGCTTCCCGAACAGGCCGACCTCGACCGGGAACGGCGGCTTGTTGCGCGGCTCGCCGCGGAAGCCCTCGATGGACTGGAAGAGCGCCGTCTCCTCGCCGCACACGTACGCGCCCGCGCCGATGCGCAGCTCGATGTCGAAGCCGCTCGCGTCGATCGCATGCTGAATCCGTTTCTGCGCGAGCGGATACTCCGCCCGGATGTAGATGAAGCCTTTCTCGCAGCCCGTCGCGTACATGGCGATCGCCATCGACTCGACGAGCGCGAACGGATCCTGCTCCATGATCACCCGGTCCTTGAACGTTCCCGGCTCCGACTCGTCCGCGTTGCACACGAGGTAGTGCGGCGTCGCCGGCTGGCTCGCGACCGCCTCCCACTTGCGCCCGGTCGGGAACGCGGCGCCGCCACGGCCCAGGAGCGGCGACGCCTTCACCGCGGCGATGACGGCGTCCGGCCCCAGCTCGCGCGCGCGCGCGAGTGCAACGAACTCGGGCTGGGACTCGGGGTCGACGCCCTCGGCGATACGGCGCAGCAGCTTCAGCCCGGACGTTTGCGGCAGCGGCGGCCCGGTTGCCGGGATCTGCTCCTCGCGCGGCTCCGGGCCCGCGACCGTGCGCAGCGACGCCGGCGCGCGCTCGCACAGGCCGAGGCATGGCGAAGGCTGTGCGCCGTCCGGCACGGTCGCGCCGGCGAGCGCGCAGCACAGGTCGGTGCACACGTGCAGCACGTCGGCCGGCCGCTCCTCGAGCGCGATGAGCGCGTAGAACGTCGCCACGCCGTACGCCTCCGCGGGCGGGATCTCCAGCCGGCGCGATGCGTAGCCGAGCGCACCCGGCGTCACCCAGCCGACGCGCCGCTGGGCGGCGCGCAGCGCGGGGAGGAGGAGATGGCGGCGCGTGCGGTCGCTGCGCGTGACCCGGCCGTCGCCCGCAGCCTCTCCACCGACGACGACGTCGATCGCCTCCCGCTCGTCCGCGGTCGGCACGTCGGCGAGCAGCTTCAGGTCAGGCAACGGGCTCCAGGCGGATCGCCGTCGCCTTGAACTCCGCCGTGCCCGACTTCGGATCGGTGGCGTCGATGGTGAGCATGTTCGTCGCCACCACATCGGGGAAGTGGAGGTTCATGAACGCGAGCCCGGCGCGCAGCGTCGGGTCGTAGCGCGCCGACGTCTCGACCGCGCCGCGCCGCGAGACGATGCGCACGCGCGCGCCGTCCGCGACTCCGTAGCGCGCGCCGTCCTCGGGCGCGAGCAGGATCGCCTCGCCGCCGACGTGCAGCGGGGACGAGTAGCCGCCGGTCTGCACGCCGGTGTTGTACGACTCGAGCCGGCGGCCGGTCGTGAGGCGAAGCGGGAAGTCGTCGTCGAGCTTGTCCACCGGAGGGTCGTGTTCCACCACCTGGAACGGCGCGGGCTCCTCGACGACCTCGTCCCAGAGGCGTCCGTGCAGGAAGAGCGCGCCGTGATCGTTCTCGTCCATGCACGGCCACTGGATGCCGCCGAGATCCTGGAGCCGCGCGTAGGTCATGCCCGCGTGCATCGGCGAGAGCGAGCGCAGCTCGTTCCACACGTCCTCTGCGCGGGCCGAGCCGAGGTCGTGACCCATCCGCCGCGCGAGCTCGTACACGATCTCGATGTCGTCGCGCGCTTCGCCCGGCGCGTCGACGGCCTTGCGCACGCGTTGCACGCGGCGCTCGCTTGAGGTGACCGTGCCTTCGGACTCGCCGAGCGTCGCCGCGGCGGGCAGCACGACGTCGGCGAGCTGCGCCGTCCGCGTGAGGAAGAGGTCCTGCACGACGAGATGGTCGAGCCCGGTCAGCAGCCGCTCGGCGCGCGCCTGGTCGGCCTCGCCCTGCGCCGGATTCTCGCCGACGACGTAGACCGCGCTGAGCGTGCCGTGCTCCATCGCCTCGAACATCCCGGTCAGGTGCAGCCCGTACTCGGGCGGGATCGTCGCGCCCCAGGCGGACTCGAACTTCGCGCGCGCCGCGTCGTCGAGGAGGTCCTGGAAGCCGGGCAGCCGATTCGGGATCGCGCCCATGTCACCGCCGCCCTGCACGTTGTTCTGTCCGCGCAGCGGCTGCAGCCCCGAGCCCCACTTTCCGACCTTGCCCGTGAGCAGCGCGAGGTTGATGAGCGCGAACACGTTGTCGACGGCGTTGTGGTGCTCGGTGATGCCGAGCGTCCAGCACAGCTGCGCGTTCTGGGCGTTCCCGTACGCGTGCGCGAGCTCGCGGATCGCATCCGCCGGCACGCCCGTGACGCGCGCGGCCTCCTCCAGCGTCCACGGCTCGACCGACTCCTTGAAGGCTTCGAACCCCGACGTTGCCCGTCCGACGAACTCCAGGTCCGCGAGCCCGGCGTGGATGATCTCCCGCGCGACCGCGTTCGCGAGCGGGATGTCGGTGCCGACGTCGAGCCCGAGCCACAGATCGGCCCACTGCGCCGACGGCGTCCGCCGCGGGTCGACCACCATGAGCTTCGCGCCGCCGTGCATCGCCTTCAGCACGTGGTGGAAGAAGATCGGATGCGCCTCGCGCGCGTTCGAGCCCCACAAGAGGATGAGGTCCGCGCTTCTCGTCTCCTCGTAGGAGCTGGTCCCGCCGCCTGCACCGAACACCGTCGCCAGACCGACGACGCTGGGCGCGTGTCAGGTTCTGTTGCAGCTGTCGACGTTGTTCGATCCGAGCACGACTCGAGAGAACTTCTGCGTGGCGAAGTTCAGCTCGTTGGTCGCCTTGGAGCAGCTGAAGACGCCGGTGAGGGCGCCTTCGTCGAGCGCCTTGCGGAAGCCGGCCGCGGCGCGGTCGAGCGCCTCGTCCCAGCTCGCAGGTCGCAGCTCTCCACCGTCTCGGACGAGCGGCGTCGTCAGCCGTGCGTACTTCATCGGCATGAGTCCAACCCTAGACGGGCAGGCGGCGACCGGCCAGCCAAGCGGTCGTGCGGCGCCGCAGCACGTCCTCGTCGCTCACCGCCCACTCGTGCGTCCGTGCATATAGCGCCTGCGCCTTCAGGTCGGGACGGCCGGCAACAAGCGGCTCGAGCAGTGTCGGATCGTCGACGGCCGGCGCGAGCACCTCGGGCGCGAGCGAGCCGTACAGATGGATCAGGTGCGCGCGCGCGGCCGCGTCGAGCTCCACCGGCCACGTGATCCGCTCCAGGCCGGTCGCGCCGGGCAGCGGCCGCGGCCCTCGCGAGAGCCGCTTCACGCCGAGATGATCGAGCGCGTCGAGCGCGATGCGCCGGTAGGTCGTCAGCTTGCCGCCGGCGACGCTGACCATGCCAGAAGGGCCGGTCGAGAACACCGTCTCGCGACGCGCATTCGCCGTCCCGCCGCCGCCGCCGGGGAGTACGCGCAGCCCGCAGTACGTTGCGCGGACCGGGCCGATGCCGTCGACCGCGACCGCCGCCTCCGCGAGGATCTGCTCGACGTCCTCGTCGGTGACCGCGACCGTCTCCGGCTCGCCGTCGTGCAGCGTGTCGGTCGTGCCGAGCAGGAGCATCCCCTCCCACGGCACTGCGAAGCTGACGCGCACCTTGTCGTGCGGGATGGTCAGCGCGGCGCTCCAGTCCTGCCCGCCGTCGACCAGCACGTGCGCGCCCTTGCTCAGCCGCATGGACGGCTTCGCGTCCGCGTCCTCGAGCCGCCGGATCCGATCGACCCACGGCCCGGCGGCGTTCACGACCGAGCGCGCCCGCACCGTCACGGTACGCCCGTCGGCGATGACCTCTGCGCCCTCGCCGGCGCGAATCGTCGTCACCTCGGCGTAGTTCAGCACGGTCGCGCCGCGCTCCGCCGCCGCGCGCACGTTCGCGAGCGTCAGCCGCCCGTCGTTCGTCCATGCGTCCTCGTACAGCGCGCACGAGCGCAATCCGGTGCCGCGCAGCTCGGGCACCATCCGTCGCGCGCGGCCGAGCTCGACGAGGCCGTTCAGCTTCGCGCGCGCGAGTGTCGAATAGATGACGATCCCGGACTGCACGAACCACGGCCGGTAGGGACCATCCTCGTACAACGGGAAGAGGAAAGGCAGCCGGCGGACGAGGTGCGGCGCGACGACGCGCATCAGCAGGCGCCGCTCGTGGTGCGCCTCGCGCACGAGGCCGACGTCGCCGAGACTGAGGTAGCGCAGGCCGCCGTGGATGAGCTTCGACGACGCGCTCGACGTGGCTCCTCCGAAATCGCCCTTGTCGACGAGCGCGACGTCGAGGCCGTGCGCCGTCGCCGCCTCGGCGATCCCCGCGCCGACGATTCCGCCCCCGATCACGAGCAGGTCGAAGCGCCGCGACGCCAGCTTCTCTAGGACGTCGCCGCGGTCCACAGCGGGTTCGTCCAGGCGCGGCGGCCGTCGGCGTCGGCGACCTCGATCCGGCCGTAGGGAACGTTGTACGGGCGCTCCAGGCGGACGGCGGTGATCGCGCCGTGCGAGTTGCGCGCGAGGATCTCCGAATCCTTCGGGTAACCGAGCCGGCCGGCGTTGGCCCGCGCGCCGCGCGCGCGGCTGCACACGAGCGTGACGCTCGCGGCCGGGCTGCACTCGACCGTGACCGTGGCCTCGTCGACGGCGACGGAATGGATCGCCGGCCCCGTGGACCCGTAGAAGCTGCCCGTCCGCAGCGCCGCGAGCACGGCTTCCCGCGTCTTCTCCGCCGCGCGCACCATCGTCCACGCGAAGCCGCTGTCGTAGCCGGGATGGTGCGAGTCGTCGGTCGCGAGCGCGAAGAAGCCGCGGCCGCGCTCGAGCGCCTCGTCCCAGTGGATGGTCGAGTCGCCTCGGGCGATCTCGAGCTCGCAGCCGGAGTTCCACACCTCGATCCCGACGAGCCCGGGGCACGTCTCCCACTGGTCGGTGCGCAGGCCGCTCCAGTACGTGTGCGCGAGATAGGGGACGCCGCCGTTGGCCGCGATCCAGGCCACGACCTCCGCCAGCGGCGCGAACTCGTTCTCGGGGATGACCGGGTCCGCTCCGACCCCGAGCGCGAGCACATGTGCATCGTGGTCCGGCCCACCTGCGGTCGCATTCAGCTCCACGGACGGGATGACGAGCAGCTTCCGGGTCGAGCGCTCGACCGTCCGGACCCAGTGATCCGTGATCGCAAGGACGTCATATCCAGCCCATTCGTAGTGCCGGACGAGCTTGTCCGGAGGCAGGTCGCCGTCCGAGTTGGTCGTGTGGGCGTGGAGCGCGCACCGCAGCCACACGCCGCCGTCTTCGTCGAATGGGCTCACTCCGGCGAGCCTATCCCTACCACGATCTGGTGAACGGGCGGTGACGGCATCGGGGCAACCATTGAATAGCTAGGCCTATATGTGTTAGCTACAAGACATTCACAATTCATCCATCCCGGGAGGGCAGATGGAGGACCACGAAGAGCAAGAGGTCGAGTTCTGGCGCAAGCTCCGCGAGGAGGGAATGAGCCGGACGCAGATGCTGAAGCGCAGCGTTGCGGCCGCCGCGGGCCTCACCGTCCTTTCGGGCTCGGGCACCGCCTGGGCACGCGGCGCGGCAGCCAAGCCGCCGCTCAAGGGCAGGGGCTTCTCGATGAAGGAGCTGATCGCAGAGTCGAAGAAGGAAGGCCACCTGAACACGATCGCGCTGCCGCCCGACTGGGCGAACTACGGCGAGATCATGTCGACCTTCCAGAAGAAGTACGGCATCGGCATCACGAACGACAACCCGGACGGCAGCTCGGCGCAGGAGAACCAGGCGATCGTGTCGCTCAAGGGCGACTCGCGCGCGCCTGACGTCGTCGACGTCGGCCCCGCGTTCGCGGTGTCCGGCACGGCACAGGGCCTGTACGGGAAGTACTTCGTCTCCGAGTTCTCCACCATTCCGCGCTCGATGAAGGACACGCGCGGCTACTGGTGGGGCGACTACTGGGGCGCCATCTCGATCGGCTACAACCAGAACCTCATCTCGAACCCGCCCAAGACGTTCGCGGATCTGTTGAAGCCGGAGTACAAGGGCAAGGTCGCGATGAACGGCAGCCCGCTGACGTCGAACTCGGCGGTCTCCGGCGTGATCGCGGCTGCGCTCGCGAACGGCGGCTCGGCAAGCAACGTCGGGCCCGGCATCGACTTCTTCGCGAAGATGAAGAGCTCGGGCAACTACATCCCGGTGGGAACGACCTCCGCGACGGTCGCGTCGGGTCAGACCCCGATCTCGATCGACTGGGATTACAACAACCTCGCGTACATCGCCGAGTTCCCGGCGGCACGCTGGGCCGTCAACATCCCGGCCGACGGCGTCTACGGCGGCTACTACGCGCAGGCCATCAACGCGACGGCACCGCATCCGTGGTCGTCCCGCTTGTGGGAGGAGTTCCTCTACTCCGACCAGGGGCAGCTCTTGTTCCTCAAGGGCTTCGCGCACCCGGCGCGGTTCAACGACCTGGCGAAGCGCAACGTGATCCCGAAGGCGCTGTTGACGGCGCTGCCGGCCGCGAGCATCTATGCCAAGGTGAAGTTCGCGAGCCTGGGACAGCAAACGGCTGCCAAGGCGCTCATCGCGTCGCAGTGGCCGTCGAAGCTCGGGTCGTAGGTCATAGCGACCCAAGCAGCACCCGAGGCACTCCGGCCGGACGTCATGTCCGGCCGGAGGCGCCTTCCGCTCGCCTGGATCGTGACGCTGCCGTTCTTCGCGTACACGCTCCTCTTCATGTTCCTGCCGGCAGGTTCGGTGCTCATCGGCGCCTTCGAGGGGAAGACGCACGGCTACACGATCTCGAACGTCACCACCCTCTTTCATCACCCGTACATCGACGCGTTCAAGACGAGCATCGAGATCAGCGGCACCACCGCGCTGATCGGCGGAGCGGTCGGGCTCGCCGTCGCGTATGCGGCGATCCGGGAGGGAACGCCCCGTTGGGTCCGCTCGGCGCTGACGACGTTCTCCGGCGTGGCAGCGAACTTCGGCGGCATCCCGCTCGCGTTCGCCTTCATCTCGACCCTGGGGCCGCTCGGCATCATCACCGTCTTCGGGCGCAGCCACGGCTGGGATCCGACCGCGCACGGCTTCAGCCTCTTCTCGAAGACCGGCGTCGAGCTCGCATACATGTACTTCCAGCTGCCGCTGATGATCCTCGTGATCTCGCCGGCGATCGACGGGCTGCGCAAGGAGTGGCGTGAGGCGTCCTCGAACCTCGGCGCGTCCCAGCTCCAGTTCTGGCGCTACGTCGGCGTTCCCGTCCTCATGCCGTCGCTCCTCGGCGCGATCATCCTGCTCTTCGGCAATGCGTTCGCCGCGTATGCGACGGCCTACAGCCTGACGGCCGGCACCGTGAACATCGTCCCGATCCTCATCGGCGCGTACTACAGCGGGAACGTGCTCAACAACCCGCACCTCGCGCAGGCGATGGCGTTCGGGATGTTCGCCGTTCTCGCCGTGATGATGGTGTTCTACATCCCGCTCCAGCGCCGCGCGGCCCGGTGGGCGAAGTGAGGCCGACACGTCGCATCGCGCCGACCGCGGTCATCTGGTTGCTCATCGCATTCGGATATTTCTTCATCCCGCTGATCGCGACGTTCCTCTTCTCGCTGAAGAGCAACCAGACCGGGCACTGCTGCACGGCCGCGAACTACAGCTGGGTCGTGCACAGCAGCGCGTTCTGGCACACCCTGAAGATCTCGTTCCTCCTGGCGATCGAGACGATCGTGATCAGCCTGGCGCTCTTCGTTCCGACGATCTACTGGGTTCACCTCAGGGTTCCCAAGCTCCGGCCGGTGATCGCGTTCCTCGCCCTCATCCCGTTCGTCATCCCGCCGATCGTCATGGTCGTCGGCCTGCTGCAGTTCTTCAAGGGAACACCGAGCTGGTTCTACGCGCAGCCGTGGGGCTTCCTCGCGGGCGCATACGTCATCCTCGCGTTCCCGTACATGTTCTTCTCGCTCGACGCAGGTTTCCGGTCGATCGACGTGCACACGCTGACGGAGGCGTCGCAGAGCCTCGGCGCACGCTGGGGAACGACGCTCGTCAAGGTGATCCTTCCGAACATCCGCTCCGCTGCGCTCGCGGGATCCTTCCTGACACTCGCCATCGTCATGGGCGAGTTCACCATCGCGAACCTGTCGGCCTTCAACACGTTCCCGATCTTCATTCAGTACGTCAACGAGTCCCAGGGCTTCCCGGCGGCATCGCTGACGCTGATGAGCTTCGCGATCACCTGGGCGGCGATGCTCTCGCTGCTCGTCGTCGGACGTAAACGCGGCCAGCGGGCCGCCATCGTGGCAGGAGCGCGCTAATGGCCTATCTGGAGCTGCAGAACCTTCACCGCGACTTCGGCACGAACAAGGCGCTCGATGGCATCGAGATTCAGCTCGGCGAGGGCGAGTTCCTGTCGCTGCTCGGCCCATCCGGCTGCGGCAAGACGACCGCGCTCCGACTCGTCGCCGGCTTTGACCGGCCCGATCAGGGGCGCATCGTCGTGGACGGCAAGGACGTCACGCGCGTCGCGCCCAACAAGCGCGACATGGGGATGGTCTTCCAGGCGTACTCGCTCTTCCCGAACATGACGGCGCACCAGAACGTCGAGTTCGGTCTACGCATCCGCGGCAAGGACCGCGCCGACCGGCGGAAGCGCGTCGACGACCTGCTCGAGCTCGTGGGCCTCGGCCACGCAGGCACCCGCTACCCGCATCAGCTCTCGGGCGGGATGCAGCAGCGGGTCGCGCTGGCGCGCGCACTCGCGATCGAGCCGCGCGTGCTGCTGCTCGACGAGCCGCTGTCGGCGCTCGACGCGAAGGTGCGCGTCCAGCTGCGCGAGGAGATCCGGCGCATCCAGCTCGAGCTCGGCATCACGACGCTGTATGTGACGCACGACCAGGAGGAGGCGCTGTCCGTCTCCGACCACGTCGCAGTCATGTACCGCGGCCGCATCGAGCAGATGGGCTCGCCGGCGGAGATGTACACCGCACCGGCGACGCCGTTCGTCGCCGAGTTCATCGGCACGATGAACCGCATCGAGGCGACGGTTGTCGATCCATCCACGGGCACGATCGAGACAGGCGGCGTGACGCTGACGGTGGAGGCCGCGCGCGGCAAGGCCCGCGGCGACCGCGTGCTCGTGCTCATCCGCCCGGAGACGGTCGAGGTGGCGGCGGCCAACGGCGCCGGCGCGAACACGATGACGGGCGAGGTGCTCACGCACACGTTCCTCGGCCCCGTGACGCGCCTCAAGATCGTGAGCGGCCAGTCCAGCCTCATCGCCGACATGCCGACGGCGCGCGCGGCCGCGCTGCCGCCCGGCTCGAAGGTGGACGCGGCGCTGCCGGCGACGGAAGCGCGCCTGCTCGACCTCAAGGACGACGAGGCGCTTCCGCAAATAACGGAAGAGCCAGGTCCGGCCGGTCCGTGAAGATCCCGCTGACGCCGATCGACGCGAGCGCGCGCATCCGCGCCGGCGCGTTGACGGTGTAGACGAGGGGAACGAGCCCGAGCCGTCGTGCGGCCGCGACGCCGCGGCTCGTGACGCGTGCATCGTGGAAGCCGGCCGCCCAGGCGTCGCGCGCCGAGCGGATGGAGACGCCGAAGCCGACGTGCTGCACCGTGCGCAGCGACGGGCGGATGGAGCGCGCCTCCACGAGCGCCGACCGCTGGAAGCAGATGAGCACGTCGTCGGCAGCGAGGAAGCGGACGGTGCGCGGAACGACGCTGTGCTGCGCGTACCGGCTCGGCGTCTTCAGCTCGACCATGACGCCGATGCGGCCGTGCATGAGGTCGAGCGCCTCCTCGAGCGTCGGGTAGGCGCGGTTGGCGACCGGCTTGTCGTGCGTGACGAGCAAACGACCGGACGCGTCGGCGTGGACGTCCAGCTCGACGTAGTCGGCGCCGATCTCGATTGCGCGCTCGAACGCCGCCAGCGTGTTCTCCGGCCGCTCGAACGAGGCGCCGCGGTGGGCTATGACAAGCAACGGCGCATGACGTCGACGTCGACGCGGTCGATCAGCTCGTCCGCCTGCGTGAGCCGGTGCGGCTCGAGGGTCGTCTTCATCGCGAGGACGCGCCCGACGCCGGCCGCGCGCGCGGACGCGATCCCCGCCTCGGTGTCCTCGAACACGACCGCCTCCGCGGGGTCGACGCCGAGGAGACCGAGCGCCTGCACGTAGCCCTCCGGATCGGGCTTGCCGTGCACAACGTCGTCGGAGGTGACGATGGCGCGGAAGCAGGGGGCGATTCCTGCCGCCTCGACGACGGGCTCGATCTCGGCCCGTGCGGCACCCGAGCAGATCGCGACCGGCACGCGCTCGGCCGCGTAGCGCACCGCCTCCCGCACGTGCTCGTGCACCGACGAGCCGTCCGCGACCGCGGCCCGGTAGCGGTCGACCCGTTCCATGATGACGGCATCCACGTCCGGGTGGCCGGGGCCGAGCCAGGTGCGGACGATCTCCGGGTCGGAGAGGCCCGCGAGGCGGTCGAAGTACTCCTGCGCCGACATCGGCTTTCCGTGTTCCGCGAACAGACGCATGAAAATCTCGCAGAGCACCGGCTCGTCGTCGGAGAGGGTTCCGTTGAAGTCGAAGACGACAGCCCGGGTCGGCATCCGGGGCACCACCTTAGTGTGTGCCTATGCCGGCGTCCGCGCTCGGGCTCGCTCTCGCCGCCGCGTGCGTCCACGCGCTCTGGAACGTGCTGCTCGCCCGCGCCCCGGACGTCGAGGCCGCGACGGCGGTCGCGCTCGTCGTGGCGGAGGTCGTCTTTCTCCCGGTCGCCATCCTCGTCTGGCACGTGCACCGGGCGGCGATCCCGTTCATGATCGCGAGCGGGGCGCTCCAGCTCCTGTACTTCACCCTGCTGGCGACCGCCTACCGCGTCGCCGAGCTCTCCGTCGTCTACCCGATCGCGCGCGGCACCGCGCCGGTGCTCGTTCTCGTCGTGGGCGTCGCGGCGCTCGGCCACACGACGTCCATAGGGCAGGTCGCCGGCGTCGTCCTCGTCGGCCTCGGCATCCTGCTCGTTCGCGGGCTCCGCCGCGGACCAGGCGTGCCGATCGGGCTCGTGATCGCGTGCGTCATCGCCGCGTACACGCTCGTGGACAAGAACGGTGTCAAGCACGCGGGCGCCGTCCCGTATCTCGAGCTATCCATGATCGGGCCGACGATCCTGTACGCGTCCGCGATCGCGCGGACGAAGGGCACGCAAGCTCTGCGGGCAGCGTGGGGCCCGGCGACGCTCGTGGCGGGCATCGCCACCTTCGGTGCATATGCGCTCGTGCTCCTCGCGCTGCAGCGGGCCGCGGCGGCGCCGGTGGCGGCCGTGCGCGAGACGAGCGTCGTCCTGACGGCGCTCCTCGCCCGCCGTGTACTGAAGGAAACAGTCGGGCCTGTTCGCATCGCCGGTGCCGTGGCTGTCGCGGCCGGCATCGCCCTCCTGAGTTTCTGAGCTCGGCCGCCTTGACAGGAACGTCCGCCCCGGGTGTGAATATGCGCGCAATTCGTAACGCCGGTCACGAGGGGGTCGGCGAGCCGGTTCACATCCACGAGGGAGGACAGCAGCATGAGCAGCGAAACACCGGCTGCCAGTCAGACCAACTTGACGGAGGACGAGAAGATCCTGCACAAGCTCGGCTACGCGCAGGAACTCATGCGCGCGATGGGCGTGTTCAGGAACTTCGCGATCAGCTTCACGATCATCTCGATCCTCGCCGGCTGCCTGACGTCGTATTACCTCGCGTTCCAGTGGGGCGGTCCGGTGTCGGTCGAGTGGGGCTGGATCGTCGTCGGCGTCTTCACGACGTTCGTCGCCCTGTCGATGGCCGAGATCGCGTCGGCGTATCCCACCGCGGGCGGCCTCTACTACTGGTCGTCGAAGCTCGGGCACGCCGGCTGGGGCTGGTTCACCGGCTGGTTCAACCTGCTGGGGCTGATCGGGATCATCGGAGCGGTGGCATACGGCCTCGCGATCTACGCGACGGCGTTGTTCAACCTGCTCTGGAGCTACCCGAACGACCGGCCGCACATCTTCTATCTCTTCGCAGCGTTCATGGCTGCAGCCGCGCTGATGAACGTGTTGGACGTGAGGATCACGTCGCTGATCAACGGCGTCTCGGCCTACTGGCACGTGATCGGCGTCCTGATCATCGTCTTCGCGCTGATCATCGTCCCGAACCACCACCAGTCGTTCGGCTACGTCTTCGGCCAGACGGTCAACAACTCCGGGTTCTCCGGTCACGGGTGGAACCACGGCCTGTTCTGGATGGTGTTCGCGATCGGCTCGATCGGGATGGCGCAGTACACGCTGACCGGGTACGACGCGTCCGCTCACCTCGCTGAGGAGACGCACAAGGCATCTCGCTCGGCGGCCGTCGGGATGATCTGGTCGGTTATCGGGTCCGTGATCGCCGGCTTCGTCCTGCTGACTGCGATCACGTTCGCAATCCCGAGCCGGACCGGCGTGCAGGGGCAGTTCACCTACATCACGACGTACATCTGGCAGAACTCGATGGGCACGCACTGGGCCGAGGTGCTCCTCTTCATCGTCGTGGCGGCGCAGTTCTACTGCCTCACTGCGTGCATCACCTCTGGCTCCCGGATGATGTTCGCGTTCTCCCGCGACCGTGCGATCCCCGGCCACCAGATGTGGCGCAGCATCTCGCGGCATCGCGTCCCGGTCTGGGCCGTCTTCGCCGTCTCGGCGCTGGGCTTCCTGCTGCTCGTTCCGACCTGGTGGAACAACCTCGCCGGCTACTACGTCGGGACGTCGGTCGGAACCACGGGGCTCTACATTGCGTTCATCCTGCCGGTGATCCTCCGGTACAGGGCCGGCGAGAGGTTCGAGCACGGCGCCTGGAGCCTCGGCAGGCACTACAAGTGGATCAACCCGATCGCGATGCTGTGGGTCGCGTTCATCTCGGTCGTGTTCATGCTTCCGACGGCGCCTGCCGGCATTCCGTGGAACAAGGCATGGACGTGGAACGCCGCCAACTACGCGCCGGTCACGATCGGTGGGGCTCTCCTCCTGTTCGGCGGCTGGTGGTTCTTGTCCGCGAACAAGTGGTTCAAAGGCCCCGTGCGCATGACCGACGAGGAGGTCGCAGCGCTCGAGTCGAGGAAGGACTTCGCTCTTCCGGCCGACACCGAGCTGCAAGGAGCGTAGGGCTAGTCCTCGCGCTGAACGTCAGCGAGTAACTGCTCGAAGAGCGGGCCGTCGAGTTCCTNNAGAAGTCGAAGTCGAGGTCGGAGATGCCGGCCTGGATCGACCCCCACAACGTCCAGCCGTACTTCGACATGAGGCCCCACAGTCGCGCGCGCGCGACCTTGTTGCGCAGCGGCCGCCCGTAGTAGTGCGCGACGAGCTCCTCGAGCTGGTCGAGCGAGAGGTTCGACTCGCTCCACACGTTGCCGAGCTCGAAGGACGGCTCGTTGTTCCCGGAGTACTCGTAGTCGATGAGCCGCATTTCGCCGCCGACGTCGATGAAGTTCTCCGCGAGCAGGTCGTTGTTGCACGGCGCCGTCTGTTCGGGGCGCACGCGCATCGCGGCCTCGACCGCGCGGATCTGCGGCTCGAACGCTTCGTAGCGTTCAGGGAGGCGGAAGCCGCGCTCGCGGACGATCTCGAGGTAGCGCGGCTGGATCGCGAACATGTCGAAGTCCTGCAGGAAGCTGCGGCCGGCATGCAGTCTGCGGCAGGCGTCGGCGGCGGCGGCGAGCCGGTCTCCGCGGCGCATCTTCTGCGCGTCCATCACCTCGCCCTCGAGGAAGCCGAGGACGAGCGCGTCGTGCTCGGGCAGCGCGGCGACGAACGGCGCGCCCACGCCGGTCTCCGCGGCCGCGACCGTGTTGTGCACCTCGTTCTCGCGGTCGATCGCGAGGAGGCTCGTGTCCTTGCCCGAGATGCGCACGACGTAGCACCCCGAAGGGCTCGTCACCTTGTAGTTCGTGTTCGTCAGACCGCCCATGAGCGGCTCGACTGCGGTGGCCTCGCGCAACTCCGGCACCGCATCGAGGATCGGATCGATGGCCACCGCGCGATCCTATTAGGCTCGCACCATGCCTCCCGAACGTGCCCGCGCCGTCGTCATCGGCGGCGGCGTCATCGGCTGCTCCTGTCTCTACCACCTGGCGAAGGAGGGGTGGACGGATTCCGTTCTCGTCGAGCAGTTCCAGCTCACGCACGGGTCGACGTGGCACTCGGCGGGCCTTGTCGGCCAGCTGCGCTCGTCGATCTCGCTCACGCGGATGATGCAGTACTCGGTCGGCCTGTACGCGGAGCTGAAGGAGCTGACCGGCAACGATCCGGGCTGGCACCAGCTCGGCGGCTTGCGGCTGGCGTCCTCGCAGCCGCGGCTGGAGGAGATCCGTCGCCAGGCGTCGTGGGCGAAGACCTTCGGGCTGCCGATGGAGATCGTCTCCGCGGAGGAGGCGCAGGCGCTCTTCCCGCCGATGAGCACCGACGGCGTGCTCGCCGCCGCGTTCATCCCCGACGACGGCTACCTCGATCCGTCGCAGCTCACGTTCGCGCTCGCCGACGGTGCGCGCCGTCTCGGCGCGCAGATCGAGGTGCGCACGCGCGTCACCGGCATCGAGACGCGCGACGGCCGCGTGTGCGCGGTCGAGACGGACAAGGGGCGCATCGAGTGCGACGTCGTCGTCGACGCGGCCGGCATGTATGCGCGCCAGGTCGCGGCGCTCGTCGACGTCGACGTCCCGATCGTCCCGTTCGGGCACCAGTACCTCGTCACCGAGCCGCTCGATCCGCCGCTGGAGCCGCTGCCGACGCTGCGCGACCCGGACAACCTCATCTACTTCCGCACCGAGGTCGGCGGCCTCGTCATGGGCGGCTACGAACGCAAGCCCGCGCCGTGGGCGCTCGACGGCATCCCCGACGGCTTCGAGGCCAAGCTCCTCCCCCAGGAGTGGGAGCGGATGGAGGAGCTGTTCGCGAATGCGATCCACCGCGTGCCGGCGATGGAGGACGCCGAGGTGAAGATGTTCTTCAACGGGCCGGAGGCGTTCACGCCCGACGCCGACTTCCTGCTCGGGGAGACGGACGTTCCGGGCTTCTGGATCGCCGCCGGCGGCTGCGCGCACGGCCTCGCCGGCGCGGGCGGGGTGGGCAAGGTGATGAGCGAGTGGATCGTCGACGGCCGGCCCGAGTGGGACGTGTGGCCGCTCGACTGGCGCCGCTTCGGACGGCAGTACCGCAGCCGCGCGTACACGCTCGCACGCTCGTACGAGGCGCTCTCGCAGTACTACGACATCAAGTACCCCGGCGAGGAGCGCAAGGCCGGCCGGCCGCTTCGTCTATCACCGGCATATCAACGGCATATCGCGCTGGACGCGTCCTTCGGGGAGAAGGGCGGATGGGAGCGCGTCAACTGGTACGAGTCGAACGCCGCCGGCGGCGACGAGTCGCTACGGCCGCGCGGCTGGGCGGGCGAGAACTGGTCTCCGGCGATCGAAGTGGAGGCGCGCGCCGCGCGCGAGGGTGTCGCGCTGTTCGACCAGTCGTCGTTTTCGAAGCTCGAGGTGGTCGGCCCGGGCGCGCTCGCGTTCCTCGAGCGGCTGTGCGCGAACCGCATCGACCGGCCGGTCGGGTCGATCGTGTACACGCAGCTGCTGAACGCGCGCGGCGGGATCGAGGCCGATCTTTCCGTGCTGCGGCGCGCCGAGGATCGTTTCCTCATGGTCACCGGTACCGCGTTCGGCACGCACGACCGTGCGTGGCTCGAGCGCAACATGCCGCGCGACGGGTCGGTGTACGTGAACGACGTCACTTCCGCGTACGCGTGCCTCTGCCTGTGGGGGCCGAAGGTGCGCGAGGTACTGAACCTTTCGCATCCGTACATGACGGCGCGCGAGATCACCGTCGGCGACGTCCCGTGCATTGCGTCGCGCGTCACGTACGTCGGCGAGCTCGGGTGGGAGCTGTACTGCCCGGCGGAGTACGGCGCGACGCTGTGGGACACGCTCTGCGTCGACGGCGTCACGCCGGGGGGCTACCGCGCGATCGAGTCGCTGCGGCTCGAGAAGGGCTACCGCGCGTGGGGGAGCGACCTCACCGCGGAGACGACGCCGCTCGAGGCCGGGCTCGGCTTCGCGGTGAAGATGGACAAGGGTGACTTCATCGGGCGCGACGCTCTCGTCGAGCCGAAGCAGAAGCTCGTGTGCATCGTCCTCGACGATCCGCGCGCGGTCGCGCTCGGCTCGGAGCCCGTTCGTTGTGGCGACCAAATCGTCGGCCGTGTGACGAGCGGCGGCTTCGGCTACGCCGTCCGCGCGAGCATCGTCCTCGCGTACGTCCCCGTCGAGCACGCCGCGCCGGGCACGCAGGTCGCGGTCGACATCTTCGGCGACTGGGTCGCGGGCGAGGTGCGCACAGAGCCGCTGTACGACCCGAAGGGGGAGCGAGTCCGCGCGTGAGCACCGTCGTCGTCGGCGGCGGCATCGCCGGCGTCAGCTGCGCGTACCACCTCGCCAAGGCGGGCGTGCGTGACGTCGTGCTCGTCGAGAAGGGCGAGCTGACGAGTGGATCGACGCATCACGCGGCCGGGCTCGTGACGCAGTTCAACCCGTCGCCGACGATGATGCGCTTCCGCCGCTACAGCGTGCAGCTATACGAGGAGCTGGGCGTGTTCGAAGCGGTCGGGAGCCTTCGCATCGCGTCCAGTCCCGAGAGCTTCCTCGAGCTGCGCCGCGGGGTGAGCCGCGCGCACGCGATCGGCCTCGACGCGGAGCTCGTCGGTCCGGAGGAGGCGCGCGCGCTGCTTCCGCAGATCACGCCCGCGTCGCTGCACGGCGCCGTCTGGATGCCGGGCGACGGCTACGTCGATCCGCACATCGCCACGTACGCGGTTGCAGACGCCGCGCGCGAGCTCGGCGTGGCGATCCGTACGCGCACGCTCGTGACGGGGATCGACGTGCGCGACGGACGCGTCACGGCGGTTGAGACCGAGCACGGGCCGATCGAAGCCGAGCTCGTCGTGAACGCGGCCGGCATGTGGGCGCCGCGCGTAGCGGAGATGGTGGGCGCGTTCGTCTGCTCCATCCCCGTCGACCACCAGCACGTCGCGCTGCACGCGGTCGAAGGACACGAGCTGCCGCATGACACGCCCTGCTTCCGGGACACCGACAACCTCGTGTACGGCAAAGCGGAGAGCGGCGGCGTGAACTTCGGCGGCTACGAGCCGAACCCGGTGTCGCGCTGGGAGGACGGCGTGCCGTGGGAGCACGGCGCGCAGGCGCTGCCGCCCGACCACGAGCGCTTCGCGCAGCTCATGGCCGGCGCCGTGCGGCGCTTCCCGTTCCTCGACGACGCCGGCCTCCTCGCGCTCGTATGCCATCCGGACGCGATGACGCCGGACGGGAACCCGCTGCTCGGGCCGATGCCCGGCGTCGAGGGCTTCTGGATGGCGGCCGGTCTGTCGCTGAACGGCTTCGGCGGCGCGGGCGGGCTCGGCAAGGCGCTCGCGGAGCTCGTCACCGAAGGCGCGGCCGAGGTGGACGTGCAGCCGTACCGGCCCTGGCGCTTCGGCGGGCCGTATCGCGACTCGTCCTTCGCGGCCGCGGGCGCGCGCGAGGTCTACAAGTACTACTACCGGCTGAGGTACCCATACGACGTGTCCGAAGCGGGCAGGCCGAAGCGACTGTCACCGCTGTACGCAAGGACGGAGGCGCTCGGCGCCGTCTTCGGGACGAAGAACGGGTGGGAGCGTCCGGACTGGTTCCGCCCGGGTCAAGAGGCGCGGCGCGCGGGGGAGGATCAGCGGCTCGTCGGGTGGGCGAAGCCGATCTGGTTCGACCGTGCGGCGGTCGAGCACGCGGCCATCCGCGAGCGCGCGGGGATCCTCGACATGACCTCGTTCGGAAAGCTCGAGCTGTCGGAGCTGGACGTCCTGGAGCGCGTGTGCGGCGCGCGCATCGACCGTCCGGTCCGGTCGGTCGCGTACACGCAGCTACTCGACGATCGCGGGCGCATCGTCGGCGACGTGACGGTGACGCGGCTCGCGGAAGATCGCTTCCGCGTCGTCACCGGCGCGGGCGCGGTCGACTCGGATCGCGGCTTCCTGGAGCTGCACGGTGCGCGCGTCACCGACGTGAGCGACGACTACGCGGTCATCGGGCTGTGGGGCCCGGCGGTGCGCGGCGTCCTCGAGGACTTCCCGTTCCGGACCGCGAAGGAGATCGATGTCGACGGCGTGCGCGTGCTCGCGCAGCGGATGACGTACGTCGGCGAGTACGGCTACGAGCTGTACGTGCGGCCGGACGACGCCGGACGCGTGTGGGATCACCTCATGGAGACGCTGAATCCGGAGCCGGTCGGCTACGTCGCGCTCGACTCGCTGCGGATCGAGAAGGGCTACCGCTACTTCGGCACCGATCTGACCGCGTCCGATACGCCGTTCGACTCCGGCCTCGGCTTCGCGGTCGCGAAGGACAAGTGGCTCGAGCTCGACCGCACTCCGCCGACGGTGTTGCGGACGCTGCTCGTCGGCGGAGAGGACTATCTGACCCTGTACGGCGGCGAGGCCGTCCACCGCGGCGGGGAGGTGATCGGCCGCGTCCGGAGCGCCGCCTATGGGTTCACGGTGAGGCGGAACGTCGCACTTGCGAAGATTCCGTCAGATTTGGCCGACGGCGACGCGGTCGAAGTCGACGTCATGGGCGACCTCTTGCCCGCGGTGGTTGCCGCAACAGACCTCGTTTCTCGCTAGCCTCCAGCCTGGGTCTGGATGCGCCAATCGCTCAGTGAGTCCTACATGTTGGTGTTCAACGCCGCGATGACTGCGGCCGTCGACCGCGTCCGGCAACTTCCGGACGAAGAGATCGCGCGTTTGACGCGTTACTCGGGAATCGTCGGCCTCGCGGCCGAGCACGTGCAGGCGTCGCGCACCGAGCAGAACCGCAAGACGGGCTGACTCGCCGGTAGGAGATGATCGGCGCTGTGGCCGAGCGCCGAGACTTCGCCGTACTCCTCACGCTCGCCGCCGTCGACGCGGCGTCCTACAGCGTGATCGCGCCGGTTCTGCCGCAGATCTCGAAACAGCTCCATGCCACCCCCGGACGGATCGGCATCCTCGCGGCAGCGTTCGCGGCTGCGTCGATCCTCGGCTTCGCAGTCGCGGGCAGGCTCGTTCGCCGGACAACGACCCTTCGCATCCTCGGGGTCTCGCTCCTCGTCATGGCCGTCGGCTCCCTCGGCTTCATCGTGGCATCCGGATGGGCGGCGTATCTGATCGCACGCGCTGCGATGGGCTTCGCCTCAGGCGGTCTTTGGATCGGAATCGCGTTCGCGACGCTCGAACGGTGGCCGGGCCAGGAGTACGTGCGCCTGAGCCGTGTGCTCGCCGCGTACTCGGTGGGCGGCCTCGCCGGGCCGGCGCTCGGCGCNNGCTCCGCGAGCGCGGCTTCTGGCTCGCCGCGGGCGGAATCGTCTTCGCGATGCTCGCGCTCGGCGTCGTCGAGGGCGTCCTTCCCTTGCACCTGGCGGCGCACCTCTCGCAGACCGAGATCGGCGGCGTCTACGTCGGGATGTCGCTCGTCGTCGCAGTGAGCGCCGGAGCATCGGGGTCGCTGCGGCCCGTGCCGATCCTGCTCGCCTCGACCGTGCCCGTCGTGGTCGGCCTCGGCCTCGTCGGA
>PLJC01000016.1:0-72034 GCA_003139545.1 Actinomycetota bacterium
CTAACTGGGCAGCTTTCAAACCCGCCGTACGAGTTCGTCCGCCTGCTCGAAAGAATCGCCGATTCGAAGTAGTGCCCTCGCAACCGCTCTACTTCACGACCATTCTACTAGGTCGTGTCCTCGCGGTCCAGCGCCGGCGCGACCCAACCGTCTTCGATGTCCGCGACCGAGTCAGACAAGACGGCTATTTCGGTAGCCCTTGCGACACGATGCGCAGAGTAGTTCAGTTCAAACTTCCTTCGGCGTCTCCCGCCGTAAAGGGCGTCGACTTGAGGAACATCGTCGTACGTCAACAACCACGCCTTGTCCGCCATCGCGTTGAGTGTCACCGAGAGCGCTGCGTGTTCATCGTCGGCAAACGTATTCATGTACAGCGAACCCGCCTTTTCGAAGTACGGCGGATCCGCATAGATAAAGGTGTTAGAGCGTTTGCCGTATCTCTGGATGATCCGTTTCCCGTCGTCGCAGCTGACCTGTATCTGATCGGCATAGAGTCCGAGGATGCGGACTCGTTCTGCAAGCTCGGCTCGGTTGAAACGCGCGCCGATCTTGAACGCGCCCGCCTGCTTGAGGCCTCCAATGGGACCGCCGTTGAGTACTCCTGAGTGGTTCGTCCGGTTCAAATAGAAGGTTGCAAAGCCCAGCTTCTCGATGTCACCGCCGCCCCCGGTGGCGTAGAGCTTCCGCTGCCGCTTCCATTCCGTCACGTTGAGCTTCACGTTCTTGATCTGCGCGATGAGGCTCTGTGGGTCCGAAACCAACGTCTTCCAAAAGGCGGCAATTGCCGGGTCCAGGTCATTGATCACGACGCGGTCCACTTGGCCCGTTACTAGAAGGCTCAGTCCGGCGCCGACTCCTCCCGCATACGGCTCGACGTAAGTGCATCCTGCAAGGCCGCTTGTTCGAATGAGCCAGCGAAGCCGTGAGTACAGCGCTCCCTTGCCACCCGGATAGCGGAGCGGCGAAACCATAGGTCGTTGCGTGACGCGCCGCTCCGGCGCCAGTCTGACCGTCGTCACGGTTTCATGACATACCGGACGATCGAATCGAGGGAATCCCACATATGGAATGCCTCGTCAGGATCGACGGCGAAGTGGTGGTTGTGGTTGATGGCGTCGAGCGAATCCTTAGACGCCATGTACGTGAGCTTTCCGCTCCGGACTCGCGTGATCGGCTGGACCAAGTTCTTGGGACCGTTGGTAGTAACGTACTGAAGAAGCCACGCAAGCGCGTGACCAAGCTGCACGCGCCCTTTGTCGTTGTTGCCGCTCCCTTTGATGTCCTCCCCTCGTTCCTCGGCAAAGGCCTTGATCGACTTTTCGAGTACGGCGCGCATCAACAGGAATACCGAGTTCGGGAACCTCTGAACGTTGAGGGCTGACAACTCCTCGACGTGCACATGCAGCGCACGCGGGTACGTCTTGGGAACCACAAATCCAAGATCGAGAAACTGGCGCTTCTTGCTCGTGCTGCGCTTCGTGCTCGTGCTCTTCGTGCCACCCGCGGAGCTACCGGTGCGTGTTGAACCCTGGCCCCCAGATCCGTTTCCTGCGGCACCGGAGCCGGAACCACCCTCCCGTGGTTTGCCCGCGATATCTCTCAACTCGTTCATGAGTTGGTTGAACCGAGGGCTATGGACGGTGTTCAGGCTGCGGGTGTTTAGTGACCCATCGAGCATTCCCTGGACGATGATGGCGGCCATGCTCGAAAACCGCCGGTCACTCACGCTCTTGGTGAGCTTGCCCTCGGCATCCATCGCGAGCCCTGTCAGGTCAAGGAACTCCTTCGACTCATAGATACGCGCGAGCACGGAGAGACCACGATTCCAGGACTTGGTCCGGAGGAAGTCCGTAAGTTCGGCGCTTGAATATTTGACACGCCGAAACTCATTGATGATGAGCGCGCGGAACACGAACCTGCGGACGTCGATAGTCGGATACCGCTGCACCAACGTCTTGAAGCTGCGCCCGGAATCGATTTGGGCTTGGAAGAAGGCTGCTTGGCGCGCGGGTGACCACGGCCGGCGAAGATTGCTCGTGTGGATAGCCGCGATCAACTGCTCCGCCTCAGCGTCGCCGGGAGCCACCAAGACTCGAACAGATGAGAGGGAGGAGCGATCGGGAATCTCCGCCGCAAGAGCAGCCACGCGCGCGCGGAACTCCGGGACGAGCTGAGGGTTCTGAATCGCCTTCAACGCCGCGAGCCGACGGTTACCCTCGACGACGACGAAACTCTTCTTCCGCTTGACCGCGATCGGCAACTCGTGAGTCAGATAGCCGACACGCGCAATGCCTTCGACCAACCCGAGGACATCCTCGTTGACGAACAGATCCTCCATGATGTCCGCCTCGACCTGAGCGTTCGCGACCTCTAGTCGCACGTTCTTTGGATCGAGGTGGAGATCCTTCAGAACATCAAGCGTAGTCTCGGGCCAACCGGAGGTGTTCAGCACGCGCATCGCCCGTGGGCTTGCTGCGCCGACGGACGCCTTCCGAACCTGAACGCAAGAGGTGTGGTCGTAATCGCCATTAGTCAAGGCGAAGACTAAGGATGTTCGCTCGGGAACTCAACGCCTTTCACCACCTCGCCTAGGTTCCAGAGACTTTGGCCGGCCCGGGCAATTGTGTAGTCGATCGTTGAGCGCAGACTGACTAGGGGCCAGGCAGCGTTGGAGCGCCGCGGCGTTCGGGTCGCCGCGCCCTCAAACGGTGGTGTCGGTGAGAGCCCCTTGGGTGTCGGCTTCGGACTCGTCACTGGCAGTCTCTTCGACTTGAAGTAGCAAATCGGTTGGCTGGATTCCCGCGATTTCGCACAGACCGCCGAAGTGCTCGGCATCGAGCGCGTTCATGAAGGTGAATGCTGCAGCGATGGTCGGTCCGACTTCGTCTGGGTTCAGTGTGATGTCCGTCTCAGGAGACTCATCGTGCGAATACGTATTGGTGAATCTCGTTAGCCGGATCCGGATAAGCTCCGGGTCCCCCGCATATCCGGCATCAGCCAGCATTGATGCGGAGGCACGCATTACGTCCGCGAAGTTCCCCACGGATTGCGGGCGCTTGAAGGCAAGAAACGACTCCAGCATGCGCCGGATGACGTTGGGGTAGAGCAGCAGTGCATCAAGCCTGTGCTCAACGGAGTCGTTCTCTCGAAGGGCGATCCCTGCTCTCGCGACCATGATGAACGCATGGTGATAAGAAGAGCGGAGTTTGCGCCTGGCATCGTCGCTTGGGGGCCATTTCAGGAGCTTTGGCACTCGGCGCGAGCTGCCAGCAACCTTCTCATGCGGGGCAACCAACTCGTACCGCTCGGCCGGAAACGCTGCTCTCAGCTTTCCGTTCCGATGCAGACCATCAATCTGAAAGTCCCATTGCTTGAACAAATCGAAGTTGTGGGTCAAGAGAAAGACTTGTTCGATGTGGTCCTTCACAACGACTTCGTTCCAGATGTACGAAGCGATTCCGGTAGCAACATCGCTGTCAAGGCTCGACACAGGGTCGTCGATCACGACAATCGGGCGTCCGCCGACGTCCGCGTTTCGAACGCCTTCGAAGAAGTGGACCAAGGTGATAGCCCGGCGCTCGCCGGTGCTTAGATCCCGGGCGGCTTGGCCATGACGCTTCACCACGTACTTGGAACCGCCCGGCGCCAGTTCGAAGGCGAGCTCGGTACGGCCGAGCAGGCCCGCGACTTCAAGGGTGAGGGTTCGGGCGCTCGGAAGCGGATCGCCGTCGACGCTCTCTAGCGATGCAATCTCCTCGCGGTACGCACCCAGCTCTGTTTCGGCCGATGCGACCTCCTCCTTAGCCTCTGCGATCGCCACCTCAAACTCCCTCACATCCTTCTCGGCGGCTTTCAGATGATGGTGCTCGACCTTGAGTGCCGCCTCTTGCACTAGCAAACCGTGATTAGCGACACGCGCGTTATGCGCCTTGACCGATGACTCGAGCTGGCTCCCGTCTATACCTAGAGGCGAGGCCACAATGAAGTCTGAGCTCTCCAACACGTTCTCACGCTTCGTGCGCAGGGCTTCGAGAACTGGCCTGAGCCATGCAATCAACAAACCCACCTGACGCGCAACGTCAGCGCTCGCAGCGTCGTACTCCTCCCGTAGGTCCTCGAACAGAAGCCCAACGTCTGGAGCAGCCGCCAGCAGTCGCTCGAGTTGCTGCTGCAAAGCCGTTACCTCTCCAATCAGTCGGTCGAGGTTCCGCTGGCAGCTTGTGACCTCGTCAGAGAAGTGCGCGTCGATCTCCTGCTTGCGATCATCGCTCAGTGGCGCCCCGCAGAAGATGCAGATGTCGGCCCCCTCGTGATGATGGCGACCAGCATCCACCCAAGACGAAGCATCCGGGTGTGATTGGAGCGTGTCCAGGAGGACCGATACAGGACTCGTTGCGAGTAGCTCTTGGGCCTCTCGCTGCAGGTCGGATCTCACCTCAACGGAGTAGCTCTGATTCGGCACTTCCAACCGAGCATCCGACGCGACGATCTGCTTGTTTGAGATGAGCTTCGCTTCAGAGAGCAGCGCCCAACCGTCGTGAGTGCCAACAAACCTCGGGCGCACACGGGCACCGTACGTGCCGTTCGATTTGTAATCACCGCCGGCGCGTGATAGGTCAGACACGACGACGTCCCTGACCGAGTTGAACACCTTAGTGAGCTCTCGCTCGCCATTCGTAGCTGCTGTGTGCGCGTCGCTTCCCTTCCTTTGCGTCGCCTCAACCAGCTCCTTTAGCTCAGCGATGCGAGCCTCAGCCTCCACGGTCTTTTCCCCAAGCGTGAGAACAGCATCCATCTCGGGCGCATCATCGAACCGGTGGCTCCGGGAGACATAACTGTCGCTAAAGACGAAGAGTCGCTTGAACTCGTCGTCGGTTAGTTCGTTAGTCGTTCGCGCCTTGCTCCCGTCCGGCTCACTAAGGCGAAGCGACACCTTGCTGTGGCCATCGCCATGTCCCGCTAAGGCATCGAGGGCGCGCGCGAGTGACGTCTTCCCAGATCCGTTCGGGCCGAGTATGACGTTGACGCGCTGGAAGTCACGCGTGTCAGCGCTCCATCGAAAGTTTTCGAAGATTCCGCAGTTCTTCACCGACTCCAAACGCCGAAGCATCACACCACCCCGTCACGCGGACAGAACACCGCGTCCATCTTGAACCACATCAACCGCCTCCACTCTCTGTCGCAAAGAGTTCGGCTTGCTGAAGAACAAGCTCGACTGCCTTCTCTTCGAGGTCGGGCGGATAGTCGTACTTTGCGAGCAGCCGACGGACCTTGGTGCGCATAGCGGCTCGGACGGACTCCTTCAGATTCCAATCGATGGTTGCGCTTTGGCGGATGGAGGTCACCAGTTCGGCCGCGATCTTCGTGAGCGTCTCGTCACCCAGCGCGAGCACCGCAGCCTCGTTCTGCACGATGGCGTCATAGAACGCGGCCTCGGACTCGGTGAGACCGAGCTGCTCGTGGCGCTTGGACTCGTTCCGCATCTCCTTGGCCAACTTGACCAGCTCGGCGATGATCTCGGCGGTCGTGAGTGAGCGGTTGGTATAGCGGAGGATCGCCGCTTCGAGCTGCTCGGAAAACTTGCGGCCCTGAACAACATTGGTGCGCTGGATCGTCTTGATCTGATCGTTCAACAGACGGCGCAGCAGTCCCATCTGGAGGTTCGGCTTGTCCTTGTGCGCCAGCGAATCGAGAAACGCATCAGAGAGAATCGATAGCTCGGGGGCCTCAACCCCGGCAAGCTTGTAGATGTCGACAACCTCGTCCGCCCCTACGGCCTCATTGACCAACTGGCCGATCGCGCTGTCGATCTCGACGGCCCCTGAACCACCGCGGCCAGAGTTCGGGTTCTGGATCTTGAGAATCGCCGCCCGAACGTCGGCAAACAGCCGCGCATCGTTGCGGATCGCGTCAGCCTCCTCGCGGGAGCCGGCCAGCGCATAGGCCTTGATGAGCGCGAGCACTTGGTCAAGGAAGCGAGCTGTTCGATCAGGGTCGGCCATCACGAAGTCGAGCACCTTGGCGTGCTCAGCAAGACGTTGTCCCGCAGGCAGGTTGGGCGAGGAGACAAAGTCGCAGCCGTTCAGGATGCCGACGACAATGTCGTGCCTTTCGAGCATGGCTGCGACCATCTCCTCGATCGGCACGCCGGCCTGATCACGGTCACTTGGCGAGTACTCAGCTAGTGCCTTCTGCAAGTTGGCGAAGAGGCCGATGTAGTCGACGATCAGACCACCGGGCTTATCGCGGAAGGTGCGATTGACTCGCGCAATGGCCTGCATCAGGCCTGCGCCCTGCATCGACTTGTCGATGTACATCGTGTGCATCGACGGCACGTCGAAACCGGTCAGCCACATGTCGCGGACGATCACCAGCTCAAGCGGATCGTCAGGGTCCTTGGCCCGGGCTTTTAGGTCTTTGCGAACGTCCTTGGAGTACAGGTGTGGCTGGAACTCCGGCGGGTCGGCCGCCGAACCAGTCATCACAACCTTGATCTTCCCCTTCTTCGGGTCTTCGTCATGCCAATCCGGACGCAACGCGACGATCTTCTCGTAGAGCCGCACGGCGATTCGGCGCGACATGGTGACGATCATGGCCTTGCCGATCATCGCCTCGCGGCGCTTTTCCCAATGCTCGACGAGATCCTTGGCGATGAGGTCGAGGCGTTCCTCGGCGCCGACGATGGCCTCAAGTCGAGCCCAACGCGACTTGGTCCTCCTGGCAACCTCTTCTTCGACCTGCTCGGTGATCTCATCAGCCAGCGCGTCGAGCGCTTCGTAGTCGGCCTCGGACAGGCTGACTTTGGCAAGGCGCGACTCGTAGAAGATGCGCACTGTCGCGCCGTCTTCAACCGCACGGGTGAGGTCGTAGATGTCGATGTAGTCACCGAAGACGGCTCGGGTCGATTTGTCGGCAGACTCGATCGGCGTGCCAGTGAAGCCGAGGTAGGTCGCATTCGGTAGGGCATCGCGCATGCGCTTGGCAAGTCCCGACCTGAGCGTGCCGTCCGGCGTAAGCGTCTCTTTGAACCCGTACTGGGAGCGATGCGCCTCGTCCGCCACCACGATGACGTTGCGCCGATCTGTCAGGACAGGATTGGTGTCTCCACCCTGCTCGGGCGCGAACTTCTGCAGCGTCGTGAAGATGATTCCGCCGGAGGCGCGCGTCAGCAGTGTTCGCAGATCAACTCGAGAGTCAGCCTGGACGGGACGCTCGGGAAGAATCTCTGCCGGTGCGAAGACTTCACCGAAGAGCTGGTCGTCGAGGTCGTTACGGTCGGTCAGGAAGACCAGCGTTGGGTTGTTCATGCGCGGGTCGCGCATGACCTTCGCGGCGTAGAGCAGCATTTCGATGGACTTGCCGCTTCCTTGGGTATGCCACACGACGCCGCCGCGGCGGTCACCCCCCGGGCCGGCGGCCTCGACCGTCGATTCGACGGCCGCGTTGACCGCCCAGTACTGGTGGTACTTGGCGACTCGCTTAACGAGGCCATCCGGTTCGTCGCTAAAGACTGTGAAGTAGCGAACGATGTCGAGGAATCGAGTCTGATCGAAGACCCCCCGCACGAGCACTTCTAGCGCCGGCAGGTTGGTGACAACCTCGCGACCGTCGACGGTCTTCCACGGGGCGTAGTGCTCAAAGCCTCCAGAGAACGCGCTCATCGCCGCGGTCAGGCCGTCGGAGATCACCGTGACGGCGTTCGCGGTAAAGATGCTCGGAATGTCTCTGCGGTAGGTCTGAATCTGGTTCCAGGCCCCCTTCATCGTGGCGTCCTCGTCGCCTGGGTTCTTCAGCTCCAATAGGCCGAGAGGAATGCCATTAACGAACACGACGATGTCCGGCCGCCGGTTCTTATGCTCGACGATGGTGAACTGACTGACCGCCAGCCAGTCATTGTTCGAATGGTCCTCGAAGTCGACCAACTTGACGGGCTCAGTGCGCACGTTGCCGCCGCCATCGCGGTGCTCGACCGGGACACCTTCGACTAGGAGCCGCCATACGCGGAGGTTCTCGGCGATCGGGTTCTGGGATTCAGCCCGCTCCAACCGCTTGATCGCTTCATCGACCAGGTCCGGGTGGTTTGGGTTTAACCGCCGACCAGCCTCGCGAAGCCGGTCGGAAAGATAGACCTGCTGAAACGAGTCGCGCTCTGGATTCGAGCCATCTGAAGCGATGTTCGGACCAAACTCGGTGGCATAACCGAGGTCTCGGAGATACTCCAGCGCGGCGTCTTCGACAACCGATTCATTGAAGGTGATCATGCGGCGGCCTCCACTCCCTCGGCGACCTCTGGGGCGCCGATACGGCCGGAGAGCAGTTCGGGGAGCAGAGTGTCGCGGAGCCGCGCCAGCTTGATGGTCTCCTGCTCGACGATGAGCAACCGATCCCAGAGTGGCGAGAGTGCTTTGTCCAGTCGAGCGATGTCAGCGGTCGTGGGCACCTCGACTCGGGTGGTTTCGAGGTGGCCACGCTGGATGTGGCCCATCGTCGTGGCCTTGTCCCTGGCGACCAACTGAAAAACGTGGATCACGGCTTCGAGGCGGTCGAAGACAAGCCACGCGGGGTAGTCGGTGGGCAGCACTTTGAAGATGTGCTGGTTCACGATTGCTTCCTCGAGCGCCCACCGGTACACATCTAGCGATCCCGACCAGGACATGAGGATGTCGCCGGGACGAGCGGTCCTGTCGTCGGGGACGTCGATGTCGTTGTAGACCGTTGAACGTCCAGGGCCAGAGTTCAGATCGGCGATGCGGATCACCATGCGACCGGTGCCTGTGGCTCCCTTTGTGTAGGCCCCACCGTTGACGAATCCCGCCAACGCGGTCACCGCCACCTCGTCGCGGTGCTCAGCGAGCGCAGCGAGCACCTTCGCGCGGATCACCTGCGGGATCAACTGGACAAGCAGACGGTTCGACTCGATCTTGTCGTCTAGGGCCCCGAGGATCGCCGCGATCGCTAACCGCTCCTTCTCATCGGGCCACGGGAGCTGAAAGTTCCTCAGGTCACCGGCCGAAATGTTTGGGAACACCGAACCTGACGTCAGTGCAAGGATGTTCGGTAATCCGTTGACGATCGCATAGCGAATAAATCTCGTGTCGGCCGGTGTGGCGCCGCGGATCGCCGCGACCCCCCGACCGATCGCGTACTGCAACTGCGCAACGTTCATACGGCCGGTTGTCGAACCTCGGACACAGAACAACGTGTCTCCAGGCTCGGCCGTCCGCGACCACTTACGCGTCCACTGACGAGGCGTCGGGTACGTGACGCCGAACTCAGTAGGCCCATTGAGTAGCGGCAGTCCGCTGCCCGGCTCAGCGCTGACCAGGTGGCCCTTGGGCGAAAGGCCCATCGTGACTGTGCCTACGGCTCCGAGTGTGGCTGCAGGAAAGCTCACGGCGACAAGTTCTCCAGCCGCGATCGAACGACGGACTCGAGCTCCCGACCACGCTCGAACTCGGCGTACAGCTCGCTTGTGAGTCGCGCGATCTTTTCAGAGGCCGGCTCGTCATCGACTTCGGCGTCCTCCGCCCCCACGTAACGGCCGGGTGTGAGGATGAAGTCGTGCCGCTTGATCTCATCCAAGTCCGCAGCCTTCGCGAACCCAGGCGCGTCCACGTAGCCGCCATCGTGATTTCGCCAGGCGTGGTATGTCCCGGCAATCTTGGTGATGTCGTCGTCGGTTAGCACGCGCAGGCGGCGGGTCTCCATCGTTCCAAGCTTGCGGGCGTCGATGAAAAGCACCTCGCCCTGGCGCTTGCGGTGCCCGTCACCAAGCCGCCTCTTAGACGCAAACCACAAGCTCACCGGTATCGGCGTGTTGAAAAAGAGGTTGGGCGGCATCGAGACGACGCAGTCGACCAAGTCGGCTTCGACAAGCTTGCGCCGGATCTCGCCCTCGCCGCTGTTGTTCGAGGACAGCGAGCCATTCGCGAGCACGAATCCCGCCGTGCCTTTTGGGCTCAGGTGGTAGATGAAGTGCTGTACCCAAGCGAAGTTGGCATTGCCTTCGGGTGGCGTGCCGTACTTCCAGCGCGGATCATCTTGGAGTTTGGCGTCCCACCAGTTGCTGACGTTGAACGGCGGATTGGCCAGTACGAAGTCCGCGCGCAGGTCAGGGTGGAGATCCTTTGCGAAGGAGTCGGCGGAGCGGTCGCCGAGGTCTGCCTCGATGCCCCGGAGGGCGAGGTTCATCTTGGCGAGCTTCCAGGTGGTGTCGGTGAACTCTTGGCCGTAGACCGATATGTCGGTGCGCTTGCCGCCGTGGGCTTTCACGAACTCGGCGGACTGGACGAACATCCCGCCGGAACCACAAGCCGGGTCGTAGACGCGCCCGTGAAACGGCTCGAGCATCTCAACCAGCGTCTTGACGACTGACCGCGGAGTGTAGAAAGCGCCTGCGTCCTTGCCGGTCTCTTTGCCGGCGAACTGGCCGAGGAAGTACTCGTAGACGCGACCGAGCACGTCGTCACTGCCGTGGTCGTCAGTCTCGGTGAAGCCGATCGAACCAATCAGGTCGACGAGCTGTCCCAACCGGCCTTTATCGAGACCCTCGCGGCCGTAGTTGCGCGGCAGGACGCCTTTGATCGAGCGGTTCTCCTTCTCAAGCAGGTCCATTGCGTTATCGATGACCTGGCCGATCTCAGGCAGCTTGGCGCGGTCCTGGATATAGCTCCAGCGAGCCTCTGCAGGAACCCAGAAGACGTTGTGGCTTACGAACTCGTCGCGGTCTTCGAGGAAGCGCTGTCGGCGAGCTTCGTTTGGGATGTACTCGGGCGAGTCAGAGTCGGAGAGGGAGGCGCTGATCTCGCGGTAGCGGGCCTCGAAATGATCCGAGATGTACTTGAGGAAGACCAAGCCGAGTACGACGTGCTTGTACTCGCTTGGCTCCTGATTGCCGCGCAGCGCATCGGCAGCCTCCCAGAGCCGCTGCTCGAGAGTCTTCTCTTTCGCACGGTGAGCCTGCTTCCTCGCCTTTCCGCGGCTCGTTCGGGTTGTGCGCTCGGACTCATAACTCATCTTGTCACCATTGTAACACCGCTGTTGTCAAAAGAGACGACGACAGTTAGTTCGAAGGTGTGGTCGCCGATGCCGCTAGAGGCGTCCCGCGCTCACTCCCTGTCGCACTCTCTGGTCGGCAAGTTCCGGCCAGATCGCATGAGCAGATACGTCGGCTTACGCCTGGCTCGGTCCCGCGGCCCACTGAGTCTGACTAGTGCACCGGCAGACAGTAGTGTCGCTCTTTGCCCCCTGAGTCACCAAACGACGGGGAGCCTGAGCGGTGCTAGTGGCTATCTGCCGTCGAGCGGAATGTTGGCTCCGGAGGCATAGCGCCCGAGCGGCGGAACGCCCGGACCTCGGATCGACACGAGTGTTCGGTTGAGGCCGATCTCTCCAAAGGTGAGTTGGGCGTTTCGGAGACGTTGAGGATCGCCCTTCGGATGGTTCGGCGTGTAGTAGTTGTGAATGATCAGGTAGGCATACCCGGGGCCGACCGAGCGACCTGGAGCAACCTGTCCACTCCAGTTGATGTCCCACTCGATCCCGCCGCCAAGCATTGGCGCGGTCATCATGTCGCACTGGAAGCCATTGGAGTATGAGGCTGCAAGCCAGAGACGATCGAGGGTTTGCTCTCCGAGAAGGCTTCCGCCGCCAAGCGACGTTGTTTCGAGTGCCGTGCTAAAGCCACGGGTCAGGTTGGTCATGCTCAGGCTGGCTGGCATCAAGGCATCTGTTCGCGGATTGAATTCACACTGGGCCGCAAAGACGCCTCTGGAAAAGCCCGGCAGCAAAGTCTTGATGTGACTGAGACGGCTGAGATTGCCGACTTGAAGCGTGGTCGAGAATCGATAGCCAGCGTCGGTCTTTTCGACCCAGGTCCACGACCGCGTGAAGGGTGGCGACAGCGCCGTCTCAGCCCCACCGGACCGAGCGCTCTGAATGTCGACCCCAGCCAAGGACGCCGCAAGAACGAGTGCTAGCGCAGCGCCCTTCACACGACTCATGCCGCTGGTAGCTGTCGTCGCCGGCGCGCGAGTCTCAACTCGCACGCGACGGCTTGGTCGGCCTTTTGGTGGCGGCACCGTACCTGCGAGCCCATTAACCCTCCGTCGCCGAGGACCCGGCGTCTTTGACGACTGCTCTCTTGAGCGGGCAACCGAAACGAAGGACGATGCTACTTATAGGTCTGTAGACCGTCAAGTAGCACGACGGCAGCCTTGGTCATCGTGGAAGGCGATCTGCAGCGGACGCTTGGCCGGAATCTCCGCGCTTACCGTGAGGAGCGCGGCCTCTCGCAAGAGGCGTTCGCTCAGGTCCTTGGCGTTCATCGAACGTACATGGGCGGGGTCGAGCGCGGTGAACGCAACCTGACGCTCCGGTCGATCGAGCGCATCGCCGTGCAGCTCAAGCTCGACCCGCTCGACCTACTGAAGTAGTCGGCGCGCACCAGTAATGCGCAACTGGCGACGGCTTGCTTTTCGTCCTCACGGACTCCTCAGCACTAGCCACAAAGCGCTGACCGCTAGATGAGGCTAGGCAAGTCTTTCGTTGTTTCACGCGCCTGGCCGGCGACACCGGGGTCTTCGTCATCTTGCAGTCGCCCAAGAAGACGTAGCCCCTCTTCGGGGTCGACCTTCACGACGTTGTGGGCGCCCTGTGCGGCGATGGCTCGAAGCTGCGGGCTTTCGGCTTCGGCGAGTGCCCGATACAAGGCGATTAAGTCGTCCGGGCGCACCTCACGGAGTGCTCGTTCACAGACAAAATCATCAAAGGCGATTCCGATCGCGTCGGGCAGCTCATCATTGACTGCTTGGTAGATCTCGACGAATCGCTTCACATCTAGCCGACATAGAATTTCTTTCTGAATTTCTCGTTCCATATATATAGCGTTAATGCCGTCTTATTTATATCATCACCAACACTGATTTCATAGAGATCCTCAATCCTGTCCCGAATTCGTGTCCACAGAGGTTGACTTCTTACAATGGATTCGACCTTCAAGCGTTCATCAGTTAAGCCTCTACTAGGGCCACCGCCGTCACCGACGTAATGGCCCCAGATGTCAGCAAAGAGCTCTACCACTTCCGGGTCAAGTGTCTCGTCCCTCTTGAGTGCCAGCTCGGCGGCGACCGACAGGGAGACAATCTGGCTCGGATTCAAGAGTCTCAAATCGGTGTCCGCGAGGACCGCGCGACTGACTGCGTCTAGCGTCCGTCGCGGATCATCGATAGCAAGGGCGTAGAGGCGAGCGCAGAAGTAGTGCGTCAGACTGTTGTGATGGCCCCCTATCTCTTCTGCGGCTTTCAGTTCAGAGATGCAACGCTCCTGATCACCCGTTATGCCGAGTGACAGGGCGTATGCCGCGTGCGACGGTCCTGCGAGCGCCGGATCCTCCGTCGTCTCGACCGCCATCCCGAGGTCGGCGATCGCCTCTGGCATCCGACCCCAGTCAGCGAGTAGCTGACCGCGTGTCAGAAGTCCGACTTGGCGGCTGAAGCCTAGAGTCAGTGCGAAGGAGATCGATGCATACGCATCGGCGAATCTGTCCTGTCCCCAGCGTATGCGGCCGAGCTGGAACCAAAGGGTGGCATAAGGACGCGTAACCCTCAGTCGCCCTTGCAGGATCTCAAGGGCTTCCTCATACCTCCAGTTCCTGGCGAGCGAGTGAACGCGTCGCTCTAAGAAGCGACAGAGATCACCATAAAGCTCGGCTTTCTCAGCGTCGTCAAGAATGGCCTCGTAGGTGGATGCTTCTAGGTGCTGCTCCGGCAGGATGACAGCCTCACCGACGATGTCGGTGTAGAGCTCAAGCAGTCGGAGCCGGAGCAGCGGATCAGCCGCATCTCCGAGAGCCTTTGTGATTGCGTGGACAGCATCGGTGTATTGCCCAGCACGAATGAGCTGCTGGATCGACGCTAGTTCGTCTGCTCGCTGCTCCGACTGGTCAGCAACGTCAGCGTCTTCTTTCAGGAGCGTGGTGTAGGCAGAACGAAGTTCGTTCTGTATTTCGGGAAAGGCCGCGTAGATCTCTTTGATCCAGTTCTGCGGTCTGCGAGTTCCACGCTCCATCTCGCCGACCATCTGGGCCGAACAGCCGATTCCTATCGCCGCCCGTTGTTGGCTCAAGCCCCGAGCCGCTCTCCCACGCCGGAGGATCGCGCCGAACTCAGCGGCAGCCTTAGTACGAGAGGCCATCACCAGATCCTTCAGCTCGGCCCATCCGCCTGGCTCCGCGAGGGCGAGTGTTGTGGCGGGACCTCTGCCGCAGTGTGGTCCAGCTCCGATCTCGTGGCAGGCAGCCTGATCGCAGAGAGGAAAACCCCACTGGGAGGTCCGTGATGGAAAGCACGTCCAGCACTATCGCAGCCTCCGCGGCCGAATCGGACACCGGCTCGTTGGACTCCGCTGCTGTCGCTACCTGGTGCGCGGACGCAGCAACCGGATCCTTAGACGAGTTCGCCCTCGACCGGTGGGCCGACGACGGCGGTCTCATGCCTGAATCGGTAGGGCCGCACCTACGAAAAGGAGATGAGCATCAGCATGTCTGAAATGGTGCCTTTCGGTGGCGGACTCGCCAGGCGCGGGTCGCGGCAGGTCAGACGAGAGCTCGCCCACCTAGACGCGCGTGGCCGGGTGGAGATGGCCCGGATCAACCAGCAAGCCGATCTCCAGGCCGAGCGTCTGTCGGCGATCGGATACGTCGGAAAGCGCGCGATGCACGAGGTGACCTTGCTCAGCCAGCTCGAGGTTCAGCTCTCGGCGCTGGTGCCGTCCGCGATCCCGCGCTTGGTGGGGATCGGCGACATCACAGCGTTGGCGATGGCCGACGTCGTCGCCGAGACGGTGAGGAAGGTGAAGTGATGACCTGGTTCCTCATCGTCCTGCTGGCGATTGTCCTGCTTGCCCTGCTGGCGGTCGTTGCCCGCGGGGCGTTCCAAAGCAACGAGACCGAGGCAGAGCGGGCGCAGATCGAGATGGATGTCCGCCGGGCAGAGCGACGGTTACATCAGATCGCCCGGGACAGCTTCCTAGCGATGCTTGAAGAGGCACGCGCTAACGACGGGCAGTGAGCCGAATGCAAACGGAGCCCGCGTCTGCCGATCGTGAGTCCGGCGTCGTCTTTCTCGCTCGGGTGATGCGGCTGCTGGGCGAAGTTGAGGAGATCAACCGGCAGCTAGACCGGATCGAGGGAGAGATACAGCACGCGCTTAACGCCAACGCGCGTGAGCGGTTCGAGGAGTACCGCTGAAGCTCAGCGACAACCTGGTCGTCCGGATGCTCGCGGTGATCGTCGTGGTCGCCGCGGGTATCCGGCTCGTCTTCTGGTTGCTTGCGCCGGTCTGGCCGTACCTGCTGACGGCGTTGATCGTGTTCGCGGCTGTGCGTGTGATCGCGTGGTATCGGGAGCGGTGGTAGGTGTGCGCCGCTCGCCTGTCCGGTCGCTGTTGACCTGGTTGCAAACAGGGTGGTTCACTGGAGGCAATCCGTGCTCTGCGGTAACGGCAGAGCCCTCGGGTCAGCTTGAGCCTTTCCGCTCGCTGGTTCGGGTGCCGGGTGGAAAGGGGGTGCCATCTGATGAGTAGGACTTATCGCCGCGGTGAGCGGCGTATCCGCGTGCGGGGGATCCGGCGCAAGAACCCGGATATCCCGAAGCTCGCGAGGGCGCTGATCGAGCTGGCTCAGGTCCAGTTGGAAGCCGAGGCTCAGGCCGAGCACGAAGTACGCCGGAAGACAGAGGGCAAACACCCGCGGCCCGATAGGGGCGCAGCGTGAGGCGCTTAGAGCTGTGTTGGTATCGGCTTCGGTGGCCGCGTCAGGTGGACGTCGACCGGTTGCGGGCGATGTCGCTCTTGCTCGCGACGACGGCCGGCGCGCCGGTTGTGGTCGAAGCGATCAGCCGAGCTGGTGTCATCGAGCATCGGCTTGGTATCGGTCGCGCTCATGCCAACGTGCTCGACCAGATCCGTGTCGTCGTGCCGGGCATTGCGCTGACTGCTCTCGAACCCGAGACCGTGTTTGAAGACGGCGTGGCCTTCGAGGTTCGCTTGACGAGTTCGCAGCGGTCGTTGCGGATCGAGCAGTCCGAGCTTACGAGTCGGGCGGTGCTGACCGCGCTGGGCCACACGCGCCGCGGCGAGGAGATCGTCTTGCAGTGGCAGTTGTTGACGGCATTGCCGCCGCAGCCGGTTGGGAGCAGTGGTGAGCATGCCGAGGCGTTGCCGATGAGCGTCGGCGACATCTTGCTTGGACGTCGTGGCCGTCTGGACGGCGAGGCACGGAATGCGCTGAGGACGAAGCGCGCGCTGCACGTTTGGCGTTCGGTTGGCAGAGCCGCCGCGAAGGCTGCTACCCCTGCGCGCGAGCAGATGCTCCTCCGCGAGCTGCTTGCGGCGCTCCGTCTTGCCGACGCTCCTGGCGTACACATGGTCGCGAGGCGCTGCTCGCCTTCACGGCTCAATCATCCGGGCCGGTCGTGGTTCGCACCGCTGCGCCTGAATACCGCCGAGCTCGTTGTCATCGCCGGTTGGCCGACTGGCGTGACGGTTGATTTGCCCGTGGAGCGCAGCGAGACGAGGCAGCTCGCGGCGCGTAAGGGGATCCCCCGCGTCGGTCGGATTCTTGCCCGTTCAACGTTCCCGGGAGCGGAGCGGCCGGTCGCTCTGTCACCGACGGACGGGCTGCGCCACCTGCATGTGCTCGGGCCAACCGGTACCGGGAAATCGACGTTGCTCCTGAATCTGATCGTTCAGGATGTTGCGGCCGGCCGCGCTGTTGTTGTTATCGAGCCGAAGGGCGACTTGATCCATGACGTGCTGGAGCGGATTCCGCCCAGCCGCCTCGACGACGTGGTTCTGCTCGACCCTGCGGACGTTGCCCAGCCGATCGGACTGAATCCGCTCGCTGGGAATGGTCGTCCGCCTGAATTGGTCGCGGATGAGCTGCTCGGGATGTTCCGGAGCATGTACGCGTCGTCCTGGGGGCCGCGCACGAACGACATCCTCGGTGCGAGCCTGCTGACGCTTGCACGCACGCCGGGGATGACGCTCTGTGCTCTGCCGGCCCTGCTTGTCGATGCGGCCTTCCGTCACCGGATCGTGTCCGCGCTTGATGACCCGGTTGGTCTGGAGCCATTCTGGATCGCCTACGAGCACTGGTCGGAAGCCGAACGGCTTGCGGCGATCGCGCCGTCGATGAACCGCATCCGTCCGTTCCTGATGCGTCCGCAGCTCCGCGCCGTGCTGGGACAGTCGCAGCCCCGGTTCGACCTGGCTCAGGTCTTCGCCGAGCGCAAAGTGCTACTGGTCAATCTCGCCAAAGGCGCGATCGGCGGCGAAGCCGCAGCGCTGCTCGGCAGCCTGCTTCTCGGCCAGCTCTGGGCCGCGGCACTCGGACGAGCGACCCTGCCCGCTGCGCGTCGGCACCCGGTGTTCGTCTACGTCGACGAGGTCCAGGACTATTTGCGGCTCCCGACCGATGTTGGCGAGGCGCTGGTCCAGGCCCGTGGGCTCGGCGTCGGTTTCGTGCTCGCCCACCAGCACTTGAGCCAGCTCGACCCGCCGGTTCGCTCGGCGGTGCTGACGAATGCGCGCTCACGCGTTTGCTTCCAGCTCGCCGCCGAAGACGCTCGCACGCTCGCCAGCGGGTCGCTTACGGCTGACGATTTCCGAGAACTTCCAGCGTTCGAGGTCTATGCCCAGCTCGTCGCGGATGGCGCGGTGCAGCCTTGGTGTAGCGCCAGGACGCTGCCGCCCTCGACGGTGATCAGCAACGCCGATGAAGTGCGCCGACGCTCGCGTCAGCACTACGGCATCGACCGCCGGGTCGTCGATTCGGAGATCGAGCTTCTGCTCGGAGGAGCGCCAATCGGTGCAACAGACCTTGCGCCGCGGCGTCGCGACGACAGGGGTGCGGCATGAGCTGGGGTGTACCGGTCGCCTGTCCGTTCGCGTGGTCGAACGCAGCCCGTCGATCGCCTGGTAGCGCGGTGTTCGGGCGAATAAGGGCGCGGACTGTCTTGCTGCTTTGCAGCTCGACTCCTTTCCCTCGCGGGCAGGGAGGCGGCCGGTGAGCGGGGCTGGGGGCCGGGTGGGGCGTCTCGGCGTCATCGAGCTACGGCAGCGGCTTAGCGACCGCGACAGGTTGATCCTGGAGCGGGTCGGTGCGCTACGGCTTCTGTGCGCCCGGCAGATCCAGGCGCTGTTGTTCGCTGATGATCAGCACCCCACTCCGGCGACCGCTTCTCGCGGCTGCCGACGGGCACTGGAACGCCTGACGCGGTATCGGCTGCTTGTTCGGCTGGACCGACGTGTCGGCGGCGTTCGTTCTGGGTCGGCATCGTTCGTCTACGCGCTCGCGCCGCTTGGGCAACGGGTGCTTGATGAGGATGGCGCGCGGCGGCGATTCGCCGAGCCGTCCGAGCGGTTTGTCGACCACACGCTGGCGGTGGCCGACCTGTTCGTGCAGGTCACCGTCCACGCCCGATCGCGGGGGTGGGAAGTGCTCGAATGGCAGAGCGAGCCCGACGCATGGCGCGAGGTGACGACGCTTGGCGGGCGAATCGTGCTGCGGCCCGACTTCTTCGTCGTGCTCGACGTCGACGGCTATGAGCTGCGCTGGTTCGTCGAGATCGACCGTGCCACCGAGCATCTGCCGGCGATCACCCGCAAGTGTCGTCTCTATCACAGCTATTACAAGGGCGGGCACGAGCAGCGCCGCCACAAGGTCTTCCCTCGTGTGCTCTGGGTCGCTCCCGATGAGCGCCGAGCCGAACGGCTCCGAGCCACCATCGACAGCGACCGCAGGCTGACCAGCGATCTCTTCCGCGTTACAACCGGCGACGAGATGCTGGTGGCAATCGGAGAGACGACATGAGCGGTCTTGTGCGCAACCAAGTGTTGGTCGGCGACATCCGCGACCGTCTCACCGAACTGCCCGACGCCTCGATCGATTGCGTGATTACGAGCCCGCCCTACTACCAGCTGCGTGACTATGGCATCGGCGGACAGCTCGGCCTCGAGGCTGACGTCGGCGTATGGGTGGATGAGCTGCGGCTCGCGCTCAACGGACTTGCGCGGGTGCTGAAGCCGACCGGCTCGCTGTGGCTGAACCTCGGCGACACCTACTCCCGTCATGCCAAGTACGGCGCTCCGCCGAAGAGCCTGATGCTCGCCCCGGAGCGTCTGCTGCTCGCCCTCTCTGACGATGGCTGGATCGTCCGCAACAAGATCATTTGGGCGAAGACGAACCCAATGCCGCACTCAGTGAGCGACCGGCTGACCAACAGCTACGACGTCGTCTACTTCCTGACCCGCAATCGGAGCTACTTCTTCGATCTCGACGCGATCCGGCTGCCGCACCGCTCGTTGACGACCGGACGAAGCGGCAACTCGTACCCGCCGGACAAGGCAAGTGCTCCGCTCTGGCGTCAGCGCGGCGGTGGCAACCGCGGCCTAGCGGCGCAGAAGGCTCGCGGCGAGGTCGGTCACACGCTCGGCAAGAACCCGGGCGATGTCTGGGCGCTACCGAGCGCGAACTTCCACGGCGCTCACTTCGCGACCTTCCCGCCCGGGCTCGTCGAACGGCCACTGCTCGCTACCTGTCCCGAGCTGATCTGCGAGACCTGCGGCACACCGTTTCGGCGTACGAGTCGTGTACGGAGGAAGCAGATCGGCCGCGATCGCCACCCGGCCCGGCGCGAGCCGCGCGTGCGTCGCTACGACCGCCGCTACACCGTCATCCGCCAGCGCGGACCGCTCCTGCCCGCCTGCAGGTGCGGCACCTCGGCCAAGTCAGGTGTGGTGCTCGACCCGTTCTTCGGGGCGGGCACTGTCGGTCTCGTTGCTGAGCGCCACGGGCGGGACTGGGTCGGGATCGAAATCAACGCGCGCTACGCCAAGATCGCCGATCAGCGGCTCGCCGAGGCCCGGCAGCGGCGGCCGGCAGATGGCCCTCCGGTGGACGGAACCACACACGTGGTCGCGTCCGCCGACCAGCCATCTACGTCGAAGGAGGTGCTTGAGCCATGACCAAGGCTCAAGAGGTGTACGAGCGGGTGGAGGCACTTGTCTCCGCCGGCACGAAGAAGGCAGAGGCCTTCCGCCAGGTCGCGGACGAGTTCGGGCAACCGTTCAACTCGATTCGCGGTGCCTACTACACCCACACCCGCAGCATCGGCGGCACGCCGGGCGCCCCGCGCAGGCGCGGGACTGCTCCGGTCGACCCGATCGAGCACGCCGCGAGCGTCCTCACCGAGGCGCTCGAGTCAATCGATGACGAGGTCGACGCTGCCAAGCAGCGGGCCGAAGACGCGACGGCCGAGTACAAGGAGCTCCGCGACAGCGCATCCGTGCGCAAGGCGACGATCAAGGCCAAGATCGAAGCCCTCACGGCGGAGGCCTAAAGGCCGGATGGCAAACGGTGGCCCGGATTTCTTCTGAATCCGGGCCACCAAAACACCAAGAGAATCATTTGAGGATAACTGAATAGAGAGGTAAAATAAGGGAAAGGAATAGAGGTAGTCGCTACCGATGAGCAGCCAAAATCAGAACTTGAAGCGCACTTGCCCAGGAGAGCTTGGGTGAGTTCCCGCGTCGTCACTGACGACGCGGCATGGTCCGATCACGGTCAGAACGGCTCATCAAGAGCCGTTCTGTATTTGAGGGTCTCAACAAAGGAACAGGCCGAGCGCGGTGGCGCGAGCGAAGGCTTCTCGATCCCGGCTCAGCGCGAGGCCTGCACGCGCAAGGCGGAAGCTCTTGGCGCTGTCGTGGTCGAGGAGTTCGTCGACCGCGGCGAAAGCGCCAAGACTGCAGACCGACCTGAGCTACAACGGATGCTCGCGTTCTTAGCTGAGGAGCTCGTCCAGTACGTGATCGTGCACAAGGTCGATCGCCTCGCCCGCAACCGGGTTGATGACGTCCAGATCGACCTGGCGATCCGCACCTCAGGCGCGCAGCTGATCTCGTGCATGGAGAACATCGACGAGACACCGAGCGGCGCTCTTCTACACGGAATCATGAGTTCGATCGCCGAGTTCTACTCACGCAACCTCGCCAACGAGGTCATGAAGGGGAACATCCAAAAGCTCAAGAGCGGCGGCTCGGTGGGCCGCGCCCCGATCGGCTACCTCAATGTCCGCAAGATCCAGAACGGCCGAGAGATCCGAACGGTTGAGGTCGACCCCGACCGAGCGCCATTCGTCATCTGGGCCTTTCAGCAGTACGCGACCGCCGAGTGGACGACCCGAACCCTCCACGCCGAAGCGACGCAGCGTGGGCTCGTCAGTCGAGCGACCGCGAAATGCCCAGAGAAGCCGCTCGTGCTCGCCGCCTTCAACAACATGCTCAAGAACCCGTACTACACCGGGACCATTCGCTACAAGGGCGTCGAGTACGAAGGCAAGCACCCACGGCTGATCGACCAGGCGACCTTCGATGCTGTGCAGCGGCAGCTCGAGGCGAACAACTTCGCCGGTGAGAAGCGCCGCACGCACCATCACTACCTCAAGGGGTCGATCTTCTGCGGCGCGACGACCCACACCGGTCACGAGTGCCGCAGCCGGCTCATCGTCTGCCACGCCACGAGCCGCAGCAAGGCGATCTACCCATACTTCATCTGTATCGGCCGACAGCGCGACAAGACCAGCTGCGACCAGCGTGCCGTCCGCATCGAACTCGTCGAGCTGAAAATCGAGGACTACTACAAGACCGTCGAGCTCACCAACGACCTTCGGCTTCAGACCGAACAGCAGATCCTCGAACAGATCACCGAGCTACGAGACAACGCTGGAGTCGAGCGGCAACAGCTCAATACCCAGAGAAAGCGCGCGCTCGACAAGCGCGGCAAGCTCCTCGAAGCGCACTACGCCTCCGCAATACCGCTCGAGATGCTTAAGAGCGAGCAGACAAGGATCGGAGGCGAGCTCGCCCATATCGAAGAACGACTGGACGCACTCGAACTCCACTTCGACCTCGTTGAGCGGAACCTCAAAGACGCTCTCGCCCTAGTCACCAATCTCCACGCTGCCTACATCGCCGCGCCGCCACGAACCCGGCGCCTCATCAATCAGGCCCTCTTCGAGAAGTTCTTGATCACCGACGACGGCGAGGTCACCGGCGAACTCCGGGCTCCGTTCGACCTCTTGCTCCAGGCAGCCGGAGCCACCGAGACGCGCGGCGACGCACAGAGCCCACTAACGAGCAAACCGCGTGGCCCCTTGGGCGCACGCGGTTTGAGTAAGCAAAGTTTGGTGGGCGGTACTGGGCTCGAACCAGTGACCCCCAGCTTGTCGAGCTGGTGCTCTCCCAACTGAGCTAACCGCCCCAGGTCGCCGGGCAGTGTAGCGACGTCGCCTGGCCGCTACCCGCCCAGGAACTTGCGCGGATCGACGGCGACGCCGTTCTGGCGCACCTCGAAATGCAGGTGCACGCCCGTGCAGTAGCCGGTGCAGCCGGCGATCCCGAGCAGCTCGCCCCTCGCCACCGTCTGCCCCGGCCGCACGCGGTAGGACGCGAGGTGCGCGTACAACGTCACCACATCCGGCGTCACCTGGACGAGGACGATGTTCCCGTAGCCCTCGAAGCCGGTGGCGTACCCGACCGACACCACCTTCCCGGGCGCGGCTGCCCGCACGTCGAGCGAGCGCAGCATCCCGATGTCGAGCCCATGGTGATACGCGGTGAACGGAGTCGTGATCGTCCCCTCCGCCGGCCACGAGAAGTCGAGGACCGACGTCTTCGCTGCGGCGACGTGCCGGGCACGGGCATGCGAGAGCCCGCCTGCCGGCTTCGCCGCCGCGGGAGCCGCGACAGCGCAAGCGGCGGCGAACGCCACCACGACCTGGATTCCTCTCCTCCCCATCGGAGGCCCGGGACCCTAACCCACCATTTGCCCGATCCGGCAACGAGCACCCCGAAAAACGGCTCAACCAGGCCGTTCCCGTTGGGCCTTGACAAATCCTTAAAAGATCTCGGGGCACCACGGAAACGGGCGCCAGCCGAAGACGGCGTCCGCTCGGGCGATTGCGCCCGGCACGAGCTCCTCCACGCGCAGCGCGTCCCGAAGCTCGGAGAAGGAGACCGCGCCCAGGTATGCCGAGCCGAGCGCGTCCACGTCGAGGGCGATGTCCGCGACCGCGTCGGTCCGCGCCGCCGTCCCGCCCTCGAGCTTCCAGCGCCCCTCGTTCCAGGGGCAGAACGCATCGCGCACCTCGAACACCATCGAACCCTCGCCCGCGTACGCGCGACCGGAGAGCGCGGCGCCGACATCGACGAGCCGCACCCAGAGCCCGTCCCACCGCCGGTAACGGGCGCGGCGCGGGTTGGCGAGGAGCAGGAAGAGCGGGTGGTCGGGTGGGATGAGCCCCGCCGTGATCGTCTCCATCCAGTCGACGTCGAGAAGGAAGCGCCAGATCTCCGCCATCACCTGCGGGGTCGCCCCCACCGCCTCGATCACCTCGAGCTTCGCCTTCGACACGAAGCCCTCGAACCCGGGCGTCGTCTTGTAGATCGCATATGCCTGAACCGAGCCGTCCAGCTCGAGCGCGACGAGCCGCTTCGGCGTCGCCTTCTGCTCGTCGGGCGTCCGCAGCACGCGGCCCGCCCACCAGCTCTCGTCGCGGACGAACATGCCGGAGCGCTGNNGCGCGCGCAGCGCCTCCCATACCGGCGGGAAGAGCGTCGCCGCCTCCTCCGGTGTCACCGAGCGCGCGCGTCCGCGGCTCTCGAGCGGCCGCGCGAACCCGCCGCGGTCCCGGCCGATGGTCACGTCGCCGGCCCAGGACGCGATGCCATAGCCGAAGCGCCCGTAGATCGTCTCCTCCGACGCCCACAGCGCCGCGATCGGCTCGCCGCGCGCGTGCACGTCGTCGAGCTGCGCGCGCATCATCGCGCGCAGGGCTCCGCGCCGGCGGTGCGTCGGATAGACGCCGACGATCGTGACGCCCGCGCATGGCAGGGAGCCGCCGGGAACCGTGAAGTCGAAGGTGAACGCACCGGCGCCGCCCACGACCTCGCCGTCCTCGAACGCCGCATGCATGCGCTCGGGGCCGACCCAGCCGAGCCAGCGGTCGATCGCGTCGTCCGGCGGCAGCGGGCCGAAGTACTGGAAGATGCCGTAGAGCGCGCGGGCGAACTCAGCGCGGTCGGCGCAGGGACGAACCTCCATCACGTGATCTTCTCCAACGGCGCGTAGTCGAGCATGAGCCGCCGCTCGGAGCCGTCGCTCGCGAAACGGACGACCGCGACGCCGCCTGCCTCGAGCCGGAGGACGACGCCCTCGCCCAGCGTCCCGTGCCGCACCGAGTCGCCGGCGGACAGTGTCGGAACGTTCTCCCGTGTGGCGACCGAGCCCTTCGGCGCGCCGTAGTTCGACCAGGACGCCGGCCGCAGCTGGTCGCGCTCGACCCACTGCTCCGGCAGCTCGTCGAGGAAGCGCGACGCGAGGTTGTACGAGCGGCCGCCGTAGAGCATCCGCGACGACGCGTGCAGCAGCGTCAGCTTCTCCATCGCGCGCGTCATGCCGACGTAACAGAGCCGCCGCTCCTCCTCGACCCCGTGCTCCTCGATCGAGCGCGAGTGCGGGAAGATGCCCTCCTCGAGGCCGATGAGGAACACGGCGCGGAACTCGAGCCCCTTCGCGTTGTGCAGCGTCATCAGCGTGACGAGCGAGCCTTCGCCGCGGATCGCGTCCTGGTCGGAGTAGAGCGACACCTCCTGCAGGAACGACGACAGGTTCGGCTCGGTGTTCTGCTCCTGCCACTCGCGCGCGAGCGAGACGAGCTCCTGGAGGTTCTCGATGCGACCATCCGCCTCGATCGTTCGCTCGGCCTGGAGTGCGGCGATGGTGCCCGACTGCTCGAGCACGCGCTCGATCAGCTCCGGCACCTCGAGTTCGAGCGCGCCCGACATGCACGACTCGATCATCGTGCGGAACGCGCGCACGGCCTTCTGCGGCGCCGCGCCGACGCCCGCCTCCTCCGCGAACTCGGTCGCCTCCCACAGCGAGATGCCCTGGGCGTCCGCGTAGCTCTGCAGTCGCGCGAGCGTCGAGTCGCCGATGCCCCGGCGCGGCCGGTTGGCGATGCGCACGAGCGAGACGGCGTCGTACGGGTTATCGATCACCTGCAGGTACGCGACGAGATCCTTCACCTCGGCGCGCTCGTAGAAGCGCGGGCCGCCGATCACCTGATACGCGACCCCCTGGCGGACGAGCACATCCTCGAGCACGCGGCTCTGCGCGTTCGTCCGGTAGAAGACGGCGATCTCGCTGCCGGAGTACCCCTGCTCGACGAGGAGCGCGATCTCGGCCGCAACGTAGCGCGCCTCCGCGTGCTCGTCCTCCACCTCGACGACGCGGACGGGCTCGCCGTCGCCGAGCTCCGACCAGAGGTTCTTGTCCTTGCGCTCGCGGTTGTGGCGGATGACCGCGTTCGCCGACTCGAGGATCGCGTTCGTCGACCGGTAGTTCTGCTCGAGCGCGATCGTCCGCGCGCCCGGGAAGTCGCGCTCGAACTCGAGGACGTTACGGATGTCGGCGCCGCGGAACGCGTAGATGGACTGGTCCGGATCGCCCACGGCGAACACGTTTTGGTGCTTGGATGCGAGGAGCTGCAGCAGCCGGTACTGCGCGTGGTTCGTGTCCTGGTACTCGTCCACGAGGACGTACCGGAACGCCTTCTGCCACTTCTCCGCCGCCTCCGGGAAGCGCTCCAGCACCTCGACGGTGAGATAGAGCATGTCGTCGAAGTCGACCGCGTTCGAGGCGTGGAGACGCGCCTGGTAGAGCTCGTAGACGTCGGCGACGGTCTGGTCGTAGAAGCTCGCCACGCGGCTCGCGTACTCGGCCGGCCCGATGAGCTGGTTCTTCGCGTTCGAGATCTGGGAGTGGATGCCGCGCGGCGTGAACCGCTTCGGGTCGCGGTCGAGCTCCTCGAGGCACCGCTTGACGAGACGGAGCTGGTCGGCCGAGTCGTAGATGGTGAAGTTCGTGCGATAGCCGAGCCGCAGCGCCTCGCGGCGGAGGATGCGACCGCAGGCGGCGTGGAAGGTCATCACCCAGGCCGCGCGCGCGGGCGGGCCGACGAGGTCCTCGAGACGCTCGCGCATCTCGGCGGCGGCCTTGTTCGTGAACGTGATGGCGAGGATCTCAGGCGGCTTCGCGCCGACGGCGGCGAGCAGGTGCGCGATCCGGCGCGTGAGGACGCGCGTCTTGCCGGAGCCGGCGCCGGCGACAACGAGGAGCGGGCCTTCCGTCGTGAGAACCGCCTCCCGCTGGGCCGGATTCAGGTCTTCGAGGTAGGTCTCCGGCTGCGTCGTTGCCACCCACCGATGCTAGCGTCGGCCGGGATGCGCGTCGCGCTCATGATCGAGGGGCAGGAAGGCGTCACCTGGGACCACTGGTGCGCGCTCGCGGACGCGTGCGAGGAGCACGGCGTGGAGACGCTCTTCCGCTCTGACCACTACATCTCGCAGGCCGACGAGAGCGCGAACGTCGCGCACGACGCCTGGACGACCATCGCCGCGCTCGCGGCGCGGACGACGACGCTCCGCTTCGGCACGCTCGTCTCTCCCGCCACCTTTCGTGCGCCGGCGCTCCTTGCGAACGCCGTCGCGACGGCCGACCATGTCTCCGGCGGCCGGATCGAGCTCGGGCTCGGCGCCGGCTGGATGGAGCGCGAGCACCGGGCGTTCGGCTTCCCGTTCCCGGAGACGCCCGTACGCGTGGAGATGTTCGCCGAGCAGCTCGAGATCGTGCACCGGCTGTGGACGGAGGAACGCGTCGACTTCCGCGGGCGCTACTACACGCTCGAGGACGCGCCCGGGCTCCCGAAGCCGGTGCAGCGGCCGCACCCGCCGATCCTCGTCGGCGGCAGCGGCAAGCGCGGCACGGTCGAGCCGGCGCTGCGCTTCGCGGACGAGTACAACACGCCCTTCGTGACGCCGGAAGAGGCTGCGGCCATCCGTCCGCGCGTCGCGCCGCTGCGCTTCTCCGTCATGACCGGCTGCATCATCGGATCGACGCACGATGAGGCGCTCGATCGCGCCCACGAGCTATACGGCCGCCGGCCGCGCGACGAGGCGTTCGACGACTGGCTCGCCGCCTATGCGCAGCGCGCGCTCTTCGGTTCGGTGGACGAGGTCGCAACCCGCCTGCACGAATACGAACAGGCCGGCTGCGACCGCGTGATGCTCCAGCACCTGCAGCACACGGATCTCGAGCCCGTGCGCCTCATCGGGCGAGAGCTCAGTGCTTCTTCCCGTCGATCGTGACCAGCGTCTTCACCCCGCCGACGTTCGAGCACCTGATCTGAACACGCGTGCCGAGCGGGTAGCTCATGGCGACGGTGACCGCCAACGAGGTCGGGACGCTGCAGGTCAAGTGTCCAACCGTGATCGACGCCGCCGTGACTGCCGTGATCGCTCCGTTCGCCTGCACGGTCTTCTGCGGTGTCTTCGTCTCGCCGCAGCCACCGGGCCCGAGCTCGACCGCGGATCCGCCTGAGGTCCCGCCGATCTTCCCGCCGGTGAACCCGGTCGTCGTGCCGAAGGTCGCGGAGACGTTTGCCAGCAGCTGCACTCGCGGTGTCGCGGCGTGGCCGGACGCGGTCCCGGCTATGGCGCCGTGGTCGTACACGGCGGAGAAGTGCGCCTCGGTCTTGCCGATCTTGAGCGTCCCGTTCACGACGCCGATGCCGTCGGTCGTGTCGATCGTGCTGCGGGCAGCGACGGTCGCCGCGCCGGTGAGATCGGGCGAGCCGGACGCGGTGCCGGTGTAGGTCGCCTTTGTCGAAGCGATCGTCTTGCCCGTCGAGGTCGTGCACGTTTGCGTGTCAGCGCTCTTCACCGACGTCGCGGTGAAGGTCGCGTTGACGGCGGTCGCACTCTGCGCTCCGCCATCGACGTTGCGGGCGACCGCGACCCCCGCGCCCGCGAGCGCGGCGATCACGATCGCGGCAATGGTCAGCCTCTTCATCAGAAGTCCCTCCCAGCTGGGTTGTTGCCAAGAGAGATGCCTGCCGAGGGATGCTTCTTGCGCCGCACCCGGTAAAGGGCGCGTAAATCTCGTGCGGCTCGTTCCCGTCTACCGTCAGCCGCGCTCTTCAATCGCTGACGCCAGCCACGCGGACGCCTCGGACAGCGCGTTCGCGTCGCTCGACTTCACCACCACCTCCACCTGCGGCCCGTCGAGCGGGAACATCGGATACGAGCCGATGACGACGCCCGGCCAGCGCTCTCCGGCTTCTGCGAGCAAGGGAGCGATCGCGCTCTCGCGTGTCCGGTACGTCTGCCGCCACGAGCCGATCGGATCGCCGCGGCGGAACTCCTCTTCGACCGCGTCGAACATCGCCTCCATCTCGGCCGGCAGCCCGGGCATGACGTAGACGTTCTCGATCGCGAAGCCGGGCGCACCGCCGAGCGGGTTCGGGAGCGGCCGGCTCCCGGCCGGCAGGCGCGCCCACGCGGCGGCGTATTCGGGGTCCCCGGTGAAGCGTGCGCGCAGCTCCGCTGCGAGATCGGCCACCTCCTCCTGCTCGACGCCGAACGCGTGCGCGATCGCCTCGCGGGTCAGGTCGTCCGGCGTGCCGCCGAGGCCGCCGGTCACGAGGAGGAAGTCGACGAGCAGCGCCTCCCTGCGCACGAACTCGGCGATGTCGTCGATCACGTCCGGCACGGCCGCGATGAGCCGGACGGAGACGCCGAGCGGCGCGAGCCGCCGCGCGAGCCACGAGCCGTTCGAGTTCGGCACGTCACCGGAGACCAGCTCGTTGCCGATCGTGAGGATCGCGGCGGTGGAGCTCACCTGCGCGTGGGGAGCACGAAGAGCCCGGCCTCGTCGGAGACGATGCGCACGCTCGCACCGTAGTACGCGGCCAGGTTCGCGGCAGAAAGCACCTCGCTCGGGCTGCCCTCCACGGCGACCGTGCCGCGATCGAGGAGGACGAGCCGGTCGGCGTACTGTCCGGCCAGCGTCAAGTCGTGCATCGTCGAGAGGACGGTGAGCCCGTCGCGGCGGAGCGAGTCGATGAGCTCGAGCGCCTGCTGCTGGCGGCCGAGGTCGAGCGAGGTCGTCGGCTCGTCGAGGAGGAGGATCGGCGCCTCCTGTGCGAGCGCGCGGGCGAGCACGGCGCGCTGGAGCTCTCCACCGGAGAGCGAGCCGAGCCCGCGCTTCGCGAAGGGGAGCAGGTCGAGGCGCTCGAGCGCCTGCGCCACCGCCTTCCGGTCGCGCCTCCCGTCCACGCCGAGATAGCCGAGGTGCGGGGTCCGGCCGAGCAGCACGTACTCGGCGACCGTGAGCTCCGACGGCGTGGTGGGGTTCTGCGGCACGAACGCCATGAGCCGGGCCAGTTCGCGGCGGCCGAACGTGCGCACATCCCGTCCGTCGACGCGCGCGGCGCCGTCGAACGGCAGGAGGCCGCAGAGCGCGCGCAGCACGCTCGTCTTGCCTGCTCCGTTCGGCCCGATGAGCATGACCCACTCGTCGTTCGCGACCTCGAGCGAAAGGTCGCGGACAGCTTCGGTGCTGCCGAACCGCACCGCGAGATCGCGCAGCTCGATCACCGCATCGTCCTCGCCGAGCGCAGGACGACGGCGAAGAACGGCGCGCCGAAGAACGCGGTGACGACGCCGATCGGCAACTCCGCCGGCGAGACGATGGTGCGCGCGAGCACGTCGGCGAGCACGAGGAAGCCCGCGCCGACCACGAACGACAGCGGCACGACCGCGCGATAGCTCGTGGACACGAGCAGCCGGATCGTGTGCGGGACGATGATCCCGACGAACGCGATCAGCCCGCTGACCGAGACGGCAGCGGCGGTTCCGGCCGTGGCGGCGATGACGAGCACGAGCCGCAGGCGGGGGACGTTGACTCCGAGGCTCGCGGCCTCCTCGTCGCCGACGCTGAGCACGTCGAGCATGCGGCGGTGGAGCACGATCGCGATCGAGCTCACGGCGACATAGGGCGCGGCCACCTCGACCTGGCTCCAGTTCGCGGTGGAGAAGCCGCCGAGGATCCATGCGTACACGTCGCGCAGCGTGTTCGAGTGCTGCTGCTGCACGAAGGTCTGGATGGCGGTGAGGAAGAGCGTCACCGTTACCCCGGCGAGCACGAACGACCCCACCACGCGCACGGAGCCGGCCGACCGCCCGAGCACGTACGTCGCGCCGACGGCGGCGAGGCCGCCGATGAACGCCGAGAGCGGCAGCAGCTGGCCGGAGTGACCGACGTGGCCGTACGCGATGGCGAGGGTCGCGCCGAGCCCCGCGCCCGCGGCGACGCCCAGGAGATACGGATCGGCGAGCGGATTGTGGAAGACGCCCTGGTACGACGAGCCCGCGATCGCGAGCATCCCGCCGACGATGGCCGCGAGCACGACGCGCGGCGCACGGATCTGCCACAGCACTGCCTCGTCGAGGCTCGAGAGCGGCGAGTGGACGTGGAGGAACGGCAGGTGCGAGAGCGCCGACTCGACGATCGCCGACACGCCGATGTCGACCGGGCCGACGCCGAGGCCGACGAGCAGCGCACCGACGAGGAACGCGCCGGCGAGGAACCGCCACGGGCGCGAGACTCCTCGCGCCCGGACGGTTACCTCCGCGCTTCCGACTGCGGCCATTACTTCTTCCGGGCCACCGCTGCGATGGCGCGGGCGAAGTCGACGATGCGCGGGCCCCACCGCGACGCGATGTCGTCGTTGACCGCGACGACGCGCCCGTTCTTCACCGCCGAGATGCCGCCCCAGCCCGGACGTGCGGCGACGGTCGCGGCCGACTGGCCGCAGCACACGGTGTCGGCGAGCACCACGATGGCAGGGTTCGACGTGACGATGTACTCCGCGTTCAGCTGCGGATAGCCGGAGTGCGTGGTGTCGGCCGCGTCGGCGATGTTCCTGAAGCCGAACAGCTTGAAGATGCGGCCGATGAACGTCGACGACGTCGCCGAGTAGTACGTCGGGTCGAGCTCGTCGTACACGGTGAGATGCCTGTTCGACTTGGGGACGCTGCGCAGGATCTTCGTCAGCGCCTTCTCCATTCCGGTGACGACCTTCGTCGACTGCGCCTGATGGCCGGTCGCAGTCCCGAGTTGGCGGATCTCGTCGTACGCCTGCGCGATGGTGTTGGCGGCCGGCTCGAGCAGGACCGTGACGTGGAGGCTCTGCAGCGACTCGACGACGCCGCCGATGTCGTTCGACACGACGACGAGGTCGGGGTTGTAGCCGGCGATCGCCTCGACGTTCGGCGTGTAGCCGGAGAGCGTCGTGTGCGGCGCGTTCTTCGGATAGTCCGAGTCGTTGTCGACCGCGATCACCTGCGACCCGGCGCCGACGGCGAAGAGATCCTCCGTGCCTGTCGGTGAGAGCGAGATGATGCGCGTCGGCCTTGACTTGACGACGACGTCACCGTTGGCGGCGTGGATGGTGACGGGGAACGACGCCGCGTTGGACTTGGCTGCCGCGAGCGGCACGAGGATGGCCGCGAGGGCGGCCACGAGAACGACGGAACGACGAAGCACGAATCCTCCCTTCCGCGAGGGGTTCGGTTGCGCGGCGAGCGACAGGTCTTCTGACTCGGGGCTCCCTTCTCCACCGCCTTCCCAGGCCGTCAGGCCCAGTGGCGTTCGTGGTGGAGAAGCGTCTCCCCTTACAGCGGCGGGACCGTCCCGGTCTTGCACCGGAGTTCCCTTACCGCTCGCCGGTTTGTGGAGCGCGACTCTAGCATGGGCCTGAGCGTGAGTAATGATCCCAGCGAGGGAGTCGAGCGGCGCAGACGGACACGCGGGGAACCCGCGCGTCCTGAAGTCGGCATCGCAAGCGACGCCTCAGCCGTGGACGCAGTCGCACTCGATCTCGATGCGGTGCTCGCCGACACGCGGCCGCTGTGGCGCGATTGGCTCGAGGACGCCGCCCGGCGCACGCGCGTCGAGCTCGACCTGCCGGAGGACCGCACCGAGGCGGCCGTACTTCTCGACGAGAGCCTCGGCGACTGGCGGCCGCTGCTTCAGCGCTTCGCCGCCGACCGCGGTCCCCTCCACTTCCGGCCCCGAGCGGAGACGAGCGCATCACTCCGCCGCCTCGACGGCGCCGGCGTCCGCATCGGCGTCTTCACCGACGCTCCGCGCGAGTTGGCCGAGATGGCGCTCGCCCACGTGGGCGCTGCCCGGCGCGTCGCGGTCGTCGGCACGCTCGACGAGGTGCTGCGCGAGCTCGGCCCCGGGACCGTCGTCGTGCACTCGCGGGCCGAGCTGGCAGGCTTACAATGAAGGGCGTGGAGGGCGATCTCTCCGACCGGCAGTTCGAAGTCCTGCTTCAGCGGCTCGACCGGATCGGCGACGAGCTCGCCAAGGCGAGCAAGCGGCTCGACAACGACGAGCATTTCCTGCGCCTCACGAAAGAGCTCGCTACGCTGAACGAGTCGTTGCAGGCTTTGGCGTATGCGGCGCTCGGGCAACAGGCTCCCCAAGTTCGCCGGCGCCGCGCGGGCTAGCCCACAAGACGGCGCAGAGCCGTGTGGGGCCCGTGACGAACTCCATCCGTCAGTTCGGGCACGCTTCGACACGTGAGCGAACCGAAAGGACCCGTCGCCGGCTTCGAGGCGACCGAAGAAGCGGTCTACCGCGAATCGATTCGCACGCTCGACGAGCAGGCCAAGGTTCTCGATGGACTACGAAACCGTGCCGGTGCGCTCGTCGCGGTTTCGAGCCTCGTGACGGCATTCCTCGGCGGCCAGGCACTGAATCGCAGCGGAGCCGTGATGCAGGTCGGCGGACGGACCGTGACGGAGATTCACCTCGATGCGATCGCGTGGACGGCGATCGGGCTCTTCTGCGTCGTGCTCTTAGCCAATCTTCTGATCGTTGCTCCGTGGCGGAACTGGGTGTTCACGCACAACCCCCATCAACTGATCTCCGTCCACCTGGATCCGGGCCCACCGAGCACCGTCTCAGAATTGCACCGCTCGCTGTCGTATTGGAACGGCGTGCACTACAAGGCAAACGGCAACAAGTTGCGCATTCTCTCTGCGCTCTTCGCAACCGCCTGTACCCTGTTGGCAGTCGAGACCGTCATGTGGCTGTGGCTCCTAGCGAGGTCATAAATTGATGAGAAACATCCCTCCGCCCCCGCCTCCGCCGAAGCCCGATACCGGGACAGGCGAGACGCGCTCGCCGTCGCGATAGCCGGCTAACGCACGCTCCAGATATCGAGGACGCCGGAGGTGGCGTGGTCGTTCGCGTTCCCTTCGGGAAGCGCGACGTGGCCGTCGACGACGATCGGACTGTTCCAGTGCCCGCCGCCGGCGGGGAGCGTCGCAACGAGCGCGCCGGACCCAGGCTTGTAGACGTTCAGCCCGCCGCCGGGGTTGTAGACCCAGAGCAGGCCGCCGGCGACGACCGGGCTCGTCCCGCCCGTCGGGTGCTGCCACGCCTCGGTCAAGTGCCCGTTGCGGTAGTGCCACGCCTCGGTGGCGCCGTTGTCGGCGGCGAAGAGCCACGTGGATGAACCGGCGTGCCACACGGCGGGCGCCGTGAACAAGTCCGTCCCGGACGGCGTGGACACGATCTGCACCTCGCCGCCCTTGTGCGGCGACGTGCCGCGCATCGCGGCCACCGAGAGCACCCGGATGTGCCCGTCCTTGCCGCCCTGCGCAATGTGCCCCGCGTCGAGGACGACCGGCGAGGTCGACCCCAAGTCGAGATCGGAAGAATTGAGCTGGTCCGTGTCGGACGGCGTGTAGTTGCCGAGCAGCCGGCTCGCATCGGGCGCGAGGCGAAGCACCGCGTCGCCCCAGTTCGTCGTCCCGTTCCACGGAGCGTTTCCGGTGGCGACGAGGAGATCGCCCGTCGACGGATCGACCACAGCGCCGGAGCGTCCCCAGATGGCGGAGTCGCTCGCGTCGCACGTGGTCGGCACGATCAGCCCGGCGCGGTTCGAGCACAGCGAGTTCCACACGTGTAGGAGCCGGCCGCTCGCAGCGTCGATGACCGCGACGTGGCCCTGGTACGGCGGCTGGTCGCCGATGTAGCCGCCTGTGACAGCGATGACGTGCCCGCTCGCGTAGTTCAGCGCGCCCGCGATCTTCTCGCGCGACGGTAGCCGCGTGATCGACACGCTCCAGACCGTGTGGCCGTTCGAGGCCGAGAGCTTGTAGATGCGCCCGCCGGGCGAGGCGGCATAGATCCACTTCTCCGACGGGTCGGCGACGGGCGTCGCCGTCGTGATCTGCGCGCTCCCCGCCCACGACGCATAGCCGGGCGGCGTGAACCGCCACTTGACCGCACCGGTCGAGGCATTGATCGCCTCCGTCTTCCCGTACGTCGTCGTGACGAAGAGGACGCCCTTGAGATAGATCGCAGACGAGTCGACGGTGCCGTCCAGCGTCACCTTGCGCAGCGTCAGCGACTTGACGTTGCCGGCGGTGATCCCGGTCGCGTACGGATAGACGCCCGTCCGGGACGCGGTCCAGTCGAACGTCAACCAGTCATGACTGACAGTCGTCCGAGCGGTCCCCCCGATCAGGAGCGATGCAAGAGCAGTTAACGCCGCAAGAGCACGCGTCGGAGCTCGTCCTCCTTGCCTGGTTCGAGAATGGCGAGCACCTGGTCACCCGCCTCGAGCTGCGTGGCGCCGACGGCGATCTCAGCGCGGCCCGAGCGCATGACGGAGATGAGACGCGCGCCGTCCGGCAGGTCGAGCGCCTCGACGCGCTTGCCCGCGGACGGGGAGTCGCGGTCGATCTGCACCTCGACGATCTCGAGGTTCTCGCGGCGCAGCTCGAGCAGATGAATGAGATCGTGCTCCGGCACCTCGTGCTCGACGAGCGCCATGATGCTCGAGGTCGCGCACACGGTCGGCGAGATCCCGAGCAGGTCGAAGTGCGCCTGGTTCCGCGGGTCGTTCACACGAGCTATGACCTGTTCGACGCCGTATTTCTCACGCGCCAGCTGCGCGATGACGAGGTTGTCCTCGTCGTCGCCGGTGAGCGCGAGCACGATGTCCGGCGGCCGGGCGATGCCGGCGCGCTCGAGCACGCTCAGCTCAGTCGCGTCGCCGCGCTGGACCTGGTGCTCGAACTCTTCCTCGAGCCGCTCGAAGCGTCCGCGCTCCTGCTCGATCAGGGTCACCTCGTTCCCGAGCCGTACCAGGGAACGAGCGACGTTCGCGCCCACCTTGCCGCCGCCGGCGACGATGGCGTACATCAGCGGCTCACCCGGACCGGGGGCGCGATCTCGCAGCTGCGCACGGCGTCCATGAGCGAGTCGATCGCAGTCTTCGTCGGGCAGATCGTGCGCAGCCCGAGCGTGTTGTAGAAGTCGGCGCGGGCTGGATCGAGCACCCGCACAACGACGCAGCCGATGTCGAACCTCTTCTGCGCGACCTGGCCGATGAGGATGTTCGTGTTGTCGCCGTCGGTGACCGCGACGACGGCGTCGGCCTCCTCGATCCCGGCCTCGCGGAGCAGGTCGACGTCGATGCCGTGCCCGACGAGGAAGGTGCCCGGCCAGTGCTCGCCGAGACGCGTGAGGGCGTCCTCGTTCTCGTCGACGACGGTGACGTCCCAGCCCTCGCGCTGGAGCTGAAGGGCGATGGACGACCCGACGCGTCCGCACCCGATGATCAACACGTTCATGAGGGTTGCAGCGTAGCGCCTTGGGGGAAGGCGACCACGAGCACTTCCCCCGGCGCGTGACGCAGGACGTAGTCGACGGTCGGGGAGAAGAAACGCGCCTGGCGGCGCCACTTCGCCGACGATCCCAGCACGACCAGGTCGGCCTGGCTGTCCCGCGCCTCCGCGACGATGGCCTCGCCGATCGAGCGGGCGCGGACCGTTCGGCCCACGACCTGCACGCCCTGGGCCGCCCCGAGCGAGGCCGCGTCGGCGAGCGACGCCGCCGCCCGCTCCTCCTCGTCGCTGAGCGGCGCGTCGACGGGCTCGTCGAGCGGCACCTTGACGACGAAGAGCGCCTCGACCGCGGCCTGCTGGTCTCCGGCGAGCCGGATCGCCGTCTTCACCATCTCCTCGCCGATCGGGCCGAGCTTCATCGGCACCAGGATGCGCGAGAGGGCTGCCTTCTCAGTCGGCCGCCGCACGACCGGCCCGCTGACGACCATCACCCGGCACGGCGCGTTGCGCACGATTGCGAGCGTTTCGGCCGGAAAGGCGCGACGGAAACCGCGGCGCGAGTCGACCGGTGCCCCGACGACGACGAGTTCGGCGCGATGGTCGGTCGCAACCTCCGCCAGCTCGCGGCCGAGCCCTCCCGTGCGCGTGCGGATGATGCGCTCCTTCGCCCCCACCCCGTAGGAGCGTGCGATCTCCTTCGCGCGACTCAGCCGGTCTTGCAGCTCCTCCGTCTCACGGTCGAAGTTCGCGTTCAGCGGCAGTTCCTGGTCGACGATCACCGGAGCGACGAGGACGACGCTCGCCCGCCGCTCGCTCGCGAGCCGGCACGCGAGGTCGAGCGCATGTTCGGTCTCGCCGCGCCCGAGCAGCGGCACGACGATGCTGCGGTAGGCGACCGCCGCGGTCCGCCGTGCCAGACGCCGGGCGCGGCTCCGAGTTTCGCGAACGTGCTGGAGACCGATCCGCATCAGCGGAGTAGCTGGTAGGGGACGCTGCCGAGGATCACGTTGGGCTCGAACAGGAGAAGGCGCTTGATGTAGAGCGCGCGCTGGTTGTGGAGCAAGCGCCGCCAGCCGTGGGTCACGAGCTCGGGCATGAGCACGAGCACGGTGGTGTCGCCGTCCTTCGTCAAGTCGCGGAGATACCGGAGGAGCGGCTTGCCGAGGTCCCGGTACGGCGCCTCATCCACCTCGAGCGGAATCCGCGGGCCGTTCGTCCATTCGCGGCGGATGCTCTGCGCGGCCGCCGCATCGAACGCGAAGTGGACGGCGCGCGTGTCCTCGATGCCAAGCGTGCGCGCGTAGTTGACCGCGCGCATGGATGCGGCATTCATGCTCGCGACGATGACGCGGGCGACGAGCTTGTCCGGCGGAGGGCCGGTGCGCCCGGCGATTGCCGGCACGTCGACGACGACGACCCCCGTCTCGGAGAGCAACCGCAGCTTGAGCATGAACTCGAGCGGCCGGTGCCGCTCCTCCAGAAGCGACGCGTTCCGGAACTCTTCGGGGATGACGACGGTGACGAAGTCGGACTCGCCGCGAGGGAGGCGCCACACCTGCTCGAGCACGGCGTCGACCGCCCCATGCGACGGATCGAGCACGTCGAGCCGGGGGTCGTCGCCGACATGGCGATACCAGCGCGGACGGATGCCCGGGTCGCTTCCCCGTCGGGGGATGTGCAAGGCCCGCAGCTTCTCGCTGTGGATCTTGCGCACGAACCACAGGGCGCGATCCGTCGCCTCGTCGATCGACTCGACGAGGAGCAACGTACGGTTGCGCGCGTCCGGAACGGCGGCGACGGCGGCCGCGCCGGCCGCGAGCCGGCGAAGCACGCGGTCGTAATGGCGCCGGACACCGTAGAAGCCGAGCACCATGAGCGGGATCGCGACGATCACGAGCCACGCGCCTTCGGCGAACTTCGTGATCACGACGACGACCGCCACAACGAACGTCGCGACGGCCCCGACACCGTTGATTGGCGCACGCCATTTCCAGCCGGCGCCGTGCGTCCGCAGCCAGTACTTGACCATCCCCGCCTGCGAGAGCGTGAAGGCCGTGAACACGCCCACGACGTAGAGATGGATCAGGTTGTTGACGTTGGCGTGGTAGATCCAGATGAGCACTGCGGCGGCACCCGCCAGCACGACGACGCCGTTCGAGTAGACGAGCCGGTCGCCGAGGTTGCTGAACTGCCGTGCGATGAAGCGGTCCTGCGCGAGCAGCGCGGACAGCCGCGGGAATCCCTGGAACGACGTGTTCGCCGCGAGGATGAGGACGGAGAACGTGAAGATCTGGACAACCCAGAAGAGCGCCGCCGCGCTGCTGCCCGGCGGGAACACCGCGCGGGCGACCTGCGACACGACCGACACCGTCGCGCTCGGCCGCGCATGCGTCGCCACCGCGAGGTAGGAGACGCCGAGGAACATCGTGACCGCGACGACGCCGAGGATGCTGAGCGTCCGCGCAGCATTCTTGGATTGCGGCCGTTTGAAGGCGTTGACGCCGTTCGCGATCGCCTCGACGCCTGTGAGCGCGCTCGCACCAGAGGCGAACGCCTTCAGGACGAGGAAGATGCCGAGCGCCTCCGTACCGGGCGGGAGCGCGTGCGGCGAGACCGCTCGCGGACATTCCGACGTCGCGCATTTCGTCAGCCCTACGCCGATCGTGATCAGCATCGTTCCGATGAAGAAATACGTCGGAACGGCGAATGCGAGGCCCGACTCGCGGACGCCGCGGAGATTGACGAGGGTGATGAAGAGAACCGCGCCGAGGGAGAGCGCCGTGTTGTACGCGTGCAGCGACGTCACCGCCGACGTGATCGCGAGAACGCCGCCCGCCACCGAAACCGCGACCGTGAGCACGTAGTCGACGAGCAGCGCCGCAGCGGCGACGAGGCTCGGCAGGGTCCCGAGGTTCTCCCGCGCAACGACATACGCGCCGCCGGACATCTCATACGCATGCACGGTCTGCCGGTACGACGCGACGACGATCGCCATGAGGGCCGCGACGGCGATCGAGATCGGCAGTGCCACGTGCAGCGCGTGCAGCCCTGCCCCGAGGAGGACGACCATCGCTGCCTCGGTTGCGTACGCGACGGATGAGATCGCGTCCGCCGCGAAGATGGGCAGAGCGAGGCCGACGGGAAGGAGCTCGTCGTCCGCCTGACCGGACCGCATGGCGCGACCGAGAAGGAAGCGCCGGACGTGTCTCTCGGGCTCGAGCCCCGAGTCCTGGGAAGTCCGTGCGGGCGTCGCCACGCGCGGAAGACTACGGTGCTATGCGGCGGGCTTGAGCACAACCGTCTCCGTCGGAGCGTTCGTGAGCAGCCAGGCGAGCTCCTTGGGGCTGAATCCCTCCCGCCCGTGAGCGGGGGCCGGCGCGACGATCCGGTCGAACGGCTCGGCCTCCCACAGCCGTTTGACCGCGTGCGTGAGCGTCCGGCCCTTCTCGATGCGCGCGTCGACGGGGACACCTGCACGCAGCGCGGCGAGCTCGACCGCCTCCAGCAGCGGCATCGCCAGCTTCACTTGCTCCCGCAGCGGCGAGTCCTCCGCGTATTGGAGCGGAACGACGAGCAGGTACGCCGGAACGAGGACGGCTTGCTCCGCGCTCGCGATCCGAATGGCAGCGTCGAGGACGGTCTGGTCGAGGCTCCCGGAGAACGGGACGAGGATGCGGCGCGCTCCCCTGCGCACCGGCAACCGCCGCGGTGGGCGGCGTGCCACGAGCATCGCGACGAGCGCTGCCGCAAGCAGGGCGACGAGGACGAGCAGGACGACGTCGAGCCCGCTCATTCCTCCGACTCCGGCCGGTCGGCGCGGTTCGCGACGACACGGATGTCGATGCCGGGAAGCTCCCGCACCATGCGGGAAAGAAGGGAGCCGCCGAAGATCTCGCGCCGCCGGCTCTCGTCGGGCGTGCCGACGAGGATGTAGGTCGCGCCGCGGTCGTAGGCGACACGGCGCACCGTCGCGACGAAGTCGTCTCCCTCCTCCTCCAGGAAGTGCGCGCCGAGCACGATCGCCAGCCGTCGGAGTGCCGCGAGCGACACCTGCTCCTGTTCGCTGAGCTCATGCCCCGGCTTGCGCACCCACATCGCGTCCATCTGCGCGCCGAGCCGCTCCGCAGAGCGCCAGGCGCGGCGCATGATCCGCTGCGACTTCGGCTGCGGCTCGACGAGCGCGAGCACGCGCTCGGCGATCGCCTGCTGGCTGAGCGGGTCGAGCACCGCGTTCTTGCGGCGCGCCTCCACATCCTCAGCCACCTCTCGCAGGGCCAGCTCGCGCAGGCGCGAGAGGTTCTCCGTGCGGAAGAAGTTGAGCAGCGCCACCTCGGCACGCTCGGGCGAGTAGATCTTCCCCGCGCGCAGCCGTTGCTGAAGCGCCTCCGGCGTGAGGTCGACGAGGACGACCTCGTCCGCCTCGTCGATGAGCCTGTCCGGGAACGTCTCACGCACACGCACGTCGGCGAGCTCCGCGACCTCGTCGTTCAGGCTCTCGAGGTGCTGGACGTTGACGGTCGAGATGACGTCGATGCCCGCATTCAGCACTTCCTCGATGTCCTGGTAGCGCTTCTCGTTGCGCATCCCGGGAGCGTTCGTGTGCGCGAGCTCATCGATGAGCGCAAGCTCCGGCGCGCGGCGGATGACGGCGTCGACGTCCATCTCGTTCAGCTCGAGGCCGCCGTGCTCGGCCCGGAAGTGCGGAACCACTTCCATCCCGCGCGCGAGCGCGGCGGTCTCGGGCCGCTCGTGCGGCTCGAGGTAGCCGATGACGACGTCGCGGCCCTCCTCGATCGCCTGCCGGCCCTCCTGGAGCATGCGATAGGTCTTGCCGACGCCCGCCGCCATGCCCAGGAGGATCCGGTAACGGCCCCTGGCCGTGGCGCTATGCCCCGAGGAGGTTGTGGACGATGAGGTCGATCAGCTTGATCCCGATGAACGGCAGGATCACGCCGCCGAGCCCGTAGATGCCGAGGTTCCGGCGCAGCAGCGCCGTGGCGCCGATCGCGCGGTAGCGCACGCCCTTCAATGCAAGCGGGATGAGCGCCGGGATGATCAGCGCGTTGAAGATGATCGCAGACATGATCGCGCTCTTCGGATCGCCGAGATGCATGATGTTGAGCGAGTTCAGCGGCCCCCGCTGCCCCGACTTCGTCGCGTAGGTGAACGCGAACATCGCCGGCAGGATGGCGAAGTACTTGGCGACGTCGTTCGCGATCGAGAACGTCGTCAGCGCGCCGCGCGTGATCAGGAGCTGCTTGCCGACCTCCACGATCTCGATCAGCTTCGTCGGGTTCGAGTCGAGATCGACCATGTTGCCGGCCTCCTTGGCNNTGGCGACGCCGACGTCGGCCTGAGCGAGCGCGGGCGCGTCGTTCGTCCCGTCGCCGGTCATAGCGACCATCCGCCCCTTCCCCTGCTCCTCCTTGATCAACGCCATCTTCGCCTCCGGCGTTGCCTCGGCGAGGAAGTCGTCGACGCCCGCCTCCTGCGCGATCACCGCCGCGGTGACGCGGTTGTCGCCGGTGATCATGACCGTGCGGATGCCCATGCGGCGGAGCTCGTCGAAGCGCTCGCTCATGCCGCCCTTGACGATGTCCTTCAGGTAGACGACGCCCAGCGCCCAGTTGTCCCGCGCGACGACGAGCGGCGTCCCGCCCTGCTCGGCGACGCCCTGGACGATGCGGTCGAGCTCCGGCGGCGGGCTGCCGCCCTGCTCGGCGATGAACCGCTTCACCGACTCGGCAGCTCCTTTCCGGATCATCGTGCCGTCGACGTTCACACCGCTCATGCGCGTCGTGGCGCTGAACGGGATGAACTCGTGCTCGCCGAGGACGCGCTCACGCACGTTGAAGCGTTCCTTCGCGAGCACGACGATCGAGCGGCCCTCGGGCGTCTCGTCGGCGAGCGAGGCGAGCTGCGCCACCTCGGCGAGCTCACGCTCTTCGACGCCGTTGACGGGCAGGAACTCGGCCGCCTGGCGGTTACCGAGCGTGATCGTGCCCGTCTTGTCGAGGAGGAGCACGTCGACGTCGCCCGATGCCTCGACGGCGCGGCCCGACATGGCGAGCACGTTGCGCTGCACCAGCCGGTCCATGCCGGCGATGCCGATCGCGGAGAGCAGCGCGCCGATGGTCGTCGGGATGAGGGCGACGAGCAGCGCGATGAGCACCGTCTGGGACGTGGAGGTGCCCGCGTAGAGCGCGTACGGCCGGAGGGTCACGACGGCCGCGAGGAACGTGATGGTGAGGCCGGCAAGCAGGATGTTGAGCGCGATCTCGTTCGGCGTCTTGCGGCGCTCTGCGCCCTCGACGAGCGCGATCATCCGGTCGAGGAACGACTGGCCCGGCTCCTGCGTGACCTCGATGACGAGCCGGTCGGACAAGAGCTTCGTGCCGCCCGTGACCGCCGAGCGGTCGCCGCCCGATTCACGGATGACGGGTGCGGACTCGCCGGTGATTGCGGACTCGTCGACCGAGCCCACGCCCTCGATGATCTCGCCGTCGGCCGGGATGATCTGGCCCGCCTCCACGACAACGACGTCGCCCTTCTGCAGCTCCGCTGCCGGGACCTCTCGGCCGTCGCGCAGCCGCGCGTTCGTCGTGGTGCGCGTTGCGCGCAGCGCGTCGGCCTGCGCCTTGCCGCGTCCTTCGGCGATCGCCTCGGCGAAGTTCGCGAATAGCACCGTCAGCCACAGCCACACCGTGATCGTGCCGACGAACCACAGGCTGCCGTACTGGCCGCGCGCAAGCTCGAGGAAGAAGATCACGGTCGTAATCAGGCTGCCGAGCTCGACGATGAACATCACGGGGTTCTTGAGCTGCAGCCGCGGGTTGAGCTTCGGGAACGAGCCCCGAACGGCTGCACCAACCAGCTCGGGCGTGAAGACGCTTGAACTCTGACGGGCCATTGACTACTTCCCTCCGAGCTTGTCGAGAGCGAGATTGAGCTCGAGCACGTTGACGCCCGGCTCACCAAAGAATCCGAGGCTGCGGCCGTCCGTGTTCTCCTTGATGAGCTTCTGGACGGTCGCAAGCGGCAGGTGACGCACGGCCGCGACGCGGCGCGACTGGAGCGCGGCATTCGCCGGCGAGATGTCCGGGTCGATGCCGGACGCCGACGTCACGACCGCATCGACGGGGATGTCGTGGATCGTCAGGCCGGGGTTGTACGGCTTCTCGAGCTTGAGGATCGCCTGCGCATTGGACGCGATGAGCTTCGCCAGGTCGGGATTCGTCGGGCCGAGGTTGAGGAACGTCGTCGCGCCGGCGTTGTATGCAGGCGCGGTGCCCGACGGCCGCTCGTGGAAGTACCGCGGCCACGTGAACTGCTGAGCCGCGAGCTTCGAGCCCCTCACTTCGCCGTTCCTGTCGACGAGGCTGCCGCCCGCCTTGTTCGAGAAGGTGACGGAGGCGAAGCCGGTCATCACCGCGGGGTAGGCGAAGCCGAAGAACGCGGTGATGACGACGACGGCCGAGATCGATGCGAGAACGTTCTTCATCAGTGCATCAGTCCTTCCACGATCGGCCCGAGAGTCAGCGCGGGCAGGATCATCAGTCCGGCGGTCAGCGCGATGATCGCGACGAGCAGGACGACGAACGTCCCGCCGTCGGTGCGGAACGTCCCGGCAGACGCCGGCACGATCTTCTTCTTCGCGAGCGAGCCGCCGAGTGCGAGCGCAGCCAGGAGAGGCACGAATCGCCCGAACAACATCGCGACCGTGCCGAGCGAGGCCGAGAAGCTCGTCGCGCCGTACCCGGCGAACGCGCTGCCGTTGTTGTTCGACTGGGAGTCGTAGGCGTAGAGCGTCTCCGTGAAGCCGTGGACGCCCTGGTTGTAGATCGACGCGAGACCCGAGTGGGTCACGATCGCGACCGCGGTCAAGGTCAACACCATTGTCGGCACGAACAGCGCGCCGAGGGCGGCGATCTTGATCTCTCGCGCCTCGATCTTCTTGCCGAGCCATTCAGGCGTTCTCCCGACCATCAGCCCGGCGATGAACACCGCGATGATGATGTAGAAGAACATTCCGTACAGGCCGGAGCCGACGCCGCCGAAGACCACCTCGCCGAGGAAGAGGTTGACGAGCGGGACCGCGCCGCCCGTAGGGGTCTGGGCGTCGAAGCCGGCGTTGACGGAGCCGTTTGAGGCGTCGCTCGTCGCGACCGTCCAGAGCGTCGAGTTGGCCTGGCCGAAGCGGATCTCCTTGTCGGCCATGTTCCCGCCGCTCTGCGCGCTCGACTGCGTGATATTCACGCCCGAATTACGCAACACCTGCGACCCGTGTTGCTCCGCCGGCAAGTTGACCGCCACGCCGATGGCGAAGATGGAGAACATCGCCGCGAACACCATCCACGCATGTCGACGGGCGCCGACCATCTTCCCGAACATGAAGACCTGGGCCGCCGGGATGAGGAGGATCGCCAGCAGCTCGAAGAAGTTCGAGAGCCCGTTCGGGTTCTCGAACGGAACGGCCGAATTGGAGTTGTAGAAGCCGCCTCCGTTCGTCCCGAGCTGCTTGATCGCGATCTGCGACGCGGCGGGGCCGCGCGCGATCGTCTGGTGCGCGCCCTGGAGCGTCGTTGCGGTGGCATGCGCGTGGAACGTCTGCACGACGCCCTGCGACATGAGGATGACGCCGAGGACGATCGCAAGCGGCAGCAGGATGTACACGAGCGACCGATAGAGGTCGCGCCAGAAGTTCCCGATCTCGTCGCGCGACCGGCGCGCGATCCCGCGTACGACCGCCGCGAGGACGGCCATGCCGACCGCGGCGGAGACGAAGTTCTGCACCGCGAGCCCAGCCATCTGGCTCAGGTACGACATCGTGTACTCGCCGCCGTAGTACTGCCAGTTCGTGTTCGTGATGAAGCTCGCCGTCGTGTTGAGCGCGATGTGCGATGCGACCGCCGGAAGGTGGTCGGGATTGAGGAACAGGTGGCCCTGTAGCCGGAGGATCCCGTACAGGAAGAGCGCGAAGATCGAGCTGAAGACGAGCGTGACCTTGCCGTACGCCTGCCAGGTCTGCTCGCGGAATCCGTCGACGCGCACGGCGCGGAAGAAGCCGCGCTCGATCGCGCCGAGCCAGCGGAACCGGCCGCGCGTCGCGAAGTCGTCGTCGTTGTAGACGCGCGCCATGTAGACGCCCAGCGGGTAACCGAGCGCGATCAGCAGAACGACGTAGATCAGGATCTGGCCGATGCCCTGCCCGTTCATCTAGAACCGTTCCCCGCGCAGCAGCGCGTAGACGAGGTAGATGAGGACAGCCAGCGAGATCGCGAGGCCGAATGCGTCGGCAGCAGACATCAGATCCGCTCGAGCAGGTAGAGGAAGGCGAATGCGAGGGCGAAGCAAGCTCCGCCGATCGCGATCGCAGCGATGTCGTACATCAGGAACGCACCTCCAGGCAGTCGAGAATCTCGTTGAGTCGAGAGCCGGCCGCGGCCGACGGGTTGTAGAGCGGGCTCGTCCTGCCGTCGGTGATGAGGCGCTGGACGGCCAAGACGCCCCGCGCGGACACGCGCGAGGAGCAATCTTCGAGCCGCGCGGCGATTGCCGCGAGCGTCGGCCGGCAGGGACGAAGAGCAACGCGATCGAGCGGCACGGCCGACGAGCTCCGGCTGCGGCCGAGCTCGTCGAGGATGGAGCGAAGCGTCGCGGCGAGCGTCTCGCGCTCGCGCGCCGAGGTCAGCTCTTCGACTCGCCATCCGTACTTCGAGCGCGGGCTGTCGTACCCGCGTTCGATCCATGCATCAGCGGACGCGCGCAGCTCGCGGTGCTCGTCCCAGCGCTTGATGGCGAGGACGAGGCCGAGCAGCGCGACTGAAAGCGGTGTGACAAGCAGCAGGCTGCCGTGGAGCCCGCCGGCGAGGCTCCCGCCGAAGAGCGCTACGGCTGCCAACTCGCACGCCGCAACCGGCGACCACGGGGACATGCGCACGATTGCCTGCACCGCTTGCATGAGACGAACGTAAGACGCAGGACCTCAACGCCGTCTGAACGGCGGCGGCACGCGCCTTAAAGTTGCCTAAAGAGGCGGCGGAGCGACCAGCCGGTAGCCGGCGCCCGGCTCCGTGAGGAGATACCGCGGGCTGGACGGATCCGGCTCGATCTTCCGGCGCAGGTGCGAGACGTACACGTGGAGGTAGTGCGCCTCGACCTGGTACGCAGGCCCCCACACCTCGCGCAGGAGCATCCGGTGCGTGAGGAGCTTGCCCTGGTTCTGCGCGAGAACGCGCAGCAGGTCGAACTCGTGCGGGCTCAGCTTCACGCGCCGACCGTCCACCGTGACGACGCGCTCCGCGACGTCGATACGCAGCGCCCCGACGTCGATTACCGGCTCCTGCGCGCCGGTCGAGCGGCGCATGACGGCGCGGAGGCGCGCGAGCAGCTCGTCGACGCTGAACGGCTTCGTCACATAGTCGTCGGCGCCGGCGTCGAGCGCGGCGATCTTCTCGCGCTCCTCGCCGACAGCGGAGAGCACGATCACGGGCGCGTCGCTCCAGGTGCGCAGCTCGCGCGTGACCTCTGTGCCGTTGCCGTCCGGAAGGACGAGGTCGAGGATCACCGCCTCGGGCGGGTTCGCCGCTGCGGCCGTCAGCGCCTCGGTCGCCGTCGCCGCAGTGTCGACCGTATAGCCGGCGCCGCGCAGTGTGGTGCCGAGGGCCCGCAGGATCTGCGGCTCGTCGTCGACGACAAGAACCCGCTGGCCGCTCATGCCGGCAGCTCGACGGGCGCCTCGACGACCGGCAGTGCGAGCGCAAACGTCGCGCCCTGCTCCGGTCGCGACTCCGCCCACACGCGGCCCCCGTTGGCGGCGGCGAAGCCGCGGGCGATGGCGAGACCGAGCCCGGCGCCTCCGGTCGATTCGGACGAGCGGCGGTAGAAGGGCTCAAAGACGCGCTCGAGCTCGCTCTCGGGAAGGCCCTGTCCCTGGTCGACGATACGGACGATCGCCTCCTTCCGCGTGGCGGTGATGCGCACGAGTACGCGGGCGTCGGGCGGGGAGAACGCGATCGCGTTCTCGATCAAGTTGGCAAGGACGCGCTGGACCTGCGCGGCATCCACTTCCACGAGAGGGCTCTCGCCGGTGATCTCGACCCGGTCGCGAGCGCCGAGTGCGTCCACCGCCTCCCGCACGATGTCGTCCAGCGCCCACAGCTCCCGCGCCGGCGCCGCGCTCCCCGCCTCCAGCCGCGAGAGGTCGAGCAGGTCGCCGACGAGGCGGCTCAGGCGTTCGGAATCGACCTCGATCGTGTCGAGCAGCTCGGACCGGTCGCCATCGCTCAGCTGCAACGTGTCGTTGTGGAGCGCGCCGATCGCGGTCCGGATGCCGGTGAGCGGCGAGCGCAGGTCGTGTGAGACGGCGCGCAGGAGCGCAGTCTTGACGAGGTCGCTCCGCCGTAGCGTCTCCGCCTCGAGCGCGTCGCGCTCCAGCCGGTCACGGTCGACCGCGACGGCGAGCAGCGCGGCGAGCGCGGGAAGGAAGCGACGCTGAGCGGCGGCGTTCGGGTCGGCCGGTGTGTAGATCGCGCCGACCGTTCTGCCGGCGACCTCGAGCGGGTACGGCACGTCGCCGGGCCCGTGGCGCCCGCCCGCGCCGAGCTCGATCTCGGCGCGGTCGACGCCGAGCACCTCCGCTGCCCGTCCCGCGATGGCTGGGAGCTCCTCGTTGAGACTGCGGCCGCGCAGCAAGTCGGTCGCAAGGCGCGCGAGGAACGACGACTCCCGCTCCCGCTGCTCGGCGGCGGCGGCGCGACGGCGCGAGCGGGCGGCGAGCTCGCTGACGACGACGGCGGTGCCGAGGTACACGGCGAGCGCGAACCAGTTCTCGCTGTCCGCCAACGTGAATGTGTGCACAGGCGGCAGGTGGAACCAGTTGAACGCGAGCATGCTCGCGGTCGACACGACGATTGCCAGCGGGAGCCCGTACGCGACCGCGATCGGGAGCACCGCGAAGATGTAGAGCACGCCCAGGCTGAGAACGGGGACGTGCGGCTTGAGGAACTCGATCGCCGCCGTCACCAGAGCGACGGCGATCGTGCTCGCAAGGACACCTGTGAACAGCCTGCGCATCAGCGCGAACGGTACTCCGTTGAAAGGCCGGTACCTGGTACCGCCGGTGGCGGTACCAGGTACCTACAGCAGTTGTCCGCTAGCCGTGTATCGAAATGAGCAGCGGAATGATCAGGATCGCGACGATGTTCGTGATCTTGATCATCGGGTTGATCGCCGGGCCGGCGGTGTCCTTGTACGGGTCGCCGACCGTGTCGCCGGTGACCGCCGCCTGGTGCGCAGGCGACCCCTTGCCACCATAGAGCCCGTCCTCGATCAGCTTCTTCGCGTTGTCCCACGCCCCGCCGCCCGCGGTCATCGAGATGGCGAGGAAGAGACCGGTGACGATCGTCCCGATCAGGAGGCCGCCGAGCATCTTCACGTTGATGATCCCGACGATGATCGGGAACGCGATCGGAACCGCCGCCGGCAGCAGCATGCTGCGCAGCGCGGACTTCGTGACGATGTCGATCGCGCGCCCGTACTCGGGCCGCGTCGTCCCCTCCATGATCCCCGGGTTCTCGGCGAACTGGCGGCGCACCTCCTGCACGACCTCGCCGCCGACGCGACCGACCGCCTGCATGGCGAGCGACGCGAACAGGAACGGCATGAGGCCGCCGATGAGGAGGCCGGCGATCACCCATGCATCGGACAGCTGGAAGATCACGTGGCTGAGCATCGAGCCGGGCTTGGCCTGCGTATGCAGCCCGTCGGTGTACGACCCGAAGAGGACGAGTGCGGCGAGCGCGGCGGAGCCGATCGCGTAGCCCTTCGTCACCGCCTTCGTCGTGTTGCCAACGGCGTCGAGGGGATCGGTGATGGCGCGCACCTCCGGCGGCAGGTCCGCCATCTCGGCGATGCCGCCGGCGTTGTCCGTGACCGGGCCATACGCGTCGAGCGCGACGATGAGACCGGTCATCGAGAGCTGCGCCATGACCGCGACGCCGATGCCGAAGAGGCCGGCGAAGTGGTTGGCGAGCAGGATGCCGACCGCGATGACGATGACCGGGAGGGCGGTCGCCTGCATGCCGACGGCGAGCCCCTCGATGATGTTCGTCGCGTGGCCGGTCAGCGACGCCGCCGAGATCCTCTTCACCGGGTTCCAGCGCGTGCCGGTGTAGTACTCGGTGATACCGACGAGCAGCGCCGTGATGGCGAGGCCGATCAACGCCGAGCCGTACAGGTGGCCGAACGAGAAGCTCCCGCTCGTACTGAACGCCTTCGTCACCGGGATGAAGATCACCGCGGAGATCACCGTCGCGACGAGCACAGCGCGGTACAGCGCGTTCATGACGTTGCCGCCGTGGCGCACGCGTGCGAACTGCACGCCGATGATCGAGGCGATGATGGACACGCCGCCGATCGCGAGCGGATAGAGGAACAGGTTCTTGCCCGCGTGCGACGCCGCCCCGGTGATCCCGAGGAGCATCACTGCGACGGCCGTGACCGCGTACGTCTCGAACAGGTCGGCCGCCATGCCGGCGCAGTCGCCGACGTTGTCGCCGACGTTGTCGGCGATGACCGCCGGGTTGCGCGGGTCGTCCTCCGGAATGCCCGCCTCGATCTTGCCGACGAGGTCGGCCCCGACGTCCGCGGCCTTCGTGTAGATGCCGCCGCCGAGTCGTGCGAACACGGAGATGAGCGAACCGCCGAACGCGAGCCCGACGAGATCGTGGACCGCGGACGCCGACGAGTGGTTGAACACGCGGACGAGGATCCAGTAGTAGCCGGCGACGCCGAGCAGGCCGAGGCCGACGACGAGGAGGCCGGTCACCGAGCCCGCGCGGAACGCGACGTTGAGCGCGGCGGGCAGGCCCGAGCGTGCAGCCTCGGCCGTCCGCACGTTGGAGCGGACCGCCACGTTCATCCCGATGAACCCGGCCGCGGCCGAGAAGATCGCGCCGATCAGGAAGCCGATCGCAGTCCCCCACCCGAGCGAGTGGTAGAAGCCGAGCAGCAGGAAGGGGGCAATCGCAACGATCGCGATCGTGATGTATTGCCGGCGCAGATACGCGCCCGCGCCTTCCTGGATGGCGCGCGCGATCTCCTGCATGCGCTCGTTGCCCGCGGGACGGCCCAGCAGCCAGCTCGTGAGATAGAGGCCGTAGAGGACCGCGGCGCCTGCGCACAGGAGCGCGAACAGCACTGCGTGATGCATGAACCAGCTCATCGTGAGAGAGATCTCCTTTTCAGGCGCAAAATCAGCGCCGGGGACTCCCGGCGCGGGCGGGATCCTATCGGACGGAAGGACGACGGGCGTAGAAAACCAGGAGCGCTGAGGGGGCCCGCCGGATCCTCCCGGCGTAGCGCTCGACAGCGTCCACGTACAGGCTCGAGGGGTTGTAGCGCAGGAGCGCGGCCCGCTCCGCGGCGGGCGCCCCGGCGGCCCGGAGGAACCGCGCGGCCGCCAGGATGGCCGCGCGCGGGTCGTGGACGTCGCCCCGCCCGTAGCTCGCCCACGTGGCGGGCATGAACTGCATCGGGCCCTGCGCCCCGTCGACGCTGGACTCGCGCAGGCGGCCGAAGTCGGACTCGACGAAGTTGACCGCGGCCAGGACCTGCCAGGCGACGCCGCTGCGGCACTGGGCCTCGGCATAGAGGCTCCGGAGGCGTGCAACCGGGAGCGCCGGCCCGAGGCGGATCGGCGGGCCGGGCTTGTGCGGCGCGAGGCGCAGGAGGTCGCGGCGCGCCGCGACGTCGTCGGCGACGTCTCGCGCGAGCTTGCGCGGCAGCTGCACGAGCACGCCACGCGCGAGCCGCAGGTCGCGCGCCATGCGGAGCTCGATGCGCTGTTCCGTCACCGCGGGCTGGACGACCGCCGCCGGCGGCGCGCCCACTCCGTGCCACCGGGCGACGCCACGCTGCAGCGCGAGGTCGGCGGCGATGAGCGCGGCGGCGACGGTCAACCGGCGATGCGCTCGCCGGCGGCGACCTGCTCGGCGAAGATCTGCTCCATCGTCGCGCCTTCGGCGTGCCGCGCGATCTGGCGCTCGGCGGCGTTGCGCTCGGGGATCGCGAGCCACGGCGTCGCTCCGAGCTCGTCCGCCACCGGCCGCACCCAGTCGAGCAGCTGCTCGAGCCGCGCGCGCGCCGCAACGGGCTCCCCCCGCTCCAGGTCGATCAGCTCGCCGGAGAGGCCCCAGCGAATTGCGCGCCAAAGGTTCTCCTCCAGCAGTCTGTTCGGCCAGGACGGGAGCGGCTCGCCTTCGTCGAGGGCGCGTGCGATGCGCGCGGTGAGCGCATAACAGAGCGCCGCGAGCGAGCGCGCTTCGCCGAGCTCCGGCTGCGCGTCGCAGATCCGGATCTCGACCGTCGGGAACGCGAGGTGCGGCCGCACGCTCCACCAGATCTGCGTGTGCTCGGTGACCGAGCCGGTCGCGTACAGGAAGCGGATGTACGACTCCCATTCCTGCCAGTCGGCGAAGGCGTCCGGGATGCCGCAGCGCGGGAACATGCGCGTGAAGATCTCCGTGCGCGCCGAGTGCAGGTGGGTGAACACGCCTTCGACGAACGGCGAGCTCGACGAGAGCGCGAGCAGCTCGGGCAGGTAGTTGCGCAGCGCGCTGGCTACGCGGACGGCGCGGTCCGGCCCGTTGATGCCGACGTGGACGTGGAGCCCGAAGGTGTTGTTTCGCCACACGACGTAGCGGAGGAGCTCGTCGTTGCGACGGTAGTGCGGCGTGTCGATGATGCGCTGCTCCTGCCACGGGCTCCACGGATGCGTGCCGGTGGACGCGAGCCCGATGCCGAGCGACTCGACGAGGCCACGCAGCTGGACGCGCCGCTCGCCGATCTTCTCCGCGGCATCGGCGAACGTGTCACAGCGGCCCGTGCGCACCTCGACCTCGGAGGCGATCAGCTCTCCGACGAGGTGCGGTTCGAGGTCGGTGCCCTGCGCGCCGTCCCGGACGTCCTCGAAGCGATTGAGTAGGTCAAGCGTCACCGGATCGAGCAGCGCGAACTCCTCCTCGACCGCGACCGTGAAGTCGGGAACGGCCTCGAACGCGGCCCTGGAGGTCGCGAGGAGCTCCTCGTACCCGACCTTCTGCTCGTCGCCCACTACAAAAAGGTTAGTCGGTCGCCCCGGCAAAGCCGGGCCGACCTCTTATGGTCGGCATCGCAAGCGACGCCTAGGTGGCGAACGGCTCTAGCAGTTGCTCGGCGATCGCGGTCCAGCTCCACTTGCGCTCGACCGCCCGGCGGGCGGCGGCTCCGAGCGCCCTCCGCTCGGCGTCCGGGAGCGCGAAGAGCTCCCGCAGACGCTCGCGGAGAACGTCGGCGTCGCCGGTCGGGAAGGACGTCAGGTGCGACAGCTCGGGCGGATAGTCGGCCCCGACGCCGGCCGCGATCTCTGCGAGGCCGGAATGCGCGGCCACGACGGGCGGCACTCCCGCGGCTGCCGCCTCGGCGGCGACCATGCCGAACGCCTCCGGGAAGATCGACGGCACGACAGCGACGTCGCAGAGCGGAAGCAGGTGCACGAGGTGGCGGTGCTCGAGCGCGCCGGTGAAGATCGTCCCGGGTGGCGCGATCGACTCGAGCGTTTCGCGGTAGTCGCCGAAACCGACGACGACGGCGCGGGCGTCGAGGCCGCGCAACGCCTCGAAGAGCACCTGCACGCCCTTGTTCTCGATCAGCTTGCCGACGTAGACCACCGTTGGCTCGTCACGCGCGAACGCGTGCTCGAAGCGCGCCGCGTTGCCGGAATCGGGGTGGCGTTCGTCTGCGCTACGCGCCTGAGGTTCGTCGAGCTCCGACTCCGCGATCAGGCCGGCGAACGCACGCAGCCTGTCCTCGGGCGTGAACTCGTCCACGTCGACGCCCGGCGGAACCTCGTACACGCGGTCGACGTGGCCGACGACGTCCTCGAGCACCGCGCGGATGTGCGCCGAGCCGACGAAGACCGCCTCAGCGCCCGCGAGCGCCTCCGCTCCCCAGCGCGCCAGCTCCGGTCGTCCCCGCATCGAGTACTCGAGCTCGGAGCCGTGCGCCTTCACGGCGTAGCGCGCACCGCTCGCGGCGGCGACCGGCCCGCCGAGAAGGACGTGGTTGGCGAACACGAGGTCGGCCGGCAGCAGCTCGCGCACGGCGGCGGCGTTCGCCTCGACGTAGCGGTCGCGCTCCTCAACCGTGAAGTCCTGGAGCAGCTTTGGATGAAGACCCTCGTAATCGTCCAGAACGAAGACAGGCAGCAGACCGTCCGGAATGTCCGGCCGTACGAGTTTTGCCGCGCCAACGTTGTAACGCTCCGGGTGACGCTCCTGGCAGACGACCGTCACCTCATGCCCCACCTTGGTCCAGGCTCGAGCTAGCTCGCGTGTGTAGACATTCGATCCGGTACCTCCGAGGAGGTACCCATGCCAGATGACGATCTTCAGGTCAGATGGAAGTACAGCGCGTAGAGGAGCTCCACCGCCGGATTGGACGTGTGCACCGTCACGTCCGCCGGCGTCTCGAGCAGCGCTTCCGAGTAGTTGAAGATGATCTTCACGCCCGAGGCGACGAGGTCGTCGGCCGCCCGCTGCGCGCCTGCTGCTGGAACTGCGAGCACGCCCACGATGATGTTCTTGTCGTGGACGCTCTCGCGCAGCCGGCCGTACTCGCTGACGGTCACGTGACCGATCGGCCGGCCGAGCTTCTCCGGATCGGTGTCGAAGACGGCGGCGATGTTGATGCCATGCTCGGCGAAGATCGGCGAGCTCGCGATCGCCTGGCCCAGGCGCCCCGCGCCGATGAGCGCGATGTTGTGCTGCCCCTGGGTGCGGAGGATCTTGCGGATCTCGCCGAGCAGCGAGTCGATGTTGTAGCCGACTCCGCGCTTGCCGAACTTCCCGAACGCGGACAGGTCGCGACGGATTTGCGTCGCGTTGATGTTCGTGTACTCCGCGATCTCCTGCGAGGAGATCCGCACCTTGCCCATCTTCCGCGCCTGCGTCAGTACCTGGAGATACCGCGACAGGCGAGCGGCGACGCCTACCGTCAGGCGATCCGCCACGCCACCTCCTCGATGAAGCTTGTAACAGCGGAAGGTGTTGTACCAGGCCGGACTACCGGCCTGCTTGTGCAACCGCCCGCCGGAACGCGTCCGGCTGCACGTGGTACGTGAAGCGCCGGCGGCCGTCGATCTCGACCACCGGCAGCCAGTCCCGGTATTCGGCCTCGAGGGCGGGATCGCCGGTGATGTCGATCTCGCGCAGGTCGAAGCCGAGCTCCTGGTGGAGCTCCGCGACCACGCCGCGGGCCTTCTCGCAGAGATGGCAGCCCGCAGCGTGGTAGACGACGACTTCGGCTATGGGTAGATCCCGCGCGTGACGGTCGCTTCGGCGACGCGCTGGACGGCGAGGCCGTACGCCGCGACGCGCATCGGCATGTCGCGCTTGTGCGCGGTCTCCCAGGTCTCGTCGAACGCGCGGCTGACGATGTCGTTCAGCTTCGCGTTCACCTCCACTTCCTTCCAGAAGTACTCCTGGAGGCCCTGAACCCACTCGAAGTAGGAGACGACGACGCCGCCCGCGTTCGCGAGCACGTCGGGAAGGATGAGGACGCCCTTGTCCTCGAGGATCGCATCCGCGGACGGGGTGACCGGGCCGTTCGCGCCTTCGCAGATGATCGAGGCCCGGACGCGATCGGCGTTGCGGTCGGTGATCACTTGCTCGAGGGCGCAGGGCGCGAGCACGTCGACGTCGAGCAGGAGGAGCTCTTCATTCGTGATCTGCTCCGCATCGCGCAACCCGGCGAGCGTGCGGTTCTCGCGCTTGTGTGCGAACGCGGCCGGCACGTCGATCCCCTTCGGGTTGTACAGCGCCACCGTCGAGTCGGAGATCGCGACGACGATCGCTCCCTCTTCGTGCATGAACTTGGCGAGGAAGCTGCCGACGTTGCCGAAGCCCTGCACGGCGACGCGCATCCCGGCGAGCGAGCGGTCCTGCTTCGCGACCGCGTCGCGGATGCAGTACAGCGCGCCGCGTGCGGTTGCCTCTTCGCGGCCGAGCGAGCCGCCGATCGTCAGCGGCTTGCCGGTCACGACGCCGAGCACCGAGTGGCCCTTGTTCATCGAATACGTGTCGAAGATCCACGCCATCACCGAGCCGTCCGTGCCGACGTCCGGCGCCGGGATGTCCTTCTCCGGGCCGATCTCGTTGATGATCTCGCTCGTGTAGCGCCGCGTGAGCCGTTCGAGCTCGGAGCGCGAGAGCCGCTTCGGGTCGCACACGACGCCGCCCTTCGCGCCGCCGAACGGAATGCCCATCAGCGCGCACTTCCACGTCATCCACATCGCGAGCGACTTGACCTCGTCGAGCGTGACGTCGGGGTGGTAGCGAATGCCGCCCTTGGACGGGCCGCGCGCGACGTTGTGCGTGACGCGATAGCCCTTGAAGACTTCTGTGTGGCCGTCGTCCATCGAGACGGGAACGGAGACCTCGACCGCCTTCTTGCACGCGCCGAGTACGGCGACGAGGTTCGGGTCGATGTCGAACGCTTCCGCGACCCGGCGAAGCTGGTTGCGGGCGATCTCGAATGGGTTCTCGCGGAGGTGGGTGGCCCCGGCCTCGACTGCTGTCACGGTCTGCTCCTTGTCCGAATGTTCTGGAGGACCTCGGATCCGAGTATATGACCGCTCATCGGAGGGCAAATCCGAGGTCGCGCCGGCTCGGTGGCCCGCCGTCGGCCGGATAGGCGAGGACGGTCACGACGTAGCGCCCGGGCGGGAGCGGCGCGCCGCCGGAGCCACGGCCGGTGAGCCCGAACGTGTACCGGCCTGGCAGCACGTCGCGGATCCGCGCGAGCAGGCCGACGTTCACGCCGTCGGCCCGGCGGAGGACGACGTCGAGGCGCACGAGCGGCCGGATCTCGATGCCGCCGCCGGCCGCGATCACCCGGCCGGCCTGGACCGTGAGCAGCGCGGGACTGATGTCGGAGGCCGAGAACGTCGTCGACGAGAGGGATGCTTTCCCGATCAGGTCGACGGGCCGCGCGTCGAAGGCGATGGCCCAAGGGATGCGCACCGTCCCGCCGCCGGCGACGGTCCCGACGACTGCTCCGTCGGCGGTCGCGTTCCCGACGGCGCGCGACGCCGTCAGCGCGTCGATGTGCACAAGCGCGCTGCGCCCGGGGCGGATGACGACATGCGGCGGCCGCAGCGTGAAGTCGACCGTGGCGGCGCCTTCGTGCTGCGTTCGGATCCCGAGGGCGACCGTCAGCATGCGCGAGGAGAGGTTTGTGAGCGTGAATGCAGCGCGGACCTCGCGGCCCGGCCCGCTCGACGTCCCGAGCGCGAGCGTCGCCGGCGAGACGGCGACCTCGCCCGCTGCGGCGGCGGCGACGTCGAGCGCGCCGGAGCCCTGTGCGGCAACCGGGTCGTGCTCGAGCGGCCGGGCGGTCCCGACGAGCAATCCCGCGAGCGCATCGGCGCCGAGCGCGGGCCGCGCTTGCGCCAGGAGCGCCGCCGCTCCGGCGGTGACCGCAGCCGCGGCGCTCGAGCCGGTGACGGCTCGGTCGCCGACGGTCTCGACGTTCACGCCGGGTGCGACGAGATCCGGCTTGACGCTCCCGTCGAACGCGAGCCCGGTCGAGGAGAAGGGCGCGACATGCTCATCCCCCGCGTTCGCGATCCGGTGCCCCACGCCGAGCGTGACGGTCACCGGCGCGCCTGCGGCGAGCCGTTCGAGCACTGCGTGCGCGGCCTGCTGCGGGAGCGAGATCACGGGCACACCGACGCCGTTACCGAGCCCGCCCGCCGCGAGCGTCACGCTTCGGCCGTAGAGCAACACTGCGGAGGCGCCGGCCTCGGCCGCACGCTCGGCAGCAGGCCCCGGCGAGGAGCCGGCGGAAAGAAGCGCCGCGCGACCCGCGACGATGCTGCCGCCGCTATGCGTGAAGAACGCCGCCAACGGCCGCACGACTTGGAGGTCGAGGACGCGCGGCGGTGACGCGTCGCCCGCGAGCGGCATCGTCGCGTCGACGAGGGTCCGCAGGCCGGAGCGCACGGTCACGCGCACGTCTGCCTCATCCGGCCTCGTGTCGAGCGCCCCGACCGTGAGTACGTCCGGAGCGCCTCCGGGACCTGAGACGTCACCGTAGGCGGCGGCGGTCGGCCCGTCGTTGCCCGCCGGCGCGACGACGAGCAGATCGAGGTCGCGCGCGCCCGCGACAGCGAGCGCTTCAGGCCCGTCGGTGAAACCGGCAAACGGCTCGGAAAGCGCGACGAGCGCGATTCGCGCAGCATCGTGCGCGTCGCCGTCGCCGTTGGGATCGACGGCCCGGTCGAGCCCGGCGATGATCTGATCGCTGCGCGCGTAGACCGCCAAGGCCCCGGCCGCGTCCGGCTGCCGGCCGGCCACGCGGATCGGCAGCACAGATGCCCCGGGAGCGACGCGAGCGACAATGCCCGCCATCTCCGTCCCGTGCTGCTCGATGCCCGTATCGAGGATTGCGACGGTGACACCGCGACCGTCGACGCCGGACGAGGTGAGCGGGTCGCCCGAGACGACGGCGTCCGGCGTCAGCGAGTGCGCAGCGATCGTCGCCGGGTACGCGACACGCACCGGATAGACCCCGGCGACGTCCGGGTCGCGTTCGACGAGCGGGATCACACTCGGGGGCATGACCGCCGAGAAGCCGTCGAGCACGCGGGCGAAGCTCAGCGCCGGGTGCACGATGACGCCCTGCAGCGCGAGGCGCGAGACGAGCAGCCTCTGCGCCGACTGCACGACTTTCGTCCATGCCTGCTCCTGCTCGATGTCCACCGCGCCGCCGGCGGCGGCGACGCGCTGCCCGAGCGACGGCGTCCTGAGCACGACGATGACACGCTGGCCGATCTCGACGCGCGGACGCGAGCCGACGAGGCCCTGCCACGACTCAGCCGATGCGGAAGCAACGGACGGCGGCGCTGCGCTCTTGCCGCCCGTGGCGAGGATCGCGGCCGTTGCCGCTACGGCGACGACGGCAAAGAGCGCGGCATACCGCGCCTCAGCGTGAGGCGTACGCATCGAGGCCGAGGTAGCCGGGATACGCGAGCGTGGCGGCGAAGCGTCCGGCGGACGCGATCATCGCCGCGTTGTCGGTGCACAGCGGGAGCGGAGCGAGCGCCGCATCCGGCAGCGCGGCGCGCAGCTCCGAGTTCGACGCGACGCCGCCGACGACCGCGATGCGCGGAGAGCCGAGCTGTGCCGCAGCTTCGCGCACGCGGCCGACGAGCGCGCGGATGATGGCGCGCTGATACGACGCGGCGAGGTCTGCGCGGCGCGCGTCGAGCTCGTCTGCGCTCAGCTCACGGGTCGCGTACAGCAAGGACGTCTTCAGGCCGGAGAAGGAGAAGTCGAGCCCGGGCACCTGCGCCACCGGAAAGTCGTACGCGGCGGGATCGCCGTCGCGCGCAAGCCGGTCGACCTCGCGGCCGCCCGGATAGCCCAGGCCGAGCAGGCGCGCACCCTTGTCGAACGCTTCCCCTGCGGCGTCGTCCAGCGTCGTCCCGAGCACCTGCTCGTCCTCGTACCCGCGCACGTCGAGCAGCAACGTGTGACCGCCGCTCGCGAGCAGGCAGAGGAACGGCGGTTCGACCGGATCGGGCTCGAGGTAGAGCGAGGCGACGTGACCGCGGAGATGGTCGACCGGCGCGAGCGGGAGGCGCCGCGACCACGCGATCGCTTTGGCCGCCGCCAACCCGACGAGCAGCGCACCAACGAGGCCGGGGCCTTGCGTGACTGCGACCTTGTCGACGTCGTCGAGCGTGACACCCGCTTCGCCGAGCGCCTCGCGCACGACAGGGCCGACGAGCTCCAGATGCCGTCGCGAGGCGACCTCGGGGACGACGCCGCCGTATTGCGCATGCAGGTCCGCCTGCGAGGAGACGACGTTGGCGCGAATGTGGCCGTCGACGGTGACGAGCGCTGCGGCGGTCTCGTCGCAGCTCGTCTCGATCCCGAGGATCACGCCCGCTCGCGGGCGACCGGGTCTTTCCACATGATGAGCGCGTCCTCGCGGTTGTCGGTGTAGTAGCCGCGGCGGACGCCTCTCGCTTCGAAGCCGAGCCGTTCGTACAGCGCGATCGCCACCGTGTTGGTGACGCGCACTTCGAGTGTGTAACCGCGCCGTGCGTCGTCGGCGGTCAACTCGAACAGCCGCTCGAGCAGGAGCGTCGCGATGCCGTGCCCGCGATGGTCGGGATCGACGGCGACGTTCATGACGTGCCAGGCGTCGACGTAGCGCGACACGACTAGATAGCCGTGCAGCGTCCGTTCGCCCTCTTCGTCGCCGTCCGCGGTGAAGGCGCCGATGCAGATCGAGCTCGGCTTCGCGAGCTCGCCCGCGAACATCGAGCGCGACCACGGCGTCCGGTAGGAGCGGCGCTCGATCTCCTCGATGGCGAGGAGATCTCCGATCCCGAGGCGGCGGAGCTCGAGCGTCGTCACTGGACGCTCCGTACGGCATCCGGAACGCGCAGGTACAACGGCTCGATCTCGTCGACGGGACCGAGCGCTCCGGCGAGCGCTGCGTGGAACCGTGCGCGCGGCAGGTGCCGCTCGTCGTCGTCGGGCGGGATGACGGCGCCGCCCGCCTCGAAGAGCCCGCGATAGCGCCGCGCGCCGTCGCCGACGCACACCGTCCCGGGCTCGAACGTCAGATCGGCGGGCGCAAGCACGGACGGCTCGCCGTCGATGAGCGCGAACACCTCGCGCCGACGCGCGTCCACCACCGGGATCGCTCCGGGCGCGCCCGCGGCGAGCGCGGCCAGAGTCGAAACGCCTGCACCCGGAAGCTCGAGTGCGAGCGCGAGCCCACGCGCGGTGGCGAGGCCGATGCGGACGCCGGTGAAGCTCCCCGGCCCGATGCCGACGGCGAGCGCATCGAGGTCGCGCGCGTTGGCGCCGCCCTGGCGCAGCAGCGCGTCCACGTCCTCGAGCAGCGTGCGCGCGCGCGAGGAGCGCTCGGCGAGCACCTCGCCGTCATCGACGAGCGCACTCGTCGCCACCTCCGTCGCCGTGTCGAAAGCCAGCATCAGCATTCGTCGATCGAAACCACCCTCTGCGCGTCCCCAGCATGCCGCAAGCGCACTCGGTAGCGCGGCTCCGGGAGAACGCCCTCCCCGGCCTCCGGCCATTCGACGAACGCGATCGCGTCGTCGAAGTAGGGCTCGAGGTCGCCCCACTCCGCCGCCGACACACCCGCGAACCGGTACAGGTCGAGATGCGAGACCTCCCCGTCCGCGCCGTGATAGCGGTGCCCGATCGTGTAGGTCGGGCTCGTGACGCGCTCGCGCACGCCGAGCGCCGAACAGGCGCCGCGAACGAAGGTCGTCTTGCCCGTGCCGAGCTCGCCGGCGACCGTGACGACGTCACCCTGCTCGAGGCTGGCGGCCAACGCAGCCGCCAGCGCCTCCGTCTCCTCGGGAGAGCTCGTCACCGTGTCGGCCACGGAGCGAAGAGTACGGACTAGAAGAGGCCGAGCTGCTGGGCGGGCGGGGCCGGCTCTTGGACGAGCGCGAGCTCCGGCTCGATCGGCTCGAGCGAACGGCCGAGCAGCTCCGGGATGCGTGCGAAGTCCGACTCGAGCACCTTCAGCATCGCGGGCGTGTACAGCGCCGCGGCCGGGTGGTACAGCGGATAGAGCATGACCTCGCGGCCGCCGAGCGTCGTCGACTGCTCCTGCCCGTGCACGCGCGTGATCCCGAGGGGTCGGCCTGAGAGAAGCTTCGTCGCGAAGTTGCCGAGCGTCGCGACGATGGTCGGCTCGATCAGCTCGATCTGCCGGAAGAGATGGCTCTCGCAGGCCTCGATCTCGTCCGGCTGCGGGTCGCGGTTCCCGGGAGGGCGGCACTTCAACACGTTCGCCACGAAGACGTCGGCTCGCTGCAATCCGATCCCGGCGAGCAGCTTGTCAAGCAGCTTGCCCGCCTGGCCGACGAACGGCAGTCCTTGCTTGTCCTCGTGGAAGCCGGGCGCCTCGCCGACGAACATCAGCTCGGCGTGCGGGTTGCCGGAGCCGAACACCACCTGCGTCCGTCCCTGTGAGAGGCGGCAGCGCGTGCAGCCGGCGACTGACTCGGCAAAGGCCGCGAGGTCGTCGGTGCGTTCGACCGGGACTGCGCTCACGGACGGTGAGTCTACGAGCCCGCCCGGACGCTGACGATCCGCGCGCGCCACGCCCCGCGTGGCGCCTCGACGACCACGTCGTCGCCCTTCGAGTGACCGAGGAGAGCCCGGCCGACGGGTGAGTCGGGCGAAACGCCGCCGACGCTGGAGATGAGGACGCTCATGTCCTCGCCGTCCTCGCGCGTGAGGTCTACGTGGGAGCCGACCGTGACGACGCCGCCGGCCGCGACCGTCGACTCGTCCACCTCGACCGCATCGTGCAGCCGCGCGCGCAGCTTCGTGATGCGCGCCTCCAGCAGGCCCTGCTCGTTCTTCGCCGCGTGGTACTCGAAGTTCTCGGACAGGTCGCCGTGCTCGCGCGCGGTCGCGATCGCGGTGATCGCCGCCTGGCGACGCGGGCCTTCGAGCTCGGCCAGCTCCGCCTCGAGCTGTGCGCGCTCGGCGCGCGTCAGCTGGTCCGCCACTAGTGGCCGCAGCCGCAGGAGCCGCCGCAGCAGCCGCCTCCGCCGCCACCGAACGAAGGCTGCTTCACGGCCCCGTGGACGGCAAAGGTGGAGAACTGCTTCGAGACGTTCGTCGCGGTGCAGTCCGGGCAGGTGACCTGTTCGTCGCCCCGGACGAGCTCCTCGAAATGCGACTCGCACTCCATGCAGACGTACTCGTAGATCGGCACGACCTTCAGGGTACACTTGGAGGTGCCCGGCATCCACTACGGAGCTGGAGCTACGAAGTGTTCACACGAATCGACGTCATCGGCTCTGGCCGCGTCGGCGCGGCCGTCACAGGCCGCCTGCGCGAGCGCGGCCTCGATCTCGCGTCCGCCAATCCGGAGCTCGTGCTGTTGTGCGTGCCCGACGGCGCCATCGCGGAGGTGGCCGCGACGATCCCCGTCGGCCCGTGGCTTGCGCACGTCAGCGGCGCGACGCCGCTCACGGCGCTCGCCCCGCACGACCGCCGCTTCGGAATGCACCCGCTGCAGACGTTCACGCGCGCGCGCGACCCGGAGCAGCTCGACGGAGCGTGGGCAGCGGTCACTGCCGAGGCCACCGACGCCCGGGATGCAGGCTTCTGGCTCGCAGAGACGCTCGGCCTCCGGCCGTTTGCGCTCGCAGAGGAATCCCGCACGCTCTACCACGCGGGCGCAGTGTTCGCCTCCAACTATCTCGTCACGCTGCACCGTGCGGCGTCACTGCTCTTCGAGAGCGCAGGCGCGCCGGCCGAGGCGCTCGAGCCGCTCATGCGCCGCACGATCGAGAACGGCTTCGAGCTGACAGGCCCGATCGCGCGCGGCGACTGGTCGACGGTCGAAGCGCACCGCGCTGCGATCAGATCGGAACGCCCGGAGCTCGACCATCTCTACGAGACGCTCGCCGGCGCGACAGCCGCGCTCGCGACGTGAAGGTCGTGCGCGGCATTTCCGAGCTTCGGCTCGACGGCGAGGTCGGGCTCGTGCCGACGATGGGCGCGCTGCACGCCGGCCACATATCGCTCTTCGACGCCGCGCGCGCCGAGAACGACGTCGTCGTCGCGTCGCTGTTCGTCAATCCTGCGCAGTTCGGCGAACAGAGCGACCTCGCGCGCTATCCGCGAGACGAGGCGCGCGACCTGGAGCTGGCCGAGCAGGCAGGCGTCGACGTCCTGTTCGCACCCACCATCGAGGAGATGTATCCAACCGGCTTCGCGACGTGGGTCGACGCCGAGGAGACCGGAGCCGAAGGCGGCGCGCGACCGGGACACTTCCGCGGCGTCGCGACCGTCTGTCTCAAGCTGTTCAACATCGTCCACCCCACCCGTGCGTACTTCGGCCAGAAGGACGCGCAGCAGACGATCGTCGTCCGCCGGCTCGTCCGCGATCTGAATCTCGGCGTGGACGTGCGCGTCCTCGCGACGGTGCGAGACGAGGACGGGCTTGCGCTCTCCTCCCGCAACGCGCTGCTCACCCCCGCCGAGCGCGAGCGTGCGCTCGGACTTCCCCGGGCGCTCACGAAGGCGGCTGCGAGCGCCGATCCCGTCGCCGCGGCGCGAGCGGAGCTGAACGGTCTCGATCCCGACTACGTCGAGCTGCTCGATCTCGACGGTGCGACGCTCCTTGCCGCTGCCGTCCGGGTGGGCTCGATCCGACTCATCGACAACGTGCTCGTGAAAGGAGCGCTCGCATGAGCGACAAGCCGAAGCCCCAGCGCTACGCATCGTGGACGGCCGGCAAGCTGCCGCTGCCCGAGCTGCGCGAGATGAAGAAGCGCGGCGAGAAGATCGTCATGGTCACGGCGTACGACGCGCCGAGCGCCCGGCTCGCCGATGCGGCGGGCGTCGATCTGATCCTCGTCGGCGATTCGTCGGGGATGGTCGTGCACGGGCGCGAGTCGACCGTGGCGGTCTCGCTCGACGAGATCGTCTTCATGACGCAGTGGGTGACACGCGGCGCGCGACGGCCACTCGTCGTCGCCGACATGCCGTTCGGCTCGTACGAGGTCTCGGACGAGCAGGCGGTGACGAACGCCGTGCGGCTGGTGAAGGAGGGCGGCGCCGATGCCGTGAAGCTCGAGCGCGGCGGCACGTCGGTCTCTCGCGCGCGCGCGGTCGCGGCCGCGGGCGTCCCGGTGATGGGGCACGTCGGCTTGACCCCGCAGACCGCCACTGTCCTCGGCGGGTTCAAGGCCCAGGGAAGGACAGCCGAGCGTGCGCAGCAACTCGTCGACGAGGCCCTGGCGCTCGAGGAGGCCGGCTGTTTCGCGGTCGTGCTCGAGGCCGTCCCGTCGGAGGTCGCGCGCGCGGTCACGCAGGCACTGAGCGTGCCGACCATCGGCATCGGAGCGGGTGGAGACACCGACGGCCAGGTGCTCGTCTGGCACGACATGCTCGGCTTCTACGAGGGGAACGCTCCTCGCTTCGTGAAGCGCTACGCGGACCTCGGGGCCGTGATCACCGAGGCCCTCGGCCGCTACGCGGAGGAGGTCCGGAGCGGGGCCTTCCCGGAGCAGCAGCACACGTACGCGATGCCGGACGAGGAGCTGGCCGCGTTCGACGCGGTCAGACCACCGACGCGGCGACGATGAGTGCTGGAACGACGGCCGCTATCGCGACCGCGGAGAGCGCCCGGCCGAGCGTCCAGCCGTGGACGGCGCGAACGCCGACGACGAGGAGACACACGCTCCACGCGAGCGCGGCGTAATAGATGCCGCCGAAGATCGCATCCCCGCGCCCGTAATCGTTCCCGCCCGTGCGAAACAGATCCTCGCCGTAGACGGCGATCCGGACAGGCCAGAGCGTCAGCAGCGAGAGCGCAAGCGGAGCCGCTGCGAGCCCGACCACCTGGCGCGAACGTCGCCACGATCCTTCGCTACCGAGCCGCCGGGACGCGCCGAACAGGAGCGCACCGCCGATCCAGTAGAACGCGAGCGCGTAGAAGACGCCGCCGAGGAACGCCCATACGGGGACGAGCGACGTGGACATCGACGCGTCGTTGAGCAGCTGCCGCGCGACGGGCGTGCCGAGCACGCCGGCGATGCCGGCGAGCCCGACGATGGCCGTGATCGGCTCTTGCCGCTCCTCCGTCGCCTCGGGCGATTCGTCGCGGAGCGAGACGAACACGGCGCGCGGCGCGACCAGCACGGCCGGGGCGCGAAGCCACCACGTGCGCTCGACCCCCGGCGTCGGAGCGGCTTCGCTGCTCATGCGCGGCAGAGTAGCCTCCTCCACGTGGAGCCCGCCGATCCCGAACTGACCGCGCAGGTCGCGGCTGCCGCGCCCTTCACGGCGTTCCTCGGCGTCGAGATGGTGGCGGCCGAACCGCGGGAGGTCCGCGCGCGGCTGGCGTGGAGCGAGGCGCTTTGCACCACCGGCGGCGTCATGCACGGCGGCGCGCTGATGGGGCTCGCCGACAACGTCGGCGGCTTCTGCGCGTTCCTCAACCTGCCGGAAGGCGCCGGCGGGACGGCGACGATCGAGTCGAAGACGAACTTCTTCGGGCCTGTTCGCCAAGGCGCGGTGCATGCGATCGCACGGCCGCTGCACACAGGCAGGCGCACGATCGTGGTCGACACGGAGCTCTACGACGACGCCGGCAAGCTCGTCGCCCGCGTCACCCAGACACAGGCAGTCCTCTAAGCAGCGACAGCGGTCGCCGGCAGCACGTGCCGGAGGAACTGGCCGGTGAAGCTGCCTTCGACCTCGGCGACCTCCTCCGGCGTGCCGACGGCGACGATCTCGCCGCCCGCCTCGCCACCTTCGGGGCCGAGGTCGACGATCCAGTCGGACTGCTTGATCACGTCGAGGTTGTGCTCGATGACGATCATCGTGTTGCCGGCGTCGACGAGACGCTGCAGCGTTTCGAGCAGCTTCTCGATGTCCGCGAAATGGAGGCCAGTCGTCGGCTCGTCGAGGATGTACAGCGTCTTTCCAGTGGCGACCTTGGACAGCTCGGCGGCGAGCTTGACGCGCTGCGCCTCACCGCCGGAGAGCGTCGTCGCGGACTGGCCGAGCTTGATGTAGTCGAGCCCGACGTCGTGCAACGTCTGCAGCCGCCGCCGGATCTTCGGGATCTTGGCGAAAAACTCCAGGGCCTCCTCGACCGACATGTCGAGGATGTCGGAGATCGACTTGTTCTTGAAGCGCACCTCGAGCGTCTCGCGGTTGTATCTCGCGCCCTTGCACGTCTCGCACAACACGTAGACGTCGGGCAGGAAGTGCATCTCGATCTTGATCTGGCCGTCGCCCTTGCACGTCTCGCACCGTCCGCCGCGCACGTTGAACGAGAAGCGGCCCGGCTTGTAGCCGCGCACCTTCGCCTCGGGCGTGAGGGAGTACAGCTCGCGGATGTGCGTGAAGAGGTCCGTGTACGTCGCCGGGTTCGAGCGCGGAGTTCGCCCGATCGGCCGCTGATCGATCTCGATCACCTTGTCGAAGGCGTCGATTCCCTCCACGCCCGTGTGCGCGCCCGGCTTCACGCGCGCCCGGTTGAGCCGGTTGGCGAGCGACTTGTAGACGATCTCGTTCACGAGCGTCGACTTCCCCGAGCCGGAGACGCCGGTGATGCACACGAACTTCCCGAGCGGAAACTCGACGTCGATGTTCTTGAGGTTGTGCTGCGAGGCGCCGCGCACGACGAAGCTGCCACGGTCCTCGGTGCGCCGCTCCGGGATCGCGATCGCCCGCGTGTGCGCGAGGAACTGCCCCGTCGTCGAGCGCCGGTTGCGCGCCACCTTCGCCGCCGGGCCTTCCGCAACGACCTCGCCACCGTGCAGGCCGGCCCCCGGCCCCATGTCCACGAGCCAGTCGGCGCGGCGCATCATCTCCTCGTCGTGCTCGACGACCACGACCGTGTTCCCGATGTCGCGCAGCCGCTCGAGCGTGCCGATCAGGCGCGCGTTGTCGCGCTGGTGAAGGCCGATCGACGGCTCGTCGAGGATGTACAGGACGCCGACGAGCTGTGAGCCGATCTGCGTCGCCAGCCGCAACCGCTGCGCCTCGCCGCCCGACAGGGTGGCGGCCGCGCGGTCGAGCGTGAGGTAGCCGACGCCGACGTCGTCGAGGAACGTGAGCCGCTCGCGGATCTCCTTGACGATGCGATGACCGATGAGCTGCTCCGTCTCCGTCAGTCCGAGCTCGTCGAGGAAGCCGAGGGCCGCCGATACCGACATCTGGGTGAAGTCGTGGATCGAGCGCGCGCCGACGGTGACCGCGAGCACCTCCGGCTTCAGCCGCGCGCCCTTGCACACAGGGCAGGGCCGCAGCGACATGTACTCCTCGATCCGCTCGCGCTGCTGCGAGGAGTCCGTCTCCTTGTAGCGACGCTGAAGACTGGAGACGATGCCGTCGAAGGCCAGCATGTACTGGCGGCGCCGGCCCATGCGGTTCCGGTACTGGACGTACACCCGCTCGCCGTCGGTGCCGTAGAGGAACCGGCTCTGCTGCTCCTCGGTGAGCTCCGACCACGGCTTCGACGTGTCGACCTCGTAGCGGTCGGCGATCGCCTGGATCACCGCTTCGTAGAAGCCCGAGGACCCTCCGACCGACCAGGGGACGAGTGCGCCGTCGTCGAGCGAGAGCGACGGATCCGGCACGAGCAGATCCGGGTCGATCTCCTGCTGCGAGCCGAGCCCGGTGCAGCGCGGGCAGGCGCCGTGCGGCGCGTTGAACGAGAACACGCGCGGCTGCAGCTCCGCCAGCGAGACGCCGTGATCGGGGCACGCGAAGTTCTCGGAGAAGAGCATCGGCTCACCGCCGCCCAGCGGGTCGATGAGAACGATGCCCTCAGCGAGGCCGGCGGCCGTCTCGATCGACTGCGTGAGCCGCAGACGCAGCTCGCCTTCGTTCTTCATCACGAGCCGGTCGACGACGACCTCGATCGTGTGCTTGAACTTCTTGTCGAGCGGCGGAACGCCGTCCTCGAGCAGGTACTGCTCGCCGTCCACCTTCACGCGGGTGAAGCCCTCGCGCAGCAGCTCCTCGAAGACGTCCTTGTACTCGCCCTTGCGGTCGCGCACGACCGGCGCGTTGACCGTGAAGCGGGTTCCGTCCTCGAGCTGCAGGACTTGCTCGACGATCGAGTCGATGGACTGGCCGGCGATCGGCTTGCCGCAGATGGGGCAATGCGGCCGCCCGACCCGCGCGTACAGGAGGCGGAGATAGTCGTAGATCTCGGTGACCGTGCCNNTCTGGTCGATCGAGATCGCCGGGCTGAGGCCGTCGATGTGGTCGACATCCGGCTTCTCCATCATCTGGAGGAACTGGCGCGCGTAGGCGGAGAGCGACTCCACGTAGCGGCGCTGCCCTTCGGCGTAGATCGTGTCGAAGGCAAGGCTCGACTTACCGGACCCGGAGAGCCCAGTGATGCAGATCAGGCGGTTCCGCGGCAGGCGGACGGTGATGTCCTTGAGGTTGTGCTCGCGGGCGCCGTGGACGACCAACTCATCGGCAGCCATGGAACAGCCATTGTACTGCACCGAACGTGTGTTCGGAAGGGCTCCTTAGTCCTTCGGAACGCGGTGCGGCAGCAAGCTCCACGAGGCGGTGTTGCGCGTCGACGGGAACAGGTCGCGCCAGTCCTTGATCACGAGCCACGACCCGGCTGCGGTCGCCCCCATCGTCGCCCGGCTCAGGTCCCACGCCTCGGTGAGGCCGCCGATGAGCAGGGCGGCGGCGAGCACGGCAAAGCCGAGCGCGAACTCGTGCACGCGCAGCCCGCAGACGAAGATCCGCGGACCAAGCCGATGACGCTCCAGGCGAAGCACTCTTCCAGGGTATTCGGCTAAATCAGGCCCCGGATAAAGACTTGCTGAGAAAGCCCTGCAAGTCGCCAGGTCTCGCGACGCAGCTGATCTCGAGATCGCCGGCGACGAGCGTGCCGTAGCCGAGCAGGCGACCGAGGAGGGACTGCTCCACTTCGACGGTCTGGATCTTCTCCAGGCGGACAGCGGCGGCGCGGCGGCGCAGGGTGCCGTGGACGACAAAAAGCTTGTCCCCGGTCAGGACGATGCGCGTGCGGTCGAAGCGCCAGACGGCGACGACGGCGCCCACGGCCGCGAGGCAGAGCAGCGCCGCGCCGGCGGCGGACACCGGCCAGCCCCCGAGGAAAGCGACGGCTCCGAGCAGCGCGATCACGAACGCCCGGCCGAGCGGCCGGACGAGAACGACGCCGTGCCGGCGCGCGTCGACGTAGATCCGCTCAGGTTCACCTGCGGGCATGGGTTTGCGTGATTCGCCGCGAGGCCGCAAACCCCTCGCCGTCTGCGAGCTACGCCGGCTTGCGCCAGCGGCCGAAGACGAGGCCGCCGAGGGTGAAGCCGAGCCCGAAGGTCCCGACGGCGAAGCCGCCGATGGCGATCGCCTTGCGCAAGGTGGAGAGGCGCTGCCAGCGGCCGAGCGCTTCCTGCTCCTCGGTGGTCAGCGGTTCGCCGCGCCGCTGTTTGCGCAGCGCACCGCCGGCCCGCAAGCCGAGGTAGAGGTCGTCGAAGACTTCGGCTGACTCGTCGCTCATACCGGAATGGTAATGGTCCCGGGTGTCAGACACCGGATTGGTGTCTGACACGTCTCTGGAATACGCTCATTCGCCCGTGGCCGCACGCATCCTGCATGTTTCCGACCTCCACGTCGGTACGCGTGAGGACCCGCAGGTCGAGGCGGCGCTCGTCCGGCTCGCCGCGGAGCTGGGGCCTGACGTGGTCGTCGCGTCCGGCGACCTCACGAACCGGGGCCGCCGCGGCGAGCACGAACGGGCTCGCAACCTCCTGCAGTCGCTCGGCGCGCCGGTGGTCGCCGTCCCCGGAAACCACGACCTCCCGTACACCTTCCCGGCCCGGTTTACGACGCCCTGGCGCGAGTTCGAGCGTGCCTGGGAGACGACGGAGCCGATGTACGCGTCGCCGTCGCTCCACGTCGTCGGGCTCAACTCGGCGCGGCCGTACCGTCACCAGAGCGGCGGCCTCAGCGATGCGCAACTGCGCGACGCAGCGGCACGGCTGGAACAGGCGGCGCCCGGCGCGTATCGCGTGGTCGCGCTCCATCACCACATGATCGGAGCACCGTGGCGCGCCGCCCGCAAGCGCCCGCTCGCGCGCCGGAACCACGTGCTGCACGAGCTCGTCGCCGCCGGCGCCGACCTCATCGTCGCCGGCCACATCCACCAGGCCGCAGTGAGTGAGCGCCATGAGTTCGAGGTCGTCAGTGGTGACGCGCGCGCGGTCGTCGTCTCGATCGCCCCCGGTCTCGGCCAGCCGCGGCCGCAACGGCTCGGCGAGGCGCGCGGGCTGCAGGTCTACGAGATCGAAGCCGGCGTGCTCACGGTCGAGACGCACATCTGGCGCGGAGGCGACTGGGCCGCGACGGCGCGGCGCTCGTTCGGCGGCTAGGACGGAGGACGCTTCGCGCCCGGCCCGGTGATCGGCCGGTGCTGGACGAAGCGGCGATGCAGGTAGAGCAGCAGCGTCGAGCCGAGGAGGGCGAAGATCAGGCCGCCCGCGTGGCCGAGGAACAGATAGGCGACGATCCCGCCGAGGAACGTCCCGGCGATACCGAGAACGATCGTCATCGGGATGCTCATCGGGTCCGGGCCCGGAAGCGCGAGCCGCGCGAGCCCACCGACGACCAGGGCTTCGACGACGAGCGCGATGATGTACCAGAGAACCATGCCGTCCTCCTAGCTTCGCAGACTCTCGAGCAGCCGCGTGCGGGCGGCGTTGTATTCGTCGTCGTCGAGCACGCCGGCGTCGTGCAATTCGTCGAGCAGGCGGATGAAGTGGGCCGGGTTCTCCGTCGGCGTCTCGCCGGCGGTGGCTGCGGCGGGGGTCGCGGACGGCTGTTGCTTGGCCGCTGCGAACGGCGGCACCGCAGCGCCGATGCGATCGGGGTCGATGCCCGCGCGATTGAGCCGCTCTCGATAGGTGTCGACGCCGATGCCGCGCTCGGGGAAGCGGTACGCATCGCGGCCGATGGCCGGCCGCCGCTGCACGAACCGCCGATACGCCACGACGAGCGCGATCGCGACCGCGAACCCGACCGTGCTGATGACGTACGGGTTGCGGGAGCCCGCCGCGTACGCGATGCCGCCGCCGCCGAGCGAGCCGCCGAGGCCGACGAGGATCGTCAGCCAGATGGGCATCGGGTCCGGGCCTGGCACTGCCAGGCGCGCGAGGCCTCCGGTGACGAACGCCGAGATGAGGACTCCGACGACGGTGCCGACCGTGACGGCGCCGAGAATCACGCCGTCGCCTCGACCGCCAGCAGCTCGCGCCGGAGATCCTTGATCTCGTCGCGCAGCTTGGCGGCGTACTCGAACCTGAGCTCCTCGGCCGCGACGAGCATCTCCTCCTCGAGCGTGACCACGAGCTTTTCGAGCTCGCTGCGGTCCAGGCCCTCGATCTTCTTCGCGCCGCGCCGGCGCCCCCTCGGAACGTGCGGCGAGTCGAGCGAGAGGAACTCGGCGATGTCGGAGACGCCTTTCGTGATCGTCGTCGGTGTGATCCCGTGCTCCTCGTTGTACGCGAGCTGGATCGAACGGCGCCTGTTCGTCTCGTCGATCGCCGCGATGATCGCCTCCGTCTGCTTGTCGGCGTACATGAGCACCTTGCCGTGGATGTTGCGCGCAGCGCGCCCGATCGTCTGGATCAGAGACGTCCGGCCGCGGAGGAATCCTTCCTTGTCCGCGTCGAGGATCGCGACGAGCGACACCTCCGGGAGGTCGAGCCCTTCCCGCAGGAGGTTGACGCCGACGAGCACGTCGTACTCGCCCAGCCGCAGCTCGCGCACGATCTGGATGCGCTCGAGCGTGTCGATCTCCGAGTGGAGATAGCGGGCCTTCACGCCGGACTCGAGCAGGTAGTCGGTCAGGTCCTCGGCCATCTTCTTGGTGAGGGTCGTGACGAGCGTTCGCTCCCCCACCGCCTCGCGCTGGCGGATCTCGCCGAGGAGATCGTCGATCTGGTTCCTGGTCGGGCGGAGCTCGACGTCGGGATCGACAACGCCGGTCGGCCGGATCAGCTGCTCCGCGATCTTCGTCGAGTGGCGCTGCTCGTACGGCCCCGGGGTCGCGGAGACGAACACGATCTGAGGAACCTTGGCCAGGAACTCGTCGAAGCGGAGTGGACGGTTGTCGAGCGCGGACGGGAGGCGGAAGCCGAAGTCGACCAGCGTCTGCTTCCGCGACCGGTCGCCCTCATACATCCCGCCGACCTGTGGGACGGTCTGGTGCGACTCGTCGATGAAGACGACGAAGTCGGACGGGAAATAGTCGAGCAGCGTGTGCGGCGCAGACCCGGGCGGCCGTCCGTCGAGGATGCGCGAATAGTTCTCGATCCCGTTGCAGAACCCGAGCTCCTTCATCATCTCGAGGTCGTACTCGGTGCGCTGGCGGATGCGGTGCGCCTCGAGCATCTTCCCTTCCGCTTCGAATGCGCTGACCTGCTCCTCGAGCTCGTGCCGGATCTCGCCGAGCGCGCGCTCGATCGTCGGCTTCGACGTGACGTACTGCGTCGCCGGAAAGATGGTGATCGTGTCGTAGCGCGAGAGCACCTCGCCCGTCAGCGGATCGAAGTGCGTGATCTGCTCCACCTCGTCGCCGAAGAACGAGACGCGGTACGCGGTCTCCGAGTACGCCGGCTGGATCTCGACCACGTCCCCCTTCACGCGGAACTTCCCGCGACCGAGCAGCGTGTCGTTGCGGACGTACTGGATGTCGATGAGCTTCCGCAGCATGAGGTCGCGGTCCTGCTCCTCGCCGACGTTCACGAAGACGACTCGCTCCTTGTACTCCTCGGGCGAGCCGAGGCCGTAGATGCACGA
>PLJC01000016.1:72039-145966 GCA_003139545.1 Actinomycetota bacterium
CCGCCAGGGTCTTGTTGTGGGCGATGACGAGCGCCGGCCTCCCGACCTCCTCGATCGTCCAAGCCATCGTCGCGGTCTTGCCGGTGCCGGTCGCGCCGACGAGCGTCTGGAACCGCTCGCCTGCACGAAGCCCGGCCGAGAGCTCGCCGATCGCGCGCGGCTGGTCGCCAGTCGGGCGGTAATCGACGGAGGTTTTCAGCTCGGCCATCGGAGACACAGGGTAACGACGGCTACCCCTTCAAACCCAGCTGGCCCGGATACGTGCGGCGGTAGATGCCCTTCAGGCGCTCGACCCGCGAGACGTACGCGCGCGTCTCCGGGAACTGCACCGGCTCGTGTTTCGCGAGCCAGCGGTCGACGTTCTCCTGCCCCGCGTTGTACGCCGCCAGGGCGGTGCGCTCGTCGCCGTGGTACTTGTCGAGCAAGTGCCTGAGGTACCAGGCGCCATAGCGGACGTTGATCTCCGGCTTGTAGAGATCGGAGACGACGAAGCGCGACCCGCCCGTGCGGATGGCGATCCCTTTGGCGGTCGTCGGCTGGAGCTGCATGAGGCCGAGCGCGCCGGTGGGAGAGCGCGCGTCGGTGTTGAACTTGCTCTCTTCCTCGATCACGGCCGCGAGCAGCGCGGGATTGAGGCGGTAGTTCGCAGCGTGGCCGCGGACGATCGACGCATACCGCAGCGGGAACCACAGGCGCGCCCACCACGGCGGTTCCGTTCGCTGGAGGTAGAGAAACGCGCCGATGGCGGCAGCGACGACGGCGCCCACGAGCGTGAGCCGCCTCAGCGCATGCACAGTGCCTCGAACACCTTCCCGACGAACGCGTCGAGATCCTCGAGCGATCCGTCGTTCACGAACGCGTAATCCGCGCGTCGAACCTTCTCGTCGTCCGGCAGGAGCCGCGCCTCACGCTCGGCAAGCCCCGTTCGCCGCTCCTCCCGCACCTCGGGCGGGGCGGTGACGACCACCACGGCGTCGAACCGGCTCTCGCCCCCGGTCTCGTACAGCAACGGCACCTCGACCACCGCGAGCGGTGCGTCGACGGACGCCAGCCAGGCGTCGGCCGCCGCCCGCGTCTTCGGATGGAGCAGTTGCTCGAGCCAGTCGAGCTCGGCGCGATCGCGGAAGACGATCTCGCCGATCCGGCCGCGGTCGTCGACCGCAGCGTCGCCCCAGCGCTCTCGGATCGCGGCCCGAACCTCCGCGTCGTCCGCGAGCAGGTCATGCACGATCTCGTCGGCAGACAGTGTGGCGGCGCCGTATCGCGAGAACGCCTCGAGCGCCTCGCTCTTCCCTGCCGCGATGCCGCCGGTGATCGCGACCGCGAGCGGCCGCCGAGCCACTATTCGGCGGAGGGCTCGGCTTCCGAGTCGGCCTCGGCCGGCTCTGCCGAAGCCTCGGGGACAGCCGTCTCATCCGCCGCCTCGACGGCAGCCGGCTCTTCCGGTGCCTCGACGGCAGCCGGCTCTTCCGGTGCTTCGACCGCAGCCGGCTCTTCCGGTGCCTCGACCGCAGCCGCCTCGTCCGTGAAGACGTCCTCGGAGAGATCGATCGCCGGCGGAGCGGCCTCTTCGCCGGGCTTCGGCTGGAGGGGCATGCCGTCCTCGACGCGCTTCAGCGACAGCGACAGCCGCCGCCGTTCCGCGTCGACCTCGAGAATGCGGACCTTCACGGTGTCGCCCTGCGACACGACCTCGCGCGGATTCTCGACGTGGTGCTGCGCGAGCTCCGAGATGTGCACGAGGCCTTCGACGCCCGGGAGGATCTCGACGAACGCGCCGAACGTGACCACCTTCGTCACCTTGCCCTCGACGACGTCGCCCTCCTGATAGCTCTCGAGCACCTGCTGCCACGGATCGGTCTGCGTCTGCTTGAGCCCGAGTGAGATTCGCTGGCGGTCGCGGTCGATGTCGAGCACCTTGACCTCGACCTTCTGGCCGATCTCGAGCACTTCGGACGGATGGTTGACGTGGCTCCACGACAGCTCGGAGATGTGGATAAGGCCGTCCATCCCCTCGAGGTCGACGAACGCACCGAAGTCGACGATGTTCGAGATCGTCCCTTCGACGACGTCGCCCGGGTTGAGCCGGTCGAGGATCGCCTGCCGCATGTCCTTGCGCTCGTCCTCGAGGACGGCGCGGCGCGAGAGCACGACGTTGTTGCGAGAACGATTGAGCTCGATCACCTTGCAGCGAAGCTCTTGCCCGAGATACTCGTCGAGATCCTGCACGCGGCGGATGTCGACGAGCGAGGCGGGCAGGAACCCGCGCACGCCGAGATCGAGGATGAGGCCACCCTTGACGACCTCGATGACGCGGCCGTTGACCGGCTGGCCTTGCTCGTACGCTGCCTCGATCGCCTTCCAGGCGATCTCGAAGCGCGCGCGCTTCTTCGACAGGATCAGGCGCCCTTCGGCGTCCTCCTTCGTCATCACGAGCGCAGCGATCTCGTCGCCGACCGACACCTCGTCGGCCGGATTCACCGACCGGCGGATGGAGAGCTCGCTGACCGGGATGACGCCTTCCGACTTGTAACCGATATCGACGAGCACCTCGTCCTTGTCAACACGGACGACGGTGCCGTTCACGACCTCGCCCTCGTTGATGGTCGGGAAGGTCGACTCGTAATCGGGAATCAGCTCGCCGTCGGGACCGGTCGTCCAGACGCCTTCTTCGAGCCGCGGGTCGCTGATGGTGTCGTTAGCCATAGAAGCCGGGCAGTATAGCCCTAGGCTTGTAGACGCCTTCGGCCCTCCCTTGTTAGGTGTTGCAACACGGATACGCTGGAGCCGAGTGGACGAGCGCTACCCGATCGGAGACACGGAATCGGTGTCCGTCGCAGTCTTGCGACACGACGCCGGCGAGGGCTACCGGGGCTGGTCGGTCGCGGTCGGGCTGCGCGGCGGAGAGGCCACCGTTCACGTGCCCGGCCACTACCCGGGTGTCCTGGCGGGGCGGCTCCGAGCCGCCGACGTGCGCTTCGTCGTGGGCGCGCGCCTCGGTCGCGACGAGTACCTGGACCTCACCGCGCTCGTGCGGGACGGCCAGGAGTCGCTCGCGCTCTCATCAAGCGCCCGCTCGCCGGTTCGGGTCACGGTGGAAGTGCCGCGCGAAGAGCTCAATGCCCTGGCGCGGCTGCTGGATAGGGCACAGCAACTGATCGAAGAGCTTCGCCAGGGCCTGGGGCTCGTGCCTGACTCGGTCCCTGACGCGTTCTAGTTACTTCTTCGCTTCGTTCCAGTCGTCGCCGGCGCCGACGTCAGCGGCCAGTGGCGGGTCGAGCGGGTACGCGTCGCACATCTCCTTGCGCACGAGCTCTTTGATCGTCGAGACCTCCGCGTCCGGCGCCTCGACGAGCAGCTCGTCGTGGACCTGCAGCACGAGGCGCGAACTGCGGCCTTCGTCACGCAGCCGGCGGTGGATGTTCACCATCGCGATCTTGATGATGTCCGCCGCCGTCCCCTGCATGACCGAGTTGACCGCCAGGCGCTCGCCGAGCCCTCGCGTCTGACGGTTCGACGCGCGGATCTCCGGGACCGGCCGTCGCCTGCCGAGCAGCGTCGTCACGTAGCCGTCGCGCTCGGCCTGCTCGATCGTGCGCTGGATGAAGTCCTGCACGAGCGGGAAGCGCGCGAGATACGTGTCGATGTACGTCTGCGCCTCGTCGCGCGGAATCTCGAGGTTCTCCGACAGACCGAAAGCGGAGATGCCGTAGATGATCCCGAAGTTCACCATCTTCGCGATGTTGCGCTCGTCCTTCGTCAGCGTCGCCTGGTCTTTGCCCAGCACCTCGGCTGCGGTCGCCGCATGGATGTCCTCGCCGCGCGCGAACGCCTCGCGCAGCTTCGGCTCGCCCGACACGTGCGCGAGGATCCGCAGCTCGACCTGGGAGTAGTCCGCCGACACGAGCCTGTGTCCGGATTCGGCGACGAACGCGCTCCGGATCTCCCGCCCCAGTTCGGTCCGGATCGGGATCGCCTGGAGGTTCGGGTTCGAGGTGGAGAGCCGGCCGGTCGCGGCCACCGCCTGGTTGAAGTGCGTGTGCAGGCGGCCGTCGTCGCCGATGAGCGTGGGCAACGGGCCGAGGTAGGTGTTGACGAGCTTCGTGACCTCACGCCAGTCCTCGATCACCTCGACGATCGGATGCTCGTCCCGGATCGTGCGCAGCACGCGCGTATCGGTCGAGTAGCCCGTCTTGCCCTTGCGCCCCGGCGTCAGCTTCAGATCGTCGAAGAGCACACGCGCGACCTGTTGCGTCGATCCGAGCATGAACTCCTCGCCCGCGAGCTCGTACGCGCGCGACTCGAGCTCCTCGACCCGGTCCGAGAGCCGGGCGGTGATCTCGCCCATTCGATACGTGTCGATCTTGACGCCCGCGTCCTCCATCGCCGCGAGGACCGCCGTGAGCGGCAGCTCGATCCGGTCGTACAGCTCCTCGCTCCCCCGCTCGCGGAGCCGCGCCCGGAGCAGCGGCGCGAGCCGGCGCGGAACTTCCGCGCTCCGCACGAGCGCGGCCGTCTCCTCCTCGGCCGCCGGCTCGGGGATCGCCTCCACGCCATACTCGGCAGCAAGATCGTCGAGCTCGTAGCCGGGCCGGCCCGGCTCGATCAAGTACGCAGCGATGAGCGTGTCCTCCGCCGGAAGTTGTGTGACGCGCGGGAGATCCTTGTAGTCGTGTGCCGTGATCAGCGTTTCGCGGAGAGCGAGACCGAGATCGTCAGGGAGGGGCGCGACGAGCACGGGTTCACCTTCACGGGCGACCGCAACGCGGTCGCCTCCAACTGCGACTGAGACGGATCCGACAAGCTTCGGCAACTCATCGACGACCTCCCACGCAACACCTGTCCCGGCAACGATCTTCTCTACGGAAGGAAGTGCTTCGTCGAGCGTGTCGATGCGGTTGAGCAGGCCGCGGAACTCGAAGCGCCGGAACATCTCGCGCAGCTGCGACCGGTCCGGCGGCGCGAGGACGAGCTCGGCCGGATCGCAATCGAGCTCCAGGTCGCGGCGCATGGTCGCGAGCTCCTTCGACGTGCGCGCGTCGTCCTCGTGCTCGGTCAGGTTCTTGCGCCGGCCGGGTGAAAGCTCGTCGAGATGCTCGTATACGCCGTCGAGCGACCCGTACTGCGCGACGAGCTGGCCTGCGGTCTTGTCGCCGATTCCCGGGACGCCCGGGATGTTGTCGGAGGTGTCGCCCTTGAGCCCGATGAAGTCGGGGATCTGGTCGGGCCTGATGCCGTAGCGCGCCTCGACGCGTTCCGGTGTGTAGACCTGCACGTCGCTGACGCCGCGCGGCGTCATCATCAGGCACACGTTCTCGGACACGAGCTGGAACGCGTCGCGATCCGTCGACACGACGCACGTGCGCACGCCGGCCTCGTCGGCGCGAGTCGCGAGCGTGGCGATCACGTCGTCGGCCTCCCACCCCTCGAACTCGAGGTTGCGGTACCCGAAGGCCTCGACGATCGGCCGGAAGAACGGGAACTGCTCACGCAGGAGGTCCGCCATCGGCCGGCGGCCTTCCTTGTAGACGACGTCGGCGGCCTCGGCTACGGCAGCGCGGTGGACCGGCCGCGTATCCCAGGCGACGGCAACGCCCTTCGGCTTGTAGTCGCTCAGGAGCTTGAACAGCATGTTCGTGAACCCGAGCAGCGCGTTCGTCGGGAAGCCCTCGGTCGTGGCGAGCTCCTCCGGCAGGGCGAAGAACGCCCGGTACGCGAGGTTGTTGCCGTCGACGAGGAAGAGGTCAGACTCGCGCGCGGGGCCGTCGTCCAGCTCCAGCTCGAGCCCGGTGAGAGTCTTCGGCGACATGCACCGAGTCTAAGGTCCGCGCATGCCCCGGATCCCGCTACTCGCAGGCACGAAGCTCGTCATCGCGGCCGCTCCGGACGACGCGATCGTGCTCCGTCCGCCGGCGCCGGGCGCAGGCATCGCGGACGTCGGCGCCGCGGTACGCGACGCCCTCCGCTTCCCGCTCGAAGGAGAGCCGCTCGAGGCGCTCGTGCGCCGACGCGGGCGAGCGACGATCGTCATCGAGCCGCCCGCACTGCCGATCCCGGGTAGCGCGGCAGATCCGCGCCAGCTTGCGATCGGCGCGGTGATCGACGAGCTCGAGCGGCTCGGAATCCCGAGCGGCTACCAGACGATTCTCGTCGCGTGCGGCCTTGCGCGGCGGACGACGCAGCGCGAGCTCGAAGGGTTCGTCACACGCGACCTCGCCCGCCGTTTCCACGGTCATGTCGTCATCCACGACGCCGAGGACCCCGAGCTTGCCGTGCTCGATGACTCGTCTCAGCCGGCGCTCCGGGTGAATCGCGCGCTCGTCGAGACCGAGCTCGTCCTCGTCGTGAGCGCCGCTGAGACGGTGCTGCACGGCGGGCCTGCCACGCTGCTCGGAGCGGCGGATGCCCATGCACAGCGTGCGGCCGGTGCATATTCGCTCCTCGAGACGAGCGCGTCGCAAGGCTGGCACCTCGGTCTCGCGCTCGAGCGGGCGCTCGCCCGCCGGCTGCCGGTGATCGGCGTCTCGCTCGTGCTCAACCATCCGCGCACCTCCGGCGCGCTCCGCGGCTATCCGTACGACCCCGAGGCGGTCGAACGCGTGGCGAGATCGCCGCTCCGCCACGTCTTCGCCGCGCTGCCCGACCGCGCGCGGCGCGAGATCCTGCACACGCTCCAGACCGAGGTGACCGCCGCGGCGGCGTTTGCGGGACCACCGTCCGTCGCGCACGCCGAAGCGCTCCTGCGCGCGGTCGAGCTTCGCCGGGCGGAGCTCGACGGGCCGCTCGACGCGATCGTCATCGGCGTGCCGGGAACGACCCCGTACCTGCCGCGGGAAGGGCCGAACCCGCTGCTGGCGGCGTATCTCGGCCTAGGCCTCGCTCTGCGCCTGTGGCGGGACGCGTTTCCGGTGGTCGACGGTGGCACCGCCATCCTCGCCCACCGTTTCACGCGCACGTTCGCGCACCCCACGCAGACGCCGTATCGCCCGTTCTTCCATGCGGCGCGCATCGGCCGCGACCCGGAGATGCTCGCCGAGGCTGAGCGCGCCGCCGCGTCCAACCCACGAGGCATCGCGGACTATCGCAACGGCCGCACCGTGCACCCGCTGTTGCCGTTTCGCGACTGGAACGCGTGCCAGCCTGCACTCGGGCGTCTCGGCGCTGTCCTCGTCGCCGGCGCGGCCGACGCCACCGCCGTCCGGCAGCTCGGCTTCGTTCCCGTGCACGGCATCGGCGCCGCGCTCGACCTCGCCCGTGGACGCACGAGCGGCACGCCGCGCATCGGCTTCCTCCTCAGCCCGCCCTACTTCCCGCTGCGCGTCGGTGGAGCTTAGATCTCGCCGAGATATGTCTTGCGAACCTGCGGGTTCTGCGCGAGCGCCTTCGCGTCGTCGGCGAGCGCGACCGTTCCCGTCTCGAGCACGTAGCCGCGATTCGCGACGTGCAGCGCCATGAGCGCGTTCTGCTCGACGAGGAGAATCGACGTTCCCTGCTTGTTGACCTCGACGATCGTCTCGAAGATGCGCTCGACGAAGATCGGTGCGAGCCCCATCGACGGCTCGTCGAGCATGAGCAGCGTCGGCCTCGCCATGAGCGCGCGCCCGATGGCGCACATCTGCTGCTCGCCGCCGGACATCGTCCCCGCTTTCTGTGTCCGCCGTTCGGCCAGACGCGGGAAGAGCGTGAAGACACGCTCCATGTCCTCACGGATCGCGCCACGGTCGGAACGCTGGAACGCGCCCATCTCGAGGTTCTCGGTCACGCTCATGCGCGGGAAGAGCTTGCGGCCCTCCGGCGACTGGGCAATCCCTCTCTTGACGATCGAGTGCGGCGCGTCGTGCGTGATGTCGCGGCCCTGGAACGAGATCGTTCCTTTGCGCGGATGGTTCAGCCCGTTGATCGAACGAAGCGTCGTCGATTTGCCGGCGCCGTTGGCGCCGATGAGCGTGACGATCTCCCCCTCGCGCACTTCGATGGAGATCCCTTTCAGCGCCTGGATGGAGCCGTAGTACGTCTCCACGCCCTTCAGCTCGAGCAGCATCGCCGGCTGTGCGCTCACGACGTGCTCACCGCCGCGCTGCCGAGGTACGCCTCGATGACACGATCGTTCTTCTGGATCTCGGACGGCGTACCCTCGGCGATCTTCTCGCCGTAGTCGAGCACGGTGACGCGGTCGGACACGCCCATGACGACACGCATGTCGTGCTCGATGAGGAGAACCGTGAGATCGCGGTCGGCCCGCAGCCGTGCGACGAAGTCGGTGAACTCCGCCGTCTCCTGCGGGTTCATGCCAGCAGTCGGCTCGTCGAGCAGCAGCAGCTTCGGTTCGGTGGCGAGGGCGCGCGCGACTTCGAGCCGGCGCTGGTCGCCGTACGAGAGGTTGCGTCCGATCACGCTGTCCTTCCGCCGCAGCCCGCTGTATTCGAGCAGCTCGCGCGCGCGAGCGCGCGCGTCGACTTCCTCGTGCTTGACACGCGGCGTCCTGAGGATCGCCTCGAAGAGGTTTCCCTTCAGGCGCGTGTGCATCCCAACGAGCACGTTCTCGAGCGCGGTCATGTTCTGGAAGAGGCGGATGTTCTGGAACGTGCGGCCGATCCCGCGCTGCGTGTATGCGTGCGGAGGCTTCCCGGTCATGTCCTCGCCCGCGAAGACGACGGCTCCCGCCGTCGGCTTGTAGACGCCCGTGAGCATGTTGAAGAACGTCGTCTTGCCCGCACCGTTCGGCCCGATCAGGCTGACGATCGAGCCTTCCGGCACGACGAAGTCGACGTCGTCGACCGCGACGAGACCGCCGAACTCCTTGCGCAACGAGTGGGTCTGAAGAAGCGCTTCGACCATCACACGGCTGCGTCGTAGAGCGGCTGGTCGTGCACGCCTTCGTGGAGCTCGGCGGCGCGGCGACGGCTCGGGATCAGGCCCTCGGGCCGCAGCAACATCACGACCACGAGGATCACGCCGTAGATCCCGAAGTTGTACAGCGGCACGTCGAGCGGCGTGTGCCAGACCTGGAAGTCGGACCCGCCAGGCCCGAAGTGGCCGTTGAGCCAGGCGCCGATGTTATTGAGCCCCTCGGAGTTCAGGTAGGTGAGGAAGCACGCCCCAAGGATGACTCCCCAGATGTTTCCCATCCCGCCGAGGATCACCATGACGAGGATGAAGACGGAGATCTGGAAGTAGAACTCGTCGGGGTTCGAGCTGCCGTTGTAGCTCGCGTAGTACGCGCCCGCGACCCCGCCGAAGAATGCGCCGGTCGCGTAGGCCCAGGTCTTCGTGCGCATGAGCGGAATGCCCATTGCCGCCGCGGCGACCTCGTCCTCGCGAATCGCGATCCACGCGCGGCCGAGGCGCGAGTCGCGCAGGCGCGCGCTGCAGAAGATCGTGAGCAGGACGAGGACGAGGACGGTCCAGAAGTAGTCCCGGTCGAACGTCGTGCCGAGCGCGCCGTAGTTCGCCGGCAAGCCGAGGTGATGGTGGAACCAGTTGCCGAAGCCGGGCGGGTCGATCGGTGTGATCCCGCCCGTCCCGTTCGTCAGGTTGAACCCGCCCAGGCTGTCCCCGTTACGGGCGACGATCGGCAGGATCTCGCCGAACCCGAGCGTGACGATCGCGAGATAGTCGCCGCGCAGGCGCAGCGTCGGCAGTCCGATGATGACGCCCGCCAACGCGGTAACGATTCCGGCCGCGAGCAGCACGAGCCAGACCGAGATGTGGATCCCCGTCAGCCCCTGGATGACGCCGACGCCGCCGAACCGGATGTTGACCTGGGAGAACTGCGACGACGCGAGCCAGCCCGCCATGTACGAGCCGATCGCGAAGAAAGCGACATAGCCGAGGTCGAGCAGGCCGGCGTAGCCGACGACGAAGTTCAACCCGAGCGCCATCATCGAGAAGATGCCCATGTTCACCATCGTGCTCATGAGCGGGAACGTGCCGAAGATCGGAAGCTGCGGCAGGCCTGGGCTGACGCCGTCCGCGTTGTACGCGTAGAGCGGATACGTGATCGCAATGGCGAGAGCCGCGAGCGGAATGATGTAGGGGCCGACCTTCCGGCCGCGGATCGTCACACCGCCGTAGCGCGGAACAACGAGAACGAGGACGACCGCCGCGATCGCGAGCGCCGACCACTGCCAGACGCCGAGGAAGGCGACGAGCAGCAGGCCGATGCCGGTCCAGATCACGGCCTTCACCGCCCGGCGAGTGGTCGTCGGCAGCGCAGTCCACCGCTCGTGACTCAGACCGAGGCGAGCGAGGGCTTCCCACCAGCCGGCGGAGATCGCAGCCCTGAGCCGGCGCCGCACGTCAGGCGCCTTCCGGCGTTCGTTCCCCGAGGAGCCCCTCGGGGCGGAACACGAGGATGAGGATAAGAATCGAGAACACGATCGACTCCGTCCAGTCGCTGCCGGGCGCGTGCCAGAGCAGCCCCTCGTTGAACGACTGGATGAAGCCGATGAGGAGCGCGCCTAGCACCGCGCCGGGCAGGTTCCCGATCCCACCGAGCACTGCGGCGGTGAATGCGATCAGCCCGATCTGGTAGCCGGTGTCGTACCGGATCTGCCCGAAGTAGAGCGCGTACACGAGGCCGCCCGTGCCGGCGAGCGCGCCGGCGAGGATGAACGTGAACGAGATCGTCCTGTTGACGTCGATACCCATCATCGCCGCGGCGTCGCGGTCCTGGGCCGTCGCACGCATTGCCTTGCCCTGGCGCGTCTGCTTGACGAACCAGACGAGGAGCAAGAGCACCGGCGCCGTGATCATCACAACGATCAACTTCTCCCAGGTGTACGTGATCCCCGCAACCGAGAACACCGGTCCGGTCGGGAGGAGGCTCGGCACGGCTGTATAGCCGGGCCCCTTCCAGCCGATGGCGACGTCCTCGAGGATGAACGACATCCCGATCGCCGTGATCAGCGGCGCCACTCGAGGCGCCCCGCGCAACGGGCGATAGGCGACCCGTTCGATGGCGGCATTGAGGATGCCGCAGGCGGCCATCGCAACGAGCAGCGACCCGACGATCGCGGCCACGAGAGCGAGCGTCGACGCGTGCGCGTGAAGGTGGAAGACCGAGAGGAGCATCGTCGCGGAGAAAAGCCCTCCGAGCATGAACACGTCGCCGTGCGCGAAGTTGATCAGCTCGAGGATCCCGTACACGAGCGTGTAGCCGAGCGCGACGAGCGCGTAGAGCGCGCCGTTCGTGAGGCCGATGAACCCGATGGTGACGAAGTACGCCGGCCCCTTGACGAAATTGACGACGAGCCACGCGATGAGAAGCGCGACGAGCAGCGTCGCGACCGCCGGCATCACGTACGAGCTGTACGAGCGCCTTCGCCGCAGCGACACTTCCGTGTGAGCGTGGGTTGCCATCAGGAGTTCGTTCTGATGAGACCGGGGGAGGCTCGATCGAGCCTCCCCCGGTGGAGTACCGAACTGTCCTCTTGCGTTACCCGCCGATCAGGCTCGCGGCGGGCACGAGCGTCTTGACCGGGTTGAGGTTCTTGCCGGCCTGCTTGTAGATCGTGATCGGCGTCAGGCTCGTGTCGCCGCTCGCGTTGATCGTGAACGTCCCGAGGATCCCGTTGGTGACCGTGAGCCCGAAGACGGACTTCGTGACCGCCGCCCGCTGGCCGCCGCCCTTGACGATCGCCTCGAGGGCGACGTCCATGGCCTGCGCGCCATATGCGGAGTACGGGTTCGGGGTCGTGCCGATCTGCTTGCCGAAGCTCTTGATGAACGTGGCGCCCACGCCCGTCAGAGCCTTCGGCGGCTCGCCGGCGACGCTGATGTACGCGCCGTTGCCGACGGTGCCGTTCGAGTTCGGATCGCTGAAGCCGTCAGGCATCTGCAGCTGGATCTTGGGATCCACCGACTTGATGTCCTGCATCAGCTTCGCGCCGTTGTTGCAGATGATGCCGCCGAGGAAGACGGCCTGCGCGCCCGACGCCTTGATCCGGGTCGCCAGTGCCTCGTAGCTCGACGCCTTCGCGTCCCAACCCTCGAAGCCGGCAACCTTGATGCCGAGCTTCGTCGCTGCCGCCCGGTAGGTCGTGGCGACGCCGAAGCCGTACGTCTGCTTGTCGTTCAGGACGTACACCTTCTTGAACCCAAGCGCCTTCGACCACATCGCGTCGGCCGGGCCCTGGATGTCGTCGGTCGCGACGACGCGGGCGAAGTTGCGAACGCCGGTCGGGTAGTACTTCTGCGGCTCGCCGACGTCCCACTTCTTCGTGAGACCCGGGTTCGTGTTCGCCGGGCTGACCCAGAGGAGCGAGGCGCGGTTACCGATCGGCACCTCGATCTTGGCACAGCCGGAGTTGAACGTCCCGAGGACGGCGATGACCGACCTGTTGTTGGCGAAGAGGTGCGCATTCGTTGCGCACTTCGCGGTGTCCCAGCCGCCCGTCTGAGCGGTCGAGTCGTCGCAGGACTGGTAGCCGATCTTGTACGAGCCGGCCTTCCAGCCCGCGTTCGCCAGCGCCCAGATCTCCGCGCGCGAGACCTGCACCGTCTGGTGCCGGACTGCGCCCTGCAACGGAAGGTCAGACGCAACGATGAAGTCCGGCGAGCCGGACCCCTTGTAGACGATGGGGCCGCACGACGACGACGGCAGCGGTGTCACGCTGGCCGTCGCGCTGCGGGCACTGCCCGTGGTTCCGGCGACAACGACGGCAACGGCTGCCGCAACGCCGAGAGCCAACAGCGAAAGCTTCTTACTCAACGCTCCCTCCTCCATTTTCCGACCCGATAAGTTCCAGCCGCGGGAAGAGCCTTATCTGCCCTCGGACTTGCGTTGGGGGAGTATTTCGCGCCCTGGACCGGGTTTCAAGCTTGGTCGGTCATGTTTTCGGCAGGGCCTACAATGCTGGACGCCCGCGGCGGTGGCGCAACTGGTCGACGCGATGGCCTCAAAAGCCATTGTCCTTCGGGACGTGTGGGTTCGAGTCCCACCCGCCGCATCAAACCGTCGATTACGGACGCGGAGCCCGGTCCGAGCGGCTATGACTAGGGCCGGTGGCGAAGACGGTCGGCATGCTCACCGGCGGGGGCGACTGTCCCGGCCTGAACGCGGTCATCCGGGCCGTCGTCCGCAGCTCCGACGAGGCGGGCTGGGACTCCGTCGCTGTGCTCGAGGGCTGGCGCGGCCTCGTCGAGGGCCGCTTCCAGGACCTCGGCGTGCAGGAGGTGTCGGGGATCCTCCCGCGCGGCGGGACGATCATCGGCACGAGCCGTACGAACCCGTTCAAGCTCGACGGCGGCGTCGAGAAGGTCCTCCAGAGCTTCCGCGACCGCGAGTTGGACGCGCTCGTCGCGATCGGCGGCGAGGACACGCTCGGCGTGGCGTCGCGGCTCTTCACCGAGTACGGGCTCCCCGTCGTCGGCGTCCCCAAAACGATCGACAACGACCTCTCCGGCACCGACTACACGTTCGGCTTCGACACCGCGGTGACGATCGCGACCGAGGCGATCGACCGGCTGCACACGACGGCCGAGTCGCACAACCGCGTCATGGTCGTCGAGGTGATGGGCCGCCATGCGGGCTGGATCGCTGTCATGAGTGGGATCGCAGGCGGCGCCGACGTGATTCTCATCCCTGAGCAGCCGGTCGACTTCGACGAGGTCGCGGAGTCGATCCGCAAGCGCCACGCGCGCGGGAAGAACTTCTCCATCGTCGTCATCTCCGAGGGATGCGAGTTGCCGGGCGTGCAGGACAGCGGCGAGGTCGACCAGTTCGGGCACGTCATCCTGGGCAACCGCGGCGTCGGCGAGGTGCTCGGTCGGGAGATCGAGCAGCGCACCGGGTTCGAGACGCGGGTGACCGTGCTCGGCCACGTGCAGCGCGGTGGCAGCCCGACGCCGCGCGACCGCGTGCTCGCCACCCGCTTTGGCTTGAAGGCGGCAGAGCTCACACGCGCCGGCGAGTTCGGGACGATGGCCGCGCTCCGCGGCGACGACATCGTCGCCGTTCCGCTCGCCGAGGCGACCGCGGAGCTGAAGACCGTGCCGCCGGAGTGGTACGCGGTGGCGCAAGCCTTTTTCGGGTAGCAATTCCTCGTGTGACCTGGGCGCACGCGCACGAGGCGTTCTCGCAAGCGTGGCCCGCGTTCGCGCTCGTCGCCGGCCTGCTCCTCGTCGGCGCCGCCGCCGCGCGCGAAGGGCTCTTCTCCGAGCTCGGGGCCATTGCGGCTCGGGCACCGGGCGGCGGACCGGCGCTTCTCGCGTCGTTGCTGCTCGTCACGGCGGCAGTCACCGCCGTCCTCAACCTCGACACGGCAGTCGTCTTCCTGACGCCGGTGCTCCTCCACGCAGCGAGGCATCGCGGCCTCGGCGAGGAGCCCTTTCTGTACGGCGCGGTGTTCATGGCGAACTCCGCATCGCTGCTCCTCCCCGGCTCCAACCTCACGAACCTGATCGTGCTCGCACACGACCCCGTTTCGGGATCCGCGTTCGCCGCACGCCTGTGGCCGGCATGGGTCGTCGCGGTGGCCGTGACGATCGTCTTCCTCGCGGTCGTCTTCAGGCGCCACCTGCGACCGACGCTCGCACCCGCGATCGACCGTCCGCCGTTCCGGCCACGCGCCGGCTCGTCGGCAGTGGCCATCGCGACCGTCCTCGTGCTCGTGCTGGCACGGCCCGCGCTGCCCGTGCTCGCTGTCGGCGCTGCTGCCGTTCTCGTCGGCCGAGTCCCGCTGCGGGCCACGGTTCGCGCAGCGAACCCGGTACTGCTCGGCGGAGTGCTCGGCGTCGCCGTCCTCCTAGGGACGCTCGCCCGTGCGATCCACGGCCTCGGCCATCTCGCCACGCACACGGGGCGCTGGACCACGGCCTGGCTCGGCGTCGGGGCGGCGGTCCTCGTCAACAACCTGCCCGCGGCGTCGGTTCTCTCGGCGGAAGCTCCGGCCCACCCGCGCGCGCTCCTCCTCGGGCTGGACCTCGGGCCGAACCTCGCCGTGTCGGGATCGCTCTCCGCTGTCCTCTGGCTCCAGGTTGCACGCGCAGCGGAGGCCAAGCCCTCCGTCGTTCGCTACAGCCTGCTCGGCCTCGCGCTCGTCCCGTTGTCGCTGACGCTCGCGTTGCTGGCGGCGACGCGCTTCTAGGAGGGTCTGGCGGAATGGTGCTCGTCGCAGGGATGCGCTGGGCGGATGCGATGCAAGGACGCAGGGCGCGTTCGTAGTTTCACTACGGACGCAACCGAGGACGCAGCAGCGCGCCGATCCAGCGCACCATCTGCGACACAGCCACTATTTCGCCAGACCCTCCCCGTTCACAGCTCGACGAGCGGCAACGAGCGGTGCCGGCGCGGCGGCACGAGGAAGTTCTGGCGGTGCGTCGTCGTGAGCACGGAGTTGAAGCCTGCCGCGCGGTTCCGCGGCGCGACCGGGAGCTTCTTCCCGCCGGGGAAGACGCCGTCCATCGCCAGCCGGTTCCGTTCGAAGTCGTCCCCGGACGGGTTGAAGACGACGAAGTGGACGCCGGCCGCCGGCTGGTTGCTGAGGCCGTCGCCCTTCGGGTCGGCCGAGAAGGCGAAGGGATTGTCGAGCGTGTTGAAGTCGGCGCGCTGCGGAATCGCCGTCCCCTTCGGGTAGTGCGTGCCGTCCTCTCCGACGGTGTCCTGCAGGAGACGAGACGTCGCCTGAATGGACGCGCTGTGGCCGAAGCGTCCGGTCTTGTGGAACTGGCGCACGAGCTCCGCCTCGGGCGAGACCGCCGCCGGGCCCTGGGGAACGGTCTGCATGCCCTGACGCACGTTCGTCATGCCGGGGCGGAACGCCGTCAGCACGCGCTCGTCGAAGTCGAAGTTGAGATACCACGCCTCGAGGTCTTCGCTGATGTGCGAGAGGTGCATGTGCGTGCCGTTGCGGAAGTAGCCGGAGCGGAGATCGACGTACCCCAGCGTCTCGTGATTCGCGATCGTCCCCGGGCCGAGGCCCGCTTTCTGCGTCGACGTGAAGCCGAGGAAGAGCTCGGAGCCGTCGGGGATGAGATCCGCGCCGGGAACACCGGCCGCGACAGCCATCTTCTTGGGCAGGCTCTGGCCACCTCCGAAGCCGCCGCCGGCAAAGCCGCGCCGGATGCTCGCGACGGTGAAGAACGGCAGGTCGAAGATCTCCTTCCGTGCGGCTTCGATGTGCTCCACGCGATCGCTGCGGAACAGGACGGCGACGTCGTTCGCTTCGAGAATCGTGTTGGCGGGGTCGCTCGGGAATCGCCGTGTCGGCACCAGCACCGACTTCTGCGCGCGGCGGTCGTACGGGAGGTGGGCTTTCGCCTGCGTGGAGACGTACGTGTCGAAGTACGTCTGACTCCATGCGACGGTCACGCCGAGCCCGGCGGGCGTGAGCGCATACGTCGAGTCGATGCGCCGAAGAACGTCTTCGAGCTGCCGCTGCGCGCCGCGCAGGTCGGAGAGGTTGTCGAGGTTCGCCGTCACGACCGCACTGTGCAGCGGCGGAACGACAACCTCGACGCCCTCGCTGTGCGTGGTCGCGAGGTCGAGGAGATGCTGCTCCGCGGGCATGCCGGCGGGCTCGGCGAGCGGCCGTGCGGGCGCAGACCCGAGCCGGTCGACGAGCTCGTAGAGTCCGCCGCCGCCAACGGCCGCGGCCGCCGCACCGCCGAGAAACGTGCGCCGTGTGAGCCGCATCAGCGGGCGGGTTGAACGAGCACGAGGCTCTTCAGCAGGTGCTGAAGATTCTGCTTCACCCGGGTCGCGCTGTCATACGGGACGATCACGTGCTGGCTGACGGTGTACAGCGTTCCGCGGTAATGCCACAGAAGCAGAACGTGCCACTGGTCGGCGCCCTGGTTCACCTGGTACACGGTCGCGCGGATTCCGTTCGCCGTCATGTGCCCGGCCGGGTCCGCGAAGCACGGAACCTTCGCGTTGCCGACCGGTCCAGGGCACGTCGGAATCTTCGAGCGCCCCGGATAGCCGCGGAAGTTCACGTGCACGTCGCCGCTCCCGAGGTCGCCGTGCTCGAGGAAGCCGACGAGGTAGCTGCGGTCTTTGCTGATTGAGTAGATGTCCTGGTACTGGCCGCCGATCTGCGCGTCGAGCGGGTTGGGCATCCACGTCGGGCAGTAGACCGGTGCCCCGACCCTGTCGGCGAGCTTCTGCCATCCCCTCGCCCAGTTCGCCGGGCAGGCGGCCTTCGGCGCACCCGCCGCGCCCTGCGCGAGAACGCCCAGCGCCAACGCGACGAGACCCGCGGCCGCGGTCACCCTCATGTGGAACAGCCTAGCGCCCTAAACGTCGGGCGGCGGCCCGCCGACGAGCGGCGAGACGTCGTGACCGTCGACGATGACCGCGTCGCAGCCGGCACGCTCCAGCTCCTGGACCTCTTCGCGGTTCGTCAGCTGCAGATCGGCGATGGCGAGCTTCCCGGCAGGCACGGCCGCGAGCATCTCCAGCACGACTTCGAGCGGCGTCTCGTCGTGGTCTCGCTCGACGGGCGAGAGCAAGAAGATCTCCGGATCAACGCGCTCCAGAGCTTCCTCCAGCTCTTCCTCATCCCGGACCTCGACGGCGCAGTCGAGCCCGAGTTCAAGCGCCTGCGCATGGAGCTCCTCGAGCCGTCCGTCGTCCTCGTCGAGCGAGTCGAACACGAGCAGATACGCGTCTGCGGACGCCGACGCGCGCTCGAGCGAAACGTCTGCGCGCCAGAGGATCGGAAGCGAGCTCGCCTGCCGAACCGCGCTCGGGTCGCCGCGCACGACGAGCGCTTCTGCGCGTTGCTCCTCGGCGGCGCGTGCTGAGTCCGGGTCCTCGACGGCGGCGATGACGGAGATGCCGTCGCCCTCGGCGATGGCGTGACTGAAGCGGCGTTGCGCCATTCCTGCGCCCGTAGCGTATCGAGCGGTCATTGGCCGATCGGATGCCACACGGTCTTGAGCTCCAGGAAGCTCGCGATCTCCCACGGGCTCTGGACGTCGACACCGCCGTGGACGATGCGCTTCACGTTCTCGGCGGCGAGCTGCTCGAGCTCTGCTGCGGCCCCGTTGGCGGCGCCGAGGTCGAGCGCGTTCACGTCCATGTGGGACGCGAGGACGGGAGCGAGCTCGGAGCGGAAGCCCGTGAGCAGGTTGACGACGCCGCCGGGGAGATCGCTCGTCGCGATCGCCTCCGCAAGCTCGATCGCGGCGAGGGGCCGCTGTTCCGAGGCGACGGCAACGACGGCGTTGCCGCCGACGAGCGGTGGCAGCAGACGCGTCACGAGGCCGAGGAGCGGCGGCTCGTCCGGGGCGAGGACCGCGACAACGCCGGTCGGCTCCGGGATGGTGAAGTTGAAGTACGGGCCTGCGACGGGATTCGCCCCGCCGAGGACCTGCGGGAGCTTGTCCGCCCAGCCGGCGTACCAGACCACGCGGTCGATCGAGCGCTCCACCTCGTCGCGGCCGCTGCACAGCTCTGCGAACTCGGGGATGCGCGCCTCGACCATCTCCGCCAGGCGGTAGAGCACCTGGCCGCGGTTGTACGCCGTCGCCCCGGCCCATCCGGGCTGCGCAGCGCGCGCGGCGCGAACGGCGTCGCGCACGTCCTTGCGCGATGCGCGTGCGACGTTCTGGCCTTCCGCCTCGTACGTGCGTCCGGATTCGCTGCGCGGGAACGCGCCGCCGACAAACAGCTTGTACGTCTTCTTGATCGGCAGGCGCGTCACTCGTCGAACCTCAGGTAAGGCTCGAGCCCGTGCAGGCCGCCTTCGCGACCGAAGCCCGATTCCTTGTACCCGCCGAACGGCGAGCTCGGGTCGAAGCGGTTGAACGTGTTCGCCCAGACGACGCCTGCGCGCAGCCGCTGCGCCATCCAGAGGATGCGCGATCCCTTTTCCGTCCACACGCCGGCGCTCAAGCCGTAGGGCGAGTTGTTCGCCTTCTCGATCGCTTCCTCCGGAGTGCGGAACGTGAGCACCGACAACACCGGCCCGAAGATCTCCTCCTGCGCGATGCGGTAGCTCTGCGCGACGTTCGTGAACACGGTCGGCGCGAACCAGTACCCCTTCTCCGGCAGACGGCACGGCGGCTGGTAGATCTCCGCGCCCTCCTCGCGGCCGGATTCGACGAGCTCGCGGATCTTCTCGAGCTGCATCGCCGAGTTGATCGCGCCGACGTCCGTGTTCTTGTCGAGCGGGTCGCCGACGCGCAGCGTCTCGAGGCGGCGCTTCAGCTTCTCGACGAGCGGCTCGTAGATCGATTCCTGCGCGAGCAAGCGCGAGCCGGCGCAGCACACGTGTCCCTGGTTGAAGTAGATGCCGTTGACGATCCCCTCGACCGCCTGGTCGAGCGCGCAGTCGTCGAAGACGATGTTCGCCGCCTTGCCGCCGAGCTCGAGCGTGAGCTTCTTCCCGGAGCCCGCGAGTCGGCGCTGAATCGCCTTGCCGACGTCCGTCGAGCCGGTGAAGGCGATCTTGTCCACGCCGTCGTGCTCGACGAGCGCCGCTCCCGTACGACCGTCACCGGTGACGATGTTGACCACGCCTGCGGGCAGCTCTGCCTGGCGCAGGACGTCGCAGAAGAGGAGCGCCGTCAGCGGTGTCGTCTCCGCCGGCTTCAGCACGACGGTGTTGCCGCACGCGAGCGCGGGCGCGATCTTCCACGCGAGCATGAGCAGCGGGAAGTTCCACGGGATGATCTGACCTGCGACGCCGACCGGGCGCGGGCGCCGGTTGGGGAACGCGTACTCGAGCTTGTCCGCCCATCCTGCGTAATAGAAGAAGTGCGCGGCCGCCAGAGGCAGGTCAACGTCGCGCGACTCCTTGATCGGCTTGCCGCCGTTCAGCGACTCGAGCACCGCGAACTCGCGCGCGCGCTCCTGCAGGATGCGCGCGATCCGGAAGAGGTACTTCGCCCGCTCCGATCCCGGCAGCGACGACCATCCGTCCGCGAAGGCCGTGCGCGCGGCGACGACGGCGCGGTCGACGTCGGCCACGCTCGCCTGGCCGATGACGGCAAGCGGCTCCTCGGTCGCCGGCGAGATCGTCTCGTACGTCTCGCTCGGCTCGAGCCACTCGCCGCCGATGAAGAGGCCGTAACGGTCGCGCAAGTGGACGACGTCGCGCGACTCGGGCGCAGGCGCGTACGTCCAGTCGGACGGAACGGCCGGACTGCCGCCTGGGCGATCGAGCTCAGCCATCCGGGGCCTCGAGCGCGCGGAGGGCTCCCACCTCCATCCCCCCACCCTTCTGGGTGGGGAGAACGGTAGGCCCGCAGGTGTTACGGCGAGGTCGCAGCTGTGTGCCGAAAGGCGAAGTCTTCGTCCACATGTCAGTCGAGGGTGAAGTAGTCGGGGCTCTGGTAGGCGCCGGTCTTCTCTTTGCGCAGCTGCATGAGGATGTCGTTCAGCAGCGACGACGCGCCGAGGCGGTAGAGCTCCGGCGTCAGCCACTCCGGCCCGAGCGTCTCGTGCACGACGACGAGATGCTGCACCGCCTGCTTCGCCTGGCGGATGCCGCCGGCCGCCTTGAAGCCGACACGCCGACCCGTCTCGAAGTACACGTCGCGCACGGCCTCGAGCATGCAGAGCGCGATCGGCAGCGTCGCCGCAGGCGAGATCTTGCCCGTGGACGTCTTCACGAAGTCGGCGCCACCTGCGATCGCGAGCAGCGTCGCGCGGCGGACGTTGTCGTATGTGCCGAGCTCGCCGGTCTCGAGGATGACCTTGAGGTGCGCTTCGCCGCACGCCTCCTTCACGCGCACGACTTCGTCGTACACCTTTGCGTAGCGCCCGGAGAGAAATGCGCCGCGGTCGATGACCATGTCGATCTCGTCGGCTCCAAGCTCGACCGCGCTGCGCACGTCCGCGACCTTGATCGACGTCGGGTACTGGCCGGACGGGAAGCCGGTCGCCACCGCGGCGACGTGCACCCCGCTCCCTTCGAGGCGTTCGCGCGCCGTCGGAACGAGATTCGGATAGACGCAGATCGCAGCGCACGAGGGGATCGAGGGATCCGTCGGATCCGGCCGCATCGCCTTCGAGCAGAGCGCCGCGACCTTGCCCGGCGTGTCCGCGCCCTCGAGCGTCGTCAGATCGGTCGTCCGGATCGCGAGCCGAAGCGCAAACACCTTCGCGTCGCGCTTGATCGATCGCTTCGCGAGCGAGCCCGCGCGCTCCTCGAGCGCGACCGCGTCGACGGACCCGATGCGGGGCAGTCGCGGCTCGAGCGGGAGCTCGAAACCGGCCGGGAGTACAGGCGCCTGCGCCACGCGCTCAGTGTAGGGCCAGCCCGGAGCACGAGGCTCGACGCTGTACCGTCAGCCCGCCGTGAAGCGACGACTGCTCCGACTTGCACAACGAACGGGCCTTCTCGGGCCTGCGTTCCGTGCGTACGAACTGGCGGTTGCGCTCCGCCCAACGCGCGTTCAGGTCGTGGACGGCCCGCCACTCCCGCCACGGCGCCTGATGGTCCGGGTGGCGGGCACAGCGAACGCAGACTGGTTCCTCCGTAGCGGGCGCGCCGCCTACGACGCAATCGCGGCGAACGTCCCGCTGGAGGAGATCGACGCGGTGCTCGACTTCGGCTGCGGCTGCGGACGCGTGCTGCGGTACTGGCAGAACCACGACGGATCGGCTGCAGGAAGCGACCGTGACGCCGGCGCGGTGGAGTGGTGCCGCGACCACCTCCCCTTCGCGCGCGTGGACCGGAATGGGCTCGCTCCCCCGCTCGCATACGACGACGACAGCTTCGACCTCGTCTATGCGCTCTCCGTCTTCACGCACCTGACCGAAGAGCTCCAGACGGCGTGGCGCGACGAGTTGCGGCGCGTACTGCGACCGGGCGGCCGGCTCCTGCTCACGACGCACGGCCGCTCGTACTTGCCACGGCTCGAGCGCGAGGAGCGCGACCGGTTCGAGCGCGGCGAGCTCGTCGTGCGCTGGGGCGAGCTGCCGGGCAGCAATCTCTGCAGCGCGTATCACCCGGAGACGTATCTCCGCGAGACGTTCGCGCACGGCTTCGAGGTCGCCCAGGTCGACCCGGAAGGAGCACGTGGCAACCCGACGCAGGACCTGATCGTTCTGCGGCGCCCGCTCAGCGGGTGAGCGTCACCTTGCGCAGGCCGGCGGGGTTGTCGACGTCGAGGCCGCGCAGCCGCGCGAGGCGCATCGCCGTCACCTGACCGGGGACGACCGCGACCAGCGGGCTCAGCCACTCGGGCACCCCCGCGACGAGCGGCAGCGCTGTGTCCGCCTGCCTGAGCAGCTCGGGCACGTCGGACACCGCGAGCAGCCGCGCCTGCCGTGCCACGAGCGCGGGGACGAGCTCGGCCACGCTTTCGTGCGCTGGGCCGGAAGGCGCAACGACGACGACCGGCCAGCCCGGGCGGATCGCGGCGATCGGCCCATGCATGAGATCTGCCGGCGAATACGCCTCGACCATGAGACCCGACAGCTCACGGATCTTCAGCGCGATCTCGAACGCCGTTCCGTAGTTGACTCCGCGCGCGACGACCGTCGCTCCGGCGACACCCATGTAACTGGCCAGTGCAGCCGCAGGTTCGAACGAGAGCTCGATCTGCTCCTCGAGCAGGCTCGGCATGCGTTCCAGCTCCGCGCGCGCGACGTCGTCGTCGCTGATCGCCGCGAACATCAGCGCGATCGCGCCGAGCGAGTTGAGGTACGTCTTGGTGGCCGCGACCGCCTTCTCCTCGCCCGCCTCGAGCGGCAGCACGTACTCGGCCTCGCTCGCGAGCGGGGAGCTCGGGTCGTTCGTCAGCGCGATGGTCGGACGACCCTGCCGACGCGCCTCTGCGAGGACCGCGCGCACGTCTGGCGACGCGCCCGACTGCGAGATCCCGATGACGATCGCGCCGTCGAGTCGCGGCGGCTGTTCGTAGATCGTGTACAGCGACGGCGTCGCGAACATCACCGGGACGCGGTTTGCGCGCCCGAGGACGTATTGCGCGTAGCGCGCCGCGTTCGACGAGCTGCCGCGCGACGCGATCAGCACGTAGCGAACGTCGTCGCGGCGGAACACGGCGGCGAGCTCCGCTGCGCGCGCGCCCTGCTGGTCGAGCAACCGCGCGAGCGCCGCCGGCTGCTCCCGCAGCTCAGTCTCGAGCCACGACACGCTCTTCTCCCGCGCAAAGCACATGGACGATGTCGAGGCGGTCGTCGATGACGACGATGTCGGCGGCGGCGCCGGGCTCGAGCACGCCCACGTCCGTGCGACCGAGGATGCGCGCCGGCACGGCCGTCGCCGCCCCGATCGCGTCCTCGAACGGGATACCGAGCGCATGCACGTTCCGGATCGCGTCGATCATCGTGAGCACCGTGCCGGCGAAGACGCCGTCCTCCCGCGTCGGCGGGCCGTCGGCGACCTCGATCTCGACCTCGCCGAGCTGATAGATGCCGCCCCCGTTCGAGGCGCCCGCAGTGGCGTCGGTGACGAGTGCGAGCCGGCCTTCGGCGGCTGCCCACACGAGGCGGACGGTTTCGTCCGCCAGATGGTGGCCGTCCACGATCATCTGCACGAACACCTCGCGCCGCGTGAGCGCGACGCCGACGATGCCGGGGTCGCGCGAGCGAAACGGCCGCATCGCGTTGAAGAGGTGCGTCGTCGTCGACACGCCGAGGTCGAACGCGTCGTGCGCCTCCTGGGCGGTCGCGTTCGTGTGACCGGCCGAAACGACGACGCCGCGTTCGAGCAGGCGGCGGATGACCGCGCCCGCGCCGGGCAGCTCGGGTGCGAGTGTCATCTCGGTCACGCCGCCGGGCTCGAGCAGCCGCTCGAGCAGGTCGAGGTCGGGATCGCGCCGATGCGCCTGCGGATGCGTGCCGAGGCGTTCCGGTGACAGGAACGGCCCTTCGAGATGCGCGCCGAGGATCCGCGGCCGCGCGCCGTTGACGGGCAACGCGCGCAGTGCGTCGACGATCGTGCTCTCGGCCGCCGTGATGAACGTCGGCTGGTAGGCGGTGACGCCCGTGTGCAGCAGCGCCTCGCCGGCCCGCACGTAGTCCTCGGTCGCTGCGGCGAGGAAGTCGACGCCGCCGAACCCATTCACCTGGAGATCGACGAAGCCCGGCACTGCAATGCGGCCGCGCGTGCCGCCGGCGAGGCCGACGTCCACGACGACTCCGTCTTCGACGTCGACGTCTCCTGCGACGAGCTCGCCGCGAACGAGCGCCGCTTCGACGCCGAGCCTCATTGCCGGCCCCCGAGAGCAACGCTGACCGAACCGCGCGCTCCCTCCAGCCGACGGCGAGCGTCCTCTGCGTCGACGCCGGCGAGCAGCGCGACGAGCGCGACGCGGGCATCACCGCCCGCCTCGGCGAGTGCGGCGTCGACCGCGTCTTCGGGAGCGCCGCTCGCAAGCACGACGTTGCGCCGCGCGCGCTCGCGCAGCTTCTCGTTGTGTTGAACGACGCCGACCATCAGACCGGCGTAGGTCCGGCCGAGCCGGATCATCGTCACCGTCGAGATCGCGTTCAAGATCATCTTCTGCGCCGTCCCGGCCTTCAGGCGCGTCGACCCGCTGACGAGCTCCGGGCCGACGTCGGCGACGACGGCGTGATCCGCCGACGCAGCGAGCGGGCTGTTCGGTGCGCAGACGACGGCGACGCCGAGCGCGCCGCGCGCGAGCGCCTCGCCGAGAGCTGCAACGGTGAACGGCGTCGAGCCGCTCGCGCTCACCGCGACGACGGCGTCGTCCGCGCCGACGCCCGCCTCGCGGACGAGCCCGCGGCCGAGCTCCGCGTCGTCCTCGGCGTCGAAATCGTCGACGGCCAACGCGACGACCTCGCCGGCCGGCGATCCGAACGTCGGGCCACACTCGAACGCGTCGAGCTCGGCGAGCCGCCCCGACGTTCCCGCTCCGACATAGACGAGCCGGCCGCCGCGCGCGAGCCGCTCGACGATGGCGTCGATCGCCGTCGCGAGCTCGTCCCCGGCAGCGGCCACCGCATCGGCGACCGCGTCGTCCGCGGCGTTCATGAGGCCGACGAGCGCGCGGGTCGGCCGGTCCTCCAGCGCCGGTGCACCCGTGAGCGCGGTCGTAACCGCCTCCCACACGAGCGGCGCATCAGGGGTCGCGATGGCGGTCATGTGGCCGCACGCCTCGTAGCCCCACGTCCAGAGATCGTCGATGCCTTCCTCCCGCGCAGCGGCGATCGCCGCCTCGAGCTCGGGGATCTCGTCGCGCGTGAGGCCGAAGCTCGGCACCCACAGCTGCGCGCCGACGCCGTGCCGCGCGCACGTCTCGCCGAGCAGGCGCGCGAAGCGGCGGACGAACGGACCAGCCGGCTCGCCCCAGTGCTTCCAGTACGGATCGGTCGCGAAGGTCGTCAGTCCGGGGAGCGAGGCAACGGCATCCCAGTCGGAGATGCCTTGCGTCCCCTCGGTGGACGGCAGGAGGCAGATCGTGTTGTCGCCGCCGCGCGCGGCCACGTCGGCGACCGCCTCGCGCAGGAATTCGACCACCGACGCCTCGCGGAATGCGCGCACTTCCGGCGTCTGCTCACGCGGAAGATCGCCGCCGAACCGCTCGCGGCAGTGGTCGCAGCAGCACGTCCAGCGTGCATCGTCGTCGACGCCGACGTGGCGCGGGACGACCCAGGCCGGCTCATCCCAGAAGATCGAGTCGACGCCGGCGTCGAGCGCAGCCGCAGCCCACTCCCGGCAGAACGCGCGATACGCCGGGCTGTTCAGGCACGCCGCGGCGACCCGGCGGTCGTCGTCCAGCACCTGGCACTCCTCGGGGTGGAAGGCGACCCACCGGCTCTCCGCCTCGCCGCCGAAGGTGCGGCCGAGCCCCCAGGGGCTCACCTGCACGGTCAGCCCGACGTCGTGGGAAGCGGTGACCATCTCCGCGAACGTCCCCCGGTAGTAGTTGAGGTCGTTCTCGGAGAACGTGTGCAGCACCCCGGTATAGCCGCGCGCGGCGAGATCGGCCATGTCGCGCCGAACGTGGCGGACGACCCGTACTCCGAAGTACGAGCAGCCACTGCTCGCCGCGCGCGGTTGGAGGGTCACCTGTGCATCCTTTCGCATCTCGGTCCAGTGGTCAATACCACTTAGCCTCGGACTGCGCCTGCGGTCAGCCCGAAGGCGATGCGGCGCTGGATGAGGAGGAAGAAGACGACAACGGGAATCGCCGTGAGCGTCGAGGCGGCCATGAGCGCGCCCCAGTCGGTCTCCCGGCTCGTGCCCAGGAAGTAGGAGAGCCAGACCGTGATGGTCTGCTTCGAGCCGTCGTTCAGCAGGACGCGAGCGAAGATGTACTCGTTCCAGCTGGTGATGAACGCGAAGACCGACGTCGCGACGAGCCCCGGAGCGACGAGCGGCAGGAGGATCCGCGCGAACGCGCCGAGGCGCGTGCTTCCGTCCACCATCGCCGCCTCCTCGAGATCCTTGGGGATGCCGAGGATGAACCCGGGTAACGTCCAGACCGAGAACGGGAGCACGCCCGTGAGGTAGACGAGGATGACGCCGGTGAGCGTGTTCACCTCGTGATAGCGGGCGAGCACGACGTACAGCGGGATGATCAGGCCGGCGCCGGGAAGCATCTGAACGCCGATGACGAGAACGATGAAGAGCTTCCGGCCGGTGAACCTGTACTTCGAGAGCGCAACCGCGGCGAGGAACGCGAGCACCATCGCGATCGTCACCGTGACGAGGACGACGATGACGCTGTTCTTCACGTCGTCCCAGAAATAGGGCTTCGCCAGCGCGTCTCGGAAGTGCTTGAGCGTCGGATGGAGCGGGAACCACGTCGGCGTCAGCGCGTTGATCTGATCGTCACTCTTGAACGCGGTCGAGACCATCCAGAAGACCGGGAAGATCATGACGACGAAGATGGCGACGCCGACGACGTTCCACGCGTTGCGGCGGGCGTTGCGGACGCTCACGTCACATCCCCGATCCGGAGCATCCGCCGCACGTAGACGACGCTCATCGCGGCCACGATCACGAGCATGAGGATGGAGATCGCGGCCCCCAGGCCGAAGTTGGCGTTCACGTAGCCCTGCTCGAAGAGGTAGATGCCCATCAGGTAGTTGGCGCTGGTGATGTGCGGCTGCCCGATGAGCAAGTACGCCTGTGTGAAGACGCCGAAGTCCCAGAGGATGGAGAGGCTCGTGAGGATGAGCAACACGGGCGTGATCACGGGCACCGTCACGTCGAGGAAGACGCGCCACGAGCGGGCGCCGTCGATCTCGGCCGCCTCGACGAGCTCCCGCGGCACCTGCGAGAGGGCCGCGTAGACGGTGATGACGACGAAGGGGAGCGCGCCCCACACGATGAGCGTCGTCACCATGCCGAGCTGCGAGAGCGGCGTCTGCATCCAGTTGTGCTGGAAGTAGTTGCCGAAGTGGAGCTCGGTGAGGATGTAGTTGAGGACGCCGTTCTCCGAGTTGATCATCCAGTTCCAGACCTGGACGGCGACCACCGGCGGCATCGACCACACGAGCACGAGACCGGCGGTGAGGAGGACCCGGACCCAGGTCGAGATGCGGACGAGCAAGAGTGCGAGGAGCGTCCCGATGACCATCGTCAGTCCGACGTTCGTGGCCGCGAACACGATCGTGCGGAGCAGCGTGTGCCAGAAGACGCTGTCGTGGAGGACGCTGCCGAAGTTCTTCAGCCCGATGTAGACGCCCTTGTGCTGGATCAGCTCGGTGAGGCCGTAGCGGTCGAGCGCGATCCGCACGAGGCTGTACAGCGGGTAGCCGAGGATCGCCCCCATGACGACGACGACCGGCGCAACGAGCGCGTAGGGAACGGCGCCCTGGCCGGCACGCCGCCACGTGAAACGGCGCCGCCGAGACCACTTGGGCGTGGTCTCGGCGGCGCTTGCCATCTGGTTCAGCCCAGCCGTCCGGCTAGGACTGATTGAGCGTGTACGCGATGTTGTCGCTGGCGGTCGTCGCCGCCTGCTTCACCGACAGCTTCCCGGTGAGGATCTGCGCCAGCATCGTCCTGAGGATGTTCCCGTTCTCGACGTCCACCCAGTGCTTCGCCTGCGGGACGAACCAGCTCTGGGCCGCCGCGCGTGCGTTGACGGTGTTGCCGAGCAGGTTGGTGGCGTTCGGAATGTTCCCCTTGTTCTGCAGGGACTGCTCGTTCGCCGTGCTGGTGAAGTCAGCGATCCACTGGATCGCCTGCGCCTTGTTGCCGCTCTCCGCGGGCACGGCGACGTCGGAGCCGCCGAGGAATCCGGGGATCGGCTTGCCTGCGACGTGGCTCGGCATCACGAACTGCCCGGTGACGGCCTTGTACTTCGTGCCGGTGCAGCAGCTGAACCAGGCCGGGCCGAGAATCGCGCCCGCCAGTCCCTGCGAGAACACCGTGTACGGCGCCGGATTGGCCTCGTCGAGCGTTGCCGCCGACTTGGGAGCCACCGCGTCGAAGAAGTTCTTGTACGCGGTGAGCCCGGCGATCGACTGCTTCGAGTTGAGCGCGCCAACCCACTTGTGGGCGTGCGTGGTGGCGATCGTTCCGCCGTAGTCGAAGACCCAGTCGAGCGCGCTGTACCAGTCGGTGCCGGCCATATACATGGCCGAGAAGCCCTTCACGCCCTTCTCCATCTTCGCGACCTTCTTCAGGTCGGACGTGAACTGCGTGAGGCTGGTCGGCGGCTTCGCGATGCCCGCCTTCTTGAAGAGGTCCGTGCGATAGGTGATCACACGCGAGCCGGCGTAGTAGGGCACGCCGTAGAGCTTGCCCTGGTACAAACCGGACTTCGCGAGCCCCGCGAGCCAGTGGTCGGAGTTGGGGAACTGCGACTTGCTGGCGGTGAGGTCCGCGAACGCTCCGGATGTCATGTACGCGGTCATCTCGGTGTTCCCCATCTCGATCACGTCAGGGGTGTCGTTCCCGGCGATCGTCGCGTCGAACTTCTGGAGATGATCGCCCCAGTTCTGGTACTGCACGTTGACCGTCCAGCCGGGGTTCTGGGCCTGGAATGCCTGGTTCGCTGCTGCGACGACGTCGGGCCAACCCGACTGCGCGTCGACCTGGAGCCAGACCGTCAACTTGTTGGCCTGCTTATGCCCGTTCGACGCGCCGGCGGATGCCGCCATGACGCCGAGCGCGACGGCGAGAGCGGCCGCCACGACAACTCGTAGTCTCATGCAAGTCTCCTCGAGCCGTCGACGCCCGGCGCATCTGCGCCCCGGTGGCCTGCGGGGCTGCACACGGTGGTCGGTGCGTCGATTGGTCTATACCAGTTGGCCACGAGCGGAGATTGGCACACCGGACCAACGGTGTCAACCCCGAGTTTCGAAAGCGGACCGGTCAGTCCTGAGCTCAGCCCTGAGGCCGCTGCAGCTCGGTCACGATCCGGTAGCGATCGCCCCGGTAGACCGAGTGGACGAACTCGACCGTGCGGCCGCGTTCGTCGACGCTCGTCCGCTCGAAGAGGAAGGCGGGTGAGTGGAGCGGGACGCCGAGCGCGGCCGACTCCTCCTCGTTCGTCACCGTCGGCTCGATCGCCTGGGTGCCCGTCGCGATGTGGATGCCGTACCGCTCCTGGAGCAGCGCGTAGAACGACCCGGTCAGGTCCTTGGCGCTGAGGCCGGGCACGAGCCCCTGCGGAAGATGGAGCGTCTCGATCGCCATCGTCTCGCCGTCGGCGAGCCGAAGCCGCTTGATCACAAGGATTGGCTCCGATGGAGACACCTGCAGGAACCGCCCCAACTGGGCTCCGGCGAGGATCGTCGTCATAGACAAGGTGCGGCTGCCCGGCACCATCCCGCGCCGGCGCATGTCCTCGCTGAACGAGGTGATGGTCAGCTCCTGGGAGATCTTCGGCTGCTGGACGTAGGTCCCGCTGCCGCGGCGGCGGACGAGGTAGCCCTCGCGCGCGAGGTCGTCGAGCGCGGCGCGGACGGTCAGCCGCGAGACGCCGAGGTCGGCGCTGAGCTGCCGTTCCGACGGGATTGCGGTGCCGACGCCGAGCTGCTGGATGAGGTCGAAGACCTGCTGGCGCGTGTGGCTCTGCTTCGTCACCTTGGGCACGCTCATGGCCGGCGCACTATAGCCCAGTGTTCCGAAATTGGTCAATGCCATTGCGTTTCGCGCTGATCCCCGGTATAGACTGCATGCCTGTGGCGGGGATCGTGCTCGAGCGTGTCAGCAAGGTCTTCACCGGCGGCGTCGTCGCCGTCGACGACATCTCGCTCGAGGTCGAGAGCGGAGAGTTCCTCGTCCTCGTGGGTCCGTCTGGCTGCGGCAAGTCCACGCTTCTGCGAATGATCGCGGGCCTGGAGGACGCCACCGGCGGCACGATCAGCATCGACGGGCGCGACGTGACCGAGCTGCCCCCGCGCTCCCGCGACGTCGCGATGGTGTTCCAGAGCTACGCCCTGTACCCGCACATGAGCGTCCGCGAGAACCTCGGCTACGGCCTGAAGGTGCGCAAGACGCCGAAGAAGGAGGCCGCGCAGCGCGTCGAGCGGGCGGCAAAGCTCCTCGGGCTGGAGGACATGCTCGACCGCAAGCCCGCGGCGCTGTCGGGCGGCCAGCGCCAGCGCGTCGCCATGGGTCGCGCGATCGTGCGCGAGCCGAAGGCGTTCCTCATGGACGAACCGCTCTCGAACCTGGACGCGAAGCTCCGCGTAAGCATGCGCGCGTCACTCGCCAGCCTTCACTCGCGGCTACGCACCACGACGATCTACGTGACGCACGACCAGGTCGAGGCCATGACGCTCGGCCAGCGCGTCGCCGTGCTTCGCGACGGCCGCGTCCAGCAGGTGGACACGCCGCAGGCCCTCTACGCCCGGCCGACCAACCTGTTCGTGGCGGCCTTCATAGGCTCGCCGGCGATGAACCTCGTCGAGGCCGATCTCTCGGACGGCGTGCTGACGTTCGCGGGCTTCACGCTGCCCGTCGCGCCGCACACGGTGCCGGAGGGCGTGCACGGCCGCGTCGTCGTCGGGATCCGGCCGGAGACGTTCGAGGATGCAGCCTTCGCCGATCCCTCGCTGCCGCAGGTCGACGTCGACGTCGAAGTGGTCGAGGAGCTCGGCGCCGAGACGCACGTCATCTTCTCCCTCGACGCCGTGCCCGTGGACGTGAGCGGCGCACGCGAGGCGGACGAAGAAGAAGTGATCATCGGAGAGTCGCGGACGCTCTTCACCGCCCGCGTCGTTCCGTCCACCACAGCGCGGCCGGGCGCTCCGCTCCGCCTCGCGGTCGATCCTTCTCGGTTCCACTACTTCGATCCCGAGACCGGAGCCCGTTTCGCCGGCACCATGGCGCCGACGCTGGCTCGCGCGTAGCGTCGCCGTCGGCCTCGCGGCGGTCTGGGCTGGGCCTGCGGCCGCGTCGCCCAGCGGAACCGTGATCATCGCGCCGCTGCGCGGGCAGCCGACGCCGTCGTTGCTCGCACGCGTCGCCGCCGGCCAGATCGGCGGCGTGCTTCTGCTCGGGAACGAGTGGACGAGCGCACAGACGACTGCGGCGGCCGTCGCTCGGCTGCAGGCGGTCGCCTGCAGGCGGGGCTCGCCGCTGCTCGTCGGAGTCGATCAGGAAGGCGGGTCGGTGCGGCGGCTGCCGTGGGCGGCGCCTACGCTCGCGGCGGCGTCGATGGGAACGGCGACCGAGGCGCACGCGCAGGCGGCAGCAGCGGCGCCCGCGCTGCGGCAGGCCCGCGTCGGCATCGACTTCGCGCCCGTCGCCGACACGATCTCGACGCCGCGCAGCTTCCTCGGCACGCGTTCGTTCGGAAGCGATCCCTCCCTCGTCGCCGACCTGGCGAGCGCGTTCGTGACCGGCCTCCAGAGCGGCGGCGTCGCTGCGACGGCGAAGCACTTCCCGGGGCTCGGGAGCGCGGTGGCAAGCACCGACGACCGGGCTGTGACGATCAGCCGCAGCGCGGCGTTCCTCACCGCGCGGCTGGCGCCGTTCAAGGCCGCGATCGCAGCCGGAGTGAAACTCGTGATGGTCTCGAACGCGTCGTATCCGGCACTCGACCCGAGCGGCGCGCAGGCCGTCTTCTCGCACGCGATCGTCACCGGCCTCCTCCGCGACACGCTCGGCTTCAAGGGCGTCGTCGTGACCGATGCGCTCGACGCGGGGGCGGTCGCGCACGTTCCGGACGCGCCGGCACGCGCGCTTGCTGCCGGCGTCGATCTCATGCTCTACAGCGAAACGGCCGCGAGCGAAACGGGTTACGCGAGCCTCGTCCACGACGCGGCCGTGAGCGCGACCGTGCGGGCCGAGCTCGCGGCGGCGGTGCAGCAGGTGAACGCGCTGAAGGCGTGGCTCGCCGCACACGGCGGCGCTACCTGTAGCTAGGAGGGTCTGGCGAAATAGTGGCTGTGTCGCAGATGGTGCGCTGGATCGGCGCGCTGCTGCGTCCTCGGCCGCGTCCGTAGTTAAAACTACGAACGCGACCTGCGTCCTTGCATCGCATCCGCCCAGCGCATCCCTGCGACGAGCACCATTCCGCCAAACCCTCCTAGACGCCGAGCCGGTCGAGCTGCGACTCGTCGGCGCGCCAGCGCGGCCGCACCTTGACGACGAGCTCGAGGAAGACCTGATGTCCGACGAGTGCCTCGATCTCCGGCCGGGCGCGCGTGCCGATGTCCTTGACGATCCCACCGCCCTTGCCGACGACGATCTGCTTCTGCGACTCGGTCTCGACGAGCAGGAATGCGCGAATCACCTTCTCCCCGATCTCCTCGATCTCGACGGAGATGGCATGGGGGATCTCGTCGCGCGTCAGCCAGAGCGCCTTTTCGCGAATCAGCTCGCCGATCTGCGCCTCGACCGTGAGATCGGTTCGCTGCTCGCGCGGGAAGTACAGCGGCCCCTCCGGCAGGAGCCCGACGAGCTCGGCCCGCAACTCGGCGATGCCGTCGCCGGTCTTCGCGCTCACCGGATGGAGCGCGTGGAAGTTCCCAAGCCGCGCGGCTGCATTCATCTGCTCGGCGATGTGCCCCGCCTTCAGGCGGTCGACCTTGTTGAGGGCGATCACGACCGGCACCTCCAGGGCGAAGACCCGAGAGGCGATGAAGCGGTCGCCGGCGCCGATCCGCTCGCGTGCGGAGAGCACGAAGACGACGATGTCGACCTCCTCGAACGACCTGTCCACCGTGTGCTGCATCCGCTCGGTGAGTGCGTCGCGAGGACGCTGGAAGCCGGGCAGGTCGGCGAGCACGAGCTGGTAGTCGTCACCGTTCGCGATCCCGAAGATCCTCCGCCGCGTCGTCTGCGGCTTGTCGGAGACGATTGCGACCTTGCCACCGCAGAGAGCGTTCACGAGCGTCGACTTGCCGACGTTCGGCCGGCCGGCAATGGCGACGAAGCCCGACTTCACGAGGGAAGATCCCAGGTGTCCGGGAGCAGCTCGTCCGCTGCGTAGTCGGCGATCGTGCCGTCGGCGCGGCGGAACCATACGCGCCCCACGCGCCACTCGTGCAGCCATTGGCGACACCCGCCGCACGGCGACGCCGTGATGCCGACCGCGTCAATCTCGCCGGGGCGCACGCCGGCGGTCGCGGCGGCGACGATGGCGGACTTCTCCGCGCAGACGCCGAGCGGATAGGCGGCGTTCTCGACGTTCACCCCGTCGAAGATGCGGCCGTCGGCCGTCAGCAGCGATGCCCCGACGAGATACTTCGAGTACGGCGCATATGCGTTCGCGGCGGCCGCCTCCGCGCGCTCCACGAGCTCCGGGCCTGTCATGTCAACACCTGGAAGACGACGAGCGTCACGAGCGCGCCGAGCGCGCCGCCGTACAGGACCTCGAGCCGCGAGTGGACGCCGGCCTCGACCCGTGTCTGCGCGACGAGCAGGGCCATGACGAACGTGAGCGACGAGATCAGGAAGCGATGGTGGTCGCTGGAGACGTAGGTCGCCGCCATCCACCCCGCGAACGCGACGCCCGCGTGGCCGGACGGCAGCCCGCCGCGCAGCGGCGTGCCGCTGCGCGTCAGCGCCTTGGTGGTGATGACCACGAGGACGACGAGGACGAGCGCGACGAGCGTGATCTCGGCCGGCGCGTCGCGGACCCGGTCGAGCACGCGCGCGGTGCGATGCGCGGCAGCGTACGCGAAGACGAGGTAGCCGACGGCGAGCGCGGTCACCGATGCGATGAGGACAGCTCCGGCGGCAATGTCCTTCGCGAGCTTCGCGTTCGGATCGAACGACGTCGTGGAGACGTCGATGGCGCCCTCGATCGCGGAGTTGATCATCTCCGCGACGAGCACGAACGCGATCGCCATCAGGAGCAGGATGAGATCGTCGCGCCCGACGCCGACCGCTACCGCCGCCCCGATGACGACGATGGCGATGACGAAGTGGATGCGCAGGTTCCGCTGCGTGCGGAGGACGTGGATGATCCCTTCGAACGCGTAGTTGAAGCTGTCGAGCAGCGTCGGCGCCCGCCCCGGCGCCGGAGGCGGCGTTTCGCGTGCGCGCTCGCGTGGCGGCGTCGTCACTGTCACAGGTGCAGCGCCTCCTTCGCCTCCATCGCCTCGCCGTGGTCGTACCCGACGAGATGGAGCACCGCGTGCACGATCGGCGCCCGCCATTCGGCGCCGACGATGTCGGGGCACACGACGACGTCCCCGAGCTGGCGCGGAAGCCCGGCCGGCAGCTCCTCGAGCCCGTCGACCGGGAATGCGAGCGCGTCGGTCGCCTCGTCCACGCCGAGATGCTCGAGCTTGAGCGCACGGCTCTCCTCGGGAGAGACGAATGCGAGCCCCATCTCGCCGGAGTCGACACCCTCGGCGGCCAGCACGCGCCGAACCAGCTCGACGGCGCCGTCCTCGTCGACGTCGGCGCCCGAGCGGTTCTCGACCTCGACCTCGATCACCGGCGCCGCTGCGTCCCGGTCTCTTCGGAGTGTTTCTTGTACGCCTCGACGATGCGCTGCACGAGCTTGTGCCGCACGACGTCCTCGTGGCCGAAATGCACGAACGAGATTCCGTCGACGTCGCCGAGGATGTCCTGCACCTGGATGAGGCCGGACGCCTGCTCGCGCGGCAGGTCGACCTGCGTGATGTCCCCGGTGACGACGACTTTGGAGCCGAAGCCGAGCCGCGTCAGGAACATCTGCATCTGCTCCGGTGACGTGTTCTGCGCCTCGTCGAGGATGATGAAGCTGTCGTTGAGCGTGCGGCCGCGCATGAACGCGAGCGGTGCGACCTCGATCGTGCCGCGCTCCATGTACGTGTTGAGCCGCTCGGGATCCATCGTGTCGTACAGCGCGTCGAAGAGCGGGCGCATGTACGGGTCGACCTTCGCGAGGACGTCGCCGGGCAGGAAGCCGAGCCGCTCCCCCGCCTCCACCGCGGGGCGGGTCAGGATGATGCGCCCGACCTGGCGCTCGGAGAGCGCGGCGACGGCGAGCGCGATGGCAAGGTACGTCTTCCCAGTGCCGGCGGGCCCGATGCCGAACGTGATGGTGCCATTGCGGATCGCGTCCACGTAGCGCTTCTGCGTGACCGTCTTCGGCGTGATCCGCTTGCCGCGATGCGACCAGACGACGTCCTCGAAGATGTCGCGGACGTCCTCGGCCTGGTCGATCGCGTTCAGGATCGTGTCGATCGTGCCGGCGCCGACCTCCTGCCCGCTCTCGACGAGCTCGACGAGCTCCTCGACGACCGCGCGCGCTTCCGAGACCTTGGCGTCGTCGCCGTCGAGCGTCAGCCGGTTGCCACGCAGGTTGATCGTGCAGCCGAGCCGCTCCCGGAGCGCGCCGAGAACACCGTCGCCGATCCCGGCGAGCTCGGCCGCTACGTCGTTCGGAACCTCGAGAACGTCCTGCACACGATCAGTGTAGGAGGACGGCCCCCTGGCGCGGCCCAGCGTCACCCACGTGCTACGGGTGGTAGATCTGCGCCATCCGCAGCACGGGCGTGAAGCCGGGTCCCGTCCAGCCCCCCTTCGCCTCGACGTAGAAGCCGAACTCGTGCAGAGCGTCGGCGCCTCTGGCCATTGCCGCGATGCGGTGCGGGTTGTGGCCGTGCGCCAGCGCGTAGAGCTCGGCTGCGGTCACGGTCGGCGTCTTCGAGCCATCACCGACGAGCTCGACCGGCGTCGCGGCCGGCACGGAGTACGTCACGACGAACTTCAGGTCGGTCTCGTATGTGTCGTCGAGCAGGCTCGTCGCCCCCGGCTTGCAGTAGCCGTTGTCGATGCACGCCTGGATCCCGGTCTTGTCCGCCCCGAAGAGGAGGTGGAGATCGAGGCGGAGCTTGTAGCCCCCGCGGACCGGCGTCAGCGACTTGATGAACCCGAACTGGACGGTAGGTCCCGTCATCCACCACGGCGACGGCGGGGTCGCGGTGCCACCGCACGCTGCGAGGCCGAGTGCGAGCGCCGCGATCGCGATCGCCCGGCGGAGCATCGGCTCTTACGCGAGCTTTTCGCGAACGATCTGACTGACGACGGAGCCGTCGGCGCGCCCGGCGACCTGTGGCATCACGTCCGCCATGACTCGGCCAAGCTGGGCCATGCTCGTCGCGCCCACCTCGGCGATGGCGTCGTCGACGATCTCCTCGATCTCCTCTTCGGAGAGCTGCGAGGGCATGAACTCCTCGAGCACGGCGAGCTCGCGCTCCTCGGAGGCGGCCTGCTCCTCGCGGCCGCCCGCGCGGAACGCCTCGGCTGCCTCGACGCGGCGCTTGCGCTCGCGCTGGAGCACCTGGAGCTCCTCGTCCTCGGACAGCGGCCGCTGCAGCTCCTTCTCGGAGACCTTGAGCGCGTTGAGGATGAGCCGCAGCGCGTCGCGGCGCTCGGCGTCGCGGGCCTTCATGGCCTCGCGCAGCTGCCCCTCGATCGTCTCGATCCGACTCACGTCATCCTCCCGGTCAAGCCGCCGCCCAGCACGTGCCAATGGAGATGGAACACCGTCTGGCCGGCTCCCGCACCGGCGTTGACGACGACACGGTAGTCGCTCAGGCCCGCTCCTGCAGCGACGGCGGCGATGAAGTCGAGCATGCGCTTGTCCTCGTCGGCGGTGAACTCGGCGATGTGGTGGAAGCTCTCGATGTGCCGCTCGGGGATGACGAGCAGGTGCGTCCCTGCCTGCGGGTTGATGTCGCGGATGGCGACGAAGCCGTCGATGGCCGCGACATGGTCGCCCTCCCGGTAGAGCCGGCAGAAGAGGCAATCCTCAGGCAGCGAGGATCCCCTCCTCGGTCACCGAGGCGCCGCGGACGCGCACGAAGCGGCCGACCTCGTGGCCGCCCACGATCCACGGCGAGTAGTCGTCGCCGTACCCGCGGCCGGGCCGGTCGACGAGGACGATGTCGTCGCGGCCGATCTTCGTCTGCCAGCGGGCGTGCGACGCGTTATCGGAGAGCTCGCGCAGCCGCGCGCTCCGTTCCCGCTTCACCGCGGGCGCGACCGGGTCGTCGTGCTCGGTGACCGTTCCGGGCCGACGCGAGTACGGAAAGACGTGCAGCTTCGTCAGGCCCGCATCGCGGGCGACGCGAAGGGTGTTCGCGAACGCGGGCTCGTCCTCGGCCGGGAAGCCGACGATGACGTCGCTCGTCAGGTTGAACTCGTCCTGCAGCGGCGCAAGCCGGCGCAGGAACGTCTGCGCGGAGTAGCGCCGCCCCATCGCGCGCAGCACGGCGTCGTCACCGGACTGGAGCGGCACGTGCAGGTGTCGGCTCACGTTCGGCGTCTCACGCAGCGCGGCGACGAGCGCCGCGTTGACGTGATTGATCTCGATCGACGACAGCCGTAGGCGCTCGAGACCGGGCGTCCCACCCGCCGCCCGGACGAGACGTGGCAGGTCGTAGCCCGCTTCGCGGTCTCGGTAGCAGCCGAGATTGATACCGGTGAGCACGACCTCGCGGTGTCCCTGCTCGACGCGGCGCGCGATCTCGGCAAGCACCGCAGGAGCGCGCCGGCTGCGCGAGGCGCCACGCACGAGGGGAATGACGCAGAAGTTGCACGAGAAGCTGCAGCCGTCCTGCACCTTGACGAACGCGCGGACGCGATCGAGCCGCGCGTCGGCCTGCACGCAGCCGATCGCGCCGACGTCGCCTGCGACGAACGCGGGTGTCTCCTCACTCCGCCGCGCAACGACGACCACGTTGGAAGGCAGGCCGGCGAACGCATGCCCGGCGAGATTGGCACCGCAGCCGGTGACGTACACGCGCCGGTGCGTCCGGGCGGCGCGTGCGGCGGCCTTGCGCGACTTCGCCACCGCCTCGTTCGTGACGCAGCACGTGTTGACGACGGCGACCTCGGAGCCGTCGCACTCGACGTGACCGCTCGCGAGGAGCGCCTCGCGCACCTCATGCGCGTCGACGTGGGAGACCTTGCAACCCAGGAACTGGACGGAGAACGTCGTCACGGACGGAATTCGAGCACGTCAGCCGCCCAGCCGTCCAGCACACGCCGGTCGAGGCGCTGCCATCCGGCTGCGCGCGGGTCGTCCCGCTCGAGATAGCCGGAGACGATCGCCCGTTCGACCCGCAGCTTGGGCAGCAGGCCCTCGACCACGTCGAGCGCGATGTTCATCACCGCGAGCGCCGCCGGTCGCAGCTCGTCCAGGACGTTGACGCCGGCGCCGTTCGCCTCAGCGTTCGCGGCGGTCGTCTCCATTGCGACCTCATCGAGGTCGAACGCGCCCACGGGGGCGAAGCCCAGCTTGGCGGCCGCGATGGAGAGCACGCCCGAGCCGGAGCCGACGTCGACCAGGCTCGTCGGCTCGGCCTCCTGCAGGAGCTCGAGGCAGAGCCGCGTGGTCGGATGCGCGCCGGTGCCGAACGCGCGGCCGGGATCGATCACGACCGGCACCAGTCCCGCAGGTGGCGGCTCCCAGGGCGGCCCAACCCAGAGGCGCCCGATGGCGACTCCGTGGTGGAAGTCCTTCCACGCGTCCTCCCACCCCTCGCGCACGTCCTCGGCCTCGATCATGTCGAAGCCGATGGGCGGCTCCTCCGCGTAGACGGCGAACGCGCCGTCGAGCTCCTCGACGCCTTCGGGAAACAAATGCAGCAGCAGTGCGAGCTCCGCCTCGCCGCCGACGATCACGTAGCGCTTCAGCGGAAGGCGCTCTTGAGCTTGTCGAAGAAGCCCTCGTCAGGCTTGTACGTCCGCTCGTCGGCATGCGCGTCGAAGTCGTGGAGCAGCAGCCGCTGCTCGTCACTCAGATGCCGCGGTACGACGACGTTCACGAAGACGCGCTGGTCCCCGCGGCCGAAGCCCTGCAGCACGGGCATCCCCTTCCCGCGCAGCACACGGATGGTGCCGGGCTGCGTCCCGGCCTCGAACTCGATCTCTTCGCCGCCCTCGAGTGTCGGAACAGCGACCGTCGCGCCGAGCGCAGCTTGCGTCATCGTCAGGTCGACGGTGGAGAAGATGTCGTTGCCCTCGCGCACGAAGCGCTGGTCGGGGCGCACGCGGACGCGCACGTAGGCGTCGCCGGCCTGTGCGCCGAGCGTGCCGGCGTGGCCTTCGCCGCCGAGCCGGATCTGCTGGCCGTCGTGGATGCCCGGCGGGATGTCGACGTCGAGCCGCCGTTCCTCGACGACGCGGCCGGCTCCTTCGCACACGGTGCACGGCGTCTCGATCTTCCGGCCGGAGCCGCCGCACGTCGGGCAGGCCTGCGTGCGCACAAACTCGCCGAAGACGCTGCGCGAGATCTGCTGCAGGCGTCCCGCGCCGCCGCAGGCCGGGCACGTCGTGATCTCGCTTCCCGGCTCGGCGCCGTCGCCGCCACAGTGCGTGCACGTCACGGCGACGCGGAAGGGCACCTTGCGTGTCGTGCCGCGCGCGGCTTCGACGAGCTCGATCTCGACCTCGGCTGCGAGGTCGGGACCGCGCGACCGCGCGCGCGCTCCGACGAGGTCGTCGCCGAAGAACGCGGCGAAGAGGTCGGAGAGGCTGCCGAAGTCGAAGTGGCCGGGCTGAAAGCCGCCGCTGCGCAGGCCGGCGTGGCCGTACCGGTCGTACAGCTCGCGCGTCTCCGTCTTCGAGAGCACCTCGTAGGCCTCGACGACCTCGCGGAAGCGCTCCTCCGCGTCGGGCGCGGCGGAGACGTCGGGGTGCAGCTCGCGAGCGAGCCGGCGAAACGCTTTCTTGATGTCCCCCTCGTCCGCGCCGCGCGAGATGCCGAGGAGCTCGTAGTAGTCGCGCTCCGTCGTGGCCATCAGACGAGGTTAGCGGTCGGTGTAGACCGACTCGGCGAAGCGGGAGAGCTCGGTGGCGGCGGAGCGGACGGCCCCGACTGCCTTCTCGTAGTCCATGCGCACGGGGCCGATCAGGCTGACCGCGCCGAGGACGCGATGCATGACGCCGTAGGCGGCGCCGACGAGCGCGATCTCCTGCAGGCCCGGGTGCGCGAGCTCGCGGCCGACGCGGACGAAAGGCCCGCGTGCGTCGAGGCTCGCGTCGCCGAGCACGTCGAGGAGCGCAGCGCGTTTCTCCACGAGCTCGAAGAGGCTGCGGTATGCCTCCAGCTCGTCGCTGCGCACGTCGCCGAGCAGGTCGGCTGCGCCGCCGACGTAGAGCCGTTGCGCGGCCGACACGAGCTCGGTGAACGCCGGCCGTAATGCGGTGAGGAATGCGCGCTCGCGGACACTCAGCCCGGGATCGTCGAAGCGGCGGCGCAGCAACGTCGTCCCGAGCTGGAGGCCCGAGACCGTCTCGTTCAGGTACTCGTTCCCCCACTGCGCGAGCCCGGGATCGACCGCCTCGTCGAAGTGGAAGAGCCGCTTCGTGACTCCGCCGGCGGACGTGATGACGACCACCATCACGAGCTCCGGCTGCAGCAGCAGGACCTCGACGCGGACGATCGTCGTCGCCTCGAGCGGCGGCGCGGACACGAGTGCGAGGAGCCGCGTCACCTGCGAGAGCATCTCCGTCGTGGCCTGCAGCGCAGACTCCACCTCGGTCCGGGTCGTGTGCAGGTCGAGCGGGAACTCCGCCGGCTGCGGCGCCATCCGGCCGAGCACCTCGTCGGCGTAATAGCGATAGCCGGCCTCGGTCGGCACGCGGCCGGCGGAGGTGTGCGGATGCGTGAGCAGCCCGAGCGACTCGAGCTCAGCAAGCTCGGCGCGCGCCGTCGACGGCGCGATGGGAAGCCCGGCGCGGTCGACGAGCGTCTTCGAGCCCACGGGCTCGCTCGTCGCGACGTACTCCTCGACGACGCGTCGAAGGATTTCTTTTTGCCGTTCAGTTAGCTGCATTTGCAGGAATTTTAGCTGGCGAGCAACTCGGTGGTGACCCCGCCACCAAGAAAGCGCCCGCGCTTCGTGAGCGTGAGCGTGCCGTCGCCGCGCTCGGCGAGGCCGAGCTGCTCGACGCGGGCGAGCCCGGCGGGGTCGAGTGCGTGCTCGAGGCCGGTGAGCGAGAGCGGGTCGTCGAGGCGCAGGCCGAGCATCAGCCGCTCACGGGCGCGCACGTCGTCGTCGATCGTCTCGAGCTCGCGCTCGTAGTCGCCCGCGAGATAGCGCGCGAGCTTCGGCGTGTTGCGGCGGCGCTCGCCGGCGATCGTCGAGACCGCACCCATGCCGATACCGAGATAGTCGCGCCCGAGCCAGTAGCCGAGGTTGTGCAGCGCACGCCGGTCGCCGCGACAGAAGTTCGCAGTCTCGTACCAGCGGTAGCCCGCACCGGTGAGCGTCGCGACGACGCGCTCGAAGTAGTCCTCCATCGCCTCGGCCTGCCGCGCGAGCTCGTCACCCCACGCGTGCGTGAACCTCGTGCCCGGCTTTGCCTCCAGCTCGTAGCAGGAGAGGTGCTCGGGCTCGAGCGCCAGCGCGCCGGCGAGGTCGGCCTCGAGGTCGGCGACGGTCTGGCCGGGAATGCCGTAGATGAGGTCGAGCGAGAGGTTGTCGAAGCCGGCGGCGCGCAGGTGCGCGAACGCGCCGCGGACGTCGTCGGGTTGCGCGCCGCGCTCGAGCACCTTCAGTAGCTGCGGCTGGAAGGACTGGGCGCCGAGCGAGACGCGCGTCACGCCCGCGGCGTGCAGCGCTGCGGCGAGGTCCGGCGTCACCGTCTCCGGGTTCGCTTCGACCGTGACCTCCGCGGCTGCGGGCAGCGCTTCGAGCAGGCGCACGAGCTCCGGAAGTGCCGTGAAGGTCGGCGTGCCGCCGCCGAGGAAGACGGTCTCGACCTCCTCGGCCAGGACGTGGCGCTCCTGCGCGAGCTCTCGCAGGAGGGCGTCGACGTACGCGCCGTGCTGGTCGCGACGGCCGACCGCCGTGACGAAGTCGCAGTAGCCGCACCGGTGCGCGCAGAACGGCAGGTGTACGTACAGGTGCCTGACACCCGTCACGCCTGGGCTCGCTTCGGCCTTGCCACGAGCTCGCCGCCGCAGTTCGGGCACACGTGGTTCATCTCGGCGCCGCAGGCGGCGCAGAACGTGCACTCGTGCGAGCAGATGACGGCCTCGCCGTCCGGCGCAAGTCCCGCGCCGCAGCGCTCGCAGCTCTCGCGCATCTCGAGGCTCACGACTGCTTGCTCCCCTGGCCGATGCTGAGCACGGCGAGGAACGCCTCCTGCGGCACCTCGACGGCGCCGACCTGCTTCATCCGCTTCTTGCCCGCCTTCTGTTTCTCGAGCAGCTTGCGCTTGCGCGAGATGTCGCCGCCGTAGCACTTCGCCAGCACGTCCTTGCGGCGCGCCTTGACCGTCTCGCGCGCGATCACGCGTGCGCCGATCGCCGCCTGGATGGGTACGTCGAACATCTGCCGCGGGATCTCCTCGCGCAGCTTGTCGACGAGCAGCCGGCCGCGGTCGTACGCGAAGTCGCGATGGATGATGAGCGAGAGCGCATCGACCGGCTCGCCGCCGACGAGGACGTCCACGCGTACGAGCTCGCCCGGCTTGAAGCCGATGAGGTCGTAGTCGAACGACGCGTAGCCGCGCGTGCGGGACTTCAGCTGGTCGTAGTAGTCGAGCACAATCTCGCCGAGCGGCAGCTCGTACGTCAGGTGCACGCGCTCGGGCGAGAGATACTCGAGTTGGCCGAACGTTCCACGGCGATCGTTGTTCAGCTCCATCACCGTGCCGACGTATTCCTTCGGGACGATGATCGACGCCTTCACGTAGGGCTCCTCGACGTCCTCGACCTCGCGTGGAAACTCGGCCGGGTTGTGCACCTCGAGCCATTCGGCGGTGTTCGTCTCCTTGACGCGATAGGCGACGTTCGGCGCGGTGACGAGCAGGTCGAGGTCGAACTCGCGCTCGAGCCGCTCGCGCACGATCTCCATGTGCAGCAGTCCGAGGAATCCGCAGCGGAAGCCGAAGCCGAGCGCCTGCGAGGTCTCGGGCTCGTAGAAGAGCGCGGCGTCGTTGAGCTTCAGCCGCTCGAGCGCGTCGCGAAGCTCCGGGTAGGCGTCCGAGTCGGTCGGGAAGAGACCGGCGAACACCATCGGCTTCACGTCCTTGTAGCCCGGCAGCGCTTCCTTCGCGCGGCGCGCGACCGACGTGAGCGTGTCCCCCACGCGTAGGCGCGAGACGTCCTTCAGACCCGTGATGACGTAGCCCACCTCACCGGCGGAGAGGGATGGGACCGGTGTCATCGTCGGCGAGAAGAAGCCGAGCTCCTCCGCGTCGAAGCGCGTGCCCGTGGCCATGGTCTGTAATGCCTCGCGCTCGGAGAAGGCGCCGTCCACGACGCGCACGAAGGCGACGACGCCGCGGTACTGGTCGTACGAGGAGTCGAACACGAGCGCACGCGGCGGTGCGTCCGGCTCGCCCACCGGCGCGGGAACGCGCTCGATGATGGCGTCGAGGACGTCGCCGACGTTCATCCCCGTCTTCGCCGAGATGCGCACGACGTGCGCCGGGTCGTCGCCGAGCAGCTCCGCCACCTCGACTGCGGTGCCGTCGGGGTCGGCCTGCGGCAGGTCGATCTTGTTCACGACCGGGACGATCTCGAGGCCGTTCTCGATCGCGAGGTACGCGTTCGCCAGCGTCTGCGCCTCGATCCCCTGCGCTGCGTCGACGACGAGGATCGCGCCCTCGCACGCCTGCAGTGATCGAGACACCTCGTACGTGAAGTCGACGTGACCGGGCGTGTCGATGAGGTTGAGCTCGTGCCCCTTCCACGTCACTCGCACCGCCTGCGCCTTGATCGTGATCCCGCGCTCGCGCTCGAGGTCCATCGNNGTCGACTTGCCGTGGTCGATGTGCGCGATGATCGAGAAGTTGCGGATCTTGCCCTGCTCCACCGCTACTTCTCGCCGTCCCAATAGTCGAGGTGGTCGGAGCGCCGCAGCATGTAGTGCTTGTCGCCCGCCCAGACGCCGACCTTGTCGCTGTCCGGGTACTCGGCGATGCCGAACTCATTCTTCGTGGAGATGATGGCGACGCGGACGACACCTTCGCCGGCGTTCCGAACGAGATGCGCGCCGTCGGGGCCGGCAGGAAAGCACACGGTGTCGCCGGGCTCCAGCCTCCGCTCGCCCTCCGGAGAGCGGAGGGTCGCCATGCCGTCGAGCACGATCAGCCACTCCTCATCAGTCCATTCAAAGTGGTACGGGCAGACCGCCTGTCCAGCCGGCAGCTCGTAGACGCTCATTCCGAGCCGGCTCGCGCCGATCTTCGGGCCGATGCGGACGGCGTTGCACCGGTAGCCGTCCGGCGTCTCCTCCGTCGAGTGGTCGTCATGCGCCCCGGAGAACAGATTGAAGACTTCCATGCCGACAGGCTAACTGCGGCTCGTATTCGATCGGCTCGTGCCACTCGATCACGCGCGCCGCAAACGCGACCGAAGCGAGAGCAGCGTGTCCAGCTCGCGCACGCGCAGCGTCCGGCAGCCGACGAAGAAGGTGATGCCGGCGGCTGCCAGCGCGAGCCCGAGCGACACCACCTGCGCGCCGAAGGAGTGACCGAGCGCCGAGTCGAGCGGCTTCCAGATCGCGTACGAGACACCGGCGACGACGGCGGACACGGCGACGACACGGGTGACGGTCCTCCCCATCTCGCCCCCGACCGGCCCGAGCCGCCGCCGCAGCAGGACGAGCAGCGCCCACGTGCCGGCGATGTTGCACACGGCCGTGCCGAGCGGGATACCCCACACGCCGAGGCGGTAGAACGCGAAGTCGAGGACCGCATTGAGGAACAGGTTGCCGAGCGCGATCACCGTCGGCACCCAGTTGGACTGGAGACTGAAGAACGCGCGATTGAGCATGAGCATCGCGCCGTTGAAGACGAGGCCCGCGCTGAATGCGGCGAGCGCGCCGGCGACGACCGGCGTCTGCGCCGCGTAAAAGTGGCCGCGCTGGAAGAGGATCCGGACGATCGGCTCGGCGAGCACGGCGCTCACGGCGGCAGCGGGAATGAGAAGGAACGCGATCTGGCGCAAGCCGGTGCTCACCGTCTTGCGAAACCCGTCCATGTCGCCGCGCGTCGCGAAGCGCGACAGCGTCGGGAACAGGACCGTCGCGATCGCGACGGAGAACATCCCCTGCGGGAGCATGTAGATGAGGAACGCCTTCTGGATCGCGTTCGGTGCGAGATTGGGGTTGAGGAAACGCGAGGCAAAGAACGTGTCGATGACGGCGTTCACGTTGATGAGACCGAGGCCGAGTGTCACGGGCACCATGAGCACGAAGACGCGCTTGACCGCGGGATCACGCCAGTCGAGCACGAGCTGCAGATGGCCGTCTCGGCCGCGCAGCCACGGCATCGGCAGAAACACCTGGATCACCGTCGCGACAAGAATCGAGACCGCGTAGATGTAGAGCTTCGTATTGGTCGAGTGCGCCTGCGGCACGCCGATGGCGAGGCCCGCGATGATCGCGAGGTTCCAGAAGACCGGCGAGATGGCCGGCACGGTGAAGTGGTCATAGCTGTTGAGGATCCCGACGACGATCCCGGAGACGCCGAGTAGCGCGACGATCGGGAAGAGCACACGCGAGAGGCCGATCGCGAGCGCGCGATCGTGACCGGGGTTGCCGAAGATGCCGATGATCCACGGCGCGACGAGCACGAAGATCGCCGTGAGGGCGGTGAGCCCGAGCAGCATGAGCCAGAAGAGCGTCGACGCGACGCGCCATGCGCGCTTGCGCTCGCCCTTCTCGAGCAGCTCGCTGAAGACGGGGACGAACGCGGACGAGAGCGCCGCGTCCGCAACGAGCGCGCGAACGAGGTTCGGCACCTGGAAGGCGACCGTGAAGGCGTTGATCTTCCCCGCGGCGCCAAAGTAGTACGCGGCGATCACCTCTCGGACGAGGCCAAAGACGCGCGAAAGCCCGGTTGCGATCGCGAAGATGGCGCCGGAGACCGCGAGCCGGCGCGGCTCCTCGCCCTCCCGCCGCGGCGGCGGCACGCGCACCACAATGGTCGGCTGCTCCGACACGTCCGCGAGCAGCGGCCAGCGGTCGAGCGACTCGGAACGGTCGAAATACGCGGCCCGGCCCTCCTCGCGTCGGCGGCGGTCGCGATCCAGCCGGCGGAGATCGCGCTCGCGGTCGGCGTCGCTCACGGCATGAGCATAGGGAGCGCCCCAGTCGTTCCGGCCTCTTGCTACCATCCTGCGGCCCGCGATTGCGGGCCTTTTCACGCCAATGCCCAACATCAAGCAACAGAAAAAGCGGGTCGGCCAGGCGTCACGCCAGCGCTTGGAGAACCTGCGCTGGAAGTCGACGGCGAAGACGCTCATGCGGCGTCTGAAGGAGGCCGCGGACGGCGGCGATGCGACCGCCGTCGGCGAGCGTCACCGCGAGCTCGTCAGCTGGCTGGACAAGGCTGCCGCGCACGGCGGGCTGCACCGCAACACCGCGTCCCGCCGTAAGGCGCAGGCCGCCCGGCTCCTCGCCGGCAAGAAGTCCTAGCTCGCGCGCCGCGTCACGTCGACGAGCGCGCGGTCGAGCTCCAGCTCGGCCGGCATCCTGGAGCCACCCTTCACCGCCGCGTCCACCTCCGCGAGCCTGACCACGGCGGCCGAAAGCTCTTCGGCGGAGAAGTTCGCCGCCTGGGCGAACGCCTTCTCGGCGACGAAGGGGTGCATCTTCAGCGTTCCCGCTGCGTCGCGTGCGCGGACGCCCTGGTCGGCGAGTCGCTGGATCTTGCGCACGCGTCCGACGTGGCCGACGAGTGACGCGACGATGCGCAGGAGCTCACCCGAACGTGTGCGGTGCGTGCGCTCGAGCAACGACTCGGTGGTCGCGAGCACGCCGCCGACGTCGCGTCTCCCCCACGCGTCCGTGACAGAGAAGATCGGCGTCTCCGCGCGTCCGACGGCGAGCTGCTCGACGGCGGCGATGGTGATCGTGTCGCCCCCCGCCCAGATGACGAGCTTGTCGATCTCGCTCGACAGATCGTCCAGGTCGTCGCCGACGACTTCGACGAGAGCGCGGCAGGCGTCGCGGTCGGCCTTCGCGCCGAGCCGCGCGAACTGCTCGCCCACCCACTCGGGCACGCGCCGCTTCTGCACCTCGTAGGTGAGCAGCTCCCCTGCCTTCTTCACGGCCTTCGCGAGCGCCGAGTCTGCTTTCAGCTCGCCGGCGACGAGCGCGAGCACCGTCGCCGGAGCGGGCGAAGAAAGGTATTCGGCGACCGCCTTGACGTCGTCCGCCTTCCAGCGCTCGACTTCGTCGACGATCACGAGCCGGCCGTTGCCGACGAAGAGCCCCATCGCGTTGCACGTCGCCGCGGCGTCGACGCCGCTCGACTCGCGTGCGCTCAGCTGCTCGGTGGCGTCGTCGCCGACGCGGTCACGCAGGCGGCGCAGCGCGCGCGCGATCTTCGGCCGGTCGCTTCCGGAGAGGAGATAGACCGGTTTCAGCTCCGTCGTGGCCACGGTGCCAACAATACGCGCCAACCAGGAGCAGCCCCGCGGCGAGCACGGCGACCGCGGCGGGAGACGTCGCCTGCGCGCCCGGCAGGCCGCCGAATCCACGCGCGCACCCGGCGACGAACCACGCGCCCCAGCCGTTCACCTGCGCGAGCGCGGCCGCGACCGGCGGCGCGACGGGCGCGATCACCGCGGTCGCGAGTGCGACGACGAGCATCTCCGCCACCACCGGAACAGCGACGACGTTCGCCGGCACGGTTACGACCGACACTTGGTGGAACTGCAACCACGTCACCGGCGCGGTGGCGAGGCCGCAGGCCGTCGACACGCCGATCAGCTGCGCGAGCCACCGCGGAACGGGATAGCCCTCGAGCCAGTGCACGACGCGCGGCGTGACGACGAAGATCGCGGCGACGGCGGCGAACGAGAGCTGGAACCCGGCGTCGAGGACGAACATCGGGTTCCACGCGAGCAAGACCAGTGCGCCGACGAGCAGCGCATGCCAGCGATCGCGCTCGCGGGCGGAGAGCCACGCCAGCGAGCCGAGCGCCGCCGCGACGGCCGCACGCACCACGGCGGGATGGAGTCCGACCGCGAGGGTGTACGCGCCGACGGCGGCGAGGGCCGCAAGCTCGGCGGCGATGCGGCCGATGCCGAACAGCCGGACAAGGGCGAGCGCGCCGCCGGCGACGGTGGCGACCTTGAGGCCGTCGACTGCGAGGCAGTGGTAGAGCCCGGAGGCGCGGAAACGTGCGAGCAGCGTGTCGCCGAGACCCTGCGCCCGCCCGAGCACGACCGCCTCGATGACCGCGCGGCGCTCCCCCTGCAGGCCGAAGGCGGAGTCGGCTGCAAGCCAGCGCTGCAACCGGTCCCCGACACCGCCGATCCCCCCGCGGCGGCCGACGACACGCCACTCCTTCACGCGCAGAACGACGTGCACGCCCTGCCGGCGCAACCACGTTGCCTCATCGAAGCCGTGCGATGGTCCGCGCGGCAGCTTCAGGATCCCAACCACCGACAGCAACGCGCCCTGCGGCGGCGCGCGCCCGGCGGGGAGCTCGAGCAGCACCGGCTCGTGCGGACGCACAACGCCCCACCGCAGCACGAGCACGCGGACACGCACGCTGAAGCGTCCGACGCGCGGCGGCTCCTCGGTCTCGACGAGCGCGCGTTCCGCCGTTCCGACGCGCGGGAGGAGAACGCTGCGATCGAGCGCATGCAGGCGCCTGCTTCCCCACCACCAGCCGGCGGCGGCGAGCGCGCACGGCGCGCGGGCGCATGCGAGCGCGGCCACCGCCGGCACCGGCGAGAAGCGCGCGACGTTCGCCGCGGCGAGACCGGCGCAGACAGCGGCCACGTGGGCCGTCGGCCGGATCAGGGGATCACGAGGCCCTTGAGCTGCGCGAGCTTGGACGGCCCGATCCCCGGGACTCCCTCGAGCTCGTCGATGCTCCGGAACGGCCCGTGCGCCTGCCGGTAGTCGATGATCTTCTGCGCCGTGGCCGGCCCGACGCCGGGGAGCGCGTCGAGCTGGTCCGCGCTCGCGGTGTTCAGATCGAGCGGCGCGGTCGGCGAGGGCGCGCCGCCGGTTGCGCCCCCTGCGACCCCGCGCGCGGGGACGAGCACCTGCTCGCCGTCCGCGAGCGGCGCCGCGAGGTTCACGAGCGTGACGTCGGCCTTCCCGGTTGCGCCGCCGGCGGCCGCGACCGCGTCCGCGATCCTCGTTCCGGCGGCGAGGTGGTAGAGGCCCGGCCGCCGGACGGCGCCGGCGACGTCGACGACGACGAGCTGCGCGGCTGCCGGCGCACGTGCGTGCGTCGCGGTTCGCAGCACGGGCACCACCGCGTGCGCGTGCCCACGGTGCAACACGTTCACGCCCAGCACGGCTGCGACGGCGACCGCCAGTCCCGCCAAGAGGAAATGTCGATGCTGCATGCCGCGATCGTCGCGGCAGAACCGTTACGACAGCGTGTCGTCTTCCACGAGCTCGTGCAGCTGCGGGGCGACCGCGTCCCCGCGCCCGCCGGCGACGTGGAGCAACCCGTCGATCGCGACACGCAACGCGCGCAGCAGCTCCGCACGATCGAACGAGCGCACGAGGGCACCGTCGAAACGGGCGAGCACGCCGGCAGGCAGCTCGTCGAAGCCGCGGCCGTAGAGCGCCGGAAGCCCCTGCTCGACGCACGCGAGACTGAGCGCGTAGTTGCGAACGCTGGTGATCCAGTACTCCGCGAGCCACAAGCGTCCGCGCTCGATCGAGAAGCGCGCCCGCAGCGCGTGGTGGACGGCGTACCCGAAGAGCTCGTCGGGATCGGGCTGCGGCAGCGGCTGCCGCTCGACGGCGGATCCGAAGAGGAGCCGAAACTTCGGGCTCGTCGCGCCGAACTCGGATGCGGGCGTGAACGACAGGTCGAACTGGAGGCACCCCGGCAGAAGGAACACGCGATAGATGCTCGGGCCGGCCGGCAGGTCGAAGAGCCGGACGCCGCCGAGCTCGGTCTCGATTGCGCGCGTCCAGTCCGCGAGCACGTCGCCGACGGCCACATCGTCGGCGACCGCGAACGTGAGGTCGAGGTCCGACCACGGGTCGCCGTCCGCGAGCGCGAGCGAGCCGACAACCGCGCCTGCGACGACGCGCGAATCATCCTCGGCGAGCGCGAGCATGCGCTCATGCGCATGCCGGCGATCCTCGGCCGTGAACATGGTCAGCCGACGACGATGTTCACGAGCTTGCGCGGCACGACGATCGTCTTCCGCACCTGCGCGCCGTTGAGGTGCGCCTGCACGCGTTCCGACGCGAGCGCGAGCGCGACGAGCTCGTCCTCGGACAGATCGACGCCGACCTCGAACCGGTCGCGCACCTTGCCGTTCACCTGCACGACGAGCTCGAACGTCTCCTCCTCGAGCGCCGTGGCGTCGGCGACCGGCCACGGCTGCTCCCACAGCCGCTCGTGCCCCAACGCCTGCCACAGCTCCTCCGCGATGTGCGGCGCGTACGGCTGGATGAGCGACACGGCCGTCTCGGCGGCGAAGCGCGCATCAGGAGCCGCGGGATCCTCGGCGAGCGCGTGCACGAGCTCCATCAACGCGGAGATCGGCGTGTGGAACTGGAACCGGCGCGCGATGTCGTCGCTGACGCGCGCGATCGTCTGGTGGGTCTTGCGCGTGAGCGGCCCGGGCTCACCGTCGGTCGGCGCCTGCTCGGCGACCTCGTGCACGAGGCGCCACAGCCGGCGCAGGAAGCGCACCGTGCCCTCGATGCCGGAATCGGACCACTCCTTGTCCTGGTCGCCGGGCCCCATGAACATGATGTAGAGGCGGACGGCGTCCGCGCCGTACTCCTCGACGAGCTCGTCCGGGCCGACGAGATTGCCCTTCGTCTTCGACATCTTCGTCCCGCCCATCGTGATCCAGCCCTGGTGGTAGAGGCGCGCGAACGGCTCGCGGAAGCCGAGCATCCCCATGTCGTTCAGCGCTTTCACGAAGAAGCGCGAGTACAGGAGGTGGCCGGTCGCGTGGTCGATGCCGCCGATGTACTGCGACACCGGCATCCAGTAATCGACAACGTCGCGGCCGAACGGTGCCTCGTCGTTCGTCGGGTCGACGTAGCGGATGAAGTACCACGACGAGTCGACGAAGGTGTCCATCGTGTCGGCCTCGCGCGTCGCCGGCCCGCCGCACTTCGGGCAGTCGACGTGCAGCCACTCCTCGTTCGAAGCGAGCGGCGCCTTGCCCTTGGGCAGGTAGTCGTCCACGTCGGGGAGCAGCACGGGCAGATCCTCGTCGGGGACGGGCACGACACCGCACGCGTCGCAATAGATGATCGGGATTGGAGCGCCCCAGTAGCGCTGCCGCGAGAAACTCCAGTCGCGCAACCGGAACGAGACCGCCGGCGCACCGCGGCCCTGCTTGTGCAGCCAATCGACAATCGCGGTCTTCGCCTCGTTCGCCAGCGTGCCGGTGAACTCGCCCGAGTCGACGAGCACGCCGTCCTCGTTGATGACGGTGCGGACCGGCAGGTCGAAGGTCCGCGCGAACTCGCCGTCGCGCTCGTCGTGCGCCGGCACGGCCATGATCGCGCCCGTGCCGTAGTCCATCAAGACGTAGTCGGCGACCCAGATCGGAAGCTTCTCGCCGTTCACAGGGTTCGTCGCGTAGTGCCCGGTGAAGACGCCGGTCTTCTCCTCTTCGGCCGCGCGGTCTTCGGCCCGCCGCGCTCCCGCGTGCTTCGCGTACTCCTTGGCCGCCTCGCTCGCGTACTCATCGACGAACGGGTGCTCGGGCGCCATCACGAAGAACGTCGCCCCGAACAGCGTGTCCGGCCGCGTGGTGAACACCGGGATGTCGCGGTCGAGCTCGTCGACGCGGAAGAGGATCTCGGCCCCCTCGCTGCGGCCGATCCAGTTGCGCTGGATCGTCTTCGTGCGCTCGGGCCACTCGCCCCCCGGCGGCAGCTCGTACTCGCGCAGCTCGTCCGCATACGCGGTGGTCTTGAAGAACCACTGCGTCATGTTGCGAAGCTCGATGAGCGCACCGCAGCGCTCGCAATGCCCGTCGACGACGTACTCGTTCGCGACCACCGTCTGGTCGTTCGGGCACCAGTTGACAGGCGCCGCACGGCGGTACGCGAGGTCGCGCTCGAAGAAGCGCAGGAACAGCCACTGCGTCCACTTGTAGAAACGGGGATCGTGCGATGAGACCTCGCGATCCCAGTCGATCGCCCAGCCGAGGCGTTGCATCTGCTCGCGGATCAGGACGATGCTGGCTTCGGTGATGTCGCGCGGGTGGCCGCCCTCGCGGATCGCCGCGTTCTCCGCCGGCAGGCCGAAGGCGTCCCAGCCCATCGGCCTTAAGACCCGAGCGCCGTTGCGCCGGTGGTAGTGCGTGACGACGTCGCCCATCGTGTAGTTGAAGACGTGCCCCATGTGCAGGCTCTTCGCAGACGGGTACGGCAACATCTCGAGCTGGTACCAGCGCTTCTCGTCCTCCGCGCCCGGCTCGGGGTTGGGAACGTTGAACGCCCGCGCGTCGGCCCAGACGCGCTGCCACTTCGGCTCGATCTGCTCGGGTTCGTATCTGTCCATCTGTCCTCTGAAAACGAAAAAGCCTCTCGCGGAGAGAGGCCGGGGAACTCGGCGCGGCGTCGCCGCGGTCCGTTCCTGCGCTAGCGAAGGAGCTGCCTCTTCACCGCGCCGATCCTAGCAATCAAGCCGGATTCGCGCACTCTCGGGGTACACGCGCGTGTAATCCGGGTCCCGACTCCCTCCCCCCACCGACCTGAGCGCGATCCTATTTCCGCGGCACGCCGCGATGGTGACGAGAGCGTCCAGCTTTCGCGCCGGTTCTTCCACAGGGCAGACTGCCTCCGTGCTCGACCTACTCCCACTCACCGCCGAGATCGCCGACGGGCAGCTCTCGATCGGCGGCATGGCCGCGTCGCGACTCGCGGAGGAGCACGGGACGCCGCTCGTCGTCTATTGCGAGGAGACGATCCGAGCGCAGGCGCGTGCGTACCGAGCGGCAGCCCCTGGCGCCTCAATCGTCTACGGGACGAAGGCGTTCGCCAACGTCGCACTGTTGCGCGTCCTGGCGGAGGAGGGAGTGGGGGCTGACGTCTCCACCCTCGGAGAGCTCGCGTTCGCCCGCGAAGCCGGGCTCGACGGCGGCCGCATCCTCTTCCACGGCAACAACAAGTCGGACGACGAGCTCCGCGCAGCGGCCGAAGCCGGAGCGACAGTCGTCCTCGACGCGCCCGACGAGCCGGCGCGCGCGGCGGCCGCCGGCGTCGGCCGCGTGCTCGTGCGCCTGACGCCGGGTGTGGAGGCCGTCACGCACCAGTCGATCCAGACCGCGCACGACGAGTCGAAGTTCGGCCTCGCCCCGGACGCGGCCCTCGCCGCGATCGCCGAGGCCCGTGCGCTTGGCATGGACGTGGCCGGCATCCACTTTCACGTCGGCTCCCAGCTCGCGCGCGTCGAGGAGAGCCTCGTCGCGGTCGACCGGCTGGTTGCGTTCTGCGCGCGCGCCGGTGTCGAGCTCGGATGGACGCCGCAGGTGCTCGACATCGGGGGAGGCCTCGGGATCAAGTACACGCGTGACGAGCACGTCCCGGAGATCGCTGACTTCGTGCCGCCGCTCGTGGCGCGGCTTCCCGCCGGCGTCCAGGTCGTGCTCGAGCCGGGGCGCTCGCTCGTCGGCCGCGCAGGGGTGACGCTCTACCGCGTCGGCGTCGTCAAGGATTCCGGCGGCGTGTCGTATGTCGCGGTCGACGGGGGGATGTCGGACAACCCGCGGCCGCAGCTGTACGGCGCACGCTACGAAGCGCTGCTCGCCAACCGCGCCGACGAGCTCCCGGACGGTGTCTTCCGAATTGCCGGCAAGCACTGCGAGTCGGGCGACGTCCTTATCGATGCGATCGCCCTCCCGCACCCACGGCGTGGGGATCTGCTCGCGGTGCCGGCGACCGGTGCGTACACGCTCGCGATGGCGTCGACGTACAACGGCGTCCCGAATCCGGCCGCTGTGCTCGTCGCCGGCGGTGTCGCACGGCTCGTGCGCGCTCGGCAGCCTGTTGCCGATCTCCTACGCTTCGAGCGATGACGCAGCGCCTCGCCAACGTCCCGGGCATCGTGCTCGTGAGCATCGCCGCGACGATGTGGGGGCTCGACGGCCTCATCCGCAAGCCGCTGGCGCACACGACGAGCGCGACGACGATCGTCTTCGGCGAGCACGTCGTCCTCGTCGCCTGCACGATCACGCTGCTCGTGCCGGCGCTGGCCTCGTTGTGGCGTGCCGGCCCTCGCTACATCCTCGCGGGCATCCTCGTCGGCGCCGGCGCGTCGGCGATCGCCACCATCCTCTTCACGGAGGCGCTGTTCCACGGCGACTTCATCACTGTCGTCGTGCTGCAGAAGTCGCAGCCGCTCATCGCCGTCGTCGGCGCGTGGCTCGTGCTCGGCGAGCAGCCGCGCCCGCAGTTCGCGTGGTTCCTCGTTCCGGCTCTCGCCGGAATCTGGCTGATCGCGCTCCCGCACCCGCTCGCACCGCACGTGCACGGCATGACGCCGATCGTGGAGACGCTCGGCGCGGCCGCCCTGTGGGGGCTCGGCACCGTCTTCGGCCGGTACCTCGGCCGGAAGCTCGCATTTGAGCACGTCACCACCGTCCGCTTTGCGTTCGGACTGGTCGCGAGCGCATGCGCGCTTCCGATCGTCGGAGCGGCCGCGTACTCGGACGCGCACGACAGCTTCTACATCGCCGTGCTCGCGCTCGTGACCGGCCTGGCCGCGCTCGGCCTCTACTACTACGGGCTCCAGCGCACGCCGGCGCTGCTCGCCGCCCTGGGCGAGCTCGCGTTTCCGGTGACGGCCACGCTTGTCGGCCTGTACGTCTTCAACAGCTCGCTGCGGTGGACGCAGTGGGTCGGCGTCGCGGTTACGGTCGGCGTCGTCAGCCTCCTGCCGGCCCGCCGCCGCGACATCGTCCGGACACCTGACTTGGTGCCCGCTCCCGCGGCGAGCTAGGCTCGGCGTCGTGGACTTGCGCGACACCGTGGAGGAGGGCGCCTTCCGGGCCGAGCTGCGCGCGTGGCTGGACGCGAACCTCCCCGAGGAGCGGCGCGGCTGGCGGGGCGGCGAGCAACGCTTCGGCGACGACTTCGGCCGCGCGTGGAGCCGCAAGCTGTACGAGGCCGGCTATGCCGGGCTGACGTGGCCGGTGGAGTACGGCGGCGCCGGTTCGCCCTACAGCTTCCAGGCGATCTTCTACGAGGAGATGGCGCGAGCGCAGGCTCCGGCGCACGTCGGCGTGATCGGTCTCGGGATGGCCGGGCCGACGATCATGGCGCACGGCAGTGACGAGCAGAAGCAGGCGCACCTGTCGAAGATCCTGTCCGCCGAGGAGATCTGGTGCCAGGGCTTCTCCGAGCCTGACGCCGGTTCCGACCTCGCCGCCGCGCGGACGCGCGCCGAGCGCCGCGGCGACGTGTACGTCGTCAACGGCCAGAAGGTGTGGTCGTCGTTCGCGCACATCGCCGACTTCTGCATCCTCGTCACGCTCAGCGATCCCGACGCGCCGCGCTACAAGGGCCTCACCTATCTCGTCGTCGACATGCACTCGCCCGGCGTCGAGGTGCGCCCGCTGCGGCAGATCACGGGCGAAGCGGAGTTCAACGAGATCTTCTTCACCGACGTCGAGGTGCCGGTGTCCAATCGCCTCGGCGACGAGGGTGACGGCTGGCAGGTGGCGATGACGACGCTGCTGCACGAGCGCGGCACGCTCGGCTTCGCACTCACTGCCGCTCTCGACGTCGGCGTCGGCCGCCTGGTCGAGACCGCGCGCGAGCACGTCAACGGCGACGCCGGCGTGCGCGAGCGGATCGCCGCCGAGTGGATCGAGATGCAGGCGTTGCGCTACACGAACTACCGCTCGCTCGGGGCGTACCAGCGCACCGGCGTCCCCGGGCCGGAGGGATCGGCGATCAAGCTGCGCTGGTCGGAGCAGAATCAGCGCTTGACGAAGCTCGGCCGCGAGCTGCTCGGCCCCGAGGGCATCCTCGACGACGGCTGGTGGCACTACCAGCAGCTGCGCAGCCGCGGGAACACGATCGAGGCAGGCAGCTCCGAAGTGCTGCGCAACATCGTCGCCGAGCGCGTGCTCGGCCTCCCGAGGAGCAGGTAATGGATTTCGCCTTCACCGACGAGCAGCGGCAGCTGCAGCGCGAGGTACGCGGGTTTCTCGCCGCGAACTATCCGCTCGACCGCGATTGGGAGAACCAGGACGACCGCTGGCAGGAGCTCGCCGAGCTCGGCTGGCTCGGCGGCGCCGATCTGAGCTTCGTCGAGGAGGCGATCCTCTTCGAGGAGAGCGGCTATGCGCTCTACCCCGGGCCGTTCCTCGTCACCGTCGCGTTCGCACTCCCCTGGCTCGGCGCCGAGGATCGCGAGGCGGCAGCGGCAGGCACGACGAAATGGTCGGCGGAGGACCGGGGGCTCGTTCCGTGGCTCGGATCGGTCGACATGGTCGTCGATTCCGACGGCAACGCGCAGCCCGCGCGCGGCGAAGAGCTGCCGACCGTGGATCCGACTCGGCCGCTCGGCCGGCTGGAACGGACGAACGGAACACCGCTCCCGGGTGCGCGCGACGTCCCGCGCGCACGGACGGCGATGGCGGCCGAGGCGGTCGGCGTCGCGCAACGCGCGCTCGAGCTCGGAGTCGAGTACGCAAAGACGCGCGAGCAGTTCGGCAAGAAGATCGGCGTCTACCAGGCGGTGTCGCACCAGCTCGCCGACACGTACGCGGACGTCGAGCTCGCGCGCTCGCTTGCCTACTGGGCGGCCTGGTGTGTCGCCGAGGAGGACGAGCGGGCGCCGCTCGCCGCAGCGGCGGCGAAGGCCTTCGCAACCGAGGCCGCCGTCAAGGCGTGCGAACGGTCAATCCAGGTGCACGGCGGGATCGGCTTCACGTGGGAGCACCCGCTGCACCGCTTCTACAAGCGCGCGCTCTGGCTCGAAGGCTTCGGACGCCGTCCCGCCGAGCTCCGCGCCGAGATCGCCGACGCGCTGCTCGGCGTGGCCGTGACCGCCTGATGGACGGCCTCATGATGGACTTCCAGCTGACGTTGCCGCACCTGCTGCGACGGTCCGAGACGTTGCTCGGCAACGGCGAGATCGTCACGCGGCTCCCCGACAAGAGCCTGCACCGGACGAACTACCGCGAGACGATGGCGCGAGCACGACAGCTCGCGGTCGCGCTGCAGAAGCTCGGGCTCGAGCGCGGCGACCGCGTCGCGACGCTGTGCTGGAACCACCACCAGCACCACGAGGCGTACTTCGGCATTCCGTGCGGCGGCTTCGTGCTGCACACGCTCAACCTGCGCCTCCACCCGAACGACCTCGCGTACATCGCAGACCACGGCGGCGACCGTGCCGTCATCGTCGACCGCTCGCTCGTGCCACTGCTCGACCAGTTCCGCGACCGGACAAAGATCGAGCACGTCTTCGTCGTCGAGGACTCGTACGAGGACCTCCTTGCGACCGCATCGCCGGACGAGTGGCGCGACCCGGAGCTGAACGAGAACGAGGCGGCCGCGATGTGTTACACGAGCGGCACGACAGGTCTGCCGAAGGGCGTCTGCTACTCGCACCGCTCGACGGTGCTCCACTCCATCGGCGTCGCGGCGAACAGCCCGCTCGGTATCGGCATCTCGGTGAACGACGCGATCCTCCCGGTCGTGCCGATGTTCCACGCGAACGCGTGGGGCTACCCCTACGTTGCGACGATGACGGGCTCGAAGCTCGTCTACCCGGGCCCGCATCTCGATCCCGAGAGCCTGCTCGACCTGATGGCGGACGAGAAGGTCGCCTGGGCGGCGGGCGTCCCGACGATCTGGATGGGGATCCTCCAGCTGCTCGACGCGAACCCCGGGCGCTGGGATCTCTCCTCCATGAAGGCGATGCTCGTCGGCGGCTCCGCGGTGCCGCGCGCGATGATCGCCGCCTATCAGCAACGGCACGGCATCAGCATCGTGCAGGGCTGGGGCATGACGGAGACGTCGCCGGTCGCGTCGACCGCGACACTGCCGCACGACCTCGCGGACGTCGACGAGGAGACGCGCTTTGACATCGAGTCCTGGGCCGGCATGCCGCTGCCGTTCGTGGAGATCCGCGTGCGCGTTGGTGACGAGGAGATCGCCTGGGACGGCGAGTCGATGGGGGAGCTCGAGGTGCGCGGCCCCTGGGTGGCGGCCGGTTACTTCGAGACGCCCGAGCAGGCAGACCGGTGGACGGACGACGGCTGGTTCCGCACCGGTGACATCGCGTCCATCCATCCGCGCGGCTACATCCAGATCAAGGATCGCTCGAAGGATGTGATCAAGTCGGGCGGCGAATGGATCTCGTCCGTCGAGCTCGAGAACGCGATCATGGCGCACCCCGCCGTGGCGGAAGCCGCGGTGATCGCCATCCCCGACGAGAAGTGGGCCGAGCGGCCACTCGCCGCGGTGGTGCTGAAGGAGGGCGCATCGGCGAGCGCAGACGACCTGCGCGCGTTTCTTGCACCGCAGTTCGCGAAGTGGTGGCTGCCGGAGCGGATCGAGTTCATCTCGGAGATCCCGAAGACGAGCGTCGGCAAGTTCCGCAAGACCGCACTGCGCGAGCAGTTCGCGCAGGAACCAGCGCCGACGAGTTGAGAGCAGCGCTGCTGCGCGAGGTCGACGGGCCGTTCGAGCTCGCCGATCACCCCGATCCCGCTGCGGACGGCCGCATCGTCGTGCGCGTGCGCGCGGCTGGGATCAACTTCGCCGACGTGCTCATCCGGCGCGGTCGCTACCCGCAGATGCCGGAGCTCCCGGTCGTGCTCGGCTCCGAGATCGCGGGCGAGCTCGAGGACGGGACGCGCGTGATGGCGATCACGCCGGGGAGCGGCGGATACGCCGAACTCGTCGCCGTCGACCGTGCGCAGGTCGTCCCCCTGCCGGACCACGCGAGCTTCGCCGAGGGCGCGGCGTTCCTGCTCACGTTCCTGACTGCGTACATCCCGCTGACGCGACAGGTGCGGCTGCGGCCGGGATCGACCGTGCTCGTCACGGCGGCTGCCGGCGGTGTCGGCACGGCCGCCATCCAGGTGGCGCGCACACTTGGCGCGAGCGTCGTCGCAGCTGTCGGCTCGTACGAGAAGCTCGACGTGTGCCGAGAGCTAGGCGCCGCCGAGGCGTACGTGTACGACGAGCTGCCGGACGACCTCCGCGTCGACGCCGTCCTCGATCCCGTCGGCGGCGAGCTCTTCGAGCGCGCGCTCGGCCTCCTGAAGCCGCTGGGCACACTTGTCGCCATCGGCTTCGCCGGAGGGATGTGGCCGGAGATCAGCCCGGCGGCGCTCGTCGGGCGAAACGTCGGCGTGCAGGGCTTCTATCTCGGGAGGCTGCTTCGCCATGAGCCAGAGGTCGTCGGCGAGGCGGTCGGTGAGCTGCTTGCGCTCTGGCAGACGGGCGCGCTGAAGCCGGTTGTCGGAGCCGAGTTCCCGCTGTCCGAGGTGGACCGCGCGCACGAGCTCGTGGAATCGCGCACCAGCGTCGGCAAGGTGGTGCTCATCCCGTGAGGGCTCTCGTGACGGGAGGGCGCGGAGGGATCGGGCGAGCGATCGCAGCGGCGCTCGACGGATGGGACGTGGTCGCGCTCGACCTGCCGGAGTTCGATGTCGGGTCGATCGAGGCGTGGAGCGCAGTCGACGGGACGTTCGACGCGGCGTTCCTCAACGCCGGGATCGGCATCGGCTATCCCGACGTCGCGGAGCTCCCGGACGCCGAGATCGCGCGCATCGTCGACGCGAACCTCCTCGGCGTCGTGTACGGCGCACGCGAGTGCGCGCGGCGGCTGATGCCGAACGGCGGCTCGATCGTCTGCACCGCGTCGCTTGCGGGGCTGACCGGCATGCCGTTCGACCCGATGTATACGGCGACGAAGCACGCCGTGGTCGGGTTCGTGCGCGGCGCAGCCGACGGTCTACGAACGCACACCATTCGGATCAACGCGCTCTGCCCGGGCTTCACCGACACGCCGATCGTCGAGGACGAGCTCCGGGGCGTCCTCCCCGTGCCGCTGATGGAGCCATCGTTCGTCGCCGAGGCAGCCTTGACGGTGATGAACGATGCGGAGACCGGGCGCGCGTGGATCGTTCAGCCGAATCGCGTACTGCCATTTCGCTTTCCCGGGATTCCCGGACCGCGCTGATGTCGCTCGCCTGCGGCTCGCTCCCGTGGGGGAAACCATGTTTCCCCCACGTGCCTCCTTCTTCGATTGTTGTGCGGGGGAACCTCCCGGTTCCCCCGCAGGCGAGCCCCCTCCCCGCTCACCGGCCGCGGAGCGACCTGTGAGTTCGAGAACGCGTCGCGCCTGGGGCGACGAGGCACCGGCCGCGCCGCACATCTGGCGCACGCTCGCGTATCGCGGTATCGAGCAGGGCGACGGCCGGTCGGTGATCGAGTGGGAGGCGGCACCGGAATACTGCTTCCACGACGGCAGCGGCGGCTTCATCGTCCACGGCGGGATGGTGACGACGCTCCTCGACACGGCGATGGGCGGCGCGTGCTGGTCGGTGCTCGGCGACGACGAGAGCTTCCTGACGGCGGACCTGCACTGCGAGTTCATGCGGTCGGCGCGGCCCGACGTGCTGCGGGCGGAGGGTCGCGTCGTGCAACGGAGCCGGCGCATCGCGTTCTGCGCGGCCGAGCTCTACGACGCAGACGGCGAGCTTCTCGCGTCGTCGCGGTGCACGCAGATCATCCGCTGAGGCGGCCCTCGAGCTCCGCCTTCACCGTCGGCCAGTCGTCGTCGATGACCGCGTACCAGGCGGAGTCGCGCCGCTCGCCGCCGCGAACGAGCATGTGCTTGCGAAAGATGCCCTCGAACGTCGACGGCAGCGCGGCCAGCGCCGCACGCGCACGCGCATTCGTCGCATCGGTCTTGAACTCGACGCGCAGGAAGCCCTCGTCCTCGAACGCGTGCCGCATCAGCAGGTACTTCGCTTCCGTGTTCGCTCCCGTCCCCCACGCCGCAGGCACCAGCCAGGTGTTCCCGATCTCCACCACGCGGTCGCTCTCGTTCACGTTCAGATAGCTCGTGTGCCCGACAAGCTCCCCGTCGAAGAAATGCGCGAACCCGAGCTCGATCGACTCGAACCATTGCCGGAAGAGCTCGCGGCTCTCGTTGCCGCGCACCTTCATCAGCGTCCAGACGCGCGGATCCTGCGCAATCCCCCACAGCGCCTCTTCGTGCCGCGGCTCGAGCGGCTCCAACCGCACGCGCGCCCCCTCGAGCGTCACGTGAAGCGCCAGGTTCCCCCGTTCTCGAACGCCCTGAGTATCCGCCGCGCAACGACCATTTTGTGCACCTCGTCGGCGCCGTCGTAGATGCGCGCGCCGCGCGCCATGCGGTACATCATCGCGAGCGGCGCATCCTCGGTCATGCCGAGGCCACCGTGCACCTGCAGCGCGCGGTCGATCACGTCGTGGAGGACCCCCGCCGCGTAGAACTTGATCAGCGACACCTCGACGCGCGCCTCGTCCCCCTCGTCGAGCCGATGTGCTGCCTGCAGCGTCATCAAGCGGCAGGCCTGGATCTCGGCCGCTGACTCCGCGATCCAGTTCTGGATCGTCTGCTTCTCCGCGAGCGCGCCGCCGAACGCCTTGCGCTCGAGCGAGTATGAGCACATGAGCTCGAACGCCCGCTGCATCTGTCCGAGCCAGCGCATCACGTGGTGGATGCGTCCCGGCCCGAGCCGCTTCTGCGCGATGCGGAATCCTTCGCCCGGCGCTCCCAGCGTGTTCTCGACCGGCACGCGCACGCCGGTGAAACGCGTCTCGCAGTGCGTTCCCCACCCGCGACCTTCGTGTCCCATCACGGGCACATTGCGCACGACCTCGTAGCCGGGAGTGTCGGTCGGGACGAGGATCATCGACGCCCGCTCGTGCGGCACCGCGTCGGGATCGGTGACCACCATGACGACGCCGAAGCCGGCTCCGTCGGCGCCGGAGGAGAACCACTTGTGCGCGTCGATCACCCACTCGTCACCGTCGCGCACGGCACGGCCGCGTAGCAGCGTCGGGTCCGAGCCCGCCACCTCGGGCTCCGTCATGCCGAAGAACGAGCGCGTCTCGCCGGCCACGAGCGGGCGCAGGAAGCGCTCCTTCTGCTCCGCGGTCCCGTACAGGTGGAGGATCTCGCCGTTGCCGGCGTCGGGCGCCTGGCAGCCGAACACGAGCTGCGCGATGAAACTGCGGCCGATCTCCTCGTTCAGGTACGCGTACTCGATGAAGCCGCTGCCGCTGCCGCCCGCCTCCGGGGGCAGGTGGGGCGCCCAGAGGCCGGCCCCCTTCGCCTCCTGCTGGAGGTCGCGGATGAGCGCCTCGGCGGCAGCGTCCTCCCGGATGAGCGCCTGCTCGTTCGGGTAGACGTGCTCCTCCATGAACGAGCGGACGCGCTCGCGACGCTCCACGATCACATCCGGGATGACAACGGTTGCCATCGACAGCGATGATCGCACAGAGATGCGTGAGGCGCTCGAAGCCCTGCTCGGTCCCACGACGGAACCCGTCCTCCTGGCCGGCGGTGCGTCGAAGGAGGCCTGGGCAGTGGACGCGGGAGGAGAACGGCTGCTCGTCCGCCGTGCGGCCGGGGGCGTGATCCACCGGCACACGCTCTCGCTGCGAGACGAGTTCGCCGTCCTCGAGGCCGCCTACGAGGCGGGCGTCAAGGTGCCCCGCCCGGTGATGTACATCCCGGAGCTCGAGGGCCGCGAGGCGTTCGTGATGGAACGGCTCGACGGCGAGACGATCGGCCGGCGGATCGTCCGCATGGACGTCCCGGCGCAGCTGCCCGTCCAGCTCGCGGAAGAGCTCGCGAAGATCCACGCCATTCCGCGCGAGCGGCTTCCGTTCCTGCAGGAGGCGCGGCTCGAGCGCATGATGGACGAGCTCGACGACGTCGGCGAGCCGCATCCCGCCATCGAGCTCGGCCTGTGGTGGTTGCGCGAGAACCGGCCGCCGCCGCGCGCACCGGTCGTCACGCACGGCGACTACCGGATCGGGAACGTCGTCGTCGACGAGCACGGCCTCGTCGGCATCCTCGACTGGGAGTTCGCGCATCTCGACGAGCCGGTCCGCGACCTCGGCTTCGGCCTCGTGCGCGCGTGGCGGTTCGGCGTGGACGAGAAGCGCTTCGGCGGGATCGCCGACGTGGACGAATACGTCGAGCGCTACAACGAGCTCACCGGCCTCGACGTCCGGCCCGACGAGCTCGACTACTGGGAGCTCGCCGGCAACGTCGGATGGGCCATCGGCTGCGTGACGCAGGCGCAGCGGCACCTGAGCGGCCAGGACCGCAGCGTCGAGCTCGCGATCCTCGGGCGTCTCGGCGCAGAGGTCGAGTACGAGATCTGCCACCTGCTGGAGAAGGTGTGGGCATGAGCGAGCGCCCGACCGCGCAGGAGCTGACCGAGGCGATCGCCGAGTTCCTCGGCGGCGAGATCCTGCCCACGCTGACCGATCACCGCCTGCGCTTCCGCATGCTCGTCTCGATGAACGCGCTCGGCATCGTCCACCGCGAGCTCGCCGCGCTTCCGCCGGAGGACGACACCGAGCGGCGCGAGCTCGCCCGCCGCATCCGCGCCGGCGACGTCGAGCCGGGAATGCTCGCCCAGGTGAAGGCCGACGTGGAGGCGCGCCTGCGCATCGCCAGTCCGCGCTATCTCGACCGCTATACGTGAAGTGAACGAGCTCGAGCACTCGATCCTGGGCACAGCTGACCGCGACGCAGTCTGGAGTCAGCTCTGTCCGGAAGCCGTCGAGTGCTTCGCCTTCGAGGTGGGTGTCGGCGCGCTCTTCGGCCTCGTCGTCCGCGGCGGCAACCGCGTCGCGCTCAACGTGCACCGCACCGCGACGGCCGAGCGCCTCGGCGCGATGCAGCAGGTGCAGGAGCACCTGTGGCGATATGGCTTCCCCTGCCCCCGCCCGCTCGGCGTGCGCGGGCGCGGCACGCTCGAGGAGTGGCGCGACGACGGCGAGCGCCGCGACGCGCACGAGCCCAAGGCCCGGCGCGCGCTCGCGCAGCTGCTCGTCCGCCTGACGAGGCTGACGCGCGGTGTCCACCCGGCTGTCGACCTCCCGCCGTTCTTCCCGCGGCCCGACGGGCCACTCTGGCCCGCGCCGCACACCGCCCTCATCGACTTCGACGCAACTGCTGCGGGTGCGGAGTGGATCGACGAGATCGCCGGCGCGGCGAAGGCGCAGCGCGACCAGGGCGGCGGCGACATCGTCATCGCCCACCACGACTGGACGGCGAAGCACGTCCGCTGGGCCGGTATCACGCCGACCGTCGTCTACGGCTGGGGCAGCCTGAGCATCGGGTTCGAGACCGTCTTCGCCGGCGAAGCGGCAGCGCAGTTCACGCGGGACGTCGAACCGCTTCCGTCCGTCGACGAGGCCCTGATGTTCATCGCCGACTACGAGCGCGCGCGGACGAGCCCTTTTACACGCGAGGAGCAGGCGACCGCCTCGGCGGCGGCCGTCTACGCACGCGCATACGCGACGCGGTGCACGCACGCGCTCGGCGGCGACACCGAGCTCTTGAGCCTTCCCGCCTACGCGGCCGCGTTGCTCCAGTAGGCTCCGCTCCGTGCCCGATCTGAGCGGCAAGGTCGCGATCGTCACCGGCGCCGGGCGCGGCATCGGCCGCGCGCACGCGCTGGCGCTCGCAGCCGCCGGGGCGAAGGTAGTCGTCAACGATCTCGGCGGCTCGCTCGCCGGCGAGGGCGCCGACCTGTCTCCGGCCGAGCAAGTCGTCGCCGAGATCGAGGCAGCCGGCGGAGAGGCGATCGCCGACGGCGAGAACGTCGCCGATTTCGAGGGCGCCCGCAGGCTCGTCGAGCACGCGGTCGCGGCCTTCGGCGGCGTGGACATCGTCGTCAACAACGCGGGCATCCTCCGCGACCGCATGCTCGTGAACATGGACGAGGACGAGTGGGACGCAGTCATCGCCGTGCACCTGAAGGGCCACTTCGCCGTCACGCGGCACGCGGCCGCGCACTGGCGCGAGCGCGCGAAAGCCGGCGAGCAGCTGCACGCGCGGGTGATCAACACGTCCAGCCCCTCCGGAGTGTTCGGCAACGTGGGCCAGACGAACTACGGTGCCGCGAAGGCGGGCATCGCCGGCTTCACGCTCATCGCAGCGCAGGAGCTCGGCCGCTACGGCGTGACCGTCAACTGCCTGGCCCCGAACGCGCGGACGCGCATGACCGAGGAGACGTTCGAGATGGGCGAGCGCCCCGAGGGCTTCGATCCGCTCGACCCGGCGAACATGTCGCCCGTCGTCGTGGCGCTCTGCGCTGACGACGCGCAGGAGATCACGGGGCAGGTCCTCCACGTTTGGGGCGGCGCGGTGAACGCGTTGCAGGGCTGGACCTCGGGCGAGCTGTTCCAGCGCGACGAGGGCTGGGACGCCGACGGGCTGCTCGCCGCGATGCTCGAGCGGTTTCCGGACGGAGCCGCCCCCGAGGGAATGGTCGCCGGCATGCAGAAAGCCGGCGGGCAGTCGCTCCGCGCGAGCTAAGTGCGCCGCCGCATCTACCTCATGCGCCACGCCGAGGTGCGCTACTTCGACGGCGTGCACCCCGAGCAGGTCGTGCTCACCGAGCGCGGCCGCGTGCAGGCGGAGACGGCAGCGGCAGAGCTCCGCGAGGTCTCCTTCGACCGCGTCCTGACGAGCGGGCTCGCCCGCACGCTCGAGACCGCTCGGATCGTCGCCCCCGGCCGGGAGCCGGAATCGCACTACGCGTTGCGCGAGATCGAGAGCGGCGACATCCGCGAGCTCTCGCCCGACGAAGTACAGGCCATGATGACCGCCGCCTTCCGCGGGGTCGTCCCGCCGGACACACGGTTTCTCGGCGGGGAGACGATCGGCGCGCTCCTCGACCGCGTGCTCCCGGAGCTGGACGCGCTCGTCGCCGATGCGGATTGGGACATCGCGCTGCTCGTCCTGCACGGCGCCGTCAACCGCGCGATCCTGAGCCATGCGCTCACCGGCGACCGAAGCTTCCTCGGCGGATTCGAACAGTCACCGGGCTGCATCAACGTCCTCGATGTCGGCGCTGACGGGCGGTGGATCGTACGCGCGGTCAACCAGCTCGCGTACGACCCCGCCCACGTCGCCGCATTGCGCTTGACGACGATGGAGCACCTCTGGCAGGAATACCTGGACTCGAGCCCCTGATGGCCCTCCTCTCGCTGCAGAACGCGACGCTTCGCTTCGGCGGAATCGTCGCCCTCGACGACGTTTCCCTCGCGGTCGAGCCGGGGACGATCGCAGGCCTCATCGGGCCGAACGGCGCCGGCAAGACGACCGCGTTCAACGTCATCACGCGCCTCTACCGGCTCGAGTCGGGCGACGTCACGTTCGACGGCCGCTCGATCCTGCGAACACCGCCAAGCCGCATCGTCAGGCTCGGAATCGCGCGCACCTTCCAGAACGTCGAGCTCTTCCCGACGATGACGGTGCTCGAGAACGTGCTCGTCGGCGCGCACACGACGTCGCTCTTCGAGCGTGAGGCGAACGTGCGTCGCAGCGCACTCGAGACGCTCGACCTCGTCGGCATCGGTAACGTCGCGCACCTTCCTGCGGCCGGGCTCCCGTTCGGGACGATGAAGCGTGTCGAGATGGCGCGCGCCCTGGTGTCGAAGCCGCGCCTGTTGCTACTGGACGAGCCGGCCGGCGGGCTGAACCACGAGGAGGTCGAGGAGCTCGCGTTGTTCCTGCGGCGGCTCCGCGACGAGCTGAAGCTATCGGTGCTGCTCGTCGAGCACCACATGAACCTCGTCATGCGCGTGTCCGACCACGTGCACGTCCTCAACTTCGGCCGCACGATCGCGAGCGGGCCGCCCGCCGAGGTGCAGCGCGACCCGAAGGTGATCGAGGCCTACCTCGGCGGCGAGCTGGAGGGCGCGGCATGACGGCGCTCCTGGAGCTGCGCGACGTCCATGCGCGCTATGGCCCCGTCAATGCGCTGCACGGAGTCTCGCTCACGGTCGACGAAGGCGAGATCGTCGCCGTGCTCGGCGCGAACGGCGCCGGCAAAACGACGACGCTGCGCGCGATCTCGCACACTGTGCACCGCGACGGCGAGATCCGGTTCGCCGGCAACGCGCTGCGCGGCGGCCCGGAAGCCGTCGCCCGCCTCGGGGTGGCACACGTCCCCGAAGGGCGCGGCACCTTCTCGGAGCTGACGGTGTGGGAGAACCTGCGCCTCGGCGCGTACACCCGCCGCGGCAACCTCAAGGACGACTTCGCCCGGGTCGGCTCGTATTTCCCCTGGCTCGAGGACCGGCGCCACCAGCAGGCCGGAACGCTGAGCGGCGGCGAGCAGCAGATGCTCGCGCTCGCGCGCGCGTTCATGCAGCGCCCGCGCCTCCTGATGCTCGACGAACCGTCGCTCGGGCTCGCGCCGCTGCTCGTGACCGAGGTCTTCCGCATCGTCCAGGAGCTGAACGAGAACGAGGGCGTCACCGTCCTCGTCGTCGAGCAGAACGCGCACATCGCGCTCCAGCTCGCGCAGACCGCGTACGTGCTCGAGGTCGGCCGCGTCGCCCTGTCCGGCCCGAGCGCGGACCTGCAGCAGCACGAATCCGTCCGTAGGAGCTACCTCGGATACTGATGGTCGAGCTCGCGCGCAAACTCCCCCTGCCTCAGCGACGCTTCCCGGCGAGCCCCGTGCTGCTGCTTCTCGCCGCCGCGTGCATCTTCCTCACCGTCGAATCGCTCCGGAGCACGATCTTCGCGCAGCTGACCGTCGCCGGAGTCGCGACCGGCGTCGTGTACGGCAGCCTCGCACTCGCGCTCGTCCTCATCTATCGCGCGACCGAGGTGATCAACTTCGCGCAGGGCGAGATGGCGATGGCGATGGTGTACGTCGCCTACCAGCTCACGCTCTGGGGCCTTGCGTATTGGGAGGCCTTCTTCCTCACGCTCGCGATCGCATTCGTCTTCGGCGTGGTGACGCAGCGGGTCTTCATCCGCCCGGTTCAGGGGCGCTCCGTGATCGCCGTCGTGATCGTGACGGTCGGGCTCTTCATCCTCATCGACGGCCTCGTCGAATGGAAATGGAGCGCGAACCAGCGGTTCATGCAAGCGCCGTTCGGCAACAAGATCTACCACCTTGGCAATGTTCCCATCGCGCGCCAGGACCTGGGCACGATCGTCATCACACTCATCTCCGTGTCGGCGCTCTGGGCGTTCTTCCGCTTCACGAAGCTCGGCCTCGGCATGCGCGCGGGGGCGCTGCGGCCGGCGGCGGCGCGCCTCGTCGGGGTGCGCACGAACGCGCTGCTCGCGGTCGGCTGGGGTCTCGCCGCGGTTCTCGGCGCGGTCGCAGGCCTCATGACGGAGCCGGCCGAGTACGTCCTCCAGCCGACGCTGATGCAACCGGTGCTGCTGTATGCCTTCGCAGCCGCCGTGCTCGGCGGGCTCGAGAGCCCCGGCGGCGCGCTCGTCGGCGGCATCGCGCTCGGCATCTTCCTCAACCTACTCCCCAGTCATTCCTGGGGTTTCGTCACGTCCGCGTTGGAGCTGCCGGTCGCGTTCGCCGCACTCCTCGTCGTCCTCCTCATCAAGCCGACAGGGCTCTTCGGCCACCGGACGGTGCGGAAGGTATGAGGCGCAACGCGCCCGCACTCGTCGCCGTCGCAGTCGCAGCGCTGTTCTTCGCGTTGCTGCCGTTCGGCCTCAGCGACTACCACCGCGGGCTCGCGGCCAGTGTCGCGGTCTACCTCATCGCCATTCTCGGCCTGAACGTCCTCACGGGGTACACCGGCCAGATCTCGATCGGGCACGGCGCGTTCATGGCGATCGGCGGCTACACGACCGCGATCATGTCGCACTACCACAACACGAACCTGATCCTGACGTTGCCGCTCGCGTTCGTGATCACATTCGGGTGCGGCGTGCTCGTCGGGCTGCCGGCACTGCGACTGTCCGGTGTCTATCTCGCGCTCGCGACGTTCGCACTCGCCGTATCGATCCCGCAGCTGCCGCTGAAGTTCTCGAAGTTCACGGGCGGCAGTGCCGGCATCTCGGCGAGCAAGAGCGTGTCCAACTCCTGGCTCTACGGCGTCTCGTGGTCGACGGCCGCGATCGCGTTCCTCTTCACGTGGCTCGTCCTCCGCGGGCGGACCGGCCGCGCCTTCCGCGCCATCCGCGACAGCGAAGTAGCCGCCACGTCGTCGGGCGTCACACTCGCGATCTACAAGACGCTCGCCTTCGGCGTCTCGGCCGCGCTCGCCGGTGTGGCCGGCTCGCTCTTCGTCCTGGCGACGAACGGCTTCGCCCAGCCGAACGAATTCTCCGTCACGCTGTCGCTCAAGATTCTCGTCGGCGCCGCAGTGGCCGGGCTCGGATCGCTCTGGGGCGTCCTCCTCGGCGCGGCGTTCATCGCGCTCCTGCCCACACTTTCGGCCTCGGCGCCGCTGATCGGGTCCGCCCACGGCCAGGACGTCGTTTTCGGCCTGTTCGTGATCGTTGTCATGATCCTGCTCCCCACCGGGGTGGCAGGCCTGATCCCCCGCCTCCGCCGCCTCCGCGTAAAGGCTTGACTCGCCGTTCAATTTTCCCTATCTAATCGGATCCAAGAACGTCATACTCGGTATCCGGCCTCGACGCCGGACAAGGAGCCATAGGAGGGTTGATGCGTAGGAAGGGCAGATTCATGGCGGTTCTCGCCGGCCTCGCGCTGTTCGCGTCGGTGGCTGCCACGGCCGCCTTCGGCGCACATCGTGCGACGCCGGGCGTCACGTCCACCACGATCACCATCGGCGGCACGTTCCCGCTCACCGGGGTGGCGTCGCTGTACAAGACAATTCCCGCGGCCGAAGGCGCGTACTTCGCCTATGTGAACGCACACGGCGGCGTCAACGGTCGGACGATCAACTTCAAGGTTCTCGACGACGCGTACGACCCGTCGAAGACGGTGCCGCTCACGCAGCAGCTCGTCGAGCAGGACGGCATCTTCGCCGACTTCGGGAGCCTCGGCACTGCGCCGAACCTCTCGATCTGGAGCTACCTGAACCAGCACAAGGTGCCGCAGGTGCTCATCGCCACCGGCGACTCGTACTGGGGCTTCTCGGCGAAGAAGTACCCGTGGACGATCGGCTACCAGCCGGACTACCCGGGTGAGGGCAAGGTCTACGGCAAGTACATCGCGGCGAACATGCCGAACGCGAAGATCGGCGTGCTCTACCAGAACGATGCATTCGGCAAGAACTACTTCGCCGGACTGCGCGTCGGGCTGGGCGCGAAGAAGAGCCAGATCGTGAGCTCGCAGTCGTACGACCCCACGCAGACGAGCCTGGTGCAGCAGATCCTCGCCCTCAAGGCGGCGGGGGCTGACACGTTCGCGATCTTCGCTCTGCCCTCGCAAGCGATTACTGCGCTCGTGACGGCGACGAAGGTGGGCTGGACCCCGACGACGTTCCTCGGCAACGTGTCCGCCGACCCGGTCTTCATGAAGATCGCGGCACAGAACGGGGCCAACGTCGACGGCGTGATCTCGACGAGCTACCTCGTCGACCCGACGCTCGCGTCGCAGGCCAACCTGCCGGGCGTGGCACTCGCGAAGTCGATCATCTCGACGTACGCTCCGCCGCTCCTTCCGAGCCTGAACGCCGCAGACGCGAACGTCGTGTACGGGCTGGGCGCGGCCTGGACGTTCGTCTACGCGCTCAAGAAGGCGGGTAAGAACCCGACCCGCGCTGGGCTGATGAAGGCGCTGAAGAGCATGAAGAACGTCAAGGACCCGTTCCTCTATCCAGGCATCACGATGAACACGTCGGCGAAGGACAACTTCCCGACGGAGCAGGAGATCCTGGTCAAGTGGGCCGGCGGGGCGACCGGCGACTGGGCCGCCTTCGGGAAGCTGTACAACAACGTCCGCTAAGTCAGCGGACGTCGTCGTCATCGGTGGCGGCGCCCTCGGCGCCGCCACCGCTTTCCACCTGCGGCGGCTGGGAGTCCAGGACGTCGTCCTGCTCGAGCGCGACACCCTCGCCTCGGGGTCGACCAGCAAGTCGGCCGGCGGCATCCGCGCGCAGTTCGCGGACGAGCTGAACATCCGCATCGCGCTGCGCTCGCTCGCCGAGTTCGAGGCCATGGACGAGATCGGGTTCCGCCACGACGGGTATCTCTTTCTGCTCGACCGCGAGGAGGACGTCGCCGCCTTCCGCGTCGCGCTCGCGCTGCAAGGGTCGCTCGGCGTCCCGTCGCGCGAGCTCACGCCTGCAGAGGCGGCGGAGCTCCTGCCTCAGCTCTCGCTCGACGGGATCCTCGCCGCGGCGTACTGCCCCTCGGACGGCTACGCGACGCCCGAGGCGGTGGTGCAGTGGTACGCGCGCGAGTCTGGCGCGACTGTCCTGCAGGGCTGCGCCGCGACCGCCGTCGACGTGCGCGACGGGAAGATCGAAGCGGTCGAGACGACGGGCGGCCGCATCGCCACCGGCACGGTCATCTGCTGTGCAGGCGTGTGGTCGAAGGAGGTCGCCGATCTCGCCGGCATCGCGCTCCCGGTCGAGGGAGAGGCGCGCTCCATGTGGTTCACACCGCAGGACGGCGGCCTGCCCGAGCGCGTGCCGCTGACGATCGATTTCAGCACCGGCTTCTACTTCCACCGGGAGGGGCCCGGCCTCGCGTTCGGCGGGCGCGAGCGAGCGCTCGAAGAGGTAGCGGAGGCGGCCGCGCGGCGGCTGCCCGTGCTCGCCGACCTGCCGGTGCAGTCCACGTGGTGGGGCTGGTACGACGTCAGCCCGGACTGGAACGCCCTCGTCGGCGAAGTGGAAGAGCCGTCGCGGTTCCTGTATGCGACCGGGTTCTCCGGGCACGGCTTCCAGCAGGCGCCGGCGGTCGGCGAGCATCTCGCCGAGCTCGTCGTCGGACGAGAGCCGACGCTCGACCTCTCAGCGTTCTCCGCCACGCGCTTCGCGCGCGGTGCGGAGCGGCCCGAGGCGTTCGTGGTCTAACTGGGCCAGCTGTGCGACGCCGGGCGCAGGTCGTAGGCCCCGCCGTCGCGGCATTGTGGCGACCAGTACGTCGGTGTCTCGACGCGCCGCAGCGGATAGATCCGTTGCGCGAAGAACGCCGCCATCGCCTGCGCCTCCGGCACGGACGCGCCCAGCCGTGTCGCGACGAACCAGATGGACTGCATGCCGTAGCAGTCGACCTGCGCTTCGTTCGTGTAGCCGAGCAGGTGGTACGACTCGTGCGCGACCGTCTCCACCGCCCAGATGATGTCGATGGCGGTCTTGCAATCCGTCGGGACACACGTGCGCGGGTCCCACCGCTTCGGCGCCTGGTGGAACCAGGCGAGGTACGTGCACTCGGCGGGCCGCATGAGGAAGTAGTCGAATGCGTGCCCGTTCGCGATCGGCGTCACGCCGAGCACGGAGGGGTCGGGGATCCCGGTCGCGCCGCAGCGGACGGAGACGTCAGGATGACCCGTGAGCCGCTCCGCGACCGACTGCGCGATCTTCTCCTCCGACGTCGCCGGCCGCGCGAGCAGCACGCGGTCCTGTGCGGTCACCGGCCGCGCGGAAGCGGATGCCGTCGCGGCGAGGACGCCCGCGAGCGCGAGCATGACGAGCACGGTGCCGGAGCGCACGCTCTACGTATCGGCAAACGCCGCAGCGTCCGTGACCGGCGCCTGGCACGCGAATCGCTCACAGACATAGACGGCGGGCTTGCCGTCCACGAGACCCTTGCCCGCGAGGAGGGGCACGTCATCGGACGGTCCGAAGGCGACGACCGCGTTCGGGTCGAAGCCGCCCAGGGCGGCCCGCGCGACCTCGCTGCCGGGCGGCCCGATGACGGCGATCTCGCGGGGCGTCGAGAGGTAGAGGTCGAGGGCGCAGAGCGCCCAGCCGAACGCCGACGGCACGCGCGGCAGGGTGTCGCGCACCAGGCGCAGCACGCCGGCCGCGCGCCGCTCCAGGTCGTCCTCGCCCCAGATCCGCGCCAGGCGGATGAGGACGAACGCAAGCATCGAGTTGCCGGACGGGATCGGGTTGTCGTCGAGGTCCTTGCGGCGCGCCACCAGCTCCTCTCCGTCGGCCGGCGTGAGGAAGAAGCCTCCGCGCTCCTCGTCCGAGAACAGCTCGACCGCGCGCAGCGCGAGCCGCCGCGCAGCGAGGAGCCAGCGCAGCTCGCCCGTGGCGACGTGGAGCTCGAGGAAGCCGTGCGCGACGTTCGCGTAGTCGTCCAGGTACGCGGGGTGACGCACGCGGCCGTCGCGGAGCGTGCGCCACAGAGGATCGGCGTCGAGCAGCTCACCCAGCTCGCGTGCGACCTCGAGCAGATCGTCGCGCTCGAGGCGCCGCGCGCCCTCGGCGAGGGCGGCGAGCGCGAGGCCGTTCCAGGACGCGATCACCTTATCGTCCAGCGCAGGCTGCGGCCTCCGCACACGAATCGCGCGGAGCCGCGCACGCGTGTCGTCGTCGAGCTCGCCGCGGATGATCGAGCGCCCGTGCTCGAACGGCTGCAGGAGCTCCGGCGGCGCGCCCTCCTCGGCTGTCCACGTGTGCGTCAGCCCTTCGACGCCGTCGGTGTCCGCATCCTGTGACGACGCGAAGCCGCCGCTGGGGAGCCGGAGCTCGCGCACCATGTAGTCGAGCGTCTCCTCTGCCACCTCGCGGTAGCGGTCGCGGCCGGTGACGAGCCACGCGTGCAGGTACGCGGGCGCGAGCTGCGCGTTGTCGTAGAGCATC
>PLJC01000031.1 GCA_003139545.1 Actinomycetota bacterium
TCTGCAGATGCACGGGCAGCACGGACACGGGGGCGGTGCCGGTGGCGAGGGTGGTGGTGTCGGTGACGGTGATCTTTTGGGTGCCGGCGGTGTGCAGCTCGGCGAGGTTGGTGAACGTTTGGGTGCCGGTGCCGTTGAAGGCGAAGCTGTAATTGCCGGGGACGCCGCCGGCTTTGTCGGTGGTGGTGAAGTGCACCGTGTCGGAGAAGCCGGTGTCGGTCTGGTTGTTGGAGTCGAGGGCGGTGACGGTGAGCGCGAACGGTGAGCCGGCGTCGACGCTGTCCGGCGCTGTGATCTGCAGATGCACGGGCAGCACCGAGATGCTCGGCCGTCGGGAGCCGCTTGGCGGCCGATGCCCGGAATGTGACGATCCGACTCGAGCGCCGGACGCCGCTTGCGTTGCCCCGACGGCAACTGCCAGAACAGCTACGGCAACGAGGCGACTGAGCCTCACACCGCGGCGGCTGGGGATTAGTTCGGCCGGCCTTCCCCGTGACGCGGGCAGGCATACACCGCAGCGCCGCATTCCAAATCGCCCTTCAGTCGTGGATCGGCCCCTAAGACCCCGTAGACCTCGCGCCGAGACGGAGAGGGTCTACGTCGTCATCCTATGTTCGTGATCGCAAGAGCGCAATGGATGACTGGCCGTGGAGGTGCGGACACAGACGGCGCGCGACGCTTTGGCATGATCCGAAAACTGAGAGTTCCATAAAGTGCTCCAGAACCGATCATCGTGGTAACTGTGCAATTTCGACCAAAGAAAAAGCCCCGATATGCGGGGCTTTTCTAAGCCCTCTAACGGACTCGAACCGTTGACCCCCTCCTTACCATGCGCTCCGGAACGGTTGCCGTGAGTTGCCAGGGGTTGCCGATCGGCTTGTTTGAGCGGTTTTCGGGGTCGTCCCATTTGCCACCGGTTGCGCCCGCTGGGCTCCATAAATGCTCCATCTCTCTGACGGCGGCTAACGCCGGCGTGCTATCTTGGTATCTTGATACCGAGATGGAGGCCGCGATGACTGATCGCAAAAACATGACCCTGAGGCTGCCTGCTGAGCAGGCGGACGAGCTGGAGGCGGTCGCTCGTGCCGAAGGGATCAGCGTTTCAGACGCCGTGCGCGAAGCGATCGCAGAGCACATCGAGCGCAAGCGGAAAGACAAGGCCTTTCGCGCGCGCCTCCAGACCGTGATGGAGCGCGATCGGGAGATCCTCGAGCGGCTCGCCCGCTGACGCTTGGAGTACCTCGACCTTGCCGACTACCTGCTGATCGCTGAGGCTGTCCTCCGCGTCCCGGCCGAGGAGATTGGCCGCTGGCCGGGCATCGGTCTCGCCGACTCCGCGCTGCACGCCCCAGCGGCAGCTTTCGGGGCTGTCGAGCTCTACCCAGATGTGATCGACAAGGCCGCTGTGCTCTGCGTGCGCTTGGCGCGGAACCATCCTCTCCCGGACGGGAACAAGCGCGTCGCATATCTGGTGATGCTCGAATTCCTCGACCGGAACGAAGTCGCGTGGGCACCGCCGGGAACCGAGGAGACGGTCGCGACGATCGAGAGTGTTGCCGCCGGCGGGACCTCGGAGAGCGAGCTCGCGGATTGGCTGCGAGCGACCCGGCCATAGGTCACATGCTGCGAGCGAGCCAGGACCAGTTCGGGCTAGGTCAGCGCTAGGACATCCGCGAAGCGCTGTTCGGCCAGGGTGCCGAAAAGGGAATGGCGCGAGAGCTTGGCCTTCGTTGCGGCCGGGCTCGAAAGGCCGCAGAGGAAGCGCGCTCGCTGGCGGGGCGTGCCGAGCGCGGTTGGATACTCGGCCGTCAGTTCGTCCAGGGCGGCTCGGTCTAGTTCGAGTCCCGGCGGAGCGTCCGGCTTCGGAAGGCGCTGGGCGGTGCCGGTCATGCAGAACGTGCAGTGGCCGCACGGTTCGGGGCGCGTTTCGCCGAAGTAGCCGACGAGGGCCTGCACCTGGCAGCCTTCGTGCTCGACGAGGGCGACGACTCGCTCGATCCGCTCCGCCTCAGACTGCTCCCGCCGGTCGAAGCGCTCCGCGAGACGGTCGCGCAGCTCGTGGCGGGACGGCGGCTGCCGGAGGAGCGTGAAGCGCTGACGCACGTCGGCGACCTTCAGCTCGGCGAGCCCTTGCTGCTCGAGATAGTCGAGCGCGCTCACGACGCGATCGCGCTCCTCGCCGGGCACTGCCTTCGGGTCGATGCCCGTCCAGATGCGCCCCTCCTTGCCGCTCGCGAGGACGCGGCGCAGGAAGTCGGCGCGGTCCGCGTCGAAGGTTGCAAAGACGTCCTCCCACTCGCCGCTTGCCGGACGCACGCTGTAGCCCGCGTAGAACGGCGTGCCCTGCTCGAGGAAACCGTCGAGCTCGAGGTAGGTGAGAATCGTCTTCAATACGAGCGGCCGCACGTCGTGGCGCGTCGATAGCTCGTACTCAGAGACCGCAAACTGCTCCCCTTCGGATTGGGCGAACACATCGTCGAGCAGGCCGGCGATCGCCTCGGGTGTCGGCGTGTCGCCAAACGCGAAGTTCTCGAGCGTCGGCACGTCGTCGCGGCATGCGAAGAGCTCGCAGATCGACGGCTCGCCGTCGCGTCCTGCTCGGCCGATCTCTTGCGAGTACGACTCGAGACCCTTCGGCAGGTTCAGGTGGTAGACGTAGCGCACGTCGGCCTTGTCGATCCCCATGCCGAACGCGATCGTCGCGACGACGATGTTCGCGTCCGAGTGCGTCCACCATTCCTGCACCTCGACGCGGGCGTCGGCGTTCATGCCCGCGTGGTAGGCGCGCGCCGACAGGCCCGCGACGGCGAGCAACGCGGCGACGCGCTCGGCCGTGCGTTGCAGCGTCACGTAGACGATCGTCGAGCCGTCCGCGCGCTCGCGCAGGCGGTCGATCAGCGCCTGGTCCCGCTCGTGCGCGCGGACCGGTGTCGTGAGCAGCGTGAGGTTCGGTCGGTAGAAACCGGTGACAACAGAGTCGCGCTCCTCGATCCCGAAACCCGCGCAGATGTCGGCGACGACCGCGGGGGTCGCGGTCGCGGTGAGCGCGAGCACGCGCTCAGCGCCGAGCTCGTGTGCGCGTGCCGCGAGCTTCAGATAGTCGGGGCGGAAGTTATGGCCCCACTCCGATATGCAGTGCGCCTCGTCGACCGCGAACAGCGCGATCTTCGTCTGGCCGAGTTGCGCGAGGAAGCGCTCGTTGTTGAAGCGCTCCGGCGCGACGTACAGCAGCTTGAGGCTCCCGCCGCGCAGGCGGTCGGAAACAGCCCGCACCTCAGTTGCGTCGAGGCTCGAGTCGAGGCGCGCCGCGTCGATGCCCTGGCGCGCGAGCAGGTCGATCTGATCCTTCATCAGCGCGATCAGCGGCGACACGACGACCGTCAGGCCCTCGAGCATCAGCGCGGGCAGCTGGTAGCAGAGGCTCTTCCCCGCTCCGGTGGGGAAGACGGCGAGGGCCGAGCGGCCGGCGAGCAACGACTCGACGACTTGTTGCTGGCCGGGGCGAAATTCCGTGTAGCCGAAGCGCGAGGTGAGAATCTCGGCGGCGGCTGTCACGCTCCGACGGTAGCGGCGAACCGGCGCAAGGCGGCATCGGCTGAATGGGTGATGCGGATCGAGCGGTCGAGTCTCTGGCCAATGACCTTGCGCGGGCGCCCCACAGCATGTTCGAGGAGCGCAAGTTCTTCTGAGGGAAAGCACCGACATGCGGCGCTTTTGCAGAGCCCTNNGTCGACCCCCTCCTTACCATGCAGAAACCAGGGATTCGACGTCGCTGGCGGAGTGGCTTAGGCTGCGTCCGTGCGGGCAGCGACATTCGTCAGCATTTTGGTGGCTCTGATGTTTGCGGCGGCGGCTTCGGCTGCGGTGTCGCCTCATGCGAAGGCGCGGTCGCTGTTGCTGAAGTGTGAGAACGCGTTTTCGGCCTTGTACGTCGGGCCGTTGGAGGCGAATACGCCGCAAGTACCGATCGCGAACCGCGCGTCCCAACGCGTGTACGACATCTGCAGCGCCACCGGCCCGATGCTCGACCTGTGGGGAAAGCACCAGCACGACAAAGCCATTTACGACGCCTACCAGGCCTATATGGACCTTGCGTTCGGCAGCGGCGACTACATGACCTACTGCGGCAACGTCGCGTTCGACCAAACCGGCGTGGGAATCCTCCATCGCGCCGAACGCGAGATCGCGCAAGGTCGTGTACTGGCGAAGAAGGCCGTCGGCGAACTCTGAGGGTCACGTCCGATCGTGCCTATCCAGACACTCAAGTTCGTCACCCTTCGGGGCTCGCAATCGACCGCGAGTCGGCGCGACGACAACCGCCTAGTCAGGTTTCGAGCTGAATTCGAGTTTCGGTTGATGGCGCTTCCGGTCGCTCGCGGCGCGAACCGCTTCATATCGCGACTCGTGCGGCCCGAGTCGTCGTGATTCGCAGGCGTGGGGCCCGCCATGCGGGGATGCCGGGGCCGAATCTCGCACGGATCTCGCACGCCTTAGCGTACGGCGTTCTACGCAAGTCGAGCCGAGTGCAAAAGTGGCGATTAGCGGGGAGTTTGTAGTGGGCGCGGCTGGGATCGAACCAGCGACCCCTCGCGTGTGAAGCGAGTGCTCTCCCGCTGAGCTACGCGCCCGGGACGCCGAGTTTAGCGTGGACCCGGCGCCCGCTCCCGTGTCGCCGGAGCACGCCGAAGACGCCGCCGCAGACCGCGGCGGCGAGCACGAACGGGATCCAGTCGCCCGTCGCGCCGGCGATTGCTCCGCCCGCTGCCGGCCCGACCACGGCGCCGCCGGCCCACGCGACGTTCATCAATCCGAAGGCCATCCCCTGCGCGAGGCCGACCTCCTCGGCGCCGTCGGCGAGGAGCGCGAACGCGGTCGTGAACAGAACGCCATAGAAGAGCGCCGCGACGACGATGACCGGCGCATACGCAGCGGGCCGCGGCCCGAGTGCGAGCGCGAGCGACGCCGCTGCGGCGCCGACGAGCGCGATTCGCGTCGGTCGCAACGGCCCGCTGCGATCGCTCATCCGGCCGGCGAACGGCGCCTGGACCGTCTCGAGCGCCGCGGCGATGAGCCACACCCCGCCGATCGCCGCCGCTCCCCACCCGGCTGCAGCGAGATGGAGGGGCGCGAGCACGCCGAGGACGCCGAACAGGAGCGACCCGAGTGACATGAGGACTAGCCCCGACACGAACGTCGGGTTCCTCAGAGCGCGCCTGACCGCGGCGAGCGAAGGCTGCTCCGTCGGAGCCGGCTCGATCCGCAGCGCCCAGACGCCGAGGACGACCGAGGTGGCCGCGAGCACGGAGAACACGACGCTGCGCCCGGCGAGCGCCGCCGCCGCTCCGACGACCGGCCCGAACATCGCGCCGAACGTCGCCGAGCCCATCGCCGTGCCCATCATCTGGCCGCGACGCTCGCGCGGCACGGCCGCAAGCAGCCACGCGAACGCGCCCGCCCAGGTGAAGCCGCTACCGCCGCCCTGGAGCAGGCGCGCGGCGAACAGCGACCAGAAGTTGCCGGCGAACGCGAAGCCGAGGCTCGCGAGCCCGACGAGCGTCAGGCCGATCAACACTGCGCGCCGCGCGCCGAGCCGTGTGGCCGTGATGCCTCCGGCGAGCCCGGCGACGAGTGCGCCCCCCGCGTAGGCGGCGACGAGGACACCCGCGCGCGACTTCGACAGCCCGAACTCGTGCGCGAAATGCGGAAGGAGCGGCGTCAGCGCCGCGAACAGCATCGTGTCCACGAAGACGAGGGCGGCGCAGAGGAAGACGAGACGGCGCATCGGCCCGAGGCTATCTACCCTGCGGCCTGTGACGATCGGCCGCCGTCGCGCCGTACAAGAGGGCGTGAACGCGGCTTCGACCTCGCTCGACCGTCCGACGGCTTTTGCCGCCCGGACGAGCTTCGCCGAGGTTGTGGCCGAGCAGCTGGACGCCGTGTACGGATATCTCGTCTACCTCACGGGCGACCGCGCCGCAGCCGAGGACCTCGCCGCCGAGACGTTCGAGAAGGCGTTCCGCACGTGGCGCCGGTTCGACCCGCGCCGGAGTTCGCCGCGCACCTGGCTGTGCAAGATCGCGCACAACGTCGCGATCGACTGGTTCCGCGCCGAGGCGCGCCGCCGCCGCCGCGAGGACACCTACGCGCAAGGACAGGATCTCGTGGACGAGCTCGGCGACGGGCTGCCGGGGCCGATGGAGCAGGCGCTGCGTGAGCTTTCTCCGGCCGAGCGCGAGGTCGTGGCGCTCCGCGTCCTGCTCGAGCTGGATGGGCCGAGCGCCGCACGCGTGCTCGGGATCAGCCAGACGGCCTGTTCGACGCGGCTGAGCCGCGCACTGAAACGACTGGAAGAGAGGTTGGGCGATGTCCGCGAATGACATGACCGTCGGGACGCTGCTGCGCGCACACGCGCCGCGCGCTCCGGAGTCACTGCGCACGCAGGTGCTCGCGCTCGAGCCGCGGAGATCACCGTCGCGGAAGCTCGTGCTCGTCCTCGCTGCCGCGCTTGCCATCGCGGTTGCCGCGGCGATCGTGCACGGTCTCGTCTCGTCGGGGCCGAAGCAGAAGCAGGCAGCTCTCTACCGCAATAACCCCGCCGCGCGAAAGGCGTTCACGCCCGTGACGCACGGCGGGTCGGGCGGTGCACTCACCACCGATCAGCTCGGCGCAGCCTCCGGCACGCCGGCGCTGGCTCCGCCCTCTGTCGCCGGCTCGGCAACACGGCTGCAGCGCACCGAGGCAACCCTCGAGGTCCGCGTCAAGGACGTTGCCTCCGCCACGACCCGCGGAACGCAGATCGCGACCGCGCTCGGCGGCTACGCACAGTCGGTGAACTACAACTCCGGCGGCTCGGCGTTCCTCGTTCTACGCGTCCCGGCGCAGAACGTGAGGACTGCGATCTCGCGCCTGTCGGCGCTCGGCACGATCGTCATGCAGAACCTGTCCGTCACCGACCTCGAGCACGACCTCCAGCTCGAGTCGGCGCAGATCGCAGAGCTGCGGCACACGGTCACGGCGCTCACGACCGCACTGCGCGACCCGTCGCTCCCCGATGCGCAGCGGGTCATCCTGCAGATCCGGCTCGCGAATGCGAAGCGCGCGCTTTCTCAGCGCCTGCACGCGCGCACCGGGACGGTCGCCGCGGGTGAGAACGCCACCATCTCACTCACGCTGAGCACGAAGGCCGCGATCGTCCCGGTCCCGCACCACCGCGGCCGGCTGGGCCGGATGATCCACTCCGCAGTCGGGTTCCTCGGCCTCGAGGGGACGATCGTGCTCTACGCCCTGATCGTCCTCAGCCCGATCGCCCTCGTCGCCGCGCTGCTCTGGAGCCTGCGCGAGGCCCGCCGCCGCCGGGACGAGCGCCTTGTGATGGAATAGCGCCCGTGCTGCTCGCGGCCCTCTCCACCGGCCACAAGATCGGGCTCGCCGTCGTCGCGCTCGTGTTCATCTCGTTCGCGCTGACGTCGTCGTTCCTCGCCCCGCGCCGCCGGCCCGACTTCCCAGGCAAGAACGGGTTGAGCGTCTTCATCATCGCGTGCGTCTTCCTCTTCGCGTCCATGATCAGCGCCGTCGTCATCTTCGGCGTCGAGAGCCAGGCGAAAGGCGCATCGGCCGCAGTGACCACGACCGCGGGCGTCACCGTCAAGGCGACCGAGGTGGAGTACAAGATCACGCTCTCGACGCACAAGGTTCACCACGGCGTCGTCACGTTCGTGGTGAAGAACGCCGGCAAGATCCCGCACAACCTCACGATTCAGGGCGGGAAGCACACGACGAACATCGCACCCGGCAAGTCCGTGAAGCTCACGGTCACGCTGAAGAAGGGCTCGTACACGCTGTACTGCAGCGTGCCCGGTCACCGCCAGCTCGGCATGGTGACCAAGCTGACAGCGACCTAAGACGGAGAGGGCGGGATTTGAACCCGCGACGCACCTTTCAGCACGTACGCGATTTCCAGTCGCGCTCCTTAGACCACTCGGACACCTCTCCCTGTGAAACTGGCGGAGGGGGAGGGATTTGAACCCTCGATCCGCCTAACGACGGATAACGGTTTTCGAGACCGCCGCATTCGACCGCTCTGCCACCCCTCCAGCGGAGAAGGAGGGATTCGAACCCTCGATGGAGCCATTCAGCCCCATAACGCCTTAGCAGGGCGCCGCCTTCAGCCACTCGGCCACTTCTCCAGGACGGCACAGGTTACCCAGCTAGTCGTGGATGCGGGCGATCAGCTCGCGCCGCCGCATGACCCGCATCGCCGACCCGGCGAGGCGCACCTCGTAGCCTCCGTCCGCCGGAAAGAGCACCTTGTCGCCGGGCGCGACGCCGTCCGCCTCGGCGCCGACGGCGGTCACGATTCCGCTCCGGCACTGCGTCTCCGCGCTCGCGGGGATGATCAGGCCGCCGCGCGTCTCCGCCTCCTCGTCGCTCTGTTCGATGACGACGAAGTCGTCCAGCGGCTCCAGCGTCAGGCGGATCGGGCGCGTGTCCTCGAGCATGCATTCACGATACTGCGGCCATGCCGTCGCCGTTCGTCGAGCTCGAGCTCGGGGGCCGCACCGTCAAGGTGACGAACCCGGACAAGGTGTACTTCCCGGCGCGCGGCGAGACGAAGCTCGACCTCGTGAACTACTTCGTCGCGGTCGGCGACGGGATCGTGCGCGCGCTGTACGAGCGTCCCTGCCAGCTGAAGCGCCAGCCGGAGGGGGTCGGCGGCGAGGTGATCTGGCAGAAGCGCGTGCCGGAGAAGCGGCCCGACTGGATCGAGACCGCGCGCGTGACCTTCCCGTCCGGCCGGCATGCGGACGAGCTGTGCGTCACCGAGATCGCGCACGTTGTGTGGGCGGCGAACCTCGCCACGCTCGAGTTCGGCGCGTGGCCGTCGCGGCGGCGCGATCCGGAGAAGCCGGACGAGCTGCGCATCGACATCGACCCGCAGCCCGGCACCGGCTTCGCGGAGGGGAAGCAGGTCGCTGCCGTCGTACACGAGGTGCTGGACGAGATCGGCTATGTCGGCTGGCCGAAGACGAGCGGCAACCGCGGCGTGCACGTGTACTGCCGCATCGAACCGAACTGGGAGTTCCGCGTCGTGCGCCGCTGCGCCCTTGCGTTTGCGCGTGAGATCGAGCGGCGCGCGCCCGGCCTCGTCACGACGGCGTGGTGGAAGGAGGAGCGCGGCGAGAAGGTGTTCGTCGACTACAACCAGAACGCGCGTGACCGGACGATTCTCTCCGCCTACTCGGTGCGCGGGCGTCCGGACGCGACCGTGTCGGCGCCGGTCAGTTGGGACGAGCTGCCTGACGTCGAGATGGAGGACTTCACCATCGCCACCATGCCGCCGCGCTTTGCGCAGGTCGGCGATCTGCACAAGGGGATCGACGAGGCCGTGTGCGACCTGCGCGTGCTGCTCGAGTGGGTCGAGCGCGAGGAGGCGCAGGGCGACGGTGAGGCGCCGTATCCGCCGAACTTCCCGAAGATGCCGGGCGAGCCGAAGCGCGTGCAGCCGTCGCGCGCGAAGAAAAGTTAAGCGAGAAGATCTTCGACGGCGAGGTCGTTCGGCCGGCGGGCGGGACGCACCTCGCGCCAGGTGCACTGCTCCGGATCCTTGTCCGGGCGGAAGCGGATCAGCTTCGTGCCGTGGCGGAAGCGGCTCTTCTCCAACTTGTCGTAACGCACCTCGACGACGAGCTTCGGCTTCAGCGCCGCTTCCTCGAGCCCGTTCGTCCCCCAGCGATTCGGCTCCGAGAAGCGGCGCTCGCTCTTCTCGTCGAGAAGCGGGAGCACCTTCGTCGCGATCTCCGCCTGGTTCTTTGCGCCGACCGCGCACGAGCCGACGTAGTCGAGGTGCCCGTCGTCGCGATAGAGGCCGAGCAGCAGCGTCGCGATCGTGTCGCGGCCTCCCGCCTTCCAGCGCAGGCCGGCGACGACGCAGTCCGCCGTCTTGTGCGGTTTCACCTTGACGACGCCGTCGCGCGAGCCGGGGAGGTACGCCAGTCCGAGCTTCTTCGCGACGACGCCGTCGAACCCGGCCGCCTGCAGCGTCTGCAGCCAGTCGCGGCCTTGCGCGACGTCGTCGGACACGGGCGAGAGCGAGATGCCGCCTGCGACCTTCTCCAGTTCCGCGCGCCGCTCCTCGATCGGCTTCGCGTGAATCTTCCTCCTGTTCCAGAGGAGGAGATCGAACGCGACGAACGTCGCCGGGATCTCCGCCGAGAGCTTGCGCACGCGGCTTTCCGCTGGATGCAGCCGCATTTGCATCGCGTCGAAGTCGAGCGCACCGTTGCGCGAGATGACGATCTCGCCGTCGAGCGCCGAGTGCGGCGGCAGCAGCTCGCCGAGTGGCCGCAGCTCCGGGAAATAGCGCAGGAGCGGCCGGCCGTTGCGCGACCAGAGCGCGAGCTCGCCGCCGTCGTTCTCGAGCACGCCGCGGAATCCGTCCCACTTCGGCTCGTACCGCCAGCCGCCGCGCTCGGGCAGCTCGGAGACGAGCTCGGCCTCCATTGGAGGGAAGGGGACGTTCGGGCCGGGCTCGCTCTGCATCCTCGCGAGCGTAGTCCACGTCTAAGCTCGGAAGATGCGGAGGGTCGTGGTTACAGGGCTCGGCGCGGTGACGCCGATCGGCAACGACGTGCCGTCGACGTGGCGCGCGGCCGTCGCCGGCGAGAGCGGCGTCGACTTCATCCGCGCCTTCGACCCGAGCGGCTTCCCGGTGCGGATCGCTGCCGAGGTGAAGGACTTCGATGCAACGTCGGTCGCCTCGGCGAAGGAGGTGCGCAAGCTCGAGCGCAACGTCCTGCTCGCGCTCGGCGCGGCGCGCGAAGCCGTTGAAGACGCGGCGCTGGACGACGCGTACGATCCGGGGCGGGTCGGGATCCTCTTCGGCTCCGCCATCGGCGGGCTCATCGGGATCGTGGAACAGGCCGACGTGCTGCGCGAGCGCGGGGCCGATCGCGTGCAGCCGACGTTCATTCCCAGCGTGCTCGTCGACGCGGCCAGCGGCCAGCTCGCCATCTCGCTCGGGTATCGCGGGCCGAACTACGCGCCCGTGTCCGCGTGCGCGACCGGCTCGCACGCGGTGGGCGAGGCCGCAGAGATGATTCGCCGCGGTGCGGCCGACGCAGTGCTCGCCGGCGGCACGGAGGCGTGCATCCACCCGCTGATCCTCGCCGGCTTCTGCGCCATGCGCGGGCTCGTCGCCGAGGAAGAGCATCCGCCGCGCGCGTCGCGCCCGTTCGATGCGACCCGCGCCGGCTTCGTCATGGGGGAGGGCGCCGGCGTGCTCGTGCTCGAGGAGCTCGAGGCCGCACGAGCGCGCGGCGCGACCGTCTACGCCGAGATCCTCGGGTACGGCGCCTCGAACGACGCACACCACATGGCGCAGCCCGATCCCGAATCGGTCGGCGTGGCGGAGATGATGCGCAGCGCGCTCGAGCGCAGCGGCGTCGAGCCGTCGCGCGTCGGCTACATCAACGCGCACGGGACGTCGACGCCACTCGGCGATCTCGCCGAGACGAAGGCGATCAAGGAGGTCTTCGGCGACCACGCGTACGAGCTGGCGGTCTCCTCGACGAAGTCGGTCACGGGTCACTGCTTCGGAGCGGCCGGCGCGATCGAGGCGATGATGTGCGTTCTCGCCGTGTACGAGGGCGTGCTCCCGCCGACCGCGAACTACGAGCATCCCGATCCGGAGTGCGACCTCGACTACGTGCCGAACGTCGCGCGCGAGGCGCGCGTGGACGTGGCATTGTCCAACGCGATGGGACTGGGCGGACACAACGGCTGCGTGCTCGTGGGGAGGGTGGAATGAGCTTTTCCTTCGAGGAAGCCGACGAGTACGCGGCGGCGCACTCGACGCCGGCGACCGACGTGCTGCGGCGGCTCGGCGAGGAGACCGAGGCGGAGACGGATGCGCCGCAGATGTCGGTCGGCGCGCTCGAGGGCGCGTTCCTCCGGTTTCTCGTCGCGCTGAAGCGGCCGCAGCTCGTGCTCGAGCTCGGGGTCTTCACCGGCTGGTCGTCGATCGAGATGGCGAAGGCGCTGCCGCCCGGCGGGAAGATCGTCGCCTGCGACGTCAACCCCGACACAACGGCGATCGCGCGCCGCTACGCGGAGGAGGAGGGCGTCGCCGACCGCATCGACTACCGCGTCGGCAACGCGTTCGAGACGCTCGAGACCCTCGACGGCCCGTTCGACCTCGTCTTCATCGACGCGTGGAAGCCGGACTACGTCGACTACTACGAAGCCGTGCTGCCGAAGCTCGCGGACGACGGCGTCATCCTCGCCGACAACACACTCTCCGCCCTCGCGGGGAACGAGGGCATCGCGACGTTCAACGAGCACGTCATGGCCGACGAGCGCGTCGAGTGCGTCCTCGTGCCGATCCGCGACGGCGTCACGCTGATACGACGTCGACCGTGAGCTCCTCGAGCGAGCCGATGGTGACGTCGGCGAGCGCGAGCGCCTCTTCGCCCGGCGGATAGCTCGGGTTCGGAATCGCGACGACGCGCATGCCGGCGCTCTTCGCCGAACGGATGCCGCCGTGCGAGTCCTCGACCGCGGTGCAGCGCTCGGTCGCGACGCCGAGCCGTCGGGCGGCCTCGAGGTAGACGTCCGGCGCCGGCTTGCCGTGCGCGACCTCCTCGGAGGAGACCGTGGCGGCGAAAAGAGAGGCGAGGCCGGCGACATCGAGCACCGTGTCGATCAGCTCGCGGTTCGACGACGACGCGAGGCCGAGCGGGAAGCGCGCGGCGAGCCGTTGCACGGCGGCGACCGCGCCGGAGATGAGGGGAAGATGGTCGCGGTAGGCGGCGAGCATCCGCCGCACAACCTCGGAGTTGATTGCGGCCGGCTCGTCCGGAACGCCGGCGTGTTCGTGCAGGAACCGCGACCACTCGGGCGAGCTCATGCCCATCATCGCCCGTTGGATCTCGGCGTCGTAGCGGCCGCCGCGCTCGCGGACGTACGCCTCACGCACCTCGTCCCAGACTTCCTCCGACTGGATCAGCACGCCGTCCATGTCGAAGACGACGGCGTCGGTCACAAGCGGTGGTACGTGCTCTCCCGGTACATGAGCGCGCTCTTCGCCGGCCCGTGCTCGATGGCGACGACGTCGCCGATGAAGAACGTGTGGTCGCCGGCGTCGTGCTCGGCACGCGTGCGCGCCTCGATCCAGCCGACGGCGCCGTCGATGAGCGGCGCGAGCTGCCCCTCGTGGACGCCGACGCCGTCCCAGTGCACGATCGGCGGCCGGCCGGAGGCGAAGCGTTGCGCGAGCTCGCGCTGCTCGCCGCCGAGGAGGCTGACGGCCCATGTGCCCGCGCGGCGCAGAAGCTCGTAGCAGGACGCCTCCTTGCCGATCGAGACGCCGACGAGCGGCGGGTCGAGCGAGAGCGAGACGAGCGAGGACACGGTGACGCCCATGCGATCGCCCTCGTAGTCGACGGTGAGCACTGAGACGCCGTGCGGCCAGTGCCGCATGAGTCCGCGCAGCTCTTCCGGGGCGGCCATGCGCCCGATCATATGGACGGTCGGCGTCCGTCCCGTGATTCAGCGGCGGGGGTGGGATTCGAACCCACGAGCCCTTGTGGGGCTAACGATTTTCAAGACCGTCCCGTTCGACCGCTCCGGCACCCCGCCGTGTTCAGGCTTGTGAGTCTGACTCCCGGCGAGCCTGATCGCGAGCGGCCTTCTGGCGGTGGAACTCATCGGCGAGCGCGCGCTGGCGAGCGGGGGCGGTGCGCATCCGCTCATGGCGAGCTTCACGCTCTTCCTTCGTCTCCTTCTTCGCCATCGTCCTCATCCTCCCGTAGAAGAATTTCGATTCGGTCAACCGCGGCAGCGATGTCGGCCACGTTGAATAGTAGGCCTTCGGCCTCGCCGCGCGAGATCAGTTCGTCGTCCATTCACCGAGGATCGCGTGCCTCCCGCGGTTGCGCAAGACGTCACTTGCGGACGTGTTCCGGCGCGCCGTAGTCGCGCAGCACGTCGGGCACGTCGCCCTCGAAGTTCTCGAGGATCGCGAGCACGGTGCGGTCGGTCGTCGCCGTGCCGTTCAGCGTGTGCACGGGCTCGAGGCTCTTGCCGGCCCGGTAGCGGATCCCGAGGCGGCGCGCCTGGAAGTCGGTCGTGTTCGAGGTCGACGTCAGCTCGCGGTAGCGCTCCTGGCTCGGGAACCAGCCCTCGCAGTCGTACTTCTTCGCCGCGGGTGCGCCGAGGTCGCCGGCCGCGACGTTGACGACGCGGTACGGAACGCCGAGCGCCTGCAGGATCTCTTCCTCGATCGCGAGCAGCCGCTCGTGCTCCTCGCCCGACGCGCTCGGCTCGCAGAACGTGAACAGCTCCACCTTGTTGAACTGGTGCACGCGGAACATCCCGCGCGTGTCCTTGCCCGCCGCGCCGGCCTCGCGGCGGAAGTTCGTCGAGAACGCGCTGTAGCGGAGCGGCAACTCCTCGAGCGTCTCGGTCATGTGCAGCCCCGCGAGCGCGACCTCGGACGTGCCGGTGAGGTAGAGGCCGTCGCTCTCGACCGCGTAGATGTTCGTGCGATCGGTCGGGAAGAAGCCCGTGCCGTACATCGCCTCTTCGCGGACGAGCACCGGCGGCAGCATCGGCACGTGCCCGTGCCCGGCTGCGCGGTCGAGCGCGAACCGGTAGAGCGCGAGCGCGAGCAGCGCGGTGTCGCCGATGAGGTAGCCAAAGCGTGAACCGGAGAGCCGTGCGGCCCGTTCCATTTCGAAGCGCCCGATCTCCGTGTGCTCCTTCGGGTCGGCGAGCTGTGGCGGATTACCGACGCGTCGCACCTCGACCGCGTCGTCTTCGGTGTCGCCGTCCGGTGCGCTGTCGTCCGGCGGGTTCGGTACGAGCGCGAGTGCCTCGTCGCGGGCGGCTTCCGCGATTGCCAACTCCTGCTCGGCCCGCTGCAGCTCCTCCTTGACGCCGCGCAGCTCCTCGAGCTGTTCGGGCGTCGGCTTGCCCTTCAGCTTCGTTTGCGCGCGGAGCTCGTCGACGCGGGGCACAACTTCCCGCCAACGCTCGTCGGCCAGGAGCAGCTGGTCGAATGCCTCGGCCGCACCCTTGCGCGCGAGCCGGCGCCGGAAGTCGTCCGGGTCGTTCCTGGCGGCGCGCAGGTCGATCATCCGAGTGAGTCTAAGTAGGCCTCCAACAGAACGGCGACTCCCTCCTCCTGCACGGGCGGGACGACGAGGTCGGCGCGCGTGAGTATGTCCGGCTGCGCGTTCGCAACCGCGACGCTGAAGCCGGCCCAGTCGAGCAGTTCGCGGTCGTTCTCGCCGTCGCCGCACGCGACCGTCTCCGCGGGCGTGAAGCCGAGCAGGTCGGCCACGAACTGCAGGCCGGCACCCTTGCTCACGGCCGGGTGCGCGAACTCGAGGAAGTACGGCAGCGACTTGGAGATGAAGAGACGGTCGGCGAAGCGCGGCTCGAGCTCGGCCTCGAGCACGTCGAGCGCGGCCGGATCGCCGACGGCGACGAGCTTCGTCGGATCGTCGTGGAGCCAGTCGCGCAGCGGCCCGACCGCGTGGATCTCGAGCCCCTGGAAGTCGGCGTAGCGCCGCGCCTCCGGCGTCACCTCGGCGACATAGAGGAGGTCGTCCACGTAGCAATTGAGATGGAAGCCGGCCGCGACGACGGCGTCGATCGCCTCGAGTGCGACGGGGCGCGGGATGGGAACGTGCCGGAGGAACTCGCCGGTCACCGGATCGGCGACGACGGCGCCCTGGTAACAGATGACGGGATCGTCGATGCCGGCCTCGACGACGTACGGAAGCACTGCGCGGAACATCCGCCCCGTGACGACGATCACGTGCACGCCTGCGGCGCGCGTCGCCGCGATTGCGGCTTTCGTGCGCGGACGGAGGACGGCGTCCTCGGCGATCAGCGTCCGGTCGAGATCGACCGCGAACGCCGCGAGCGGGTGCGGGAATCCGGCCGGGAGGTCTACGGAACCGTGCCGCCGGTCGACTTCACGACGTAGGCGGCGACGTCGGCGATCTGCTGCGTCGAGAGGGTCTTCTTGAAGGACGGCATCGCTGCGCCGCCGTTCGTCACCTGTGCGGTCACGGCGCGGTAGTTCGGCTTCAGCTGGTCGAGGTTCGGTCCGACCGTGCCGGTTGCGTGCGCCGCGGCGAGCGTGTGGCAGCTCGCGCACCCGGCGCTCCCGAAGACCTTCGCGCCCGCCGTCGGGTCGCCCTTGAGCTTGAACGCCGGCGTGATCGGAAACGTCGGCGCCGCCGGCGCCTTGCCGATGACGGTCACCGGTGTCGGGCTGACGACGCCCTCCGCGCCGCACCCGGCGAGCACCCCGCATGAGAGAACGATGAGAACTGCCCGGCGCACGACGCGAGACTCTACCGGCCGGGACTACCATGTGAATCGTGAAGCGCAAGACGTATGGGCGTGATCGGGGGCTGACGTTGCGGATGCTCGCCACAGGCGGGCTCCTCGGCCTGCTGTACGTCGTCTTCGCCGTCGTTCTGTTGACGTACCTGAACGTCGGGCTCGCCCCGATGCTCGTGATCGTCATCGGCCTCGCGGTCGTCCAGTACTACACCTCGGACAAGCTCGCCCTCGCCGCGTCGGGCGCGAAGATCGTCTCCGAGCAGGACGCGCCGGAGTTGCACGCGATGGTCGAGCGGCTCTGCGCCATGGCCGGGCTGCCGAAGCCGCGGGTGGCGGTCGTCGACACCGACGTGCCGAACGCCTTCGCGACGGGCCGCAACCCGCAGCACGCCGTCATCGCCGTGACGACGGGGCTGTGGCGCCGGCTGGAGCCGCAGGAGATCGAGGCCGTGCTCGCGCACGAGCTCTCGCACGTGGCCAACCGCGACGTCCTCGTGATGACGGTGGCGAGCTTCTTCGCCATGTTGGCCGCGCTCATAACCCGCTTCGGCCTCTACTTCGGCATGTTCGGCGGCTTCGGCGGCGGCGGCGGCAGGAGCAACAACAACAACCAGGGCGGCGTCCCGATCTGGCTCATCGTCTTGGCCGTCTCCATTGTGACCTACGCGATCAGCTACGTCCTGATCCGCACGCTCTCGCGCTACCGCGAGTACGCGGCCGACCGCGGGTCGGCGCTCATCACCGGCGCGCCGGAGAACCTCATGAGCGCGCTGCAGAAGATCTCGAGTGGCATCACCCAGATCCCGCAGCGCGACCTGCGCGAGGTCGCCGGCATGAACGCGTTCTTCATCATGCCGACCAACTTTCGCCAGCAGATGAGCGAGATCTTCATGGATCACCCGCCGCTCGAGAAGCGCCTCGCCGCCCTCTCCGCCATCGCGCGCGAGATGGGCCGGCCGGTCTCCTAAGCTACGTCCATGCAAAGGCGGGCGTTGGGCCGTGACTTCGGCCTCAGCCTGCGGATGACCGTCGCTCTCGTGCTCCTTGCAGCGACGTACGCAGGCCTTGCGGCGGGCTGCGCATTCCTGATTCTCTATCGCCCGTCCTATGCGTGGTTGTGGGCGTTGTCGGGGATCGCAGTCGGTGCGAGCCTGGCCGCGCGTTACCGCGGCGGCGGTGATGCCGTCCTCCGGTCACTCGGCGCCAAGGTAGTGACCGCCGACAAGGAGCATGCGATACACGAGATCGTCGAACGGCTGGCCGGCCTGGTCGACATCGCACCTCCCCGGATCGCGGTCGCGGATACCGCAGCACCGAATGCGCTTGCGGTCGGATTGAGGCAGGGGAGGTCGACCGTCGTCGTCACGCGCGGGCTCATTCGGTTACTGGACGACCGTGAGCTCGAAGCAGTGATCGCCCACGAGATCGCCCACCTCGTGCACCGTGACGCCGCGGTGATGACCGCCGTATCGGCCCCACGTGTGCTTGGCGAAGTCATCATCGGCGAGGCGGGCTCGGGTCGAGGCCTCATCTGGACAATGGGATGGCCTCTCGGCCTCCTCCCTCTCGGGATCGGGACCGCATTGACACTGACTGTCTCCCGCTACAGGGAGTTTTCTGCGGATCGAGGTTCCGCGCTCCTGACTGGGGCACCCGAGCAGCTCATGAGCGCGCTCGAAAAGATCGCCGGCCACGCCGCGCAGATCCCGCACGATGACCTTCGAGTTGCCAACGCGTTTTGCATCATCTCGACGGAGACACAGCGCATCTCGCTCTTCTCCGATCACCCGCCGCTCGAGAAGCGCCTCGCCGCCCTCTCCGCCATCGCGCGCGAGATGGGCCGGCCGGTCGCTGCCTAAGTTGGAAGTGCTGCGCACTTCCAACTTGTGAAGGTTCCCGTTCGGGGAGCGCTCACGGGCGAAGCCCGCGAGCTCTTACGGGTGCTGGGCAAAGGGTTGTTCTGCGCGCGCGGTGGTGGCTTCGCCATCCCCACGCGCTGGTCCGGCCTCCGCTAACGCTGCGCGTTAGCTCCGGCCCGAGGTCGGTGGGTTGCGCCAGCGATGCTTCTATGTCTGTCAAGT
>PLJC01000021.1 GCA_003139545.1 Actinomycetota bacterium
CGGTCAAGTTCACTCCGGCGGGCGGCTCGATCGCCGTCCGCGTCGCCTGCCTGAACGACCGAGTGCTGCTGTCGGTTCGCGACAGCGGAATCGGCATTCCGGCCGACGAGCAGAAAGAGCTCTTCGCCCGTTTCTATCGCACCCGCGATGCCGCGCGCCGCGCCGTGCCGGGCAGCGGCCTCGGGCTCTCGATCGTCAAGGCGATCGTCGACGCGCACGGCGGCGAGGTCATGGTCGAAAGCGCGGTGTCCGAGGGGTCGACTTTCCGCGTGTTGCTTCCCGCGAACCACTCACTCTCTGCAGAAGAAAGGAGTCCGTGATGTCCAACGCTCGCCCACTCGTGCTCGTCGCTGACGATGACGAAGACATCCTCCAGCTCGTCGTCCTTCGACTCGGCCGAAGCGGCTACGACGTCATTTCGGCGACGGACGGCGAGAGCGCGGTCGAGCTCGCCATGGCCCGCTGTCCCGACCTTGTCGTCATCGACGTCGCAATGCCGCGCTTGGACGGCCTCGAGATCACTCGCATACTTCGCGCGAGGGAAGAGACCGCATCGATCCCGATTCTTCTGCTGACGGCGCGCACGCGCGACGTCGATGTCGAGCTTGGGCTTTCCGCGGGAGCCGACGACTACGTGACCAAGCCGTTCAGTCCCGAGCTTCTCGCGCAGCGGGTTGCAGCGCTCTTGCAAATCGCAGCGCAGAAGAACCAGCCGGTGCAGGCGTTGCGGGCGGTGGCGTGGCAATGACCGCAACAGCGCCGGCGACGGCGGAGCTGGCCCGCGCGCGCGGCCTTGCGCAGCGGAGCCAGCTCCCCTGGGTCGACCTCGACGCCGAGACGATCGATCCAAGCGCGGTGGCGCGGCTCCCGTTCGAGCTGATGGCGCGCTACCTCGCGGTGCCGATCGGATTCTCCGGTGAGACGGTGCGTGTTGCGATCGCCGACCCCGCCGCGTGCGAGCTCGTCGCCCGCGAGATCCCGGCGAGTCTGGAGTTCGTGGTTGCGCCGCGCGACTCGCTCATGCATCTCCTCGATTCCCTCCGTCAGACGCGGCGGACTCGCACGCTTGTTGCCCTGCCGGCCGGCGAGCTCGGCCCCGAGCTCGAGATGGCGCTTCTCACGGGAGCAGCCGAGGCGGGGACGACCGACCTGCATTTCGTCCCGACAGAGCTCGGCCTTTCCGTCCGCGCCCGCATCGACGGCCTCCTGCGCGAGATCGGACTCATTCCCGTCGCCGACGCACCGGGCGCGGTGGCGCGGCTGAAGGTGAAGTCGCAACTCGACATCACCGAGCACAGGCGCGCACAGGAGGGGCGGATGCGCATCAACACGAGCTCTGGTCGCGAATTCGACATCCGGCTCACAGTCATCCCGACGATTGCGGGTGAAGGGGCCGCATTGCGCCTGCTCGAGCACACGGCCCGGCCACCGTCGTTGACGGAGGTCGGCCTCTCCGCCGACCTGCAATTGCAGCTCGAGCGTATTGTCAACCGTCGCCGCGGCGCGCTTCTCGTCACCGGGCCGACCGGCTCGGGGAAGTCGACCACCATCTACGCGGCGCTCAACGACATCGCGGACCCTTCGCTCGACATCGTCACGGTCGAAGATCCGGTCGAATACCGTTTTGACGGGGTCTACCAGGTGGAGGTCAACCCGGCGGTCGGCGTCACGTTCGAGTCGACGCTACGCACGTTCCTGCGAACAGATCCGGACGTCATCGCCGTCGGGGAGATGCGCGATCTCGACACAGCGGCGATGACGCTCAAGGCGGCACTGGCGGGCACGTTCGTCCTCTCGACGCTGCACACCTACGACGCGCCCGGCGCGATCACTCGCCTGCTCGACATCGGCGTGGAGCCCTACGTCACGGCCGCCACCCTGACAGCCGTGCTTGCTCAGCGCCTGGTCCGGAGGCTGTGCATCTACTGTCGCGTCCGCCGGCCGGCGACGACGCTCGAACGTGCGGAGCTCGGCCTCGACGACGGCGACCACCATCTTTTCTCGGCGACCGGCTGCCCGCTCTGCGACCGCGGCTACCGGGGTCAGCTGGCCGTCCACCAACTCATGACGATGACCGATGAACTACGCCAGCTTGCGCTGGAGCGGGCAGGGCACGCGCAACTCCGCGATGTCGCGCTCTCACAGGGGATGCGCACGCTGCTCGACGACGGCGTCGCCAAGGCGCTCGCCGGGCTCACCACGCTCGACGAGCTCAAACGCGTCGTCTCCGCCGAAGACGCCGCCACCATGGCAACGTGAACGCGCTCGAGCAAGCGACGTCGGAACGTTCTTCGTCGGAGCTCGCTGCTTTGGTAGGCCCTGACAATCCGCTCGCGGCCGCCTTCGAGGGAACGAAAAGCGGGTTCTTCGTCGCCTCTGCGAATGGTGCGTTCGTACACGCGAACCAGGCGCTCTGCGATCTGCTCGGCCAAACAACGGCCGAGCTGCGCGGCCGCGCGCTCGCCGACATCGTCCACGACGACGACCGTGCGAGGGTGCGCGATTCACTTCGTCGCCTTGTCGCCGGCAACCTCAGTCGGTTCATCGGCGAGGTCCGGGTGCTGCGTGGCGACGGCGAGCCGGTCTGGGTCGAGGCCGGCGTCACCGCGGTCGCGCACGCGGCCGTCCACGGGTCGCTGCTGATCGGGCAGGTACGCGACGTCAGCGCCAGGCGAGAGATGGAAGAAGCCCTCCGAGAGCGCGAGCAGCTCTTTCGAGCAGCATTCGACGACGCGGCGGTGGCCATGCTGCTCGTCTCAGCGGAAGGCACGATCCTGCGCGGCAACGCCGCCCTGTGCGCTCTGCTCGGCTACGCGGGCGACGATCTTCAGGGCGTCGACGTCCTCGACCTCACACACGCGGACGACCGTCCCGAGGCGCAGGCGGTGATGCCGAGACTGCAGAACGGCGAGTTGCGCAAGTTCTCGGTCGAGAAGCGCTACCTGCGGAAAGACGGCGAGCCCGTGTGGGTGGAGGTCGCCATTGCCCCGGTGTGGACTCCCTCGGGTGACCTCCTCTGCTTCGTCACCCAGATCGTCGACCTCACCGCTCGTCGAGAGGCGCAGCAGAAGTTCAGGATGGTGTTCGACGCCGCCGGCATCGGCATCTCCATCGGCACGGGCGGCATGCTCACCGAGACGAATGCGGCTTACCAACAGCTGCTTGGCTACACGGGCGAGGAGCTCTCGCTCATGCACTACAGCGACATCACCCATCCCGACGATCGCGACGTCGACAACCAGGCGATTGTGCAGCTCGCGTCAGGCGAGAAGGCGTCTTTCGCTGTCGAGAAGCGCCTTGTGCGCCGAGACGGAGCCACGATCTGGGTGCGCGTCACCGTCACGACGGCTCCCGACGGCAGCTTCGGCATCGGGCTCATCGAAGACATCACCGACAGGCGCGAGCTGCTTGCCCGAACCGTCGAGGCCGCCGAGGCAGAGCGCATGTCGTTGGCCGCCGATCTGCACGACGGGCCGATTCAATATCTCACGGTCGCAGCGCTCAAGCTCGACCGCCTGGTGAACAAGCTCGCACGAGCCGGTCACGAGGAGGCGGCCATCGACGCGCGGCAAGTCCGTGACGAAGTATCTGCGGAGATGAGCTCGCTGCGCGACATGATGACGGAGCTTCGGCCTCCGGTCATGGACGAGCGAGGCCTCGACGTCGCCGTTCACGACACCCTCCAGACTGTGCTCGCCGACACGGAGACCAGCTACACCGTCGAGTCCAACCTGGACGGCGTCCGCCTCGCGCCAGAGCTCGAAACGGCGATCTACCGACTTATCCGAGAGGCCGCGACCAACATTCGCAAGCACGCCACCGCCGGCCATGCCTCCGTTCGCCTCGACACGCGCGCCGAAACCGTCGACGTAACCATCACCGATGACGGGTCTGGTTTCGACACCAACCAGAACAACGGCGGCCACGTCGGGCTCATCACCATGAGAGAACGCGTCGAAAGCCTCGGCGGAACGCTCCGCATCGAGACGGCGATGAACGAAGGAACACGCGTCCATGCATCGTTCCCCTGCCACACGACACGAGCCTGACATGGAAACCCTCGAACACCCTCCGCGCGCGTTGCGAATCGTGATCGTCGACGACGAGCCTCGGATCTGTGCAGCTCTCTCCGACGTCTTGATCGACTTCGGATTCGAGATCGTGGCCCGCGGCGCGGACGGCAACGACGCGGTGGCGCTCGCAGCGTCGCTCGATCCGGACTGCATCGTCCTCGACATCCGTATGCCGAACCTCGACGGTATCGAGGCCGCCCGCAGGATCCGGAACGCGGGAAGTCGCCCGCGAATCGTCATGCTCTCCGCGTACGACGGCGGAGGCTTCCAGCGAGACGCGATCGCCGCCGGCGCCGACAGCGTCCTCGTCAAGGGCTCTGCCCTCGCCGACCTGATCGACGCCATCAGCCGCTAGTGCACGACGAGCACGGAGCGTGCTGAGTGCTTGACGACGGCTGCGGCAACGCTCCCGAGCAGGTGTCCAGTGAGCCCGCTCCGACGATGGGAGCCGAGCACGATCAGGCTCGCTCCGCGCTCCTCGGCGGTTTCGACGATCCCTTTCCAGGTCGGAGCTGCCTCGACTGCCACGCTCTCTGACCGGAACCCTGCCTTCTCCGCGAGCGATGCTCCATGCGCGGCGGTCTCCTCCGCGGCCTTCTTCACTTCCTGCGCCTGGGTGGCGTCGAAGTGACGTTCGTTGACAGGAACGAATCCGACATCCGCGGGCTGCCAAACAGTGAGGACGAGCGCGTCTCGTCCTGGTGCCAGCTGCTGCGCGGCTTGCTCGATCGCGAGCGTCGCGAGCTCGGAACCGTCATAGGCGAAGAGGACAGGACCAGATGACATGTCAGATCCTTTCGGTCGATCGAACGTTTGCCAGCAGCGGCGGCGAGTCCCACGCCGGGGCTGAGCCGGCCAGGAAGCGCTCGAGGTCCGGTGTCTGCGGGCGGGCGCCGCTGAGGGCGTAGATCACGACGGCGACAACGGCCCCGCCGACCGCGAGCCCGAGCCCGATCCACAACGCGATGCCGGTGCCGGCATCGAGGTTGCCGCCGGCGTGCGCCGCCAGATGGACGAAGATCGGTGCGACCATGAACGCCGCCACAGCTCGGAAGAGCTCGACGATTGCGAACACGCGCTGGAGGTTGGCGGAGGGGAGTGAGAAGCCGGCGACGAACAGCGCGGGTGCGACGGTGGCGCCGAGCCCGATCCCTGTCAGCCCCGAGCCGAGAAGCGTCAGCGCCTGGCTGGAGGGCACTGAGATGAGGAAGACCGCTATCCCGGCTGCGAGGAAGAGCATGCCGACCAATGGGAGGTAGTGCATCGCACGTCTCCTGATGACGGCCCCGAGTGCAATCGCCGTGACGACCGCGCCGCCGACTTCCGGCAGGTAGAGCAGTCCGATGTGCACCGGGCTGTAGCGCCCGGCCAGGACGCCGGCCGTGAGGACGGTCGCGGACACGGATGCCGCCGCCGCGAACAGCGCCAGCGTGATTCCTGCGACCGGAATCGAGCTGGTGAGCATCGTGCGGACCGTCAGCAGCGGTTGCTTGGCGCGGTACTGGTAGATCACCAGGGCGACGATCGTCGCCAGGCCGCCGAGCAGCGGAAGAATCGTCTCAGCGCTGAGAAAGGCGTGGGTCGTGAGCTCTGAGGCGCCGAAGAAGGCGGCCACGCAGCCAACCGCCGCCAGCGCGATCGCCCGCAGGTCGCGAGGTGCGTCGGGATTGGCGGGCGGCGCGTCGTCGAAGGTCAGGACGGCCAAGACGAGCGCCGCGGCCGAGATCGCGGCGACGATCCAGAACAGCGGCCGCCAGGCATGCGACTCCGCCTGCAGGCCGCCGACGAACGGGCCGAGCGCGACCGCGCCGAAGATGCACACGTTCATGATCACGGCGGTATCACGGAGCTTGTGCGCCGGGAAGCCGATCGCGAGAGGCGGGACGGCGGCGATCAGCAGCAGGCTGGTGCAGAGACCCTGGATCACGTGGCCGGCGATGAACATCTCGGCGTCCTGCGCGGCTGCCGTCAGCACCGATCCGACGAGGAGGAACACCGCGTAGACGACCAGCATCCTGCGCTGCGGCAGGTGCTGCGCGAACTGCACGGCGAGCACCGTGCCCACCGCGTAGGCGGCGTTGCCGAGGCCCGAGCCGAGGCTCATCGTCTGCATGCTCATGTGGAGCTGCGTGGCGATGATCGGCGTCAGCGGCCCGAGCGCCGCAGACAGCGCCAGGTAGGGGATCAGCGCGAGCATGACCATCGCCGCGACGGCGAAATAGCGGCCGGCCAGTGGGCCCTGGCGCAGGTCGGCGCCTCGCCGTAATGTCAGGCTTTGAGCTACTTGCATGCCGAACTCCCTTCGAGCAGGCGCTTGCGGTAAAATGGAGGCGACCTCCAGAACATCCGGATGCCACCTCCGGATATAATACGGAGGAGACCTCCGCTTGTCAAACTCCATGAGCCACACCGAGATCCAGCCGCAGCGCCCCATGCGGGCCGACGCGCGCGTCAACCACGACAAGCTCGTGGCGGCCGCCCGCGCCCTCTTCACCGACAAGAGCACCTCGGCACCGCTCGAGGAGGTGGCGGAGCGGGCCGGGCTTGGGATCGGCACGCTCTACCGGCACTTCCCCACGCGCCAGGCGCTCCTCGAGGCCGTCTACGTGGGCGAGGTCGAGGCAATGGCGCGCGCGGCGGACGACCTTGCGGATCTCCCGCCGTGGGATGCCCTATCCCAGTGGCTGCATCAGTACGTCGGCTTTGCGGCGACCAAGCGCGCACTCAACGAGGCACTGATGGAGACGGATCCGAACTCCACCGCCTTGCTCACGTGTCGCACGGCGCTCTTGGGCGCCGGTACCGCACTCGTCGAACGTGCACAACGCGCGGGAGCCGTGCGCGCCGACACGAATTTCACGGACGTCGTGCGTATGGTCGGCGCCATCGCGCTGGTGCCGACGGAGGATCCCGAGCAGAAGGAACGTCTGCTCGAGCTCGCGCTCGACGGGCTTCGGTATCACGCACACGACTCCTAGCTCGAACATCCCACTGTCGATCCTCGACCTGGCGCCGATCCGCAAGGGAGAGACAGCCGGCGACAGCTTCTCGGCAAGCGTCGCCCTGGCTCAGCGTGCAGAGGAGTTGGGCTACCGGCGCGTCTGGTACGCCGAGCACCACAACATGTCCACGATCGCCTCTTCGGCGACCAGTGTGCTCATCGCGCACATCGCAGCGCACACGCGCGAGATCCGGCTCGGAGCCGGCGGGATCATGCTTCCGAACCACTCGCCGCTGGTGATCGCCGAGCAGTTCGGCACACTCGAGTCGCTGCATCCCGGGCGCATCGACCTCGGCCTCGGGCGCGCGCCCGGCTCGGATCAGAACACGCTGCGGGCGCTACGCCGCGGTGCGGAATCGGCCGACAGCTTCCCCGAGGACGTCCTCGAGCTTCAGGGGTACCTCACAGGGAAGACGCGGATTCCCGGAGTGGACGCGACGCCGGGGAAGGGCACGAACGTTCCGCTCTACATCCTCGGCTCGTCGATGTTCGGCGCCGGCCTTGCTGCTGCGCTGGGGCTCCCCTATGCCTTTGCCTCGCACTTCGCGCCGGACCTGCTGCAACAGGCTGTCGAGAGCTACCGACGCGATTTTCGTCCGTCCGCGCAGCTGGATCGGCCCTATGTCATCGCCGGCGTCAACGTCGTCGTCGCGGATACGGCCGGCGACGCGCAAGAGCAGTTCCGCGCCGCCATGCGCAGCCGCGTGACGTTTTTACTCGGCCGTGGGCAGACCTTCTCCGACGCCGAGGCGGACGAGATCCTCGCCTCGCCTGCCGGTCAGCACGTTCGGCAGATGGTGACGTACGCCGCGGTCGGGACGCCGGCCGAAGTCGGCGACTACCTGGAGGACTTCGCCAAGCATGCCGACGCGGATGAGCTCATCACCGCGCACCAGTCGCCAACTGCGGCCGGCCGTTTGCGTTCGGTTGAACTGTTGATGAGCGCCGGTTAGTGTCCGTGCCGGTGGCGGCCGCCGGGCATTCCGTAGCTGGAGTTGTGTCTATGGACATGGAGGCGCCGGTCGAGATCTTGCCGGTCAAGGCGCTGCCCGTCGTTGGGGTGATCGTCGCCGCCCTGATCGCCGCGATCGGAACGAACTCGCGTTGGGCACTCGACTTCTTCCACGTCGCCGGCGGCGGGATCTGGACGGCTCTCGACCTCTTCCTCGGCTTTGTGCTCGGCCCGATCCTCGGGCGGCTGTCCATCCCCGCGCGGGTCGAGTTGACCAAGAGGCTGATGCCGAAGCTCGTACTGATCATTCCCGTGCTCGTCACGATGACACTCGCGGCCGGATTCCAGCTCGCGCGGTACAACGGAATGCTCGATACGTCCTTTCCGCTCCATGCTTGGGTCGTCGCTTCGTTCGCGGTCGTGGGCGTGATGGCCGTGATCGCAATCGGTCTGCTGGAGCCGGCAAACATCGCCGTCCTGTTCGAGCTGCGCAAGCCGCAACCGAACCCCGCGGTGATCGAGAAGCTCATGCGCCGGTTCATCTTCACGGCGGGGATCACCGGAGCAATGCAGATCGGGACGTTGATCATCATGACGAGACTGGCGAGCTGATGATCGCGCCGGAACAAAAGGCCTGGGCCGACCGGAAGGTGCCGCCGGTGACCGGGCTCTGGATGCTCTCGCTCGCGCTGATCGCCGGTGGAGTGAGCTACCTCGCCGCCTACCTTCCGAAGCGCGCGCCGCTCGGCCCAGCCGTCGGTTTGCTGGCAGCGTCCGGAATCGTCCTTGGTGTAGGTGTCGTCCTCCTGGCGCGCCAGCGTGAGTTCGCGTGGCGGCGGTTCCGTCAGGTGGCCGGGTGGACGTTCCTTGCCTACATCGTGATCGCGGGGATGATCGAGTACGCGTTCATCTACGACCATACGCACGGGGCGGTGCTCATCGTGATGACACTGATGCTCTTCGTCTTCATGCTTGCCCCGCCGCTACTCGTCGGCTTCACCGTCGCTCGTTTCGAGCACGTTCCTCGCCCGTAGAGCGCTGGGACGGGCCAAGAGTCGCCGAAGACCTACTTCGACGTGGATCCGGCGCCGCGCGCCTCGTCAACGGCGGCGGCGACTACGTCGAGCACCAAGCTCTGCCGGGCACCGCGCCGCTCGTTCAGCATCGAGCCCAATAAGACAGCCAAGACGATGATCGCGCCGACCCAGAAGGGGTGGAACGCGAAGCCAAGGCACCGAGCAACATTGCGACGGCTACCGCGCCCAGGTCGAGCACACCGCGGCCTCGTCCTGCCACCGCCTCACCGGTCTTCGCGGCCGGCGCCCGCCGGCGATGTGCCAGCGCGGTTGTAGCAGCGCTACGCCGAGTCTTTGTCCGTGCCGGCCTTGTTGCGGTTCGTTGAGCCACGTCTCCACCTTTTGTTGGATCGAATCACGAGACCCGCCAGACTCTGTTATCGAAATCCCCCGCTTCGCCATGGTTGAAACAATCGTCTCGATCTAGCATCGGTTGATGTCGCTGGTGTCGCGACCGAGCTTCCGAACGATGCAGAGACTGTCGAAGGCGGGAGCCGGGTCGAACCCGCGTTAGGTGCACCCCGGGCTCTAGCCGTACGCTTGACGTGTGCTGACGTGTCCGAGCTGCGGACAAGAGAACCCTGACGGCTTCCGCTTCTGCGGTGGGTGCGGCCGTTCGCTAGAGGCCGACACGGCCGTGGCCCGGGACGAGCGGAAGGTCATCACCGCGCTGTTCTGCGATCTGGTCGGATCGACTGCGCAGGCGGAGCGAATGGATCCGGAGGACGTGAGCGCGCTGCTTTCCCACTATCACGCGCGCGTACGGGCTGAGCTGGAGCGTTTCGGGGGAACCGTGGAGAAGTTCATCGGCGACGCGGTCGTCGCACTGTTCGGCGCGCCGGTGGCGCACGAGGACGACCCCGAACGGGCGGTACGGGCGGCGTTGGCGATCCGGGACTGGACCGCCGACGAGCCCGAACTGCACGTGCGGCTGGCGGTGAATACCGGCGAGGCGCTCGTCGCCCTCGACGCGCGGCCGGAAGCGGGTGAAGGTATGGCCTCCGGCGACGTCGTCAACACCGCAGCGCGCTTGCAAGCGGCGGCTCCGGTGGACGGGATCCTCGTAGGCGAGCAGACGTACCGCGCGACGAGGGACGTGATCGTGTACCGAGACACGGAGCCGGTCGGCGCAAAAGGGAAGGCGGAGCCGGTCCCGGTGTGGGTCGCAATCGAGCCGCGCTCGCGTGTTGGCGTCGAGCGCGGCCACGCTGCTCAGCTCGTTGGACGCTCGGAGGAGCTCGACATGCTCACGGACGCGCTTGCGCGCGTCAAGCGCGAGCGCTCCCCCCAGCTCGTCACGGTCGTCGGGGTGCCAGGGATCGGGAA
>PLJC01000003.1 GCA_003139545.1 Actinomycetota bacterium
GACTGAAAATCCGCGTGTCGGTGGTTCAATTCCACCCCTGGCCACCAGACCCCGCTGGGTCTATTCCGGTCACATCACCCGAATGCTCAGCTATGATGCCGGCCCTTTTTGAGGAATGCGGGGGTCTTGCGTCATGCTGCACAGGTCTTGGTGCGTCCGGATCGCGCCGGCGCTGTTGTCCGCTGTACTCCTGGCGTCGCCGGTGCTCGCGGCGCCGAGCGACGCGCAGCGCATCGAGCGGATTCTCGAGCAGACACCGCTCATCGACGGTCATAACGATCTGCCGTGGGAGATCCGCGCCCGCTTCGGCGGCCAGTCCCGGAACGGCAGCCCGACGCTGCCCGGGTTGACGATCAGCGACGCGTCGAAGCGACGTACGAGCTGAAGGTGCGTATGACCGCCGATCAGTAGCGGCGGGCGCGGGCTGACGAACATCGCCTCGACCTCGTCCTCCGGCTTCGTCGCGACGATCACTTCGTCATACGAACGCGGCGATCCGTGGAAGCAGAGCACGGGGAGCCCGTCCAGCTCGAGCTCGAGCGTCGGCACGAAACTCCGCGTGAACTCCCGGTCCTCGTCCGTGAGCTGCTCGCTCCACCAGACGTTGATCTCGTTCAGCATCTGCGACAGCTCGTCGGTGGCCGGCGGGAGCCCGGCGACGAACGCGGCGTCCCAGTTCCCCATCACGACGGGGCAGCCGAGATCGCGCACGCGGTTGAGCGTCTCCGACGGCAGCGGCCCGACCGCGACGTCGCCGAGGCACACGATCCGCTCCACGCCTTCGCGCTCGAGCTCGCCGAGCACCGCCTCCAGCGCGGGCAGGTTCCCGTGCAGGTCGGAGATCAGCCCGAGCCGCATTAGTACCCCTACTACTGCTGGCGGGCGGCGTCGAGCTGCTCGCGCAGGATCTTCGGAATCGGCTGATACACCGTCGCGCGCCGGCCGCGTCCGACGACGACGGTGCCCGTCCACGACTCGATCGCCGGGTACTCCAAGATGGCGCCGCCGGAGGTGAGCTCGCCGGGCTTGAACACGAGCGTGTAGGTGAGCTCCTTCCAGCTGGCGAAGCCGTTGTTGCCGAGCACCACCCGGTGCGTCGGCCGCCAGGTGCCCGTGTTGAAGTAGACGCGGTAGCGCTCGGTCGGCGGCTCGCCGATCACCTCGAGCGGCACCGCCCGCGCGTAGTGCGTGTGGCCGTACATCACGTAGTAGATGTCCTTGCCCTCGGGCATCTGGTCGAGCCGGCGGAGATCCTCGCGTGCGGCCATCGCAAAACGGTCGGCGCCTCCCTGAAGCGCGGCCATCTTGTCCGCGACCACGAGAATGCGCTTGTAGTTGAGCGGCTTGAAGCTGCGCAGCAGCCGGAGAAACGCCTGGAACTGATCGGCGTGGTCCCAGCCGAGCTTGTCGTGCTTCTTGATCCACTCCTGCGTGAACGGAAGCTCGTGCACGCTCTGCGCGGCCTCGTTCATCGCGCGGTTGACGGCCGTCAGGGTCGACTGGTCGACCTGGTTGACCTGCCACATCACCCAGCGCACCATGCCGACGAGCGGCCGCACGTCGATCACGTCGCGCAGGCGCTCGGCGATGCGGTCGCGATTCGGATGATCCTCCGGGAGATACTCGGCAACGAGCGGCGCGATTTTCGATGCGTACTCGCACGCCATCACGTCGCCGATCGGCATCGGCGTGTATTCCTCCTCCGGGATGAACAGCTCACCGGCGTTCTACGCCTCGCTCCCCTCGAAGTTCAGCTTGTCGAACTCGTGCCCGTGCCGCGCGAAGACGCCGTGCTCCTGATCGAGGATGTAGCGCGGAAACGGCTCGTCGCTCGGCGGCATCCCGAGTGTCTCGCGCACGCGTCGGCGCAGGTGCGGATGCTCGTTGACGATGTTGTCGTGGTTGCCGGGGATGAAGACGCGCGTCGGCTCGACCGGGAAACCGAACTCATTCACGAGCGAGCCCGAGAGCAGCGCAAACGTCTCGGCGTTGTTCTTCACGACGCCCTCGAAGATGTCGAACAGCGCCTCCTCCGACGGGTTGGCGCCCCACGGCCGCTCCTCGACCGGATAGTCGAGCCACCGCTCCGTGCGCACGAGGTCGTACACGTCACCGAGGAACACGATCGAGATCTCGGTCGCCTGCGCCTCGCGCGTGTACGCCGCGAGGTCCGCCATCGAGCTCCGGAACGTGCCCGCCTCGACGTGGTGCGCACCGGCGGTGCCGTCCATCAGGTGGAAGTCGCTGACGACGATCAGCATCAGGTGTTCACCGGAGAGGAGCGTGCCACACGGGCGAGGTGCACGTGGATCGCGGGATAGACGTCCTCGACGGCGTTCTTGCCGATCAGCAGGTCGAGGTGCCCGTAGTCGGGGACGACCGTGTAGCTGTGCATCCAGCCGTTGAACTGGCCGCGCAGCCGCTCGACGAAACGCTCGGTGCCCTCTGGCCGGAAGACCTCGCTCTCCGCGCCGTGCAGGTACGTGATCGGAAGCGCGAGCCGTTCGAGGTCTCCGTCGGAGATGCCGAGGCCGCCCCGCTCCGCGATCGTGCGCAGATGGTCCATCGCCGCCTTGTTCGGAAGGCCGACGAGCTCGTGGATCGTCTCGTGGGTCGCGTCGTTGAGCTGGTCGTGCTCGTAGAGCAGGCCGTAGACGTACGTCGCGCGGCGGCACACAGCGCTCTCGCAGCGCTCTTCCGATTCGATGCGCTGGAAGCGCAGCAGCTTGTCCGCGACGCGTCCCCGCTTGTCCTCGCGCATGAGGTCGCCGTCGACGTCCCGCAGCCCTCGACCAAACTTGTCGGCATTCGGGGCTACGAGGTGCGGCGCGACGCCGAGCGAGACGACCGACGCGACGCCGGTGAGGCCGTTCAGCAAGGCCGTATGCAGGGTGAGCGAGCCCGCGCCTTCGGCGACGACGTGCACCGCAGGCGCGCCGGTGGCCGCGCGAATCGCGGCGATCGCCGCAGGCCAGTCGTGCTTTGCGACGT
>PLJC01000010.1 GCA_003139545.1 Actinomycetota bacterium
GCCAGGCCGACACCGGACTCTCGGCTCGGACACATCACTGGAAAGACACCGCAACAGCGGGTCATTCAAGAATCGAGTCACAAGCAAAGAGCACCAGCGTCAACCTGACAAACGCCCCAGACGGGACCCCTCGCACACTCACAGTTCAGGAATGTCCCCTGACGCTAGAGCTAAGTGATCGGCGTCGGTGATCATGGGAGCGTGAGCATTGCGCCTGACGGGAGTCCGGTGGAGCTGTATGCGCTGCTGCCGGAGATGGGTGAGGGAGAGCGAATCGCACGGGCTGTACCGGCGGGCGGTTGGATTCTCGAACTCGGCTGTGGGACAGGCCGGATAACACGGCAGCTCGTTCGGCTCGGCTTCCGCGTGACGGCAGTTGATGAATCAGCGCCGATGCTCGCCCACGTCGAGGATGCCGAGACAGTCTGCGCGCGTATCGAGGGTCTGGACGTTGGGCGACGCTTCGACGCTGTCGTTCTCGCCAGCAACCTGATCAATGCACGCCCCGAGCTGCGGACGGCCTTCCTGGTCACGTGCGGCCGCCATTCCGATCGCGTCGTCGTGGAGGGGTTGCCGCTTGGATGGTTGCCCAAAGAAGGGAAGACGCAGCTGGGGTCCGTCAGTTCGCGGCTAAGTGTTGATCGCGTCGAAGGCCCGGTCGTTCGCGGGAGCGTCGAGTACACGAGCGGCTCGCACCACTGGCATCACTCGTTCGCGATGCACGTGCTCGCCGACGCAGATGAACTCGGGGCTGCTCTGACCGAGGCAGGACTGAGACTGGATCATTGGCTCGATGGGCCTAATGGCCGCTGGTTCGTTGCTGTCCCGGCGTGACGACCCCTAGCTGCGCCAGTGCGCGGGAATGTCCCTGGTCAGGCTTGGCTGTGGAGCCAGCGGAAGCGGATGGTCATGACGCCGTGGGCGCGCGAGAGCGCGGTGAGCGTGAACACGCCCGGGAGGGTGAACGTCTTGCCGGGCGCGGTGTAATAACTGCTCGAGTGGGCGTTCGGCACTAGGTAGTCGGGCATCAGCGGGTCTGCGCCGGGAGCGAAGGGGTCCTCGCTGATGCGGTGAACGGCGAAGCCCGTCACAGCCGGGCCGCCGAGGTGGGCGTCGTTGCCGACCGGCTGGCGCTCGTCGATCCAGTACTCGTAGGCGGTACCGCGGATCACGAGTGCCTGCTGCAGCGTGCTTGCCACTTCCAACGGTGCGAGCCTGTAGGTGCCGGGCTTGGTGATGTAGCGCGGTGTGAGCCAGCCTGCGCGCGCTTTCTGCAAAGCGCCGAAGTCGCCGACGTAGGCGAGGACGTTGCTGCCACCCTCACCGCCCATGACATCGGACGTATCGCCGTACGGATCGCCGGAGCACAGGCGGGACTTCTGCTCGTACCAGCAGGTGAGGAGCCCGGCGTGGCCCATGCCGAAGCTGTGGCCCAACTCGTGGATGACGGCACCGACAGGGACGGCGCCGTTGAGAAGCACCCCGCTCGGGTCCTCAAAGGTGCTTGGACATCCGTTCTGACCGCCATCAGGGACGAGGAAGACGACCTTGTCGTAGCCGGCGGGGTTCCACCCTGCCGAGGATGCAAGACGCGGCAGCTGCTGCGTTTCATCGAGGCACGACATCGGCCCCGACATCACGTCGAGCCACGGCGTCTGCGTGTCCGTCATCGCCACCTTCTCGAAGGACGCGGTCGCATAAAACCGCTCGACCCCCTGCATCACCGTGTCGATGTCCGCGTCTGTGTACGGCTGCGGTCCCCAGGTCGCCTTCACCACCAGTACGCGCACTTGCGTCGGACTCGCGGAGGCCGGTGCCGGGCCGAGAGCGAGAACCGCGGCGGCGACAAGCACCACCGCACCCGCGAGAAGGCCAAGATGGTGCAGCGTCGTCCGGCGCATGCACCCGTTCTAGCGCGATTCCCCTGGCATCGCCCTCTTATCGGCTGGAGATCGGCGGCCGCGAGGGCATCGTCCGGTCGGTGGAGCCGTGGTGGGGGAGCGGGAGCTGCGGCTCGTCGTCGAGGTCGTCCGCGAGAACGGCTAGGCGGGCGCTGCCGCGTCGCCGAGCAGCCGCCGGGCGAGCTTGGCGGCCGTGGCGGGTAGCGGTTTGCCGCGGTGTTCGAGTACGAGGTGGGCGAGTTGTTGGGCGGGATCGGGCTCGCCGGTCTCCAGCCAGTGGACGGACACGTCGAGCCGTGGGGCGAGTTTGCGCAGCGCCCGCACGCTTGGTCTTCGGCCGTCTGCTTCGAGTCGGCTGATGTAGGCGTAGGTGACGCCGTTGGTGGCGAGCTCGCGTTGGCTGAGGCCGAGCTCGAGCCGGCGTTGGCGGATGCGCTCTCCGATGGTTGCCACTGCGGCGTCGAACCTATCGCGCTTCATCGCTGCCGCGAGGTAACACGGTCGTTATCGGGATCGGGCGCGGGCGATGAGGTCGTCGCAACCGGGCATCTCTCACGCGAGCAACCGCTCGAAGTGGGGGAGCGGCTCACGATCGGAAACCGGGACGGAATCGTGCGCACGGTCGAACCAATCCTGGGTGAACGAGAACAGCGCCTCGTAGTCCAGCTCATACGCGAAGACGACTAAGTCGCCGGTTCGCTGCCGCCAACGATGAGGCAGGCACGGTTTGCAGGCGGTTCTTTAGTGGTGGCGGAACCAGACATTGCGGAAACCAGACGCTCCAGTCAGCGCGAAGGAATCGACAGGCCCAGCTAGAATTTTAAACCTCGCCCCGAGGGGCCGGCACTGGGCGGCAACGGGCGTTCCACCAGACGAACTGGGAGGGAGCGCGCGTTGCTGGAACATTCGCTGCATTCGAGGGCCCGGACTCACTTTGGTCGGCGGGACGGGGGCGATCGCAACCGGTCTTGTGCCAGCGTTAAGGGCAGAGGAGCAGTCGCGTGATCGACGTCGACTCGCAGAGCGTCATCGTGCGCGTCGACTCTGAAACGTTGGGGCTACTTCGCGCGGCCGCACGGGTCGACGGGCTCAGTCTTGGCCAGATCATTCGCGCTGCTCTCACCGCCTATCTTCGCGTCCTGGAGAATCAGGCGAGCCAGTCCCCTGCGACAGGTAAGCTGTCGAACTGAGGCATGACTAGATCCACGATCTTGTCCAGAGTTACTCGGAGGGCGGGCGAGCTCGTTGCGGCTGAGCAAGCCTTTCGAGAGGCTGTCGCTGAGGCACATATGAGTGGCGCAAGTATTCGCGAGATCGAACAGGCGGCACGCAGACACGAAAAGGTTGGCAGTCGGCGCGGGTTCACCCGCGAGCGAATTCGAACGATTCTCTTAAAGGGAGTAGATCAGTGATGACAGCTTGCGTTCTTTATGCGGCAAAGAGCACGGCTGACGAGCACGGCTCGATCAGCTCGCAGCTCGCTAGTTCCCGCGAGCACGCGGAGCACCGCGGTTGGAATGTCGTCGCTGAATTTCACGACGAGGCCGCGAGCGCGTACAAGGGCAGCCGAGGCCCCGGTCTAGCTGGCGCCCGCGCTCGGGTGGCCGAGCTCGCGGCCGAGGATGGGGAGGCGGTCCTGCTCGTATTCGCTTCCGATCGCTTGGCCCGCGGTGACGGGCGAACGGCCACCCATCTCGTGGAGTACGTCCTCGAAGCCGCGAAGAACGGCTATCGGATCGAGTCCGTCACCGAGGACCTCGGCGGACAGATGGCGCTCGTCCTCGCCGCCCTCTACGGCGAGCGTGCGCACGCAGACAGCGCCGCGAAGAGCGTCCACACCAAGGCCGGCAAGCGACGCGCCGCCGAGCGCGGGCGCCGCAACGGAGGTCCCCGCCCGTTCGGCTATCGGCACGTCCCCGTCGTCGTCGACGGCCGAGCGACGAGCACGCTCGAAATCGTCCCCGCTGAGGCGGGGGCCGTGCGGCGCATGTTCTCCGCTGCTGCCGAGGGGCGCCCGCAAGCCGAGATCGCACGCGAGCTGAACGCCGCGGGGATCACGACGGTGCGCGGGGTCGGCTGGTCGCAATCGCGTGTTGGGCAGACGCTTAGGAACCCGCTTTACGTCGGCAAAGTCCGCCATCGCGCTGACCTCTTCGACGGGGCGCACGAGCCGATTGTCTCGGCCGAGCTCTGGCGGGCCGTTGAGGCGATGCGAATGGACGCAGTGCGTCGCCCTAACCGCGGCGGCGGGCGGAGGCCGAAGGGGCCGCACCTGCTCACTGGCGGTCTTCTACGCTGCTCTTGCGGTGCGGCGATGAGAGCGCGTACGCAGCCGAAGCAGCACGGCGCCTGGGAGGCGTACCTCTGCGACGGTCGCCATTCCGGCCGCACGAGCTGTGCGATGCCGCCCCTCGCTCGCGCCGAGGTCGACCAGGCCGTCTGGTGCTATTTCGAGAAGGTCGCTCTAGACGCCGACACGATGCGCCGCGAAGCAACCGAGCGACGATCGTTGGAGGCCTCCGAACTCGCCGAGCGGATCACCGAGGCGGAAGCCGAGCTCGCTCGCGCCACCGAGAGGATCGATCGCGTCCGGCGTGACTACCTAGACGGCAAGCTAACCGCGGATGAGCGGCGCAACTTCATGGACGAGCTCGAGTCCGAGCATGCTGCCGCATCTGCGGCGCTCGAGCGCCTACATGCGCGCGCCGTGCAACTCGATGCAGAAGCTGATACCTACGACGCGGAAGAGGAGACACTCGCCGCCCTCGTCGCGATCCGGCAAGCGCTCACCGGGATCATCCTCGGGGGTGCAGATCTCGGGGAGGCACGACGCGCGCTGCGGCGTGTGTTCGAGTCGTTCACCGTCCACCGCTATGGCGATGCTCTGACCGAAACGCTCGAAGCCGACCTCGCCGCAGGCGACTGGTACATCGTCCCGATCGTCAGGGCGGAGGCCATCCTCTCGCCGCTCGTCATCGAGGTCGACCAACGCGGCGACCTGGCCATCCTGCAAGACCTGCAGGTGAAAAGGACTTATCCAAGCCGAGGGTTTCCAAGCGCTTCGCAACGATGAACCTCTGCCCGTGCGGCGCGCGCGGGGACGGCAGCGCGTCGTGCTCGTGCACTGCGCAGCGGCTCGCGTCGTACCGGGCCAAGCTCTCGCGGGCGCTGCTCGACCGCTTCGACCTCGTCGTCGCGGTGCCGCGACCGCGTGCGACCGAGCTGGCCGCCGGAGCTGCTGAGGCGTCCGCGCCGGTAGCCGTCCGCGTCGCGCTCGCGCGGGAGGCACTCGCGATTCTGCCGCTGCGGCGCTCCGCCGACGCCGACGCGCTCCTCACACGCGCGGTCGACCGGCTACCGCTGTCGGGACGCGGCCGCGCGCGAGTCGCTCGCGTCGCGCGCACGATCGCGGCGCTCGCCGGCACGGAGGAGGTGCAGGCGGAGCACGTCGCCGAGGCGCTCGCGTACCGGTCGCCGCAGGAGCTCGCATGAACGAGCTCGCCCTCGCGGTGTTCGCGTCGGAGACGGGGACGCACCTCATCCGGCCGCCGGACACCGCGCGTTGGCGTGCACACCTGCGAACGTTCGACGCGCGCGCATACGAGCAGCGGCTCGCCACGCGCGGCTTCCGTTTCGTCTCCGATCTCTCGCCGAACCTGCGCTCGATCCACGACCCGCCCGCAGGCCTCTTCGTGCGCGGAGCCGCACCGCCGGAGATGCTCGAACGACCTGCGGTCGCCATCGTCGGCGCGAGGGCATGCTCCGGCTACGGCGCATCGGTGGCGCGCAGCCTCGCGCGCGAGCTCGCCGCCGCGGGACTCGTCGTCGTCAGCGGACTTGCGCGCGGCGTCGACGGGGAAGCGCATCGCGGAGCACTCGACGCCGGAGGAACGACCGTCGCGGTGCTCGGCTGCGGCATCGACCGCGACTACCCGGCCGCGCACGCCGACCTGGCGCGACGCATCGCCGAGACCGGTCTGATCGTCTCCGAGTACGCCCCGGGCGTGGAGCCTGCGCCGTGGCGCTTCCCGGCGCGCAACCGCATCGTCGCCGGCCTCGCCGCTGCAACCGTCGTCGTCGAAGCGCGCGAGCGGAGCGGCGCGCTCATCACCGCCGATCTCGCGCTCGAGGAGGGCCGTGAGGTGTTCGCCGTTCCGGGCGAGATCACGTCGGCGCTCTCGGCCGGCACGAACGGCCTGCTGAAGCTCGGCGCGTCGCCCCTGACCTCGGCCGCGGACGTCCTCGCGGCCTTCGGGATCGAGGCCGAACCTCCAAAGGAGGGATCGCCGCTCCTCGACCTGCTGCCGGCGACGGCGGACGAGCTCGTCCGCGCAACCGGCCTCGACGCCTCGGAGATCGCGCGCGAGCTCGTGGAGCTCGAGCTGGCCGGCCGCGTGGTCGTCTACGACGGGATGTACCGTCAGGGGTCGTGAACCCGTACTGGCTCGAGGAACCGGTCGCGGAACGCGTCAACGGGCGTCAGGACGGCCGGGTGGACGTGGCGATCGTCGGCGCCGGCGTCACCGGCTGCAGTGCAGCGCTCCGCCTCGCCGAGGCGGGGCTGCGGGTTCGCGTCCACGATCGGCGCGCGGTGGCGGAGGGCGCGAGCGGCCGCAACGGCGGTTTCGCCCTGCGTGGCGGTGCGGCGCGGTACGACGTCGCGCGCGAGACGTACGGCGCCGACGAGTCGCGTGCGCTCTGGCGCTGGACCGAGGAGACGCTCGACGAGATGGAGGAGCTCGCGGGCGACGCGTTGCACCGGCCGGGCAGCTACCGGCTCGCCGCCGACGAGGAGGAGCGGGAGAACATCCGCGCGGAGTACGAGGCGCTGCACGAGGACGGCTTCGCCGCCGACTGGCTCGACGAGTTTCCCCGTTTCCACGGGGCGATCCGTCACCACGGCGACGGGTCCATCCAGCCGGCGCGCTTCGTGCGCAGGCTCGCGTCGCGTGCCGCCGCGGCAGGCGCGGAGTTTCGCGAGCACGATCCCGTCGTCGACGTGGAGCAGCTCGACGCCGAGCGCGTGCTCGTCGCCACCGACGGCTACGGCCGCGACCTGGTACCCGAGCTCGCGGACGCGATCTGGCCGGCACGCGGACAGGTCGTGGTGAGCGAGCCACTCGATCGCGTGCTCTACGACCGGCCGCACTATGCACGGCAGGGTTTCGATTACTGGCAGCAGCTCCCGGACCGCCGGCTCCTCCTGGGCGGGTTCCGTGACGTCTCGATCATGGACGAGCTGACCGACGTCGAGGAGACGACGCCAACAATCCAGGCCTCGCTCGAGCGCTTCCTCGGCGAGCTCTCGGGCGGCGAGGCGCGCATCAGCCACCGCTGGGCCGGAATCTTCGCCCTGACGCAGGACATGCTGCCGCTCGTCGGGCCGGTTCCCGGTCGCGACGGCGTATGGATAGCAGCCGGGTACTCCGGGCATGGAAACGTCATGGGCTTTGGCTGCGGCAGCCTCGTCGCCGACGCGATGCTCGGGCGCGCTCCCGAGCTGCTCGGCCTGTTCGAGCCGGAGCGTCTCGCCGCATGACGGCGCCGACGCGTTTCGCGGCCGCGGGCATGAGCGTGCTCTTCGTCGCGTCCATCCTCGGCTTCTTCATGGCGCCGGGATCGAAGCCGGCGTCGAGGCCTCCGCATGCGGCGCCGCCACCCGTCACGACGACGGTCGCCAAGCCGAAGCCGAAGCCGCCGCCGACGACAACCGCGCCGCCGCCCGCGCCGCCGCCTCCACGCGTCGCGATGTCGTGGAACAACGCGGGCGTGTTCGTGTGGCACACGCACGACGTCGACCCGACGTGGCTGGGGCAGCAGTTACGCAGTGCGGGCTTCGGTTGGGCTGCCGTCTATCTCGGCTCGACGGGGAACGTGCAGCCGATCGATCCGGGCTGGGTCACGCGCTTCATCGAGGCGAGTGGGCTCCCCGTCGGCGGATGGAGCTCGCTTGCCGGGTACCCACATGCGGATGCGGGGTTCGCCGCCACGCAGCTGCAGCGGAACGGCCTCACGTTCTACATCGCCAACGCGGAGGCGTCCTATCAGGCGAAGCCGGGGGCGTCGCAGCAGTTCGTCACGAGGTTCCGTCAGCTCGAGCCGACGCTGACCGCGGGACTGTCCTCGCTCTGCGACGCGCAGGGGATCGGCCTCCAGCCCTGGGCCAGCGCCGGGTTCGCGTTCCTGCCGCAGGCATACGTCAACGACTTCGGCGGATCCGTCTCACCGGCCCAGTGCCTGCGCACGGCGGCGCCGTTTGCGCCTTCGGAGGTGCATCCGACCGTCGGCAGCTACCACGGTCAGAAGGGCTGGGTGACGCCGCAGCAGTACGCGCAACTGCTCGCGCAGGCGGGGACGACCGGCTTTTCGGTCTATCTCGCCGAGACGAACATGCCGGCCCAGAGCTGGCAGGCCTACGGGCAGGCGATCAAGACGCTGCACATCGCCGCTAGAGCGTCTTGACGTCCTGGATGAGCTTCGTGATCGACTCCTTGGCGTCGCCGAAGAGCATGACCGTCTTCGGGTTGTAGAACAGCGGGTTCTCGATGCCGGCGAAGCCCGGATTCATCGAGCGCTTGAGCACGACGACGGCCTGCGCGTCGTCGACGTTGAGGATGGGCATCCCATAGATGGGGCTGCCCGGGTTGTTGCGCGCGTCGGGATTGACGACGTCGTTGGCGCCGACGACGACCGCGACGTCCGTGCGTGAGAACTCCGGATTCGCGTCGTCCATCTCCTTCAGCTGCGTGTACGGGACGTTCGCCTCCGCGAGCAGCACGTTCATGTGCCCAGGCATGCGGCCCGCGACGGGATGGATGGCGTACGTGACCTCGACGCCTTTCGCCTCGAGCAGGTCGGCGAGCTGCCGGACGTCGTGCTGCGCCTGCGCGACCGCGAGGCCGTAGCCGGGGACGAAGACCACCTTGTGTGCGTACGCGAGCATCACGGCGACGTCCTCCGCGCTCGCCGAGCGCACAGTCCCGCCGTCGCTGCCTGCAGCAATAGCCGCGGCGCCCTCGCTCACCTGCCCGAACGCACCGAAGAGCACGTTCGCGATGGAGCGGTTCATCGCCGCGCCCATCTTGAGCGTCAGCAGGGTGCCGGACGCGCCGACGAGCATGCCGCTGACGATGAGCACGTTGTTCTCGAGCTCGAAGCCGCCGACCGCGACGGCGAGCCCCGTGAACGCGTTCAGCAGCGAGATGACGACCGGCATGTCGGCGCCGCCGATGGGGAGCACGAACATGACGCCGAAGAGCGCGCCGCCGGCGACGACCGCCCAGAGAAGCCATTGGTCTTGGACGCCGGCTGCGAGCGCGGCGCCTAGGCCGACACAGGCGGCGAGCACGGCGAGGTTGACGATCTTCTGGCCGGGATACGTGATCGGCCGCCCCTTGATCAGCTCCTGCAGCTTCGCGAAGGCGATGAGCGAGCCGGTGAACGAGATCGCGCCGATGAGCCCTGAGAGCGCGATCGCGATGAGGATGTCGAGCGTCGGCTTGCCGGGCGGGGGGAGGAGGCGGTGTAGCTCCGCCAGCGCGATCAGCGTGGCCGCCCCTCCGCCGACGCCGTTGAACAGCGCCACCATCTGCGGGATCGCGGTCATCTTCACCCTGCGCGCGGCGAACGCACCGAAGCCGCCGCCGATGAGCATCGCGACCGCGAGCGCCCACCAGCTCGTCCCGCCCGTCTTCACCCACGTGACGACGATCGCCAGGAGCATGCCGACGGCGCCGATCTGGTTGCCGCGCCGCGCGTGCGCCGGGTTGGAGAGGTAGCGCAGCGCGAGGATGAACGTCACGATCGTGATCAGGTACAGCAGGTTGCTGACGTTCGTCCCCACTACTCGTCCTTCGGCTTCGGCGGCTCGCGCTTCTTGAACATCTCGAGCATCCGGTCGGTGACGACGAAGCCGCCGACGACGTTGGCCGAGCCGAGGACGACCGCCAGGAAGCCGACGATCCACATGAACGGCCCCTTGTGTCCAAGCCCGAGCACGAGCATCGCGCCGACGACGACGATGCCGTGGATCGCGTTCGTGCCCGACATCAGCGGCGTGTGCAGCAGCGTCGGCACCTTCGAGATCACCTCGAAGCCGAGGAAGATGGCGAGCACGAGGATCGTCACCTCGAACACCAAGAGCATGTTGTGACTCATGCGGGCGCTGCCTCCTTCTTGCCGGCGACGCACGCGCCGGCGGTGATCTCGTCCGACCAATCCAGGTTGAGCTGCCCCTCGGGCGCGAGGTGCAACAGCAGCGCCTGCACGTTGCGCGAGTAGAGCGTCGACGCGTGAAACGGCATCGTCGCCGGCAGATTCGTGAGGCCGACGAGCGTGACGTTCTCGCGCACGGCGATCTCGCCCGGCACCGTGAGCTCGCAGTTGCCGCCGGTATCGGCGGCCAGGTCGACGATGACCGAGCCGGGCCGCATCGTCTTCACCGCCGAAGCCGGGATGATCTTCGGCGCGGCACGCCCGGGGACGGCGGCGGTGGTGATGACCGCGTCGAACTCCGAGATCCGCGCCTCGAGCGCCGCCTGCTGCGCCTGCATCTCCTCGGGCGTCAGCTCGCGCGCGTAGCCGCCCTCGGCCTCCGCGCCGGTGACGCCGAGGTCGAGCCAGTTTGCGCCGAGGCTCTCGATCTGCTCGCGGACGACAGGCCGCACGTCGAAGCCGGTGACGACGGCGCCGAGTCTGCGCGCGGTCGCGATCGCCTGCAGCCCCGCGACGCCGGCGCCGATGACGAGCACCTTCGCCGGCGGAACCGTCCCGGCCGCAGTCATGAGCATCGGGAAGAAGCGGGGGAGCTGGTCGGCGGCGAGGAGCGCCGCCTTGTAGCCGCCGACCGTCGCCTGCGACGACAGCGCGTCCATCGACTGCGCACGCGTGATACGCGGGATCGACTCCATCGCGAATGCGGTCACGCCGCGCGCCGCGATCCGCTCCACAGCAGCCGGGTCGCCGAGCGGGTCGAGGAAGCCGATCAGCAGCTGGCCGTCGTGCAGACGCGCCGTCTCCTGCTCGTCCGGCTTGCGCACCTTGACGAGGACGTCCGCGCTCCACGCGTCGCCGAACGGCACGCCGGCATCTGCGTAGGCCGCATCCGGGAAGGACGCCGCGGCGCCGGCTCCCGCCTCGACGACGACGTCGAAGCCCGCGGCCGCGAGCTTTCCCGCCGTCTCGGGCACAAGGGCGACCCTGCGCTCTCCCGGCGCCGTCTCACGCGCTACTCCGACCCGCATCGGTGCCAACTCTATTCAGGTCGGCGGCGGCGAGCGTGCGTGTCTTCCCCGATTCCGCCTCCGTAGACTGCCAGCGGACTCCGTGACGCACTTCGTTTCGCACTATGGGCTGTGGGTCGTCTTCGGGGTCGTGTTCCTCGAGGTTGCCGGCCTGCCGTTCATCCCCGGAGAGACGGCGCTCATTGCCGCGGCCGCCCTCGCATCGCAGGGCCACGGCAGCATCGGCTGGACGATCGCGCTCTCCGTCGTCGCCGCCGTTGTCGGCGCTGCGACCGGCTACGGACTCGGCCGCGCGCGGGGCCGCGAGATCCTCGCCGCGTGGCCATGGTTCGAGCGTGTCACCCGGCCCGGGGTGGAGCGATCGGACGAGTTCTTCGCCCGCCATGGCTCGAAGGCGGTCTTCCTCGGTCGGTTCGTGCCCGTTCTCCGCGCGACGCTCGGCTGGATGGCCGGAATCGGCCGTATGCCTTGGCCGCGTTTCATGGCATGGAACGTGGCGGGCGCCCTCGTCTGGGGCTGCGGCATCGGCCTCGCGGCGTACTACGCCGGTGCGGCGATCGTGAACACCGTCCAGCGCGATGCGGCTATCGGGGTGGGCGTGATCGCCGCGATTCTGCTGGTGCTCGTAGGTCTGCATTTCCTGCGTCGGCGAATGGAGCGGACCTCCTAGAGGAAACCGGGCGCGCCCGCGGAAAACACGTCGGGCATGCTCGCTTCGATCGTCCGTTGGCTCGAAGAACGCGACCAGACCGAGGGCCACGGAGCGCGCGTCGCTGCGCTGGCCGAGCCCGTCGCACGGCATCTCGGCTGGACGCCGGAGCGCATTGCAGTCCTGCGCCACGCAGCACCGATCCACGACGTCGGTAAGCTCGTCGTACGCGCCGAAGTCTTGGTCAAGCCAGGCCCGCTGTCGGACGAGGAGCGCGACGAGATGCGTGCGCATCCGCGAGCCGGCGCGTCGCTCGTGCTGCCGCTGCGGAACGCGCGCCACATCCTTCCGTACGTGCTGCTCCACCACGAGCACTGGGACGGCTACGGCTATCCGTGCGGCCTGCGCGGGACGGCCATCCCGGTTGAAGCGAGGCTCCTCGCGGTCGCGGATGCCTTCGACGCGATGACCTCTTTACGCCCCTATCGCGCCGCCCGCATGCCGGGGGACGCGTTCGCCGAGCTCGGCCGCGGCGCCGGCACCCAGTTCGATCCACAGATCGTCGAGTCGTTCTTCTCGGTCTGGCAGACCGAGGAGCTTCCGGTTGCGGTCTAGATCGCGGCCCAGACCTCGAGCTTCTGCCGCACCCGCGAAATCACTTCATCCGTGAATTCGCTCGTGCCGAGCTCGCCGCCGAGATCGGACGTGCGGGCGCCGGATGCAACGGCCTCGAGGCACGCCTCGCGCATGGCGCGGCCGGCGCGGTGACTCGCTTCGCTTCCGTGTGAGAGCAGCGCAGCGCCGGCGAGGATCATCGCCATCGGATTGGCGACGTTCTTTCCCTGGAGCGACGGCGCGGTCCCGTGCGCCGCTTCCGCCATGATCGCCGCCGGCTCGAAATCGTCCTCGAAGGCGACGAGCAAGGACTCCGATCCGGCGATCGAGCCGAAGAGCGGCAGGACGAGGTCGGAAAGGATGTCGCCGTCGCGGTTGAGCGCGGGAATGACGAGCGGCTCGCCCGTCGTCGAGAGCAGCAGTGCGAACGTCGCGTCGATCAGTTGCGGTTCGTACGGGACTTCGGGATGGCGCTCGGCCGCGAAGTCCATCTCCTCCTTGAGCATCCCCTCGTACGTCGGGCTGACCGTATATTTCGGGCCGCCGAACACCTTTGCTCCGGTTCGGTCCGCCTGGCGGAACGCGAACTCGGCGACGGCGTGGCAGATGCGCCGCTCGATGCGCTCCTTGCGGAACGCCACTTCGTCGTCGCCTTCGCCCTCGCGCCATTCCTCGGCGCCGTACGCGTCGCCGACCGCCATCCGGACGATCGAGATCGGCGCGTACACGCCCGCGACCGGAACGACGCCCGGAATCCGCCGACCGGTGCGGACGATGACCTTGCCGCCGATCTCCTCGCGCAGGATGCGATTCGGCGAGCCGACGTCGTCGCGCTGCTCCGGGGTCACGGTTGCCGCCTTCAGCCCCAGCCCGTGCTCGCGGACGGCCGCCGCCGCTTCGAAGACGACTGCGTTCTCGGTCTTGCGGCGGCTCTCGAGCGAGAGGTCGAATCGCGGGAAATCGAGCTCGACGCCGATGACGTCGGCGGCGAGCACCCGCAGCGACTCCTCCAGTAGCTCCTGCCCGGTCTGGTCGCCCTCGAGGACGACGATGACGTTCTCGTCGCGCATCGGCGGCCAGTGTAGTCGCGTCGCCACCCCGATTCTGCGCAAACTCCGGAGGATTTCCGACCCCGCCATTTACGGGCGGTGGCGGCCCGCCAGACCGGATTGGAGCCGGAAGAGGCAGGTCTCATCCGGCTCCTGCATTTCGAGTAGAATTACGCCCATGGCACGGAAAACCGTTCTGGTTTGCGACAACTGCAGCAAGGAAGTCGAGGAGGGGAAAGGCGCGATGCTCCGCGTGACATACACGGACGCGCGCCGCGGCTCGAAGCAGGCCGACCTCTGCGACGACTGCGCCGGCTCGATGCCCGGCCGCGCCGTCGCGCGTCGCGGTCGCAAGCCGAAGTCCGCCGCCGCAAGCTAGTAGGGCGGCCTGGCGAAATAGTGGCTGTGTCGCAGATGGTGCGCTGGATCGGCGCGCTGCTGCGTCCTCGGTCGCGTCCGTAGCCACCGGCTACGAACGCGACCTGGGTCCTTGCATCGCATCCGCCCAGCGCATCCCTGCGACGAGCACCATTCCGCCAGGCCGCCCCGAGACTGTCGGAGACCGCCTCTACGATGGGGCGGTGCCGCTCAGCCTGATTGCTGGGCCTGCGAACGCGGGCAAGGTCGAGTCGCTGCTCGACCGTTATCTCGCCGCTCTCGAGCGGGAGCCCGTGCTCATCGTGCCGAACCGATCGGATGTCGAGCGCGTTCAGCGCGAGTTGCTCGCGCGCCGGCCCGCGTTGCTCGCGGGCTCGATCGGAACGTTCGACGACGTGTTCGAACGCATCGCGTACGCCGGCGACGATGCGCGGCCGCTCGTGTCACAGGCGCAGCGTGCGCTGCTCGTGCGCCGCGTGCTGTCCACCGCTGAGCTCGACCGCCTTGCCGCGTCTGCCCGCTTCGGCGGCTTCGCCGATGCGCTGCAGCAGGCGTTGAGCGAGCTCGAGTCCGGGCTGCTCGACCCCGAGCAGCTGGACGGCGATCTCTCGTCGCTCTACGCCGCGTACCGAGCCGAGCTCGACCGGCTCGGCCGCTGGGATCGCGACCTTCTGCGCCGCGGCGCAGCGGAGCGCCTCCAGTCGGATCTCGATGCGTGGCACGGCGAGCCGGTGTTCGCGTACGGCTTCGAGGATCTCACCGGCGCGGAGTGGGCGCTGCTCGAAGCGCTCGCCGGCCGCACCGAAGTGACCGTCTCACTCCCGTATGAGCCTGGGCGTCCCGCGTTTGCGTCGCTGCGCAGGACGGCCGAGGATCTCGCGCGACTCGCCGGCGCGCGTATCGAGGAGCTGCCGCCGCGCTGGGGCGACACTGCGCAGCCGGCGCTCGCACACCTGGAGCGCGGGCTCTTCGACGACGCACCGCCCGCGCCCGTTCCGATCGACGGCGCCGTGCGCTTCTTCGAGGGCGCAGGCGCGCGCGGCGCGCTCGAGCTCGTCGGCGAGGAGCTCCTCGGCCTGCTGCGCGACGGCACGCCCGCCGAGCGCATCGGCCTCGTGTGCCCCAGCATCGAGCGCTGGCGGGCGCCGCTCGAGACCGCGCTCGGCACGCTCGGCGTGCCGTACGCCGTCGACGGCGAGGTCCGGCTCACGCAGACGCCGTTCGGTCACTCCCTCGCATCGCTCCTGCGCTTTGCCTGGCTCGGAGGCACGCGCGGCGACCTCTTCGCGCACCTGCGCTCGCCGTTCTCGGGCGTGCCGCGCCATGCGGTCGACTTCGTCGAGGGCCGCCTGCGCGGACGGGCCGTCCAGACGCCCGAGCGCGTGGTCGAGGAGGCGGAGAAGCTCCGCGGGTCGCCGCTCCCGGCGCTGGACGAGCTCCGCGCGGCCGACGACCCGGTCGAGGCGGCGCAGGCGCTCTCCGCCCGCATGCTGCGCCACGCGTACGGCCTCGAGGGGCCGCCCGTCGGAGAGTCGTCACGACTCGACCTGCGCGCGTACGAGGCGGTCACGCGGCTGCTCGCCGAGCTCGAGCGGTGGCAGTCCCTCGCCGGCCCTCTGTCACGCGACGATCTCGTCGCCGCGCTCGACCGCCAGACGCTGCGCCCGATGCGTGGAGACGAGCCAGGCCGCGTCGCCGTCGTCGATCTCATGCGCGCGCGCACGCGCCGCTTCGACGTCGCGTTCGTGCTCGGCCTGGAGGAGGGGAGCCTGCCCCGCCGCGGCGCTGCGTCACCGTTCCTCGACGACGACGTTCGGCGCGCGCTGGACGAGCGCGGCGCGCGGCTCGAGCGGCCGGACTCGGTGAGCCGCGACCGCTATCTCTTCTACACCGCCTGCACGCGCGCGTCCGAGCGCCTGTATCTCGTGCGCGAGGCGGCTACCGACGACGGCGCGCCACGCGAGGCGAGCCCGTTCTGGGAGGAGGTGCAGACGCTCTTCGACCCGGACGACGTGCGCCGCTGGACGCGCAGGCGGCCGCTGTCGGCATTGACGTGGAAGCTCGAGGACGCGCCGACGGAGCGCGAACGTCTGCGTGCACTGGCCGAGCTCTCCGCGCGAGACGGCGACCAGGCGGCGTCGCTCGCCCGGGCGAACGGCTGGGACCGCAAGCTCGACCGCGCCGTCCGTGCCAACCGGCGGCCGACGCGGCTCGTCGATCCGAGCGTGCTCGAGCAGCTCGGCTCGCGGGGCACGTTCAACGTGACGGAGCTCGAGCGGTTCGCGGACTGTTCGTCGGCGTGGTTCATCGACCGGCTCATCGATCCGAAGTCGATCGACGCCGAGGTCGACCCGAAGCTGCGCGGATCGGTCGCGCACAGCGCGCTGTTCAAGTTCTTCACGCGGCTGCCCAAGGAGCTCGGCGTCGAGAAGCTCGACGAGCGCGTCGAGGACGGCGCGGTGCGGCTGATGCGCGCGTCCCTCGACGAGGCGCTGGGCGGCGTGCGCATGGAGATGACCGAGATGCAGGCGCGTGAGCTCGACCAGACGCTGTGGCGCGACCTCGAGGCGCTCGTGCACGAGGAGTGCGGCAGCGAGCTGCAGCTCGTCCCGCGCAGGTTCGAGGTCGCCTTCGGCAGCGAGCGGGCGCCGCAGGAGCTGCAACGCGGGCTCGACCTCGGCGACGGGATCACGCTGTCCGGGAAGATCGACCGCATCGACATCGACCCGTTCAGTGCGCGCGGGATCGTCCAGGACTACAAGTCGGGCAAGCACGCGCACTCGGCCGTGGAGATCGAGAAGGAGCTCCGGCTCCAGATCCCGCTGTACATGCTCGTGCTGCGCGACCTCGTCGGCATCGAGCCGCTCGGCGGCGTCTACCGCCCGCTCGCGGGCGAGCGGCGTGCGCGTGGGCTGCTGCGCAAGGAAGACGGCGAGACCTTGCCCGGCTACGTCCGCACCGACTACCTCGACGAGGACACGTTCTGGACGGCGGTCGGGAACGCGCAGGAAACGGCACGCCGCCTCGCCGGCCGGATCCGCACCGGCGACGTCGAGCACGACCCGCGCGGCGGCGATTGCCCGCCTTGGTGCGACCTGTGGCCGATGTGCAGGGTGGAGCGCGCGTGAACGAACAACAGTTGGCTGCGGTCGAGGCGACCGGCGAGGTCTTCGTCTCCGCCGGCGCAGGGACGGGCAAAACGGCGGTGCTCGTCGAGCGCTTCGCACGCGCCGTGTGCGACCAGGGCCTCGACGTCGACTCGATCCTCGTGATCACGTACACGCGCCGCGCTGCGGGCGAGTTGCGCACGCGCATTCGCGCCGAGTTGGCCGCGCGCGGACGGCACGACCTCGCGCGCGAGCTCGACGGCGCATGGATCTCCACCATCCATGGCTTCTGCCTCCGGCTGCTGAAGGCGTACCCGTTCGCGGCCGGCCTCGACCCGCGCTTCCGGGAGCTGGACGAGGCGCAGGGGGCGGTGCTCCGCAGCGAGGCGTTCGAGCGGGCGCTCGCGGAGTTCTGCAGCGGCGCCGAGCCCGCGCGGCTGCAGCTGCTCGCGACGTACGGCGCCGCCGGCCTGCGCCGCATGCTCACCGGGGTCTACGAGACGCTGCGTTCCGCCGGCCGCGAGCTCGTCCTCGGCGTCGGCGACCGCCCGGAGCTGGCCGAGCGCGTGGAGGAGCTGCGCGAAGCCGCGAGCGCCGTCGACCACGAGACCGCTGCGCAGCTCCTCGAGCTGCTGGAGCGTGACTCGCGGGCGGACCGGCTCATCGACCTCTCCGGGTTCCGCGTCCGTGGCGACCGCGCGGTCGTCTACGAGGAGGCGCGCAAGGCCGTCGAGCAGGCGGCGCTCGACGAGGCCGCCGCGCGCGACCGCGACCTGCTCCAGGAGCTGCTCGAGCGGTTTGCGGATGCGTACGCCGAGGAGAAGGCCCGCGAGTCGGCGCTCGACTTCGAGGACCTCCAGCTGCAGGCGCGCAACCTGTTGCGCGACCATCTGGACATCCGCGAGCGCGAGTCGCTCCGCTTCCGCGCGATCATGGTGGACGAGTTCCAGGACACGAACCGGCTGCAGTGCGAGCTGATCGACCTGCTCGCGGGCGGCGGCGCCGACCTCTTCTACGTCGGGGACGAGTTCCAGTCCATCTACGGATTCCGTCATGCCGACGTGCGCGTCTTCCGCGAGCGCCGTGCGAATGCGGCGCAGCTCCTGCCGCTGACGCTGAACTACCGTTCGCGCCCGGAGGTGCTCGCCGCGGTGAACGAGCTCTTCGGCTCGCACTTCGGCGACGAGTTCCAGCCGCTGGCGGCCGCGGCGGAGTTCCCCGACCCGGTGTTCGGCCATCCGGTCGAGCTGCTTGTCACCGACAAGGCCGCGTACAAGGACACGGGCGTGCACTGGCGGCGCGCCGAGGCGCGCGCGATCGCGCGGCGCGTACGCGAGCTCGTCGATACGGGAGCCGCGACCGCCGGCGAGATCGTCGTCCTCTTCGCGGCGGGCACCGACGCGGAGCAGTACGAGCAGGAGCTCCGTCGCGCTGGGCTGCCGACGTACCGCGCGACGGGCAACGGGTACTTCGGCCAGCAGCAGGTCGTCGACCTGCTCGCATATTTGCGGCTGCTGCAGAACCGGTACGACGACCGCGCGCTCGTCAGCGTGCTCGCGTCGCCGTTCGTCGGCGTGTCGAACGACGCGCTCGTGCTGTTGCGGCGGTCGGCGTCGCGCCGTCCGCTCTTCTCCGGCATCGAGCGGTCGATGCCGCCCGGCCTCTCCGAGAGTGACGAGCGCCTGATGCGCGCGTTCCGCCAGCGCTTCGACCGTCTCGCGGCCGCGATGCCGCGGCTCTCGCTCGAGCGCCTATGCGAGCGCATCGTCGCCGAGCACGACTACGACCTCGCCGTGCTCGCCCAGTGGGACGGCAGGCGCCGGTACGCCAACATGCGCAAGCTCGCGCGGCTCGCGCGCTCGTATGAAGAGCTGCGCGGCCCCGACGTCGAGGGCTTCGTCCGCTTCGTCAGCGAGCAGGAGGCGCTCGGCGCGCGCGAGCTCGAGGCAGTGGCGGAGGAAGAGGGAGCCGATGCGGTGCGCCTGCTCACGATTCACGCGGCGAAGGGCCTCGAGTTCGAGGTCGTCATCGTCGCCGACGCGGGCCGCGACAAGGCGCCGCCGTCGGCGGAGGAGATCCTCGCGCTCTCCGACGGCCGCTTCGGCTTCCGCGTCGCCGACCCCGTGACGACGAAGCGGCGCGGCGCCTTCGACTACGAGGAGGTGCGAGCCACCCGGCAGGAGGAGGAGACCGCGGAGCGCCTGCGCCTCTATTACGTCGCGATGACGCGCGCGCGGCAACGGCTGATCGTCTCCGGCGCGATCGATCGCGACCGGGCGGCCGACGCGTCGACGCCGATCGGCTGGGTGCTCGCCCGGCTCGACGCGGACGAGGAGCTGACCGCCGCCGGCGACACGCCCGTGGAGATCGTGCGCGGCCACGCGCACCTGCTCGTGCGCGTCGACCGTCACCACGCCGAGGACTGGACGGAAGCCCCCGTGGCGCAGCCGGTGGCGGAGCTGGAGCCCGGCCAGCTGGAGCTGTTCGCCGCGCTCGAGGAGCTCGCCACCGCTCCCGCACTCGAGCTGCCCCCGCTTGTCGTTCCGCCGGACCCGCCGCTGCATCGCGTGCGCCGGCTGTCGTTCACGGCGCTCTCGACGTTCGAGCAGTGCTCGTACAAGTACTACGCGCGTTACGCGATCGGGATGAAGGAGCTGCCCGTCATTGGGACGGGGGTTGCCGGCCTCTCTGCGACCGAGATCGGCAGCATCGTGCACGGCTTGCTGGAGGACATCGACCTCGCGGCGCCGGTCGTGCCGGAGATCGAGCTCGAGCGGGCGAACGACGAGGAGGTCGAGCGCATCCGTGCGTTCGTGACCGCGTACTGCGATTCCGACATCGCTGCGCGCGTCGCGGCGCTCACCGGCGTCCAGAAGGAGCGGCCGTTCACGTTCGAGCACGACGGCGTGCTCCTGCACGGCTTCCTCGACGTGCTGTACCTGGAGGGCGCCCGGGCGCTCGTCGTCGATTACAAGACGAACCTCGTGGGCGACGCGTCGCCGGAAGCGATCGTCGAAGAGGGGTACCGGCTCCAGCGACTCGTGTACGCGCTCGCGTGCTTCCGCGCGGGCGCGGACGAGGTGGAGGTCGTCTACCAGTTCCTCGAGCGGCCGGATGCCGTCGTGTCGACCAAGTTCACGCACGAGCAGCTCGGCGAGCTGGAGGCCGAGCTGTCCATAGCGATCGCGCGCATCCAGGCGAGCGAGTTCCGGCCGGTACCGAGTGAGTTCGCCTGCGCCGGCTGCCCCGCGCTCGACCTCGTCTGTGCGGGGATGGGCCTGCGCGAGCCGTCGCCCGAGCTCGTCAGTGCCGCGTAGCTTCGTCCGCGAGGCCCGCAAGCACGTCGGCCCCAAGCGGGAGCGGATCCGTCCGATCATCGAGCGGCTCGCGCTCGAGCACCAGGACGCCGGGATCGCGCTCACGTTTCGCAGCCCGCTCGAGCTGCTCGTGTCGGTGATGCTCTCGGCGCAGACGACGGACGTGAACGTGAACCGCGTCACGGCGACACTGTTCGAGAAGTACCACGGACCGGAGGACTATCTCGCCGTGCCGCAGGAGGAGCTCGAGCGCGACATCTACGCGACCGGCTTCTTCCGCCAGAAGGCGAAGTCGCTGCGCGGCACGATGCGAATGCTCATCGAGGAGTTCGACGGCGAGGTGCCGAGCACGCTCGACGAGCTCGTGCGCCTGCCCGGCGTCGCGCGCAAGACGGCGAACGTCGTTTCCGCCGAGCTCGGGCACTCCGAGGGGATCGTCGTCGATACGCACGTGCGGCGGCTCTCGCAGCGCCTCGGTCTGACGAAGCAGGAGGACCCCGTGAAGATCGAGCGCGACCTCATGCGTCTCGTGCCGCGTGAGGACTGGGCGCGGTTCCCGCATCTGCTCATCTGGCACGGGCGGCGCATATGCGACGCGCGGCGGCCGCGATGTGAAGACTGTGTGCTCAATGACCTCTGCCCGTCGAGCCGTGTCTGATCTCCATCCCGCGACACGCGGCTTCGGTCTCGCGGCGGATGCGTACGAGCGCGGGCGGCCCGACTATCCCGCCACTGCGATCGAGTGGCTTGTCGACCGGCTCGACCTGCGGCCCGGGCGGACGGTCGTCGACCTCGCCGCGGGCACCGGGAAGCTGACGCGTCTGCTCGTCCCGAGCGGCGCCGAGGTGATCGCGGTCGAGCCGATCGAGGAGATGCGCGCGAAGATCGAGAACGCGCGCGTTCTCGCCGGCACGGCAGAGGCGATCCCGCTCGAGGATGCGTCGGTCGACGCGGTCACCGTTGCGCAGGCCTTCCACTGGTTCCGCGCCGAGGAGGCGCTGCGGGAGATCCATCGCGTGCTGCGCCCCGGCGGCGGGCTTGCCCTCGTGTGGAACGTCCGCGACGAGCGGGACCCCGTGCAGGCCGCTGCGAGCGCGATCATGCAGCCGCTCGAGGAGAACGTTCCTCGCCGCGGCAAGCGGAACTGGCGCGAGGTGATCGATGCGTCCGAGACGGCGACGTTCGACCACGCGCAGCTCGTCGACGAGGACGCCTTCGTCGAGCGCTTCACCTCGGTGAGCTTCATTGCTGCCGCTTCGCCCGAGGAGCGCGCTGCGATCGAAGAGCAGCTGCGCGCACTCGCGCACGACGTGGGCACCCCCATCCGGCTGCCCTACGTGACCGAGGTGTACCTGGCCCTCGAGGCCTAAGGCCGGTACTTAGTACCGAGCCTGGAGTGTCACGGGCGCGCGACGGCGCTCCGAACCGTGCGCCCGATCTCGTGACAAAGACGTTTGGGTACCTAGTACCGGCCTTCAGTTGACCGACGGGTCTTCGGGGATGCGCGCCACGAGCTCGTAGATGCCGCCCTTGCGGCGGAGCACGTCGGCCCACAGCTCGGCCGGCGCCTCGGTGAAGGCGTCGTCGGGGCGCGAGGCCTCCAGGATCCAGTCGTCGCGGCCGAGCTCGTCCTCGAGCTGGCCGGCGCCCCAGCCCGCATAGCCGGCGAAGACGCGGCGCCGGACCGTCTGGGCGGCGACGTCCTCCGGTTCGTCGAGCGCGGGGAAGCCGAGCGCGCCGAAGAGCGGCACCGCCGCGTCGTCGGGGTCGAGGAACTCGCCGAGGACGAGCACCGCGTTCGGCTGCACAGGCCCGCCGACCCAGACCTGCTCGCCGTCGTCGACGAGCGGCTCGAGCTGCGGGACGATCTCCGCAACGGGCGCGGGGGAGGGGCGGTTGAGCACAAGGCCTGCCGCGCCCTCGTCGTTGTGCTCGGTGATCAGCACGACCGCGCGCCGGAAGTTCGGGTCGAGCAGCGCGGGCGATGCGACGAGCAGCTGTCCCTGCAGGGAATCCACTTCCCCATTGTTATAGTGACCACCGTCGCTTTGCGGGATGAGGCTCCCGCTAACCGCCCATCCGGGCTGATGGCCTCTACACCGGAGACCACGCCTGGAAGGAGATGCGGTGAGCGACCTCGCACTTGCAGCCGTTCTGATGGGAACGATCCTGCTCGCGTCGACCATCTCGGTCGAGCTCGGGCTCTCGGTCGCGTTGATCGAGCTGCTCGCGGGCGTGATCGTCGGCAACGCCACGCACGTCGACATTCCGAGCTGGCTGACCTTCATCGGCTCGTTCGCGGGCATCGTGCTCACCTTCCAGGCGGGCGCGGAAGTGGATGTGCCCCAACTCCGGCGAGAGTGGAAGGCGTCGACGTCGATCGGCCTCGTGTCGTTCTTCGCCCCGTTCGCGGTCGTCGCGCTCGTCGCGTACTACGGTCTCGACTGGTCGCGCCGGCAGGCGGAGATCGGCGGCCTCGCGCTGTCGACGACGAGCCTCGCCGTCGTCTACGCGGTCCTCGTCGAGACCGGGCTCAACCGCGAGCTCGTCGGCAAGCGACTGATGTCGGCGACGTTCGTGACCGACATCGCCACGGTCACCGGCCTCACCGTGCTCTTCCTGAAACCGACGATCTGGATCGCACCGTTCGCGCTCGTGTCGATCGCGCTCATCGCCGGCCTGCCGCGCGCGTCGCGGCTCTTCTTCCCGCGCTATGGGAACCGTGTGATCGAGCCGGAGATCAAGCTCGTGTTCGCGTGCCTGTTCCTGCTCATGTGGCTCGGCTCGCGCGCGAATTCGCAACCGGCGCTGCCCGCGTTCATCCTCGGCCTCGCGATGTCGCGTTTCTACGCGACGCACAGGACGCAGCAGGATCGGATGCGCATCGTGTCGTTCGCGTTCCTGACGCCGTTCTTCTTCCTCAAGGGCGGCATGAACGTATCGACGAGTGCGCTCTGGGCCAGCCTCGGCACACTCGGCATCCTGTTCGTTGCGAAGATGGTGCCGAAGCTCTGCGGCGTCTACCCGCTGGCGCGGAAGTACACGTCACCGCATGCGACCTTCACGACGCTGCTCATGTCGACCGGGCTTACGTTCGGCACGATCACGTCGCTGTACGGGCTCAGCGCGCACATCATCGACCGCACGCAGTTCTCGCTGCTGATCGCGGTCGTCGTGTTGTCCGCGATCATCCCGACGGCGATCGCGCAGCGGTTCTACCAGCCGACGGCCGCCGCGCACCGCGACCTGACGGCCCCGGTCGCGCCCGCGCCGGACTAGGCGGCGCGCGGCGTCAACGCGACGAGCAGCCCGCCGTCGTCGTCGTACGCCGGGAAGAAGTCGCCGGTGACCGGCTTCACGTGGCCTGAGCGCGCGCGCAGCTGCAGCGGCTCGTTCAGCCGCCGCACGCCCCACTCGAGCGCGAGCTTCGCCGGGTTCTTCTCCTCCTCGAAGCCGGCGAGGCCGAGGCTGTCGACGAGGTCTGCGCCGATGAGGTCGGTGTCGCCCCAGCCGGTCAGCTCGTACACGCCGCGCCCGACGGCGAGGATCCGCGCTTCCTTGTCGCACACGACGAACCCGGTGCCCGGAGCCGGGTAGTAGTCGTCGAGGAGCTCGAAGAGGAAGCCGAAGCCGCAGTGGTGGCACGAGACCGGCTCGTCGAACAGGCCCTCCATCCGGTCGGAGTCCACCGACCGCTCCTTGCAGTTCGGGCAGATGAAGTACGGCACTGATTCAGGCTAGCTGCGCGGATGTGCGTCGACGCGCAGCACCCATGCGTGCAGCGGCGAGTCCCCGCGGAGCGGCTGGTACTCGACGAGGACCCGGTGGAAGAGCTCGTCGTCGTCCGGCGGGAGGCCGAGGACGGCGTACTTGAGGAACGGGAAGGCGGTGACGTCGGCGAGCCCGAAGTCGCCGAAGAGGTAGTCGCGATCCTGCAGCAGCGCCTCGAAGATCTCGACATGGGCGCGCATCTCCGCGGAGAGGGAGTCGGTGGCGCCGTGGTCGGCGATCTCGTTCGGCGCGCGCTTCCAGACCCGGTTGAACCAGTCGGCGAACACTCGCACCTCGGCGCGGCGCGCAGGGTCGCGCGGGAGCAGCGGCGGGTCCGGAAAGCGCGCCTCGAGCCACTCGAGGATCGCGGGCGAGTCCGCGACGACCTCGTCGCCCGTCACGAGGATGGGGACGAGCCGCTGCCCGCTCACGGCCTCCACGGGCGAGCGGTCGTCCGCGTCGACGTCGACCCACTCGATCGGAACGCCTTTGTGCCCGGCTGCGAGCGCGACGCGCTCGACGTTCGTCGAGAACGGGATCCGATAGACCCGGATCAGATCCATCTCTTGCGGCGGAAGAACCAGAGCTGGATCAGCGTCGTCCCGACGATGATGCCCCACGAATACGCGTAGCCGTAGTGCCAGTGCAGCTCGGGCATGTGAATGAAGTTCTGTCCGTACACGCCGACGACGAAGGTCGGGAACAGCACGAGGGAGGCGATCACCGTCAGCACCTTCATGACTTCGTTCTGGTCGTTCGCGATCTTGGATTGGCTGTAGTCGCGCACGCTCGAGAGAAGGTCGCGCGAAAGCTCGAGCCCGTCGAGCGCGCGCATCAGCTTGTCGTACGCCGCGTTGAATGCGACCTCGACGTCCTTCGGGAAGACCTCGGGACCTTCGTCGACGTCGACGACGTCGTCGGTCACGCGCCGTACCGCGTCGCGCATGGGCGCGAGCGTCCGTCGGATGTGCAGCAGGTCGTGGCGCAGCGACGAGATGCGCGCGCGGGTCGCGCTCGCGGGCTGGTCCTCGACCTTGTCCTCGAGCTCGTCGATCTCCTCGTCGAGCGCGTCGACGAGGTTGAGGTAGCGCTCGGAGATCTCGTCGACGAGGCGGTACACCATCATTCCGGTGGAATCGCCGTCCTTGACTGCCTGCTTCACGATCGCGACGTCGCACGCGGCCCGGTTGCCCGGCGGCGTCTTGCGCACGGTGAGCAGCGTGTCGTGCGTGATGACGAGGTCGATCTCCTGGTAGAAGACGTCGTCCTCCTCGGGCACGGCGACCGCGACGAGGAACACGCCGAAGATGTAATGCCCGTGGCTCTGCAGCGTCGGGCGCGGCTCGTCCTCGTGCTTGGGCGGGGCGAGCAGAAGCTCGACGGCAGACTCCTCGAGGCCGCTTGGCGCGTGTTTGCGAAGCTCCTCGGCGCCGGGGTCGAGGAGGTCGATCCAATTCGCGGCCACGGGGCCGCGTTTCGACGCGGGGTGGCCTAGACCTCCGCGGCGACGGCCGTACCGGGGTGCCTTTCCAACGCTGCTAGGTACCGCTCGGCGTCGAGCGCGGCCATACAGCCGGAGCCGGCCGCGGTGACCGCCTGCCGGTAGGTGTGGTCCTGGACGTCGCCCGCGGCGAACACGCCGTCGATGTTCGTCTCCGTCGAGTGCGGCTTCGTCACCAGGTAGCCGGCCGCGTCGTGGTCGAGCTGGTCGACGAAGAGCGCCGTCGTCGGGTCGTGGCCGATGGCGACGAACACTCCGTCGGTCTTCAGTTCGGAGATGCCGTCGGTGACCGTGTCGCGCAGCATGACCGCCTCGACCTTCGCGTCGCCAAGGATGTCGTCGACGACTGCGTTCGTGATGAACGAGATCTTGGGGTTTGCGCGCGCCCGCTCGAGCATGATCTGCGAGGCGCGGAACTCGTTTCGCCGGTGCACGACCGTCACCTTGGTCGCGTAGCGGGTGAGGAAGTTGGCCTCCTCCATTGCCGAGTCGCCGCCGCCGACCACGACGAGCTCCTTCTCCTTGAAGAAGGCGCCGTCGCAGGTGGCGCAGGCCGACACGCCGCGGCCCTGGAAGTGCTGTTCGCGCGGGATCCCGAGCCAGCGCGCGGTCGCGCCGGTGGCAACGATGACCGTCTGGGCGCTGTACTCGTCGTTCTCGACCCAGACCCGGAGCGGCCGCTCGGAGAAGTCGACGCGGGCGACGTCGTCGGTGATGAACTCCGCGCCGAAGCGCTCGGCCTGGCGGCGGAACTCGGCCATCATCTCCGGCCCCATGATCCCGTCCGGGTAGCCGGGGTAATTCTCCACGTCGGTCGTGACCATCAGCTGGCCGCCCCAGTTGAAGCCCTCAATGACGAGCGGCGCCAGGTTTGCCCGCGCCGCGTAGAGGGCTGCGGTGTACCCAGCGGGGCCGCCTCCGATGATGATCAGCTCACGTGTTTCGCTCATGCCCGTCCTTCGCTAAAGAGGTGTGCTCTCTATTAAACGAATTCGGCCGGTTGGACGTTCCCGGCCCCGGAGCTTGTGCGATCCGGCTCTAGGCCGCGTCGAGCGCCCGGACGTGGGCGGCGGCCGGGAGCTCGGCCTGCTCGTCCGCCGCCTGGTCGAGCTTCGTCTCGAACCGATCGAGGCGCTTCTCGGCCGAGGCGTACTTGCCCTGGGCGTTTGACAGGTGCTTGCCGACCAGGTCGAAGTCCTCCCGGAACACCGAGAAGTCCTTCTGGAGGGCGGCGCAGTACTGCATGACTTCCTCGGCCCGCTGCTCGATCTGCATCCCCTTCAGGCCGAGGACGATCATCTGCAGGTAGGCGGTGAACGTCGTCGCCGACACGGGGAAGACCCGCTTCCCGTGCGCGTACGTGAGGAGCGCGCCGGTCTTGCCGGAGATGAGCTCGTAGTGGATCGTCTCGGCGGGGAGATACATGAACGCGAGATCGAAGGTGCCGTAGTCGGGGCGGATGTACTTCGACGCGATCGCGTCGATGTGCCCCTTCACGTCGCGCGCGAACGCCTTCTCGTGCAGCTGCTGCTCGGCCTCGTCGCCGGCGGCGGCCATGCGCTCGAAGTTGTCGAGCGGGAACTTCGCGTCCACGGGGAGCAGGAGGCCGGCGGCGCGGATGACCGCGTCCACCCGCTCGCCGCTCGGGAACGTGTACTGGACCTCGTAGGCATCGCGCGGCAGCCGGTCGCGGAGCAGGTTCTCAAGGAGCAGCTCGCCGAAGCCGCCGCGCGCCTTCGGGGGGCGCAGCGCCTGCTCGAGGCGGCCGAGGTCCTTGGCGCGCTCGTTCATCTCCGCGGTCGCCCGCGTCACCTCGCCGAGGCGCTCGTGGATCTTCGTCGCCGTCTGGCTGCTGCTGGCGAGCCGCCGGTCGAGGGTCTCGGTCACGTCGGCCAGCCGGCGGTCGACGTCGGCGTTGCGCTCGCTGAGCTGGCGCGTCGTGTCGTCGCGCAGCGCCGCGAGCTGGCTGGCGATGAGCCGCGGGAGCACGAGCGCCGCAGCGATGACGGCGAGCACGACGAGGATGAGGAGTCCGATGACCACCGGGCCAAAGAACGCTAGAGGGCCGGTCGGACGGACCAAAGAAAATGCCGGCCCCAACAAACCCGAAGGTCCATCGGAACCGGCTTGCAGAGCCTATGTGCGGCGGCGCCCGGCCGTCAAGGAGGAAAAGCCCGCTATTTGCGGCTTAGTGGCCGCTTAAGCGAGGGCGTCGATCGCGGCGAAGAACGCCGACTCGGTGGGCACGCCTTCCCCGAAGTACTTCAGCGGCGCCCCGCTCTTGTTGAGGTACAGCGTCGGCGTGCCGTTCACCTTGTCTGCGGTCGCGTCCGCGTCGACGTCAGAGGCGGCCTTCTTCACCGAGGCGGAGCTCCGCGCCGCGAAGAGCGGGTCGATCTTCAGGCCGGGGACGCTGACTGCGATGTTGTAGAGCATCTGGTCGGTCAGCCACCCGGTGTTCTCCGTGCCCTGGTTGTCGTACAGGTTCTCGGAGAAGTTGAACGCCTTGTTCTGCTTCGCGGCGGCGATGGTCGCCGCCTGGCCGCGGATCGAGTCGGGGCCGATGAAGGCCCACGGCTTCATCACGACCTTGACCTTGCCCGTGCGAACGTACTTCGTGACGAAGTCGGGAAAGATCGTCGTCTCGAACTCCTGGCAGACGGGGCACTGGAGGTCGATGAACTCCGTCAGCGTGACCGGGGCGAACGGCGAGCCGAGTGTCGTCCCATTCTGCGGGATTCCCTTGAAGAGCGACTCGACCTGAGACGCGCCCGGGAGCCCGTTTGCGAGGCTGCCGACCGCGGCGTGGTTCTTCGGCAGCCCGCCGCCCTTGCTTCCGCCCCCGAGGACGACTGCGAGGACGATGATGACCGCGATCACGGCGACGATCCCGCCTCCGATGGCGAGGGCGCGCGGCGATGCCTGGCGCCCGCGTCCGCCGACCGACCGGACCGGCGGCGGAGCCTTGACCGACTCCGTGCGCCGAGCCTCCCTGCTCTTCTTCCCGCTAGGCACCGGCGGGAAGGGTAGCTGGCTCCTCGCTGCCTCCTGCCGCCGCGAGGCTTAAGAATCCGATGAGGAGCAGGAAGCCGCTGAGCGCGATCGTCGGGATGGTGACGTAGCCGAACTCGTTGATCCATTTCACGGCGCAGCCGGCACCGACCTGGCAGGCCGCGGGGGTCGCGACCCAGTGATTCTCGACAAGGATGTGGTAGACGGACACGCCCGCGCCGATGATCGGGAACGGCAGGAGATAGCGCGCGAACTTGTAGTCGCCGTGCCGCGCCGCGAAGAGCAGCAGAAGCGACAGCGGGTACATGCAGATGCGCTGGAACCAGCACAGGTCGCACGGCACGAAGCCGGCGATCTCGGAGAAGAAGAGGCTGCCGCCGGTACCGAGCGCGGCGACGACGAACGCGGCCCACAGCTCGTAGCCCCAGAGCGCAGCCCGGAGGCGGCGCAGCGGCGCGCGGATGCCCGCGACGGCGAGGAGGCCGATGAGCGCCAGGGCGGCGGCGATCGCCTCCCCGGCGACGGCGAGCACGGCGAAGGCGACGATCGTGTCGTGCGTCATGGCGAGACCTTGCCACAGCGCTACGCTCCGGGCGCCGGGGTGGCGGAACTGGTCAGACGCGCCCGACTTAAAATCGGGTGCCTTCGGGCATGCGGGTTCGAGTCCCGCCCCCGGCACCTCACTACACTGCGCGCGTGGCAAGCCTGGAGGCATCGCCGCTCGAACGCCCGCTCGAGTGGGACACGCCGCTCTTCCTCATGGCACGCGCGCAGTTCGAGCAAGCGCTGCCGCACGCTGAGGTCTCGCCGATGGTGGCCGAGCGCCTGAGCTTTCCCGAGCGCGCCCTGATCATGAGCGTTCCGCTCCGCCGGGACGACGGCACGTGGCAGGTCTTCGCCGGCTACCGCGTCCAGCACTCGACCGTCCTCGGCCCGACGAAGGGCGGCATCCGCTACGACCCCGAGGTCTCGCTCGGCGAATGCGCCGCGCTCGCGTGCTGGATGACGTGGAAGTGCGCGCTACTTCGCCTCCCGTACGGCGGCGCGAAGGGCGGCATCCGCTGCGATGCGCACGCGCTCTCGCAGCACGAGCTCGAGCGGCTCACGCGGCGCTTCACGTCCGAGTTGTTCGCGGCCATCGGCCCGCAGGAGGACATCCCCGCGCCCGACATGGCGACGAACGAGCAGACGATGGCGTGGATGATGGACACCTACTCGACGCAGATCGGATACGCCGTTCCGGAAGTCGTGACGGGGAAGCCCATCTCGATCGGAGGCTCCGTCTTTCGCCGCGAGGCCACCGGCGCCGGCGTCGTCATGTGCACCGAGCGCGCGTGCGAGCGGATGGGCCTGAATCTCTCCGACCAGCGCTGCATCGTCCAGGGCTTCGGCAACGTCGGCGGCGTCGCCGCCACCGAGCTGAACGGGCGCGGCGCGACTGTCATCGCCGTCTCCGACGTCTCCGGCGGCGTGCACGCGCGCGGCGGGCTCGACATCCCGGAGCTACACGCCTACGCCGCCGAGCACGGCTCGCTTGCCGGCTACGACCGCTGCGAACGCGTCACGAACGAGGAGTTGCTCGAGCTGCCGTGCGACATCCTCGTCGTCGCTGCGCGCGAGGACCAGATCACCGGCGAGAACGCGGGGCGCGTGCACGCGAAGCTGGTGGTCGAGGGAGCGAACGGGCCGACGACGCTCGAGGCGGACGCCATCCTCGCCGAGCGCGGCATTCCGATCGTCCCCGACATCCTCGCGAACGCGGGCGGCGTCACCGTGTCGTACTTCGAGTGGGTGCAGGACCTCGGCCGCCTGTTCTGGGATCGCGACGAGATCCGCATCAAGCTCGCGGACAAGATGGCGGACGCGTTCGACCGCGTGTGGGCGGTCGCCGACGAGAAGTCGGTCACGTTCCGGCAGGCGGCGATGGTCGCTGCGATCCGCGAGGTCGCGGGCGCGCTCGAGTCGCGGGGGATCTATCCATGAGCGTCATCCGCGATGCGATGGTTCCGGAGCCGACGACGCTCTCGGACAAGGCGAACGCGCAGGACGCCGGCCGCTGCTTCGCCGACACGCCGGAGATGCGCGCCGTGTTCGTGTCGTCCGACGACGGCACGCTCGTCGGTGTGATCACGCGCAAGACGCTCGTGCGCGAGGTCGTCGCCGCAGGTCTCGATCCGCGCGAGGTCGCGCTGCGGGACATCGCCGAGCCGCCGCACTACACGCTCGACGCGTCGCTGCCGCTCGACGAGGGCTTCCGGACGCTGGAGGAGCTCGATCTCGAGCGCGTGCCCGTGGTCGAAGGCGGACGCCTCGTCGGAGTGCTCTCGCGCGCGGTCGTGCAGCGGCGCCTCGCCGAGGACGAGCCGCCGGCAGTCGAGGTCGGCTAGTAGCTCGAGGACGGCTAGCAGCAGGTGTACGCGCCCGGCGGCGCGTCGCCTTCGACCGGCTCGGGCAGCTCTGCGGCCGCGAGCGCGACGCCGTCGAGGAGGTCGTGCTCGCTCACTTCGATCGCGTCGAGCGCATAGGCATCGAGCACGGCGACGAGGATGGCGGCGCCGGCGAGGATCACCGGTGCGCGTTCCGGCTCCATGCGCGGCAGGCCGCGGCGTTCGGCGACGCTCATGCCGGCGAGCCGCTCAAGTTGTTCACGCGCGCGCGCACGCGAGAGCTCGTAGCCGTGGACGTTCTCCGTGTCGAAGGCCGCGAGCTGCGTCACGGTCCCGGCGACGCCGATCGCCGCTCGGGGCGAAAGCTGTGGCAGGAGCGCGCGCGCTTCCGCGCTGCACCGTTCGACGTCCTCGTCGTATCTCTCGGTGAAGCGCACGGATCCCATCGGCAGGCTGACGTGGAAATCGTCGAGGACGAGCTCGGTTGAGCCGCCGCCGATGTCGAGCACGAGCGTGCCGGGTGGCGGATCGACGCCGCGCCGCGTCAGCTCCGCTTCCTCGTCGCCCGAGAGCAGCTGCGTGACGAAGCCGTAGCTCCACTCCACCTCGCCGAGAAAGGCCTCGCCGTTCTCCGCGTCGCGTACCGCGCTCGTCGCGGCAGCGAGTGTCCGCTCGGCGCCGAGCGATTCCAGTGTCCGCCGGTAATCGGCGAGGACGTTGCGCACGCGGGCGATGGGGAGGGGGAGGAGCCGGCCGCGCTCGTCGACGCCCTCGCCCAGCCGCGTGATGCGCGACTCGCGGTGGAGCTCCTCGACCCGGCCGTCGGCGACGTCGGCGACGAGCAGCCGCGTCGTATTCGTGCCGAGGTCGACCGCCGCGACTCTCACTTGCGCGGGATGAGTGCGGTGAAGCTCGTCGCCTCTGCGAAGGCCTCGCGTAGGAGAGTCATCCGCGCGAGCGAGCTGCGCAGCGAGGCGACGCTGCGATCGAGCTCTTCCGTGTCGGTCGCGTGCTCGAGCTTCGTCACCGTCGCGTCGCCGAGGTCGGCGAGCCGGTCGAGCTCCCGCGCCACGTGCCGGCGCAGCCGCTTGAAGCTCCGCCACGCCTGCAGCAGCCGCACAGCGAGCAGCACGAGCGCGGCCAGGGCGGCGAGCACGCCGACGGCCAAAGGCGCATAGATGAGCCAATTCCCCATCGAGCGGATCGTAACGCGGGTGCTAGAATTCACCCTCGCGACGCGGGGTGGAGCAGCCAGGTAGCTCGCCGGGCTCATAACCCGGAGGTCGCAGGTTCAAATCCTGCCCCCGCTATTCAAGAAGCCCCGGAAACGGGGCTTCTTTTCGTTCGGGCGTGGTTCGGATTGTCTGAGGCGGGAACGCTGCTGAAACCTGGGCGATTCTCAAGTTCAAGCCGTCAGTGCCGATCAGACGAGAGTGACGACCTTGGCGCTGAGCGCCGCCTTCCGGTCCCGGCGGCGCTCGCCATGATTCACGGCATGACGTCGCGCGAGCAGAGCGAAGCCCTGCTGGAGGATCTAAACGCCCGTCTGTCGCGGTTGATCGAGATCCAGGAAGAGATCGCCGCCGCAGACTTCGGGCTGGACGAGGTTGCACGCCTGGTTGCAGACCGTGCGCAGGAACTGACCGGCTCCGAGGGTGCGACGGTCACCATCCTCGATGAAGGCGAACCTCTGGTGCATGTCGTCGTCGGCGAAGGAACAACGACAGCTGATGTCCGCGTTCCGGTCCTACGCAGGGGCAAGGAGGTGGGATCGCTCAGCCTTGCGAAGGCTGGCGTCACCGACACTGACCGCCGCATACTCGAGCTGCTCGCGATCCTCCTTGCTTCGGCAGTCAGCGACGCGGCCGAGCGCGAGGCGCGGCGCGATCAACGAGAAGCGCTCAGCCGTTTCGAGACCATTTTCGAGGCGGCCCCGATCGGCATCGGTCTCGTCAGCCTGGACGGCCGCCTGCAGAGCACGAACTCGGCGATGCGTGACATCACCGGACGCAGCGCCGAGGAGCTCGCGCGCCGAAGCACGATCGGATATACCGTGCCAGAGGACGTCGACGAGGTCGTACGACTGTTCACCGGCATGGTCGAGGGGCAATACGACTCCTACCGGCACGAGATGCGTCTCTACGCCGACGATGGTGACGTCGTCTGGGTCGATACCGCCACAGCGCTCCTGCGCGACGCGGATGGGACGCCCCAGGGGGCCGTTTCGATGGCTCAGAACATCACCAAGAGGCGCACGGCCGAAGAGCAGTCGCGCCAGTCGGAAGCGCGCTACCGCACCCTTGTCGAGCAGCTGCCGCTGATCACCTATATCGACATGCCCTATTCGTCCGACGAGGCCGCCGAGTACGTGAGCCCTCAGGTCGAGGAGATCCTCGGCTACAGCTTCGAGGAATGGCACTCGAGCCCCACGTTCTTCAACGAGCATCTTCATCCGGAGGATCGCGACCGCGTCAGCAAGGCGCACCGCGAGGCCCGCGAGACCGCCGAGCCGGTGGAGCTCGAATACCGGTTCATTGCCGCCGACGGCCGGGTCGTCTGGTTGAAGGACAGCAACGCCGTGGTACGCGACGAGACCGGCAAGCCGCGGTACACGCAGGGCTTCGCAGTCGACGTGACCGCTCAAAAACAGGCGGAGCTAGATCGCGAGGCGCTGCTCGCGCAGGCGCAGGAGCAGAACGAGCGCTTGCGCAAGCTCGACCGGATGAAGGACGAGTTCATCGCTCTGGTCTCGCACGAGCTGCGGACACCGTTGACGTCGATCTGCGGTTACAGCGAGCTGCTTCTGCACGATGTCACTCTCGCCGATCTCCCCGCTGCGCAGGTGAGCTGGCTCGAAGTGATCGACCGCAACGCCGAGCGCCTGCTGCGGTTGGTCGAGGATCTCCTGATCACCGCGCAAGCGAGCGCCGGCAATCTCGCCCTCGAGATAGGCGAGCTCGACATCGCCGCGATCATCGCGCAAGCGGTGGAGTCCAGCACGCCCGTCGCCACAGCGCGCGGGATCGCCCTCAGCTGCTCGACGGACTCGCTTCCCGCCGCCGAGGGTGACCGGCTCCGCATCGGGCAGGTCATCGACAATCTCGTCTCGAACGCACTGAAGTTCACACCGCCGGGCGGCACGATCGACGTGCGCGCCTATCCCCATGGCTCGGCAGTGCGCATCGAGGTCACCGACACCGGAATGGGCATCGGAGAGAGCGAGCAGGCGCAGCTCTTCGACCGGTTCTTCCGCACCGCACGTGCGCAGGAAGAGGCGATCCCGGGCGTCGGGCTCGGCCTCTCGATCTCGAAAGCGATCGTCGAGGCACATAACGGCCGGCTCTCCGTCAGCAGCGTCGAGGGAGTCGGCACATCATTCTTTGTCGACCTGCCGGCGCTGAACCCGACCTAGCGCGGTGCCAACTCGTAGAGGCGACCGAGCCCGACGAGGTAGAGGTGCTCGGAGTCGGCGACTGCTGGTGAGTACTTGCCGTCTCGCCATGTCGCAGCCTGGTTGCCGCTCGTTGCGTCGAGTGCGTACGTGCGCATGTTGAACGTCGAGAAATAGACGAGGCCGTCGATCACCGACGCCGAGCCTGAGATCGGGCCGTTCGCGGTGAAGGTCCAGCGAACCAGGCCGGTGGCGGCACCGAGGGCGTAGAACCGACGGCTGTAGGAGCCGATCAGAACGAGGTGACCCGAGATAGCCGGTGACGCATAGACGTAGCCGCCGGTCGGTCGCGACCAGAGCAGATGCCCCGTCGTCGCACCGAAGGCATAGACGCCGCTGTCGAGAGAGCCGATGAAGACGCGGCCGTACGCGACCGCGGGAGAGGAGTAGAACGCGCCATGGCCACCCGAGCTCCACAGGACACCGCCCCTTTTGTCGAGCGCTGCCATCTCTCCGGCATAGGTGCCGATGAACAGCCGTGTGCCATCGGTGGCCAGTGAGCCTTTGATCGCACCGGAGAGCTGCGTCGTCCAGCGCACGCGGCCGCTGCGCAGAGCGAGCGCCCAGACCTTGCCGTTCCAATCACCGAGGTAGACGGTCGCGCCGACGATCAGCGGTGAGGATTCGGTCGGGCCCACAGTCCTCAGCCAACGGAGCTGACCGGTGCCGGCGTCGAAGGCGACGATCTCGCCGTCGCGGGTTTGCGAGTGGCATTCGCTGCTGCCGATGAACGTCTCGACGACAAGGCCGTCGGCAAGAGCCGGTGAAGCCCAGCCGCAGCGGCCGGAGCTGTACGACCACATCGTCTTTCCGGTCGCCGCCGAGAGTGCGTAGAGATGGCCGTTGAAGTTCGTGATGAAGACTTTGCCGTAGCCGACGACCGGTGGGAACTCGAGGAGCGAGTGGCCGTGAAACGTCCAGACGCGCCGGAACGGCGGTCGCAGCTTTGTCTGTTCGACGGCTCGGTCGCCAGCCGCGTCGAAGCCATAGGTCGGCCAGGCAAGGTCGGCGCGAGGGAGGGGTGGCGCGCTTTGCTGCGGGGCGTACTCGGTCGTCGGCGAACCGACGATCGTCGGCGCCGTCTCGCGCAGGACCTTGAGATAGACGACCGCGAACGCGACGACGATCAGCAGGCTGAGACCCAATGCGGCGAGGAGTCGCTTCACGGCGTCGTCAGCTGTGCCCAGAGGTTCTCGAGCATCTGCGAGACCTGCGGCCAGAGCGCCGAGCCGCCGAAGTTCATCACGCCCGCGGAGAAGACCTTGGCTTTGGCGGGCGTCGTGTAATAGGTCATCTCGGCGGTTTCGCCGGGACCGAAGATGTTGGCGATCGTCGCCAGAACGCGGGTCGCCGGCGGCGACGCTGCATCCTCGGCGTCGACCTCGATGCCGTAGTTTCCGAAGGTGTCGCCGTCATGGAGCCCGGTGCCTCGGAACAGCCACGGTGCCTTCGCGACGCCGGTGATCTTGAAGGGTTTGTTCGGGTACTTGGCGTGGTTCCAGTCGATGTACTGCGCACCGACCAAGCTCGCCTCTTGTCGTCCGAGATCGCGCCAGCGCCAGCGGCCGTCCATCTCGCTGCCGTGCTTGACGACCTTGTAGAAGAAGTCGTTGGCCGAGAGGAAGGCGAGGTTGCCGCCGAGGTTGCGGTACTGGTCGATGACGGTGAACTCGTGGTCGGTCACGTACTCCTCGTGGCCGGAGAAGATGATCAGGTCGTAATCGCGTGCCAGTGTCCTGCCGCTGGCGATCTGGTCGAGGTCATCGTCGCTGACGAAGTCCGGGGTCTCGTGATGAAGCGTCAGCCATCTGAGGAAGCCGCGGTCATAGCCGTGGTAGTGCGGAGGGACGCCCCCGTCGACATACGGGCGCGTCAGATCGATCGAGTGGACGGAGGCGTGCTCGTACCAAGAATCTCCGTCCTCGAAGTTGTAGGCCTGCCAGGTGTTGGTCGGCAGGACGACGAGGACGCGATGCTCGCCGAGTCGCGACGGGCGGACGACGAACGGCGCGAGCCAGCTACCGCGGCCCGGCGTGGTCACGTTCGCGTAGTAGAAGCCGCTCGGCCACGCGCCGATTCGGAGATTGACGCTGGCCGTGTCGCCGCCCCAGACCGTCATCGGGGCCGTGACCGCCTGACCTTCAAGAGGTCCGAGTCGGCCGGCGCCGGCGCGGTAGAAGACGATCGAGAGCGAGGGGGAGCTGCCGCGCAGCAGCAATGTCGCGCTCGCCCCGGGCGCGTAGCTGCGCTCGCTGAACGAGGCCTGGACGGCGTTGTTCGGAGGCGTGGTGACGAGACCGTGGGACGCGTCGCCGTCGTCGTCACTCGAGGACGGCTGCGTCGGGTGAGAGGAGAAGACGAAGGCGCAGGTGAGTGCGGTCGCGCCGAGGAGGGCGACGGTGAGCGTTTCGGCGGTGGCGTTCATGCCGCCACCGTCGGAGGGAGCGCCAAGCGCTCTCTAATGGCGCTCTAACGGACGGGCGAGGTCGGCCAGTCGGGCTGTTACAACCTTCTCGTGGTCGAGTTCCGAATCCTCGGGCCGCTCGAGGCGCTCGTCGACGGCGCGCCGGTCGCGCTGGGCGGCTCGAAGCAGCGAGCTGTCCTGGCGCTGCTGCTCTTCGATGCCGGCAGGGTCGTTGCCAGCGATCGCCTGATCGACGCCATCTGGTCGGGATCGCCGCCGCCGACTGCAAGCGCCTCATTGCAGAACTTCATCTCGCAGCTGCGGAAGGCGTTGGGCCCGGAGACGATCGAGACTCGCCCGCCCGGCTACCGCATCAGGCTCGCGACCGAGCAGCTCGATCTCGCCCAACTGCGGCGACTCGTCGATGAGGCGCGGTCCAGCGATCCCTCACGGCGGGCTCAGGTGCTCGGCGAGGCGCTGGCGCTGTGGCGCGGTGAGCCGCTGGCGGAGCTGGCCTACGAGTCCTTCGCCGAGCCGGAGATCGCACGTCTCAGCGAGATGCGGCTGGCGCTGATCGAGGAGTGGGCCGAAGCGGAGTTGGCCATCGGCCACCACAGTGACCTCGTCGGCCAACTCGAGGAGCTGGTGCAGAAGCATCCTCTGCGGGAACGGCTTCGCGCCCAGCTGATGCTCGCGCTCTACCGGTCAGGTCGGCAGGCCGACGCGCTCGAGGCCTACCAGGTCGGACGCAAGAGGCTGGTGGAAGAGCTCGGTGTCGAGCCGAGTCCGCTTCTGCGGCAGACCCAGGCGGCCATTCTCCGCCAGGAAGCATCGCCGCCGGCCGCCGGGACGACGCCCGCTCGCGAGCACTTCGAAGAGGTAGCGAGCAATCTCCTCGCCGGTCGGCTGTCGATCGTCGTCGGTACCGACGTCGAGCAGATGACTGTCGAGCTTGCCCGTCGCTTCGCGCTCGAAGCAGATCGACCAGAGTTGCCCCGCATCGCGGAGGCGGTGGCGATGCTCAACGGCGCAGGGCCGCTCTACGACACGCTGCACTCGCTCGCCGAAGCGAACGGCGTGCCGACAACGCTGCATCACTTCCTGGCGACGTTGCCGCAGCTTCTCCGTGCGCGCGGAGCGCCGCAGCCGCTGCTTGTCACCACCAGCTTCGACCTCTCTCTCGAGCATGCGCTCGACGAGGCCGGCGAACGCTACGACAGCGTCTGCTACATCGCCTCCGGTCCCTACCGCGGCAGCTTCTCTCACATCACTGCTGACGGTGAGACGACGCCGATCGAGCGCCCGAATCGTTACGCCTCCCAACTCTCCTCGGATCGGCGAACCGTCGTCCTCCATCTGCAAGGGCGCCTCGACACTTCGCCGGAGCGCGCGTGGGAGAGCTTCGCGGTCACCGAGGACGACTTCATCCGCTACGGCGACATCGCCGGCCGCCTACCGGTCGTCCTCGCCGCGCGTCTGCGCAGGACGCACCTTCTCGTTCTCGGCTACACGCTGAGTGACTGGACCCTGCGGGTCGTTCTCGAACGACTCTTCGGGGAGGAGGCCGTCGGCTATCGCTCCTGGTCGGTGCATCCCGCGCCGTCGGCGTTGGAGCGCGAGTTCTGGCGCAGGCGAGGCGTCGACGTCGTCGACATGGCCCCTGCCGTCTACATCGCCGAGCTCGAGGCGGTCATCACGTGAGCGAGTCGCCGACCGTGTCGATCCCGGACAGCCCGTACAAGGGACTTGCCGCCTTCGCCGACTCTGCCGGCGATGCCGCCTTCTTCTTCGGGCGCGAGAGTGAGCGGGAGACGATCGTCGCCAACCTCTTGGCCGACAGAGTGACCGTTCTCTACGGGCCGAGCGGCGTCGGCAAGAGCTCACTTCTGCGCGCCGGCGTTGCGCAGCAGCTGCGTCACCTCGAGGACGCACTGGTTGTGGTCCATGACAGCTGGACGGACGAGCCGGTCGTCGGTCTCGTGGCGGCGATCGCCGAGGCCGCGCCCGGCCTCGGCCCAACGGCCGGCCTCGCCGACGCCGTCGCTGCGACCGTGGAGAACGGTGGAGAGCTCTTCCTCCTGCTCGACCAGTTCGAGGAGTACTTCCTCTACCACGGTGCCGACGGCCCGCTGAGTCTGGAGCTGCCCGAGCTGCTCCATCGGCGCGGCCTTCGAGTCAATGTTCTCATCGCTCTGCGCGACGATGCGCTCTCCGAGCTCGACGCCTTCACCGATCGGCTACCTGCTCTCTTCGCCAACCTGCTGCGGCTCGACCGACTCGATCGCAACGCGGCACGCGAAGCGATCGTGAGCCCGCTGGCCCGTTACAGCGAGCTCGCCGGTGTCGAATATCGGGCCGAGCCGGAGCTGGTGGAGGCGATCCTCGACGAGGTCGCTGCCGGGAGGGTCGATTTCACCGGCGCCGGCGAGACCGACAACTCCGACACGGACATCGAGGCGCCGTTCCTCCAGTTGGTCCTGGAACGACTGTGGGCCGAGGAGCAGGCGATGCACTCGAACTCGCTTCGGCTCGAGACCTTTCGCCGCCTTGGCGGTGCCGAGCCGATCGTCCGCGAGCACGCTCAGGGAGCCCTCGAGCGGCTGCCTGCGGAGCAGCAAGGCGAGGCGGCGCGCGTCGTGCGTCAGCTCGTCACCTCGTCGGGAACGAAGATCGCACACACCGCAGCCGACCTGGCCGAGTATGCCGACGTCGCACCGGCGGAGTTACAACCGCTCTTGGACACACTCGCACGGGAGCGCATCGTCCGCGGCGTCGATGGTTCACCGGTCCGCCCGACCCGCTACGAGATCTTCCACGACATTCTCGCCGCGCCCGTCCTCGCCTGGCGCGTCGGCTACGAGGTCGAACGCGAGAAACTCGCATCCGCCAGACAGCGCAAGCGGCTTCGCGCGATCGTCGCCGCCGCAGTCGTCGCGCTCATCGTCGTCGGCGCGATCGCCATTTATGCCTTTGTCCAACGCGGCGACGCACGGACTGAGGCACGCCAGGCCCACGGCCGTGAGCTCGCCGCCGACGCCCTCGCAGGCATTCCGACCGACCCCGCCTCGAGCACGGCTCTGGCGCTTCGGGCGGCAAAGCTCGCGCCTGGTCCGCAAAGCGAGAATGTGCTGCGCTCGAGTCTGCTCGCCCTCCGCGAGACGCGCGTCATCTCTGTCGGTGGAGCAGTCGTCGGTGCATCGTTCGCACGAAGAGGCGGGATGCTGCTGATAGCGAGCAGCAATGGCCGCGCCGCGCTCTACGGCGCCGACGGGCGCCTGTTCGCGGTGCTTCCCCGCAAAGGATCGCTGACGCGGATCGCCTGGAGCGCCGATGGGAAGCTTTTCGCGCTTGGCTACCAGAACGGAAGAGTCACGCTCTGGGATGTCGGTGGCGGCCAGGGTGGCCATCCCCCGCTACGCACCATCCGCACTTCTGCACCGATAACCGCTCTCGCCTTCGCCGGCCAGAGTCTTCTCGTGGCTAGCGGCGGACACATCCGCTTCCTGCCGTCGCCGAGCGCGCGTCTGCGAACGATCAGGGTCTCCGGCGGCATCGCGGCGGCAGCGATCTCGCCGAACCGACGCTTGGTCGCCTTCGCCGCGCAACGCGAGGGCAAGGTCACTACCAGGGTCTTCGACCTGCGCACGCATCATCTTCGCTACACGCTCGAGGAGCGAGGGATCGACTCACTCATCTTCAGCGCGAACAGTCGCCTGCTCGTCACCGGAAGCAGCGACAAGACGGCGCGCATACGGAATGCCGCCAACGGTCATCTGCTGCACATCCTGCCGATGCGTGGACAAGTGCTCTCCGAACGGTTCTCTTCCGATGGACAGTGGCTCGTCACTGCGAGCACCGACGGCACAGCGGCGATCTGGAATGTCCGCAGCGGCCAACGCAACCTGCTTCTCTCCGGTGCCAACGGCGGCGCCAACGATGCCGCCTTCAGCCCGGACGGGAAGGAGGTCGCTGTCGCCTTCGGCGACCGCATCGCCCGCATCTACAGCACGCAAGACGGCCGGCTCCTCGCTCCCTTGGCCGGACACGGCGACGCGGTGACGAGCGTCGGTTACAACCCCAGCGGAACGCTGATCGTCACCGGGAGCGCCGACGGAACGGCGCGTCTCTGGCAAGCGAATCCAACCGGCCAGCTGACGACGATCGACAAGCGAGCGAGCGCGGTGACGGCGCTGTTCGCAAGCGATGACGTCGTCAGCGTCTCCGGGAATGAGGCGCGAGTCCTCACGCCGGCCGGTCAGCGGATCGCTCGGCTGCGGCTCCCCGCGCGGATCACGGCAGAAGCGGCAGGCGGGAACGAGCTCGCGCTCGCCGACTCGCGTGGCGATCTCGTCGTCGAGCCCCTCGGATCACCTGCTCGCCTTCTCAGGGGCGCGAGGATCGACGCACTCGCCTTCGCTCCGAGCGGCGCGCTTCTCGCCGGCTCGCCAGACGGCACGGTTCGCATCTGGAAGAGCATGGCCGCCACACCGATCACGGTCCAGCTCGGCGAGCCGGTCGTCGAAGTGGCGGCGGGCGCGGACCGCTTCGCAGTCAGAACGGCAAAGGGAGAGGCTCGCGTCTATTCACTTTCCGGCGACCTCATCAGTTCGATCGGCGAGAGAGCACAGCGGATCGCGCTGTCGCCGGACGGACGCACGCTTGCGACGACACGTGCGCGCGAAGCCGACCTTTGGGACGCATCGACCGGGCGGCTCCTGCACCGCCTGACCGGGCACCGCTCGCTCGTCACCGATGCCGAGTTCTCGCCTGACGGCCGGCTCCTGGTCACCGCGAGTGACGATCACGACGGAAGACTCTGGGACGTCGCCACGGGCCAACTGCTGCACGTGCTCCGCGGTCACTTCTTCCCTGTCCGCTCGGCGACGTTCAGCTCGAGCGGCCGCTGGATCGTCACAGCCAGCCAATTCACCGGCGGACTCTGGGATGCAACCACCGGCCAGCTCGTCCTTTACCTGCAAGGGCACACAGCCCCACTGACCAGCGCCACCTTCAGTGGCGACGGCAGCTGGATCGTCACGGGCAGTGACGACGACACGGCCTCCGTCTTCCGGTGTGACGTCTGCCGCAACCTCGCCGGGCTCGAGCAGGTCGCGCGGCAGAGGTTGGCGCCGCTGCGAAGGTGACTTCCCGTTCAGGAGGTAGCATCCAAAACCGGTGACCGACTACGCGATCATCAACCTGAAGGACATCGAGGACTCCGCGGGCGAGCGCGCCCCCGGGGTGGAAGCGCGGTTCGCGCGCAAGCACATCGACTCCGAGCATCTCGGCGTGACGTACATCCGCTACGAGGCCGGCGTGCGCTCGCCGATGGCGCACAGCCATCGCGAACAGGAGGAGGCGTACGTCGTGATCGCCGGCTCCGGGCGCGTTCGGCTCGGCGACGAGATTCGCGAGGTCCGGCAGTGGGACGTCGTCCGCGTCAGCCCGGCGACCGTCCGCGCGTTCGAAGCGGGAGCGGACGGCCTCGAGATCATCGCCGTCGGTTCCGACCGCCCCGAAGGCGGCGACGGGGTCATGGCCGAGACCGCCTGGATCGAAGAGGGCTAGTCAGCCGGGGCGAAGCCGGCGCCGGTCAGCATCCGCCGCAGATCGACGATCATCTGCGTGTCGACGTCCTTGTCCTTCGGCGGATCGAAAACTTCGGTCTCGTCGCCGAGCGTCACCTCGACACGGCCGTTGTGCCGCTCGGTCACGGTCCCTACCGCCTCGAGGAGCGACAGCACCTGCCGCCACTCGACGTTGCCGCTCGCGGGGTGGCCGAAGATCTTCTCGACGGTGTCCACGTGCTCGCTGTTCACGGTTTTCGCCCAGCCCATTCGAGCTCGGCCTCGCGCTCCATCCGTTCGAGGCGCTCGTAGTAGTCGGGGAACTCCTTCATGTGCGCGAGCGCGATCTTGCCGGTCACGATCGGGTCGTCGTGCGTCACGTCCGTCTGCGGGTCGTGCGACCCGTGCTCGAATTCGACGTCCATGCCCGCACGGAATCCCTCCAGGTCGAAGCGATCCCAGTCGACGCCGATCGCATCGCCGACGCGCCGAGCCTCGTCCGCCGTCGTTTGCCGTTTCTCGCTCATCGTCCCCTCCTCTTCGTCTGACGACGCGGACCATACGCGTCTCAGTCGGGCAGCATCGGCATTGTGATGCCGGGCGACCGGCCGAGCAGCACCGCCCGCGTGATCGCGGCCGTCCCGAAACGGTCGCGTACGAGGTCGAGGACGGCGTCGAGTGCCTCGCTGTCGTGCCGGTCGAACGGCAGGACGAGCTGTAGCGGATCCGCGTCGTCGAGGTTCGCGACGGAGATCCCGACGAGCGTGAGACCGCGCTGCTCGATCGTCGGTAGCGCCTCCGTCAGCAGCGTCCTCGCCGTCGACAGGATGCGCTCCGTGCTCGTCGTCGGATCGGGCAGCGTCGACGAGCGCGTCGCCCGCGTGTAGTCGTCGAAGCGCAGGCGGAGCACGACGGTGCGTCCCGCCCGGCCTGCTGCCCGCATGCGGCGCGCGACCCGGTCGACGAGCGTGACGAGATCGGCGTCGACGGATGCGTGCGACCACGGCGCACGGCCGCGCGCACGCTGCGAGCCGATCGACCGGCGCCGGCGCCGATGCTGCACGGGGCGCGGGTCGAGGTTGTGCGCGAGCGCATGGAGGTGATGCCCCGCCGCCCGGCCGAGCATCGACACGAGGATCGACTCGGGCAGGAACGCGACCTGCCGGACGGTCGTGATGCCGCGCTCGCGCAACTTCCGCGCGGTAACGGGACCGACGCCCCACAGCCGCTCCACCGGCAGGGGATGGAGGAATGCGAGCTCGTCGTCGGGCGGCACGACAAGCAGCCCGTCCGGCTTCGCAACCGCGCTTGCCACCTTCGCCAGGAACTTCGTCCGCGCGACGCCCACGGTGATCGGCAGACCGACGCGCTCGCGCACGTCGCGCCGGAGGCGCGCGGCGATCTCGATCGGCAGGCCGACGCTCCGCTCCATGCCACGCACGTCGAGGAACGCCTCGTCGATAGACAGGCCCTCGACGACCGGTGCCGCGTCCTCGAACACGCGGAACACCGCTTTGCTCGCCTCCGAGTACGCCGACATCCGCGGCGGCACGACGACGGCGTGCGGGCATAGACGGCGCGCATGTGCCCCGCCCATGGCCGTGCGGATGCCGAAGGCTTTCGCCTCGTAGCTCGCCGCGAGCACGACGCCGCCGCCGACGATCACGGGCCGGCCGCGCAGGCGCGGATCGTCGCGCTGCTCGACGGACGCGAAGAAGGCGTCCAGGTCGGCGTGGAGTATGGAGGCCCCGCCCGACACGAACGTATGTTCTCACAACGACAGGCCGGTTACGAGCGACGTGACCCCGCGCGGGCGGTGTTCACCTTGTCGCTCAGGCGGGCCTCGAGGCGCCAGAGGTTGTCGAGATGCTGGCTCGCCCACAAGAGCCGGAGCGCGCCGTGGATCGTCGCCTTGTCTCCACTCCGCGCCGCGTGGCGCACGCACTCGAGCAACCGGGTGCGGCCGTCGGTGTCGCGGATGTGCGGCGGCGGCACGGGGCGGATGTTCACGAGCGCGTAGCCGAGGGACACGAACCATGCCTGGAACGCTTGCAGCTCCCGATCGAGGTTCCGGCCGCAGTCGTCGAGCCGAACGTTGCCGTCGGCCATGTGGCCGAGCGAGGCGAGCGACTGCCCCGCGCGCCGCACGCGCGATGCGCCGCCGACAAGCCCAGCGACGTCCTCGATGTTGAACTCGGTCGCCGACCGCTCGGCGAGGTACTGCCGGAACGCGTCGTCGAGCCGGTGCACGGCCGCGTCCGCCGCGCGCTCCGCAGCAGGCCGGTCGCGTCCTCCTTCGATCAATTCGTGCGCGGTCGCGACGACATAGTCCGCGCCGCGCGCATACGCGGCCGCGAGATCGTTGCGTAAGAGCGCAGACGCGCCGCGTGGCCAGAAGAGGACACCCACGCCGAGGCTGATGGCGAAGCCGATCGCGACGTCCTCGACCCGGACGACGCCGACGCGCCAGCCGACGGGCTGGATGATGTTGAAGAGGATGAACAGGACGACGGTGAAGCCGGCCTGGCCGGCGGCGAAGGAGATCGCGCGCGGCGCGTACGCGGCGAGCAGCAGCGCGACCGGAAGCACGCCCCACAGCACTGCTTCGTGCGTGCCGATTCCGAGCACGAGCAGCGCGCCGACGACGATTCCTACCGCCGTCCCGGCAAGCGCGCTGACGATCGACCAACCCGTGCCGAGCGCGTTCGACCGCAGCACGGACAGCGTTCCGAGCACGACCCAGAAGCCGTGCTGCAGTCCCGTCTTCTGCGCGATGAAGACTGCGATCGCGAGGCCGGCCGCCCCGCGCACGCTGTTCTGGAGCCACACCGACCCGAAGGTCGCGTGCTCGACCGCGAGCTGTTCCGTCGCTTCGATTGCCGCCAGCGGCGTCGCCGGCTGGGCGATGTCGTGGTGGCCGAGCTCCGGTGTGTCGGCACCGGTGGCGAGCAGCGCGTAGCCGCCGATCTGGCGCGCGGAGTAGGTCACGACGCGGATCCGGAACGGCGGGTCGAGCGCGTCGAGGTCGGGCACCTCGGGGAGCCGCTGAATGAGCACGTGCGCAACGGCGTCGCGCGCAGCGTCGAGCCGCGCGAAGTCGGGGCGCACGTCACCACCCTCGAGCCTCGTCGCGCTCACGCGCAGGACGGCTGCCGTCGCTGCAAGCGCCTCCTCGTCCTCCGCGGAGGCAACCTCGAGCGCGGGCAGCTCGGGAGCCGGGGTGAGGAACGAGAGCAGCCAGTCGAGCTCATCGGGAAGCGACGAGAGCGCCGCCGTCGACGCGGTCGGGCCCGTGGGCCGGTGCTGCGTGCCGAGGAACGTCCGCCCGAGCCCGTCCACAGCCTCGCGCGCCGCGACGGCCCGGTCCGCGAGCTGGTCCCGGGCTGCATCGACGAAGTCCGCGACGCTGCGCAACGCACCCGCTGCCGCCTTGCGCAGATCGGCGCGCCGCCGCGGCGGCCAGAGCAGCATCACGGCCGTGATGCCGACGCCGGTCGCGAGCCCCCATCCCTCGAGCCGGTCCGGGATGGCGGAGTTGGGCGCGGGGATCGTCACCGGCAGGACGAACGTGAGCATCACGCCCGTCGACGCCGCGGCGAAATACCCGCCGAGCACGCCGCTGAAGAGCGTGACGAAGCCGACCGCGGCCATCGCGCCGGCAGCGAGCCAGGCGTTGCGCGAGCAGATCGTCCCAAGCGTGATGTAGCCCGCGCCCACGACCGCGAGCGAGAGATAGGCGAGCAGGCGCGTGCGCCACGGCCCGCTGAACTCGACGAGCACGAGCACCGCGAACGATCCGAACGCAGCGAGCAAGGACGTCTGCGGCTTCGCGATCACCTTGTCCGCGAATGCGAACACCGCGGGCATAACGATGGCGGCGCGTGCGGCGCTCTTCAGCGCGGCGACATTCAAGGGCTTGCTCGCTCCGTTCAAGCGGCGGCGGCTACGGGTGTCCACGTGAATCGCCAGAGTGCGATCGCGAGCCCGGCCGCCATCCAGAGCGCGAGCACGCCGAGGTCGATCCAGACGATGCCGGAGCCGTGCGTCGCGGGATCGAACGCGTGGTGGAGCCCGTCGGAAAGATGCTGGACCGGGAAGACCATCGCGACATCGCGCAGCCAGCGCGGCAGGTTGACGTTGGGGATGAAGATGCCGGAGATGAAGTAGAGCGGGAGCATGATCGCCTGCACCATCGGCTGCGCCGCGTCCTCGGTCTTGATCGCGGTCGTCAACGCGAAGCCGAGGCAGACGAACGTGATCGCACCGACGACGGCGGTCAGGATCACGCCCGGCAGGGTCCGGCTCGGCAGGGTCACGCCGTAGGCGAAGCGTCCGAGGAGCAGGAGGATGGTCATCACGCCGAGCGCGACGACGACGGCCGTCAACGCGCGCGCGGCGATCAACACCCAGGCCGGCACGGGCGTCGCGCGCCGCCGCTTGAGCACCCCCGTCTCGCGCTGCGCGGTGACCGAGATGACGAGGTTCACGAACGAGCCCGCGACCACGGCGAGCGCCGAGATGCCGGGAACGTAGTACGTGGAGGCCTTGATCCCGGTTGGGCCGAGCTTGTCGTTCCCGAAGACGCTCACGAAGATGACGAGGAAGATGATCGGCAACGCCACCGTGAAGAAGCGGGACTGCTTGTTGCGGAAGAACGCGAGCAGCTCGTACCGCGTCTGGTGCGCGACGAGCTGAAGCGGCGTCCGCTTGCCGCTCCGGCGCTCGGGCTGCGCCGCGCGGCGCTTCTTCAGGTAGCGCCGGATGAAGCGGATGAGCAGGATCATTCCGGGCCCCCCGTCAGCTGCAGGTAGACGTCTTCGAGCGACGGTTGGCGGACATCGAGATCCGGCAGTTCGAGGCCGCGCGCGAGCGCCCAGTCTGCGAGCTCCTTCAGATCCGCGAGCGGACGCTCGCTCTCGATTGCCACGCGGCCGTTCTGCGTCGAAGCGCGAAGCGGAAGGTCGTCGGAGCCGATGCCGTCGGGGAGCGTGAACGAGATGCGCGTCGCCATTCGCTCGCGCCCGCCGAGCGTCTGCGGTGTCCCCTCGGCGACGATGCGTCCCCCGGCGATGACGGCGATGCGGTCAGCGAGGTTTTCTGCTTCGTCCATGTAGTGCGTCGTGAGGAACACGGTCTTTCCGAGCTCGCGCAGGCCCTCGATCACGCTCCACGCGGCCCGGCGCGCGGACGGATCGAAGCCGGTCGTCGGCTCGTCGAGGAAAATCAGCTCGGGATCTCCGATGAGCCCGAGCGCGACGTCCAGCCTGCGTCGCTGGCCGCCCGACAGCTGGTCGCCAAGCGTCTCCTCCGTGCCCTGGAGGCCCACGAGCGCGATCGTCTCGCCGATGTCGCGCGGCGCGTCGTAGTAGCCGGCGTAGAGCTGCATGCACTCGCGCACAGTGAGACCGGGCTCCGCCGCGGACTCCTGGAGCACCGTCCCGACACGATTCCGCCAGGCTGAGCCGGCGTGCGCGGGGTCGACGCCGAGCACGCGCACCTCACCGTCGCTGCGCCGGCGAAAGCCCTCGAGGATCTCGACGGTGGTCGTCTTGCCGGCGCCGTTCGGGCCGAGGAAGGCGAAGATCTCGCCGCGACTGACCTCGAGGTCGATTCCCGCGACCGCCTCCACCGCGGCGTAGCGCTTGCGCAGCCCGCGGACGGTGATGACCGCGTCGTCCACCGTCCCACTCTCGCACAATGGGTGTGGATGGCCGAAGGATCCCGCCGCTCGCTCCTCGCAGGCCTCGCCGCGCTCGCGTCCACGGTGGCGGAAGCCGGGGCGGACCGGCTCACCGTCGCGCTCGGTGGGAGGGAGCGCACGCGCGTGATCGTCGTGCTCGCGTGTGTCCTCGGGCTCAGTGCCGCCGACGTCACGACCGTCGGCGCGTCGGCGACCGAGCTGCGCCACGGCCTGCACATCAGCAACACGGACATCGGCCTGCTCGTCGCCGCCACCTCGCTCGTCGGCGCGGTCGCGAGCCTGCCGTTCGGCATCCTCGCCGACCGCGTGCGCCGCACGACGACGCTCGCGATCGCGATCGTGCTGTGGGCGGTCGCGATGCTCTGGAGCGCCGCGGTGCCGACCTTCCACGACCTCCTGATCGCGCGACTCTTTCTCGGCGCGGTCACCGCCGCCGCCGGCCCGATGATCGCGTCGCTCGTCGGCGACTACTTCGGCGGCTGGGAACGGGGACGCATCTACGGCTACATCCTCACCGGCGAGCTGCTCGGCGCCGGCTTCGGCTTCGCCGTCACGGGCGACATCGCCACGGTGTCGTGGCGCGCGGCTTTCGTCATCCTTGCGTTGCCGGCGCTCGCGCTCTCCGTCTTCGTCGCGCGCCTGCCGGAGCCGAGACGCGGCGGCCGCGGGATCCTCGACCACGAGTCCGCGAAGCCGCCCGAGGGCTTCGCCGAAGGGCCGCACGAGACCGATGCGCAGCGGCTCGCGCGCGAGCGTGGCGTTGGGGCCGACCCGGAGCTCGTGCTGCACGGCGACGCGCGCCGGATGAACATCATTGCCGCGACGCGCTATGTGTTGCGCATCCGGACGAACATCGTCCTCATCGCCGCGAGTGCACTCGGCTACTACTTCCTCGCCGGTTTGCAGACGTTCGGCGCCGAGTTCGTGAAAGAGCAGTACGGGATCGGGCAGGCGATCGCGAACCTGCTCCTGCTCGTCATCGGTGTCGGCGCCGTCGGGGGCGTGCTCGCCGGCGGCGCGCTCGGCGATCGGATCCTCCGCCGCGGCCGGCTGAACGGACGCATCTACACCGCGATCGGCGCGGCCCTGCTCGCGCCGGTCCTGTTCGCACCGGCGATCTTCACGCGCAGCGCGAGCGCTGCGGTCCCGTATCTGATCGTGGCGGCGTTCTTCCTCTCCGCACAGAACCCGCCGCTCGACGCGGCGCGGCTCGACATCATGCCGCCGCTCCTCTGGGGTCGCGCCGAGGCCGTGCGCACGCTGTTCCGCTCGCTGGCGCAGGCGCTCGCACCGCTCCTCTTCGGCGCCGTCTCGGACCACGTCTTCGGCGGCGGCCGAAGCGGGCTGCAATGGACGTTCGCCGTCATGCTCGTCCCGCTGGCCGCGAGCGCCTATCTGCTCTTCAAGGGGCGGCGGACGTACCCGCGCGACGTGGCGACGGCCGCGGCGGCTAGCGCCTGAGCATGTCGTCGATCGCGCGGTCGAGCTCGTCGAGCCGGCTGACGCCGAACGCGCGCACCGTTCCGTCGGCGTCGACGACGAGGTTCGTCGGCACGCCGCGCACGCCGAGCGACCGCGCATAGTCGCCGGTCTCGTCGAGCAATACCGTTCCCTCGAGCCCCCACATCTCGCAGAAGCGCTCGACCTCGGGCTTCGGATCGGAGCCCTCCCAGATGTCGATGTGGATTACGTCGAGGCCCGACCGGGCCCCCTCACGCCGGCGCAGCTCCTCGAGGAACGGCGCCGCCGCGTTGCAAGGCCCTCACCAGCTGGCGAAGAAATTGATGATGTACCGCTTCTCGGCCCATTCGCGGCTCGTTCGCGTCTTGCCTGTGCGGAGGTCGACGAGCGTGAACTCCGGCAGCTGATTGCCGACGAGCGGAGACGATTCCTCCAGCGCCGGCAGAGGCGGCCGCCCTGCGAGCAGGTCCTCGACGATCGTGAGCGTGCCGCTGCCCGCGTCCGCGACGAGCAGGCGCCCGTCGTGCGGGTCGACGGTGACGCCGCCGGGGCCGTCGCCGACCGGGATCTGCGTCCACTCGACGCCGTCCTCGACGCCGAGCACGCTGACCGTGCCGGCGCCGCGGTTGCTGACGTAGATGCGGTCGTGCGCAGGCGCGACCGTGAGGCCGACGGGCGCCTCGCCGACGCGCAGCTCCTCGACCACGCGCGCCTCGTCGAGGTCGATGCGCGCGACCGTTCCCGCGACGGAGTTGACGACGAACGCCTCGCCGCGCTCCGGCACGACGCCGACTGCGCACGCGCCGATGCCGACCTCGATGCGTCCGAACGATTCGTTCGTGTCGGCATCGATCAGCGTCACCGACGCCGCGATGAAGTTGACACAGAGAATGACGCGGCGCTCGCGGTCGAGCTCGATGGCGCCCGCGCCGATCTCCGCCTCGACGGTCGCCACCGTCTCGAGCGTGTCGACGTCGAGGACGCTCATCGTCCCGCCGAGCGAGTTGCCGACGTAGAGCCGCCGCGCGTCGGCGTCGTACGCGAGGCCGGACGGATACGCGCCGACCGGGATCGTCGCGACGAGCGTCAGTGTCTCGGCGTCGACGACGGACACCGAGTCGGCGTGCGCGTCGGCCGTGAAGATCCGGTCGGTGGGCGGGTCGAAGACGAGATCGATCGGCTCCGCGCCGACGGGCACCCGCGCGATCGCTTCGTGCCGCTCGAGATCGACAACGGTCACCCAGTCGCTGCGCGAGCACGCGACATACGCGAGGCGGCGCGCGACGTCGACGCCGACTCCCTCGGGATCGAGCCCGACCGGGATCTCGGCGATTTTCCGCGAGTGTGCGGGCACGTCGATGCGGCAGGCGGCTCCGACGGCGTATTCGCTCACAGCGCGGATGTAACCACACCGTCTCCGGTCGTTTGCCGACGCGTCCCCCACGGGTCCGGTCCCTGTGCGGAGGATCGCGGCGTCCACTCATTCCACAGAAGGGGGAGAGATGAGAAGTCGGATCCGCTGGATCCTGCCCGTGCTCGCTGTCGCCGCCGTCGCCGCAGCCGCAGCCGCTACGGCCGCCTCGAGCACACGCACGGACGCGTCGACCGCGACGCCCATCAAGCACGTCGTCGTGATCTTCCAGGAGAACGTGTCCTTCGATCACTACTTCGGCACCTACCCGGATGCCACCAACCCCCCGGGCGAGCCGGCATTTCATGCCGCACCGGATACCCCATCGGTCAACGGACTGCAGGGAGCGCTGTTGACTGAGAATCCGAACAGCTCGAACCCGCAGCGGCTCGACCGCTCCCAGGCGCTCACCTGCGACCAGAACCACGGCTACACCGCCGAGCAGAAGGCGTTCGACATGGGGGCGATGGACAAGTTCATCCCGTACACGGACGTCGAGAGCTGCTCGCCGCCCGACACCACCGCGCCGGGCCTGGTGATGGACTACTACGACGGGAACACCGTCACCGGCCTGTGGAACTACGCGCAGAACTTCGCGATGAGCGACAACTCGTACAGCGACACGTTCGGCCCGTCCACTCCGGGCGCACTCAACGTGACCGTGTCCAACACATACGGCGCGATCTGCGGACCGAGCAGCGCCGTCATCAACGCGGCGCCGTGCACGGCGTCGCCCGGTGCGACGCCTCCCACGCCGCAGGCCCCGACCGGGACAGGCACCGTCTACAGCGACGGCGATCCGAACTACGACATCTGCTCGTCGACGCAGGACGGCAAGACCGCCGCGCAGACGATCCAAATGGGCGGCCAGAACATCGGTGACCTGCTGAACAACAAGGACATCACCTGGGGATGGTTCCAGGGCGGCTTCGCCAGCCCCAACTACGTCTCCGGGAAGCCGAGCACCGATGACCTGTCGGCGGTGTGCACCGCCAGCCACACGAACGTCGGCGGTGCTGTGCAGAAGGACTACAACCCGCATCACGAGCCGTTCCAGTACTTCGCCTCGACGGCGAACCCGACGCACGTGCCGCCGACCTCGATTGCGAAGATCGGCGAGCAGGACCAGGCCAACCACCAGTACGACCTGAGGGACTTCTGGGCCGCCGCCGACAACGGCAACATGCCCGCGGTCTCCTATCTGAAGGCGGCCGACTACCAGGACGGCCACGCCGGCTACTCCGACCCGCTCGACGAGCAGACGTGGCTCGTCGACACGATCAACCGCCTCGAGAAGCTGCCGACGTGGAACAGCACCGCCGTGGTGATCCTCTACGACGACAGCGACGGCTGGTACGACCATCAAATGGGTCCAGTCCTGATGCAGTCGCAGACTCCGCTGGACGCGCTGACCGGGACGGGGCAGTGCGGCTCGAACCCGGCCAAGGTTCCCACCGGCGACGGCGCAGTCCCCGAGCAAGGGCGCTGCGGGCCCGGCCAGCGCCAGCCGCTGCTCGTGATCTCGCCGTACAGCAAGCGCAACTTCGTCGACGGCACGTTGACGACGCAGGCCTCGGTCGTCCGCTTCATTGAGGACAACTGGCTCGGAGACGAGCGGATCGGAAACGGGTCCGAAGACGCATTCGCAGGGACGCTGAACAACATGTTCAGCTTCGGTCACCCGCAGGGCCCGACGAAGCTGTTCCTCGATCCTTCGACCGGAGAGCCGGACTCCGGACACTGACGGAAGAGTCGTCCTTCGATTCGATCAGTTAGAGGGAGCTGGCGGCCACGAGGGCCGCCAGCTCCCTCCGCGTCCGGGAGAGGTCGCGCTTGTGCTCCCGGAGCGCGGCCCCCCGTGCTCCGCGCACCTTCAGCAGTTGAAGCTCCCGGACGCGCTCCCGGATCTGCTCCAGGAGCCTTTCGACTTCGCGCTGGTAGCGCCGCCGGTCGTCGGTCATGCCGCCTCCTCGATCGGTGCGAGCTCGCCCAGGAGGATCGCTTCCTCCTCGACTTTGGCCGGCTGCGACTCGATGAGCGCCGCCGAGATGAGGCCGCCTGCGAGCGAGATTCCGGCGAGCACGTAGAACGCGATGACGAAGCCGTGCGTCAACGCGGTCGGCGACGAGGCCGTGACGTGATGATGCGTCGCGAACCGAGTCGTGTACGTCGTGGCGATCGTCGTCGCGATCGCGACGCCGATGGCTCCGCCGATCTGCTGCGACGTGTTCAGCAGGCCCGATGCGACGCCGGCGTCACGACGCCCGACGCCGGCGAGCGCGCCGATCGACATCGGCACGAAGACGAACGCCATCCCGATCCCGCCCACGAGGAACGCGGGGAAGAGATCCCAGAAGTAGTGCCCGTGCACCGGCAGACGCGTGTACAGCAGCAGCCCTACCGTGGCGAGCACCAGGCCGGCCGGCAGGACACGGCGGATGCCGATCCTCGTCACCACGGCCTGCGACACGCCGGAGAACACGATGATCGCGAGCGTGAACGTGATGTACGCCGCGCCGGTCTGAAGCGCCGAGTAGTGCAGCACCTGCTGCATGTACAGCGTCAGCAGGAAGAACTGCGAGAAGATCGCAGCGCCGGAGAGCAGCGCTGCGGCGTTCGAGCCGGAGAGCGTGCGCAGCCGGAAGATCCGTAGCGGCAGGAGCGGCGCCGGGGAGCGGAGCTCCACGACGATGAACGATGCGATCAGCGCCGCAGACGCCGCGAGCAGGCCTGCGGTGGTCGCGGTGGCCCAGCCGTGCTGGCTCGCACGCGTGAGCGCGTAGACGAGCAGCATCAGGCCGCCGGTGATGGTGGAGGCGCCGGCGATGTCGAAGTGCCGATGGTCGAGCGCCGCGCGGCTCTCGCGCAGGAGGATGGGGGCGAGGACGAGCACGAGCGCGCCGACGGGGACGTTCACGAAGAAGATCCACGACCAGCTGAAGGCGCTCGTCAGCGCGCCGCCGAGCAGCACGCCTGCCGCGGCGCCGCTGCCGGAGACCGCGCCCCAGATCCCGAGCGCGAGGTTGCGTTCGCGTCCCTCCTTGAAGGTCGTCATCAGGATCGACAGCGCCGCCGGTGCGAGCAGCGCGGCGCCGAGGCCCTGCAGGGCGCGGAAGGCGATCAGGGAGGTCTCCGACCAGGCGAGCCCGTCGAGGAGCGAGCTGACCGTGAAGAGCGTCAGCCCGGCCATGAACAGGCGCCTGCGGCCGAGGAGGTCGGCCATCCGGCCGCCGAGCAGCAGGACGCCGCCGAAAAGGATGGAGTAGGCCGTGATCACCCACTGCAGGCTCTCCTGGCTGAAGTGGAGGTCGGTCTTGATGGTCGGCAGCGCGACGTTGACGATCGCGATGTCGAGGACGACCATGAACTGCGCCGCCACCAGGACTGCGAGGCCGAACCAGCGCTTCCGGTCGGCCGCGCTGTCTTCCGTAGTCGTTACAATCATGTTTTTATTCATTCGATTTCCCCTCGAATCGTTGTGTGACTCCACGATACACGTAGACAACGATCCTGCGCTACACTTATTCCGCAATGAACCCTGAGATCTCCCAGAACTGCCTCCCACTCGAGATGCTCGCGCGCACGGGAGTCCTCCTGGCCCGGGTCGGCATCGCCGTGAAGATGGAGACGATGGACCGCTTCGAGGAGGCCGGGTTCAACGCGTACCACTACGGCGTCCTCGCCGTCCTGGACGAAGGCGCGCGCGAGACGCAGGCCACCATCGCGGATGCACTGGGAGTCGACCGGAGCATGCTCGTCGGCCTCCTCGACCAGTTGGAGGAGCGAGGGATGATCGAGCGCCGCCGCGATCCGAACGACCGCCGCCGCCAGATGGTCAGCCTCACGGCGGCCGGCAAGCGGCAGCTCGCCGCGTTCCGGAAGATGGTCCAGAAGATCGAAGACGAGTTCCTCGCCCCGCTGGACGAGGACGAGCGCGCGACGCTGCACGACCTGCTCCTGCGGGTCGCGGCGCAGCGCGACAGCCGCTTCGTGCCGGCCCAGACCGTCTAGCATCGCCTCCCGATTTGTGTTCGTCCGCCGGAACCGGCAGGGTTCGCGGCGTGAGCGGATTGCTCGAGCGCGTCTCCGTTCCGCGTCGGCTGGAGGCGACGGCACTCTTCGTCTACGCCCTCGTCTTCGCGCTCCTCGTCGAGTACGGCCGCCCCGGGCTCGGGCTCTCGCAGGGCTTCTATCTCGCCATCGTCCTCTTCGCGCTCGCCGGCGGCCCCGTGAGCGGCGTTGCGGCCGGCGTGCTCGCCACGCTGCTGTGCGCGATCGCTTCGGCGATCCACGGCACCTTTTTCGGGGAGGCGCTCGAGCCGCTCGGCATCCGCCTTGCGTCGTTCACGCTCGCCGGCTTCGCGGTCGGCTATTTCGCGCGCCGCGGCCGCCAGATGCTGGCGGAATCGCTGCACGTGCTCGACGACGTGCTCAGGGTCGCGCGTCGGGACGTCGCGACGGGCGTGCTCGCGCCCGAGGGGCTTTCCGCGAGCATCGCGCGGCGCGTCGACCGATCGGAGCCGTTCGCGGTGCTAGTCGGCGAGCTGACGACGTCCTCCGACGCGGCACGGCGCGAGGAGCTGCGCGCGCTTGCAGCCGCGCTGGACGGCGGCAGCGAGGTCGCCCGCGTCGGCCGGCTGCGCCTGGCGGTCGTGACGGCGGCCCGCTCGCCGGAGGATGCGTCGCGAATCGCCGCCGACCTGGAGCGCGTCCTCGGCGGCGTGACGTTCGGGTGGGCGTTCCATCCGCTGGACGGCGACGAGCCGCTCGCGCTCTTCGGCGCAGCGAGCGAACGGCTGGTGGAGGCCGCCGTCGTCCTCGAATCGACGGGGTAGGCTCGCGGGCGTGGCGCTCGCGCTCATCTTCGACCTCGACGGCACGCTCATCGACACGGTGTACGCGCACGTGTTCGCGTGGCAGCGTGCGCTGGCCGAGGCGGAGATGCCGATCGACGGGTGGCGCATCCATCGCCGGATCGGCATGAGCGGCGGTCTGTTCGCGCGTGCCGTCGCGCGCGAGGTAGGGCGGGAGCTGACGGACGCCGAGACGGAGGAGATCCAGCGCCGGCACGGCGAGATCTTCCGCGGCCTCCTGCCCGAGCGGCGCCCGCTTCCGGGTGCCGTCGAGCTGCTCGCGGAGCTCCGGCGCCGAGGAATCGTGCACGGAATCGCGACGTCCGGCCGCCGTCCGGAGATCGACGCGTCGCTCGAGGCACTCGGTGTCGGCGAGGAGACGGTCGTGATCGAACGCGGCAACGTCGCGCGCGCGAAGCCGGCGCCGGATCTCTTCCTCAAGTGCCAGGAGGCGCTCGGTGTGCAGCCGGTCGACTGCTACGTCGTCGGCGACGCCGTCTGGGATCTGCTCGCGGCGCGCCGCGCGCGCATGCTCAGCATCGGGCTCCTGAGCGGCGGCTACGGCGCGGACGAGCTGCTCGCCGCCGGCGCGTTCCGCGTGTACGAAGACTCGGCCGAGCTGCACCGCTCGCTGGACGAGCTCGGTTTCGAGTAAGGCCGGTACTTAGTACCCGAACGAAAGAGTCACGGACTCTCGACGTAGCGGCGAAGCGCTGCCTCCGGGTTGTTGTCCGGCCAATCGAAATACCGAAGGACGCGTGCCGGATCGACGAACGTGGCGAGCGGAGCCAAGCCGACCGTGCCGGCGTAGCTGCTCCATGGCCAGTCGCCGGGCCTCTCGCAGAGGCCGGCCTCCACGGGATTGTTCGCGACGTATTTGAACCTGTACGCGAGGTCGGCGTCGTTGAAGATCCGACGCGCGCCATAAGGCGCGAACTGGAGATGTCCGCGGAGTCCGTATCGCCGGTTGAAGTTCCGCACGTACGGGAGGTTCAAGGAGTGCATCGCCTTGGGGAGCATCCCATCGTCGACATCGACGATCAGGTGGTAATGGGACGTCATGAGGCAGTAGGCGAGACAGGTCCATCCGAGCTTTCCCGTGACGCGAGCAGCCCCGCGGAGAAAGTCCACCCTGTCCTCGTCTTTCCGGTAGAGCTCGCGAGTCACCCAGACGCAGTGCGTGTAGATGTGGAAGAGCCCCGCCGTGATGTCTCGTGGCCGCCGCGCCATCCCATAACCATCGACCGTCAGGTGTGCCGTGAGCGTCACGATTCCGTCACACCTTCGTACCGGTACTAAGTACCGGCCTCTCTGAGCTGTACCGCTCGCTGGACGAGCTTGGTTTCGACTGACCGATAACTTCCTGACGCCCGCGACGTCAAAACAGTCGATGGCCGTACGATTCACTCCGGTGGAAGGGTCGGTCGCGTTCAGCCCTGCGTTCGGGGAGCTCGAGCAGCACCGCTCGGAGCTCACCGCGTACTGCTACCGCATGCTCGGCTCGCCCTTCGACGCCGAGGACGCCGTCCAGGACACGCTCGTTCGCGCGTGGCGGAACATCGACCGCTTCGAAGGCCGCGCAGCATTGAAGTCGTGGCTGTACAAGATCGCCACCAACGTCTGCCTCGACATGCTCAAGGCCGGCCGGCGCCGCGCGCGCCCGATGGATCTCGGGCCGGCCCAGGAGCCGCTGTTCGAGAACCTGAACGTGCCCACCGAGGTGACCTGGATCGAGCCTATGCCCGATCCCGCCGACGCGGCCGTCGAGCACGAGACCATCCGGCTCGCGTTCGTCGCTGCACTGCAGCACCTGCCGCCGCGCCAGCGCGCCGCGCTCATCCTGTGCGAGGTGCTGCGCTGGCAGGCGACGGAGGCCGCGGAGCTGCTCGACACGTCGGTCGCGTCCGTGAACAGCGCGCTCCAGCGCGCACGCGCGACGCTCGCGGACGCGAACGTGCGCGAGGTCGACACGGCCGACGTCGACGCCGCGCTGCTCGAGCGCTACGTCGCCGCGTTCGAGGCGTACGACATCGACCTGCTCACGGAGCTGCTGCGCGAGGACGCGATCCAGTCGATGCCGCCGTTCGACATGTGGCTCGCCGGGCGCGACGACATCTTCACCTGGTGGTTCGGCCCCGGAATCGCCTGCGAGGGCTCGCGCGTCGTCCCGGTGCGCACGGCGAACGGCTCGCCGGCGTTCGGCCAGTACAAGATCGACCCTGAAGGTGGCTATACGCCGTGGGCGCTGCAGGTGCTGGAGACCTCAGGCGGGCGCATCTCCGAGCTGACCTTCTTCCTCGACACCGAGCGGCTCTTCCCGCTCTTCGGGCTCCCAGAGCACCTCGAGTAGCCCGGCGAGCTCGACCAGCTCGACCAGCTCCTCCGTCGGCGTGATGCGTACCTCGAAGCCGAGGCGCTTGCCCGCGAGACGCAGCCGCGCGAGCGCGTCGACCGTCCCGAGATCGATGGCCATCCCAGTAAAGACGGCTCCCGCAGGCCGAATTCATCGGCTACCGTGATGGGTACATGGCCGGTAAAGAAGAGAAAATCGAGCTCGAGGGCGAAGTGATGGAGTCGTTCAAGAGCGGGATGCACCGCATCGCGCTCGACAACGGCCACGAGACCCTGGGCTACACCTCCGGTCGCATGCGCCGCTATCGCATCAGGATCAACCCGGGCGACCGCATCAAGGTCGAGCTTTCCCCGTACGACCTGACCCGCGGCCGCATCGTGTACCGCGAGCGCTAGGCCTCGTCGAGCTTCAGCGCGGCCGAGTTGATGCAGTAGCGCAGCCCGGTCGGGTCCGGCCCGTCGGGGAACACGTGCCCGAGGTGGCCGCCGCAGCTTGCGCACAGCACCTCCGTGCGGACCATCCCGTGGCCCGCGTCCGTCTCCTCCTCGACGGCGTCCTCGCCTGCCGGTGTGGAGAAGGCGGGCCAGCCGCAGCCGGAGTCGTACTTCGCATCCGACTCGAAGAGCTGCGCGCCGCAGCCTGCGCACACGTACGTGCCCGGCTCGAAGACGTGGTCGTACTCGCCGGTGAACGGCGCCTCGGTGCCCTTCTGGCGCAGGACGTGGAACTGCTCCGGCGTCAGCTCCTCGCGCCACCGCTCGTCTGACTTCTCGATCTTCGGCATGCTGCAACTATGCCGACGGGGACCGAAGCTCCGCGCAAGCGGGTCATCTTCACCGCGCTCATGCTGGTCGTGCTGCTCGCGGCGCTCGACCAGACGATCGTTTCGACCGCGCTGCCGACGATCGTCGGCGACCTCGGCGGCCTCTCGCACCTGTCGTGGGTGGTGACTGCGTACCTGCTCTCGTCGACGGTGTCAGGACCGCTGTACGGCAAGTTCGGCGACCTGTACGGGCGCAAGGTCGTCATCCAGGCCGCGATCGTCATCTTCCTCGTCGGCTCCGCGCTTTGCGGCATCGCGCAGAACATGACGGAGCTCATCCTCTTCCGCGCGCTGCAGGGCCTCGGCGCAGGCGGCCTCGTCGTCGTCGCGATCGCGGTGATCGGGGACATCATCCCGCCGCGCGATCGCGGCCGGTACCAGGGGCTGTTCGGCGCCGCCTTCGGCGTCGCGACCGTCATCGGCCCGCTCATCGGCGGGTTCTTCGTCGACAACCTCTCGTGGCGGTGGATCTTCTACGTGAACGTGCCGGTCGGGGTGGTCGCGTTCCTCGTCATCGGCGCGACGTTCCACGCGCCGGCCGAGCGCGTGCAGCATGCGATCGACTATCTCGGCGCGGCCCTCCTCGCCGGCGGGCTCGCGGCGCTCGTCCTGTGCACGAGCCTCGGAGGGACGACGTACGGGTGGGGATCGCCGATCATCGTCGCGCTCGGGGTCGGCGGCGTCGTGCTGCTTGTGCTGTTCCCGTTCGCGGAACGGCGCGCGAGCGAGCCGATCCTGCCGCTGTCCCTCTTCCGGAATCGCATCTTCGTCGTCAGCTCGGCCGTGGGCTTCATCATCGGCGTCGCGCTCTTCGGCTCGATCACGTTCCTACCGCTGTTCCTGCAGATCGTCCGCGGACGCAACCCGACGAGCTCCGGACTGCAGCTCACGCCGATGATGGCCGGACTCCTCTTCACGTCCATCGTCGGCGGCCAGATCATCTCGCGGACGGGCCGCTACCGCCCGTTCCCGATCGCGGGCACCGCCATTGCCGCGGCCGGCATGGCGCTGCTGACGCAGTTGAACGTCCACACGTCGACCGTGGCGACGTCGCTGTACATGCTCGTGATCGGCCTGGGCCTCGGCTTGGTCATGCAGGTGCTCGTCCTCGCGGTCCAGAACGCGGTGCCGATCAGTGTGATGGGCGTCGCCACTTCGGGATCGATCATGTTCCGGCAGATCGGCGGCTCCGTCGGCATCGCCGCGTTCGGCGCGATCTTCGCGAACCAGCTGCGGAAGAATCTCGCCAAGACCTTGCCGCCGGGTGTGCACGGGCCTACGTCGGCGACGCCCTCCGCGGTGAAGGCGCTGCCGCCCCATGTGCACGCCTTGTACATCCAGGCCTTCTCGAACTCGCTCCATCCGATGTTCCTCGTGGGCGCCATCGTCTCCGGAATCGCGTTCATCCTGAGCTGGTTCCTGACCGAGGTGCCGTTGCGCAAGACGACCGAGCAAGTCGTCACTGCGTGAACGAATTCGAGCTGCTCGACTGGAAGCGGCGCATCTTCGACCTGTACGCGGAGTTGCGGGCGGCGGAGCCGCGCGGCGGCTGGGAGCGCTGGAAGGCGGTGCGCGCCGAGCTGTTCCGCGACCATCCGCAGTCGCCGTCCCCGGGCTACACCGGCCTCGCTGCCCCTTGACGCCGCCTGCGAACCGGCTGCCCATGCCGATCCGGGCCGGAGAACGTCTGGAATAGCTGCTACCCTGTTTTCACGGACGGCAATGGGTCGTCCAGTGAGATTCAGCTTCTCGTTCCTCCTATGGCGGTTTCGAGTCGTGACATCTCGAACCGAACCATCAAAGGAGTCGAACACCACATGCAGCAAACTTTCCGCGCGCTCGGCGTGAGCGCGGCCGTTGAGCAGGCGCTCGCGGACCGCGGCATCACCGGGCCGTTCCGTATTCAGACCCTCGTCCTTCCGGACGCACTCGGCGGGCGCGACGTGCTCGCCAAGTCGCCCACCGGGTCGGGCAAGACCCTCGCCTTCGGCATCCCGCTCGTCGAGCGGGCCCCCGTCGACGGGAAGATGCCCAGTGCCCTCGTTCTCGTCCCGACGCGTGAGCTCGCGCTCCAGGTCACAGAAGACCTCGAGCCACTCGCACGCGCTCGGGGCATTCGCGTTGCCGCGGCCTACGGCGGAGCCCCGGTCGGGGCGCAGGCCAAGCGGCTCAAGGGCGCGCAGATCGTCATCGCGACGCCCGGCCGTCTCCAGGATCTCGTCGAGCGGCGACTCGTCTCGCTCGACGCCGTCCGCACGCTCGTCCTCGACGAGGCCGACCGCATGCTCGACATGGGCTTCCGCCCGCAGGTCGAGCGCATCATCCGGCGGCTGCCGGAGGCGCGGCAGACGATGCTCTTCTCTGCCACGCTCGACGGCGAGGTGGGCGAGCTCGCAGCCACGTACACCGACGCGCCTGCCCGCTTCGAGAACGGCCGCGAGCAGGACGTGGAGGACAGCGAGGTCGAGCACAACTTCGTCCCGGTCACGGCCGCGGACAAGGTCGACCGCCTCGTCGAGCTGCTCCAGGCCGAGCCCGGCCTGACGCTCGTCTTCGTGCGCACCAAGCGCGGGGCGGACCGCCTCGCCCAGAAGCTGGCGCGGCGGGATATCCCGGTGGTCGCCATGCACGGCGACCTGTCGCAGCCGCAGCGCGAGCGCGCGCTGGAGAAGTTCCGCACCGGCCGCGTGACGACGCTCGTCGCCACCGACGTGGCCGCCCGCGGCCTCGACCTCGAGGCGATCGAGCACGTGATCAACTTCGATCCGCCGGAGGACGACAAGGGGTACGTCCACCGCGTCGGCCGCACCGGCCGCGCAGGCGCCTCCGGACGGGGCAGCACGTTGGTGCTCCCGGAGCAGCAGGCCGATGTCAGCCGCGTCGCGGCCCGGCTCGGTCACGGCGAGGAGTTCCAGAGCACCGGAATGACCGTCGCCAGGCCGAAGCTGCTATACACCAGCCGGCGTGGCCGTCGGTCCCGCTGGTAATAGAATGTTCCAACCCACACAGAAGGACGAGTACCGGAGTGCAGCATTGCCGCCTCCCAGCTTGTTCGTGAAAAATGCAGGGAGGTGAGTTAGATATGGCAACCGGAACCGTCAAGTGGTTCAGCGACGAGAAGGGGTACGGCTTCATCACCCCGGACGACGGCGCAAAGGACCTGTTCGTGCATCACACGGGCATCACCGGCGAAGGCTTCAAGAGCCTGTCCGAAGGCGCCAAGGTCGAGTTCGAAGCGACCGAAGGTGCCAAGGGACCGCAGGCGACGAACGTCCGCGTCACCGCGTAGTCCGCGTCAGCACGACGCTTTGAAGGGGCCCCGGAAGGGGCCCTTTCTGTTGGGTTTGACGCGGGTGCCCATTTTGATATACAACTAAAACGATGAGAAAACTACTAATCACACTCGCACTCGTGCTCGTCCTGCCTTCGGCTGCGGCCGCCGGCCGGAAAGACACGACCCTCTCCGTCATCGCCTATTCGATCCCGACCGCCGTCTATCCCAAGCTGATCGCCGCCTACCAGGCGACGCCGCAGGGGCAGGGCGTGAAGTTCCAGACCTCGTTCGCCGCCTCCGAGGTGCAGAGCAAGGCGGTCGCCGCCGGCCTACCCGCCGACGTCGTCAACTTCTCGCTGACGCCTGACATGGACCGGCTCGTGGGGACCGGCCAGGTGAGCAAGGCCTGGGACGCGAACCCGTACCACGGCATCGTCTCGAAGTCGGTGGTCGTGTTCGTCCTCCGCGACGGCAACCCGAAGCACATCCGCACCTGGGACGACCTCGTCAAGCCCGGCGTCCAGGTCGTGTTCCCGAACCCGTTCAGCTCCGGCGGCGCGCGCTGGGACGTCATGGCCGCGTACGGCGCGATGCTCCGCGAGCACAAGACACCGAAGCAGGCGCAGGCGTACCTGAAGCAACTGTTCCAGCACAACGTCTCGCAGGACACGAGCGCGCGCAACGCGCTCAACACGTTCCTGTCCGGCAAGGGCGACGTGCTCATCGACTACGAAAGCGACGCCAAGCTCGCGCAGTCGCAGGGCAAGCCGGTCTTCTACCTCATCCCGAAGGCGACGCTGCAGATCGCGACGCCGCTCGCCGCCGTCAACGGAAGCAACTACGTCGCTGCGAAGAACTTCGTGAGCTGGCTGTACACGCCGGCGGCGCAGACGATCTGGGCGCAGAACGGCTTCCGCTCCGTCGTCCCGAGCGTCGAGAAGCAGTACCTGAAGCAGTTCCCGCCGCGGCCGCAGCTGTTCAAGATCGGCTACGTCGGTGGCTGGGACAAGGTGGACACGCAGTTCTTCGACCCGACCAACGGGATCGTCGCGAAGATCGAACAGAGCCTCGGAGTCAACCCTGGCGGTTGATGTAGCTCGCATGCCGGGAGCGCGGAAACGCGCTCTCGGCACTCCGGCGCTGGGGAGCGGGCTCGCGCTTGGCTACCTCAGCATCATCGTCCTCGTCCCGCTCGCCGCCGTCGCCGCGAAAGCGGCGGACGGCGGTTGGCACCACTTCTGGCAGGTGGCGTGGAACCCGGAGTCGCGAGCTGCGCTCGAGCTGACGTTCGAGCTCGCGGGCGGCGTCGTCGCGATCAACGCGGTCACCGGGACGGCGCTCGCGTGGACGCTCGTGCGCGACGAATTCCCCGGCAAGCGTTTCGTGAACACGTTGATCGACCTGCCGTTCGCGTTGCCCACGATCGTCGCCGGCCTGACGCTGCTCGCGCTGTACGGCCCGACCGGCGGCATCGGCGTGGACGTCGCGTACACGCGCTGGGGCGTCCTCATGGCGCTGCTCTTCGTGACGCTGCCGTTCGTCGTGCGCACGGTGCAGCCGGTGCTGATCGAGCTCGACCGCGACATGGAGGAGGCGGCGGCGTCGCTCGGCGCGGGGCGCTTCACCGTCTTCCGCCGCATTGTCTTCCCGCACCTGCTGCCGGCGCTCCTCTCGGGCGTCACGCTCGCGTTCGCTCGCGCGATCGGCGAGTTCGGCGCGGTCATCCTCATCGCCGGGAACCTCCCGTTCAAGACCGAGGTCGCGTCGCTGTACGTCTTCGAGCACATAAACAGCGACGACCCGACGGGCGCCTCGGCGCTCGCGATGCTCATGCTCGTCATCTCGTTCGGGCTCCTTCTCGCGGTCGGCGCGCTGCGCCGCTGGGCAACACGTCATGACCGCTAGACGCGGCATCCGGGCCTTCTCGCTCGGCTATCTCGCGATCATCCTGGTCGCGCCTGTCGGGCTCATCTTCTGGCGCGCCTTCGAACACGGCATCCATCCCTTCTGGGCGGCGATCTCGAACGCGAACGCCGTGCACGCGTTGAAGCTGACGCTCGAGATCACGGCGATCGTCGTGCCGCTCAACACGGCTTTCGGGATCCTGTGCGCGCTCGCGATCGTCCGCCACCGGATCCCGGGCATGGGCTTCGTGAACGCGCTCGTCGACCTGCCGCTCGCGCTCTCGCCTGTGGTCGTCGGGCTCGCCCTCTATCTCTTGTACGGGCGCGACGGCTGGTTCGGGCACTGGCTGCTCGGCCACGGCGTCCAGGTGCTCTTCGCGCTGCCGTCGATGGTGCTCGCGACGACGTTCGTATCGCTGCCGTTCGTCGTGCGCGAGGTCGTGCCGGTGCTGCGCGAGATCGGCATCCAGCAGGAGGAGGCCGCGGCCACGCTAGGCGCCTCCGCGTTCACGACGTTCCGGCGGATCACGCTGCCGGCGATCCGCTGGGCCGTCAGCTACGGCGTCGTGCTCACGACGGCGCGGTCGGTCGGCGAGTTCGGCGCGGTCAGCATCGTCTCGGGCGGCATCGCAGGCCGCACGCAGACGCTCACGCAGTACGTCCAGGCGTCGTACGAGAACTTCGACCAGACGGGGGCTTATGCTGCGTCCGTGCTGCTGGCCATGCTTGCGATCACAACACTCCTCCTCATGACGGTGGTGAAGCGTGGCGATCGAAGCTCGTAACGTGACGAAGCGATTCGGGGACTTCCTCGCCCTGGACGACGTTTCCATCTCCGTCGAGAGCGGCTCGCTCACGGGTCTGCTCGGGCCGAGCGGCAGCGGAAAGTCGACGCTGCTTCGCGTGATCGCGGGGCTCGAGACGCCCGACACGGGCGAGGTCTTCATCTCCGGCAAAGAGGCGACGGCGGTCGCGCCGCAGAAGCGCGGCGTCGGCTTCGTCTTCCAGCACTACGCGCCGTTCACGCACATGACGGTATGGGACAACATCGCGTTCGGGCTCTCCATCCGGCGGCGTCCGAAGGAGGAGATCCACGCCCGCGTGACCGAGCTGCTCGAGCTCGTGCAGCTCAACGGCCTCGGCAAGCGGTATCCGTCACAGCTGTCCGGCGGACAGCGGCAGCGCATGGCGCTCGCGCGCGCGCTGGCGGCCGAGCCGGAGCTGCTGCTCCTCGACGAGCCGTTCGGCGCGCTCGACGCGCGAGTGCGTAAGGAGCTACGCGAGTGGCTCCTGCGGCTGCACGACGAGATGCACGTGACGACGATCTTCGTCACGCACGACCAGGAAGAGGCGCTCGAGGTCGCGGACAACGTCGTCGTCATGAACGCGGGGCGCGTCGAGCAGGTCGCGCCGCCGCGCGAGCTCTACGACCATCCGGCGAATCCGTTCGTCATGAGCTTCGTCGGGCCGGTGAACCGCCTCGGCGAAGCCTGGGTGCGTCCGCACGACATCGAGATCACGCACGAGCCGAACGGCGTGGCGCAAGAGGCGCAGGTCGAGCGCATCGTCCGGCTCGGCTTCGAGGTGCGCGTCGACCTCGTGCGGGACGACGGCGAGCGCCTACATGTGCAGCTGACGCGGAACGAGGCCGAGGTGCTCGAGCTCGCTCCCAGCGACATCGTCTACGTGCGCACGCGCGTCGAGCGGACCTTCAGCGAGAACGGCGAACCCACGCGTCCGGCTCCTTCGTCAGTTTCGTGATGTGCGCGGGGAGCTTCCCGCTCGCGACGTCGGCGAGCGTGACGTGCTCGAGGACGGAGCGGACGGCGGAGCGCAGTGCGACCCAGACGTCCTTCAGTGCCGTCGCCGAGCCCTCGTACTCGAGGGCGTCGGGGGAGAGGCCGCGGACGCTCGCGAGCGGCCCTTCGACGGCGCGGACGACGTCCGCGATGACGATCTCGTCGGCCGGCTTCGCGAGCAGGTAGCCGCCGCCGGCGCCGCGGCGGCTGTCCACGATCCCGGCGCGGCGCAGGTCGAGGAGGATGTTCTCGAGGAAGTTGACGGGGATCTGCTGCGCCTCGGCGAGGTGCTCGGCCGAGACGGGCCCGTCACCGGCGCCGGCGAGCTCCACGGCAGCGCGGACGGCGTAGTCGGCCTTCGCAGTGGTGCGCATGCATTGATTATCGTGAACGGAGTGACAGGGCCTCCGTACACCGGTCATTGCATGTGCGGCGGCGTCCGGTTCGAAGTGACCGGCGAGCCGCTCAGTGCGGGCTATTGCCACTGCACGCGGTGCCAGCGGAGGACCGGGACGGCAGCGTCCGCGCAGGCGCGGCTCGCGCCGGGCACGTTCCGGCTGCTCGCGGGCGAGGAGCTCGTTCGGGAGTACAAGCCGGAGGACGGCTGGCCGAAGTGCTTCTGCTCGGCGTGCGGGAGCGCCCTCTGGAGCAAGTATCCGGAGACGGGCGAGGTCGGCAGCGTGCGGCTCGGGATCTTCGACCCGGGCCACGAGATCCGTCCGCAGTGGCACACGTTCGTGACGTACGCGTGCGAGTGGGAGCCGATCCCGGACGACGGGCTCGAGCGGTACCCCGAAGCGAAGCCGCGCTAGCCCTGAGCGGGCGAGTCGCCCGAGCGGCGTGCTTCGGTCTTCCGCTCGTGGAACGCCATGCGCTCCTCGAGGATGCGCATCGTGTCCGCGAAGCGGGCGCGTAGCTCAGGCGTCAGGCTCGATTTCTTCTTCTTCTTCGCCATTGTCGTCATCGTAGAGAAACCGCAGGATCTCGTCGAGCTTTCGGTTCGCATCCCAGACGCCGTGGATGAGCGCCTTCACGTCCTCCGAATCGATCGCCTCGTCGGCCACGAGTGCATGCTGAAGGCGCGCAACCGACGATCACGTCACGGCTCTGAATCCCTCGCCGTGCGTCTTAAGTGACACTTGCGCTCAGGTAGCTGCTACCGGCACGTGGGTCACATCCGTGACACCTTCGTACGCGTACCTGGTACCGGCCTCATCGCCTGAGCAGGTGCTTCGGCCGCAACAGACACGACCGGTACCAGGTACCTGTACGTGGGAATCACCGAAGTGTCACAGCGGCACCAACCGTGTCCCGGTGGCCTTGAACGTCGCATAGGCGACGCCGCCGCCGGCGAGGCCGAGTCGCTCCGCCGACGACGCCGTCACCTCTGCCGTCACGGGGCCGATGCGGACGCGGACGCGGTTGCCGACCTCGACCAGCGAGCCGATCTCGCCGCGGATGACGTTCAACGCGGAGTCGTCCGTGTGTGCACGCGAGAGCGAGATCTCCCACGGATAGACGACGACGCCGACCTCGCCGTCCCCGTCGTCCGTGGAGAAGACCCGCTCGCCGCTCTCCAGCACGATTTCGGTCAGGTCGCCGCGGCTCGCACGCCCGCGCAACAGGTTCGCCCCGGTGAACGATGCGACGAATGCGTCTGCCGGCCGCGCGACGAGCTCGGCGGGCGCGGCCAACTGGCGCAGCTGCCCGTCGACGAGCACGCCGACCTCGTCCGCGAGCGACGCGGCGTCCTCGTAGTCATGCGTTACGAGCAGCGTGGGGAGGGCGAGCTCGCGTAACAGCTCGTGCAGCTCGCTCCGCACCTCGGCCTTCGTGTGCGCGTCGAGCGCGGCGAGCGGCTCGTCCAAGAGCAGCACCGCCGGCTTTCGTGCAAGCGCCCGTGCAAGCGCCACCCGCTGCCGCTCGCCGCCGGAGAGCTCGCGCGGCCGCGCGTCCGCGAGGTGCGCGATGCGGAAGCGCTCCAGCAAGTCGCCGACCGGCCCCGCATACGCGACGTTCGCGCGCACGCTCATGTGCGGGAACAGCGCGTAGTCCTGGAAGACGAAGCCGACGCGACGCTCCTCCGGCTGCATCTCGTTCCACGAGACACCGTCGAGCGAGATGCCTCCGCGCGCCGGGCGCAGCAGCCCCGCGACCACGCGCAGCACCGACGTCTTGCCCGCCCCCGACGGCCCCACGAGCGCGACCGTGCGCTCGACGGGCAGCGTCAGCTCGAGGTCGAAAGCGCGAAGCGGAACGCTGAAGTGGAGGAGAAGGCGAGCCATTTGAGGGTCACGAGGAGGACGGCGCTCACGAGGACGAGCAGCCCGCCGAGGGCGAGCGCGGTGTGGAAGTCGACGTCGAACTCCGCGTAGACGGCCAGCGGCAAGGTCTGCGTGACGCCCTGGAGGCTTCCGGCGAACATGATCGTCGCGCCGAACTCGCCCAGTCCGCGGGCGAACGCGAGCGCCTCGCCGGCGCCGAGACCGCCGCGCGCGAGCGGCACGACGACGCGGAAGAACGTTTTCATCGGCCTTGCGCCGAGCGTGCGCGACGCCGCGACGAGCGTCTCGTCCACCGCCTCGAAGGCGGCGATCGCCTGGCGCACGTAGAGCGGCCCGGACACGAACACCACCGCGAGCACGACCGCGCTCTGCGTGAACGGGAGGCTCGTATGCAGCAACCCGAAGCGGCCGAATGCGGCAAGGAGGCCGATGCCCGCGACTGCGGGCGGCAGCACGATCGGCAGTTCGACGAGCGTGATGACGAGCGACCGCCCGCGGAAGCGGTGCGTTGCGAGAACGTAAGCAGCGGGCGTGCCGAACACGAGCACCAGCACCTGTGCGACGACGGTCGTCTTCAGGCTGACAACGAGCGCATCGGTGACGAGCGAGCTCGAGAGCTCGTGCGCCAGGCTTTCCCACGACAATCGCGCGAAGATGGCGACGATCGGCAGCGCGAGGAACGCGAGCGCAACGAGCGCCGCGGCGAAGACGGGCGCGCGCTTGATCATCGCTGCGCGAGGAATCCGGCCGCGCGCAGCTTCGCCTGCGCCGCCTTGCCGATGAGGGCGTGGACGAACGCGCGCGCGGCAGCGAGGTGGTGGCTGGACTTCACGACCGCGACGGCGTACCGCACGATCGGCTGCGCGCTCCAGCGAATGCCGATCGTCGCCACCTGCCCGCGCACGCTCCGCGCGTCCGTCAGGTAGACGAATCCGGCGTCGGCCTCACCGAGGGAGACCTTCGCCAGCACGTTGCGCACGTCGGTCTCCTCGCTGACGACGTTGCCGAGCACGTCGTCCAGCCCGAGGTTGTGCAGCACGACGCGGGTGTAGTCCCCGACCGGCACGCCGACAGCGCCGATGACGAGCTTTACCCCCGGCCTGCGCAGGTCGAACACGCTGTGGATCCCGGCCGGGTTCGACTTCGGGACGATGAGGATGAGCTCGTTCCGCGTGAAGACGACCGGCTTCTCGACGACGCCCTGTTCGTAGAGCTGCTCGGGCAGCTTCGTGTTCGCGGACGCGAAGACGTCGGCCGGCGCTCCCTGCTGGATCTGCGCCGCGAGCATGTTCGAGCCCGAGAACGAGTAGCGCTCGTGCGGCGCGATCTGCGGGAACACGTTCGTGAGCGACGCCGCCGCGAACACGGTCAGGATCGCGCTCGGGATCACCGTTCGACCATCACGGATGTCGCCTTCACGATCGCGGTGGCAGGCGAGCCCACCTCCAGGCCCAGCTCCTCGACCGCGTCGCGCGTGACGATTGCGACGACGCGCGTCGGCTCGGTGACGACGATCTCGACCTGGGCGAGCAGGCCGTCCACCTCGACCGAGCGCACCGTGCCGCGGAACCGGTTGCGGGCGCTCATGCGATTCGTCTCGTCGCCGCGTAGCCGTGCGATCTCGCGCGCCGGGACGACACGGCGGTTCGCCTGGTCGCGGCGCGTACGGATGCGGCCGTCGCGATCCCACCGGCGCAGCGTGTCGAGGCTGATGCCGAGCGCCTCCGCCGCCTCGCGGGCCGTGTACACGTTCTTCGCCACAGCTCGATCCTACTGCATAGGCAATACCTAGGTAGGCCGCGGATTCCGAATGCCGACCGCTCCGATGAGCCCGCCGGCGGCGAGGAGCACGCTCACCGCGAGCATGGCGTGGTGGAACCCGCGCGCGGTGAGATGGTCGCCGCCGCCGGCGGCCGCGATGCCGAGGACGGCGACCGCGATTAGCCCGGCAACGCGCGCGACCGCGTTGTTCACGCCCGACGCGACGCCTGCGTCCCCAGGCCCGGCGTCCGAGAGCACCGTCGTCGTGAGCGGCGCGACCGTCAGCGAGAGGCCGACCGAGAAGCCGAGCAGCGCGGGGAGGAGGTCGGTCCAGTAATTCAGGTGCGCCGGCATGCGCGCGAGCGCAACGAGCGAGGCGCCCGCGACGATCGGCCCGACCGCCATGAAAAGCCGCGGCCCGTACTGCATCGACAGGCGCCCGGTATAGCGGGACAGGAAGAACATGACGATCGTGATCGGAAGCGTCGCGAGGCCGGCGCGGAACGGCGAATAGCCGGCGAACTCGAGCAGGAAGAGGGACAGGAAGACGCTCAACCCCGACAAACCTCCGTACACGACGAACGTCTCGACGTTCGTGACGGAGAAGTTGCGCAGGCGGAAGAGGCGCAACGGCAGCATGGGTGACGGGGTCCGCAGCTCGTACGCGACGAAGACGCCGAGCAGCGCGAGCCCGCAGGCGAGCGCGCCCGGCACGAATGGGTTACCCCAGCCGAGATGCGGCTGCTCGATGAAGCCCGCGACGAGCAGGCCGAGGCCGGCCGCGCCGAGCACCGCTCCCACGAAGTCGACCCGGAGGTCCTCCCTCCGTTTCTGGCTGCGGCTACCGAGCCTGAGCGTCAGCAGAATGGTGACGATCGCGATCGGCACGTTGATGAGGAAGATCACGCGCCAGCTCGAGATGCCGATGAGCCAGCCGCCGAGGAGCGGCCCGATGACGAACGAGATCCCGCTCCACGCGGTCCAGGTCCCGATCGCGGCTCCGCGCTCGGCGCCGGAGAACGTCGACGTGATCATCGCGAGGGACGCCGGAGTCAGCAATGCGCCGGCGACGCCCTGGATCCCGCGAAAGACGATCAGCGACGTCGAGTCGGGCGCGACGGCGCAGAGCACCGACGCAAGACCGAAGCTCGCGACTCCGAGCGTGAACACCCGCAGCTCGCCGAAGATGTCCCCAAGCGACCCGCCGACGAGGATGAGCGAGCCGAGCGTGAGCAGGTACGCGTCGACGATCCACTGCTGCGAAGCCAGCCCACCGCCGAGGTCCTTCTCGATCGCGTTGAGGGCGACATTGACGACCGACCCGTCGATGAAAGCCATCGACGAGCCGAGCACGCTGGCGACGAGCGTCCACCTCTTGACCCGGCCCATATGGGCAATTTAAGGAACGCGTAACAGGGCGGGGCGTACCCTTCGCTTATGGCCGACCAGCCCGAGCCGCGCCGTTACGGTCGCGGCCTCTTCCTCGTGACCCTCGCCGGGGGCCTTTCGTCCCTCGCCTGGGGCAAGGCTGCCTGGAGCCACGTGACCGGCGTCGTCTCGCCCATTGCCGGCGCTATCGCCCCGATTCTGCCCACGCAGGGCTGGCGCATCTACACCGTCTCGGACCACATGCCGACGTTCGATCCAGCCACGTGGCAGCTGAAGGTGGGCGGCCTCGTCGAGACGCCGACGACGCTGACGTACGCACATCTGCGTGCGCTCCCGCGCGTCGAGCAGATTTCCACGTTCCACTGCGTCACCGGCTGGACGGTGCCGAACGTGCACTGGGCCGGCGTCCGTCTCCAACACATCTTCGATCTCGTGCGGCCGCTGCCCGAGGCCGGCGCGCTGCAGTTCGTGTCCGCCGAGATTCCGTACGTCGACTACCTCAGCATGCCGGAGGCGATGCTGCACGACGTGATGCTCGCCTACGAGATGGACGGGAAGCCGCTGCCGCGCGAGCACGGCGCGCCGCTGCGGCTGATCATCCCCGAGATGTACGGCTACAAGAACGTGAAGTGGCTCGCTGGCATCAACCTCGTGCCGCATCCCGAGGACGGGTACTGGGAGCAGCTCGGCTACGACCGCGACGCCTGGGTCGGCCGCTCCAACGGCTACAGCTCGTGATCAAGTACATCCCGCGCTTCTCGCGGACGGAGCGGACGCTGCACTGGGCGAACGCGCTCGGCTTCCTCTTCGTGCTCGCGACCGGGCTCGTGCTCTATCTGCCGAGCCTGTCGGTGCTGGTCGCACGCCGTCCGCTCATCAAGGACATGCACTTCTGGGGCGGCATCGGCTGGGTCTCGCTGCTCGTCCTCGTCGCGCTGCTCGGCGACCGCCGCGGCCTGCTGCGCACCGCGCGCGAGATCGAGCGCTTCGATCACGACCGGCTGAACGTGGGCCAGAAGATCAACGCGATCCTCATGGCCGCGTTCACGATCCTCTTCCTGGTCTCCGGCCTCTTGCTCTGGTACGGCGAGCGCGATACGAGGTTCCATTTCGCGAGCACCGTCGTGCTCCACGACGGCCTGATGTTCGCGGCGCTCGCGCTCTTCGTCGGCCACCTGTATCTCGCCGTCCTCCATCCCGCAACGCGCCACTCGCTCCGTGGGATGACGCTCGGCAGCGTGCGTGAGGACTGGGCCCGCGTGCACTACCCGCAGTGGGTGTCAGACACCGAGAAGGTGCCTGACACCCGATCCGCGCGTTAGGAGGGCCTGGTGCCGAAGGTGACGGAGACCGACTTGGTCGATCCGCCGCGGTCGAGCGTGATGGTCGCCTTGTCGCCCGGCTTGTAGACGTTCACGGCTGCGGTCAGATCGTCCGCGTTGGTGATCTGCTTGCCGTCGATCTTCGTGATCACGTCGCCGGCCTTGAGCCCGGCGCTGTCGGCGGGCGAGCTCGAGACGACGCTGTTGACCTTCGCGCCGCTGCTGTTGGCCGCATCGCTCACCTGGATTCCGAGGTAGGCGTGCTGCACCTTGCCGCCGGAGATGAGCGTGTCCGCGACGCTCTTGACGGTGTCGATCGGCGTCGAGAATCCGACGCCCTCGCTGCCGTTCGAGTTGCTGTCGATCTGCACGTTGACGCCGATGACGTCCCCGCCGGTCGTGAGGAGCGGGCCGCCGGAGTTGCCGTGGTTGATCGGCGCGTCCGTCTGGATCGCGCCCGAGATCGAGTAGTTGTTCGGCGCTGTGATCGTCCGGTCGATCGCGCTGACGATGCCGGAGGTCATCGACTCGGTCAGCCCGAACGGGCTACCGATGGCAACGACCGCGTCGCCGGGCTGCACCGACGCCGACGATCCGATCGTCAGCGGGTGGAGCTCCGACGCGTCGACGTTCACCTTGATGACGGCGGTGTCGGTCGAGTCGTCCTTGCCGACGAGGGTGGCGGTCACCGTCTTGCCGTCCTGGAAGCGCACCTTGAAGGCGGTGGCGCCGTCGACGACGTGCGCGGCGGTGATGATGTCGCCCTTCGTGTCGTAGACGAAGCCTGTTCCCTCGGCCTGCGTCGTCTGCGAGCCGCCGAAGCCGAAGCCGTTGCCGTTGCCGGTGGGCGCCTCGGTGACGGTGATGTCGACGACGCCGGGAGCGGCTTGCTTGTACAGCTGGGTCAGGCTCGACACCGTGGTCGTCGCGGCGGCCGGTTGGACGGTCGACGTGGTCGCCGCCACGGTCGTCGTCGTGGTGGGTCTCGACGAGCCGCCGCTCACGCCGGCGTAGACGCCGGCGCCGACGCCTGCGCCGAGCGCGAGGGCGGCGAAGAGGGGGGCGACACGGTGGAGGATTGTGTGTTTGCTCACGTTTGGGCTCCTGGGTTCGTTCTTTCCATCGCCCATGGAAGCTGAACTGCTTAGGAGTCGGGTGAGAGGCCTTTAAGGAGTTGATGAAACGCCCTCAAGTCGGCCGCTCGATCAGCCGATGGGAAGACGAGAAATGGCCTTCGACCCGACCGTCATCGAGCGCCACGCCCTCGCCCTCCACCAGAAGGCGGGCTCCCGCGTTACGCGGTTCACGGTCTTCGGCGTCCTGATCGGCGCCGCCCTCGGAGCCTCGGCCATCATCGCCCCGATGGTCTCCAGCGTGCACAGTCTCCTGCCGCATCGTTATGCGTACGCGGCGGTCGTCATGGGGGCTGCCGCAGGCGCCTATCTCGGGTACATCATCGGGCAGTCGCGCGCGGTCGCGCTTCGCCTGCAGGCGAGCGTCGCCGTGCACCAGGTCGAGATCGGCCGGGCACTGCACCGCATCGAAGCGATGCGCCTCCCTCTTCCAGGTGCGGCATCCCTCCCCACACCGGCGCCTGCGCCTGCTCCGGCGGCCGTCGCCCCGCCGCCTCAGCCGACGCCGACGCCGGTGGTCTCCCTGCCGCCTGCACCTCCGCCTGCCCTCGAGCCAGCAGCTGCACCTGCACCCGAGCCGATGCCGATGCGCGTCCCGATGACCGTTCCGGTCTCGGAGCCCGCCCCGACGGCGTACCCGGCCCCGTATCCGGTGCCGGAACCGGCTGCTCAGACGGTTCCGCCGACGTACCAGCGGCTGGCGCCGCCGACGTCGAACACCGGCAACTAGATCGCCGCCCGCAGCGAGGCGACGTACTCGCGCAACGCGTCGGGGCCGCCTTCGGCCTCCTGGAGTGCACGCGAGCCGACGACGATCCCGTCCGCGAGTGAGGCGGCCGCCCGCGCATGCTCGGGGGTGGAGATGCCGAAGCCGGCGTACAGCGGAACGTCGACGAGGCGCCGCGCGCGCTCGACAAGGCCCGGGAGCGCGGGGGAGACCTCGCCGCGCGCGCCGGTCGTGCCTGCGACCGTGACGAGGTAGAGCCACCCGTCGGTTTGAGCTCCCGCAAGCGCGATGCGCTCGTCGGTCGACGTCGGCGCGACGAGCTGCACGCGCCGCAGGTCGGGACGGTCGCCCGCGGGGAGGTCGGCGACGATCATGCTCGCGCCCCCGGCGGCTTCGACGTCGGCGGCGAAGCGCTCCCAGCCGTACGCCTCGAGGATGGACGCGTACGTCATCGGGACGAGCGCGGTGTCGGGAACGAGCTCGTGCGTGCGCGCGAGCACGTCGAGGCACTGCCGCGTGCGCATGCCGCGCGCGAGCGCGCGCTCCGCTGCGCGCCGGACCACAGGCCCGTCCGCGAGGGGGTCGGAGAACGGGAAGCCGATCTCGACGATGTCGGCGCCACCCTCGACGGCGGCGCGGGCGAGCTCCGGGGTCTCCGGCTCGGCCATCAGGTAGATGACGAGCGTCTTCACTGCCGCAGGACTTCGGCGAGGTCCTTGTCGCCCCGCCCGGAGAGCCCGACGAGGATCAGCTCTTCCTTCATCTCGCGCGCGCGCGCGAGAGCGTGGGACGGCTCGAGCGCGGGGATGATCCCCTCCGTGCGGGCGAGGTCGCGGAAGGAGGCAAGTGCCTCTGCGTCCGTCGCGCCTACGTACTCCACTCGGCCGATGTCCCGAAGGTACGCGTGCTCGGGCCCGACGCCGGGGTAGTCGAGGCCCGCGCTGATCGAATGGGCCTCGGTGATCTGGCCGCCGTCGTCGCACAGGACGTAGCTCTTCGAGCCGTGGAGCACGCCCACGCGGCCCGCGCCCAGCGTCGCCGCGTGCCGCCCGGTCTCCACGCCCTCGCCCGCCGCCTCGACGCCGACGAGCGCCACCGCCGGATCCTTCACGAAGCCGCGGAACAGGCCGATCGCGTTCGACCCTCCGCCGACGCACGCGATGGCCGCGTCGGGCAGCTCGCCCTGCTGGGCAACGACCTGTGCCCGCGCCTCCTCGCCGATGACGCTCTGGAGCGTGGCGACGAGCTCCGGGTACGGGTGCGGACCGGCGGCGCTGCCGATGCAGTAGTGCGTCGTGCGGACGTTGGTGACCCAGTCGCGGAGCGCCTCGTTCATGGCGTCCTTCAGCGTGCGCGAGCCGCTCTCGACCGGGATGACGCGCGCCCCGAGGAGCTTCATGCGGCCGACGTTGGGCGCCTGCCGCTTCACGTCCTCGGCGCCCATGAACACCTCGCACGGCAGGCCGAAGAGGGCGCACGCCGTGGCGGTGGCGACCCCGTGCTGGCCCGCGCCGGTCTCGGCGAT
>PLJC01000019.1:0-3833 GCA_003139545.1 Actinomycetota bacterium
CCGCCGTCGAGCTGGACCATCGGCCGCAGCTCCGGCGGGATCACCGGGACGGCCTCGAGGATCATCCACTCGGGCTTGTTCTCCGAGGTGAGGAACGCCGAGACGACCTTCAGGCGCTTGATCGCGCGCTGCTGCTTCTGCCCCTTGCCGGTGCGAATCTGCTCGCGCAGGATCGCGGCCTCGGCGTTCAGGTCGAGGTCCTTGAGCAGGTCGCGGATCGCTTCCGCTCCCATGCCGCCGCGGAAGTAGACGCCGAATCCGTACGGCGACCCGAAGCGGTCCTTGAGCTCGCGGAAGATCTGCTCGTCGTTGACGATGAGCTTCGGCTCGAGCTCGCGGAACAGCGTCCACGTCTGCTCGAGGCGGCGCACGGAGTCGACCGCGGCCTCGCGCGCGTCCTCGCGGCGAGACTCGATGTCGAGATACATCTCGCGCACCTTCAGCGCCCACTGGATGATCGCGTCCAGGTCCTCCTTCTGGATGCGGCCGTCCGTACGCAGGCACAGGTCGTTCGTCAGCTCGCGGATGTCGCTGTCGGGCTCCGCCGAGTCGAGCACGTCGGCCAGCAGGCCCTTGCCGAGCTCGCGCGCCTTCTCGAGGTTCTTGGGATCGACGCCCGACGCGATGCCGGCGTCCTCCTCGTTCAGTTCCTCGCCTGCGAGCAGGCCGTCGACGATGCGATGAAGGTGCTTCGTGATCGCGCCCTTCTTCGCGCCCGTCGCCTTGTCGAGCTGCTTCTCGAGTGGGGCGATCGCGGCGAGGATCTGCTCCGCCGCCGTCGACACCTGCTCGAGCTCGCGCGGCGCCAGCCGGCGGTCGTCGCGAATCGCGGCGTTGCGGACGAGCTCGCGGATCTTCTTCGAGTCCTCGGTCGTGATCTGCCCGACGAGCTCGACGAAGAGGCCGCCGACGAGGCCGCGCACGTCCTCGAGCGTCGGCAGCACCTGCTCCTCGGCCCAGTTCGACAGGCCGCGGCCCCAGAAGTCGTCGTCCTCGTCGAAGTTCCGCTCGCGGCCCTTCGCGAAGTACTCGCGGCGGCGTGCAAGCCGGTCCTCGAGCGCGGCGAGCGCCTCGTCGCGGTCGACGTAGATCCGCTCGGACTCCGCCTTCACCTGGTCCTCGAGCGCGTTCACGTCGGCCGCGCGCTTCTCGACGTCGACCGCGGTGACGATCGACGCTGCGAAGTACAGGACCTTCTCGAGCTCGCGCGGGGCGATGTCGAGCAGGTAGCCGATGCGGCTCGGGACGCCCTTGAAGAACCAGATGTGCGAGACCGGCGCAGCGAGGTCGATGTGACCCATGCGCTCGCGGCGCACCTTCTGCCGCGTCACCTCGACGCCGCAGCGCTCGCAGATGATGCCCTTGTACCGGACGCGCTTGTACTTGCCGCAGTNNCCGCAGTAGCACTCCCAGTCGCGCGTCGGACCGAAGATGCGCTCGCAGAAGAGGCCGTCGCGCTCCGGCTTCAGCGTGCGGTAGTTGATGGTCTCGGGCTTGGTGACCTCGCCCGAGGACCAGTCGCGGATCTGCTTGCTGGAGGCGAGCCCGATCCGGATCGCGTCGAAATCGTTGATATCGATCAAAGTGTTCTCTCAGCTCCTGATCAGTCTTCGAGTTCCAGATCAACAAGGTCCGGCTCGCCCAAGGGCCCTACCTCGGCGTCCGCTTCCTCCTCAGCCTCTGCCCCCGGCGACACCTCGACGTCGTCGAGGTCTCCGAGGGTCTCGTCGGCCGGCAGCACCAGGTCCTGGTCGACCCGCTCCTGCCCCTCCTCGAGCTCCTCGGTCGTCGGCTGCTGACCGACGGCGCGGAGCGAGCCGGGCGACAGGTCGATGCCCAGCTCCTCGGCGGCGCGCAGGAGCTCGTCCTCCTCTTCGCGCACCTCCACTTCACGCCCCTCGTCCGAGAGCACGTGCACGTCGAGCGCGAGCGACTGCATCTCCTTCAGCAGCACCTTGAACGACTCGGGGATCGACGGCTCGGCGATGTTCTCGCCCTTGACGATCGCCTCGTACGCCTTGACGCGCCCGACCGTGTCGTCGGACTTGATGGTGAGCATCTCCTGCAGCGTGTACGCGGCGCCGTAGGCCTCGAGCGCCCAGACCTCCATCTCGCNNCCTTGCCGCCGAGCGGCTGCTGAGTTACCAACGAGTACGGGCCCGTGCTCCGCGCGTGGATCTTGTCGTCCACGAGATGGAGCAGCTTGAGGATGTACATGTAGCCGACGGTGATCTTCTGATCGAAGGGCTCGCCGGTCCGGCCGTTGTACAGCTGCACCTTGCCGGAGCACTGACGCCCGGCCGGCCGCTTCTCGTCGATGACGAACTGCACCGGCGAGTCGGGGTTCTGCCGCACGTACTCGATCAGCGCCTCGTCGACGTCGGCCGGCGTCGCACCGTCGAAGACGGGGGACGCGACCGCGTGCGGGTTCGGTGCCGCGATGATCTGCCGGCGGTGCTTCCAGTCGAAGTCGCCGTTCCTGTCCTCCTCCGGCGCGAACACGCCGTGCGCCGCGGCCCAGCCGAGGTGCGTCTCGAGCACCTGGCCGATGTTCATGCGGCTTGGCACGCCGAGCGGGTTGAGGATGATGTCGACGGGCCGCCCGTCGGGGAGGAACGGCATGTCCTCCTCGGGGACGATCNNCCGGCGAGCTTGTCGCCCTCGGCGATCTTGCGCTTCTTCGCCACGTAGACGCGGACGAGCTCGTTCACGCCCGGGCTGAGGTCGTCGCCGCCGTCGCGCGAGAACGTCTTCACGTCGATGACGACGCCGCCCTCGCCGTGCGGGACCTTGAGCGACGTGTCGCGCACCTCGCGCGCCTTCTCCTTGAAGATCGCGCGGATCAGCTTCTCCTCCGCCGTCAGCTCGGTCTCGCCCTTCGGCGTCACCTTGCCGACGAGCAGGTCGCCGGAGTTGACCTCCGCACCGATCCGGACGACGCCGCGCTCGTCCAGCTGCGCGAGCGACTCCTCCGAGCGGTTCGGGATGTCGCGCGTGATCTCCTCGTCGCCGAGCTTCGTCGAGCGCGCATCCACCTCGTACTCGTGGATGTGGATCGACGAGAGGATGTCGTCCTTGACGAGGCGCTCGGAGAGGACGATGGAGTCCTCGAAGTTGTAGCCCTCGTACGACATGAACGCGACGAGCAGGTTGGCGCCGAGCGCGAGCTCGCCGTCGTCGGTCGAGCTGCCGTCCGCGAGGACCTGGCCCGCCGTCACCTTGTCGCCCAGGCGCACCACCGGCTTGTGGTGGATGAGCGTCCCCTGGTTCGAGCGCATGAACTTCGTCAGCGTGTAGTCGTCGCGGCCGTCCTTCGACTCGACGACGATCTTGTCGGCGTCGACGTCGACGACGTTGCCGGCCTTCTCGGAGATGACGACGTCGCCGGAGTCGACCGCGGCGCGGTACTCGAGGCCGGTGCCGACGAGCGGCGCCTGGCGCACGAGCAGCGGAACCGCCTGGCGCTGCATGTTCGCGCCCATGAGGGCGCGGTTCGCGTCGTCGTGCTCGAGGAACGGGATGAGCGCGGTCGACACGGACACGATCTGCGCCGGCGCGACGTCCATGAACTCGACGTCCTTCGGCGCGGCCGTGACCGCCTCGCCCTCGGCCGAGCGGCAGAGCACCGCCGACTCGAGGAGCTTTCCGTTCTTGTCCGTGGACGCGGTCGCCTGCGCGATCGTGTACCGGGACTCCTCGACAGCGTCGAGGTAGACGATCTCGTCCGTCACCTTGCCGGCGACGACGCGCCGGTACGGCGTCTGGATGAAGCCGAACTCGGACACCGTCGCGTACGAGGCGAGGTAGCCGATGAGGCCGATGTTCGGGCCTTC
>PLJC01000019.1:3849-4659 GCA_003139545.1 Actinomycetota bacterium
CGGATGTTGATGATCGTCTGCGGCGTGATGGTGTCGACGTCCTCCGTCGTCATCCGCTCGCGGACGACGCGCTCCATGCGGTAGAGGCCGACCCGGAACGCTTCCTGGATCAGCTCGCCGACGGTGCGCAGGCGGCGGTTGCCGAAGTGCTCGTACTCGTCGAGCTCGGCCGCGATGGGTGCACGCGGGAGCGCGATCGCCTCGGCGGCGAAGTCCTTCGAGTCCTCGGGGACGCCGAGCTTGACCGGCAGGTCGATGAGCTTGCGGACGAGCGCGACGATGTCCTCGGTGGTGAGGACGCGGACGTCCTCGGGCACGTTGACGCCGAGGCGCTGGTTCAGCTTGTAGCGGCCGACCTTCGTCAGGTCGTAGCGCTTGGGGTCGAAGAACAGCGCACGCAGGAGGTTCCGCGCGTTGTCGAGCGTCGGCGGCTCGCCGGGGCGCTGCTTCTTGAACACCTCGATGAGTGCCTCCTCCTCACGGGTGGAGGGATCCTTCTCGAGGGTGTTGACGATGTAGAGCGAGTTGTCGAACAGGGCGAGGATCGCCTCGTTCGTCGACGTGTCCAGCGCGAAGCCGGTCGACGGGTCCTCGGCGGGGAGAGCGCGGAGGAGCGTCGTGATCGGGAGCTTGCGCTTCCGGTCGATGCGCGCGTACGCGATGCCCTTCTTGTCGATCTCGAGCTCGAGCCACGAGCCGCGGCTCGGCATGAGGTTGGCCGTGAAGACCTGCTTCGTCGGGTCCTTCGGCTCCATCAGGTAGGCGCCCGGCGAGCGGACGAGCTGCGTCACGATGACGCGCTCGGTGCCG
>PLJC01000020.1 GCA_003139545.1 Actinomycetota bacterium
TCGGGGTGCCAGGGATCGGGAAGAGCCGGCTCGTCTACGAGCTTGGCCGCTCGATCGAGACTCGCCAAGAACCGCTCACGTGGCTTCGTGGACGCGCTCTCCCCTACGGCGGCGAGGCGGTCACGTTCGGACCGCTGGCAGAGATCGTCAAGGTGCAGGCGCAGATCCTCGACAGCGACTCGGCGGCGATCGCCGAGCAGAAGCTCAGCGCCGCAGTGGCTGCGGCGGACGTGCCCGACGCGCAACGCGTTGTGCGCCAACTCCGGCCGCTTGTCGGGCTCGCCGGAGCGCGGGGACCGTCGGAGGAGCGCCGATCTGAGGCGTTCGCCGCATGGCGCCGTTTCTTCGAGGCGCTTGCAGAGGAGCGGCCCTTGGTGCTCGTGCTCGAGGATCTCCACTTTGCCGATGACGGAGTCCTCGACTTTGTCGATCACCTCGTCGAATGGGCGACGGGCGTTCCGATCCTCGTCGTGTGCACGACGAGGCCGGAGCTGTTGGCCCGTCGTCCGGGCTGGGCGGGTGGGAAATCGAACGCAACGACGATCTCGCTCTCGCCGCTCTCGGAGGTACACACGGCGGAGCTGCTTACCGCGCTTCTCCAGCGCGTGGTCTTACCCGTAGACACGCAAGCGACCTTGCTCGCTGCCGCAGGCGGAAACCCTCTCTACGCGGAGCAGTTTGCGCGCATGCTTGCGGAGGGCCGCGCCTTGGAGCTCGAGCGGCCCGAGACGGTGCAGGCGATCATCGCAGCTCGCATCGATGCGCTCCCTCAGGCCGAGAAGTCGTTGCTCCAAGATGCGTCGGTCGTGGGAGGTGCCTTTTGGCTCGGAGCGGTTGGTGCGATTGCGGGTCTAGACGGTTGGCAGGCCGATGACCTCTTGCACGCGCTCGAGCGCAAGGAGTTCGTTCGTCGCGAGCGCCGCTCGTCGGTTGCGGACGACAGCGAGTACAGCTTCCGGCATCTGCTCGTTCGCGAGGTCGCGTACGGGTCGATCCCGCGCGCAGCCCGCGCCGAGAAGCATGCGCGCGCAGCCGCCTGGATCGAGTCCCTCGGACGGGCTGAGGATCAAGCGGAAAGCGTCGCGCACCACTATCGCTCGGCGCTCGAGCTGGCGAGGGCCGCAGGGCGCGATCTGGGCGAACTCGAGAAGAACGCGCGGCAAGCGTTTCGCACTGCAGGTGACCACGCCGCCGTGCTGTTCACGTACGGGGCTGCGTTCGAGTTCTACGAGCAGGCAGTCGAGCTTTGGCCGGCCGACCACCCCGAGCGCGGCGATCTGCTCTTCAGCCGCGCGGAGGCGGGCTTCCATCTCGATCGCCGGCTTGACCCTTTGTCGGAGGCGCGTGACGTGCTGCTCGCAGCAGGAAACTCCGAACGCGCCGCCGAGGCGGAGACGCTTCTTGCACTCGCGTGCTATTCCCGCGAGGAGGTCGGGCGCGCGCTCGAGCATGCGGCTTGCGCGACTGAGATGGTTCACGCCGCCGAGCCGAGCCGAGCTAAGGCGTTCGTGCTCGCGAATCAAGCGCGGCTGCTTGCGGTCACCGGCAGCGAAGAAGAAGCGATTTCGATCGGACGTGAAGCGCTTGCGCTCGCCGAAGAGCTCGGCTTGACCGAGCTGCGGGGGCACGCGTTGAACACGATCGGTCTCGCGAGGGTCGGGCTCGACGACTTCGGCGGACTCGACGATCTCGACCAGAGCCTGCGATTGGCGGTCGAGCACAGCTCTCCGTTCGAGCTCGGGCGCATCTACAACAACCTCGCCTTCGCCTTCGCTGCCGCAGGACGGCTGCCGGAGGCGCGCGAGACCTTCGAGATCCGTATCGCGAGCGCGCGGCGCTTCGGGATGGATTTCGATGCTCTCACCGGCACCGCGATGCTGAGCGACTTCGCCTACGTCTTGGGAGACTGGGAGGCGACCCTGCGTCTTGTCGAGGAGCTGCTGGCCGATCCGCTTGCCTCGCAGTGGCATGACGGTGCGTTGATGCTTCGTGCCCTGATCCGCCTTGGCTGGAGTGATCTCCAGGGTGCTTGGTCGGACGTGCAGCGTGCGCTCGAAGTCGCCATAAATCCCGAAGGGGACTGGCCCGCTTATCTTCGAGCCGTAGCTGTGCGCGTCGCGCTTGCGGCTGGCCGCGAACAGGACGCGCGGACGCTCGCCGGCGAGCTCGAAGAGATCCTGAACGAAGTCGACCTGCACGCATTTGTCTTGCCCCACCAGCTCTTCGAGGTAGCGGCCGCGCTGGACGAGCTCGGCCTTCCGCTCGATCCGCTCGCGACGATTGCCGCCGGCCATCCCGAGCGCGTGTGGCATCGGGCGGCGGACGCCCTGGCGCGGGGCGCGATTCTGGACGGAGCCGAGATCCTCGCCTCGGCCGGTGCGGAGACGTACGCGGCGCACTTCCGTCTTCGCGGCGCGCAGACGCTGGTTGCGGCGAATCGCACGGACGAAGCTGGTGTCCAGCGCGAGCGGGCGCTGGAGTTCTATCGGTCGGTACGCGCCACCCGGTACCTTCGCGAGAGCGAGGCCGACCTCAAGGCGACGGCTTCGCCTTCGAGTTGACCACCTCGCCGTGAACACGGTGGGTGAAAGCGGGAGCGACGGGACTCGAACCCGCGACCTCCGGCGTGACAGGCCGGCGTTCTAACCAGCTGAACTACGCCCCCG
>PLJC01000035.1 GCA_003139545.1 Actinomycetota bacterium
GCCGCGACGCCGACCGGGGCGCACGGGGCCGAGGCCCTCGCGGTCCGGACCGCGACCGCGGCCGCTCTCACGGGAGGCGCCGAGGCCTTCGACGGCACCGCCACGGCGGCGCTTCGTGTCCTGGTCACCGAGGCGCTGGTCGCCGGCCGAGATGCCCTCGTAGCCCTCGGGCATGATCTCGNNCGCCCTTGTTGATCCAGACCTTCACGCCGATGCGGCCGTAAGTCGTCTTGGCCTCGACGAAGCCGTAGTCGATGTCCGCGCGAATGGTATGGAGAGGCACGCGTCCCTCGCTGTAGGTCTCGCGCCGACTCATCTCGCCGCCGCCGAGACGCCCGGAGCACTGGATCTTCACGCCGACCGCGCCGGAGCGGATCGCGGATGCGAGCGCGCGCTTCATCGCGCGCCGGAAGGCGACGCGGTTCGACAGCTGCTCGGCGATCGACTGCGCGACGAGCTTCGCGTCCAGCTCGGGGCGCTTGATCTCGTTGATGTTGATGTGGACGTTCTTCTGCGTCAGCGCGTGCAGCTCACGGCGCAGCGCGTCGACCTCGACTCCGGACTTGCCGATGACGATGCCGGGGCGCGCCGTGAAGATGTCCACGGTGATCCGCTGCTTGTCCTTCTGAATGAGGATGTCCGACAGGCCGGCGTGCGCGAGCTTCTTGTAGATGTGCTCGCGGATCTTGACGTCCTCGAGCAGGTACGCCGGGAACTCCTTCTTGCCCGTGTACCAGTTCGACTTCCAGCGGTGGATGATCCCCACACGCAGGCCGCCGGGATGGATCTTCTGTCCCACTAGTTCCCCGTCCTCTCGATGTCCGCCGGCGCGAGGACGACGGTGATGTGGCACGTGCGCTTGAAGATCTTGGCCGCGCGGCCGCGGGCGCGGGCACGCCAGCGCTTCAGCGTCGGCCCCTCGTCGGCGTACGCGGTGACGACGATGAGGTCGTCGCCGTTCCAGAGCAGGTCCGGCCGCGACTCCGCGTTCGCAACGGCGGAGCGCAGCACCTTCTCGACGTCCTTCGCGACCGCGCGCTGCGAGAACGCGAGGATCGTGCGCGCCTCGGGCACCGAGCGCCCGCGAATGAGGTCGGTGACGAGCCGCGCCTTGCGCGCGCTCGAGTGCACCCACTTCGCCTGGGCCCGAACTTCCTGTGCCTGTGTCTGGACTGCTGCCATTACCTCTTCACCTTCGCCGCACGGTCGCCCGAGTGGCCGCGGAACGTCCGCGTCGGCGCGAACTCGCCCAACTTGTGGCCGACCATCTGCTCGGAGATGAAGACCGGCACGTGCTTGCGGCCGTCGTGGACCGCGATCGTGTGCCCGACCATGTCCGGGAAGATCGTCGACGTCCGCGACCAGGTGCGGATCATCGTCTTCTGGCCGCCGTCGTTCATCTTCGTGATGCGGTCGAGCAGGCGCTGCTCGACGAACGGCCCCTTCTTGCTGGATCTACTCACTAGCGACGACCCTCCTTGCCGCGCCGCCTGGCGCGCACGATCAACTTGTCCGATTCCTTGTGCTTGCGACGCGTGCGCTTGCCGAGCGTCGGCACGCCCCACGGGGTGACCGGATGCCGGCCGCCCTTCGACTTGCCCTCGCCGCCGCCGTGCGGATGGTCGACCGGGTTCATGGCCGAGCCGCGCACGGTCGGGCGCTTGCCGCGCCAGCGGCTGCGGCCCGCCTTGCCGCCAGTGATGTTCTGGTGGTCGACGTTGCCGACCTGGCCGACGGTCGCGCGGCACGTGAGCGGGACGCGGCGCATCTCGCCCGACGGGAGGCGCAGGACTGCGAAGCCCTGATCCTTCGCGACGAGCTGGATGCCCGAGCCCGCCGAGCGCGCCATCTTGGCACCCTGGCCGGGCTGGAGCTCGACGTTATGCACGAGCGTGCCGGTCGGGATGTTCTCGAGCGGAAGCGCGTTGCCGACCTTGATGTCGGCGGCTGCGCCGGACTCGACCGTCGCGCCGACGCGCAGCTGCGCAGGCGCGAGGATGTAGCTCTTCGCGCCGTCGGCGTAGTGGAGCAGCGCGATGCGGGCCGACCGGTTGGGGTCGTACTCGATCGAGGCCACCTTCGCCGGCACGCCGTCCTTCTGGCGCTTGAAGTCGATGACGCGGTAGAGCCGCTTGTGGCCGCCGCCCTGGTGGCGCGTCGTGATGCGGCCGTTGTTGTTGCGGCCGCCCTTCTTCGGCACCGGCGTCGTCAGGCTCTTCTCCGGCTCGGTCTTCGTGATCTCCTCGAAGGTGGACACCGACATGAAGCGGCGCCCCGGCGAGGTCGGCTTGTAGCGACGGATGGGCATTAGAGCTGGGCTCCTTGGAAGATCTCGATCGAGTCGCCGGCCTTGAGCTCGACGATCGCCTTTTTCCAGCCGGGGCGCGTGCCCTTGTAGATGCCGCGCCGCTTCGGCTTCGCCTGCACCTTGATCATGTTCACGGCCACGACCTTGACGTCGAAGAGCTCCTCGACCGCCTGCCGGACCTGCGTCTTGTGCGCGTCCTGGTGCACCTTGAACGTGTACTTGTTCTGGGTGATCTGCTCGTAGCTCTTCTCGGAGATCACCGGTCGGAGCAGGACCTGAGCCGGGTGCAGGCTCATGACGCCCTCCCCTCGATGAGCGGAAGCGCAGCCTGGCTGACGAGCAGCGAGCGCGCCCACACGACTTCGGCCACTTCCAGCTCGGACGGGATGGTGACGATGACGCGGTCGAGATTGCGGAACGACTTCGCGATCGTGATCTCGTCCTCGGTGACGACGACGACGGCCGGCGTCTCGCCGCCCCACTTCGTGAACAAATCCAGCGCGGCCTTCGTCGAGGGTTTCTCGAACGACGCGCCGTCGAGCAGCGCGAGCGAGCCCGCCTGGACGTGGTCGCTGAGCGCGGCGCGCAGCGCAGCACGCGCTGCCTTCTTGTTCACCTTGACCGAGAAGTCGCGCGGGCTCGGCGGGAACACGACACCGCCCCCCGTGAACTGCGCGGCGCGGATCGTGCCGGCGCGGGCACGGCCGGTGCCCTTCTGGCGCCACGGCTTCGAGCGGCCGCCGGAGACGAGCCCGCGGCTCTTCGCCGCGCGCGTGCCCTGACGGCGGTCGTTCATCTCTGCGCGCACGACCTCGTGCACGAGGTGCGGCTTGATCTCGGCGCTGAAGATCGACGCCTCGAGGGAGACTTCCTTGGCGGCCTTGCCGCCGAGCAGGGGTGCCTTCGGCGCAGCCATTACTTCGACATCTCCCGGATCTCGACGATGCCGTTCTTCGGCCCCGGGACGGCGCCCTTGACGAGCAGCAGGTTCCGCTCCAGGTCGATCGAGTGCACGGTCAGGCCGACCTGCGTGACGCGCTTGCCGCCCATGCGGCCGGCCATCTTCATGCCCTTGAACACGCGCGACGGCGTCGCCGACGCGCCGATCGAGCCCGGCTTGCGGACGTTGTGCGAGCCGTGCGAGACCGGGCCGCGGCTGAACCGGTGCCGCTTGATCGTGCCCTGGAAGCCCTTGCCGATCGAGACCCCGGCCACCTTGACCGCGTCGCCGGGCTGGAAGATCTCCACCGTCACGTTCTCGCCCTGCACCGCGTCGGCGAAGTGCCCGCGAAACTCGACCAGGTGCCGGTACGCGCCGGCGACCCCGTTCTTCGCGAGGTGGCCGCGCTCGGGCTTCGAGATCTTGCGGTCGGCAACCGGCTCCCACGCGAGCTGCACGGCCTCGTAGCCGTCCGCGGCGGGCGTGCGCACGGCGACGACCGGGCACGGGCCTGCCTCGATGACGGTCACCGAGGTCACGCCGCCGGTCTCCTCGTCGAAGAGCTGCGTCATCCCGAGCTTCTTGCCCAGGATTCCCTTCACAGCTTGATCTCGATGTCGACGCCGGCCGGGAGGTCGAGCCGCATGAGCGAGTCGACCGTCTTCGGGGTCGGCGAGTGGATGTCGATCAACCGCTTGTGCGTGCGCACCTCGAAGTGCTCCCGCGAGTCCTTGTCCTTGAACGGCGACCGGATCACGCAGTAGACGTTCTTCTCGGTGGGCAGCGGAACGGGACCGGTGATGGTGGCGCCGGTGCGCTGAGCCGTGTCCACGATGTCCTTCGCAGACTTGTCCACCTGCTGGTGGTCGTAGCCCTTCAGCCTGATTCTGATTTTTTGCTGTGGCACCGACGCCTCTCCAGTTCCTACGCGATGATCTCGGTGACGGCGCCTGCACCGACGGTGCGGCCACCCTCACGGATTGCGAACCGGAGACCCTGATCCATCGCGATCGGCTGGATCATCTCGATCTCCATGTTCGTGTTGTCGCCCGGCATGACCATCTCCTGGCCCTCCGGGAGCTTGATCGACCCGGTCACGTCCGTCGTGCGGAAGTAGAACTGGGGCCGGTAGCCGTTGAAGAACGGCGTGTGCCGGCCGCCCTCTTCCTTCGAGAGGACGTACACCTCGGCCTTGAAGTGCGTGTGCGGCGTGATCGAGCCCGGCTTCGCGACGACCTGGCCGCGCTCGACCTCCTCGCGCTTGATGCCGCGGAGGAGCGCACCGGCGTTGTCGCCGGCTTGCGCGAAGTCGAGCGTCTTCTGGAACATCTCCAGCCCGGTGACGACCGTCTTCGTCGTCTGGGGATGGATGCCGATGAGCTCGACCTCGTCGCCGACCTTGCACTTGCCCTGCTCGATGCGCCCGGTCACGACGGTGCCGCGGCCGGTGATCGTGAACACGTCCTCGATCGGCATGAGGAACGGCTTGTCGACGTCGCGAACCGGCTCCGGGATGTAGGAGTCGACCGCGGCCATCAGCTCGAGGACCTTCGGCGTCCACTCCGCGTCGCCCTCGAGCGCCTTCAGCGCCGAGACCTGCACGACGGGGATGTCGTCGCCGGGGAACTCGTACCGCGTGAGGAGCTCGCGCACCTCCAGCTCGACGAGCTCGAGCAGCTCGGGGTCGTCGACCATGTCGGCCTTGTTCAGCGCGACGACGATCGCCGGTACCTGCACCTGGCGGGCGAGCAGGATGTGCTCGCGCGTCTNNAGTCGGCGTGGCCCGGGCAGTCGACGTGCGCGTAGTGGCGGTTCACCGTCTCGTACTCGACGTGCGCGGTGTTGATCGTGATGCCGCGCTGCCGCTCCTCCGGCGCCTTGTCGATGTCGTCGAAGCTGGTCGCGGCCGTGCCTGTCCCGCTCTCGGCGAGAACCTTGGTGATGGCGGCGGTCAGCGTCGTCTTGCCATGGTCGATGTGACCGATGGTGCCGACGTTGACGTGCGGCTTGGTGCGCTCGAACTTCTGCTTTGCCATGAGTGGCTCCTGATCTCCTTGTTGCCTAGTTGGCCCCGGAGTCGACGAGCTCGCTCGCGATCGACTGGGGGACTTCCTCGTAGTGGTCGAACTCCATGTGGAACGTCGCTCGACCCTGACTCATTGAACGAATGTCTGTTGCGTAGCCGAACATCTCGGCGAGCGGGACGATCGCCCGGATCACCTGTGCGTTGCCGACGGGCTCCATTCCCTCGACACGGCCACGCCGGCCGTTGAGGTTGCCCATGACGTCGCCGAGGTAGTCCTCGGGCGTCGTCACCTCGACGAGCATGACGGGCTCGAGCAGCTTCGGCTTCGCACGCTTCAGCGCGTCCTTGAAGGCTATCGAGCCCGCGATCTTGAACGCGCGCTCGCTCGAGTCGACCTCGTGGTACGACCCGTCGATGAGCTCGACCTTGACGTCGACCACCGGGTAGCCCGCGAGGATGCCCGAGTCCATCGCCTCGCGGATGCCCGCGTCGACGGCCGGGATGTACTCCTTCGGAATCTTGCCGCCGACGATCTTGTCGGAGAACTCGTAGCCGTCGCCCGGCTGCTGCGGGTACAGGTTGATGACCACGTCCCCGTACTGGCCGGAGCCGCCCGTCTGCCGGACGAACTTGCCCCGGACCTTCTCCGCCGGCTTCGACACCGTTTCGCGGTACGCGACCTGCGGGCGGCCGACGTTGGCGTCGACGTTGAACTCGCGCTTCAGGCGGTCGACGATGATCTCGAGGTGGAGCTCGCCCATCCCGGAGATGAGCGTCTGCCCGGTCTCCTCGTCGGTCGTGACGCGGAAGGTCGGGTCCTCCTCGGCAAGGCGCTGGAGGCCCGCGCCGAGCTTGTCCTGGTCGGCCTTCGACTTCGGCTCCACCGCGACCGAGATGACCGGGTCGGGGAAGCTCATCGACTCCAGGACGATCGGCGCGTTGTCGGCGGAGAGCGTGTCGCCCGTCGTCGTGAACTTCAGGCCGACGCCGGCGGCGATCTCGCCCGCGTTGATCTCGTCGCGCTCCTCGCGGTGGTTCGCGTGCATCTGGAGGATGCGGCTGATCCGCTCCGTCTTGCCGTTGGTCGTGTTCAGGACGCGGTCGCCGGACTTGATGCGGCCGGAGTAGACGCGGAAGTACGTCAGCTTGCCGACGTACGGATCGGACATGACCTTGAACGCGAGGGCGGAGAACGGCTCCTCGTGCGACGCCGCGCGCTCCACCTCGGCGCCCGTCTTCGGGTCGATCCCGATCATGGGCGGGACGTCGAGCGGGCTCGGCAGATAGTCGATGACGGCGTCGAGCAGGGGCTGGATGCCCTTGTTCTTGAAGGCGGAGCCGAGCAGCACCGGCGTGACCTCGTCGGCGAGCGTCGCCGCGCGGACGGCGCGGCGGATCATGTCCGCCGTCACCGACGACTCGTCGTCGATGTACGCCTCGAGCACCTCGTCGTCGAAGTGCGAGATCGCGTCAATGAGCTGGTGGTGGTACTCCTGCGCCTGCTCGCGCAGGCCCTCTGGAACGTCCGTGACGTCGAACTCCTGGCCGAGCTCGTCCTTGTAGACGATCGCCTGCATCTCGACGAGATCGATGACGCCGGTGAACTGGTCCTCCTGGCCGATCGGGATCTGCACCGGCACCGGGTTGGCGCCGAGGCGGTCCTTCATGGACTGCACGGCTGCGAAGAAGTTCGCGCCGGTGCGGTCCATCTTGTTGATGAACGCGATCCGCGGGACCTTGTACTTGTCGGCCTGCCGCCAGACGGTCTCGGACTGCGGCTGGACGCCGGCGACGGAGTCGAAAACGGCGATGGCGCCGTCGAGGACGCGCAGGCTCCGCTCCACCTCGACGGTAAAGTCCACGTGCCCGGGCGTATCGATGATGTTGATGCGATGCTCGCGCCAGAACGCAGTCGTCGCCGCGGACGTGATGGTGATGCCCCGCTCCTGCTCCTGGGCCATCCAGTCCATCGTCGCGGCGCCCTCGTGGACCTCACCCATTTTGTGGGTGCGGCCGGTGTAGTAGAGGATCCGCTCGGTCGTCGTGGTCTTGCCCGCATCGATGTGGGCCATGATCCCGATGTTCCGGACGCGATCCAGCGCGACGTTCGTCTCTGCAACCTTGGTGCTCAAATCGTCCTTTCTGCCGCCTACCAGCGGTAGTGCGCGAAGGCCTTGTTGGCCTGCGCCATCCGGTAGACGTCGTCCTTTCGCTTGAACGCGCCGCCCTGCTGGTTGAGCGCGTCCAGAATCTCGTTGGCGAGCTTGTCGCTCATGCCCTTCTCGCGCCGGTCGCGCGCGAAGGTGACGAGCCAGCGCACGGCGAGCGTGCGGGCTCTGCGCTGCGGGACCTCGACCGGCACCTGGTAGTTGGCGCCACCGACGCGGCGGCCCTTGACCTCGAGCACCGGGGTGACCGTCTTGACCGCCTGCTCGAGCACCTCGACGGGCGGGCGGCCGGTCTTCGTGCCCACGTTCTCGAGCGCGGTGTAGACGATGTCCTCGGCGACCGACTTCTTGCCGTCGAGCATCACCTTGTTGATCACCTGCGTGACGAGCGGCGACCCGTAGACGGAGTCCGGTGTGACCGAACGGACCTGAGTCTCACCACGGCGAGGCATCAGCTGCCTCGCTTGGCGCCGTAGCGGGAGCGGGCCTGCTTGCGATCGGCCACGCCGGAGGTGTCGAGCGCGGCGCGGATGATCTTGTACCGGAATCCCGGCAGGTCAGCGGTGCGCCCGCCGCGGATGAGCACGACCGAGTGCTCCTGGAGGTTGTGGCCCTCGCCGGGGATGTAGGCCCCGACTTCCATGCCGTTCGTCAGCCTGACGCGAGCGACCTTCCGCAGCGCCGAGTTCGGCTTGCGCGGGGTGGTCGTATACACGCGCGTGCAGACGCCCCGCTTCTGCGGGGAGCCGGCCAGCGCAGGCGCCTTTGTCTTCGCCTTGGCGGCTTTGCGGCCCTTGCGCACGAGTTGATTGACAGTCGGCATGAGTCCTTCGTCTAGTCCCTTCACACAAAGAGACGGTCGGCTTGGGGCGGAGGCCCCTGCCAACCGGCTCGCGGAATGGTAGCGAAGGCGCGTCGATACCGTCAAACGCGCGAAAGATGCCGCTTTCAGGGGCTGGCGCGCGTCCGGCGCCGGTGACAGAGTCTCCCCGCCTCCGTGAGCCACCTCTTGATTGCGGCGATTGCGGCGCTCGGCGCCGTTCTGATCCTGCTCGTCGGGCTGCTTCTGGGCCTGCTGCGCCGGTCCGGGGGGCGGGTAGCGGAGGTCGAGCGGCGGCTGGACGCACTCGCGGCCGACCTCGGCGGAGCGGTCGAGCGGGCCGAGGAGGAGGGCCGTCGGAGCCGGCTCCTGGGCGACATCACCGGGACGATCGAGCTGGACGAGGTGCTGACGCGCGCGCTCGAGGCGATCATGGCCGTGCCGGGTGTAGACGCGGCGCTCATTCGCGTCGAGGGCGAGAACGCCCCGATCATCGCGGCGTACGGGCTCGCCGACGAAGAAGCCGCGCGGCAGTCGGCGGCGGTGCCGCCGGGCCACCGCGACCTGCGGGCGGTCGAGCTCACATACCGCTACGCCGAGGGCAGCGGCGACGAGGCGCTGCGCGGCGGCCTGGCGCTGCCCCTCGCCGACGAGAGCGGCCCGCTCGGGACGCTGCTCGTTCTGACGAGGGCTTCCGGGCACCGGTTCGGTGACGAGGAGTTGCTGCGGCTGGAGGAGATCGCGCTCCGCACGGCCCCGGCGATCGAGAACGCGCGCCGATTCCGGGAAGCCCGTCAGCTCGCCGACCTCGACGCGCTGACGGAGTTGCACAACCGGCGCTACTTCCATGAGACGCTCGCCCGCGAGACCGTGCGCGCGCACCGCTACGCGCGCAAGCTCGCGCTCATCGTGTTCGACCTCGACGACTTCAAGGAAGTGAACGACCGCATCGGCCATCTCGCCGGCGACGCCGTCCTCGCCGAGGCGGCCGCGCGGATGCGCGAAGTCGTCCGCACCGCAGACGTCCCGTGCCGCGTCGGCGGCGACGAGTTCGCGGTGATCATGCCGGAGTCGTCGCTCGAGGACGCCGAGCAGCTCTTCCAGCGCATCCAGACGGTGATGTCGACGCGCGCGTTCGGTCAAGCCGGACGTCTCCATCTTTCCGCCGGCCTCGCCGAGTTGACTCCCGAGGACGACTCCGTCTCGCTCTTCGAGCGAGGCGACCGCGCGCTGTACGCGGCCAAGCAAGCCGGCAAAGGCCGGTCCATGGCCGCTTCAGCTTGAAGTGCTGCGCACTTCAAGCTGGATCAGGTTGCGGCTCCGCGGAGCGGACGCGGGCAAAGCCCGCGTCCTCTTGTGTGACCTGAGCGGAGCGTCGTGGCGCGCTGACGGTGGTGCGCTTCGCGCATCCCCGCCCGCGTCAGTTCGGCCGGCGCGTAAGCCGGCTTCGCCTGTCTTACGCTCCGGCCTGTGGTGTCGGGTCTGGGTTCCAGCGCGTGAACCCTCGACGCGCAGAACCACGCTTCGCCGACACTCATAAGAGCTCGCGGGCTTCGCCCCCGAGCGCTCCGCGAAGCGGGAACCTTTAGCGGATGAAAGTGCGCAGCACTTTCATCCGAGACGGAGGAACGGCAGGTACTGCACGAGATCGACCGCTGCCGGTTGCGGCAGGTCGTCCTTCGCGCACGTCGCCGTCGTGAGCGCCGCACGCTGCTTGCCGACCGTCCACTTCTCGAACGCGACGCCCTGCGCGAACGTTCGCAGCGCCGCTGCGATCGCCGGGCGCGCGCGGCCGAGCGGCACCGCGCCGAGCGGCGACGCGTCCTGCAGCGCCTTGACCGAGAACGTGCCGGTGCTCGTCAGGAGCGACTCCGACTTCCCTGTCGCGAGCGCGAACAGCCGGTCGGGTGCGACGTCCTGCAGCGCGAGCCCCTTCGCCTGGCGTCCGAGCCACGGTGGCGACGGTTTCGCCTGCACGAGGCGCACTTCCAGGTCGGGATAGGACGTGTAGAACGTGGTCACGTCGGCAGCGGACGGAGACGCAGCCGGCAGCAACGGCTCGACCCGCGCGCGACGGAGTTGGTCGGCGAGAATCGCTCGCGCCTCCGGCACGGTCGCATGCGCACGCGACAACGCCGCGACGTACAGCGCGCGACTGCCGCGAAACTCCTGACGGATGACCGCGCGTTCCGCCGCAAGCACGTCGGCGGTCGCGACCGGCTGCGCCGCGCTCTCGATGAGCCGCTCGTACAGTGCGCTGTACGCGGTCTCGCGATCGCCGGTCACCTGTGCGAGCTGGTCGATCGCCGCGGTCGAGAGCATCTGCTTGCCGACGAGGCACTGCGCGCCCGCGCCGAGGACGCTGAGCTGGCCTTCGATCCGCGACGCGTCGAATCCCTGGATCGCTTTCGGCGCGTCACAGAGCGCCGCCGACCGCGCCCACAGCCACGCGCACAGCGCGAACGGCTTGTCCGGATCCTGCTCGGCGGCGTTCCACTCGCCCCACCCCCACGACCACACCGACGCAATCCCGGTCTCGGCCGCGACTTGCTGCGCGGCGAGCGACTGCCACTTCGCCACCTGGTACCACGCCGACGCCGGCTGCAGATTGTTTCGCCCACCGAATCCGGGCGTCGTCGCGAAGCTCATCATCAGCCCGACGCGGTTCGCGGGGATGCCGATGGAGGTGAAGTCCAACACGGCCTGTCGGTAGTCCATGCGCAGCGTCCGGTTCCCGAGCACCGGCCCGAGCTTCCACGTCGACGGAGCAGGCACGTAGATCTCGCGCACGAGCTCGGCCGACTGCGCCGCCTGCTGCCACCACACGCCGGCGTCGCCGCCGGTGTACGGCTTCGACGGAAGGAGCAGCACAGGGTGCGCGCCGAGCCCGGCCAGCCCCTGCACGAACGCGAGGATGTCCGCCCGATATTGCGCGTTGTTGTCCGACCACGGCGTGACGAGCCCCGGCCCCGAGAGCTCGTTGAGCACGATCACGGGCGTCGCGCATCCGGTCTGCTGCTGCGCGAACGCGAAGAACGTCTTCACGCGACCGGGGATGAGTGACGGATTCGCAGGCGCCGTCGTCGTCCCCACGCGGTTCTTCAGATTGAGGTCGAAGTACACCGTCGCCGCGCCGGCGGTCCGCATCTGCGCCGGATACGTGCCGCTCGACACGCCGACGACGATTCCGGGCTTGCCGAGGATCGCGTTGAACTGGGTGGTCTGCCACCCGAACTCCGCCCAGACCGGCTGTGTCGCGGGGATGCCGCACTGGCCTGCGTACGGCGCAGGCGTAGAGGCGCGCGCCAGAGATGGCCACGCGAGGACGAGCACGAGTGAGACGAACGCCTTCTTCACGACCCCGACCCTTGATACCAGACGGGCCGCCCGGAGGCGGCCCGTCTTACGCTTCATTTACTTGCCCCGGCTGCCGACCGGCGGCGAAAAGAGACCGGTACCTGGTACCGCCTTTCGGCGGAACCAGGTACCTGCTGCTTTAGCCCTCCGAGTCCAACGGTGTATCGACCTCGGGGACCTCCGTCGCCTCGATCTCCTCGTGGGACGGGCCGCCGTTGCCGCCGGGCTCGCCGCCGAAGTCGAGGCCGAGGTCGGCGAGGCTGTCGCCGCCGTCGGAGCCGATCTCCTCGAGCGCCGCGAGCAGCTGCTCTTCCGTCTGCGGCCGTGTGTACGCGCTGACCGGCACGGCCGACGAGGGGCCGATCTCGATCGTGCGGTACCGCCTCAGGCCGGTCGCGGCCGGGATCAGCTTGCCGATGATGACGTTCTCCTTCAGGCCGAGCAGGCGGTCGACCTTGCCCTCGATCGAGGCGTCGGTCAGCACCTTGGTCGTCTCCTGGAAGGAGGCCGCCGAGAGGAAGGACTCGGTCGCGAGCGATGCCTTCGTGATCCCGAGGATCAGCGGCTCGGACGTCGCCTGTTCCTTCTTCTCCTTCTTGACGCGCGCGTTCTCACGGTCGAGCACGAGCTTGTCCACGAGCTGGCCCGGAAGAAGGTCGGTGGCGCCGTTGTTCTCGATGCGCACCTTCTTCAGCATCTGCCGGACGATCAGCTCGATGTGCTTGTCGTGGATGTCGACGCCCTGCGACTTGTAGACCTTCTGCACCTGGTCGACGAGATACAGCTCGATCGCCGTGTAGCCCTTCAGGCGCAGCAGATCGGCCGGGCTGATCGAGCCCTCGTGCAGCGCGTCACCGGCCTCGACCTTCTCGCCGTGCGTGACGAGCAGCCGCGTGCGGCGCGGGACGGTGTACGAGCGCTCGTCCTCCTCCTTGCCGCTGTCGGCGAGGATGGTGAGCTTCACCTGCCGCTCCGTCTCCTCGATCGCAATCGTGCCGTCGATCTCCGCGAGCTGGGCGGCGCCCTTCGGGTTCCGCGCCTCGAAGATCTCCACGACGCGCGGGAGGCCGTGCGTGATGTCCGCGCCGGCGACACCGCCGGTGTGGAACGTCCGCATCGTGAGCTGCGTGCCCGGCTCGCCGATCGACTG